>CAYNOT010000004.1:17730-241567 GCA_964398945.1 uncultured Roseivirgaceae bacterium | reverse complement strand
AGTGGCGGAACTGGTAGACGCGCACGACTCAAAATCGTGTACCGTAAGGTGTGCCGGTTCGATTCCGGCCTCAGGTACAAAAGCCTTCAGCAAAACTGGAGGCTTTTTTTAAAAATCGTGTACCGTAAGGTATGCCGGCCTGTCTACCGACAGGTAGATTCGATTCCGGCCTCAGGTACGACAAGGCTTTCAAGTAAAATTGGAAGCCTTTTTTGTTTAGCTAAATTGGATTAAAATGATGTATTACGTATACGCTATTCGCAGCATCAGCAGAAATTACATTTATGTTGGCCTAACCGATAATCTTGAAAGGCGCATTTCACATCCGGACATGTCCATCCCAAAGTCAAAACCACTAATGCAACATTATTGCATTTGAGATTTATTATTGCTAACATTACTCTTCACATTTCGAATGGCATCAAAAAGAAAAATAGTGCGGAATTTCCTTCAGCATACCGCTTGCTGGGGTAATGTTCTGTTGCTTTTTCTGTATGTCGTAGGGACATCCAACATTGGATCACTCCATACATTTTTTCATGAACACGAAGTAGCTGATCTTCATTCCGAACAGAATGAAGTAGATCCATGCCACATTGCCTTGTACCATCAGGACCGCCCGGGTGGATGTGAGCATGACATGCACCTGGAAGAAGTGAATACCTGTTCTCTCTGTGATGTCCAGTTCCACAGTGTGCAGATTTCAGAAAATTTCGTATTGGTATTACCAAAAACTTTCTTTGTCCAATCCACTTGTGATGTATTTGATTTTATCCATCAGCAGGAAAGTTTTCAATTTTCCGGAAGGGCTCCCCCACGTAGTTAAGTTCACCGCTGCTCTTTACTGAGTGCTATTCGGCCACAGGTAGTTCGAAAACACTGTGCACTTCCTCTATTATTTAATTTTTATGCTTGTCCGAAAACTGGCCATCAGTTGTTCGATCCAGGTTATTTAATTACTTATCCAACATCAATGGTTCGGTATATTCTATTTTCCATTTTTCTCTATAGCAGTGCAGCTTCCGCACAGTCCCCTTCAGGATGGGCGGTATTTGCCACGGTAAAGTTTGAAGCCAAATTCCTGAAAGAATATGATGAGTATTTTCTGGTTCCTCAATTTGACAGTAAGATAAAAGCATATGAAGGAAAAGAAATAACTCTACGCGGACACTACATGCCATTGGATTTGGAGAATGAAAATGTAATCGTTCTTTCCAAGTATCCGTATGCCCAGTGTTTCTTCTGTGGAGGTGCCGGCCCCGAATCGGTTGCCGAAATTGTGTTCCCCTCAAAACATCCAAAGTTTAAAGCCGACCAGATCATTACTGTAAAAGGAATTCTCCGGTTAAATGCCAAAGACATTGAACACATGAATTTCATCTTACAAAATGCTTCGCTTGTTACTAACTAAATCAAGAATAAATAAAAACACCCATGAAGAACATTTTTAGCAAGAAGGATAAACTACCCGTAACCGTACTAAGCGGTTTTCTTGGCGCAGGTAAAACTACTTTACTCAACCACGTACTCAATAATCGTGAAGGGCTAAAGGTAGCAGTGATCGTAAACGATATGAGCGAAGTGAACATCGATTCGCAACTTGTAAAAAACGAAGTAAAGCTTTCGCGTACCGAAGAGAAACTGGTAGAGATGAGCAACGGTTGTATTTGTTGCACACTGCGTGATGATCTTATTAAAGAGGTAGGCATACTCGCCAAACAAGGCAAGTTTGATTACTTGCTCATTGAAAGCACGGGCATTTCCGAGCCCATACCAGTAGCACAGACTTTCACTTTTGATACAGGCGAACAGCTTCTTAACCTTTCCGACATTACCAGATTGGATACAATGGTCACCGTTGTGGATGCTTTCAATTTCTTTAAAGACTTTGGCAGTGCCGATACAGTATTGACCAGGAAACTGAACAATGATATTGAAGACCAGCGGAGCATTGTCAATTTGTTAACCGATCAGATTGAGTTTGCCAATGTGATCGTCCTCAATAAAACCGATCTCATCACCACTGAAAACCTGAAGCTCCTTGAAGGAATGATTCTAAAATTGAATCCCGATGCACGGATAATCAAAACATCATTCAGTATAATAAATGCAAAGGACATCCTGAATACAAAACTATTTAACTATGAAAGAGCAGAGCAGTCAGCAGGTTGGATAAAAGAACTTAACAATATCCATACACCGGAAACGGAAGAGTATGGAATCAGCTCATTTGTACTTCGTGATCCGCGTCCGTTCCACCCTGAAAGGCTTTGGAAATATATCCAACATCATTGGCCTACGAATGTAGTACGCAGCAAGGGAATATTCTGGATGGTGTCACGCCCGGAACAAGCGTTACTCTGGAGCCAGGCAGGCGGTTCATCAAAGGCCGAAGTATATGGAAAATGGTGGGCTTCAGTACCGGTTCGTGAACGTGCCGGGAACCCTGTCTACATGGAGAACCAGGAATTCATCCAAAAAAAATGGAACAAGACCTGGGGCGATCGGCTCAACGAGCTTGTCGTCATCGGGCAACATATGGATAAAACCAATATCCAGCTAGCGCTTGAGGAGTGTTTGTGCAATGATGCTGAGATCAACCATTTCCTGAATGCAGGAAAATTCACTGACCACTGGCCGCTATAAAAAATATCAACATTTAAATAAATAATAAAACTATGCTGAAAGCAATCAACCTAACAAAATCCTACAACGGTACAAAAGCATTGAACGATGTATCGCTAAATGGCTGGCTTGCAAAAAGAAGTGCACTTAAAGTATCTATCAACATGCTCAAAAGGAATGCGTCAGAAAGTCGGGATAGCTATTGCACTATCAAAAAATGCTGATGTCATTTTTATGGATGATCCAACATCCGCACGGAATGTTTCACAGTAAAAAACTGGGGTTTTCTAACACATTGTGATGGGTAACGTTTGTTCATCTTATTGTTCAGTGTGCCTGGTTGCCCACACCGGGACACAGTTTAGCTTTTCGATATACCTATGATAGTCGTAGTTGTCTTTTTCATTATCTTGGTCAATCAGTAAAATTAGTAGTTGTTAACTTCGTGTATTCTTATGATACGCATTACGCTTGCCATTATTATCGTACTACTTACACGGGCACTTTACGGTCAGGATGTAAAGAGTATCTCAGGACAATTGCTGGATGCTGATAACAAGAACCCTGTTGCTTTTGCGCATATTCAAGTACGGGATAAGGTTGTTGTATCAAACCAGTCAGGAAAGTTTGTGATTACCTACAATGCATTGACGATAGATGAGACAGTAACGATTAGCTGCGTTGGTTATAAACTTGCCAGCATGACAATAAGGTCCGTCATCTCAAACAATACAATATTGTTGTACCCGGAAACGAAGTTGTTGCCCGAGGTGGTAGTATCTGAATTGACCCCACAAAAAATATTTAAAAAGGCTGAAAAAAACGGTTATAAAAATTATCGGACAAAACTTTACCAGGCAAAGTATATAACTGAACAATTGATTTTTTACGATAACGATAGTTTGGTTTTGGCAGTTGCACGCGATTCCGGGGTGTTTGTAAATCAAGGACTTGATACAATTGGTAACTTTCCTCAATTTTTTCCTGTCTCCCGAAAGGTGAGCGATGATTTTTTGTTCTACGATACACTGGCCACAGCGCTATCTGCACTTTCCGATCAACAAAACCATATTTCGAATAACTCATGGTACTCTTTCGATCCGGTTAACATTGGCTTACTAAAAAAATTCCATGCGCTTCCCGCTATTTTCTCAGAAGGTTTTTACAACTCCACCGAACAAAGGATTATTTCCATAGTACCAATTGCCGACATCGACCATTACTTAGTGGCCGTATACCCTAAAACACAACAGGGGCAGGAAGCACCAACAGGAAAAAGGCAAGAAAACCCAACAACCAAAATGTATGAAGATAAGATTAAAGAGTTGGCAAAACTCACTGGCAGAAACCTCACGGATGAAGCTGTTGACAGTATAGTCACCCATGGTTTACTTAACAATACGTCAACATCTACTGTCCTTGGGTTTTTTCTGGTGAACGCAAAAGATTTTGCAGTAAGCCATGCCGTTATTAAAGTAAATACTTTTGATTCGTCCGGGAAAATTTTTGGCAAACTTCATGTAGCTGCTTCTTATGGGAAAATAGATAATAAGTATTACCTAAAGAACCTTGATGTATTGGTTAAGCGAACAGCACCACCTACAGCTTCGAAAGATGATTATTTATACTATTATTTTTCCCTTAGTGTTTCAGGGATTGAAAACATAAAGAATGCAAAACGTGTGGCAGGTTCAATAAAGTTTACAGAAGAAAGCAGTGTGCCGAAACTAAAATTACCGGGGCACCCGGCCGTTGAGAAGGTATATTTTGTGCAGCCAATAAAGGATTGTGCTTCTTGTCCTGTTAACCCGATTACATATCTAAACGGGGTTTTTTAATTTCAGGATAAAACCAAAAAATCCATTGGAGGACTAGTCTTTACCGCAATAACAAATATTTCAATTGGCAACAGGACAATCATCCAATTGAGTTATCATCAAATGACATGATGGAACAACGATTGGGGTACGTTCATCATAATCCGGTTTGGCACATGCCATAGCCACACAAACCCACCGCAAAACCAAAGCTATGACAAAAGCTAAATCCCATAAGCGCAGGAGGCGGAAAAACCGACAAACCCAAACAAATTTTTACGTATTTTGATCATGGAAAAAAAAGACAAGGTTGCAACAATGAAATGGATAACTCGTGAAAGACCTAAAATTGACAGGATAGCTTGCCCGTGGCTGATCAAGAATTTCATTGACAAAGAAGCTGAATTTATTTTTGTTCCTTACGATAACGTGTTGCCCAGGAGTAAAGAATTAAACGCAATTCCTTTTGACATCCCTAATGTAGAATACACACACTACGAAGAAAAATCCACTTTCGATTACTTCTTACAGAAACACTCCCTGGCAGATCCTGCCTTAACCAAAATGGCAATTATTATTCGGGGGGCCGATACCGACAGGCACAATTTAGCCCCCGAAGTGGCGGGGCTATGGGCAATTTCGGCAGGGTTGGCATACAATTTTAAGGACGACTATAAATTGTTGGAAGTGGGTTTTTTACTGTATGATGCACTTTACAGTTGGGCAAAGCATTTGTCAAACTCAAAACATCTCGATAACAGTCCTTTTGAAAAATTGCTGCACGAAGTATATCTTAAGTTACTGGGATCGAAGGACAGAAAAAAATCCCCAAAATGGGTGAAAGAACTGAAAGAACTTATTCAAGACCAATTAGACGCGCAATATAATAACATAGACCTGAAACGGATTTCCAACGAACTTGATTTGAACGCATCATATTTGTCAAGGGAATTTTCAAAATACTTTGACAACATGAACTTTGCCAAATACATCAGGAAAGCAAGAATAGAAAAATCCATTTCCCTGTTAGGGATTTCTGATTATACACTTACTGAAATTGCATACCTGACAGGCTTTTCAGACCAAAGTCATTTTACACGGATTTTTAAGCAGGTTACAGGCCATAATCCTTCTTATTACCGAAAATATTTACTGAAAAAGTAAACCAGGTACAAAAGGTAAATAGCATGCTATTTTGACTTTGACCGCAAACACACCTTTGCTTCAAAGCAACAATATTGTATAATGACCTTTAAGACTATAAAAATTTTGTGGAGATTGCCCCCTTTTATCATAGAGATAGTGTTGATGAATGGATTTGGTCGCTTGGGTTAGGATATAAGTTTCACAAAAAAGAATATGACAGATAAACCAACATTCAGTGAAGCATTAAAATTTTGGATAAAACTTGGCTTCATCAGTTTTGGCGGGCCTGCCGGACAAATCGCCATCATGCACGAATATCTTGTTGACAGGAAAAAGTGGATTAGCGAAAGTAAATTTATGCACGCCCTGAACTATTGTATGGTTTTGCCCGGCCCTGAAGCGCAACAGTTGGCAACATACATTGGCTGGATGCTCCACGGAACCCGGGGCGGACTGGCAGCAGGCATCTTGTTTGTGCTTCCTGCCATGTTCATACTTCTCGGCTTCAGCATAATCTATGTGACGTTCGGGAATACGCCCTGGATTTATGCCATGTTCAATGGATTAAAGCCTGCCGTTATCGCAATTGTAATCCTTGCGCTAATCAAAATTGGAAAAAAATCATTGTTAAGCCCGTTCCACTATTTTGTTGCACTTGCGGCTTTTGTCTGTATTTTCTTTTTCAATATCCCGTTCCCGCTAATCATTCTCGGGGCAATACTAATAGCAACATTGACCCGGAAATTCCTGCCCTCATTCCTGGATACAGGCAACAATAAAATTGCCCGGAACGATAAAGACGAAGCGGATTATTACATCAATAAAAACACGATCGTCCCGAATACAGGATTTATGCCCTTACGGTTCTTGAAACAAGCAGGCCTTGGTGCAATGCTTTGGACTACTCCCTTGGTTGCATTTTATTTCCTGACAAGTGATTTTGCGTTTTGGAAAAAATTATCTTTTTTCTTTACACAAGCTGCATTCGTAACATTTGGAGGCGCGTATGCGGTGTTGCCTTATGTTGCCCAGGTGAGTGTTGAGAAATTCAATTGGTTGTCCAGCCTGCAAATGATAGACGGGCTGGCTTTAGGCGAAACAAACCCCGGCCCTTTGATTATGGTGCTGGTATTTGTGGGGTTTATGGCGGGGCACAATCATTTTGGAAACTCAATTGCCATGGGAACACTTGGACTGATAACGACAACCTTTTATACTTTTCTTCCCAGCCTTCTTTTCATTTTTGTGGGGGCACCAATAATTGAGCGGACACAACAGAATGAAAAAGTAAAAGAAATCCTTGCACTGGTCACAGCAGCAGTGGTGGGGGTAATCCTAAACCTGACCATTTATCTTGGAAGGGCAGTGGTTTTTCCGACTAACATTTCATTCACACGACTTGATTATAGTACACTTGGCTGGACAATTATTTCGCTTTTTGCCATGTATAGATTTAAAGTAAACATAATTGCATGGATTGCCATCAGTGCGGTTTTCGGCCTTGTTTATTACTTGACAACCAATTGAGGTTTCGCTGTAGCCGCGCAACTGATTCGCACTGTCTTATCCGAAGTACACTGTGATTGCAAATTGGTTTTACTTTCATCAGGTCTTAAATAATTTGTAGACCGTGCATGCATACAACTGCTTTCATGCAGCAAAGTCAATTCAACTCAGACAAACGTGATTTCAATGTATACTGAAAGGGATTAACAACCAGAAGCGTAAGAATGATGGCGCAAATAACGATCAGAAAAACCAATTCCAATTGTGCATTCAGGTAACTGTTATAAATCCGTTCATTCGACTTTTCAAATAGAATCTTGGACTCAGTAACCTGGATTTGTGAAAGCATTGTGAGGTCTGTCAGGATTTTCTCGGCATGCCTGTTCAGGTATAAAACCAATTCATCTTCTTGCCCGGCATTGCCATTGCTTAAAGAGACCTCCAACAACCGAAATTTTTGAATATCAATTTTTAAGGAATCAAAGTAGAGGGCCTCATTATCGGTAAGTTTTGTGACCGCATATTGTGTCAAAAGAAAATCAACTGAATCGTCTGAATGGAGTGCGTAAGCAGTGGTGTTTTGCTTGCCATTGATGATTGATTTTTTATTCTCGATGATAAGGCCCAGCCGGAAAATGTAATCATTCACTACTACCCTATCCTTATAAATTGATTCAAACGATTTTTGAACAACGGAGAAATTCCGGCTATTAATCCTGTTGATACCAAATACCATGATAAAAAAGATCAGCAACGCCAGCAACGCCCTGATTTTCCCGCGGTATGTTATTACCTTTTTCATACACTTTCTATTATATTACCCAATCCAGTCCCCTAGTTAAACATATCCGGTAAATTTCAGTTCGAAAATCTAAAAATAAGCGATTAATATCTTGAGGGATTCAGGAATTTACGGGTTCCAATCCCCAAAAACCTTTCCAACGTATAATTTCCCAAGTCTTCCTTTTTAAGTTGATGTGACCATGCTACTCTTTGTGCTGTTGTCGTGCTGTTGTCGCACCCCGGCCCCCGTATTTCCATCTGCATAAAAAGCCGTCTTCTTTTTTTCTTCATCACGCCAATGGTCCCACCCTTCTGGTTTATCACCTCACTGAGTTCACAATCAATAAAAACTGTTTTAGCGTACGGTCGCCAGGGCCGGCCCAGGTATACACGTCCCCTTTCGGTTGAACCTGAGATTTTACAATCCTTAAAAACAAATCCGTAAAGAGCACCTTCCGGAGTGGACGCTGCCGTAATGTGATGAACATCAACCAATAAAAAACAAGAAATCCCATGAACAGATTTAGTCCACCCTGAACCAGTCAATCAAACTGTACCCACCCAATCCGGTAACCCCTGGACGCACAGCATAGATGCCCGTCTTCGCCCCCACCCATTTTCCTTCTCTTGCAGTAAATTTTTCCCCAATGCGAATGAAATCTTTTCCGTCTGAACTATAGGAGAAACTAACGTTACCACCTTTCGCAACTTGTAATTTCAGCCAGACATTTGAATTTTTTGTCTCCACTTTTGCATTCACTTTTTCAGGCCTGTTTTGATCGGCCTTCATACAAACCCGTTGTTCTATCAGATAATTGCCTCCCGTTTTTTTTACAACCACGCTCGCATAATCCAACCCAAATACAATCAAACCGGATTCTTCCCCATCGTTCAAATGACTGGCATCCATTTTAATGGTATTTGAAAAAACTTCCGCAGGAAATTTTTGAAGCATAAGATTGGGCGACATCCACAGATTTAGTACCCTCTCCGGAACGGGTTGGGTATTTAATCTAATTTGGCCCGGGTTCGATTTCAAACTATAGAACCCTGTCTTTGGTGTTGCATTCCATTGCCATTGGAGTCCAGGTATTTCACTGGTAAATTCATCGGTGTCAACAGGGGTATGTGGTTTTTGTTTTGGAAGGTTCGGTTTCTTATGTACTAAATAGGGCTCACCTGTTCCATCACCGTCTTTATCATTCCCCATGATGGGCCAATCATCAATCCACGTGACGGGTTGCAAATGTACCACACGTCCATACGCTTCTTTATCCTGGAAATGTACAAACCAGTTTTCACCATTGTCCAGCTCAACCCAGCCACCTTGATGTGGACCGTTAATGGGTGTGTTGCCTTGTGCCAATACAATTTTTTCTTCATAAGGCCCATAAATATTTTTGGAACGTAAAACCAATTGCCACCCCGTTGGCACACCTCCGGCTGGTGCAAAAATGTAGTAGTATCCATTTCGTTTGTAAAACTTAGGCCCTTCAATGGTGGGATGGTCTTTGTGTCCATCAAAAACAATCCTCCCTTTATCAATTGTTTGCGATCCGTCTTTTGAAAGTTCCACTACTTGTAAAATACTGTTTACGCCTGCCCTGCTGTGCGCAAACGCATGTACCAAATACACACGGCCATCATCATCCCACAGCGGGCTCGGATCAATATTGCCGGCTGCCTTTTTTACCAGTACGGGGGCCGACCAGTCGCTTCGTGGATCCTTGGTCTGTACCCTATAGATACCACGATCGGGGTCGCCCCAGTAGATATAAAAAATACCTGCATGATAACGAATACACGGAGCCCAAACGCCATTGCCATGTTGTGGTGTATCATAATAATTATCAGGAAATTCAGGAATTGCGTAGTTGATGATTTCCCAGTTCACTAAATCTTTCGAGTGCAAAACAGGAAGTGCAGGAACTGAATTAAAAGACGATGAGGTCATATAAAAATCATCCCCGGCCTTGCAGATATCCGGATCAGAATAATCCGCATCAATGATCGGGTTTTTATACGTGCCATCCCCATTGTCGGGCGACCAAACTTTGGAAACAAAATCCGAAGAGCGTTGCTGGCACAACGCATCCATGTATACACTTCCCAGTAAAAACAATAAAGTGTACTTCAGTGATCGAACCATCTGCTTGTCTATTCAGCTTCAATATGTTTATACTCGATACCTGCCATGATAAACGGCCCCACTCCTTTTGGATCATTGTCACGGATAATCTCATGCACATAATATTCAAAAGATCCATCACGATAAGGATCCCCACCCAGGCCGGCTACACCACAAACCTGCGTGAGGCTGACGGTCCCATCTTCATTTTGTTTTAGTAGTGAATTTAAAATCCCTTCATATCCTTTTTTTCCGGCAGAAAGAAATTCACCAGTTAAGTATCCTTTGTTTACAGATTTCAAAAGAAAATACGTGAACATACTGGAAACGGATCCTTCCAGATAATTGTCTTTTTCATCCGGTTTGTCCAGCACCTGCCACCAAAGTCCGGATGCATGTTGGTTTTCAAGAATCGCATTCGCCATTTTTTTATGGATAGACAATATCGCTTCACGCTTTGGATGGTCTTCAGGGAAATAGTCCAGCATATCAACAAGTGCCATCGCAAACCAACCCATCGCCCTTCCCCAACTATGGGGCGACCTACCGGTTTCTTTGTTTGCCCATTGTTGTTCACGTGACTCATCCCAACCGTGATAGTACAGACCTTTCTCCTCAACCCATGTATATTTGTCGATGAGATAAACCTGATTGTACACATCATCAAAAAGTCCGGGTTCATTGAACTCCCGTGCATACTGCGCCAAAAACGGGGAGCCCATGTACAGTCCATCCAACCACATTTGGTAAGGATAGATTTTCTTATGCCAAAACCCACCTTCAGAAGTCCGCGGGTGGTAGCGCATCTGATCGCGTAACGTGTCGATTGCCATTCTATATTTTTCCTCATTGGTTTCCTTATATAATTCGATGAGGAACTTTCCAGGGTTTACCCTGTCGATATTATAATCCGATTTTTTGTACGTGAGGATATCGGCACTTTCCGTAATCATCGAATCGGCATAGGCCTTCACGTACGTAAAATATTTTTGATCGTTTGTTTCACGCCACACTTTAAGAAAGGCAGAGCACATCAATCCGTTTGTATATTCCCATTTCGGTTTATCGCGAAAATCAATCAACCGTGGATCAGGGTTTCGCTCCAACTCGGAATCCGCCATTTGTATATACATGGGTGCGGGACGATCCGCAGCTTTTTCTGTAGCTTGTTGCTTGCAGGAAATTAAAAGTGCCAGAACAATTAATTGTGTGTACGGTAGAATATTGGACATGCTCATTGTGGTTTGTAATGATTTCACTGGCTTCAAATATACACGGATTGATAGTAGCGATGAAGTGGATTTTATAAGCGGTGCAATTAATTTACGATCTTCGCAAGCAAATAAATGACATGAAAATTATTTTGTGCATCACAGCATTGATCATAGGCATTGGCAACACCCTTTGTGCGCAACAAACTGCGCAACAAATTGTGCAACAACGTGACACCAGCTACACACTGGAGCGTGCGTTGAAAAAAGCACAGCAAAACAATACTGATAAAGACATCAACATTACTGCGGCCAGTTCCAATCCTTCAAAAAAAACAAAAACCGAACAGGAAATTATTTACAAAACCATCGGTGACAGAAAACTTACCGCCAACATCTTCTATCCAACGAAAAGAAAAAAAGATATTCCCGGGATTTTGATTATCCATGGTGGCGGCTGGCGATCCGGTGATAAATCATTGATGACACCGATGGCAGAAAAATTAGCGGCATCGGGATATTTTGTGATCGCCCCCGAATACCGCATGTCGTTGGAGGCCCCTTACCCCGCAGCCGTGTTTGATCTTTATGATGCCATTAGCTGGATGAGTGACCACGCAAAAGAATACAATATCAACACCGGAAAAATAATAATAATCGGATGTTCTGCGGGTGGACAGTTGGCTGCACTTATTGGAACCACTTATAATCAACCTGCTAACTTTTACCACAAAGAAACAAAAGGCCGTGTTGCAGCAATCGTGGATATTGATGGCGTGCTGGCATTTATCCATCCCGATTCAGCCGAGGGTGAAGTGGCGGGCCAATGGTTGGGTGGGTCTTCAACTGAAGTGCCTGAAATTTGGGAGGAAGCGTCTGCATTGAACCATGTAGATCAATTAACACCACCAACCTTGTTTTTAGCGAGCATCCATCCAAGGTTTCTGGCAGGCCGTCAAGCGTATATTGAAAAAATGAAACGATATGGAACGCACACCGAAACCCATTTTATGGATCGTGCCCCACACGCTTTTTGGCTTTTCAATCCGTGGTTCACACCAACGGTAAAATATGTATTGGATTTCCTGGACAAAAGCGTGAATTGATTTTCAGAAAATACCTTTCCGACACAACCCGTGTTTGTGAAAATATTGATTGATTATTGCACACTATACAAGATGTACTGGCGGAAGCTATTATTTACCTTTAAATAAGGGGTATTTAATTTCTATATTACTATTTTACAGTGAAAAAAATCCACACTTCTGTAGCAACTTTTCCACATCTATGAAGAAATTCTATCTAAAGCTGATATTTCTTGCCATTGTTGTGACTATGCTGTTCATCAGCTTGATTACCTATAAAAATCTCGAAAACTATACTACGGAGGTGCGCCTGGTGCGCCATTCCAACGATTTGATTAAAGAAATCCAACTGGCATTCTCGATCATCAAAGATGCGGAAATTGGGCAGCGCGGTTTTCAACTTACCAACGACACCACGTACCTATATCCTTATTTTTCGGCAATCAAATTATTGCCCATCCAGTTTAAAAAACTTGACAGCTTGATTGAAGATGAAACGCAAAGGAAAAACCTGGATACATTAAAGGCATTGACCGACAACCAGTTTATCATTATTTCCAACATTGTTGCCAATACCAATTCAACACACTTATATATGGACCGCTATGAAAGCAGGATTTTGGCACGCAGCAAAGACAATATGGATGCCATTCGAAGACATGTTACACAAATGGTGGATACTGAGCAATTGGTGTACCTCAATAGGATTGGCAACGAGTCGCGCTACAAAAAAATAACCCCCATTGCTTTATTGACTTATGCCATGCTTGCGTTAATGGGATTGGTGGTAATGTTTACACGTATCCTCCAGGCCCTCGACCGCAGTAGGTCCACACAGCAATTGCTCTTTCAAACGTTGGAAGATCAAAAGGTTCAGATGAACCTGATGGCAGAACGCAAGGTTATTTTAAACGAAGCCGAAAACATCGCGGAAATGGGAAGTTGGAAATGGACAGAAAAAGACGATGTAGTTGTATGGTCCGATGGACTTTACAACATCTATGGCAAACAGGAGGAAGACATCATCACGCTCGACACCTTTCTTGAAAATATTTTACCGGAAGACAAGCCCCTTATTGAAATGTTCATTCAGGATATACGCGCTGTTAAAAAAGGTATAACGATTGATTACCGGCTATTGAAAAGAGATGGGAAAATAACCTATCTCACCATCACCAACAAACCACAGAAAAAAAATGGCGATCGCGAAAGTATTGTACTGGGCGTGGTAATCGATGTAACCGATAGCACACTCAACGAGAAACAGCTAAAGCAATACAACGATGAGTTAGTACGCTCCAATGAAGACCTCGAACAATTTGCCTATGCAGCATCGCACGATCTACAGGAACCATTGCGAAAAATACGGGCATTCGGTGACCGGTTGATGACCAAGTTCAGTCCATTATTGGGCGAACAAGGTGCAGACTATATCAGGCGTATGCAATCCTCTTCTTCACGGATGCAATTATTGATTGAAGACTTGCTTTCCTTTTCACGGGTTTCGCGTGTGGAAAAAATATTGGAACCGCTCGATCCGCATGCCATTATAAAAGAAGTAAAGGAAGACCTTGATATCCAGCTAAGCTCTACAGGCAGTACGATTCATGTTAAAAAAATCCCACATTTCCATGGTGACCGTGTACAAATTAAAAGGCTTTTCCAAAACCTGATCAGCAATGCTGTCAAGTTCCATAAAGAGAATGAAGCACCGCACATTGAAATCAGTGGAAAAATTATCGGGGCCGATATGTTGGAAGAAAACACACCCATAGATTTGCCGGCAACCACACAATATATACGCATTCATGTTAAAGACAATGGAATTGGTTTTGATGAAAAATATGCAAACAAAATATTCAATATCTTTCAACGGCTGCATGGCCGTATCGTATATGAAGGTACCGGCATTGGGCTGGCTATCTGCAAGAAAATTGTTGCGAACCACAAGGGCAACATCACAGCAAAAAGCACGGAAGGGGTTGGTTCAGAATTTATCATCACCCTGCCACAGAATACAAATGAACACTATAATCCAGGAAGAATTTAATTGTTAACCCTTTTGTTCATGAAGCAAATAATCGATTTATTATTAATTGAAGACGATGAGGATGACGCATTCCTTACCCGTGAATATTTGGAGGAAATTGAAAACTTCAAATTCAATGTAACCTGGGAATCAGCACCGGTAAAAGCACGTATGCTGCTGGCGGAAGGTCATTTTGATATCTTCCTGATTGATTACAGGCTTGGCAGCGAAAGTGGATTGGACCTGATAAAATACCTTTACCATAAAAAAATACTTACACCTTCCATAATCCTTACCGGAAAAGGAGACGTGATGGTAGACCGGGATGCCAGTAAATATGGTGCTTCCGATTATCTCGTAAAAGCGGAACTCAATTCATCCATACTGGAACGGAGTATTCGCTATTCACTCAGCAAAGGCCAAATAATCAAAGCGCTTGACGAAAAGGAAAAAAAATACAGTTCACTATTTGAACGCTCGATCGACCCCATCTTTTTGGCTACTTCCAATTTCCATATCGTTGAAATGAACAATTCCTTCTTGGAATTTTTTGGATACCAACCCCAAGACAAGGTATATATTGAAACAATTTTTCAAAATAAAAATGAATACAATACCTTTCAAGAGACCTTGCAACAAACCGGACAGGTCAAGGATTTTGAAGTTGTTTGTACAACCAAAAGCGGTGAAAAAAAAAATTGTATAATGAATTGCGTCTATATACCCGACCAGGCCGATGACTTTTGTTGTTACCAGGGCCTGATCCACGATCTTACCATCCGAAAGAAAGCAGAAGAAGACCTGCTGGTGGCTGAGCGGCTTTCCCTGACCGGAAAAATTGCAAGGACTATTGCACATGAAGTCCGAAACCCACTTACCAACCTAAACCTTGCGCTCGAACAAATCAGAAGTGAAATACCACCGGATAGTGATCCTGCAAAATTGTACCTGGACATTATTGAAAGAAATGCCTTGCGCATTGCCCAATTGGTTGACGAAATGTTGAGCTCTTCCAAACCAAAGGAGTTGGAGCTTGAACTTACTTCCGTTGCCGATGTCTTGGATGCAGCAATTGACCTTGCCATCGACCGTATCAATTTAAACCAAATAAGGCTTCGCAAAAAGTATGAAGTGGGCTTGCCGCGCGTCCTGTTGGATAAAGACAAAATCAAAATTGCCTTTTTGAACATCATCATTAATTCTATTGAGGCAATGGCCCCCGGTGAAGGGCAGCTGATGATAGACCTTTCATATGAAAATGGTTCGCTGGTCGTATTGATCTCTGACAATGGAAAAGGAATTGCCCAAGAAAATCTGAATAAACTTTTTGATCCCTTCTTTACTGCAAAACAAAATGGAATGGGGCTTGGGTTAACGTCTACCAAAAATATTTTTAATAGTCACAATGCCGGGATGGCGGTGGAAAGTGAAGTGGGTGTAGGGACCACATTCTCTATCTATTTTAAAACTGCACAATAGCATTTGGGTTTGCTTTGCTAGCCTAATTCTTTTTCAAGGATATCAATTCGTTCCTGCGCTTCTTTTTTGCCCAACGACAATGCAATTTTATACAGTTCGAGGGCATCCCGCAATGCTTCCCTTTTCTTGCGCGGTGCAAAATTTGTCCGTGCCCCCACTTCTTCCTGGGCCTTTGCCTGGTTGTAATACAGCTCTGCCATCTTCAGTTGGTTGGCTTCATTTGTATCATGCATGGAGATTTCGATTGAAGCAATAATTGCTTCATTTACTTTTATCAACTCATCTTTGGCCATCAACGTAGAATCACGTTGGGCAATGGCAAGTGCCATGGAGTCATTTGCATGTCTGGACTTTGAAACCTCAAGCTTTAAAGCAGATATTTCCTGGGTTCGAAAATCAAGGTCCGTTTTTAACTTCCGCAAGGATGATTGAAGCGCTACTACTGTTTTAGCAGTGTTCTCCAGTTCATCTATTTTAATTTGCGTATCCTTGATATAGGTATTCAGGTCCTGCAATCGGTTTATGTAATTTTTATACGAAGTACCTTCAACAACATTGGCACGTAAAACCCTGCGCGTAGCATCAATGGAATCCATCAACGCATCAATTTCCCCCAACTGCATTACAATTCTTTGGCTGGATTCCAACGCAAATTGCAACGAATCAACCGTTGATTGAAGTTGTTCGCTTTTCTTTTTATAACACCCACTGAACAGAAAGGAAAAACCAACTGCCAGTATGAACACGGCAATACTTTTCGAAACTATTTTCTTCATAACCTGAAAAATTTAATTCCCGGATTTCCAATGGTTTCGCCCGGTTGCTACAAAGGTATTTAAAAAACCACTTCTTCGTTTTCTCGATAAGGATGAATGCAGTGGTGATCCCCACACATCCTCTCCAATAATCAACTATTGATAACAAACCCATCCAATGATGGCTTCTTTTTGCTGGATGATAGTAAGCTTAATGCCTTGAGTATAAATTTTTTGATGTTGGAAAATTCACTTGGCTTCCGGATATAATAATGCGCCCCCGCTTCATACAGTTTATTCACAACGTCCCCATCATAAGAAGTCGAAAATATCACAACGGGGAGCAAGTCGAATTTTTTATTTCCTTTTATCTCCATAAGGCAATCAAAACCATTCTTGCGTGGCATGTTTAAATCAAGGAAAAGGACATCCGGAAGGCTGGACGATATCCGGTTCAACAAATTCATTAATTCTTCGCCATCTTTGGCGGTTATTAAATTAACGGTCAGCTGTAGTTCATCCAATGCCTCCCTGAAAAAAAGGCAATCGTCAACATCATCATCTGCAAGCAGTAATTTTTTGATAGTAATGGTCATTCAGGCTTATTAGTAAGGGGAAAGATGGACGGAAACCACCTTCTTATATCCAAGATATATACAAAACGCCAACTCCTCTATTTAATTTTATCAAAGCAGGCTTTCGGCATGACAAAAGGCTAAAATAAGCGTTAAATTCTTACTTCTTTGCAAGAAATTCAGGAAGGTCACTTGTTTTAGCGGCACAGACCTGTTCCATAACTTGTTGAAGCTGAGTTTTTAACAAGGCAATTGCATGTTGTCCTCCCCTGCTCCCAAGTGCGGCCACACTGTACATAAACGTTCTGCCCAAAAATGTAAACGCTGCCCCCGATGCCAATGACCTTGCAATATCCGGCCCCGACCGAATTCCGCTATCCATCATCACCTTAATCTGCGTTCCGTATTTTTCAGCAAGGGAAGTCAATGGTTTGATGGTTGATTCCCCCGCATCCAATTGCCGACCGCCATGGTTGGAAACAATAATTCCATCCAACCCCACCTGGATTGCCTTTTCCGCATCTTCTTCACTGGCCACTCCCTTCAATACAATCTTTCCTTTCCACATATCACGGATGGGTGCAATCTTTTCTTCGTTTAGCCTTCCTGAAAAAGTTTGGTCCATAAAATTGCCAAGTTGTTTTAAATCCAACCCTTTTGGCATGTACGGTTTTAAGTTTTCAAAATTTGGTTGGCCATTGATCAATGTCCGCAATGCCCATTCCGGCCTTCCCATTATTTGCATGATATTCGACCACGACATTTTTGGTGGCATGGCCAATCCATTTCGAATGTCTCTGGGCCGAAATCCAAAACTTGGTACATCACAAAGCAATACCAGCACAGGGCAATGTGCCGCTTCTGCACGTTTTATAATATCATCACGAAGTGTATTGTCGGCAGGATGGTACAACTGAAACCAGGCTTTCCCTTCCGTAATCTCGCTGGCCTTTTCAATACTCATCGTGGTAACGGTACTGAGTATAAACGGGATGTTATGTTCCGCTGCGGCTTTCGCCAAAATCTCCGGTGCCTTTGGCCACATCAATCCTTGTAGCCCGATGGGCGCAATCCCAAAAGGAGCATCATAAACATGGCCGAAAAGTTCAGTTTGCATTTCCGGTTTTTTATGAGGCGACAAATATGATGGGACCAATTGCACTTCCCGCAATTCGCGTGTGTTCCGATCAAGGTTTACATCTTCATTGCAACCACCGTCCAAATACTCAAAAGCAAAACGTGGGATTTTTTTCTTTGCCCGGTTGCGCAAATCATCAATCGCTGGATACCGGTTATCAAACTTTAAATTGCTCATAGCTCAAATATCTTTTCCATCAACACCCACTTTTCCCCTGACTTTGCAAACGGCAACCGTTGCTGGTATGTATCCATTAATTCCTCCCACTCCTGTACTTTTGGGTTTGATCGGTCTGCTTGGTCCTTTTTCCCGAAACTAAAATCTTCAGTTACTTCCATGACCATAAAAAGCCGGGCATGTACCTGATAAATTTCCATTTTGATGATCCCCGACATTCGGATACTTTCCAATACTTCGGGCCACACATTTTTATGATGGGAAATGTAGTGTTCGATGAGCATTGGATCATCTTTTAAATCTAGTGCCAGGCAAAAACGTTTCATGTGTATATATTTTATTTTTTTAAGGAACACATGGAATGGCCAAATAATCATTTGCGGTGGGTGCAAAGCATTTGCATGGCCATTTCATACTTTCTTACTTGTAAATACACGATACCCATACACGGCTATCCAAACAAAACACAACAAGGGAAGCATAAATGAAAAGTTAACTTCCGAAACACCCATGATAGTGGTATCCGAATATCCCGGACCACCAATATCCAAAATTATCCCCTGCAAGGTTGGCATCAACGCACCACCAACGATGGCCATTACCAACCCGGCAGCACCAATTTTTGATTCATCTTCTGAAAGCCCTTCCAACGCAATTCCATAGATCGTGGGAAACATTAATGACATACAAAAAGATATTGCGACCAAACTGTAGAGGCCCCCGATCCCGGTGATGAACACCGTTCCAAGCGAACACGCAATGGCCAGTACAGAAAGGATCATCAGCAGTTTTCCGGAATCAATAAATTTCAATAAGAAAGTACAAACAAAACGTCCCGCGAAAAACATAATGAAAGCAACAAACTGATAACTTCCTGCTGTCTCTGCATCAATACCTATTGCTTCTGCATACTGATAGATATACGTCCAACACATAATCTGTGCACCTACATAAAATGCCTGTGCCAACACCCCTTGAACATATTTCCTGTGCGATAACAAATTCTTAATGATCATCCAGGTGCTTTGTTGAACATCTTTATCTTTTCGTTCAGGCATTTTATTCAATGCGATCAACACCAGGATAAAAATTACCACTAATCCCAACACAACATACGGATCTCGGATCACCATTAAGTCGGAGTGTGTGATCATTGCTTTTGCTTCACTGGAGAGTTCCGTAAAATCGACATCATCCGATTGGAGTTTCCGCAACACAAATTGTTGCGCCACCAATAACCCTCCCAACAATCCCAATGGATTAAAAGACTGTGCTAAATTCAAACGCTGGGTCGCTGTTGATTGGTCCCCCATTGAAAGGATGTACGGATTGGCAGTAGTCTCTAAAAATGCGAGGCCAAACGTAAGGATATAAAGCCCCATCAAAAAGAAACCAAACTGCCCCGTAACGGCAGCGGGATAAAAAAGCAATGCTCCTCCGGCATACAACGATAATCCAATGATCACGCCTACCTTATAAGAATATTTTCGGATAAACAATGCTGCGGGCAATGCCATCGTAAAGTATCCGCCATAGAATGCCATCTGTACCAATGAGGCCTGGAAATTATTTAACTCCAACACTTTTTTGAATGCGGTCACCATCGGGTCTGTTACAGCATTTGCAAAACCCCACAGGGCAAACAGGGAAGTGATCAGGATAAAGGGCAGTACAACTGATTTTGAAACAACCGGTGCAGATTTCATGTATACTTTATGTTAAGTAATGGAGCGGTCTAAATGAACGTACCCACCATCCACAATCAACCATTGCCCGGTAGTGTGTGCGCTACGTTCCGATAAAAGAAAAACAGTTGTGGCTGCTATCTCTTCGCTGGTGGTCATTCGTTTTTCAAGTGGTATCTTGGAAACAATCAGGTTCAATTTTTCTTCCGGGTTTTCAAATGTATCCACCCATTTCCGATAAAGTGGTGTCATCACTTCGGCAGGAACTATAGCATTCACCCGGATTCCGTATGGAAGTAATTCTGTTGCCCATTCACGCGTAAGCGCAAGTTGCGCACCTTTGCTTGCTGCATAGCCACTGGTCCCTCCTTGTCCGGTCAATGCCGTTTTCGAACTAATGTTTACAATTGATCCTTTGGTTTTTTTCAAATACGCAAGTGCATAATGGACAACATCATAATAGTGCGTCAGGTTGGTAAGCACCGATTTTTTAAAAGCCTCGGGGCTTCCCTTTTCCAAACCAACACCATCATTGACACCAGCATTGTTTACAATCCCATCGATCCGGCCAAAGTTCTCAACTGTTTCATCAACAATCGATTTGCACACATCATCAACACCAAGTTCTTTTACAATCACTAAACACCGCCCTCCATCTGCACCAATCTTCTTTGCAAGGTTTTCAGCCTCCGGTTTTGACCTGCCTACGATAACAGGGATCGCCCCTTCTTTTACAAGCTCCAATGTAATCGCCTCCCCAATGCCTTTCGCACCACCCGTCACGATGAATACTTTACCGGTAAGTTTTAAGTCCATTATTTTAGATTATAGAATTTTATTGCCGTGCTTCCCATTATTTGATCCTGGTCCGATTGTGGCAATCCTTTAATGCATTCCAAAAAAACACCAGCTACTTTAGTGTATGATCCGGCCAACAATGAAACCGGCCAATCCGAACCAAACATCAAACGATCGGTTGGGAAATTTTCCAGACAAAAATCAACATAGGGTTTCAAATCATCAATGGTCCACGAAGACCAGTCGGCTTCTGTGACCATGCCCGATAGTTTGATGTGGACATGTTCATACGTACTTATTTCTTTCATGTGGGCCGACCACAATTTGAATAACTTGTTTTTGATATTAGGCTTGCTGATATGATCGATTACCAGGTTCATCGTTGGCAATTTATTGATAAACGTCAACACTTCAACCAGTTGCTTCTCATGTGTCAGGATATCATAGGTCAACCCACGTTTCGAAAGCGCTGCAACCCCTTTTATAAAACGCGGGTTGCTGATAAAGCCATCGGGCTCGGCTTGCAAGATATGGCGCACTCCTTTGAATTTTGGATGCTTTTTAAAATGATCAAGGCGTTGCTCATGGTCATCGGCCAACAAATCGATCCAACCTACTACACCTTTGATCCAACTATGGTTGTCTGCCAATCCCAATAAAAACCCTGTTTCGGTTTCGGATTGATCGGCCTGCACCGCTACACATCCCTCTATTCCATTTTCATCCAGCAGGGGTTTCAAATCTTCGGGCATAAAATCCTTCTTGATTTTATGCATATCATTGGTGATCCACGCATCACGAACAAGATCGTACTTCCAAAAATGTTGGTGTGCATCGATTGCCATTACGACCAGGCTTTCACATTTTGTTTTGCCGATCCCAACCCTTCAATCCCCAGTTCAATTACATCACCAGCTTTAAGATAAAAGGGAGGCTTTTGTCCGAGCCCAACGCCTTCCGGTGTGCCCGTTGAAATAATATCTCCCGGCATCAGGCTCATAAATTGCGATAAGTACGCTACCACCTGTTGTACATTGAAAATAAAATCGTTCGTGTTTCCGTCTTGCATTTTTTTGCCGTTCAGTGTAAGCCAAAGCTTCAGGTTATTCGGATCAGGGATTTCATCTTTCGTAACCAAATAAGGACCCAATGGTGCGAATGTATCACAACTTTTTCCTTTCACCCATTGGCCACCACGTTCCAATTGAAATTCACGTTCGCTCACATCATTGTGCAAGACATACCCGGCAATGTGATCGAAAGCTTGCCCTTCTGAAATATAATTTGCACGCTTCCCAATGACGATGGCAAGCTCAACTTCCCAATCTGTTTTCTTGCTGTTCTTTGGAATGATGACCGTATCGTTCGAGCCAATAATGGATGACGTTGCTTTAAAAAAAACAACAGGTTCGGAAGGCTCGGCCATTCCACTCTCGGCTGCATGCTTGCGATAATTTAACCCGATGCAAATCAATTTTCCCGGACGCTTCACCGGTTCGCCCAAACGTATATCATTTTCGACTTTTGTTGCGGATGTTGTTGAGAAATCCTGCTTCAGTTTTTCGATTCCGTTATTGGTAAAAAAATCTTCATCATAATCATGGACAAGGTCGCTGACATCGTATCGGACACCATCAACCTCAATTCCGGGTTTTTCCTTTCCGGCAACTCCGTATCGTATTAATTTCATCTGTTAAGAATAGTTTTTTAAATTAAATGGCGGTTTATATATTTTATAATGTCATATCCATAAACATACCTAAAAAAATGCTCCCGGGCCGCATGGCCCCGTATACCCATCCAGCACTGTGCCCAATCCGCACTTGCCACTGCCAAGCCAAAGATTGGCCAAGGTGCAGTCTGCGTATACTGAAAAAAAATCATGATCAAATAATTTTAATTGTTCAATGTAATAAACCCACCATCGATTGGAAAATCAGTTCCGGTGATAAAGGAGGCTTCATCCGAACATAAATATAAAGCAAGTGCCCCAATCTCTTCCGGCTTTCCCATTCTTCCGATGGGTTGTGTTTTTGATAAGGTGTCAAACATTTCTTTTTCCTTGCCGGGATAATTCTTTGTCAGGAAACCATCGACAAAAGGTGTATGTACCCTGCCCGGGGAAATGGAATTGCAGCGAATATTATAAGGCAAGTAATCTTTAGCGATGGAGAGTGTCATGGCATGCACCGCACCTTTGCTCATCGAATAAGCAAACCGTTCAGCAACCCCAACATGAGCGGCAACAGAGGATACATTTATAATAACACCACCTTTTTCTTTCATCAATTTTACAGCTGCTCCTGAACAGTTAAAAACACCCTTTATGTTTACATTATAAATCCGGTCCAAGTCTTCAACGGAAGTATCCTCCAATTTCCCAACGTGGGCGATCCCGGCATTGTTGATCAGGATATCCAACGACTGGTTGCTCATTTCACTTTTAAAAACCTCTTCAACATTTTTCGCGTCAGACACATCACATTTTGCCCCGGAAGCAGTTCCCCCGGTTGCTGTTATTTCAGAAACAACCTGTGCTAAATTTCCTTCATTCATATCCAGTATCAAAACCTTTGCCCCATTTTCAGCCAACGCCATCGCAATGGCTTTGCCGATACCACTTCCCCCTCCGGTAACAATTGAATTCTTTCCTGTTAAATCAAATTTTGACATGCTTCTTTTACATTATAAACTTTCGGAATATTGAAATGTACCGGGTGAATATCCGACAATTTTTATTTTTGGTCTAACCTACTGTCAAAAAAATACGCATTTCCTTTTTCCGTCTCTACGGTAACTACTTCATCCTGATAACGAAGCACGAGTGTATTTCCCAATTTTGACAAAACACGAACAGATTTCAATACCCCATCCTGCCACTCAATATCCAATTCGAAACCTCCACGCGCACAAATACCTTTGATGTGTCCTTCGTGCCACGCAAGTGGTAAAGCAGGTAAAATTTCAACTTCATTTGCATGGCTTTGCAACAACATTTCTGTGATCCCGGCTGCCGCACCAAAATTCCCATCGATTTGAAAAGGCGGATGGGTATCAAATAAATTGGGTAGCGTGGATTTTTTCAACAATGCCATTAAATTTTCATGGGCTGCTTCTCCATCATGCAAGCGTGCAAAGAAATTAATAATCCACGCACGGCTCCAACCGGTGTGGCCCCCACCATTCGACAACCGCTGGTCAATCGTTTTCCTTGCGGCAGCAAGTAGTTCAGGAGTATTGCGTGTAATTTCTTTTCCCGGATGCAAAGCAAACAAATGCGAGATGTGCCGATGGCCCGGTTCTGCTTCTTCAAATTCTTCCGTCCACTCCATAATGCGACCATCACTTCCCAGTTGGGTCGGTGCCAATTGCTTTAATGTTTTATCAATTATTTTTCTGAAGGATGCATCTTGTTGTAGTAAAAGTGATGCGGCCTTCGTATTCCGGAGCAGGTCACGGATAATCATGTGGTCCATCGTTGGCCCCATCACCATGGTGGCCACTTTCCCATCGCTGGTTTTAAAAGTATTCTCCGGGGAAATCGATGGGCCTGATACCAATTTTTTAGTTAGTGGATCTTGTACTAAAAAATTGACACAAAATCCTGCTGCATCTTTCATAATGGGGTATGCATTTTTTAAAAAGGTTGTGTCGCCTGTAAATAAAAAATGTTCCCAAACATGCTGTGCGCTCCAGGCCAATCCCATAGGCCACATCGCCCACTGCGTCTCGCCATAGGTTTCTGTAAAATGCCAGGCGTCTGTTGTGAAATGCGCTACGGCCCCATCAACACCATACATTTCTTTCGCAGTTTTTCTTCCATCCATACGAAGTGCCTCCAAAAAATCAATAAAGGGCAAATGCATTTCAGATAAGTTCGCAACTTCCGCCAACCAATAGTTCATTTGTATGTTGATGTTGATGTGGTAATCTGCATCCCAGGGCGGGTTCAACCCATCAGCCCAGATGCCTTGCAAATTAGCGGGCAATCCGCCAGGACGCGAACTACTGATCAATAAATACCGACCAAACTGGAAATACAACGGGATCAGGGATTGATCCGCTTCACCATCACGCACTGCTTGCAAACGCTGGTCAACAGGGGTATCAGAAAATTCATTCTTGCCTAGCGAAAAATCAACGCGCTTGAAATACTTTTGATAATCGGAAATATGTTTTTGCTTCAATTTTTCAAAGGAATCCTTTGAAGCATTTTTAAGTTGTTCACCAGCAATTTTTTCCGGATCACCACCCCAATAATCGGTGGCCG
Source organism: uncultured Roseivirgaceae bacterium (assembly GCA_964398945.1). Lineage (GTDB taxonomy): Bacteria > Bacteroidota > Bacteroidia > Cytophagales > Cyclobacteriaceae > JBGTGG01. The sequence continues at coordinate 216,360 of CAYNOT010000004.1, read as the reverse complement.
CTGTAAGGATAAGGGTTACCGCAGTCGCGTTTTCAACTTTCAGGATTCCATCTTCCACTGATACAACCCCGTTTTCGTTCAGCACATTTAATCGTGCCACCAGTTTCACACCTACACCATCACCAGTATGTTCGCGCATGGTCAACGCACCGTTAGCAACCAACACTTTGGCTTTATTTCCCAACCGTGACAACCGAAGCGCAAACGACAATGCTGCCGGTTGACTTGCGGATAAACGTACCACCATTGCCTGTGCAGGCGCACTTGAAAAATATTCCCGTGTATATGAGACAGTATTTACATCATAGGTTACGGTAGCAATAGCAGTTTCTAAATCGAGTGTGCGTTTGTAATTGGTTGCTTCATCTGCATGATCAAAATCCAAAAACAAATCACCAAGTGTCTGATAACTGCTTGGTGTTTTTTTGTCGCCCATCATGGTGCGCTGTGCAAGGGCTTGTGCTGCCGCATACTTTCCTTCAAACAAAAGCTTGCGGATTTTCGGTAGCGATTTTCGTGCTTCCGGGTTTACAAAATCTTCAGGCTTTCCAATCCAAACCGATTCTTCGTTGAGTTGTAACCGTTCATGGGTAACATCCCCAAAAATCATTGCACCTAATCTTCCATTGCCGATTGGAAGGGCTTCGTTCCAATTCGTGGCAGGTTGTGCAAACCACAATTGGTTATCCTGTGCCACTGAAAAAAAAGGTACAACGATGATACATATCAGGAAAAAATATCTGGCCAGGGTGTTCAAATCAATTCCAAATTAATGATTGTATTATTCTACTAAAACTGAAATAACACCCGGGGCCAGTCCCTCAGATTTTACTTCGATATCGATTTTACCTTTTGACCCTTTTGACTGCACGATGCCAAGCGCCAAACCATGAAATGCTTTTCGTGTATTTCCCCTAAAGGATTCATGGCTCGTTGGATCACCATTGTCGTGTGCAACGAGAAATCCTTCACCCGAAACCGAAAACGTTAACGCATTATCAGCATCCGGAACAATGTTGCCTTCTTCGTCCACAATTTTTACAGTGATGAAAGCAAGATCATTTCCGTCAGCAGCAATTCTATTTCTATCTGCTTCCAAAATAATTTGAGCAGGCTTACCAGCGGTCTTTACTTCTTTTACAGAAATTACTTTGCCCGCCTTTCTGGAAATTGCCTTTAATGTGCCAGGCTCGAATGGAACCCGCCATTGAACATGAAGGTCATCGTTTTCTTTCTTCTTCACGCCAAGTGACTGATCGTTCAAGAATAATTCAACTTCATCTGCATGATTATAATACGCCCAAACATCCACCACTTTACTAACCTGCCGATCAGGCAGGTTCCAATGCGGAAAAATATGCAGCACCGTATCAGTGGTCCATTCACTTTTGTACATATAATAGCTGTCTTTCGGGAAACCAGCCAAATCCACTACCCCAAAATACGAACTGCGCGAAGGCCATGAATATGGTGTTGGTTCACCAAGATAATCGAAGCCTGTCCAGATGAACATGCCGGAAAGGTAATCGTGCTTCTTAATTATTTTCCAGGTCTCTTCGTGTGTCGATCCCCACGGTGCGCTCACATGATCATAAGCTGAAACGGTATTGTCCGGGTTTCCTTCTGTGAATGGTTTGTCCCAGGCTATCGGCCACCTGCGAATGCTGTCCGAAGGCATATCATAATAGCCACGTGTAGCCAGGGCAGAAGTCGTTTCTGCCCCTATAAATTTTTGTCCGGGATGGTCTTCTCGAAAAGTTTCAAACTGTTCGTGATGGTAATTGTACCCGATCAAATCAAGTGCACCGGATTGGATTAACCGATTGTGCGGATGTGTATCATTGTTTGCAGCGGTGATGGGTCGTGTGGGATCAAGTTTACGCACAATTGCTGCAAGTTGTTTTGTCATTTCACTTCCTGTACTGTCGGTGCGATTGTATTGCTCAATGATTTCATTGCCAATGCTCCAGGCAATAATGCTCGGATGGTTGCGGTCGCGCAGAATAAAATCCGTAAGATCTTTTTCGTGCCATTCATCCCAATCGAGGCTGTAGTCAAATTCTGATTTCTTCAGCTTCCACATATCAAACATTTCATCCATCACAAGCAAACCCATTTTATCACATAAGTCGAGCAGTTCAGGAGCAGGTGGGTTGTGCGAAGTACGGATCGCATTCACGCCCATGCCCTGCATGATTTCCAATTGGCGTTCAATTGCGCGCGTGTTAATGGCAGCTCCCAATGCACCCAAATCATGATGCAAGCACACCCCAAGTATTTTTGTTGGCTTGCCATTCAATGAAAAACCTTTGTTAACATCAAAATTAAAATAGCGGATACCAAAAGTCGTTTCGTATATATCCACAACTTTATTATCAACAAGGATTTCAGTAACTGCTTTGTAAAGGTTTGGTGTTTCCACAGACCACAATGCAGGTGATGGCACTGTAAACTTTTGAACTATTTCTGTTCCTGACGTTGCTGCTATTTCTGCTTCCGCAGATACAGCTTCCGCAACCACAGTTCCTTCCGGATCGAGCAATTTAGTTTTGACTATTGCTTTCTTACGTTCCTTATTTTTATTCTGAACAGAAGTATTGAGTTGGACAGAGGCTGTTTCATTCGATACTGTTGGAGTTGTAATGTACGTGCCCCACTGATCAACATGAACGGGATCAACGGCAACCAACCGGACATTCCTGTAAATTCCCGAACCGGAATACCAGCGTGAGTTGGGTTGTTTTGAATTATCAACTTTTACTACTAATACATTTTCTTTTCCATCAAAAAGCAAATCAGATGTAAGCTCATAGCGGAAAGAGATATATCCATTGGGGCGGTAGCCCAGGTGTTTCCCGTTCAACCATACATCACTGTTGCGATACACACCATCAAATTCGATGAAGACATGTTTACCTGAATATCCTTCCGGCACTACAAAAGATTTACGATACCAGCCAATTCCGCCCGGCAACGCTCCTCCTCCAACTGTAGCAGGATTTTTTTCATCAAATGTTCCTTCAATGCTCCAATCATGCGGAACATTTAATTCGCGCCAGCCATCATCCGAAAAGGAAGGTTGAATGGCAGTGGAATCCGCGGTAAGCGAAAATCGCCACTGTTCATTAAAGGAATCTACATTTCGAATGTTGACAGGTTGGTTGTTGCAAGCATTAAAAACAAACGCAACAGCAACAACAAAATTCAGTGGATACCTAACCTTCATGAACTACTCTTTAGCGGATATAATTGCCTCAATTGCATCGGCATGAAAAGGCGTTGCCGTTGTGCGGTTAAATAACCCGGAGGCATTATTGCCTGTTCCACCGTTATCCCAATAAACCGGTACCAATCCATTTTCGAGCGCTGCTTTTGTCACGTAGTGCAGGTAATTGTTGCGGGAAGCAATATGGTTGAGATACGTTTGCCCCGTTAATGTGGCGCGCAACGTTGCTGCATACTCACCGAGTATCACCGGGATATTGTTATCGACAAACTTCGTTTTCATTTTTGCAAACTCACTATCTGCCCGGTCTTCCTGGCCCCAAGTTGACGTATTGCCAAGGCCGGCAAACTCCGCTCCCCAATAATACTTGTTGCTGGTAATATCCAGTGTGAAATCATACGGATCATAATAGTGGACTTCCGCCATCAAACGGTCATTGGTTGGGTCCGTTGGCATCGTCATGTATGTGTCTGTGAATTCAATATTGGTATTATAGCCTTGCACAATCAAGTTGCGATAGGTGTTTTTTCCACCCGTTGAGCGCACCGCATCCACAAATGTTTGATTATAGGATTCCTGCACCACAATGTTTTCAGTAGTAGGTGTTCCATAATTTGCATGTACTTCATTGGTCCCTGCGAACAATAAATGTTCATCGTAATTTCGAAAGGCCACTGCAATTTGTTCCCACAGTGCTTTTTGCTTTTTATTTACTTCCACCTGATGGGAATACAAGGGGTGCTCTTCCAGCCAACCACCATCCCAGTGGATGTTGATAATCGCGTACATATTGTTCGCAACACAATAATCCACAACTTCCTTTACGCGTGTTAACCACGCGTCTTTGATTTTGTAGGTGGAGTGGTCTTCAATGTATCCATTCCAGGCGCATGGAATACGCACCGTATTAAAGCCGGCTGCCTTCACAGCATCGATCAATGCCTGGCTTGCTTTTGGATTGCCCCATGCCGTTTCACTGGCGGTGCTTACACCATTTTCATTAATCGTACTGGTGGCTTCAAGGGTGTTCCCCAGGTTCCATCCGATTCCCATTTTTGGTGCCAGTGTGATGGCGTTGTCGTTCATGCCGCTATTGTCAGCAGGAATGGTGAGGGCATTGCCGGTTTGAGCAATGGTTACTTCTTGTGTAAGATCATTTAATGTGAACTTAATAATCCCTTCACGTGTAAACAGTGACGGGTTTGCAATAACCTTAAATGTTGGTGTTGATGTCCCACTTCCTGATAGGGGTTCAATCCAATCTACATCAATGGAAACAGCATACGTTCCTGAACTTTGAACTGTGATTGCAATCTCATCCCCATCTGTATCCACATCAAATTCATTTTGATCAACGGTGAGGGTACTCGATGCACCTTGCGCAACCGAAATGGTTTTGGTAAGCGCACCAACCTTTGCGGTGATTATTGCTGTGCGTCCGGATGTTGTTGGGTTTGTTGTTGCAATTGCATCAATCTTTATTGTTCCAGCGTTGCCCGAAGCTGGTGACAACGAAAGCCAGGTATCAGAACTGGTAACTTCCCAACCCTGGTTGGCTTTGATGTGGAAAAATTTTGCTTCACCGGAATTTGAAAATGAAAGTACCTTTGTTGAAAGGGTGAGTTCGGGGGATGGTGGCTCATCGTTTGCACACGAACTACCAACCAATCCTAATACTATCAAACAAAAGGCACTAAACAGAAAAAATTTCAAGTTGTCCATTATCTTATTTTGAATAAAGTACGAAAAAGCCCACGTTAACATGGTTTACATGCAACGTGGAACTTTTTTAACCATTAACCAATACTTAAATACTGCGTATTGCAGTTTAATTTTTTATTACAAAATGCAGTTGCGTGATCTCGTTGGCACCACTCACAAAACCCAGATACAATCCTTTGGTACTTATATTCCCAAGGTTGGCACCATCGCGCTTGCCCACCAGCCACGGACCAACTCCTCCTGCATTATCCGTAAATAACCAGGAATAGGTGAACGGGGCTTCCGAAAAAGTTAGTGTTTCGTCATCCGTATCAACGGTTACCGAAATTCCGTTCCTGGCAACACCGTTGTCAACCGCATTGGCTTTAATGTTTCCATTATCAAGGAAGAAAGAAATGGAAGAAGCTTTGGCCGCATCGTGTACAGTTTGGTTCCAAAACCAACCTTGTGAATCAAAATCTGGAGTTGTAAATAAAGCACTTCCATTACCGGTCCAACCCCCTGTCCAATCCAATGTTACCCAATCAGCAAAGTAGTTTGTATTGTGCTCAAATGTTTTTCCCACGAGTGCTGTCTTCCATGCCCCCATCGGATCTGTTGGTCCCGAAGCAACAGGTTCGAAACCAAACACTTGATATTCAGGTTTAGTTGGATCCCTTTTACCCAACCAAAGTTTTGATATATTTCCAAAAGCATCGACATCCGTGCGGATAATACGAAGCGCATGCTCATCGGTTGTTGCCAGGCTCACCCAATCTGATATTGCAAACGAAATCGCTTTATCAAACACAACATTATTGCTTGCATTAACAGTATAGGTGCCACTAATTACACTCCCCGTTCCATCTGTAAATTCATAATTACCTGCATTCGTTCCGGTCTTATCAAGTGATAATGAAACATTGGCAATCAATCCTGCATCATACGGGGCCCATCCGGTTGCTGTATAATCAGCGGGACTATTCCATGCATTCAAAAATGCCCCATCCAGTCCGGTCCAATTGTAAGGGGTATTAAGGGATAGTGCCCACTTCTTTTGCGTTGTAGTTGAGGTTGTTAAATCCGTATTGCCATCCCCAGTATAAGGAGGTTCAGGTTCAACATCATCACCCGGTACCCAGTTGTCGCGGTAGTCTTTGCTAATGTAATTGTATACAAACAACGCTGGCCCTTCACCCGATAATGCCTGATCGCGAAGTACAGCAAGCTGCATATAATTTTCTGTTAGTGAAATGATCCGGATATCCCCCCAATCAACTACTTGCCCATCGCGACCCGTATCATGCAAGGGGCTTGCATCGGTAAGGCGCATCGTCTTTGCATCTGCATCGATCATGTAGGTCCCTGTTTCAGTACCGCGTCCTGGAATTGTTAAGTGTTCTACCGAAACGTTTGCCCCACCTTTCAAATCAAACGTCATCGAACCAAAATCGGCTGCCGTCATTAGCCACGAGTTACCTGCATAATCAGGGTCCCAGTTCCAGCAATCCCCGTCAGCCACCATACAATCACCATCCCATCCATTGTCCGTACCATAGAAATACATGGGGCCAAGGAAGTAGCGGCTTACCGCATCTGCATCCAGATCTAGGTACCAGGTTTTTTCATTGCCTACACCACCGGAAAGCAACGCCCACAGTTCATCTTCAACAAAAGGTGCATAGAAATCATCAACCGTAAACGTTACGGGTTCTCCATAAACAATGCCCCCGCGTGTCTGAACCCCAAACCGTACAGAATAGGTACCTTCAAATGGGATTTTCAACGTTACCGCAGATGCCTGGCTTCTCCCTTGCGGATGGCTCCAAAGGGGGGTGTATTTGCTATTCATTAAACTCTTCAAATAAACAATGTTTGGATTGTCTGCATCGTGCTCGATTGAAAAAGCAATACCTTCTACCAGTTCATCCGGTGATACATCCACTTTGCCCAATTCAAATTCATCAGGCGTACACGAAACCCAAACCAGGAGGCTTAAGAAAATCGTGGCAAATATTTTAATTGTCTTGTTCATAACTTTAAGTTTTATAAGTTAATTCCACCCTTGGTTTTGTTGCAATACACCGTTGGCCCTTGTGATCTGTGTGTTGGGGATTTGCATGAACCCGCGCGTATTCAAAATATCCGATTCTGCTATCACGACTTCATCATCTGCCCCACCGCTTAGCACATCTTGCGTTTGTGCAATCCTGGCAGCAGCTGTTGACAAACCCTGCCGAAGCAAATCCCAATACCGGATACCCTCAAAAGCAAATTCAAACTTTCGTTCTTCCAGAATGTTAGCCGCAGACACCGCTCGGGCAGTCAAACCTGAACGTGTGCGTACCTGGTCATAATACATTTGTGCATTTGGTGATCCCAACTCAGCCGCCATCAACAACACATCGGCATACCGGACCACAACAAAATCCTGGTCTTGTGAAATCTGAAAATCGTTTCCGCCTCCTGTGTTGGAGCTTCCATCCGGCAATGCGGTTGGCGTATACTTTTTGGTTGCATACCCGGTGTATTCACGTTGATCACCAAGATCGAAATCGGTTATCCCTTCTCCTTCTATATCGATAATGGAAGCAACTTTACGATCATCGCTGTTTGAAAATTCAGACACCAGGCGTGGGTTGACACTACACGCGCCCCATCCCCTGCCATAAGGCGATTTATTGGTATTGCGCAATCCCATCAACACCAGCCAACGATTCCCATCCACGTTACCGTTATAGTCTTGTGTGTTGTTAAACTTCTGTGCAAACACCGTTTCGATATTGCCCTTGCCTGCATAGCCACTACGGTCCAATGTATTGTTTGCAGCAGGTACATAACTGGCAGCCGGCCACAATGATTTAAAATCCTGAACCAACGCGAACTCATTGCTGTTGATTACCTCTTCCAATCCGGCCAATACTTCTGCACTGGTAATTCCTAGATCATTCGCACCATAATAACCGGTATAAAACAAATACGCGCGCGCCAACAATGCTTTGGCAGCATGGGGTGTTACGCGACCATCGTTTGTTGCAGCATTGGCTTTCGGATAGGCATTCGCAGGAATATTGGCGGCTGCAAATTTCAAATCATCGACAATCAACTGATATGTTTCGGCTGGTTCCGATTGCGGAACATTGTCTGTAGTAGGTACGGTCAGTAAAGGAACCCTTTCAAACAGGCGCACCAAATCAAAATACAGGAGCGCTCGCAAAAACCTGGCCTCTCCTTCAATGCGTGCACGTGTTGTGGTCCCTTCTTCGAATGGTATTCCGTCCAGCCTGCTCAGCAGCATATTGCACCTGAATATTCCCGCATAATAATCAGCCCAGGTTCCGTTGAAAATATCATTGTCGGAAGGGGATTGTTCTTTGTTGAAACGATCCAACATCTGATAACCCCTGCCGTCCGTATGGCCAGTACCACCAAACGTATTGTCCGATAAAATTTCCGAAACAACATAAAATGCTGTGTTGCCATTAGCGGAGGTCCGTTGATAACCATCGTAACACCCGATCAATGCCATTTCAGCATCGGCTACTGTACGGTAGAAATTCCCATCCAGTACTTCGGTCATCGGTTCCGTATCTAAAAAACTGTCTGTGCAGGAAGGCATGATAAAACACATCCCGATCGCTGCTATATAAATTAATTTTTTCATAATCGATTTTTATTAATGATTAGAATTTAAGATTAACACCCGCCATTAAAATGGTAGGCCGTGGGTAATACCCTAAATCAATCCCTGAAACCCACCCCTGGGTACCATATCCAATCTCGGGATCCATTCCATTGTACTTGGTGAATGTGAACAGGTTCTGTGCTTGAACATATACACGCATTTGTGTAAGTGCATCAAACCTGATAAGCCTTGACAGATCATAGCCTAATGAGATATTGGCGATTCGGAGGTAACTTCCATCATGAACATATAAATCCGAAAACTCCCAGTTTGTATTCGTCTCGGTTACGCGTGGCATGTGGTTGGAAGTTCCCTCGCCTGTCCAGCGGTCCAGGATGGCAGTAGTATAATTTGCTTGCTTGTTCGTATGGTTTCTATATGATTGTACAATTTTATTTCCAATTGTACCATACGCATTCAACGAAAAATCAAAACCATGATAGTTTGCCGAGAGGTTGATGCCGAGTGTTACATCGGGCATTCCATTTCCCAAATTGGTCTTGTCATCATTCGTAATAAAACCATCGCCATTGCGATCAACAAATTTTACATCACCGGGTTTTACATTCGGCTGTAGGATTCCGTTACCGGCCTCGCGCCAGGCAGTGATGTCTGCTTCACTCTGAAAAAGGCCAGCTGTTTGATAGCCCCAGAAATATCCGATTGGATTGCCGTTTTGTGCCCTGTAAAATTCACCTGAGTTGTCATAAAGCAAATTCAAATCACCATGGATCATACCATCATCTGTTGGTATTTCACCTACCGTATTTTTATTGTAAGCACCATTCACACCAATTTGGTAATTGAACTCCCCGACATGTGAATTCCATGCAAGTGCCAACTCAATACCGGTGTTCTTCACGCTTCCACCATTGATCACCGGTGGCTGTGCACCAGCCGTAGCAAGGATTGGCGATGTGACCAACCAGTCTTTTGAGGTCTTGACATAATAGTCAACGGTTACATCCAACCGGTTGTTCATCAGCTTGGCATCAAACCCAATATTGGTTTGGATGGAGGTTTCCCACTTCACGTTCGGATTTGACAAACGGCTCGGATATGCACCCGGAACATTCATCCCATTTGTTCCAAAGGTGTAAAATGCCGCAGGGTTATCACCATTAAAATTTGTCGAAGTATTGATGGGTGCGGCAAACTGAAAATCAGCAATGTTTTGATTTCCCACCTGGCCCCAGCTTGCGCGAAGTTTAAAGAAATCCAACCAATTGAAAGCACCGGAATTCTGCATGAAATCTTCGTAGCTTAAAATCCATCCTGCTGAAAAAGACGGGAAATATCCCCATCGGTTTCCTTTTGCAAATTTGGATGAACCGTCAGCACGGAAAGTTGCGTTGAGCAAATATTTCTCCTGAAAGTTGTACGACAAGCGGCCAAAGTATGAAGCTCTGCGATAAATGTTGTTCGGGCCACCACCAACTGTGCGGGTTTCAATTACATTTCCATTGTCATCAAGATGTGCCATGCCGGTGGTATTGCTTAAATAAGCATGTGAGAAATCGTCAAACTGTGATAATAAATTCCAATTTGAACCGGACAGGTAAGTACCTTGAAATTGTTGGGACTCCATCCCCACCATGGCGCTCAGTATATGCTGCTCGGCAATTGTAAAATCATAGGTTGCTGTATTGGTAAAAATAATGGTGTGGCCCTTGCTCATACTTTGGTTGGTTGTTGTATGATCGGTATTGTAAGCAAAGGAAGAAAGTTGGTATAGCGGGGAATAACTCCGGTATTCAGAAGCATAGTAATTCAAGCCCAACACGGAACGGATTTTTAATCCGTTAATGGGTTGCAGTTCGGCAAACATATCCGCAAACAAATTCTGTCCATTGTTGGCATTGTTGGAGTTGGTCATCATGTTTCCGTATGGGTTTCCATCACCCGGATACCACAATGAACCGGAAGTATCATTGAATGGACTATCAAAAATATTGTTGTCGCTGTAGACCGGTGACAACGGTGATGTCATAAATGCACCGCGCATGGTGTTGTTATATTGATTGCCAACATTGATACCGTTGTTCATCACATAGGTGAAGTTCAGGTGTTGGCCTACTTTTAACACATCTTTATACAATTTGTGTTCGGTGTTCGTGCGAAAACCATAACGCTCATAGTAGGAAACATTTTTTCCCCCAACGATTCCTTCCTGGTCGATATAACTGAGGGAAATCGAATATATTGAACTCTCTGAGCCACCATTGATCCCCAAAGAATAATTACTGGTCCGTGCATTGTCCCGGAACATGTGGTCCATCCATGAGGTGTTGGCCAATTCGCCTTTTGTAGCAAAATCGATGGGCGCAGAACCTGAGTTTAAAGCTTGCTCGTTCATGATCACTTTATACTCTTCAGCATTTAGCAAGTCCACTTTGCGATTCACATTTTGTATGCCGGTGTACGCATCGAATGTTACCTGTGCTTTTCCTTTGCTTCCCATTCGGGTCGTTACCAGTATTACACCATTGGCAGCTTGCGCTCCATAGATCGCAGCCGAAGCGGCATCTTTCAACACATCGACCGATACAATGTCGTTCGGGTTTAGGATACTGATATCCCCACCGATGATACCATCAATCACATACAGTGGCCCTGCATTACCGATGGTCCCCAACCCACGGATTGTCACTTTCATACCGGAGCCAGGCTGGCCGGAAGTAGAACTGATGTTTACGCCTGCCGCTTGTCCTTGCAATGCCTGTAATGGATTCAGTTGGTTTTGCTTTTGAAGGGTCTCGCCTGTTACCTGAACGTTTGCGCCCGTAACCAACTTTTTCTTTTGCTCACCATACCCCACCACTACTACTTCTTCCAGTGAAGTAATATCGTCCTCCAACACTATCTCGAAGGTGGTTTGATTGCCCACTGGCTGTTCAAGGGATTTATACCCGATAATTGAAATCACCAATACATCGCCTGGTGCTGCTTGCAATGTAAATTTTCCATCTGCATCGGAACTCGCACCTCTATTGGTGCCTTTAATAATAATGCTTACACCAGGTATTGAACTACCTGTTGCATCTTTTAGCGTTCCTGTTATCACCGACCGTTCTTGTGCAAAGAGGTTTTGTGCACTCAAGAAAAGCAGCGCCAGCGAAACGATAAAAAAACGTTGGTAAACTTTTTTCATAGATTCCTGTTGAGTTTAGTTATAAATTAGTCTGGTTTATTAATGTTCTGTTTTTTTACTGTTACTACATCCCCCGTATAGGTGATTACCTGATCAGGATTAGCCGTTAAACCAATGCCTGATGGATTGTCTTTGTCAATCCAAACAATTTCAAAAGTTCGTTTTTGAAGCATACCGGGATAGCTTCCTTCCCTTGCCCCGATTGTCAATGTTTTCGAGGCTTCGTCATACGACACTTTTATTTTTTCGAATTGGCCCTTTTGGTAATTATAATTGACGGCTTCATCGTTGTATACATCCGTGGAAGCATTTGCTCCTGTGAATACATAAAGCGTAACCGGATCGGCAGGTTTTTCAGCAGTGTATTGAACTTCCGGTCCGGTTGGGATGATCGACCCGGCTTTTACAAACAACGGCATTTCTTCAAGCGGTGCGTCAGCGTTTATTGTTTGTCCGCCTTCATAATATTTTCCGGAATGGAAATCAAACCATCCAGCTTTATGCTTTGGCAAATAAACATCCCATGTACGTGCTTTGTATTTTGTTACCGGGGCAACTAATATGGATGCGCCAAACATAAACTGGCTGCCATCATCCAATACATTTATATCATCCGGAAAATCCATCACCATCGCGCGCATGATCGTGTAATCATCAAAATAAGTTTTTGCTGCCAGGGAATATATATAGGGCATCAAGCGGTAGCGTAGCTTATTATAATAGACAATGGTTTTATAGGCCGGATGATTATCCGGTGCAAGGTTGTACACTTCGCGAAAAGGAAACTGGCCATGAACACGGTGCAATGGATTAAATGCACCGAACTGAAACCAACGTGTGTTTAGTTCGCGCCAGTTTTCCAGGTCCTCACCTTGTGCACGTTCGTTCTTTCGTTCTACGGAGAATCCACCAATATCGGTTGTCCAATACGGAATTCCTGACAAAGAAAAATTAAGCCCTGCCGGGATTTGTGTTTTGAAATCCTGCCAGTTGGCAGCGATATCACCACTCCAGGTTGCAGCAGAAAAACGTTGTGAGCCCGCATACGCGGAGCGCGTGAAAATAAAAACACGTTTATCCGGATCCGTTTCCCGCAACCCTTCGTAAACACCTTTTTCATTCACGAGTGGAAAGGCGTTGAAATATTTTGTTGAAGAACCCAACGCAGTAGGGTTCATTAGTTTTTTACGGTCTTCAATAGAAGCATTTGAAAGAATGTCCGGCTCAGTGGAATCCAACCACCACGCATCCACTCCTTTTACATAGAGTTTGTCGTGGATGAGTTTCCAAAAGGCTTTTCGCGCATCGGCATTAAAGGCATCATAGAAAGTTCCTACATAGCCTTTGCCAATCCAATCGCGCTGTTGGCGGTTGATCGCTTCTTTATACAACCATCCTTTTTTATCAAACTCATTATATGCTTCAATACCTTCATAAAATTTTGGCCACACCGAAATCATGAACTTCAAATTATATTCATCGTGCAGTTGCCTGATCATGCCATCGGCATCGGGAAAACGTGTCAAGTCAAAATCCTGGCTTCCCCATTTGTCTTCTTCCCAGAAAGACCAATCCAATACAATGTTATCGATTGGAATTTTCCGCTTCCGGAACTCTGCCGCAACATCCAATAGTTCTTTTTGTGTTTTATAGCGCTCACGGCTTTGCCAAAAGCCCAATGCCCATTTCGGTATCAGCTCGGCTTTTCCCGTGAGGTAGCGATAGCCACCTATTACTTCGTCCATATTATTTCCGGCAATGAAATAGTAATCAAGTTGATTGCCTGCTTCCGAAAACAGCGATAACCTATTTTGGTCTTCGGCATTGTTGTGTTGCCACGTGAGCGACAAATATGATTCGCCCCCATCGGGCAACCATTCTATTTTTACAGGATATTGTTTTCCCGCTTCAGCATCCAACTCAAATTTCACCGTGCCCGGGTTCCATGCCTGTCGCCAGTGGTCGGCCACTTGCTTGCCATCAAGCCATACTTTTATGTAGCCTGCATAGTACAGGAAAAATTTATGGATGCCGGTTTCATCAGCAGCCAGGCTTCCTTCCCAAATTACCTTTCCATCATTCAATGGAAATTCCGTTGGGAATTTTTTAAGATCGGTTAAATACTGATAAGAGATTACCGAATCCGTGCGCGCCAAATAGGTTTTGGATGCATCTGTTTTGGAAATATAGTTTGCTGATAAGCCTCCCGGTGTTCCTTCTTTCGTGAAAAGGTTTAATTCGTTGAGTTGTTTGTATTCGCGTGCATCGCCAAACCTGGTAAGCGAATAGTTATCCCATAAGATCCCATAGTTTTTATTCGAAACCAAAAAAGGAACCGCCACTTTTGTATTGTATTGAAAAAGCGAAACATCTTTTCCTTTATGGTTCATTAACCCTTCCTGATGTTGCCCCAATCCATAGAACGCTTCATCGGCTGGCGATTCAAATACCTGACTGATTTCGTAAAGCTTTTCATTGTCAATGGTCACCGCGTTGAACGATTTTCCTCCGCCAATTTTTTCTTGTAGAATCATCGTGCCTGTTGTATCTGTAAAAACTACTTCCCCGGTTTTAAGGGAAACGGTGGCGCGAAGTGTCGAAGTCGAAACCACGACCTGGCCATTCGTTTCTTCGACTTTCCAATCCTTAAAACCAGGTTGCGGAATAACACTCAGGCTCTCTTCGGTGGAAAAGGTTTCGGAGGGGGTAGCACTAACCCTTATAATAGAGGGACTTAAAACCTGTAACCTAACCTGGCCTTCTTTTAAAGGTATCACCACCCCTTCTTCCGAAACCGTATAGGTTGGTTTTTGTTGACATGATGAGAGCAGTAAAACTGCTAAGAGCAAACTAAAAATCCTTTTCATTACCTGGGAACTTGACTAAAAAATTGAAAAATTTGATTGAGTAAAGAAAGGCAAACAAAACCAGTGCAAACGGTTGAAATTGTTCAAAAAATGGGGGTTAATGGTTAAGCAGCAGGGTCAAAATGTTATCAATGTGGTAACAATCTGTTAACAGGAGGTGCAGGATATTTTGGAAAAACGAAGGATTGCGGTAATAAACCACATAAAAAGGCCAAAAAAACCAATTTTATGATTGCCTGGTCGTGTGGTAGGCAGATGGCAGGATCCCGTACTCTTCTTTGAAGTACTTGGTAAAGTATTTCGGATTGTTGAACCCAACTTTGTACGCCACCTCCGACACGGTAAGCTGGCTTTTTTCAAGTAATTGGGCAGCGCGTTGCAACCTGATGGTGCGGATAAATTCGAGTGGCGATTTTCCCGTGAGCGCAAGCAATTTCTTGTACAAATGCACGCGGCTCATGCCCAGTTCATGGCTCAGGTCTACCACAGAAAAATCAGACTCAGCAATGTTGTTTTCCACACATTCGATGGCCTTTCGGATGAGCGTTTCATCAAGCGAAGTAATATGCGTATCGCTGGCTTTTACTTCAATGAGCCTCCGGAAGTCCTTCTGGAAAAGTTCGCGCTGGTGGATCAGGTTTTTAATACGCGATTGCAATAAATCAAAACTAAAGGGTTTGGTGATGTAGTCGTCTGCGCCTCCTTCATATCCTTCCAATTTATGTTCATCCGAACTTCTGGCAGTCAGCAAAATTACCGGGATGTGTGAAGTACGTGAATCGCTTTTTATTTTCCGGCAAAGTTCAAGGCCATTCATATTGGGCATCATCACATCGCTTACGATCAAATCCGGTAAAATGGATATTATTTTTTTCCAACTTTCCACACCATCGCCTGCTTCCACTATGCGATAACTTTGCTTGAGGTTATCCCGCAGGTAAAAACGAAAATCTTCGTTGTCTTCCACCAACAATACCGTTGGCAATTGTACTTCTTCAGGCAATACTTCATTTATTCCCGTATCGGAAAGCTCAACGGTTTCAGTAGTTGATGTAACTTCCTGGATGGGCAATTGAATACGGAATATGCAGCCTTTGCCTTTCTCACTTTCCACAAATATTTCGCCACCGTGTACTTTTACAAACTCTTTGGTGATGGCCAACCCAATCCCACTTCCCTGGTTGACCATGGTTTTTGGCGTGTCTTCCTGAAAGAAGCGGTCAAATATTTTTGTGAGGTTTTCCGGGGCAAGGCCAATGCCGGTATCCGCTACACTTATTTCTATCCAATTGTTGCTGGCCCCTTTTGTAATCCGCGTCAACGCAACAGTAACGGAACCATGCTGAGGCGTAAACTTAAACGCGTTTGATAAAACGTTAAATAATATTTTCTCCAGTTTATCCTGATCGAAAATAGTTTCGAGTGAAGGCAGTGCTGATCGAAACGATAATTGAATGTCTTTCTTCTCTGACAAATCAGAAAACGAATACACGGTGCTTTTGATAAACATGACAATATCACCTTCCGATGGATTGAACTTTACTTCATCCACTTCCAGCTTGCGAAAATCCAACAACTTGTTTACCATGTTGAGCAACCGTCTGGCATTGCGCTGGATCATATTCAGTTGTTCACGTTGATCACTATCCGCTGTGGTTTTGAGCATTTTTTCCAACGGGGTAAGAATGAGCGTAAGGGGGGTGCGAAATTCGTGGCTTACATTTGTAAAGAATTTGATCTTCATCAAATCCAACTCGTGCATCTGTTGGGCTTCCTGTCGTTCTTGCTGCAACCTGAATTTCATGCGCTCCCGCTCCACCAAAATTTTTCGTGCAACAAGTAAGGCGATAACCAAGGCCACTGCATATAAACCAAACGCAAGGGGCGTTTGCCAAAACGGTGGAAGGATGATAATTTTTAAACCCGCCCCCTCTTCATTCCAAACACCATCATTGTTTGCAGCTTTCACACGCAAGGTGTACGTTCCGGGATCCAGGTTGGTATACGTCACCCGGTATGCTTTTCCACTGGCCGGTGTCCAGGTGTCATTAAATCCTTCCAATTTGTAGGAGTAGCTGTTCTTTTCCGGATGGAAATAGTTGAGGCCTGTAAATTCAATCGAAAGTACATTGTCGGAGTGCTTCAATGTTATTTCTTCTGTTTCAGAAATAGCGTGTGGCAACGGCACGCGACCATTTATTTCTTCGCCTACCCCCACACTTTTATTGAATACCTGAAAATCAGTGAATACAACTTTTGGTTTGATGGAATTGAACGCCAGGTTTTCCGGTTTGAACATATTAAAACCGGAAGCACCACCAAAAATCAATTCCCCCTTGCGGGTTTTAAGAACAGCATTTTCATTGAACTGCCGTCCTTGCAGTCCATCGGTTTCATCATAGGTTTTAAAAGAATAAGAACGGATGGCTTCCGCAGTACGATCAATGATCATGTTGGTGAGACCATTTGGCGTGCTCATCCACAAGTTTGCATTATCGTCTTCCAGAATTGTGAGCACAGTATTGTTGGGCAGCCCGTTCTCCTCACGAAAAATTATAAATGCCTTGGTTGCTTCATCAAAAACATTGAGCCCTTCACGTGTACCTACCCAAATCTTGCCAAAGCTATCTTGCGTGATGTACAACACATGATTGTTGGAAAGGCTCTTAGTGTCACTCGTTTCATTACCATAGTGCACAAAACGGCCACTTTCCTTTTCCATTATATCAATACCATTGTCGGTACCAATCCATACGTTTCCCTTTTTATCTTCCATGATGGCGTTGATGTAATTCGACTTCACGGAATTTACATCGCCATTTCGATAATGTTGAAATGAATTAGTACGCGGATCATATAAATCCAGGCCATGGTAAAGTGTGCCGATCCAGAGATTGCCCGCAGTGTCTTCAAAAATCTCCCAGATGTTATCATCGGCAATGCTGCGCGGATCAAAGGGGTTGTTTTTGTAACGGGTGAATTTTTTTCCATCAAACCGGTTTAGCCCACCATAGTACGTACCGATCCACAATTGTTTGTTGCGGTCAATACACAAGCTTACAATTACATCGTTGCTAAGGCTGTTCGGGTCGGCAGGATTGTGTTTGTATTGTTTGAACTTTCCGATTGTCCTGTCAAAGTAAATCAACCCCCCGCCATTCGTGCCAATCCAAAGGTTTCCCTTATCATCTTCCACAAACCTGTTCACATCATCGAATGGCAAACTGTTGGGATCAGAACTAAAATACCGGTACAATGAAAAACGGACAATGCTTTCATGATAGTAATCCACACCTTTCTTATAGGTACCCACCCAAATAATTCCTTCGGCATCTTTGTATAATGATGTAATACTGTTCTGACTAATGCTTTTGCTGTCTTCAGGACGATGCAACAGATACTGTACTGTTAAATTCTTTTTATCGATTAAATTGATTCCTCCATGATCGGTTCCCACCCAGATCATTCCCTGATTATCCTGCACTACACCACGAACAATATCATTATTGAGTTTAAGGCCTTTCGAAGTTTCATTGATATACTGAAAAGTGTTGGTTGCTGGCGTATAATAAAACATACCGTTGGCACTATTTGCAGAGTAAATCCACAGTGTACCTTCCTCGTCAGCAATAAACTGATAATCGAGCACTGCGCTTTTGTGACGTTCTTGTAAAGCGGTGTTCCGGAGCAACACTTTCCCTGAATTCGCATCAAGTTTTTCAAGTATCCCATTTTGATGGATAATCCAAACATAAGAACCTACGTCAATCAATGCAGACACCCGATCACTGGCAATACTTGTTGTATTGTTCAAATCATTTTTGAATTGAACAGAAGAAGCTTTTTCTTTTTCATACCGGTACAAACCTTCTGTTGTATGTAAAAACCAATACCGGTCGCCACTGCCTTTCACAATATCTTTTATAAGCCCGGGCACAATTCCATATTCTTTTAAATACGCAGTTGCATTGCGGGTAAAGCAATCAGCAGTATAGCTATAAATATCCGTTTGGTTGATCCATATCCGGCCATGCGGATCTTCAGTTATCCGTACCACCTGACTATTGCTGATGGTGGTTGAATCGCGAACATCATGGCGGTATACCTGCATTGCGTAACCATTGTACCGGTTCAAACCCGACTCAGTGCCAAACCATACATATCCGCGGCTATCCTTAAACTGGCAATTGATTTGATTATGCGATAGTCCTTTGCCAATATCGATGTGCATGAACTTATAGCCTTCGTCCTGCGCCAAAAGTTTGAATGGCAACAAATAACAAATCAGTAAATACAAGGCCATCCGCATGGGGTAAAAATAGAAAATTAAGCTGAAAGCTCATGGATGCCCCAACCTAATGAGGCAATAAAGTTGAGTATCTAATTCCACAATTTGTGGCAACACCAACCCCGCCCACCTCCAACCAAAGGAGTATGCCTCTTATGGTTAAGGGTATATTTTTTGATGCTTGTCAATCATTTCATCACCTACACATTCACTTATGAAATCTTTCTTTATAAAAGTATGGCTATTGTTAAAAAAATCATTTCAAAATTTTTTCAAAAATGATGCGTTCATGTATGCAGCATCCATTGCCTTCTCCACCATATTTTCCCTGCCCGCCATTTTGATTATCACCCTTTCCATTGGCACAACACTTTATGAACGCGACACTGTACAAAAAGAACTCGTAAACCAGATAGGCAACCTGATCGGAAAAGAAAGTACGGTACAAATTGAAAGAATTATCCTAAACGCTTCCACGGACATGAGCGGAACGATGGCGCGGACAATTGGTATTGCCACATTGGTATTTAGTGCCACTACTGTGTTTATGTCGTTGCAGACCAGTCTCAACAACATGTGGAAAATAAAATCCAAACCGGAAAGAGGCTGGTTGAAATATATTACGAACCGGCTCCTTTCCTTTGCGATGGTAGTAAGCTTTGGATTTGTGCTCCTTGTTTCGCTGCTGATCGACACGGTGCTTGTATTGGTTCAAACCTCTCTTTCGAGCCTCTTCGATGGGCTCACTCCTTATTTATTAAGCGGTTTCAACATTCTCCTTTCCTTTGTGATCGTCTCCTTGATCTTTGGATTGCTGTTCAAAGTATTGCCCGATGCGAAAATCTATTGGCGTGACGTATGGGTTGGGGCCGTGATTACAACCACACTGTTCGTTGCGGGAAAATTCCTTATTGGTGTTTACATGGGCAATAGCAATCTCACGTCTGCCTATGGTGCAGCCGGGTCTTTTGCGCTAATACTGATTTGGGTGTATTACTCTACTATCATCTTCCTCCTTGGGGCCGAGATAACCGCTACCTATGCTTCATTATATGGAAAGGGGATTATTCCCTACAAGAATGCTGTAAAAACTAAAGTGGTCGAAATTCAAAAAGAAAACCAAAAAATTGAAGAAGATGAAAAAAGTTAGAAAGCGGTATATCATAACAGGCAGTATTATCTTGTGTAAAATGGTTCCACATGTGTGGAATTTTTCACACAGTATAAGGATCCACATTGCATCTGGCGCGTGTTGCCGCCCATCGGAAGACTGGCATTAATTTTTCAATAGGCTAAAATAGAATGGATGAGTATTGCTTTCCATTCCGTTAATTAAATCTGTAACTAAATCGGATACAACTATGTCAACTGCCAGCGAACTTCAAATCAAAGGAAATTGGAATGAAATCAAAGGTAAACTCAAGCAAAAATACGCTCAACTCACCGATGACGACCTTATCTATGTGGAAGGGAAAGAAGAAGAACTATTTGGAAGGATCCAAAAGCGGACTGGCCAAACGGTAGGTGAAATCAAGCGTGAGTTGAACAACCTTTAAATTAATACATTTTAAAAGCAGCTTACCTTAATAAATAATGAATAGCAATAAATAAATAAAGCAGGATGAAAAATTTAAAAATGATGCTGGCCGTGGTTGTGTTTTTCACACTACCATTTGCTTGTAACCAACAAACACGGGACAATGATACTACCAGCACGGAGTTCAATGATCAAACCAGTCAGGAAAGGCGCGAAATTTCGGATGAACTCAGGGAGATGCAGCAAGAGATTGATCAAGAGTTGGATAAGCTCGACAAAAAAGTAGAGAATGCCAACGCTGAAGCAAAGCAGCGCATAGAAGAATCGCGGCAGGATTTAAGAAAGCAAAAAAACAACATCGAAAAAGCTTTGGCTGATGTAGAAGATGCCACTGTAGATACGTGGGGCAACATTAAAAATTCCACCCGGAAAACCACAGACAATATAAAGGAAGAATGGGACAAGTTGCGCAACAATATTCGCGAGAATATTGATGGGATGAATTAAACTATCAAAAATAAAACTTGACTAGTTCAAATAGGCTGGGACTATAAAGTTGGAAAAGCTATCCTTTGGGATAGCTTTTTTTATAGTAGCTTCATAACGCCAGCATACCCTGGTCAAGAATGGCAATAGAATTGCAATACAAAAAATTGAACAAGAAGGAAGCACAACTGAAGCAATCCAATATTAATTGCTAAAATTGAGGATGCTTCGCCATACCATTACAATGCCGGAGTGTTCAAGGACTTTAAAGGAAATACGCATGCAGTTCGATTTAAAAAAACTATTCCAACAAAAATGCTGAACTTCCGCTCAATTTTTAAAATCATCTTATTAAGGACAGGCGCTAAACATTAACTTTCATTTGTATCGTTTGAATTTCATGAAGAAGCCTGGAAAAATTTTTATTAAAACACTAAAAGGTATCGGCTGGGCGATCACCGGCCTGCTGGGGCTTTTTGTGTTGTTGATCATCCTCATCCGGTTGCCCGCGGTTCAAAATATGCTTACGCAACGGGTGATAACATTTCTGGAAAACAAAATAGGAACACCGGTAACGCTCGAGCACATCTACATCAGTTTTCCTAAAACAATTGTATTGAAAGGATTAAAGACAGAAGATCAAGCGGCAGACACGCTATTATATTTAGGCGGGCTGTCCATTGATACCGACCTTTGGGGGTTAACGAAGAAAAAAATCAACCTCAACAAAGTCACCTTGCAAAAGGTTACGGCCAATGTAAGCCGGAAAGCCAATGATTCAACCTTCAATTTTGATTACATTATACAGGCATTTGCCAGTGGGGAAACAGAAGAAGCGGCAGAATCTGCCTGGGAATTTGCCATCGGAAAAATCGTACTGGAAGATATCCGTGCCACATATTCAGACCAGTATGGGGGAACCCACGCAACTGTAAACCTCGGTGAAGCAAGCCTCTCTCTATCCGATTCAGACATCACCAACAACATCTTTCATCTCGGCAAGGTGGAACTATTAAATACTACAGCTTCGCTGATACTCCAAAACAGCAATGCACCAATACACACAACTCCACAGGCTAGCACCAACACGGCACCAATCTCACTGAACTTTGATGAATGCCATCTCACAAAGGTAAATTTTGATTTTGACGACCAAACAACCGGAAATAAAATCATTGGCCGCATTGGGGAGCTTCAGGTAGATGCAAACGAATTGGATCTAAATGCTGCAATCATCGACCTCAAGAAAATTGAACTATCAAAATCTTTTATCGCGTATCACGCAAATGGACAAACCCTTGCGCCTCAAGAACCTTCACCCGGCACAACACCTTTCCGCTGGAATATCCACGTGGGGAAACTCGCGCTTTTGGACAACGGCATCCAATATGAAAACTTTAATTCACCGCCAACGAAAAAGGGAATCGACTTCAACCACTTTTGGGTTTATTCCCTTGGGGCAGACATCAATAGTATCGCTATTCAGGAAAATAATTATCAAGCCCGGGTAAACAAAATTTCATTCCGGGAAAAAAAAGGGTTTACACTTAAAGACTTCCATGTTAACGCGTCAGTTAATTCATCTGCATTAGCGCTTTCTGAATTTTTATTGCAAACCAACAACTCTTCCATAGCATTCGATGCCAACGCAAATTTCAACAGTGGAAACGCTGCCCAGCGGGACACAACCCTTACAGCAGAGATCAAAGACACCCATGTATCATTTCGGGATGTTGAATATTTTTTACCTAACCTCTTGGATAGCGTGCCCATATCATTACCTCCTGACTTCACGCTTCACCTGGCTTCAAAGCTTCAAGGCTCAATGAAAAACCTGACGATTGATCGTCTTTTCGCATCAGCCCTGGACAGTACCTCGCTTGAACTCAACGGGAATTTGAGAAACCTAAACGATATCAATAACACGTACCTCGATCTTCACTTGTCGCGCTTATACACAACAAAAAAAGATATCCAAACAATTGTTACCGACAGCCTTTTACCACAAAGCCTTGAACTTCCAAATTGGGTTGAACTTAGTGGCACCATGAATGGCCTGACAAAACAATCCGCTGTGGAAGCCCAACTAGCTTCCGATATTGGATCAATCCTGGCAAAAGGAAACTATGACCTTACCAACATTGCGCACTATGATTTCAGTATAGCTGTAGAGCAACTTCAGGCTGGTCGGCTCATGAAGCAAGAATCCCTGGGGGTGGTGGAACTGGAGGCAAGTGTGAAGGGAACCGGCACCACACCGGGAAATCTCAACACCAGATTTGATGCAATTGTCAACACGCTCGAATACAAAGGGTATTCGTATCAGGATCTAAAAATTGAAGGAACATTCAAGGAATATTTTTTTTCAGGAACGGCTTCTTTAAAAGATAAAAACCTTGATTTCGCTTTGGAAGCCAGGCTGGACTATACTGATTCGCTACCTGATTATAATCTTGTTTTGGATGTGAATACCATTGACTTAAATGCGCTGCACTTGTCCAACCGTCAGTTGCGGGCAAAGGCAACTTTGGAAGTAAACCTGGAATCGGCAGATTTCAGGAGAATAAATGGAAACCTGGGCATTCGAAACGTTGCCGTTTTTGATGGTGAAAAACTTTACAAAGTCCATTCATTGATCTTTGCCTCACTCGATCAGGAAGGAAAAAGCGAACTTTCCATCGAATCGGATATCATAGCCGGAAATTTTACAGGTACATTCAATGTGGTGGATTTACCTAAAACATTAAAGCAACATATACACCGGTATTTTGCATTACAGGATTCTACGGTTGGCAACTTTACTACACCGCAGCAATTCAAATTTGACTTAACACTCAAAAACACAGAGATGTTAACAAAAATTTTAATCCCGGAACTAAAGTCTTTTGTTCCCGGAAAAATAACCGGTGAGTTCGATAGTGAAAAAGCATTGCTCAATTTACACATCGACATTTCAAAAACCCGGTATGGATCGCTCGGTATAGAGGCACTATCGGTTGATGTAAACTCTGACCCGAAAGCATTGGAATATAAAATCCTACTCCAAGAAGCCACACTTGATACACTGCGGATTGATGAAATACAATGGAATGGAATGCTTGCCAATAATTTACTGGAAACGAATCTCCTTATACTTGACTCCTTGCGCGGAGAAAAATATGTATTTGCTGCCGAGGCCACCAGTGTGCCTCAAGGTCTTCGCATACACCTTGTGCCTGAACGGTTGGTACTCAACTATGAACAGTGGGATATCCCGAACGACAATTCCATCCTGCTGGGTAAAGGATCTTTTATGGCCAACAATTTTAAAATAAGTAAAAACCAGCAAGCCTTTGGTGCTTATACCAATCAGGAACAATCTGTTCTACAATTGAAATTTGATGGTTTTCAATTATCCACATTCACAAATTTTGTGGCAGGTGTTGTTCCTGCAAGCGGGGTTGTGAATGGTGACATCCGGATAACAACATCACAGGCAGGTGAATTTTCATCAAATGTAACCATCAAAGATTTTAGCCTTCTGGAAGAAAAATGGGGGGATGTAAAACTTACGCAAAACTTCTCGGGGCAAACGCACGCAATCACACTTTCAGTTTCAGGGCAAAAAACCTCGTTGGTCGCAAAGGGGGATTTAAAGACCTCACCTGATTTAAGTTATAATTTCCAGGTAAACTTTTCACCGCTGGACCTATCCATTCTGGAACCAATCGCTGCCGGGCAGTTGAAAAACCTGAGTGGATCGGCAACAGGAAGGTTACAATTAAAGAACAATGGCCCCAGTCCCTCCATTAGCGGGGCACTTACTTTTGCCAATACCAATTTTATTGCAACGTACCTCAACAATTCCTTTCAGCTACGCGATGAAACAATTTCCTTTTCAGAATCCGGCATACGGTTCACAAACTTTACCATACAGGATAACAAGAAAAACGAAGCCTCAATCAAGGGTGAAATCCTGACAAAGAATTATTCCGATTTTAATTTCAATCTACAACTGGCAGCAAAAAATTTTCAAGTGTTGAATACTACTTCCGCAGACAACGAACTTTTTTATGGAAAAGTGTCGGTTGATATCAATGCAAAAGTGAATGGGACAACCGCAGAACCCAAAATTGAAATGAATGCCACAGTTAAAAATGAAAGTGATTTCACCTACGTGGTGCCGGAAGCAACAAAAAATATTGCAGAACGGAAAGGCATTATCAAGTTCGTTGACCGGGATGTACACAAGGATCCGTTTCTGGCAAGCCTGCCCGATACGGATACAATAAAGACAAATTTTACGGGGCTAAACCTAACGGTAAACCTGGACCTTGACGATAACGCCCGTTTGAATATTGTACTCGATCCGCGCACCAGCGACATGCTATCGGTTTATGGAACCGCTTCACTCGTTGTTGATATAGATCCATCGGGCCGTATTGACCTTTCAGGGCGTTATCAAATCACAAAAGGAAATTATAATTTCTCCTTTCAGAATTTAGCGAAGCGCGAATTTGCAATTGAAAAAGGCAGCTCAATCGTGTGGAGTGGCGATCCGTTAAATGCGGTGCTGGACATCCGTGCCATATATGAAGTAGAAACTTCCCCGCTTGATCTCATCGCCAACCAGATTTCAACCACAGATCCAAACCAGCTCAATAGCTATAAGCAACGCCTTCCCTTTCTGGTATACCTGATTTTGAAAGGCCGGGTTTTAGAACCCGATATCCGATTCCAATTGGATATGCCCGAAGATAAACAATCTGCTTTTCAAGGTTCTATCTATGCAAAACTACAGGATATCAATACGCGCGAGTCGGATTTGAACAAACAGGTTTTCGCATTGCTGATCCTCAAACGTTTTATTTCCGACAACCCCTTTGAAAGCCAGGCATCTTCTTCTTTTTCGAATACGGCACGACAAAGTGTGAGCAGGGTCTTATCGGATCAACTCAACCGTTTATCAGAAAATATAAAAGGCATTGAATTAAGTTTTGATATCAAATCATACGAAAATTATTCCGGTAACGAAGTGCAAGGTGAAACAAAAGCCCAGTTGGGAATCTCAAAAGATTTGTTTGATGAACGGCTCATCGTTAAACTTTCGGGCAATGTGAACCTGGAAGGTGAGGACAACAAACAAACGGAAGTGACCGATTATATTGGGGACATCGCGCTCGAATATAAACTCACCAGTGATGGCCGGCTTAGGATTACCGGGTTTCGGACAAGTGATTTTGACATGATCGATGGGGAACTGACAGAAACAGGGATCGGCCTGATTTATATAAAAGATTACAATACACTACGTGAACTCTTCAAAAGAAATAAAAAGAAATAAAAAGCACCGGGAACATCCGTCCCCAACGACATCCTTCCGCAAGGTTGTACTTCTTTTTGCGTGCATGCTGCTGTCGGGCTGCAGTGCCACACGGTTTCTTAAAGAAAATGAAAGTTTTTATTCCGGTGCAGCTATCAACTTAAACCCGCAGGGGGAAATCGCTGACAAAAAGAATCTAAAAAAGGAATTGGAGTCACTGGATAGCCATGAACCCAACAGCACTATTCTGGGGTCGAGGCCTGGTGTCTGGTTTTTTTTTATTGCAGGGGAACCAACCAAACCCAAGGGGTTAAAACATTTTATTAAATACAAACTCGGCAAAGAACCGGTTTTGCTATCGTCCATCGATCCTGGCCAAACTTCTTTATTGATGGAAAACTATCTGGACAATGAAGGGTATTTCGGATCCCTGGTGCAATTTGAAATCATAACAAAAAAGAAAAAGAGCAAGGTAAACTATTCGGTCACCTTGCAGCAACCCTTTTCAATTCGCGAGATCAAATATGATTTGTTCGACACCACAAAAATCCCTGCACGTGAATATGAAAGACACCCCATACTCAAAACCGGGCAACGCTACAGCCTGCAAGCCTTGCAAGCTGATCAAAAAAAGGTTGAATCACTTGCCAAAAATTCCGGGTATTATTATTTCGATCATCGCTATTTATTGTTTGAAGGTGATTCCACTGTAGGTGATCGCCAAATCGATCTCACGTTATTGTTCGAACCGGGCACTCCTGAAAAAGCGTTGCGGCAATATACGTTCGAGACGATTACTGTAGACCCGGACTATTCATTTGACAAGGATAGCCTGACAACCAAAGGCGATACCCTGATTGTGGATGGTTACCGGTACATCGACAACCAAAGCTTTCGTCCCAAAATCATTACAGATGTGATTAATCTTGAGCCCGATTCACGCTACAGTCGCAATGACCACCTCAACACCCTTAGCAGGCTGATGAGCTTGCAGACCTTTAAATTCGTGAACATTAAATTCAGGGAAGCCGATGACTCCACTACCCTCCATGCGGAAATCAACCTGACACCTCAATTAAAAAAATCAATCCGTATGCAGGCGCAAGGGGTCTCCAAATCAAACAATTTTGTAGGGCCCGGTTTTGAAGTCACCTACACCAATAGAAATCTCTTTCAAGGTGCTGAACTGTTTCAACTAAAATTGCACGGTGCGTACGAGTGGCAAATCAGCAGGCAACAAGCCGGATCATTAAATTCAGTAGAGGTGGGTACCGAAGCCAGCATCACCTTCCCGCGGTTTATTGCCCCGGTTAAAATCAAAAACACATCATTAAAATATGTTCCGCAAACAATCCTGAAATCGGGGATCGATTTTCAACAACGCCTTTCATATTACAGGCTTACTTCCATTACAACAGGCGTGGGTTATCAATGGCGGGAAACCACATCCAAAAGCCATGAATTATTTCCGGTAGACCTAAGCTTTGTGAGGTCCAGCAGAACCTCACCCGAATTCGATAGTTTGTTGATGGAAAATCCAACGCTGGCCAATTCCTTTCAAAATCAATTTATACCGGGGTTGCGCTATACTTATGTATTCAACAGCCAATTGCGGGATGCTCCCGAAAACAATTATCAACCAAAAATCAACAAATCCGATTTCTTCTTTCAAGGTACGATTGGGCTGGCCGGAAATGTTATCAACGGATTGCAATCAGCATTTACAAAATCGGAAGAAGAACCCCGAACCCTTTTCAGTTTGCCTTATTCACAATATGCCCGTGGCGAAACTGATTTCAGATATTACCTCCGTCTTGATAAGCGCAACAAAATTGCCAGCCGGATCAATATCGGGGTTGGGTACGCATACGGCAACTCGACAATCTTGCCATACATCAAACAATTTGCAGTGGGCGGATCGAATAGTTTGCGCGCTTTCCCTGCACGCTCGGTTGGGCCCGGTACGTACAATGTAAGGACGGATGAAAATTTTACTTCGGATACTTATTTTATTGACCAACGCGGGGATATAAAAATTGACGCTAGCATTGAATATCGATTTGATATTTATAAAGGGTTAAAAGGTGCTTTGTTTGTTGATGCCGGTAATATTTGGTTGATGAAAAATGATGAGAACAGACCGGGTGGTCAATTCGAATGGAATACATTTTTGGGACAGTTGGCAATGGGAACAGGCGTGGGGATCCGGTATGATTTCAATTTTTTTGTCTTGCGCCTCGATACTGCATTCCCCATTCGCAAACCCTATTTACCAGCAGACCAACGTTGGGTCTTTGATCAAGTTGATTTTGGAAGTCCTTCCTGGCGAAAAGAAAACCTGGTGTTCAATATTGCAATTGGTTATCCTTTCTAAACCGTCATTCAAACAAGACAACACGCGGTTTAAAAACCTGATCGAATTTGAACAAACCCTGAAGTTGGGTTTCAATTTTAAATTGAAAGGCACCATCAAAATTTGGATTTTTAAAATAATACCCAAACGATATACCCAGGGTGGGGAAAATAAGATTGTCATTTAATGTACGCATGCCTACTTCTACCAACGGAAAGAGGGAATCACGATTGAATAAATTTTTCCCTACTGCCAAAAGGTTAATGTCAACACGGTGGTACATCGCAAATTGAAAACCGTACGCATACCAGGGCATAAAATAAACTGTTTCGAAACCTACCAGTAGCCGCTCCGTACCAATAGGCTTTATAGCGTTTTCCCCCTCCCATTTTCCCGCAAGTAAAAGTGTCCTATCAATCTTGCGGTTGATACCGCGCGCATACCTTCCAAAAACAAATTGGCGCACCTGGCTTCGCTTTACCTTGGTGAGGTTGCTGAAATAAATACTTTCAATATTCCACGCCCCATCTTCATACTGATTGCTGGTCACAAAACTTCCCAGTCCCATCCCCACGTTGATATATCCAAAATCAGAAAAGTATGTTGAGAGGGTTCCGGATACCCCCAGGTAGTTTCTGTCAGCAAACTCATTCCATTCCTTCCCTGCTGTTAGTATTACAGCATGGCCGATGGGCACATCTTCGGTTACACCAAAGCCCCGGATTTTATTAGCTTTAAGGTAGTTGCGTTTTGCCAGGCTTACACTTCCCAAAGCAAGGATACGATCCCTAATGAATATGTTCGAATCGGCATCAACATACGGCCTATCAAGAAAATTATGGGATGCCACACGTGCTGAAAAGATCAAATTTGAACGCTTCTTGAACTCAATGGAACGTCCTGCCCAAAAATCCATGGCATTCTCCGTGTACGAAACCTCCAGTGTATCATATCCATCGCTATAGAAATTTTCATGCGTCCGATAGAGTTCAACGCCACCGGCATATTTGATTTCAGGTGCAAAGAAATCCCGCTCAAATGCTACACGGGTCCGTTCATGAATATAATTATCTGCATACTGCAATTCGCCACGAATAAAACTCCCAAACATATTAGGATCACGCACAGTGATTTCATATCCATTGTTCGGGGAGCGGTGCGTATTTCTAAAATACCCAATCTGCAATTGCTTTGCATACCCCAATAAATTTACATGGTACAATGCCACATTATACAATTGCCAGGAGGTCAAACTTCCCGCGGCCCCCAGCGGTGCAACATCTTGCGTAACAATTTCAACATCGACTACTTCAGTGTTCCCTTTGCGTGGCCGCAAATAGATTCGTGCATCACGGATGGCATCAAACCTCCTTAAAATACGTTCATTATCCGCCAATTGATACGGATCAATTTTCTCCCCTGCTTCAAATAGCAGATTATCCTCAATAATATAAACGCGACTATCGCGGTGGATGCGGTTAATCAACTTTCCAAGCCTGGTTGAAGCCTTTTGTAACGTATCTACTACGGAACCTTCAAGAATATCAATGGATTTAAAAGTAATGGTGCCGATCGTATGGCCTTTATAAGGCAAAAAAAACGATTCACTTTCTTGCATGATGTTCACCTGCTTTTCCCTTCCCCGCTCGTTGGTGGTAATCCATTGAAAAATATCCCCGACAAGCACCTTGTTGGCTATCTTCTTCTCAAGTGTGTCATAAAATTCAGCAGATTTGGAATAGGGGCTATTCCTGATTTTCATTTCTTTCGCTTCGTTCTCCGTCAGATAAAGGACTGTATCTTTAGTGGTGATGATCACCGTATCCGGCAGCACCAGTTGCTTCGCCCCTTTCACGCGTACTTTTTTCGTGGTCTTTTTCTGGGCTACAGCCGATTGTGCAATGCTGCATAACATCATCAGCGCAAGAACCCGAAAAAAGATCAATCTGTTTTTCATAATACACAGCAACATTCAATCTACATCAAATTATCGAAATGGATGTAGGCAATAGTTATGCACTGGTATAGCGTGCAAAAAATCTACTCCAGTTGTTGCATTAATTCCACACACCTGAATACAAAATCATAAAACAATGCCACACAGGGTATTAATTTTCTGGCACGTAGTTGTTAATGGAAAGTACAAACAACGGCACATGAAACAACCAACAACCACATCCCCTGCAACTGAATTGGAAACTTCATTCTTTGGCCTTCTGGTTAAGCGGTTGAACCCGATGCCAACGGATAAAATAATCAAGACGTTGCAGTTGGTGCTTACTTCATTGCTACACAACCAGCCCGCCAAAAAAGTAAACAAGCTTATCAAAAAACTTCCCCCTACCCTTCAATTGGTTTTTACAGGATGTTGGCAGGAAAGTATGAACAAACTTCCACCGGCCCATCATTTGGATGAGCTTGTGGAAAACATCTATCTCAATAAGGATGATAAAAAAAATCCAGTCTATTACAGCCGGGTCGAAGTGCTGACAACCGTGCTCATCGTTATCAAGGCACTAAAAATGCTTTTCGAAAACATTGGGGATACCATCCTCCCGCATTCGATCGAATTGGAATACCAACAAGCAGTGATAGAGGATGCTGCATAAATAAATGATTCTCTGAAAATTGATTTACAACCAAAACTATTTATTATGTTACGTTATGCACTTATCTTCTTTGTAGTCGCAATTATTGCCGCCATCTTCGGTTTCGGGGGTATCGCAGCGGGTGCTGCATCAATTGCGAAGATTTTATTCTTTGTCTTTGTGGTGCTTGCCGTGGTGACCCTGATTTTCGGTAGAGCAAGGCGATGAACAACACAGGTCAACCCCATCACGTTTGGGGTTGACTTTCTTTAATTGCCAATCCCCCAGTTTGCTCCCATTTGTAATCCCATCAAAATTATACCCGAAGCCACCCCCGGAAACCCCTTGCTGCATAATACGATTGCGCTCCGTTGTGATACACAAAAACATTTCCGTAGCGAAAATCCCCAAAGAGGGCGCCACCACGTTTCCGAATGTCGGGCGGGGTTATTATCCAACTCGATGTTTTCGCATCGAAGGTCCCGAGCTTCTGTAGTTCACGGTATTCATCTTCCGTTAAAATCCCGATGCCCATCTCAGCAGCCATTTCAATGGCACTGTTTTCCGGCTTATGTTCCTTCCTTTCCTCCAGGGCCTCATGGTCATAGCACAAACTTCTTCTTCCCTTCGGGCTTTCGGCTGAACAATCATAAAAAATATATTCGCCAGATTTTTTATCGAACCCAACCACATCCGGTTCACCGCCCGTCTGCTCCATTTCATTGAGCGACCACAGTTTCCCGGATTGAGTTTTCAGTTTTTTCTCAACCGCTTCCCAGGAAATACCTTTATGGCGCTTCATGTTTTTTTCAAAGCGGGCTTGCAACGTGCTGAGAAGTTCTTTGGTTTGATCAGTTGATAATTTTTTCTTGTTTTTGCTCATGATCTAAAATTAGAAATCCCAAAATATCTTAACAAATGTAAAGTAAAGTCTAATATCTTAAGTCTTATGTCTAACATCTACAGTATTTAAACTTTTCTACCAGCGGGTCGGAAATACCACGACACACCAGTGAGTACAATCAATAACACCGGTCCAAAAAAATCTGTGGCCGCATCGCCATTGGCAAAATGGGAAAAAACTGCACCCGACATCGCAAAGAAAAAACCGGCATACGCCCACTCCTTCAATAATGGAAACTTAGGAATGAGGATCGCCACTACACCTAATAATTTCCAGGTGCCCAATAGTGTTAAAAAGTAGATAGGATATCCCAACTCATTAACGGTACGGGCAACCTCATCCTCCATTTTAATTAACTGCACGATGCCGGTTGATGCCATGCCCAATGCCAACCATACGGTAGTTACCCAATAAATAATTTTATCTCGTTTTTCCATGTTTATTGTTTTAATGTACTTACAATTTTTTCCAATCGATTGTGTGCCATAGTAATGCCTTGCGCAAAGGGTAGCTGCAACATTTGATCCCTGAAAGCAACTGATCTGTAAATAACATGCATCGTAAGCTTGCTTGTATCATCCGTGCGTTTTTCAAATTCAAGAAATTCAAGCTGAACAGGGAATGGTGAATTCTCCATTTCAAAAGTGCGTGTGATTTTTTCATTTAAAGCAAACTCGTGGATCGTACCATTAAACCCGTGCTTGTTGCCCATCGGATCGGTTGTTTCAAATTGATAGCTACCATGCTTTTTGTTTTCAAGCTTCAGTACTTTCGTCCCCATCCATTGTTCCACAAGTGCAGGTTCTGTATATGCTTTAAAAAGTAGTTCCAACGGCAAATCAAATTCGCGTGCAATGTATATCTCTTGCTTATTATCTTCCGCATGTATTTTTGTTTTCTTTTCCATTCCGTTTTACTTTTTCGCTTTATACTTTTTCATAACCGCTTCGAGTTTATTGAATCGGGCCTCCCACATTTTGCGGAACGGATCAACAAAATCTGCTATTTCCTTCATCCTTACCGGGTTCAAGTGATAGTAAATTTCACGACCATTTTGTTGCTGTTCCAGGATTTCACATTCTGTAAGGATTTGGATATGCTTTGAAACCGTTTGCCGGGAAGAATCAAAATTTTCCGCAATGGCTGTCGGGGTCATTGCCTGAAGGGCTAGTAATGTTATGATCGCCCTGCGGGTAGGATCCGCAATGGCCTGAAATACGTCTCTTCGCAATTCCATTTTGCAGCTATTTGACTGCAAATATATGCGCAGCTATATGACTGCGCAAATGTTTGATGGATTTTTAGAAAATAGTTTTGAGATTTTGGGGGATACTTTATACGTATCGGGAAGTTGAATATCAATAGCACATTGTCCCATTTTTAACAGAACCACTGTTGCTAAAATTAGAAATCCAATAAAAACAGAGATGTCGATTTTAAATTTTTTGGTTTTTGAATCATTGCCTGTCATTTACATGACGAATCAGGTTCGCATGAAAACGTTACCTGAAAACCGTTACAATCAAGAAATGTGATTTCCTTCCTGTTGTATTCTGTAATGTCAACCTCTTCGATAATGGTGGCATTCCGTTCTAATCTTTCCAACAAGCCTTCCAAAGAATCCAGCTTAAAATAAAGTCCGCAGTTTTTAGCATTCGCAATGGTATCGTCAAATTGTGCATACAACATAAACAGGGCATCCTCCCATCCCATCATAGCCCAGTCGAGGCCACAGCCGGGTTCTTCATGTGTATCAAAGCAGGTAAACCCAAGGCGTTCGTACCATGCTTTTGCAACGGCCACATCCGGAACGCGAAGAAATGGAAGAAGTGTTGCCATGGCATTAACTGCGTAAAATCTTTTCCATCTTTTTGCCTTTGGCCAACTCATCGACCAACTTATCTAAATACCGGGCTTTTTGCGTCAAGGGGTTATCGATTTCTTCCACACGATAGCCACAGATTACACCCGTGATGAGCTGGGCATTCGGGTTGAGTGTTGCCTGCTGAAAGAAGGTTTCAAATGTTACTTTTTTTTCGATTAAGGATTGTACTTTTTTTTTCGTAAATCCGGTTAGCCATTCAATTACCTGCAGCAATTCTTCTTCTGTCCTTCCCTTTTTCTCGACTTTGGTAACATAGTGCGGATAGACCGAAGCGAACGTCATGTTGGCAATGCGTGCGTGGTGTTCCGGGGTTGCTTTCATATTAATTGATCTATTACCTTAATTTGAGGGTACATTTTTGATAAATCTTTAACCAGTTCGCTATTACTTTCAGGTGCAATATAAACCGCGTCATATTTATTGAACTTAATGATGGGCCTATGCTTTTGCCAATGCAGGCTTTACTCCAAATTTGATCTTTTGATGTTTCCGTTTTAACGTTTTACTTCCTGAAGGTTTCCATCCAATGGGTTCATATTCGGCATGAGCAAATGAACCAACCCTAAAATAATAAGGTAAGATGCACCTGCTACTAAAAATGCCCAGAAGAACCCGGTGTTGCCTACGTTATCCAGTACGGAACCCAAAATCACGTTACTGATAATGCCCGCAACAGCACCTACCATCCCGCCAATCCCAACTACCGATGCAGTTGCTTTTTTCGGGAATACATCAGACACCAGCGTGAAAATATTCGCAGACCAGGCTTGATGGCCTGCTGCACCCAACCCGATTAAAAATACCGCCAGCCATTTATTATCAGTGATCGCAACAAACGCAACCGGTAATATTACCAACGCACAAATCAACAAAGTCATTTTTCTTGCTTTATTGATTGACCATCCTTTTTTGATAAATGCACCCGAAAGCCATCCACCAAAAATACTTCCCGCATCTGCTATAATATAGATCACCAAAAATGGCAATCCCATTTCCTTAATCCTGACACCAAATTTTTCTGCCAGAAAGATGGCCCCCCAGAAAAGATAAAACCACCACACCGCATCGGTGACCTTTGCGAGGGAAAACGCCCATGTCTGGCGTTTTGGTAAAACCCTGGCCCATGGGAGTTTCTCAACTGTTTCAACTTCCGAATCACTATTGATATACGCCAACTCCCCTTTTGATAATTTAGGGTGTTCTTCAGGTTTTTCGTAAGTCTTCCACCACATATATACCCAGGCAGCACTTAAGACCCCGGTGATTAAAAATGGGATTCGCCAATTCACCAAATCGCCCTGGCCCCTGTCACCTCCGCTCCAATAAACAATTGCACCTACAACAAAAGGTGCAGCAATGGCCCCCACACTGGTGGCCGCATTAAAAATCCCGGTAGCAAAAGCCCTGTCTTTTTTTGGGAACCATTCGGCAGTGGTTTTAATGGCTGCGGGAAAGTTGCCCGACTCGCCAAACCCAAGACCAAAACGGGCCAATAAAAATCCCATAAAACTAAAACCACGTCCTATTGTGGCGTGCATCATTCCAAAGAAACTCCATAAACCGATAGACAAAACATAACCTTTCTTCGTGCCCAACCGGTCAATAATCCCTCCCATTGAAAGAAGCCCGATGGCATAAGCAACCTGAAATGAAATGAGCACATTCGCATAGTCCTGATTGTCCCATTCGAACCAAACCTTAAGATCTGGTGCCAAAACACTCATGATGCTCCGATCGAAATAATTGATAGACGTTGCCAAAAATAGCAGGGCCAATATCCGGTAACGGTATTTTCCTATTTTCGATCCTTCGGTACTTGGTTCAGCTTTGTTTTCCACGAGTGTTTGGTTAGGTAAAGAAATTATGAACGAATATTTTTTATTAAAGCCATTGCATCTGCAATCTGCTGTTGCAGGAGTTGCCAATCTTGATTGGCAAGGATTTCCTTTTTTACCAACTGCGAACCCATCCCCACACACACAACACCCGCACCAAACCAAGCCGACAAATTTTCCCGGGTTGGTTCAACCCCACCGGTAGGCATAAGTTTTAGCCCGGGCACTACAGGCAACACGGAAGAAACAAACCCGGGCCC
Source organism: uncultured Roseivirgaceae bacterium (assembly GCA_964398945.1). GTDB lineage: Bacteria > Bacteroidota > Bacteroidia > Cytophagales > Cyclobacteriaceae > JBGTGG01. The sequence goes on along the minus strand of CAYNOT010000004.1, from coordinate 180,292 downwards.
TAGCACAGAACCTGGAAATATTTTTATTACCTGGGCCCCCGACTCTTTTGCAGTCACGATCTCCGTTAATGTTGCACAACCCGGAATCCAGGGCACACCACTTTTTTGACAGACTACACCCATGGAGGGCTTCAAAATTGGCGACACTATAAAGTCAGCCCCGGCATCGATAAATTTTTGTGTGGTGGCATCATCCATGATGGTCCCAATACCAAGTGATAAATCTTTGTATTGCCTGGCGTGCTCCAACAATTTCACAAAAACATCAAATGCATTCCCTCCTCTGTTGGTGAATTCAAAAACACGAACGCCTCCTTTATACGATGCATTGAGTACACCTTTTGCAATTTCAATATCAGCGTGATAGAAAACAGGGATCATTCCTGTTGCTTCCATTTTCTGGACAATAGTATTTTCCATTTTATAAATATACGTTAGCGTGAAACCCTTCCGGATGCATCCCCTTTCATCAACTTCACCACTTCATCAACGGTAACCAAATTAAAGTCACCCTGAATAGTGTGCTTCAGGCAAGACGCAGCCACGGCAAAGTTAAGGGCCGTTTGATCATCGGTCGGATAGGTGATCAATCCGTAAATCAATCCCCCCATAAAAGAATCACCGCCTCCCACACGGTCAACAATGTGTGTAATTTGATAGGTTGGTGCTTCATACAGTTTCTTTCCATCCCACAATACACCCGACCATGAGTTGTGACTTGCACTGATCGATCCGCGCAAGGTAATGATTACTTTCTTTGCTTTCGGAAACTTCGCCATCATTTGCTTGCCCACAGATTCAAACGCTGCACCTTCCACGTGCCCTGCAGTTACATCAACGCCTTCAGGCTTAATGCCAAACACCATGTCTGCATCTTCTTCATTGCCAAGGATGATATCGCAATGCTGCACCAGTTGTTCCATCACCTCGCCTGCTTTCTTTCCATATTTCCAAAGCTTGTTGCGATAATTCAAATCAGTAGAAACCGTGATGCCTCTTTTCGAAGCTTCTTCACACGCTTCTAAACAAACTGCAGCAGCACCTTCCGATACGGCAGGTGTAATACCGGTCCAGTGAAACCATGCAGCACCATCAAATACTTTGTCCCAATCGATTGTACCTTTTTTGATTTCTGCCAATGCACTGTTTGCACGATCATAAATAACTTTGCTTGCCCTGCTTACTGCGCCCGCTTCGAGAAAGTAAATACCAACGCGATCACCACTTCTTTGGATGTAGGAAGTATCCACACCATGTGAACGAAGGGAGGCAATCGCTGCATCACCAATATCATTTTTGGGAAGTGCTGTAACAAAACTTGCCGGGATGCCATAATTCGAAAGTGATACAGCCACGTTTGCTTCACCGCCACCGTAGGTAGCTTCAAATTCTGTAGCTTGAGAAAAACGTAAATAGCCAGGTGTAGCCAGCCTGAGCATAATTTCACCAAAGGTTACAACTCGATTCATAGTTATTTTAATTGATTATTATTTTTAAATTTTATACTCCACCAAAAGCTGTAAAGCCACCATCAACAGGAACCACAGCGCCCGTAACAAAGGTAGCAGCGTTCGAACAAAGCCAAATCAATGTACCATTTAATTCTTCCGGATATCCAAATCTTCCAAAGGGCGTTTTTATAATCGCTTTGTTTCCCCGTGCAGTGTACGATCCATCATCGTTCAATAATAGCTTCCGGTTTTGTTCCGCCAAAAAGAAACCCGGTGCAATGGCGTTGACACGGATCCCTTCCCCATACTTGGTTGCCATTTCCACTGCCAACCATTGTGTAAAGTTTTTGACAGCAGATTTTGCCTGTGAGTATGCAGCTACTTGTGTAAGCGGAAGTGATGATGCTACTGATGCAATATTAATAATGACTCCACTTTTTTTCTTTGTCATCGCAGCTCCAAAAATTTTAGAAGGAAGCACCGTTCCCTGAAGGTTTAAATTGATCACTTCCGAATAGGCATCGATATCCAGGTCAGCCCAATCGGTGGTTGGTGTAATAACTGCTTTGGGCATATTGCCCCCCGCAGCGTTCACTAAAATATCAACCGGTCCAAATGTGTTAACAACCTGATCCAATGCGGCTTTCAACTGGACTTCATCAAGGACGTCTGCCTGGACCGCAAGCGTCTTAATTCCAAAAGAAGTCAGGTTTGAAGCAACTTGCTGTGCAACATTTCCCCTTCTTCCGAGGATCACAACATTTGCACCTGCTTTGGCCAGGCCTTCTGCCATAGAAGCCCCTAAAACGCCTGTCCCGCCAGTAAGAATGGCTGTCTTTCCTTTAAGACCAAAAAGGGAGTCGATAAAAGAAGGTGTAGGACCGGGCATTTTTTTTCTTTGGTTTATAGTTTTTTCCAGCAAAAATATGACTACATTGCGCAATCGATTGCGCAATATAAGGCTTTTAACTATATGTCAAACAAATTTTTAAAAATTCATCCCGCAGACAATGTGTTTGTCGCGTTGTCAGACCTGGCAAAAGGTGAAAAGATTACTGCCAATGGCTCCTCTTTTGAATTGCAGGAAGCTGTGCAGGCCAAACACAAATTTTCTGAAAACACGCTGGAACCCGGTGATGAAATCAAAATGTACGGGATCCTCGTTGGGAAGGCCACACAGAAAATCAATCCGGGTGGTGTGATCACAACCCAAAATGTCCATCATGAAGCTTCCGATTACACCGAAAAGGAAAAAAGTATAATATGGAATGCGCCTGACGTATCGCGTTGGAAGGATAAGACCTTTAATGGTTACCACCGGACGGATGGACAAGTTGGCGTTGCCAATTATTGGTTGGTGATCCCCATGGTGTTTTGTGAAAACAGAAATGTGGACGTAATCCGTGAAGCGTTTGAAGAATCCCTCGGGTTTGGAAAAACAAATCCATACAAAGAATATGTGAAAGATTTGGTGGCCCTCCACCGTGAAGGAAAACCAGACGGTATCAGCACGTTGACATTTGAAGCAGTCGAATCAAAAAAACCGGAACCTGTTTTTGAAAATATTGATGGGATAAAATTCCTGACGCACGAAGGTGGTTGTGGCGGTATCCGCCAGGATTCAGAGGCATTGTGTGCGTTACTTGCGGGATACATCCATAACCCGAATGTTGCAGGTGCCACCATTTTAAGTTTAGGTTGCCAGAATGCACAGATGAGCATCTTACAATCAAAACTCAATAACCTGAACCCGAACTTTTCGAAACCGGTAATCTGGCTGGAACAACAAAAAGAAGGAACCGAACAAGGGTTATTGACCAAAGCCATCCAGCAAACTTTTATTGCATTAACAAAAGCCAATACATTAAAACGTAAACCCGCCCCACTGAGCAAGCTTACCATTGGATTGGAGTGTGGTGGATCGGATGGGTTCTCCGGGATTTCTGCCAACCCGGCCGTTGGCCATGTTTCTGATTTGATCGCAGCCCTGGGGGGCTCCTCTATCCTTTCGGAGTTTCCCGAACTGTGTGGTGTTGAACAAGAACTTATCAACCGCACCACGGATGATACATCAGCACAAAAATTCATCACGTTGATGCGTGCCTATTCAAATGCTGCTATAGCCGTTGGTTCCGGTTTTGATATGAACCCTTCACCCGGGAATATCAAAGATGGCCTTATTACCGATGCAATGAAATCGGCAGGCGCTGCAAAAAAAGGTGGCACTTCCCCGGTTGCCGATGTTTTGGATTATGGCGAATATGTAACCAAACCCGGCCTGAACCTTTTGTGTACACCGGGCAATGATGTGGAAAGCACAACCGCTATGGCGGGATCAGGTGCGTCTATTATTTTATTCACAACAGGGCTCGGGACCCCCACCGGAAACCCGATTGCACCTGTGGTTAAAGTCTCATCCAACACAAAACTGGCGCAACACATGCCGGATATTATTGATGTAAATGCCGGGAGTGTGATTGAAGGGACAAAAAGCATTGAAGCGGTTGGTGAAGATATGCTTGAATTTATTATTAAACTCGCCAGTGGTGAAATCAAAACAAAGGCGATGGAGTTAAACCAAAATGATTTCATTCCATGGAAGCGTGGTGTCTCTTTGTAAGTGTGCATTTCTAATTGTCGCAATCGATCAAAAATCCCGGAGGCTTGCCTACCGGCAGGCAGGGATGATATTTATGGAAACACCAATCTAATAAGGGCAGCAAAACCCCGAAGGGGTGACATCATCCTGTCACCCCTTCGGGGTTTGAATACCGAATTATGAAATTTCTATAATCATTTCAGCCCTTCGGGCTTACGAGTGCGACAAATTGAAATGCACCTCTTTGTAATATAAAATCCAATTGGCAGCGGCAGCCTGATCCTCTCGAAAAACCGGGACAAGTTATTTACTTGCCGGCTTAACAATCCGGTCAGCAAGTTCCAATTTTAAATTGCGGATTTCTTCTAAAACAATCTGGGCAATCAGGCGTGCGCCCAATTCATTAAAGTGGGTGTTGTCATCTCTTCCTTCCGGATAATTGGGATGTTCACCCGGTTTCAATTGCAAAAACAAAAGCTTGGAATTTTCTTTGCCAAATTGTTGATACAATTCCTGGCTTTTTTCATCAAGGTCAATGAACGCTACTTTCTGTTCTTTCGCAACCTTTCTTGCTACTTCAGAATACACGGCATGTGATTCGACAATATTTCCTTTCTCATCAAATCTTCTGCGCGCAACAGGTGTGAGCAACACAGGGATCGCTTTTTTCAATCGCGTTTGTTGAACAAACAATTCGAGATTCGCTTTGTATTGTTCCGGTGTGGTGTACCGGTCTTGTTTCTCTACCGACTCATCGTTGTGGCCGAATTGAATAAATACATAATCCCCTTTTTTTAGATTATCAACAACAGGCTGCCAGCGGTCCTCTGAAATAAAGGTACGCGTGCTTCTTCCATTCTTCGCATGGTTTTCAACTACAACTGTTGAATCAAAGAAATACCGGAAGGGCATCCCCCATCCGGTTTCCGGAAAAGCTTTTGTTTCTTTTTCAGACATGGTAGAGTCACCAATAAGAAATACGGTTATGGTATTCGTATTGGGTGGTACCCCCCACCCACATAAAAGAAGCAACGCGACTATACAAACAATTCTTGCCATGCCCCTACTGTATTGCCAACCTCAATGTGCGTGTACCTCTTGGGGTGGTGTATTCTATAAAGAACAAACCTTGTGGCAACCCACTCAACTCAACTACCGCCCGATCTGCTCCACGCTCCACAGTCTGGGTAAGTACACGGACCCCGATTGGTGTGTACAGATTTATTGTTCCGTCAACACTCCAATCATCACGTTGGATGGTGAGGTGATCCGAAGCAGGGTTAGGCCAAAAGCTGAAGGTAAGGTTAACAGACTCACCGATTGAAGTAACTATAGTGGTTTCGCCAGTAACAGCAACATTGACCGCACTTGCACCCTCAGAAAGATGTGCGATATTGCCCGTGAACTGTCCGGCTTCTGAAGCATTCAGGCGCACCAGAATAGTAGTGCTGGCCACTGCGCCATCCGTTGGGGTGAGAATCAAAGCATCGACATTGGTTTTCCAGGTGGCTCCGTTATCGGACGATACTTCGAAGTTAGCAGGCGGTGTAATGGTGATGTTATCTGTCAAGTTACTTCCTGATACCGTGTAAGACTGTGTTTCCGAAGGCTGCCCCACTTCCTGACTAAACGGATCGAGGTTTCCGGTCACTATCAACTCCGTGTCAGTCGGCTCCGCAACAACAGAACCGTTCACTATCATGTTTACCGCATTTGCTTCAGCACTTGTATGAACAATTGCGCCAGAATAATCCCCGGCAACGGACGCATTCAAACGTACTGAAACCGAAGTTGCTTCTATTGCACCATCTGCATGTACCAGTACTAAAGGTGTAGCATTAGTAAACCATGTTGTTCCGTTTACCGATACTTCATAATGAAGTGGCGGTGTAATGGTAATGTTATCTTCAAGATTACTGCCCGACACGGTATAGGTTTGAACAGCCGAAGGCGAACCGATGATCTGCTCAAAACTTTGCAACGTCCCGATTGCTGAAATGGTGGGTACCGGTGTTGTACCGCCACCTGTTAAATGTGCAGGCAGACTGGTTTCTGAAGGTGAATAGGCGCCCGTTACATCCCATACCACCCAGTCGATGTTCGAATCGATTGTTCCGCTTCCCCAGCCATCACCAAAGCGGAAGTAACTTTGATTGTTTGTTGCGGCTGTTCCGGTAAATACAGGTGTGGGGTTTTCATTCATGTAAAGGGCTGCTTCATTCCCCTTGCGAGTGAAGCGATATGTATTCCATTCCAGTGTATTAACACCAAGGCTTCCATCTCCTGTTAGCGTAGTTCCGTTGGCAACGCTATAATTGCCATCACTTAGTATCCGCATTTGCCAGCGAAACCCTCCAAAGTCAAGGTCTGCATCGAACACCAGATTTTTTCCGCTGTCATTTCCTTTCGCACGGAAAACCACCGTAATATCCTGCAAGCCGGAAGTTACATTTTGCCGCCATTGGTTATTATCACTGTTCCCGTTAGTCTGCATGTGCAACAAATTGTTTTCTTCCTTATCAGGATCGGCAATTATTGCATTGCTGAAAGAGCCTGATTGCTGTGACGTAACAAACGGGGAACTGAACTCATTTGGCAACTCATTCGCTTCATAAATCGTCCACGTTCCTTCCGGTATGCTGCCCGGCAGGTTTTTCGTTTCACCGGATACGCCTGCCAATACAGCGGCTGCACCCGATGCAACATGAACAATATTTCCAGAATAATTTCCGGTCTGGCCTGCGTTCAGGCGAATATGTACCGTAGCCGATGCCACTGCGCCATCCACAGATGCAATCGCTAACGGGTTGCTGTTGGTAAACCAATCGGTTTCGTTAACGGAAACTTCAAAGTTTGCCGGTGGCGTGATCGTTAAGCTGCCGGTAATATCAGTTGCCGAAACGGTATAGGTCTGCGCTTCCGATGGTGAGCCAAAGGTTTGCGTGAACGGCTCCAATGTGCCCGTTACTGAAATCGTTCCCTCCTCTTCCGATGAAGCCTGAAAGAAATCTACTTTTTGCGCCCCGGCAAATAAAGGCACAATAGTGCGCACAACCGAAGCCGGAAAAGCCGTGTAAGAATAATAGGTGGAAGGATTGAAAACATTCTCTGCATTATGTTCATCAAACTTTATGGATCTTCCTCCGGGGTTAAGCATAGCAGGATTGATCTGTGCCGTAATCACCGGAATGCCGCTGTCATCATACTCATTGCCAACAGCCTTTAACCCGGTAGCTTCCCTGTTGCCTGTTTTTGAAGTAAATACATTGTCGGAATTGTTGCCGTACACTGCCCGGAAATCGGCTGTAGCGCGGTCGGCATACATAGGCCAGCGCGAGTTCAGGAAGAAATTATTTTCGGCATACACCTGCGATTTATTGGAAGCTGCAATACCATACAGCATTACTTTCTCTTCCAGGTTGTTCAACACATGCACTTCACCAAAACGAACACGCGGGTTGCGCGAGTTGGTGTTGTAGAAATAATTTCCATAATACGTTACTTTCAATCTCCCCAAATCTTCCGCCTCATTGCTGTCGGAGTGGCCTACCAGACCGGTCTTCCAACTGTTGCGATAGTTACACCACGAGATGGTAACATAACTCGCACCCGCCTTTACATCAATGCCGCCATCAGGATGTTCCGTATCGGTTGGCATCGTTGTCGGGTGGCCTATCGTACAGTGATCAATCCAGATGTGATGCGTTTCCGTTTCGCCAATGTTGATGCCGTCATCGTGATAATCCTGGAAAGTAATGTTGCGGATTAAAATATTCCAGGAGCGCTTGATATTAAACCCAAATTTCAATACAACATTTCCCTGCCCGATGATGGTGAGATCGCCCTGCTCCTGTATGGTCATCATGTGATTGCCCCAGGCCGATGATGCGGAGGTTCCCTCCGTGTAAACGCCTTCTTTCAGCACCATTACCAAAGGCGCTTTCTTTGCATTGCTGCCCCAGCTTTGCGAAGCATTTCTGTACGCACGGTTGCGGTCGTACAGGTACTTGGCCAGTCTGTCAAACTCACCGGGACCGTCTATCCACACGGTGTCTTCGGCATGTTGTCCGCCTGTTGTGGGGCCAAAGAATGTTTCCGTAGTATATTGATAAGTACCGCTTCCTGTAACAACAGAGGCAAACCCAACCGGTGTTTCAAAATCAACACTGATATTGGATGTGAATGTTGCCGTTACCGACTTGTTGGCATCCATCGTAATGGTTTCGGGCGATGTGCCTCCGCTCAGGCTTCCGCTCCATCCCTGGAATGTTGAGCCCAAAACTGAATTAGCGGTAAGCGTTACAACCGTTCCTTCGGCATACACGCCACCGGACGGATCGAGCTGCACTTCGCCAATTCCGTTCACGGAAACGTTGAGCGTATACGTGTTCACCACATTAAAGTGAGCAGTGATGTTCTTATCGGAATCGATTACCACTTGCGCGGGATTATCATTGCCTGTTAAACCTCCGCTCCAGTTGGCAAAAACAAGATCGGGTTTGTTTTCAGCTAACAGTGTTACTGTTTCGCCATCAAAATATTTATTGTTTGCGCGTTCAGGTGATGCCGCAACCACACCGCTATTCGTAGTTGAAACCGTAAGCGTGTAGGATGCGCACTGCTCACCACCCAACGACAGCTTGTCGAGGTTAGGGCCATCCGTTTCATCCCAGGTAAGCTTGACATTGCTGATGCCGGCAGGCAGCGCAACAACAGCGCTTGCTTCGGCCCACTCCGTGAACGTTGCCGTAGGCGGAAACTCCACCAGCGAAATAAATTCATCATTCACATACAGGCTTCCGGTACGCACTTCATCTTTGCCCAGCGAGTAGCGGAATTTTGCCGTGCGGCTTCCGGCCTGTTGCTGGCAAACCGTGAAGATGATGTAGTTATCCCCGGTTGAAAGAAAATCAATAAAGCCGGAGCCGGTATAACCTGCGTGCTGGTTATCCACCTTGCCGGCAAACAACGCATCTTCAGCCTGGTAATCGACAAATGTTTCACCGGGGTCAACGGTGTTGGCAGTAACCGTCCATTGCTTTGTTGAATTATCCTGCGCAGTTACGGTGTAAACAACCGGGCTTGTAAAATTTTGTGCCGATGTAACAAGCGGATCAACCGTTGCCTGATCGGAAATGGTAAAGACCACCGGTACAACATTGGAAATATTTTCACCTAACGGAACCGATACGGTTACGGTGCCATTGGCAGAATTGATAACGGCATCACCAATTTGTGAGCCGGTAAGTTTAAATGACGTTATTTCTTTTTCGCTGGATGCTGCTTCGGTTACTCTAACCGTCCAGCCTTTAGTGGTAGTGCCGTCCTGTGCGGTTACCGTATACGCGACATCATTTGAAAAATCCTGCGCGACATCGGCTGGCGGATCAATAGTTGCATTAGCTGAAACGGTTACTGTTGCCGGAACAACCAAAACTAAATTTGTTCCCTGCGGCACAGTAATATCAACCGTTCCGTTTTCGCTGCTGATCGTTTCACCACCAACCTGGCCGGGAAGCCTGAAGGCAATGATTTCGGCTTCGGTGCTGGCAGGGGGTTCTTCCACCCCTGTTAAACCACCGGGCAATGCGGATTGATTTGGAGAATAAGCGCCTGTTACATCCCAAACGATCCAGTCTATATGTGCACCCATTACATTGGTACCGCTGTTCCATCCATCACCAATCCGAAAATGATTGTTCCCTACATTTCCTGTTGTAGTGGCTTTTACAAAAACAGGTTCAGGATTTTCATTTATATACAGTGCAACTTCATTACCCTCTTTTGTAAACCTGTAGATATTCCAGTCGAGAACATCAACACCGGTACTTCCTGAACCAAATGAAGCCCCATCGCCCCGCCAGTTTCCGTTGCTCAGGATAATTACACGTTGTCGCGCAGCAGTGCCCGATGCTCCGAAGTCAAGGTCGATTTCAAAAACCATATCCTTACCTTCCCCTAAACCTTTTGCCCGCACAACAATAGTTGCAGCCTCCGGTGAAGGTGTGGCAAGAATATTTTGCCGCCAATAGAAATTGTTATCCGTGCTCATCAGCAAGAGCTTATTGCCTCCGATTGCCGGATCATCAATAATTTCGTTTACCGGATTTCCCGCAGAACTGGAAATTAAAAATGGTTTTTCAGTAAATGTATCCGGCAACACATCAGCGGTGTACACAACCCATTGCGCTTCGGCAACACGCACCAGCAGGGTGCAGAATAATAAACTAAAGATCAGGGATGGTTTCAGTAAATTTTTCATCATGCGGTAGTGGTTTTTAGGTTAACATTACTGTACCTGATCTTGTATAATACTTTTCACAAGGCTGTTCAGGTAAACTTCAATATTATCATACGCAGTGCTTAAATCGCGGCCATTGGCATTGGCAGTGTTGGGATCAAGTTTCATTTCAATCTCCCAGGCATCGGGCATGCCATCACCATCGGTATCAACAGGTGGTTCCGTGCTTTCCAATGCAGGCCAGCCACCGGCATCATCCTGATTATCAATAATACCCGGAAGGCCCGTTACCGAACCTGAGTAGGTGGTTGTTCCGGTACGCACTTCGTTTACAACGCGCACATCCACGGCATCGCGCTTAAAGCTTGCACCTGCAAAATCCAGTACAGCTTCATACGCTTGTTCGGCCGTATGGTTGATTGTGGTTTTAAAATCAATAGCCGAGGTAAGCTGCACCATAGCTTTGGTTGTTCCACCATCATAAATTATCCCTCCGTTCCAGTTGTCGGTTGTGATGGTCGCATTGCCTGCCACGTAATTGCCAGCAATATAAAACTGCCCATGCCCGGGCGCATACGCTTCACTGCTTTCACGGCTCACCCGCATAATCCTTGAAGTTTTTGATGTTGGTGTGGCCGGCCCGGCTTTGTAATAATTATTTACGATGTTATAGGTTCCGTTCTCACCTCCATAAGCGCTTTCATCGACCCAGTTGTAGATCACGTTGTTCCGGTAATCCACATGTTCATTCGGGTAAGCCCCATTACTAATGCCCGAACGACCACCACCATTAAAGCGTGGGTTACGGCTTTTGTGGTGTGCGATCAGGTTATGATGAAAACTGGCGCGATCACCACCCCAGATGCCGCCATAACCATGTGATCCTTTTTCATGAAGCGAGTTGTTAAGGCTTTCGGAAATGATGCACCACTGAAGCGTGAAATCCTGGTTGGCATAGAAAGAAGCCGCTTCATCCGTACACCAACTCATGGAGCAATGATCGATGATTACATTTTTTCTGTATCGTCCCCAGATAGCATCGCCCTCCACCTGCTTTTCATTCCCCAAACGAAAACGCAAAAAGCGAATGATCACATTATCGGCATTTACAAAAACAGGGTAATTTTTTATAGTGATGCCATCGCCCGGTGCACTTTGCCCGGCTATGGTAAGATTAGGCTGTGTAATGTTGAGGTTACTTAACAGTTCAATAGTGCCCGATACTTCAAACACAATGATACGCGGGCCGGATGTATTGATGGCAGCCCGCAAGCTTCCTGCACCGGAATCATCCAGGTTCGTTACCTTAATAACGTTACCTCCCCTTCCGCCCGTGGTTTTATTGCCAAAACCTTCTGCACCCGGAAAGGCAAATGCTTCTTCCTCTACCGGAGTCGGGCCTTCTACTTTCGGTTCGGTATCCGGCTGATCAGAACAAGCACCCAACATAAGTAACAGACCAAAACCCAGGCATACTTTTATATATGTCCGCATTTTTCTCCTTCCTTTCATTTCTTTTCCTGTTAAAACAAAGGGTGTGAATTCACACCCTTTGTCACTTACCTACATTACTCTATACTAACTTATTGTCTCCATCTGGGGTCACCGACTTCATTATCAAGCAATGTCTGATTGCTTATTGTAAAATCACCGGCAGCAGCATTGGCAAAACCCGGATTTAACGTTGTGTGTGTACCCGAAACATCAATTTTGTTTGATCCTGCTACTGTGAAATAACCTGGTGCTTCAAAGTAATTATTGTTTGCACAAGTCGGCTGGGAAGTGGCAGCCTGATTTGAATAGATACCATTCGCTGAGGCAAACAAACTGTTCTGAACGGTTAATACATTACTAACGAAGCGTACGTACAGAATACGGTTTGACCCACCAGCGGACACACCATAGAATGTACAATGATCAATTAAAACAGTAGATGTTAAACTTCCACCGGAGTATCCACCGGCTGCGTCTAATCTCACAAAATCACGTGCCGGTGAGCAATTATTAAACGTACTATTTGTCAGTTTAACTTCCTTAACATATGCAAGACGGAAATCAATAAAATCACCTCCACCGGAGAAGTTGGTTATAATACTGTTATCAACTGAGAACAAATCCAGCGTTGCTGCCACGTTTCCATAAATAAGCTGTGGCCCGAAATCATGAATGTTACAGCCTGATATTTTTACAGAACCGTACGCTACACCTGCCGTACCTAAATTAAATGGTCTGTCCAGGGTGGTGGTACCCGTTCCATTCAAATCCAAATCAACCAGTTCAACATCAGTTGCACCACTTTGTAGATTAAATGCCACATGAAGTTTTGGTTTATCATAAGGGTATAGTCCCTTTATAGAAATTGATTTATTGAGTACAATAGTCTCACCAACATTAACTGTATAATCACCCGGTGTCAATAACAACACATCTCCCGGGTTCGCAACTGTGATCGCCTCTGCAAGATCATCCCCGGGGCTAAGTACGGTGCCGTCAGCAGTTAACGTTGTAAATATTTTAAGTCCCCTAGATTTAGTATCATTATAAAGCCTGGCGATATATTCCGTATTAGTATTGAGTCCTGTTACGGTTGCCACACCCGCTGTTTTTTCATCACCAGTAATCGTATGCTGAATATTACCAGGGTTAAGCGTGATATGTGTTACCTCACTGCCGGCAGACCATCGCAAAGTAGTTTCAGTAAAGTTGATATCGCCATCCTGAATGTCCAGAAAAATATTTTCCGCAGGTGTAAGCACCGTGGCTACAGCCCATTTTGAGTCGCCCAGTTCTGTAGCGCTCACCGCCATAACGCGGGCAGAGTAAACCGTTTCACCAGCAAGCGCAACGGTAAACTGATAATTAGGAAGCTGATTTGGCATTACTTCACTCGTGTAAACCAAATGATTAAACTCAAGGTTGTCTTCGTGCAATTCCAGCACATAGTGACTGGCGCCATCCCGTAGTTCCCAATTAACACGTATCGTAGTCAGATTTTGTACCTGCGCGGTAAACCCAGCAGTACCCAACAAACGATCGAAGTTTAACTCTTCCACTAACGGATCGATTTTGTCGTCACACGCTGAAAAAGTAAGCGCAATTGTTCCGAGAAGCGAAAGCGCAAACCCGATATAAATAATTTTATTTTTATAAAGAATTTTATTTTTCATAGTCATGTAATTATCAATATCCATAATCATTTACCAACGTACCATTGCTCGCATCAAGGAATACCTGAAAGATGGGCCAGAACTGGTAGCTGTCGGGGTTTCTCCTGTACAGGGTGTTGATTTTCTCATCGTTTATAGCCCCTGGGCGCACCCACACGTTTGCCGTCTCTGTCCAATCCCCGCCCGGATTAGTAGTTTCTCCCCTGTTGAGACCGTAGATTTCCAATGTTTCGCCATCGGCTTTGTAACGGTAATACACGTTGGCAGGGACATCAGCATACTCACCGCTTTGACTGCGAAGGTTATTCAATTTGGTTTTGGCTTCATCCAATTTCGTTCCCAACAAGTTCCAGCGGATGAGGGCTTGCTTGCGCTCCATCTCACCAGTAAATTCAAACTTGTGCTCATCTACAATGGCGTTGAGCATGGTAGCTGAATTCAATGCATCTACATACGCATCCACTTTGGTAGCGTGATCGGCAGGGGCAAATGCCCTTCTGCGGATTTCTTTCAAATAATTTTTGGCAGCAGCCAGATCGCCCAGTTCATTGGCGGCTTCGGCTGCCATCAGCAATACTTCAGCATAGCGCATATATATTTTATTTACGCCATCGTCATTGGAGTTGTCCACGAAGCGGTTCATCCACTCATAACGGAACTTGCCAAAATACCATGTGTTCAGCCCCACCAGTTCTTGTCTGGCAAAAGGCCTTACGCCAGCACCCGGTAAAGGACTGTTGATTGTGCCTGATGCTGCCCCGTATTTATAAGGCACACAAGTAACATCACGCCTGGTGTCTTTTGCATCGTAGTCATAAAACAAATGGGGCAAGGGGCCCGCCACACCACCACGGGCGTTTCCGTTATTGTGCCATTGGTCGGCCACATCGTGGCGTACGGCAAAGGTGAATAACATACGGCCACGGATTGAGGAGAACGGAATTTCCCAAAGCGACTCGTCCCCGGCAGCAATATTCTCCTGGTTGTATTTTCTCCACAAGGTTTCAAAAGAAGGTTCGAGACGTGCCGTGCCGCTTTCGATTACATCCTTACATTCATCCAATACAATTTGATATAATTGTTGTTCGGTGAAATCAGGAAGCTGGCCTTTTCGGATTCCGTCAGGGCGTTGTGAGTATCCGGCAGCTACCAACGCCAGGCGTGCCCGCAACCCTTTCACAAATGCTTTATTTATCTTTTCAACTGTTGCCGTGAGAGAAGACTCATTCGGCCAGGGAGCCAACGCTGCTGCTACCTCCAAATCTTTAATAAGCTGATTATAGATTAAGTCGCGGTCGGTTTTGGCCTGATAGAGGGTTTCTGATGTAATTGGATCAAAACGCATGGGCACATCGCCCCAGGCTTTAATCAAATCGGCATAATAAATAGCACGGTAAGTAAGTGCTGTGGCCAGCAATTCGCCCATTTCAGGGTTTGTTTCCGGGCTGCCATAATTGCTCAACCCGCGAATACATAAGTTGGCACGTTCGATACCGGAAAACATCGGAGCCCAGGCAGCATTTGGGAGGTTCATCTGGTCGTTGTTGGGCTGGGCATTATAGGTTGCCAAATCCGATTGGCCGCTTATATTATGTGAGTTGTTGTTCCATTCCGCATCAGTATTTGTTCCATAGAAGGGCAGGTAGCGTCCGCGATAGGCGTTGACTTCCATCATCGGCACGATAATCCCGTCCACAGCGCCACGGGCCAGGCCGGGTGTGGAAAAGATAACCGATTCATCTAACGAAGATTTGCTGGGCGCATCGAAGAAATCGTTGCATGACGCCAGTGCACTGACGAGGACGATTCCGATTAAATATTTCTTTTTCATAGTCAAATGCTTATCAGGTTAAAAATTAAAGTTTAAGCCAAACACGATCTGCCTGCTGCGCGGGTAAGCGGAATAATCTACGCCCGGTGTATAGGGTGTGTTCCTGCGTGTGGAAACTTCGGGGTCGAAGCCACTGTAATTCGACCACAGAAATACATTATAGCCTGTGGCATAAACCCTGAAGTTTTTAATCCTCGCTTTTGAAGTCAGATCAGAAGGGAATGTGTAGCCTAAGGTGAGTGTGTTCAAACGCAGAAAGGAGCCGTCTTCCACAGCCCAATCGCTGAACACATAGCGGTTCATGTAAGGCGACCACATGGTGGTGTTGGCGTTCAAGGCAGCCAGTTCATCTATGCCGGTTACGAGCTGCCCGGCTGCGTTAATGTTTGTCCAGCGCTGACCATCGGCCATGATGTCAATCAGGTTTCTGTACTGTGTGTTCAGGTTGGCCGTGGTATATTCTATTTTGTTGGCGTTATATACATCGTTGCCATAGCTGTAATTGAATGCAGCCGTCAGGTCAAACCCGTACGCATAGCCGTTGATAACAAAGCCACCGGTATGTTTCGGCTGGAAATTACCGATAACTTGCTGGTCTTCGGCATTTACCACACCATCGCCATCCATATCTTTCAGCTTCATCATACCGGGGCGGGCATTACCCTGGCCTGGACCTACAACGCCCGAAGCATCGGCTACCCCCTCTTTCAGTGTCCACCGGTTGTTGATTGGATTGTACCCCTCAAAATCTGACACTTCGTAGCGACCGTCATTCACATAGCCATACATGACACCTAAAGAATTGCCCACTCTTACCTGAAAGTCGCTGCCAATTTGGGTAGATGCCCAGTTGGAGTTGGTTCCTGCTATAATTTCATCCAATGAACCCAGCGACAGGATTTTATTTCGGTTGAAGCTGGTGTTGAAAGAGATGTTCAATCCATAATTTTCCCGGTCAATAGCAGCATAGGTGAGCGCTAACTCAATACCCTTGTTCTGGGTTTCGCCCATGTTGCGGAACTGATCGTTATACCCTGAGCCGGCTGTAGGGAAGCGGACAAGCAAATCCTTCGTGATGTTCTCGTAAAGTTCCACTGTACCCGTTATACGGTTTTGAAGCAGGCCGAAATCCAAACCGATGTTGGTGGTAATGGTTGTTTCCCATTTCAAATCGGGGTTGGCCATTGTTGTGGAGGCAGCCCAAAATGTATTAACCCCGTTTACCCATGTAAGCGGAGCGCCTGTGCCCGACTCGAAGAACTGAAAGGTTTGCCCGGCAGGGATGTTGTTATTACCCACCTCACCATAACTGCCCCGGAGTTTTAAACTGTTCAGCCAGTTGGACGCACCATCCATAAAACCTTCTTCGGATACTTTCCAGGCTCCGGATATGGAAGGGAAGTAACCCCAGATGTTGTCGCCCAAAAACTTGCTGGAACCATCGGCACGATAAACAGCATCTATCAAATAGCGGCCTTTAAAGTCGTAGTTCACGCGGGCGAAAAACGAAAGCAGGTTATCGTTTGGGCTGAAGAAGTTATCAACCGAAACAGGGGAACCTTGTGCGGTAAGCCTGAAGGCTGCGTCTGAATCATAAAATTCATCGAAGCCGTGAATGGTTGAAGTCAACCTGTTGGATTGGTTGGTCAGCACTTCGTGGCCTACGAGTACGTTCAGGCGGTGATTGCCATTATTGATCAAATCTTTGAAATCGTAGCTCAATGTGTTGGTATTGCGAAGACGGAAGTTTTTTCCATCTGCCATGACAACCGCAGGAAAGTTCTCTCCCTGGTTTTGGGAGTAGTATGTCGTAAGACCGTAGAAGCGGTAATCTAACGTGTTGAGCGCATCAAGACCGCCATCTATTGTCAGTTTCAAGTTGTCGATGATTTTCCAGCCAAAGCTTCCGCCTATGTTGTAGTTGTTGCGCTCCTGATAGCGGTTATTGTCGTACGTGGCGCGGATAGGGTTTGTTAAATCGCCCGCCAATTGTTCGTTTGTATCATCAACATCAGCCACCAGGCCGGGAATCGGCAGGGGTGCATAGCTTACGCTGTGCTTCAAACGCGAGTCTGTCGATGATCTTTCATTTTGTTCGTTGGCACCGCCACCATTTATTTCGGTGGTTGAGTAACGAAGAGAGAAGCCTATCTCTATTTTATCATTGGGCTTGCTGTTCATCTTCACGGTAATGTTGTCACGCTTGAAATCCGAGCCAATCATGATGGCTTTTTCCTGGAAGCGTGCATAGTTCATGGAGTAGTTGAACTTGGCATCACCACCGCGCACGCTCAGGTCGTTGCTGAATACTTTGCCCGTGCGGCCATACACCTGGCGTTGCCAGTCATTTCCTTTCAGTCCGTTGTACAAATCCATATCTTCATAAATTCCAAAATAGGTTTCATATGAAGTTGGATTATCCCGAAGCATAGCATATTCATATTGCCATTTCACATAATCTTCAGGCGCAAGCACGTCCATTGTTTTGGCAATTTTTTTGAAACCCGCAAAAGCATTGTAGCTCAAGGATACCGTGCCATCGGTGTTGCCGCCTTTGGTTGTGATAATCACCACACCATTAGCGCCACGCGAACCATAAATAGCGGTTGATGAAGCATCTTTCAAAACAGAAATGGATTGGATATCAGAGGGGGAAATGTCGTTGATGCTGTTGACGGGGAACCCATCAACAATGTAAAGAGGGTTGTTGTCCTGCGACAGGGAAGTACCCCCACGCACACGGATGCGTATTTCGGCATCGGGCGAACCTTCAGAGGAAGTAACCTGCACACCGGCCATTCTTCCGGTCAGGGTTTCGGTTACCGAAGCTACCGGCATCTTCTTCAGGTCATCGCCCGAAACAGAAACTATCGAACCGGTCAGGTCGGATTTTTTTGACGTGCCATAACCGATTACGACAACTTCTTCCAGTTGGGAAATATCAGTCATCATTTCAACTGCCACCGACTCCTGATTGCCAACCACTATTTCGGTGGGCTTCATCCCAATAAAAGTAAATACAAGAGTAGCATTGGACTGTACAGCAATGACAAATTTCCCATCGCTATCGGTTACGGTACCATTGTTGGTTCCTTTTTCTGTTACCGTAACACCCGGTAAAGTCTCACCATCAGATTTCACTACTCCGGAAACAGACCTGGTCTGGCCGTAGAGTCCGGTTACGCTGATCATCATAATCAGCAAAACCGAAATGGGGATTCGATTAAAGAATCGTAAAGTTTGAGTCATATTATTAAGGAGTTAAATTTGGTCCTCACCTGTTCCTGACTGCACAAAACCCGTCAAAACCTTCACAGTTTATAATCGCTTTTTAAACGATTAAATCAATTTTATGCGCAATCGATTGCATATTAAATCTTAAATCCCAATTCACCAAAACATATTTGCAAAAATTTATCTATATCGACTGATATGGTGTAAAAATGGCATTTTATCAAAATTACCTTTTGATGAGGGCAACCCAAATAAAATAGAAATTAGAATAAAATGCGCAAACGATTACGCATACCCTGGACCTGCGGGACTACTCCAGGAGGCTATTCAGATATACCTCGACATTTGAAAAAGTACTGTGCAGGGTGTTCTTCCCGGCATCTGCTTTATCATTGGGATCTAAACCGTTTCTTTTTTCCCAATGGTCGGGCATTCCATCCCCATCTGAATCAGGCAATGGTGAAGCGGGCTTTAATACCGGCCAGCCGCCAACTTCATTTTGTGAATCAATAATCCCACTGTTTTCCAGCCCAAAACCGGTCCCTTCCAATACTTCCTTCACGACCCGGCTATCAACGGCATCCCGTTGGAAACTGGCACCTGAAAATTTAAGGACATCACTATATGCAAGCATGGCTGATTGCGTGGTAACCGAAACTACCGTGAAGGGCGCAGGTACCAATATGGAATCCGGGGCCTCACCAACCACCCCCAGCGTATTATCGTTGGTGATCAAGTCATTCCCCACCAACAGGTTTCCATTCACATAAAAACGCCCAAAGGGTTGATAGGGATCAAGTATCCGATCACGCTTGTTTTTTTTGGTAGCAGGGCCCGGCTTGTAATAATTGTTCACCAGGTTATACTTTCCTTTCTCTCCACCATACGTATTGTTTTGCATCCAATTGTAAATAACATTGTTTCTAAAATCAACCAACTCATCCGGCCCGTTCGGGGTCGTGGAAGATCCGCTAAACCTGGGCATCCTGCTATTGTGATGCGCAATTAAATTGTGATGAAAGGAAGCATTTCTCCCACCCCAGATCCCACCGTAACCATGATCCCCTTTTTCATGGGTGGAGGCATTCAGGCTTTCGGAAATAATACACCATTGCATGGTGAAGTTGTCATTGTCATAAAACGAGGCACACTCATCCGTTGCCCAGCTTATGGAGCAATGGTCAATGATCACATTCTTGCATCCCTTTCCACTGAAAGCATCGCCTTGCACCCCCCTTTCGTCACCCAACCGAAAGCGGAGATAGCGAATGATAATATTGTCGGCACTTAAGCGCATTTGATAGTTGCGGATACAAATCCCGTCACCCGGTGCGCTCTGGCCCGCAATGGTTACGTCATTGTTGTTGATCACCAAATCCGACTTCAAAACAATTGTTCCTGAGACTGCAAAGGTTATTATGCGCGGGCCGTGTTTTTGGATTGCGTCCCGAAGACTACCCTCACCACTGTCGTTTAAATTGGTGACAACATACACGGCACCTCCCCTTCCACCGGTTGCATACTTTCCAAAGCCTTCCGCCCCGGGAAAGGCAATCGGCTCATTATGGGACGTAGATATATTACGCTGGGCACAACCCAAATTCTGAATGCAGATAACGATTAAAAAAATATACCGCATACCGTTCTTGGTTTGAATACTCGTTGACCAGATGATGATAAAAGTTGCGTTGGCAAGCTTTTATGTTTTTTCAACCCTATTCTATAGAAATAGTAACCGGGTTTGAAAGCTCTTCTATAACCTGATCCAGGTATTCTAAAAACTGAGCTTCTGTTTTGATCCCATTTGTTTCTCCTTCCCATGCAGCTAAAAAGTAGTAATCCAATACCCCTGAATTGGATTTTAGCTTGACGATATGGCTAAACGTATCGGCAGAAAAATCAATGAAATTCGGAGCGCCAAACAAAACTGCAATTCCGAGGTTGTCATTGTTTAAACTTTGTGATCCATAGGTTGCAATGTATCCATAGCTACCGGATATGGGGGCTTTGGTAAATAGTTTTCCTTTCTCATCTTTAACCAATCCTGTACAGAGCAAATCCGAATCATTAGATAGGGTTAGCACTTCATGCGTCAGCCGGGTGCCTGCATGTATCGACAACAAAGATTTTATATCCAGCGTACCGGCTTTGGTTTTCCATCCATAATAATTTGTTTCAATGGAAGAATAGAGTACTCCGTTTTCAGTGACTTCAGCAGTTACACTATCCGTTTTTTCAACGCGGTCAGCAATTGAATCCACCAGCATACCAATAGAACCAACCCCCAATGACTTCCCTACTTTCATCACATCCATTCCCCACCCGGCAGGCTCATGATAGGAATCAAACCCATCAAGGCCAACGTTTTGCAACACAGGTTCCGGAACTTTTTTTCCAAATACATCCGTGGCATTGCGTTGGTCCAGATAAAACCGATAACCCACTTTATCCGATTCCCAACCTGGTCCTTCATAACGAATAAACCAGGAGTGGTCTTTATGTTCCGGTGGTACGCGTAAAAAATCAACGTTCTTAAATTCACCTTCGAAATATTCGCGTTCCTTCCACTGGCCACCGACTTTGTGCGAAAGTTCTGCTTGCGTTCGTTTCGGATAATCATGCTTATTTTCCCCTTCCGGATGGTAGCGTATCGTAATTGATTTCGATTCCCGTGCGCCAAGCTTTTCCAAAACAAAAAACACACTTTCCCGGCCATGGTCATTTGTTCCAAATTGACCGGGCACTTCCATGTCTTTATCAAAAACAACAAATGCCTGCGGGTTGAAATCCGTATATTTTGATTTGATATCGCTTACCGGAATGGACACCAGACTATTTTCACGTTCACCATCCAGTGCATTCCCAACCGTTATGGAAAATGATTTAGGGAATTCCTTGTTCTCAGGAGATGAACACGCAATGATCATCGCGGTGCATACTGGTAAAATAAGTTTTAATCGCATGGGGATTCTATTTTGTTGTGGCCTTAACACTTTTACCGTTAACTTTCACTTTTTTTAAGGAGAGCTTCTTTACCCCCTTCAATACGTTTTCTTTTGCCGCATTATCAAATGAGCAGTTTTCTATTTTAATATTCTCTACCGGAAAATCTTCTTCCCCTTCAATGCGAATGGCATAATTTGATTTCTTGCTGGTCATGTTGGAGACAAACACATTTCGTACCTGAGGATGATTATCACCTGTTTCATCTGCATAGAACATATTGATTCGAATAACCGCATCTTTTACTTCGCCTACTTTTATATTTCGCATATAAATGTTCTCCACAATTCCTCCGCGCTTTGAATTGGATTTAATACGCAGTGCCCTGTCTAAATTGGGACTGCTCATTTCACAGTTTTCCGCGAAAACGTTGCGCACATTCCCCGATACTTCGCTTCCGATAACAACCCCGCCATGACCATCCTTCATCGTGCAGCCACGGATAATTATATTTTCGCTTGATACATTCACACGCCTTCCGTCATGGTCACGCCCGGATTTTATTGCAATACAATCATCACCTGTATCAAAAAAGCAATTCTCAATTAATACATCTTTTGAGGATTCCGGATCACAGCCATCGCTATTGGGGCCATGGCTGATAACCGTTACACTCCTAATTGTAACATTGGTACACAGCACAGGATTTAAAATCCACATGGGTGAATTCTTTATGGTCACCCCTTCAATGAGTATATTCTTACATTTATACGGCTGCACAAAATTGGGACGCAAAAAGTCCCCTTCACCAAATACACGTTCCGAAACAGGAACATTTTTTTCGGCCATTTCTTTTAAGCGCTCATTGGCTTCTTGTTTGTATTTCCATGGCCACCAATGCGTTTCATCACTATTGCCATCCAATATCCCCTGGCCGGTAATGGCAATATTCTCTTGCTCATAGGCATATATAAAGGGTGAATAGTTCATCAATTCCACACTTTCAAATCGTGTCAATACCTGGGGGAGGTATTTTTTTGTATCGCGTGTAAACAAAACAGTTGCCTCCTTTTCTATATGGAGGTTTACATTGCTTTTTAAATGGATGGGGCCCGTAAAAAACGTACCCGCAGGAACCACTACACGCCCACCACCGGCAGCATTGCATTTTGCTATTGCTTCTTTAAAAGCATCTGAACAGTCCGTAACGCCATCACCAACTGCCCCAAAATCCACAATGTTGAAATCCTGATTTTTAAAAACAGGTGCAATTATACGTTTCTCAATCAGCTTTGCTTCCCGCCAGGGATCAGTTTGTGCATAAACTGACAAACAACAGACTGAACAAATTATAAGGAGTATACCCGGAAAAATTTTCATAAATTTAAATTTTATGTGATTTATGCGCAATCGATTGCATTTTATGAACTATATTTGAATCGACCAAATAAAAAAGACAAATTTACCCTCACACAAGGTTTTATTTTAAAATACATAGATATCAAGTGTTTCGTAACTTCATACATTTGACACATTTTGCGCAAACGATTACATTAAAATTATGCTAAACACATCTGTTCGATACGCGATCCATCCAAGTCAAGTTAGGCAATTTGACACGAAGCAACTCCGCGAACATTTCCTAATTGAAAACCTTTTTACCGACAATGCCATTGAATTGGTGTATTCACATTATGATCGGCTTATTGTCGGTGGCGTAAAACCACTTTCAGAGGGTGTTCAATTGGAAACTTTTGAATCTTTAAAAGCAAATTTCTTTCTTGAAAGAAGGGAAATCGGAATCATTAACGTAGGCGGAACCGGAACCATCGAAGCCGATGGCACCACGTATACTTTGCATCATAAAGAAGCGCTCTATATAGGAAGGGGTGTAAAAAATGTTTCCTGTGCATCAGAAAAAAAAGATACCCCTGCCCTCTTCTATTTCAACTCGGCCCCGGCACATACAACTTATCCGGTTACCAAAACTTCTTTGGAAACTGCTGAAACTGTAGAGTTGGGCTCAAGTGAAAACGCCAACCATCGCACCATCCGAAAATTAATTATCCAGGCAAATGTCCAATCCTGTCAATTACAGATGGGGCTTACCGAACTTAAAACCGGAAGTGTTTGGAATACCATGCCGCCACATGTACACGATCGAAGAATGGAAGCCTATTTCTATTTTAATATTTCGGAAGGAAACACAGTGAGTCATTTTATGGGCGAGCCCGAGGAGACGCGTCACATTTGGATGAAAAACAACCAGGCGGTAATTTCCCCGCCATGGTCTATTCATTGTGGGGTGGGCACTGCCAACTATTCTTTTATATGGGGAATGGCGGGTGAAAACCTTGACTATGGGGATATGGATCAAATAAAGCCACAAGAATTGCGCTAATGGAAAATTCTTTATTTGATTTAACCGGAAAGGTTGCATTGGTTACCGGAGGAACCCACGGACTTGGGATGGCAATGGCCATGGGACTTGGTGATGCCGGGGCTACCCTCGTTATCAATGGCCATTCGAAAGACAAAATGGAATTGGCGTTGGCAACTTATCGCACGGGCAACTACAATGTTCATGGATATTTGTTTGATGTAACAAACGAAGAAGCTGTAAAGCAATCCATTTCAGCTATCGAAAAAGAAGTTGGGCCAATTGATATCCTTGTCAACAATGCAGGCATTATCAAACGCACGCCAGCCGTAGAAATGGAGATTGCCGATTTCAAAAGTGTGATCGATGTGGACCTTGTAGCTCCTTTTTTAATGTCGCGTGAAGTGGGAAAGAAAATGATTGCGCGCAAAAGCGGGAAAATCATAAATATTTGTTCCATGATGAGTGAGCTCGGAAGGAATACTGTTGCTGCTTACGCTGCTGCGAAAGGCGGACTTAAAATGTTGACCAAAAGCCTGGCGACAGAATGGGCCAAACACAACATTCAGGTAAATGGCATTGGTCCGGGGTATTTTGCCACCGAGCAAACCGCGCCTATTCGGGTTGACGGACATCCGTTCAATGAATTTATTATTAACAGAACGCCTGCAAGCCGCTGGGGAAACCCTGATGACTTAAAAGGTGCTGCTATATTTTTAGCGTCCAGGGCAAGCGACTTTGTCAACGGACAAATCCTGTATGTCGATGGCGGAATTTTGGCTACTATTGGGAAACCCAGCAATGAGGAATGAACGAGTGGATATGAAAAAAGAGAAAGTTACAATTCATGATATTGCCAAGAAGCTCAACATCACAGCTTCCACAGTTTCGCGTGCCTTAAAAGACCATCCCCGTATCAGCGAAGAAACAAAAAAAGCGGTATTGAAAATTGCACAGAAATTAAACTATCAACCGAACCATATTGCCGCTGCCCTGCGAAATGGCCGAAGTAAAATTTTAGGGATCATCGTACCAAATGTGGACCGCAGCTTTTTTTCTTCGGTGGTTTATGGCATCGAAGAGATTGCCAATAAATCGGGTTACAATGTAATGATCTGTCAATCGCACGAAGATTATCACAAAGAAGTTGCAACGGTGGAAGCATTATTAAACGCGCAGGTAGACGGAGTCATAGCCTCTTTCGCCAAGGAAACAAAAGACTTCAGCCACTTCAATAAAGTAAAACAAAAAGGCATTCCATTAATCCTCTTTGATCGGGCAAAAGATGACCTCGATGTGGGGCATGTTGTTATCGATGACTTTCAAGGCGCTTATAAAGCAGTGGAACATTTAATTCAACAAGGGTGTAAACACATTGCGCATTTCACCGGCATTGAAGATGTGAGCATTTACCGCGAAAGGCTTAGGGGATATAAGGAAGCATTGCTTGCAAATAAAATCCCATTTGATGAATCACTTGTACTGGAGAGCAACATGCAATTGGAGGATGGAAAGGAAAGCACGCAAAAATTAATCAGTAGTAAAAAACCATTTGACGGAATTTTCTCAGCAAGTGCATTCGCTGCTATGGGGGCATTACAAGTGTGTAAGCAAAATGGGATTATTGTTCCTGACCAGGTAGCCATTGTGGGTTTTAGCAATGAGGTATTCTCATCTTTCTCTGACCCATCGTTAACATCTGTAGAACAGCACAGTTTACAAATGGGCAATGCCGCTGCTGAAATGTTTTTAGATCAACTTCAGGCACGGGCCAACAACCAAAAGTTTATGCCCCAAAAAATTGTATTGACACCAACATTGATCATTCGGGAATCGTCCCTGAGAAATAAAAAATAACAACCCATAATAATAAAACTTTGACAACGTATACATTTCTAAACGAAGATTTCCTGCTTCGAAACAAATACGCAAAAACCCTCTACCATACTTACGCAAAACCGCTACCGATAATAGACTACCACTGTCATCTATCCCCCGCGGATATTGCCAATAACAGGATATTTAAAAACTTAACCGCCATCTGGTTGGCAGGCGACCATTATAAGTGGCGTGCCATGCGCACCCTTGGCGTTGCCGAAGAATACATAACCGGGAACCGGTCCGATACTGAAAAATTTGAAAAATGGGCCGCAACAGTTCCTTATACCCTGCGCAATCCATTGTACCACTGGACCCACCTGGAATTGCAACGCTACTTTGGAATTGACCAATTACTTGATGAAAAGAGTGGCGCTGAAATTTATCACCATGCCTCTACCCTTCTTCAAACGGAAGAGTTTAGCACACGTGGAATCCTGAAGAAAATGAATGTGTCGGTGGTGTGTACAACGGATGATCCGATCGATTCACTTGAACACCACATAAAAATTGGGCAGGAAAGTTTTTCAACAATTATCCGCCCGGCCTTCCGGCCCGACAAAGCATATTCGCTGGAAAGCGAAACCTACCGGGAGTACATCCAAAAACTATCAACCGTTTCCGGGATTGAAATCAAATCATACGATACATTGATTGCTGCGCTGGAAAACAGGATTGATTACTTCCATTCCTACGGCTGCCAACTTTCAGATCATGGAATTGAGCAATTGTACTACCCTGCTGACGGTGTCAAATTTGATTTGAACAACATCTTCAACAAAGCAATTGCAAACGAAAGTGTTCCCGTTAGTGAAATTGAATACTTCAAATTTTGTGTTTTGCTTGAACTTGGCAGGCTTTACCATCGCAATGGCTGGGTGCAGCAATTTCACTTAGGGGCACTTCGCAATACCAACGCCAGGATGATGGGCATACTTGGACCGGATACCGGCTTTGATTCCATTGGTGATTTTTCTCAAAGCGTTGCGTTATCAAAATTCTTAAACACACTCGACAGCACCGATCAATTGACGAAAACAATCTTGTATAACCTCAACCCTGCCGACAATGAAGTAATGGGGACCATGATCGGGAATTTCAATGATGGTTCTGTAAAAGGGAAAATCCAGTTTGGTTCAGCGTGGTGGTTCCTCGATCAAAAAGATGGAATGGAAAAACAATTAAATGCCTTATCAAACCTTGGATTGTTAAGTTGTTTCATTGGGATGCTGACCGATTCCAGAAGCTTTATGTCCTTTCCGCGCCATGAATATTTCCGGAGGATCCTTTGCAACCTTATCGGGCAAGATGTTGAGCACGGAGAGCTTCCATGGGATGAACAATGGCTGGGTAAAATCGTATCCGACATTTGCTACCACAACGCAAAAAATTATTTCAACTTTCAAAAGCCTTAAAGATGTTAAAAAAACTAAATCGCTCAACCGCTAACATCAATGCAGAAAGACCTGTGAAAGTATTGCAATTTGGGGAAGGAAACTTCCTAAGGGCATTCACCGATTGGGCAATTGACATCCTTAACGAGAAAACAGATTTCAATGGCAACATTCAAATCATCCAACCGATTGCGCAAGGAATGGCTGATCAGATCAATGAGCAGGATGGTTTATACCATGTTATTCTAAATGGAATTGAAAACGGAAAGCCCACGCGAACCATTCGATTAATCGATTCTGTTGCTGGTGTACTGAATCCGTATCTTGATTACAATGACTTTCTAAAAACATCAGAAAATGAAAGCCTGGAATTCATTATTTCAAATACTACCGAAGCCGGTATCGCATTTGAAGAAAGTGATACACCCGAAACCCTGCCCGGCAGCTTTCCAGGAAAACTTACTGCCCTGCTCTATCATCGGTTCAAACATTTTAATGGAGACCCGGCAAAAGCTTTGATCATTATTCCGTGTGAACTTATCGATAAGAATGGATCGAAATTAAAAGAAACCATTTTACAATATGCCAACCATTGGAATCTTCCAGATGAATTCAAAACCTGGATTGAAGTCCATACCACTTTTTGCAATACGCTGGTAGATCGGATCGTGCCCGGGTTCCCAAAGGAAACCATCGGAGAAATCCAGAGAGAGCTTGGATACACTGATAATTTAGTTGTAACTGCTGAACCCTTTCATCTCTGGGTAATCGAAGGACCAGAGCATGTAGCAAACAGGTTTCCTACCGCCAAGGCAGGACTTGATGTAAAGTTTGTAGCAGATCAAACGCCTTATCGCACTAGAAAAGTTAGAATATTAAATGGGGCGCACACCGCACTTGTTCCGGTGGCGTACCTAAAAGGTTTGCGCACCGTAAAGGAATCAGTTGAAAATGAATCGATACGTGCGTTCCTAACGCAAACCATTTTTGAAGAAATTATCCCAACGCTTGACCTTCCTAAAGATGAATTGGATGCATTTGCAAACAGTGTTTTAGAGCGATTCGCCAATCCGTACATCCGCCACGAACTTATTTCAATCTCCCTAAATTCAATTTCAAAATTCAAGGTTCGCGTACTCCCTTCCTTTTTGGGATACATTCAAGAAAAAGGAAAGCTACCTGTCAACCTGGTAGAGTCATTGGCAGCGCTGATCTTATTTTACAAAGGGGAATATAAAGGTGAAACAATTCCATTGTCCGATACAGATGAGGTGCTGGGGTTTATGAAACTTGCCTGGAAAGACAACGACCCTGATGATGCTGTAGCTAAAATTTTATCAAATAAAAAATTCTGGGATCAAGACCTTTCCATGATCAAAGGACTAAAGGAATTGATTTTAAAAGTTATCGAAGAAAAATTTTAACAAAGGCTTTTGTTGGCCCAACAGTTTTTTTGTTTTCATTGTTAACAAGATTTTTATTGAATGTGAAACATAATTGGTATCTGTTTGGTTATCATCCCTTATTATGCTGAGGAGCATTACCACCAACTATTTATTGAAATGTTTCCACGATGGCTTGCAAAAGTTTTATGCTAATGTGATTATCTCTGAGGTTCATTCGCAATGATGATTGGTTAATGTATTATGCTGCGGTTAAAGGAATACTTCCTGCACACAGACCAGAAGCGAAAGATGCTGATAACCGTGAGCGTATTATGAATTTACCCTTTTTATCCATACCCTCACCAGCTTTTTATCAAGGGATGGAACAGCGGACATTAGCATGACATAATTTTTCTTTTTCCAGGCATGTGAAATATATTCCTTGCTTATTTCCTCAAAATCCCCTCGTACTGTAAATTCACTGATAGGGACTCCGAATTCTTTTTCAAATTTTCCCAGCACGTCATCGTCTGTTTCAAAGTAAAGTACAATAGATGAAAAGCTGTTGGACGAGTCTGCATCAAATGCTAAAAAACGTATTGGAAAGCTTAGGAAAGTAAAGCGTGCAGGGTCTTGTACTTTGTGTTTTTCAGTATAGATAATGTACTTGTTGTGATCCTCATAGGTCAAATCAACAAAGGAATTTAACATGAATGAAGCTTCTGGCCGGATCTGATCAATGAATGGATCGTTTGAGAGAATATAAGTGCAGAAGGAAAACAGTATAATTAGCATCTGTTACTATTTCATCTAAAAAGAAAGCGTTAAAAAAAATTCTCTATTTCAAAACTGCCAAAAGGGACATTGCTTCCACCGGTAGGCGAATCATTTTCAATATAACTGTTCCCCATACTAAAAAACAACAAAAGTTTGTGATCCATTTTCGCTTTTGGCATAGGTCATAATTGACATAATCTTAGTGCCCTCAATTAATACCGGGATTAAAATTAAGTCATCACAACTTATATAGTAAACATTCGTTGGATCAAAATTCTCAACCTTCAGTTTTAATGACCTGGTAAGATCTGAGTCGTATGTGTAATCAAAAATTTCAAGTTTAGAACAACCGGCATTGAGTTTCTCCCTGATCAGGTCAAATTGATTCGTCAATATTGGTATAACAGCTTTTTTCTTTTCATCGTCACCGGGACTTTTACTGAATGTGAAATATTTTTCAATCAAATCTGTATTACTTACCTGACCCGCCCTTAGTTCGTTAGTAAAATCTTTTATAATTGATTTTGAATTAGTTTGAGCATTATTGCACCCCCACATAATTATTAATACAATGATTAAATCAATGCTTTTCATAAATGAGAATAGTTTAGTCTAACATCCATTATTATTTTGAGGGGCATTTCCGCCAGTTGTATTTGTTGAAGTGTTTCCAGTTAAATTTAAGCCAGCGAGGTTTCCAACCGTAATAATAGTCGTGTATAAAAATCGTCTTTTCATTTTTGAACTTAAATTATTCTTTTTGTAAGAAAGGAGGAAAGTAAGGGAATGTTCCTCAGAATCAATTTGGGAAATTATTGACTGCCTGTTTTTAAGGGATACTTTAAGACTTTTCATAAGGTAAGTTTAAATCGAACATCTATCAAATGGCCATGCTCCTTGTGATTTTTTGCAAAGTTCCAAACAATTTGCGCAACAATCAATACAACATTACATAAACAAACATTTAGAAGATAACTAGTATTTTAAGATACCAAAACCACTCCCACCTTGTAAAAAACAGGTCATCCTGTAATTGAAACACCAATCAACGTTCCGATTCCGTAGGTAATCGCGGCTGCCACCAACCCAAAGAGTACTTGTCTAAACCCGGAGTACCACACATTTTTTCCGGTAAACAAGGTGATGGAAGCTCCGATCAAAAACAATCCGACAATGCTGAGCGCAACGCTGACTAAAATGGCTTCAAACCCACTCATAAAGAAAAACGGAAAGACGGGGATAATGGCCCCGATGGCAAACATTACAAAAGAGGAAATTGCCGCCTCCATAGCGGATCCTTTTAAATCTTCCGGATTGATGCCCAGCTCCTCCTTTATTAAAACTTCATGCGCCATTTCTGTATTGCACATGATATCTTTTGCCATTTGAATAGCCTGTTCTTTTGGAATACCCTTGGCTTGATAAATAATGGCCAACTCCTTTTCTTCACCTTCCGGATTTGTTTCCAACTCCTCCATTTCCAATTCCATTTGATTCTCGTACAACTCCTGTGAGCTCTTCACAGAAATCCACTCACCCAACGCCATCGACAAAGCACCCGCCAGTAGTCCGGCAATTCCGGCAAGTAGTACTGCACTGTTTGCACTTAATGCCCCCGCAACGCCCATTACCAAACTAAAATTGGAAACCAATCCATCATTGCCCCCCAACACTGCTGCGCGCAATGCATTGCCACCAATCGAACGATGGGGCTTTTCAAAGCGTGCCAAATCCGTACCCGCTAGTTGGTGATCACTGTTTAAAATGTTTTTCAGTATGGCAACATGTGCAGTATCCGAAATGGATTTAGAAGTTTTCGTTCTTTTTCTTGCCGATTGAACAGAAGATGCAATACTCTTTTCGGTATCCAGCAATACACCGAGCACGTAATCATAACCAAAAATTTTCCCGATTGTCTTCAGTGTTTTAGCCCGCCAGGAAGGAGGTGGCATCACAGTCGTATCCAATTGTTTATTCTTCATAAACGCTTTGGCATGACCCAATTCTATTTCACTCATCTGGTGAAATATGTCAGCAACATTTTCATCCTTCTCATGCTCCGCTAAGACGTTATACAGGTAGCTGGCATCAATTTCTGTTTGGATGTTTTTGAAATCACTCATACACGGAGATCACATGAAACTATGACCAAGGTAACACTTTCAAACCAGATAATGAGCCATCAAAAAATAATGAAAGCTGTATTACGGTGAAACCACAGTCGCTGTCAACGTTTTATGCTTCCCTCTCGACTTTCGGATGCGAACGGCCACAACTTTATACTCGGGACATTTTGCTTCCGAATCATGTACATCCGATGTAACATTGTTCATCA
The DNA here is from genome assembly GCA_964398945.1 of uncultured Roseivirgaceae bacterium. Classification (GTDB taxonomy): domain Bacteria; phylum Bacteroidota; class Bacteroidia; order Cytophagales; family Cyclobacteriaceae; genus JBGTGG01. Next base: position 148,677 of record CAYNOT010000004.1, on the reverse strand, counting down.
TGATATCCGGGAAATGAAAAGTAGAACTCAACACACCGGGCTTTACTTCATCGGTGATCCTTGCTTTTACATCGACCTTTCCACGGGCTGATTCCAAACAAACAAAATCACCACTGCCAATTCCATTTGCAACTGCATCGTCCGGATGGATCATCAAATAATCTTCGGTCAATATTTTTCCATTGCCCGTTCTTCGGGTCATCGTTCCGCAATTATAATGCTCCAGTTCGCGGTTGGTTGTTAAAATGTAAGGATAATCCTTTGCGTAGGAATCTATCTCTTCGCTTTCGCGGAAGGCATTGTACTTAAACAGTCCTTTGCCCCTTTTGAATTCTTGCAAATGTAAAATTTTTGTGTCGACACCACCTGTGGCTACAGGCCATTGCAAACCATTCTTTCCTAAATTTTCCCAGGTGATCCCTGCAAAGAATGGAACAATTTGGGATATCTCCGCCAACATCCCTTCAGGTGTATAGTCCGGTTGGGAATACCCCATCCTGTTCATGATATCAACAATGATTTGTCCATCCGGTTTTGTTCCGGGCAAAGGCTCTACTACTTTGCGTACAGCTTGCACCCGCCTTTCACCATTGGTAAACGTTCCACTCTTTTCGAGGAAGGAAGCGCCCGGTAAAACCACATCCGCATATTTTGCCGTTTCGGTCATGAACAATTCCTGCACGATTACAAGGTCGGTATTTTTCAAGGCACGAATTACTTTTTGTGTATTCGGATCCGTCTGCACAACATCTTCCCCAATAATCCATAGGGCTTTTAACTTTCCCGCAATAGCGGCCTCAAACATTTCCGGGATTTTATACCCGATATGTTTTGGGACATCAACACCATAAAATGTATTGTACTTTTTATTGACCTCGTCATTGGTCACATCCAAATACCCGGCACCCTGATGCGGTTGTACACCCATGTCGGCTGCACCCTGCACATTGTTTTGGCCGCGCAACGGATTCACTCCAACACCCCTTCTTCCAATGTTACCCGTTAGTAATGCAAGGTCAGCAATTTGCATCACCGTAAATGTTCCTTGTGAATGTTCGGTAACACCAAGGCCATGAAAAGACATGGCATTGGGTGCGGAAGCATACGCAATAGCAGCTTCGCGAACAAGGTTACGATCAACCCCGGAAACTTTTTCAAGATGATCGAGATCAATGTTTAATATTTCTTTTTTAAATCCTTCAAAGCCTTCCGTCCTGCTATCGATAAATTTCTGGTCTACCAACCCCGCTTCAATGATATAATACATCATCATGTTGAGCACTGCCACATTGGTGCCCGGTCGCAAGGGGATATGATAATCCGCATACCCGGCCAGCTCGGTCCTTCTTGGATCGATTACAATCGTAACATTGCCCGACTTCATTGCAAATTGTTTCATCTTGGCACCGGTTACCGGATGGGCAATGGTAGGATTTGCACCAATGACCAAAATACAATTCGTGTCTTTTAAGTCATCGATTGAATTGGTGGCGGCACCGGTCCCAAACGTGCGTTGCATTCCCAACGCGGTAGGCGAATGGCAAACCCGCGCACATCCGTCAATGTTGTTCGTGCCAATCACGGCACGAATAAATTTCTGCATCAAATAATTTTCTTCGTTGGTACAGCGTGCTGAAGAAATCCCGGCAATTGAATCCGGGCCAAATTCATTCTTATAGAAAGTAAGTTTCGCAACAATAAAATCATACGCTTCATCCCATGAAACTTTTTCTAATTCACCATTGCGCCTAATCATAGGTGAATCAATCCGATCGGGATGATCATAAAACTTAAAAGCGTACCGACCTTTCAAGCATGTATGTCCCTGGTTGACTTCTGCATCATAAGGTGCCTGGATACTTACTACCTCACCATTACTGGTGGCCACTTCCAGGTTACACCCAACCCCGCAATACGTACAAACCGTTCTTGTTTTCGCGGTTGCCTGGATTGCTTTTGACTGGTATACATCGGAAATTGCAGAAGTAGGACATGCTTGTGCACACGCCCCACAACTTACACAATCGGATTCCATAAAGGATTGATCATTTCCTTTTATGATTTTCGAATCAAACCCCCTTCCCGACATGTTCAACACAAATTGTCCTTGCACCTCATCACATGCCCGAACACACCGATAGCAGTTGATACACTTCGATAAATCAGAGGTCATGTAGGGATGGCTCAGGTCTTTTTCGCGATGTAAATGATTTTCACCTTCCGGGTAACGAACATCGCGAATACCCACCTGGGCAGCTACCGACTGCAATTCACAATTGCCATTCACTTCGCAGGTAAGGCAATCCAACGGGTGATCGGTAAGGACAAGCTCGATAATATTTTTCCGCAAGGATTTTACTTCGGGTGTGCTGGGATAAAGATACTGTCCTTCCATCACCGGGTTGTGGCACGAGGCCATTGTTTTCATTTTACCATCGCGCACAACTGAAACATCAACACTGCAAACCCGACACGCACCAAATGGATCAAGATTCGGGGCATCACAAAGTGTAGGCACAATATTCTTTCCTTTATGTCTTTTGATAAAAGAAAGCATAGTCTCACCACTTTCTATTTCGAACGGTTGATTATCGATGAATGCAATCTTCTTCATACCTGAATTATTTAAAGTAGGATTGTAATTCTCCTTCAAAATACTGCAATGCATTTCGCATGGGCAATGGTATTCCACCACCATGCGCACACAACGATCCCTTCTCCAACGTTGTCAAAAGATCATTAAACAAAACCTTGTCAATTTTATACTCTGATTGAATTGCTTTGACCGTTAATTCATGTCCGCGCTTCGTACCCAACCGGCACGGAAAACATTTTCCACAACTCTCGTAGGAAGCAAAATCAAACAGGTGTTCGATAAATTTTATGATCGGAAAACCTTCCGGGATACTTACCACGGATGCATGCCCCAACAAAAAACCATTGCTTGAAAACGATTCAAAATCTACAGTAAGCGAATCTATTTTTGATATTGGAACCAATCCACCAAGCGGTCCGCCTATCTGCAATGCTTTGACTGGTTTTTTAAAACCACCACCCAACGCATTCACGACTACCGATAACGGAGTGCCCATTTCCACTTCGTAAAGTCCCGGGTTTTTAAAGAAACTATCGAGGCATACCAATTTCGTTCCTGATGATTTTTCAGTGCCGATTCTTTTCCATGCCCCTGCCCCTTCCTCAAGTATAAAATGCAATGCTGCCAATGTCTCTACATTATTGACAACAGTAGGTTTGTTAAACAATCCTTTTTGTGCCGGATAAGGTGGTCGTACCCGGACTTCCGGGCGTTGGCCTTCAATCGAATTGATCAATGCCGTTTCTTCACCACAGATATACGATCCTTGTGCGCGGATGACTTTAAAATCAAAACTAAAATCCGAGCCGAGAATAGCTTTACCGATCAAGCCTTCTTCACGAAGTTGATCAATGGCCGCTTGAACAATCACAGCCGCTTCCGGATATTCTGCACGAATGTACAGCACACCATAACTTGCCTTAACTACAAACCCGGCTACAAGCATTCCAAAAAGAACGGAGTGTGGTTGCTGCTCTAACAAATAGCGATCGGAGTATGCACCCGGGTCACCTTCATCGGCATTGCAGATGACAAATTTTGTATCCCCTTTTGCATTTCGGCAGAATTCCAATTTCGATCCGATCGGAAACCCAGCACCTCCACGGCCACGAAGACCTGAGTTTTGAATTTCATCCAGCACCTCTCTCCCATCTTGATGAAGTATCCTTTTTAACGGTTCATAATATTCATCAATGTTTGTAAAGGGTTTGGTCAGTATTGCTTTGCCACTTGCCATGACCGTGTACCGATCTATAGTATGGTTCGAATCGTTTTTTAAAATTTCCTTGAAAGATGAAACCGATTCACCCGAATAATTTTTTCCATTGAAATGGAAAGCACTATTCTCATGGCATCTTCCAAGGCAGGTCATGTGACCGATTTCTTCTGCTTTAAATTCTTTTTTTAATGATTCAATTACTTTCTCTTGTGTACCCGCGCAAAGGCATGCTGTGCCGTTGCATACATAGACTTTCTTTCCTTTGTTCCCCGGTTTCAGAAAATCGTAAAAGGAAGCTGTTCCAAATGTGTTTGCCTTCCCGATTAAAAACTCTTCCGCAAGCTTGTCCAATTCTTCAACACCAGGCGAACCATCGGGCAATGCAAGCTCACCAATCTTGCTGAACAAGTTTTGGGAAAGCCCTTTCCTTCCTGATAATTCACTTAAATTAATTGACATAGGTTGATTTCAATCGATTGAACTATGTAAATATCGCCATTCTTGGATTTAAATGAAATTGATGTAAAAAGTATTGTTTTGGTGGGTTTATGTGTGGTTGAAGGGGCAATAAATGTTTTTTAACTTCGTGCATAAAACAAAAATCCTCCGATCATGAATGAAATCGGAGGATTTTCTTTTTCATTTAACACTATTTACTCAACATCCCACCAAATCCTACCATACAGGGTTTCATCGCCATCAAACTGACGTTGAACTGCTTCGTTGTAGCTTTTTGTATTGTTAAACTGCTCCGTCTCTACATAAATTTGCCTTCTGGGAACGGCTGCTTCCTGAGGTTCCACCAAATCATTCGGGAAACCGGTCCTCCTCCATTCGGCCCAGCCTTCATAGCCATGCATAAACAAATGTATCCAGCGTTGCGTTGCAATTTGTTCTATTCCTGTAGCTGCCTCGTATTCAATACCGGGCTCCAATAAAAAATCTGCAACACCAGTTGCACTACCCGTCCATTGACGAATAGAGTGTTCGATAGCAAGGTTATAATTTACTTCAGCTTCTGCATCACCACCTGCTATCCACGTTAACTTGGCGGCTTCTGCTTTTGCAAATAAAACCTGTGCATAGGTCACCAAATAAACAGGTGCATCTTGTGCCCATATTGCATTGCCCAAATTAGAATACTTTTCCGTATCGAAGTTTTCGGTATCCCCAAACAGTTGACCAACATATTCACCATCCGTGCGATTTGGATTTCCATAAACCGGCAACCGCGGATCATCAAAAGGTTTCATCTTATCAACCAAGCCTTCAGTCAATGCCCACCATTCACGCGACAGCACTTGAATTTGGCCAAACCAATAGTTTTGGTTGTTTGCATCAGCCAGGTGTTTAAAGACCAGGTTATCAGCATTGGATTCGAGTACACCATCGCTCAATGCATCATTGAATTCAGCTTGCCCTTTTGTTGGATCCACCTTCGATAACCGAAGCGCCATTAACATACGAATAGTATTCCCAAGTTTTTTCCATTTAGCAAGATTGCCACCATAAATTATATCATTCGTAATTGTTCCGGCTGTAGGTGTATCGTTTGCTTCTTTCAACAAAGTAAAAAGTGCATCGTAAATGGATTCTTGCGTGTCGTATGCGGGCGTAAACGTCAAATCCCCTTTTAATGATTCTGTATACGGAACATCACCCCATCGATCGGTAACATGCCAAAAAAAGTAAGCTTTCAATACCTTGGCAACCACCAAATGATTGTTCACAGTAGATGTATTCAGCACCGTTTCTATGTTCATCAGCGGCCCCTGGTACAATCCGTAAAAACTTGTACTGGTTTGTGGGTACAAAGATGCATTCACGTATTGGGTTTCTGCCAAATACTGCGCCATAAACTCCCCGGTCGGTGTAGAACTCAAGCCCGGCAACGAAAGCATGGCATTCGCCAAAAGCTGCGGGGCAGATGCTGTACTCGGTCTGTTTGGGTTAATGTTTATATCGTCATCAAAATTATTGCAACTTCCTAAAAGAACGATGCAAAAAAGTATGCTATATATTTTTTTCATGATCATCTAAGTTTTAAAATGTGATGTTCAAATTAACGCCATACGACCGCACCGTATTGATCTGGCCTGATTCAAACCAGCCAATCGATTGGCTTCCTGTAGAAAGTTCGGATGGGTCCAATCCCTTTGGCGCACGTTGATAAAGCATCGCTGGATTTCTCGCCACGAAGGCCACACCGATTTTTTGGAACGGTAGTTTGGACCATTCGCTTTCATGGAATGTATAGCCGATCCGAACCTCACGTAGTTTCAGGTATGATGCATCATAAAGCCAATCTTCGTAAATCCTCCTGGCTACTACTCCGTAATAAGCCTGGGCAGTTACGTATGCTGTTACCGGTTCCCCGGTTGATTCTGAAATCCCATCCACACGGACCCCTCCACCATCGGCAAGCGGATCACGAACATTAAACCCTTTGTCATTCATTTCAACTGTGACCGGATCAAGCCCGGTGCGAACGGACAGCATTTTTGACCTGCTAAAAAACTGTCCGCCAATTTGAAAATCCAACATAGCTGAGAATTCGAAATTACCGTAGTGGAGAATACTTTGAAACCCGCCAACAAAATCCGGGAGCACACTTCCAAAATCATAGGAAGCATCCGTAAACAATGGCAGGTTATCATTGCCCAATAATTTTTGACCGGTTGCCGGATCACGTTTATAGGCTTGGCCTACCAAACTTCCAAAGGGTTTTCCTTCATACGAATTCAGGTAACTGGTAGTAGCGGAGTATGTTGTCCTTCCATATTCATATACATTGATCCCGGGATACAGCTCAACAACTTCACTTTGATTCTTACTGATGTTGAACATTAAATCCCATGTAAGTTTACCGGCTTTAATTGGAGTTCCCGTCAATGATAGTTCAAATCCTCTATTTTCAATTTGACCAGCATTGATAGTGGCCGTACTATAGCCACTCGTTCCTGACACATCCAATTGAATGATCTGATCCTTGTTCACTTGCCTGTAATAGGTGAAACTGGCACCTAACCTACCTTGAAAAAAACCTACATCCAGCCCTGCTTCGTATGAATTGGCAAAGGAGGGTTTAATGTTTGGGTTGTTTAAATTATCAGGCACTGCCAATGTGTTGGCATTCGTTGTGCCTGCATATACGGTTCCTACATTGTAGAACGATGTGGTTTGATAAGGATCCAAATCGGAACCAGCCTGTGCAAAGCTTGCACGTAGTTTTCCTAATGACATAGGTCCCCATTGCAGCATTTCGCTAAACACCCAACTTGCAGAAATGGACGGATACCAGTACGAGTTATTATTTGTTGGTAAGGCTGAGGAGTTGTCATTTCGAATGGTGGCATCCAAAAAGTACGTGCCTTTGTAGCCAAACGAAGCCATTGCATATCCACTTCTGATTTGCCTTCTCAACGCATAAGAATTAGTTACCGGACGATCAATAGAAGCAGCAATATTATAAAAGCCCGGTGCGGATAACCCACCCACTGTTGCCATCGATAAGTACGAGTACTTGCGATCAAAAACGTTGCCCCCCACAATAGCATTTAATGAGAAGTCATCCCATGTTGTGTTGTACTCCGCCAAAAGCTCATAATTCATTTCCTGGTTTTGGTATTTGCCTACAGAATAGTATGGATTTCCTGTTCCACCAAAAGCCTTATAAGATTCAATGTTCTGTGTATACATATCGCCACGCATAAAAGCACTGACTTTAAGTTCAGGTAGCACTTTGTATGAAAGTCCCACATCCCCAAAAAAGCGGTCACGCTTATCAGTAGTAGGATTTTCGTATGCAAGGAAATAAGGGTTTTCCCAGTACAAGGGATTAAAATTTGTAATCTCTCCTGTTACAGTGCTCGGTCTGCGAAGGTTCCAATGCAACATAGTCCCATCATCATATTGATAGTCTTTCAACCGGTTCATATCCACATTGCGTTGAAACCACTGACCCAGATAACGTGATCCATCTTCAGAACCTTGTGAGGGGCGTTGGGCATTGTTCGTTGCGTAGTTGATATTGGTGGAGAGGTTGAGTTTCGATGTGATATCAATTCCAGCACTTAACCCCAAATTGTTCCTTCTCAAAAATGTATTCGGCTCAACACCTTCAATCCGGGTATCATTGAAACTCAACCGAAAATTCGAATTTCCACTACCCCCGGCCACGGAAATACCATTGTTGGCATTGATACCCGTTTCAAAGTAATCGGCGATATTATTGGGGTGGGCAACGAAAGGTGTCAACTGGCCATACGTTGGGTCTTGCGGATAGAAACTAAAGACATCCCGCACCAAGGTGCCATCCATCTTTGGTCCCCAGCTTTCATCAACGGCCATATCAACATATTTATCCCCGTTTGGAAGTGTTCGCCAGTTTTGGCTTGATCCTCCTCCATACAGGTTTTGGTACGGCATGAAGTTGCCTGCCTTTTCCACCATCAAAGAAGAGTTAAGTTCAACAGTAACTTTTTGTGATCCCTTTTTTCCTTTCTTGGTTGTGATCATGATCACACCGTATTGTCCGCGCAAACCATACAACGCTGACGCAGTCGGGCCTTTTAATACGTTGACCGATTCAATATCTTCCGGGTTAATGTCTTGCCCAAGGTTTCCCAGATCCACACCGGCACTCCCTGAAAAATTGGCATTGGAAATGGGGGTTCCATCCACAACAATTAGCGGGGCGTCACTTCCATTGATGGAGTTCACACCGCGAATTTTGATTTTCTGGGTACCGCCCATACTCGCTCCGGAGGAACCGACAACCTGGACACCCGCTATTTTACCTGCAAGTGACCCTATTACATTTTGTTCTTTGGTAAACGTTAGGTTTTCACCTTTTACTTGTTGGGTGGCATAGCCGATAGACCGTTGTTCACGTGTAATGCCCAGGGCAGTTACCACAACTTCATCCAATGATTTTGCATTCAGTTCAAGCTTAATATCAATGGTTGTCCTGTTGTTGATTTGTTCTTCAATTGTATGAAATCCAATAAAGGAAAATACCAAGACACCGTCACCGGAAGGTACTGTTAATGCATATCTTCCATTTCCATCAGTAGCCGTTCCTGTGGTGGTCCCTTTCAGTACCACACTCACACCAGGCAACGGATCACCCGCCTCATCTGCTACCACCCCACCTACTGTATGTGCATCGCCTTCAACAAGGGCAGTTTCTGCATCCTTCCTGACAATCAGGATATTTTTCTTTAGCTCGCGGTAGGTAAATGGAGTCTCCGCCAAAAGAATATCAAGGGTTTCGGATAGCTTCCGCTTTGCTTGAGGCAAGTCTAAATCACTTATTGAGCTGATATCCCCGGTGCGGTATACAAATCGAAATGGGGTAAGTTTCTCAATTTTCTTAAGGGCACTTTCCAGCGATTCACCCTTTAAAGCAAGGGTCAATTCGGTTGTTTCTGCACTCTGACCACTTGCCGGGGTCGCCAGGATAACTTGCAGGCTAAAAACAGACAGTATTAAAAAAACTAAACTAATACGCATAAGCTGATAAATTGTTTGCCTTTGAATCAGCCATGCAGGGTTGGCCCGGCCATTAAACACAGGCCATCCATTTGCATGAGATAAAGAAAAATTCATAATTTTAAAGTGTTTTAAGTGATTGGTCAAATTGTTTAAAACAGCTTGGATCGATTGCAGTCGATACAAGAAGTACTACCCTTGGTAGTGCGGACTTTCCAAACCCTGTCGCCCTTGGCGTTGGGGTTTGGATTTTTTTTGATTGTTACATAATCCTGTATTTTAATAACCTTATAAACATCCCTTTCCTGTGATGGTGTAAACCTTGTTCCCTGATTCCTTGAAATCAGTACCGTTAAACTCACATATTACTTTTAGTATTTGTTCTAAATTTTCACCGCCAACAAATGTTGCTGTAAAACGACAATTTTTTGCATTTGCATTTTCGAAATCGATATCAACATCAAACCTGGATTCAAGGTGTGTGATGGCTTCATCCAATGTTGTGTCATCAAAGAAAATATCATGTTCGGTCCAGGCTATACTTTCCTTGCTTTCAACTTCACGTTGCTTTACCCGGTCGTGCCCTTTATCAAATGTCAGTTCCTGGTCGGGTGTTATAATTCCGAATACTTGCTTATCATCGCTAACTTTTACTTTGCCCCTCGTTACCGTAACGGTAATACTGCTATCACCTGCATAAGCTTTGATATTAAATGCAGTACCCAAAACCGTTGTTTTAAGTTTGCCTGTATAAACAATAAACTCTTTGTTCGGATCATGCTTGATATCAAAATATGCTTCCCCCAGAAGTGTTACTTCACGGGTAGGGTAATTATCAAAAGAAGTGGGATAATCCAGGTAACTTCCTGCATTTAGCAGTACCACGCTACCATCTGGCAATTTCACAAAGTGATGGTCTTCTGTTGGGGCAGGTTGTGTACTTGCCTGGAGTTCAATCGTGTCTTCTTTTGGCAAAACAAAAAGAAAGAGGATGGCAGTCGATAGCAACAGGAACACAACAGCCGCGGCCATTTTAAAATAAGGCGTTGATTTTTTTCCGGATTTAAAAATCGGAGTGTTTTGCTGGGACAACAGTATCTCTGAAATGATGCGCTCGGTACTCTCAACGGAAAGTTTTTGATCACCTTCCCGTTCCAGCCAACAGGCCTCGATCAATTCTTTTAATTCCAAATCGTTGTCAGAGGATTGGATTAGCTGCATTAATTCTGCGCGCTCCTCTTCGGAGCATTTTCCATCAATGTAAAGCTGAAACAAGCGCGTGAGCCTTGGACTATTCATAAAGTCGGTTTGGTCTATATAGTATAGACAATTGGCTAGCAAAAAAGGAGTACTCCAAACCGGATAAAATTTCAGTTTAGATTAAAAATGCAGGAAAATCAGTAGCTCAATTCAGGAAAATCAAAAGAAAAGTGCTCACCACACTCTCAAAATGGGATTTTATTGTACGGATGGCCTTTTGCATGTGGGTCTTCACGGTAAGCCTGGAGATGTTTAGTTTTACGGCCACCTCATCATATTTAAGGCCTTTCTTGTGGCACAACTTGTAAACCTTTTGTTGTTGAGGTGGCATTTGACTCACCACTTCCTTTAAGATAGTATTATAATCACGGTACGCCACACGCTCTTCGGTTTCACAACTTGATTGGGGTAAATCCCGCTGCAACACAAGCTTTACTTGTTCTTCAAGTGCCTTTCGTTTTAAAAGGTTAAAGGCGTGGTTCTTTGCAATCGCGGATAAATAAGCCGGAAAGTATTCGACATCCCGTAAGGATTCGCGGTTCATCCACACCTTCATGAATACATCCTGCACAACTTCTTCTGCCATTATTCTTGATTTTGCGAGTTTAAATACAAAACCAAAAATCTTGTTTGAATACAATTCAAAGAGTTGTCGGAACGCAGCTTCATCACCAAGGGAAACCCTTGAAATGATTGATTCTGTTTCACCCTTTGTGTTCAAAATAAATAGCGCTTAGTGCAATGAAGGCTAAACTTAAAGAAAAAATAATCGGTGATCAAGTGGTTTTCAAACCTGAAAATGTTCAAAAATGATCTTTTCTGTATTTTGGAAAGTGGAAAACAGGTACACAATCCCTCATTAGGCACACAATTTTCAACATTCGGGGTTGCCTTCTGACAACCCGAATGTTGAAATAAAAAATCAATGCTTACCAGAAAATCGTATACAGTGCAGCACAAATGATGAGAATCACAACCGCACCAATATTGAATGCGGGAGTGGTGTGAAAAATCCCTTTTGTAAGAATGATCCCTTTTTCGTCTACTCCTCCTTTTCCTTCAACATGGCTAATTCCGATAATAATTGCCATCGAAAGCAAAGTGGTGATCAACATCTGGTTCATAAAAGGAATGTTCACAAAAATAGCTGCATCTGACCAACCATTGGGTGCAACTTTAAAATACATGGCGATTGGTATTGATAATATTGCTCCCCAGATTGCTGCATTGTTGGTAGCACGTTTCCAAAATAATCCCATCATAAATACCGCCAACACTCCCGGGCTGACAATTCCTGTATACTCCTGGATAAATTGAAACGCCTGCCCTAAATTTCCCAACATCGGTGCGATGATCATTGCAATTATCAACGCTACCACCACTACACTTCTTCCCATAAAAACCATTTGCCTGTCATTCGCAGTTTTGTTGATATAGGGTTTATAAATATCCATCGTAAAGATGGTAGAGGTTGAATTCAACATCGATGCCAGGGAAGAAACAATGGCTGCAGCAAGTGCTGCCAACACCAATCCTTTCAATCCAACAGGTACAAAACTATTGATCAACCAGGGAGCTGCATTGTCATTGATAATGGAACCATCTGCTTTGATGAAACTTGGATCGGAAGTGGCAGCGGAAACCACACCATTCGCATCTGAATTCAACACAAAGGCAATGATACCGGGAATCACAACAATCAACGGGATGATCAATTTTAAAAAACCTGCGAAGACCATTCCTTTTTGTGACTCTGCTAAACTTTTTGCAGCAAGTGTTCGCTGGATAATGTATTGGTTGAACCCCCAGTAATAAATATTGGCAACCCACATACCGCCAAGCAAAACCGAAAGCCCGGGCAAATCCCACCATGCATCTTTTCCATCCGGGGTAATGATTTCCCCTTTTTGTAAGATCATTGAAAATTTTTGTGGCGCTACTTCAAAAATATGTTTGAAGCCGGCAATGATACCACCATCCGGGGTCACATTATCAAGGGCCATAAAAGTAGTAATCAAACCACCTGTTACCAGCAACACCACTTGAACAACATCCGTCCACGCCACCGCAGATAATCCGCCCCACAACGAGTACGCAGCAGCGAAAAGTCCTAACCCAATAATTGCGTACATCATCAAACTACCATCACCATTTCCAACAACGGTATCCATGGCGCGTGCACCGAGGTAAAGAACAGAGGTCAGGTTCACAAACACAAAAAGGGCAATCCAGAAAATGGCCAGGATTGTTTTTAGATTGGAACCAAAACGTTTTTCAACAAATCCCGGAATAGTATAAATCCCTTTCTCAATAAAGATGGGAAGAAAATATTTTGCAACGATCAGCAAGGTGATGGCCGCCATCCATTCATAGGAAGCAATGGCCAACCCGATCGCAAAACCAGATCCGGACATCCCGATAAATTGTTCTGCGGAAATATTAGCGGCTATTAAAGAGGCACCAATCGCCCACCAGGGCAAAGACTTCCCTGCCAAAAAATAATCTTCAGCGCTTTTTTCTACGCCATCTTTGTTGCGTGAAACCCAAAGGCCTATTCCTAAAATGAGCACCGCGTAAGCAATAAAAACAATTGTATCAATTGTAGATAATCCCATAAGTATTTAAGTCGGTTTAAGCTGGAAAGATAGAAAATTCAGCTTTCCAAACCGCCTTTTATTAGGTAGGGATTTGTAACAATTTCATTGCAGGGATATTACATGGCGAAACAACCACGATGGAAACAAACCAAGATTTACAATTTAAACTAATTGACCAGCTTACTTAATGCCTTTTCGACAACCGTAAAGTTAAAAGCCTTAAGTTCGTGCTCCATCATTTTCGAAATCCCAGCTGTACAAAGATTTCCGATACTTCCCTCATGTGAATGACTGACTTTCTTACCGGGATTATATGCTCCTTTTTCAATGGCCAACCCGACTTGTTTGTATGCATCCCGAAACGGCATCCCGGACAATACTAATTTATTTACTTCCTCTACGCTGAACAAGAATTTGTACTTTTCATCTTCCAATAAATTTTCTTTCACAACTATATTGGAAAGCATCAACCAGACCATGCGGATACAATCTTTTAGATTTGCGAAAGCAGGGAATAAATATTCTTTTAATAACTGCATCTCGCGGTGATAACCGGAAGGCAGGTTTGTGGTCATTAACGCAATGTCGTTTGGCAATGCCATGATCTGATTGCAACGCCCCCGGACAATCTCGAAAACATCCGGGTTTTTTTTGTGCGGCATAATGCTTGAACCCGTGGTTAGCTCGTCCGGAAAACTGATAAAACCGAAATTTTGGTTCATAAACAAACATGCATCCATCGCAAGTTTAGAAAGCGTTCCCGCAACATTAGAAAGTGCGCTTGCTACAATCCGCTCGCTTTTCCCCCGGCCCATTTGTGCATAGACAACATTGTAATTCAATGATTCAAAACCAAGCAATTCAGTTGTCATTGTCCGATTTAATGGAAAAGAGGATCCATATCCGGCTGCTGATCCGAGCGGATTCTTGTTCACAATCCGATAGGCTGCCTGCAATGTGATTACATCATCCACCAAACTTTCTGCATACGCCCCAAACCATAATCCAAAAGAAGAAGGCATCGCCAATTGCAGATGCGTATAACCGGGCAAAAGATGCTCCTTATATTTTTCACTTTGTGTTTGAAGCAAATCGAACAGCCCCTTCACCTCATCTGCCAACAACTCTATTTCATTCCTCAAAAATAATTTTAAGTCAACAAGCACCTGGTCATTTCGCGAACGGCCACTGTGGATTTTCTTGCCAACATCGCCTAATTTTTTTGTGAGTTCCAGCTCAACTTGTGAATGGATATCCTCCACACCGGCTTCTACTTTAAAGTCACCGCTTTCGATGCGTTTATAAATAGCGGTCAACCCAGACCTTAATTCTTTTAACTCATCAGCAGTCAGCAAACCAATGGATTCCAGCATCATGATGTGGGCGATCGATCCCAACACATCAAAGGGTGCCAGGAACATATCCATCTCCTGATCTTTACCAACTGTAAATTTCTCAACAGCTTCAAGGGATGCTTTATCTTTTTGCCAGAGTTTCATCTGTTAATAATTTTATTTAAATGGTCAGATAGAATCACCAGTTGTTATCTTGTTTTAGGGTGCAAAACATTTTAATGGCGATTTCATTTCAATACTTACCTAGAGTTTCGATCAGATCAATATACGCTTTTATTCCCTGCCCGATTTCGCTTACAAAAATAAATTCATCTGCGGAATGGGACCGTGCTGAATCACCGGGGCCCATTTTGATTGAAGGCGCAGGGATCAATGCCTGATCGGATGTTGTTGGTGAACCGTAACATTCAACCCCTAATTCTTTTGCTGCGGTTACCAATGGATGATCATTCGGAACACCGGAAGAATTTAACCGGAATGATCGCGGTGTTATTTCACTTGCTACATTCGCTTTGATCACACTTAATGTTTCGTCCAAACTATACGTATCCGTAACCCGGACATCCACGGTGAAATGGCATTCAGCAGGGACAACATTATGCTGCTTGCCCGCATTGATAATCGTCACGGTCATTTTCATTTCCCCCAACGCTTCCGATACTTTCGGGAATTTATACGAACGAAACCATTCAATATCTTTCAACGCTTCATAGATTGCATTCACGCCTTCTTCGCGCGCGGCATGTCCGGCTTTGCCTTTGGCCACGCAATCCAATACCATCAACCCCTTCTCTGCAATCGCCATCTGGCAAAGCGTTGGTTCCCCTACAATCGCAAAATCAATCGCAGGTAACGAAGTGTAAATACTTTCAATACCATTCGGACCGGAGATTTCCTCTTCCGCAGTTGCCGCTAAAACAAAATTGTATTTAAAATCCCCACGTTCATAAAAATGCAAGAAGGCAGCAATCAGGGAGACCAACGGGCCACCCGCATCATTGCTACCCAACCCAAATAATTTTCCATCTTCAATGGTTGGCAAAAAAGGATCGCGTGTATACGCGGGATTTGGTTTTACTGTATCGTGATGGGAATTGAATAAAATCGTCTTCTTTGATGGATCAAAATATTTATTCTGCACCCACACATTGTTTCCTGTGCGTTGAAAAGGAATTTTTTCGTTTTGAAAAAATTCACAAAGCGTTTGTGCGGTCCTATCCTCCTCCCGACTAAAGGAAGGTATTGCAATCAATTGTATTAATAATTCGAGGGCTTTTTTGTGGAGTTCCATTAATGTGTGATCAAAGTACCTACTGTTTCCCTACCGATGTTTTGCAACAGCCCCGTTGCCTCCCCGATCAACACTTCTTTTACACCGGCATCAATCGCTGCAAATGAATTTTCCAATTTTGGCAAGATTCCATCAGCAAAAGCATTGGTCTGTAGTAATTCGGCATACAACTTTTTATGTAGATGTGTGATCACCGAACCTTCATCTTCCAATTGCCGAAGCACCCCTTTTTTCTCAAAACAAAAAATCAACCGCACATCAAAATGCTTGCTCAACGCAATGGCCAAAACCGAGGCAATGGTGTCCGCATTGGTGTTCAACATTTTTCCATTCGCATGGGTAAGCGGTGCAAAAACAGGAATTGTGTTTTGCTTCAGCAAGAAGTGCAACAGGGCACTGTTTACAGAAGCCGGTGTTATATCCCCCACAAACCCATAATCAATTTCTTTCACAGGCCGCTTTGTTGCCTTGATCATATTGCCATCGGCACCCGTAAGCCCCAAGGCATTCGCACCCAGTGCTTGTAGTGTGGCCACGATTTGTTTATTGACCAAACCACCATACACCATGGTTACTAAATCAAGTGTTGGCTCATCTGTAACCCTTCGTCCTTTTACATAATTGGAAGCAATCCCTAATTGATCACCAAGCTTGGTCGCAATTTTACCACCACCATGAATCAGGATTTTGGGCTCGCGAATGGAAGCAAAATCAGACAGGAATTTTTCCAATAGCGCTGGGTCATCCAACACATTGCCACCAATTTTTACAACAAATAATTTATTCATTTTCAATATTTATTCACTTCACTCTAGCCTTAGGCGTCTGACCCTTCGAGCGGTCAGATGCCTTTAACAACCCTGCCAACACTGCTTGTGCTGCCCAAACGCGATTACCTGCTTGTTGAACAACAATACTTCTTTCACCATCCAGCACGGCATCTTCGATCACCACATTTCTGCGAACGGGCAAACAATGCATGATCCTTGCATGGTTGGTGTTTTTTAACTTTTCCTCCGTTATCATCCATGAAGGATCGGAGTTTGTGATTTTTCCATACTCTTTTACCGATGACCAATTCTTTACATACACAAAGTCAGCACCTTCCAATGCTTTGTCCTGATCATATTCGATCGTGGTGTTTCCTGTAAACCTTTCATCCAATTCATAACCTCCTTCTTTAGGATGGGCAATCACAAAATCAATCTCGTCCCATTTGCTCATCCAATTTGAAAATGAATTCGGAACAGCTTGAGGCAATGCCTTTACATGCGGGGCCCAGCTCAAGACTACTTTTGGTTTCCGTTTTTCTTTGAACGCTTCTTCTATCGTTACGCGATCTGCCAAGCTTTGCAACGGATGAAGCGTGGCGCTTTCCAGGCTAATCACGGGCACGCCTGCATACTTTACAAACTGGTTCATCACATGTTCACTGTAATCTGTTTCCTTATCTTGTAGCTGCGGAAAAGTACGGACGCCAAGAATATCAAAGTATTGCCCCATTACCGCAGCCGCCTCTTTCACGTGTTCCGCTTTGTCTCCATTCATCACGGCACCATCAACAAATTCCAACTGCCAGCCATCTTTATCCGCATTGAACACAATTACCTCCATCCCTAAATTGAGGGCGGCAGCTTGTGTGCTGATTCGCGTGCGCATGCTTGGATTTAAAAATACCATTCCTAATTTTTTCCCCTGACCGAGCTGTTTGTCGATCATTGGATTCTTTTTATATGCCAATGCTTGTTGTACCAACCCTGCGGGATCGGGAACATCGTCTACTGATAAAAATTTCTTCATCGCAATTCTGTCTCTAGTGCGGTTAATAATAAATCAAGTTCATCCTGCTTCACGGCAAGGGAAGGTAAAATACGAATTGTATTGGGCTGTGCCGCACCAATGAATATTTTATGCTTGGTCAATAAATTGTTTCGGACTTCTTTGTGGGAATCGGGCAAGTCAATCCCAATCATCAACCCCCTTCCGCGTACTTCAATAATATTGGGAAGTGCTTTTAATTTATTCATGAGGTAATTACCCAGCACAGTCGCAGACTCCATTAACTTCTCGCGCTCAATAATTTCCAACACCGCCAATCCCGCAACACACGCAAGATGGTTGCCGCCAAACGTAGTCCCCAGCATGCCGTGCCAAGGCTTCAAATCAGGATGTATTAAAACACCACCAATTGGAAACCCATTTCCCATTCCTTTTGCAGTCGTGATCACATCCGGTTTTATCCCTGAAAATTGATGCGCAAAGAATTTCCCTGAACGTCCGTAGCCGGATTGTACCTCATCGAGAATGAGCAAAGAACCATTCGCCTTGCATTGCTTGCTTAAAAACTGAAGGAAAGAATCGGCAGGAAACTGAATTCCCCCAACGCCTAATATTCCTTCTACAATCACCGCTGCAACATCTTCTGTTAGCGCATCGCTTAACGCCTCCTCATCGTTCAACGGAACAAATACGATTTCATGGTTTGCATTAAAGGGAGCAACGATTTTTGGATTGTCTGTTGCCGCAACTGCACCGGAGGTCCTTCCGTGAAAAGCTTTCTTAAAAGCAATGATTTTTTTCCTTCCGGTAACAAAGGAAGCAAGCTTCAACGCATTTTCGTTTGCCTCCGCACCGGAGTTGCACAAAAACAATTGATAGTCCGGGTAACCGGAAAGTTCACCCAGCTTATTTGCAAGTTCTTCTTGCAACGGATTTTGAACGCTATTGGAATAAAAACCAATCTGATTCAGTTGATCCGTCAGTCGCTTTACATAATGCGGATGACTGTGCCCAATGGAAATCACGGCATGGCCGCCATACAAATCCAGGTACTTTTCATTTTTATCATCCCACAACCAGGAGCCTTGTGCTTTTACCGGAGTAATATCAAAAAGTGGATACACATCAAATAATTCCATGACTAAAAAACAATATTTTTTAAAAGCAACCCGGCTGTTTCATCAAACCCAAACATCAGGTTCATGTTTTGAATCGCTTGTCCGCTTGCCCCTTTTATAAGGTTGTCCAATGCCGAATGAATAGCGAGGGTATCACCAATTTTTTCGATTTGGATTATACACTTGTTGGTATTGACCACTTGCTTCATGTCCAATGTCCCGGTGGTCACATGTGTGAACGGATGGTCTTTATAAAACTGTTCATACAATCCTGTTACTTCTTCAAGGGATTGAGAAGACTTTACCATCGAGGTGACAAAAATCCCGCGTGTAAAATCACCGCGCCAGGGAACAAAATTTACAGCACCATCAAAAGACGGCTGGATTTTTTTGATTGTTTGGTTGATCTCGCCAAGATGTTGGTGCGAGAGTGTCTTGTATGCTGAAATATTATTGGCACGCCATGTAAAATGTGTGGTGTCTTGCAATTTTTGTCCCGCACCTGTGGATCCTGTTATACCCGTGGTGTAGACATCCCCTAACAATCCTTTTGCCGCAAGTGGAAGCAAACCAAGCTGGATGGTGGTCGCGAAACAACCGGGGTTTGCAATGTTGGAAGCACGCTGGATTTCTTTCTTGAAAATTTCAGGAAGCCCGTATACAAATGATCGATCACCTGCCTTAACGGCAGACAGGTCAGCTTCATCCCCTAACCGAAAATCATTTCCGAGATCTATGATCTTCGTTTCTTTATTGATGGAAATTTCTGCTACAAACTTTTTGCTTTCGCCATGTGGCAGACAAAGAAAAAGAACATCAACATCATCCTGAAAGGCATCAACAAACACTAACTCTGTTTCACCAATCAAATCAACATGAAGATCAGTAATCTTTTTTCCTGCCTGGCTTCGGCTTTGGACAAACGACAATTCAACATGCGGGTGGTTCAACAACAACCGGACTGTTTCACCGCCCGTGTATCCTGCCCCGCCAATGATGCCTGCTTTTATTCGCGTACTCATAATTAGTTGCTGGTTGTGGGTTGTTGGTCGCTGGCAGCAGCCGACTGGGAATTTGTAACCTGATGGTAGATACTTACCTGGTTCCCAAAAATTTTAGTAAAGCCTTTTACATCATCTGCTGTCCAACCCAGATTCATTTCACCATACTTACCAAATTTTGAAGACATCAAATCAAAATCAGACTGGATGCCCAACACCTGATAGCGGTACGGATTTAGTTGGATACTCACCGTGCCGGTAACATGCTTTTGTGAACTTGTCAGAAAGGCTTCCATGTCGCGCATGATCGGATCTAAGTATTGTCCTTCGTGCAACCAATTACCATAAAATTGTGCGAGTTGGTCTTTCCAAGAAAGCTGCCACTTGCTCAGCACATGCTTTTCGAGTGCATGGTGCGCTTTGATAATCAACACCGGGGCGGCTGCTTCAAACCCAACACGTCCTTTAATGCCGATAATGGTATCTCCCACGTGTACATCGCGGCCAATGCCAAACGGGCCGGCAATTTTTTCCAGGTAGCTGATGGCTTCCGTTGGATGTGGAAATGTTTTATCGTTAACGCTTTTTAATTCTCCTTTTTCAAAATGCAGTTCAACTTTCTCCGATTCAGTCTTCGTTACTTGTGTTGGCCAGGCTTCTTCCGGAAGCATACCGAGAGAATTCAAAGTCTCCCTACCGCCAACTGACGTTCCCCAAATTCCCTTGTTGATACTATACTGCGCTTTCTCGAAATTCATTTCCACACCTTTTGATTTCAGGTAACTGATTTCTTCTTCGCGGGATAATTTCATATCGCGAATGGGCGTGATGATTTCCATTCCGGGAATCAAAATATGAAAGATCATATCAAAGCGCACCTGATCATTTCCGGCCCCAGTGCTTCCGTGTGCGACTGCATCGGCTTTTAGCCCTTTTGCATAATTGGCAACCGCCAGTGCCTGCGACATGCGCTCAGCACTTACACTCAACGGATAGGCACCGTTCTTCAACACATTACCATATACCAAAAAACGAATTACTTTTTCATAATAGTTTTTGGTTTCATTTACCGCAACATGGGAAGCAACCCCCAAATTTTTTGCGTGCTTTTCAATCCGCTGCAATTCTTCAGGTGAAAATCCACCGGTATTCACTGCAATGGTATGTACTTCATAGCCCTTATCTTCGCTTAGATATTTGACACAATAGGTAGTGTCCAATCCGCCACTAAAGGCAACAACAACTTTCTTTTTCATTTCTTCAATTTTTTCCCATGGTCTGTGTCCCCACAGACCATTTAATATTCTATCATCACTAGCCTTTCGGTCTGTGAGGACACAGACCGAGGGACATGAAATTACATTTCAGTCTGTCGCACACTGGCCGGTCTACCCAATCCCATCATCTAACACACTGGCCGGTCTATTTTATTACCAAAAAAATATCCCAAACAGTGAATTCTTTTTTTCAGCAGATGGAATGCCCGCTGCTTGCTTGCGCGAACGCAATAACACATACCGCTTGAACTTCACCCAGCGATCAAACAATTTCAAGTTACCTTTAAATTCACGTTTCTTTTTCCGCTTTCCTTTTTTCGGTCCAGCAACAGGAATGATCGATGGCATGGGAGCGGTTACTACCTCTTTTGCGGGATCAAAAAGCATCGCTGTACAAATACAATTTTTGCGCTCCTTCATTGTAAGGATATCGAAATTGACACAACTTCTACAGCCTTTCCAAAACTCCTCATCCGTGGTCAATTCAGAATAGGTCACAGGTTTGTAGCCCAAGCTTGAATTGATCTTCATTACCGCCAATCCGGTGGTAAGTCCAAAAATCTTGGAGTTGGGATATTTCTTTCTGCTGAGTTCGAATACTTTACTTTTGATTTCTTTGGCAACACCCGTTGCGCGAAACGGTGGCGAAACAATCAACCCGGAGTTGGCCACAAATTTTTCGTGGTCCCATACTTCGATATAGCAGAAGCCCACCCATGTACCATCGGATGTTACCGCGATGACGGATTTTCCTTCCTCCATCTTCCTCGCTACATACTCAGGCGAGCGTTGTGCGATTCCGGTGCCACGCGCTTTGGCCGACTCTTCCATTTCTTTGGTAATAGTCTCGGCATATTTGATGTCGTCAACTGTTGCCAGTCTGACAATGATATCTGTATTCACAATAAATAAAATTAAAATGTAGTAAATGATAAAGGTGCTTTATGAAAGCAAGAACCGTTGATCCTTGATCAATGGCCAAATCATCAAGAAATGAGATTATATCAAATACGTGCCGGTCGGCATCGCCTGGTCACCTTGCAGGCAGCAGAAAGGTTGTGGGCCTTAGTAGAATGGTATGCGGACAAAACCGCGAGGGTGAACAATGTTTTCAATTTCTTTACTTCAATTAGAGGTTACAAAAAAGAGCATCCAGTTGTATTTAGTTTCTTACTAATCGCAAAATTAATGGATAAAGTTTCTTTTTTGAAAGAAAACTGCCGGGTAATATCAAATTATTTTACCTAACAAAGGTTTGTAGGGAAATCCTTTTCAGGGATTATAGACGAATGTAAGCACAGGGTTCGCATGGTAATCCCACGGAACACCATTGATGGAAACAGCCGAAATGCGTTCATGCGTTGCGCATTGTTCCTTTTGCTTTGAGTAGGAAAGGTCGAGTTGAACAAAAGGTTGGTTGATGATATCGATTGCGTAGTTGTTCCCGGGATGAACATCCATTACAAAAACACCACGGCTATAGTCCGGATACGGATTCCTTGCTTCGGCTTTTGCACCTTCGCGATAGAACCAGATCACATTAGCTGGAAGCGTGTTTGAAACCAGAACATTTTCGCCAGCTTGATCGAGAATTACGAATTCGACATAGGGCATGGTATATTGGTCTGTTGTTCCATACAAACAACATCCACTTGCCCAGACAAGCAAGCCAACACATACGGTTGGTATTGAAAGGTATTTTAAAAGTCCGGACATGGAATAATCATTTTATCCCGTGGTGGTTTTCTTGGGTCGCGCATTGGCCAGGTGTAGACCAGGCTAAACTCATGCGCACCACCGCTACCAATCCCTAATTGTGAAATGGTATAATCGAAGCTATACCCAATGTTGATCGCATCCTTGCTTCCAAGCTTTGTAAAACCAACCAACAGTACAATCGACTCGTTGTTCACAAACCCATTCAATGTTTTAAATGGGACGCCACGGTACCACGTACCGAGTACAATCGGCTCAAAAGTAAAATACATTCCCAGGTCCAACTGATCAAAATTCCCCTGGTGCTTGTATTGAAAAGCAGGCGCTATACTTCGCTCGGCATTGCGTGCATAAACGCCACTGCCAACAACACCCGGCTTCATATAAAATTTAAAACCTCCGTGAAATGAAAGTTTAATCGGAAGCTTGCTCGCTTCCCCTATCAACGATTGGTTCGGTTGGTTAAGATGGTGTGCAGCCACCCCCAACCATGCATTTTTAGTAAACAACACACCGCCTACGGAAAGGTCAACAAATGTTTTGCTTCCTTGCGAGTTTAAAATTTCCTGCGTTGGTTGAACAACATCCCCGTTGCCATCAAACTGGTCCCCAAAAGTGAGTTTATCAAAATTGATATCCCGATTGTAAACAGCCACCTGAAAACCGGGGCGAAAGCCAAGATAATCCGTAATGGAAAGTTCATAGGAATATTGAAGCGCCAAGCTAATCGAACGAAGTCCGGCCAGTCCCTCAACATCGCGTGAAATCAAAACGCCAACACCACTATTATAATCTTCAAAGAAATAATCACCATATACGGACATGGTGGTGAAGTTCGCATCAATGGCCGGCCATTGGTTGCGATAATTCATTCCTGCACGTGCTTGCCCTGTTCCTCCGGCAAATGCCGGGTTTAAGTATAGCGGGGCTGCATAAAACTGGGAAAATTGAGGATCCTGCGCAGTTACCGCTTCTTGCAGTGCCAGTATTAACGAGAAAATTATTAGTAACCTTTTATACATCCATTTGGGGGATTTCACACAAGTCAACCGAAGCAAAGTAAACGATAATTCAATTTTAATAAAACCACTTCACGCAAATATGCTGCTTTTCGGGTACTTAACGTTAATTTCTATCAAATTGTATACTTTCGTGGAACTTGGGCGTTTTACGATTGATTAATTAGGTTACGTGCAGTAAGTTGTACAGGATTTTTTAGAGAAATGATTAGAAAACAACCACACTTTTTTAAAGCCCTTGCGCTTTCTGTCTTGAGCATTTGTGCTACACCTCTTTTTGCACAAAATTTTTCAGCACACAACTGGTATTTTGGAAACAGCAACCAAGGGCTACGGTTTAGCCGTTCGGACAATACTGTAAGTTTAGTATCAAATCAAGCCACTCCATTTGGAACCGGGGGAAGTGCAGTTGCTTCCAATCCCATTAATGGGGATTTGGTTTTCTATACAGATGGAAGTCGTGTATTTGATTTAAACCATGCACAAATGCCAAATGGCTTTGGACTTAATGGTACAGCCGGAAATAACCAGCCCGTTGTATTATCAGCGGTTCCGGGAACACCAAACCAATATTATATTTTCACCAATAATGCCGGGACCATTTTTGTCACTACAGTGGATATGGCACAATTTGGAAATGCCACATTCCCTGCCCCGCCTTTCGGTGATGTGACAACAAAAAATGTAGCGGTAGGCCTTGCTGGCAGGGCACAAGCAATGATCACCATCCCGCACGATAATGGAATTGATTATTGGTTGATCACGCAAGAGAGTGGGACTCCTAATTATACGGTAACATTGATTGATGCAACTGCCACCTTTCCAAGTACCACATTTGCAGGATTGGGATTCAATATTGATGCAGCCAACATTTCTTACCACCCCGGTACCAGCCGCCTGGCCGTATCCCCAACCAGTCCGAATACTGGTGTAGTGGTTTTGGATTTTGACAATGCTACAGGCGTATTAACCCCCAATCAAATTGTGCCTAATTCTGGTATACCAAGCACAGTTGCCCCAGCCTACTACGATACGGAATGGAGTGCAAACGGCCAATACCTTTACTTATCCAGACATGGTGGTGGTGCAATTCAAGCGGATGTTTTGCAATTCGATTTATTAAACCCCGCCACTACACTCGCATCTGTTTTACCTCAACCCAACTCAATCTTTAGAAGTTATGGTTTGCAAATGGCTCCCGATACTACCATTTATCATTTGTACCAGGCAACCAACGGAGGTCCATTCTTACTAGGACAAATTAGTGATACGGATTCCATTGCCACAGATGTGATCTACACACCTGTTGCTTTCGCAGGCAATTTTAACGGAACCCAATTCCCTTCTTTTCTTCCTGCCATGAACCAAGACATGGTGCTGGATTTTACTTTTCAAGGAACATGTGCCAACGTACCTACTTCCTTTTTCCCAACAGTTACACCCGCAGCCGATAGTCTGGTTTGGGATTTTGGTGATGGCAATGGTTCCAGCGATTGGAGTCCGGTGTACACGTACGAAGGTGGAGGAACCTTCCCTGTTACGGTCACCGGATTTATAAATGGGCAACCTACAATTTCCGCCCCGGTGGATGTAACGATTACACAGTTTGATTTGCAAATCAGTTTAGTACAAGACACAACTGCTTGTAGTTGCGAGCTCCCTTTTCCTAAAGCTACCCCACCACCGCCAAGTTGTGGCACTTTTCAAGTGACCGCACAAGTAGAAGGCGGAACCCCCGTCTCTACCCAGTGGTTTGGTCCATCAGGAATACTATTAACTCAAACGACCACAACCTTATCTCCTGATTCCGCTGGATATTATTATGTGGTTGTGACCGATGCCACCGGGTGTTCTGCGTATGCCGGTGTGAACATCAAAGAATATGATATCCAGGATCAGCGCGCCAATATATGGTTTTTTGGAAACCGGGCGGGTATAGATTTTAATCCCTTGCCCGATGGGCCTGCCGTACCAATCTCGAACAGCGTAATGGATACACCGGAAGGAACTTCCACTATTTCTGACCGCAACGGACAAGTACTTTTTTTTACGGATGGGGAAACCGTATGGGACCGAAACGAGAACGTTATCGGAACGGGTATTGGTGGCGAACAGGGTGCTACCCAATCAGTGATTATCGTTCCGGTGCCGGGCGATGAAACTTTGTATTACATTTTCACAACACAACAGGTTCATGGATCCAACACCTATGAAGCCCGTTACTCTCTTTTTGACCTTAAAGAAAATAATGGAACTGGCGGACTTGTTGAACAAAATGTGCTACTCTTTTCAAGAAGCACGGAGCGCGTGGTCAGCAATGGCAACTGGGTCATCTTCCATGAATATGGCAACAACAGTTTCAGGGCATATCGGGTTACTTCGTTGGGAATTGGCAATCCGGTAATTTCTTCTATCGGCTCAGACCATTTGCTCGACAACGAAGCAAATGGTCAAGGGTATATGCGCCTTGGCGCAGGAAGCCAGCTCGCTGTGGCATTGCCCGGTGCTTCCAACACCATCGAACTTTTTGATTTTGTAGACTCTACAGGTATGGTGACAAACTTCCGCCCTATTGTTCTTTCAGCCGCAACACCATCAGTATATGGAATAGAATTCTCGCCTGGTGGCGGAAAGTTATTTGCTTCAGTGGGAAATCAAATCTTTGAACTTGCTTATGATTCGGCCACCATGACCTATATCGAGCGGCCTGAACTTCAGCCTTATTTTACAGGGCCAAATCAAATTGGTGCCATACAAACCGGCCCTGACGGGCAAATCTATTTCGCCATCAATGGAAGCACTTCATTGGGAACTATAAATGCGATCGAAACAAATGATATTCATTCTACCTTTAATGCAGCAGGGTTTGCATTGGAAGGCGGCACGAACAGTAATCTTGGATTGCCCAACTTTACACAAATCATTATCGATCCGATACAATCCCCAGGCCTATTTGCAGTAGGCGAATGTTTGGGTTCTCCTACACAATTTTTTGCAACCGGAAAAGATTCAAACATTGATATGTTCGATTGGAATTTTGGCGATGGATCCCCGATACTTTTTGATGGTGGACCACAAGTCAGCCATACGTATGCAACACCTGGGGTTTACAGTGTCTCGGTAACCATCTACAACAAGTGTGAACCAAAACCAACGGGTATACCGGGTAGTCCGTTTACCATACAGCTTGAAATCTTTGATGTGCCACCAGATCCAAGTCATGCGGTTTCATTGTGCAACGATTTCGTTACGTTAGATGCAAATCTATCCGCAACTCCAAACTTAACCTACTTGTGGTCAACCGGGGAGACAACACAAACCATTGATGTTACACAAATCGGGTTTTATTCGGTTACTGTTACCAATGCGAATGGTTGTTCTACCACCGGAAGTGTTGATGTATTTCCATCGCTCACCGTGATTGACCTTGGGCCGGATATTACAACCTGCGCAGGCCCCAATGAACCGGGTGTTCTTTTAAATACAGGCATTAATTTTCCGAACCATGTTTGGGAATTGAATGGTGTTCCGATTGGCGGGAATACAGGCCCCACACAATTTGCGGATTTCAGTATAGCTGGTACGTTTACGTATCGGGTAATATTCACCGATCCGGTAACCAATTGTGTTACGCAAGATGAAGTAACCTTTACGCTGGTTCAATCCC
This sequence comes from uncultured Roseivirgaceae bacterium, assembly GCA_964398945.1. GTDB lineage: Bacteria > Bacteroidota > Bacteroidia > Cytophagales > Cyclobacteriaceae > JBGTGG01. The sequence continues at coordinate 121,289 of CAYNOT010000004.1, read as the reverse complement.
CGATTATTAGCAATCCAATCCTTACCAATCCCGCAGTGTGTGGTGCCAATGGACAAATTGAATTTAGTATTACATCTCCTTCAAGCTTGTTTACTTACACCGTAACCGGACAAGCCGGAGTGGTTGGCGCTGCTGTTGATGTTTTGCCGGGAGCAACTCAAATTGTAGCGGCACCAGCCGGATCTTATGCAATCGTAGTTGTTGACCAGGTGTCTAATTGTAGTGTGTTGGAATTCCCGGTTATCCTCAATGACATCGCATTTACGATTACACCAGTAACACAAACCATTTGTACACCAACCAGTGTCGTATTATCAACCACACCTGCGCAAACGGGCACCTATCAAATATTTAATGATACCAACACATTGGTTGATTCGGGGCCTTTTAACAATGGTATGTCATTACCTTTACTCCCTGTTGGGGTTTACACGGCTGTTGTAACCGCTGCGGGTTGCACCGCTTCAGAAACCATTACGTTAGACCAGGCACCCCAACCTGATATAACTTTTGATATTTCACAACTTTGTACAACGAGCCAGTTAACTGCCGATGCGCCAGGCGCTACATCATTTACGTGGACCAGCGTACCAGCCGGGGGTATTTTATTAGGAGCAAATGCCGCTACTGTTACATTGGCAAACGGCACATGGGAGTTGACAGTAATTGCAGATGATGGCAATTGTCCTGCAACCGAAACGATAACCGTGACGGTAGACAATGCTACTCCGGATTTTGAACAAACGAGCGAGTGTAGCGATCAGGTTACGCTTACGGCATCACCAACCGGTACCTACTTTTATAATTGGACCGGGCCGGTCAATGGAACGGGTGCGCAACTCACTACTTCTGTACCGGGCAATTATTCCCTAACGATTACAAATTTTGCTTCCGGATGTCCTTCGTCTCCTCCTGTTGAAAAAGCTGTGGCAATCTCAGGAATACTGGATGTTAACCTGATGCCTGTGACTGCTTGCGAAGGATCTGATTTTACACTTACCGCAGTACCATCCCGGGCGGTAACTACTTTTCAATGGTTCTTTAATGGCAACGCGATCGGTGGAAATACGGCCAGCATTATTGACAATCGTTCCGGGGAATACAGGGTAAACGTAATCAACGGCAGTTGTTCCGCAGAAGAAATTGCAAACATAACGCTTGCCCCCACCACCCCTGGAAGCTTAAACAGTCGCTACATTATTTGCGATGATCCCGCCAATACAGACCCGAGTACCAATACGGTAGTACTGGATGCAGGCGGTGGATTTATCAGTTATGAATGGCAAGATATTAACGGTAACATACTTGGTTCTGACCAAACATTAACCGTAATGCAATCCGGTGAATATTTTGTGGACCTCATCAATGGCTTCAATTGCCCAAGTGCAGACCAAACAGTAGTTGATCCTGAATGCAACCCAAAAATTACCGGACCGAATGCCTTCCGCCCTGACGGATCGGCTAATCCTGAATTCTTCTTATACACTTTCTTTATTTCGGATGAAGATTTCCAAATCTTTATCTTCAACCGCTGGGGGGAAATGGTTTTCGAATCACCGGATCGAAATTTCAGATGGAATGGTGGCGTAAACAATTCACAGGGCAAGCCTGTTCCTTCCGGTACGTATTCGTATGTTGTAAAATATAAGAGTTCGTACCGTCCGGAGAGAGGTGTGCAGGAAACACGGGGCGGGGTTGTGGTGCTGAGGTAGTTATTAGTTGGTAGTTGGCATCGGGCCACTTACAACTATCAACAAAAAAGTAAAATGAAACAGTAAATCAATAAATATAAAAACATGAAAGCTTTACGTATAACCACTTTGCTCCTATTCTTTTCGTTGTTCTTCGTTCAAACAGAAGCGCAGATCATCAAGACTTCCTTAACAGTCGCTGTGCTTGATGACTTAGGAAACGCAGTGCAAGGCGCCACCATTCAATTATTTAGAAATGAAGCTGATTACCTGAAAGAAGAAAATGTAGTGGCGGAAGGCGTGACGGAAGGGAACAAAGGGCAATTTAAATTCAAAGACATTGATGCGATTGCCTATTATGTGATCGTACGAAAAGACGATATGGACAACAGTGGTGGTGGTGAAAAAATCGCCAAGCTGGATCCGAAGAAAATGAACAAAGTGAATATTATCATACAATAAATGGATATCACCTGGAGGAATACCGATACGAGTGGACGAAGGTTCAACTTCGAAACATCAAACTTGCTGTTAGGGGAGCTCACCCTATTTGGTCCGTTTCTTTCAAATGCACATTATTATACCTCGCAGGGTGGAATCCGGTTCAATAAAAATGGTGGTGGATGGCCCAACCGCATGGTGCTGGAAAAGAATGGCCAGAATATTGGCAACATCATTTTCCGGCTTTATAAATCGCCAACGCTCGTCCTTAAAAATGGCAAGAAATTCTTTCTCAAGTCGAACCTGATTGGTAGAAACTTAAAATGGGTCAATTCCCGGAAAGAGCAAGTCGTGTCCTACACCGACCCTACTTTGAAATCAATGGGGCGCGGGTTGATCACCACGGATGAAAACCTCACACAGGAAGAATCCGAATTATTGATCAGCACCGGCCTGGTGGCGCGGAGTTATTTTATTCACAAGCTTTCCATGACGGCCTTCTTCGTTGGGTTTACTTTATTGAGTTTATCAAAATTGATATCCCAAGTTTGACGCGTAGCTTATTTCTTGAGCAACTTAAGGATTACAACACATCGTATTCAGAAGAATCAGTATTCGTTGATCAATTCCTAACACTTCTCCAACATCCGGATGCGTATCAACGCCACCACCTTCCCGGCCACATTACAGGCTCGGCATGGATCGTTGATCCCGGACATCAGGCAGCATTGCTGTTGCATCATGGTAAATTAAACAAATGGCTTCAACCCGGTGGCCATTCCGATGGTGATGAAAATACGCTGGCCGTTGCCTTGCGTGAAGCGCAGGAAGAAACCGGGGTAATGAATTTCACGATCCCTTCTGAAACAATTTTTGATCTGGATATCCATCCGATCCCTGAACGAAAGGACATGCCCGCGCATTTTCATTATGATGTGCGATTTCTTTTTTATGCTTCAAGAAAGGATGCGATTATCGTGAGCGAAGAGTCACATGACGTGAAGTGGATACCATTTGATGAACTCCCGATCAAAACCAGAAACAACAGTTCCATTTTGCGGATGCTGGAGAAAACGGGAATAATGTGATTTAAAGATTTAAGGCATTGTGAATCTTAAATCAACAAATCTTAAATTAATTTTACCTTGAACTGATCAGCATCAATCCAAAACCAATCACCACGATCCAAAACCGCATGTAATTTATTGCGGGGATTGAAAGAACATGGAGTTCGATCAGCACTGCCAACAGCACCAAAAGGACAGCGATAATGCGAAGGATGGAACGTGTTTTATTGCTCATGATTTGATTCTGTTTTTTATGGGTTTCGGGAATCCGCTGCTCAAAGTTACTAAATCAAATCCATTTCATACAGCAACACATTGTGCAATTAGTCCTACTTTTACAAAAGTATGGCCATCATCGGAAATCAAATAACAGAAGCAAAACAACTTTTAGAAGCAGGAAACCTGGTTGCCATCCCAACCGAAACTGTATATGGACTTTCTGCCAATGCCCTTGATGAAGTTACTGTCGCGAAAATATTTGAAGCAAAGAACCGACCTGCTTTTGATCCCATTATTGTACACGTTTCTTCGCTTGAAAATGCAAATCGATATGTTCAATCTATTCCTGCAAAAGCAAAACAACTCGCTGAAAAGTTTTGGCCTGGGCCTTTAACGCTTCTTCTCAATAAAAAAGAAATCATTCCGGACCTCGTAACTGCCGGATTGGAAACGGTGGGTATTCGCTGTCCGGATCATCCACTTACGCTTGCATTATTGAATGTGTTGGATTTTCCGCTCGCTGCCCCCAGTGCCAATCCCTTTGGGTATGTGAGTCCGACTGAACCCCAACACGTAATGGATCAGTTGGGCGGCAAGATTCCGTACATATTGGATGGCGGGGTTTGTAGTGTAGGCATTGAATCCACCATCGTAGGCTTTGAAAATGACATTCCTGTCATCTATCGCCTGGGCGGATTGAGCCAGGAGGAAATTGAAAAAACAATTGGGGCCGTAAAAGTGAAGACGCACTCTTCCTCAAACCCAAAAGCCCCCGGGCAACTAAAAAGCCATTACGCACCGGGCAAAAAAGTAAAGGTTGGCAACCTTACGAAAATGATTCAGGAGTCCACAACGAAAAATTTTGGTGTACTTTCTTTTCAAAAAGATTATCAACAAAACCATCAATACATCTTATCCCCTACCGGTGATCTTTCCGTTGCGGCACAACATTTTTTCAAAGCACTTCGAACATTGGATAAAATGCCGATTGATTTTATCCTTACTGAATTTGTTCCCGATGAAGGACTTGGGCGTGCCATCAACGACAAACTGCGAAGGGCGTCTGCTGATTAGCTAATTTGAGAATTTGCTGATTAGTGAATTTGAGAATTAGAAAATGTGATAATTAAGAATTTGAGACTGAATTTTCAACATTGAATTAATTGACTAATTTGCTAATCGACTAATCACCAAATCAACATGAAGCGTGTTTTAATTTTAACAGGAGGTGGCGATTGCCCGGGCCTCAATGCAGTGATCCGTGCCATTGCCAAACGTGCCCGCATTGAAAAAGAATGGGAAATATTAGGGAGCATCGAAGCTTTCAATGGGGTTTTAAACGAACCCCAGGAAATCATCAACCTTACACGCAGAAGAACAGCGGGGATACATGTTAAAGGCGGAACGATCTTAAAAACCACGAACAAAGGAAACCCTTTGCAGTTTCCTATTGAAAGGGCAAATGGCACAATTGAATTTATAGACCGGACAAAAGAATTGGTTTCCAAATTAAAGAAACTAAAACTTGATGCCGTAATCAATATCGGTGGAGATGGCTCTCAAAAAATTTCAATGGCATTGCACAAACTGGGCATTCCGATTATTGGCGTTCCCAAAACAATCGACAATGATTTATCAGCAACCGATTTTACGTTTGGTTTTCACACGGCCGTTCAAATTGCCACCGATAGTTTTGATAAACTCGTGAGTACAGCCGAGAGCCATCACCGCGCCATGATTATGGAGGTGATGGGAAGGGATGCAGGTTGGATCGCATTGCACACCGCCATTGCCGGAGGTGCGGAGGTGTGTTTGATCCCGGAAATCCCATACGACATCGACAAAATTGTGAGGAGGATCAATTTACGTTATAAAGGAGGAAAAGGATTTGTCAATATCGTAATCGCGGAAGGGGCTAAACCAAAGAAAGGATCTGTCACATCGACCAAAGGCTCAAAAGGTTCGGAACACGTTCGGTTAGGAGGCGTAGCCTATCAGCTTTCGCAACAATTAAAAGATGCGGGCTGCACGGCAGAAATCCGCGAAACCGTACTGGGGCATGTACAACGTGGTGGCAGCCCCATTGCTTTTGACCGGGTGCTGGCCACGTTGTTTGGTGTAAAAGCATTTGAGCTTGTGTTGGAGAAAAAATTCGGAAGAATGGTAGCGATTAAAAACAATGCGATCACCTCCGTATCATTAAAACAAGCTACTGAAAAGTATAATTTTGTAAAGAAAAACGATTACCTGGTGAAGGCGGCCAAAGGTTTAGGTATCAGTTTCGGTGATTGATTGCCACTTCAATCGTTTGTTTAAAAAACCTTCCACAAACCCTATGACTATACCTTGAATTTGTAAATTCGCACCCAATTAGTTTTAAAAAATAATTTCCACATTGCTTATGAAGACCATCAACGACATTAACTTCAAAAACAAACGCGCACTTATCCGTGTTGATTTCAACGTTCCTTTAGATAAAGATTTTAATGTCACCGATGACAACCGTATCCGCTCAACAGTTCCTACCTTAAAAAAAATACTGCAAGATGGAGGAAGTTGCATCCTGATGTCGCACTTAGGCAGGCCAAAGGAAGGACCGACCGAAAAATATTCATTGAAGCATACTATCAAAACCACAGAAGCATTGTTGGGAACAACTGTGAAATTTGCAGATGATTGTATTGGTGAATCGGCAACCACGCAAGCAGCCAACTTAAAACCGGGCGAAGTATTGCTGTTGGAAAATCTACGCTTCTACAAAGAAGAAGAAAAAGGTGATGAGGGGTTTGCAAAAAAACTTTCCACACTTGGTGATATCTACGTGAACGATGCCTTCGGGACTGCACACAGGGCGCATGCTTCCACCACAGTGGTTGCCCAATTTTTTGATGGGAAATGTGCAGGGTTGGTGATGGCTGCAGAACTTGACAATGCGAAAAAAGTATTGGAAAATGCGGAGCGTCCGTTCACTGCAATTATGGGCGGTGCGAAAATTTCAGACAAGTTGCTCATTATTGAAAAAATGCTGGAGCAAGTCGATCACCTGGTCATTGGTGGTGGCATGTCCTATACATTTTACAAAGCATTGGGTGGAAACATCGGGAATTCATTGGTGGAAGATGATAAACTGGAGCTGGCAAAAGAACTTATTCAAAAAGCGAAAGCCAAAGGCGTTGAACTCCACCTGCCTATTGATGCGATCATCGCAGATAAATTTGATGCGAATGCAAATACCAATACCGCTATGAACAATGCGATCCCGGATGGCTGGATGGGGTTGGATATCGGGCCACAAGCACGGGAAGTTTTTTCCAATGTGGTAAAATCATCGAAGACCATTTTATGGAATGGCCCTATGGGTGTTTTTGAAATGGATGCTTTCGCGCAAGGAACAAAAGCCATTGCCGAAGCGGTTGTAGCAGCTACTGAAAACGGTGCCTTCTCTTTAATAGGCGGTGGTGACTCCGCTGCCGCAGTTTCCAAATTTGGCTTCAATGAAAAAGTAAGCTACGTTTCTACCGGAGGCGGTGCATTACTTGAATATTTTGAAGGAAAAGTGTTGCCGGGGGTGAAAGCATTGGAATAAACAAAATATTTTCACGCAGAGCACGCTAAGGTGCACGCAAAGACCACTTAAGCTTAGCGTGCTTTGCGCTTTCTTTGTGGTCTCTGCGTGAATAAAAATAAATGCTTTTGCTTTTCAATTCTACAAGTAGCATATTATGGCTTGTTAGAATATAAAGGCACTATCCATGAAGCAAGGCAAGCAAGTAGGATTTTTTTTAGGGCCACTTTTATTTCTCCTGTTGGAATTCTTCCTCCCTTCTTCCCTGTTCTCGCCAAACGCAATCCATGTTTTGGCCATTGCAGGGTGGCTTGTAACGTGGTGGATTTCTGAAGCTGCACCCATTCCTGTTACAGCACTACTGCCCCTCATTTTATTTCCCGCCCTTGGCGTCATGACGATGACTGACGCTGCCATTCCTTACGCGAACCCGGTAATATTTTTGTTCATGGGTGGTTTTATGATTGCACTGGCGCTGGAAAAACACCGGCTTCACGAACGCATAGCACTCAACCTTATCCGCATCACAGGAACTTCCGGCAATGGGGTCATCCTCGGGTTTACGTTGGCAACAGCTTTGCTCAGCATGTGGATCAGCAATACGGCTGCTGCCCTTATGATGTTGCCCATTGCCTTGTCGGTAATTGATTTATTGCGGCAACCACAAAGCGAATCAGGTACAGCACTTAGTAAAAATGAAAAATATTTTGCGCTCGGACTGATGTTGAGCATTGGTTATTCGGCAAGCATAGGCGGCATGGCAACTATTATCGGTACGCCACCCAATGTTGTGTTCGCGGGGTTTATGCGTGAATTCTATCAACAGGATTTGGGGTTTGGACGCTGGATGTTGGTGGGGGTCCCGGTCGCCCTCCTCACGTTGTTCTCTGCTTACTTTATCATTACCCGGGTTTTATTTCCCAATAACATGAAAAGCGTTCCGGGGTCCGAATTGTTGATTGTAAATCGTTTGGATGCATTGGGTGAAATGAAAAAAGAAGAAAAGCGGGTATTGCTCGTTTTCGCAGCAACTTCTTTCTGCTGGATTTTTCAAAACCTGATCAATTCATTTTTTGATGGAAAAGTGTTGAACGATACAAACATCGCCATGACAGGCGGGCTTTTAATGTTCCTTGTTCCTTCCGATTTCAAGAAAAGCGAATTTTTATTGGATTGGGAATACACCAAACGGTTGCCACACGGCATATTGATTCTTTTTGGAGGCGGGATTTGCCTGGCAAAAGGAATGGAAGCTACCGGCATTGTGAATTTGATTGGGGAAACCGTTGCTGCCCGAAACGCTATGTCGGTGTGGATGCTGGCAGGAATACTTGCCACGATTTCATTATTCCTGACAGAGTTTATGAGCAACGTTGCGCTCGTTACAATTTTTATCCCCGTGGTCTTTGGTATCGCAAATGGCTTGGGCATTGATCCGCTTATCCTTGGAATGCCCGTTACATTTGCTGCCAGTTGTGCGTTTATGTTCCCAATCTCCACGCCCCCAAATGCAATTGTGTTTTCGAGTGGCCACATTGCCATGAAGGACATGGTCCGTGCCGGTGCATTGTTGAATATCGTTTCGCTGATTATTATTATCCTCTCAACCGTTACACTGGTCTCCTGGGTTTATTAAGTTGGTAGTTGCAGAACTTACTAACAACTAACAACTACCAACTATTAACTATTAACTATTTTTTTCTTCCTTCATCTTCTTCTCTTCAATAATATATGCAAGGCCCAATCCGATACCACCCCAGATAAATAGCATTGAGAAATATGCGACTTCTTCCATTCTGTAATTCATATCAAGAAAATAACCGATAAAAAGCCCGATCCCAACGCCAATCATGAGCAATGAAAGTCGTAAAGGAAGTGATGTGCTACGCTGTTTTTTGAGATTGAATAGAGCCGGGTCAACACCCTTCTCGATCATCGCCATGCGCTCATCGTTTTCAAATCTTCTCAAGTAAATAATCATTACGATGATGCTGATTATCGTTACTATTGGAATAAATACTGCTATTACTTCGGTTTCCATAATATTTTTTTTGTTAAAATCTGCCTCTATGACGCTGCATGTTTTTGGCAGGTTACAGGCAATCGATAAAAACTTACTATTTCAATTTACTCAATATTTCAACAGGTTTTCTGTAACTTCCCTTTCAGGGTCTGCGTCAAACCACCGTCATGACTGAAAATCCGGAATATGTTTTGATTAACCGCGTATTGGCTGGTGAACACCAGTTGTACGCAGAATTAGTCAACAAGTACCAAACGTATGCATATACTATTGCTTTAAAGATTGTGGAAAACCGACCGGAAGCTGAAGAGATTGCACAGGACGGGTTCATAAAAGCGTTTAGGGGGCTGGCCTCTTTTAATCAGGAAGCCAAATTCTCTACCTGGTTGTACCGGATTGTTTTCAACACGGCCATCACCTACAAAAGAAAAGGAAAGCAAAAATTCCACAGTATTGAAAATGCAATTATTGAACACAAGCAAGAAGGAGATGGAAATCTTGAGCGTGAGGACAAAAAGAAATTTATAAAAAATGCATTGGCCAACCTGAACGCAACCGATCGGTTGGTGATCACACTATTCTATCTTAAAGAATTGTCGCTGGATGAAATAGCAGAGATCACTTCCATGCAAGCGAATACAGTAAAAGTAAGGCTTCACCGTGCCCGGCAACGGCTTGGTGATGAACTGCAAAATATATTAAAGAAAGAAGCATTAACTTTGTAAGGACATGAAGAAGATCCCAAATGATATTGATGAGCTGTTGCTCAATTACCTCGATGGTACGCTCACAAAAAATGAAGCAGCAACTTTAGAAGATCAGCTTCATGTAGATGTAGCATTGCGATTAAGGCTAGAGACATTAAGAAGCATTGACACAACGCTTTCGCACACAAAATTAGAAATGCCATCCAGGAACTTTACCCAATTGGTAATGGAAGGCCTCCATAAAGTTCCTGTTAGAACAGGCCTTTCTGCCCGAAACGGAATCTTCCTGATTATAGGTGTGATGACCATAGTCACCATTCTTGTACTACTGGTCTCTACCGGTTCATTCGACAGCATGGGTGTGATACAACCCAACGAAATCGGAATTAAGAACAACTATTTCAATTTTGAAATCCCCTCCATTTCGATCAATGGGAAACTGCTGATCAATTCGATTATATTTTTGAACCTGGCAATTGCGCTGATTGTACTGGACAGAACGATACTGAGACCGCTGTTTGAGAAACGTGTATTAGACGTTAGACAATAGACATAAGACGCTAGACTCAAGATATTAGATAATGAATTTATCTTGTGTCTAACGTCTTATATCTAAGTATCTATTTAGATTCCGGGCACTCAATATCCCAATCCTTGGCCAATGCCAACGAACCTTGTTTTACTTTTTTGATAACGTCTTCTGTTTTCTTGTATTTGCAACCAACATCTACATACCGGTATTTGGCACCATCAACTTTAAAGTTGTAATGGCACATATTGGTCGACATCTGCTTCTTCTTACAGATAAATTCAATGTGGTCATCTTGCGGAGCTACACTCGCTAATAAAAAGAATAGTGGGATTAGTTTTATCATGTTTCAAAGGTAAGAAATCATTAAAGGAATGCCATACCCCTGGTCGACATTTGCAATGTCGATCCCAGATTGAAAGGATGTGTAATCCGTTTAGGTGAAAACATTCTTATTTGTTGCTGTTGAAATGGCAAACAGAATCCAAAAAAAATGCCAGATCAAACGACCTGGCATTTTTTAATCCTGAAATAAAATACTATTAATATCTGTAGTACTCTGGCTTGAACGGCCCTTGTACTTCCACACCAATATATTTCGCTTGCTCCGGGGACAACACATCCAACTCAACACCAATTTTCTTTAGGTGAAGGTTTGCAACTTTCTCATCAAGATGCTTCGGCAACATGTATACTTTGTTTTCATACTGATCGGTATTGTTCCAAAGTTCCAATTGTGCCAATGTCTGGTTTGTAAACGAATTCGACATAACAAAAGATGGATGGCCCATTGCACAACCCAGGTTTACCAATCTTCCTTCAGCAAGAAGAATAACCTGATTGCCATTTTTCAATGTATACAAATCAACTTGTGGTTTGATGGTGTCCTTGTCTGCATTCTTGTTCAACCAGGCAACATCAATTTCATTATCAAAGTGACCGATGTTCGCTACGATTGCTTTGTCTTTCATTTTTTCAAAATGACGGCCAACAATAATGTCTTTGTTACCAGTTGTGGTAACAACGATATCCGCTTCCGCAATTGCATTGTCCATTTTCTTCACGGCAAAACCGTCCATGGCAGCTTGAAGCGCACAGATTGGATCGATCTCTGTGATGACAACACGTGCACCAGCGCCACGCAATGAAGCTGCAGATCCTTTTCCAACATCACCGTAACCAGCAACAACTGCCACTTTACCGGCAATCATCACATCGGTTGCCCTGCGAATCGCATCCACACATGATTCTTTACAGCCATACTTATTGTCAAACTTAGACTTCGTAACCGAGTCGTTTACGTTGATCGCGGGCATCGGTAACGTACCGTTGTTCATACGCTCAATCAATCGGTGAACCCCCGTAGTCGTTTCTTCAGAAAGCCCTTTTATGTCTTTTACCAATTCAGGGAAACGGTCCAACACCATATTGGTAAGGTCGCCACCATCATCAAGGATCATGTTCAACGGCTTGCCATCTTCAAAGGCAAACAGGGTTTGTTCAATACACCAGTCAAACTCCTGTTCGTTCATACCCTTCCAGGCAAATACGGGAATACCGGCAGCGGCAATAGCAGCAGCTGCGTGGTCTTGTGTGGAAAAAATGTTACATGATGACCAGGTAACTTCCGCACCTAATTCCACAAGTGTTTCAATTAAAACAGCTGTTTGGATGGTCATGTGCAGGCATCCTGCAATACGGGCACCCTGCAGGGGCTTGGAAACACCGAATTCTTCACGTAAGGCCATTAATCCAGGCATTTCAGCCTCAGCCAATAGGATTTCTTTTCTTCCCCAGTCAGCCAGGGCAATGTCTTTTACTTTGTACTTTACTTTCTCGTCTACCATCGTTTTAGAGTTTTTTCAGCGATACTAACCGCAAAAATAAGCGAAAGGTTTAGGAATACCTAAGCAGTGCTAAAGTTTGGCAAGGTCATCGCTAAACATGTTTAAAAAGACCAACCACTAAGCAGGAGTCGGTAAATCCGGAAAAAGGCAATCATCTGGAAGTTATTGGATTTAGCCGGCATGCAATGGGCAATCGCACCGAAGGTGATTTATAGAGCATGAGGTTGGAAAATCTTTTAGGCCGAAACAAAAAAGAGCAATCAGTCATTCGTATTATCATCGGTATTGTTAGGCACCACCATTGAACAAAAGAGAAGGCCGTGGCATTTGAAATCAACGAAACAGAATCATCATGAACTCCATAAAAAATTACATTCGATTAATTTCAGGTATCATCACTGCACTGTTGGGTATGGTATTTCTTTTTATACCCTTCCTCCCCTTTGGCTTTCTTTTACTTTTTATTAGTGCCTTCTTTCTGGTAAGCTACATCCCGTTTCTAAAAAAATTCATGGGTTTTCTCCAGAAAAAAGACAAGAAAGGATATATCAAAAAAGCAGAAGAAAAAGTACGCCAGTTTGAAAATTGGATTGACAAAAAATTAACCGGAGGAAAAAAGGAACCTCAAAATGAATAGGCTAAATTCAAACCCAACCTTACACCGGGCGACCTTTCTTTTACCGGAACATAACTTTTTACACCGGCATCAACATGGGTTTCAATCTTGGAAATGAATTTGTATTTATAGCCTATGAACATTTCCAGATGCATCCGCTTTCCCATGCAAAAATTCTTACCAAACAAAATACCCGGATTGATCATGTTCCCTTCCACATCCTCAATATAACTTTCGTTGATACTATTATCTGCATCGTTAATTTCCCTTAGTCCTAAAAACTCGGTGAACAAGCCGACAAAAATTTGATCCCGATAGGATTCCTGCGGACCAAAATAATAGCGTACCTCAGGTGTAATCCCTTGACTTGCAGCACCATCATCCCCCATGTATATCATTTGATACACCAAGTACTTATAATTTATTTGAATCGAAACCTGGTCTGTGATCAATCGTTCGTAGCCACCCCCAAACGTAAACACCGTTGGTATTGGAAAAAAGAACGCGGTTCCCTTCACCACATTCTTTTGGGCTACTGTTCCGCAGGAAATCCCCATTAAAAGAAAAATGATGACTATGTTTTTCATTTGATTTTTTTTTATACGGTACGGATTTCAAAATAAACGATATCCCGCGACTAGCGAAAAACTTGAAAAACCGGAAGCCCAATATGCATAATCATTTAATATCCCACGATTAAAGTCGTAGCGAAGTTCCATATTGAACCTATTCGCGAAGGCATACCCAGCACCAGCCACCACTGAAAATGAATTACTAAATTCCAAATTCAACAAATCTTCTCTTTTCGGTGCGGTAATGGCAGAACCCGGCAATGCATATCCATAAACAACTGAAGTATTGAAGAAGAGTTTAGAACCATCCTTTAAAAACACAGCATACTTTAACCCTAAAGGAAAATCCAACGTTTTATAGTCCGCCTTTACTTTATGTGTACCTAAACCAAAATCCACATCCGCTTCCGATTGATAGCCCAAGTAAGTGGGTTCTAAAAAAACTGCCCATTTATTTTTATTAAACGGAAGGATAAACTCTGCCACCACACCAATGCGGAAACTTGTATTCATTCCAATATCCACAGCGCCAATCGTATAAGGATTTTCGATTTTCAAAGATGATACATTTACACCCGGGCGAATCCAAAAATCAAACCTGTCCTTTTTCATTGCTACCGGAGCGCGGTATGTTGGATCCATACAGGAATTATACTTCGTAAAAATCCTCACCAATGGTTTTTCACTGTATCCAATATCCTCAATACTTTTTTGGGCAATATCCTCACAACGCAAGTCATTCAAAAGTTGCTGTTGATAATGGCTGTTGGCATGCATCATGCACATAGTCTTACCGTTAAAAGCAATGGAAATAAAACAGGTTATTTGAATTTTATCATATCCAAACTACATTGAACATTTTAAGGTTTAGGTGCGGACTTCTCTGGGGTAATACATTGTTAAACTAAGAATTCCATGAAAGAATAACAACACGTGCATATAAATGTTTTGTTATTATTCGTATTTTTTGCGATCAAATCTGTTTTTGAAGTGGCCAACAACACACAACCATCCTTTCGTTACGTACTTCCGTTGGTTGTTGTGGCCCAATTCGCCTGCACTTCCCTATGGTTTGCAGGCAATGCAATCATTCATGATGTACAAACAACACTCGAATTGCCCGAAAGTATTATTGGCCACATTACTTCGGCAGTGCAGTTCGGGTTCATTATTGGAACGCTCGTTTTTGCAATCTTCACGATTACCGATCGGTTTTCCCCATCCAAAATTTTTCTATTCTGCGCCCTTGCAGGAGCCATCACCAACATGGGGATTTTGTTTTCAACAGAAATAATTGGCCTGCTCTCCACACGTTTTCTTACCGGCTTTTTCCTTGCCGGGATTTATCCGGTTGGGATGAAAATCGCAGCCGATTATCGGGAGAAAGGATTGAACACCGCTTTGGGCTGGTTGGTAGGCGCGCTGGTTTTCGGGACATCCTTTCCCCATCTCCTCAACTATTTTTCAGCTGATATCTCCTGGGAAAATGTGGTGGTGGCAACCACGGTGATCGCCACCTTGGGTGGACTGCTCATTGCATTGTTCGTGGGCGATGGACCGTATCGTAAAAAAAGCACCGCACCCGATTTTAAAAAATTCTTCACGGTTTTTCGTGAACCAGCTGTGCGCAAACCCGCGTTTGGATATTTTGGCCATATGTGGGAGCTCTATAGTTTTTGGGCGTTTGTTCCAATTGCCCTTGCCTACTTTATGAAGCACAATCCCGGTTGGAATGTTTCCTTTTGGGCTTTTGCTGTAATTGGTGCTGGCGGGGTTGGCTGCATTGCGGGTGGTTATGTTGCGCAACGTATCGGCAGCCACAAAACTGCTACGTATGCTTTGTCCTTGTCGGGGATATGCTGCTTGCTTTCCCCTTTTATATTTACTACACCACCACTACCCTTCATTCTATTCTTAATTTTTTGGGGAATTGTAGTCGTTGCTGACTCCCCACAATTTTCCACGCTCGTTGCCACAGCCGCCCCGAAAGAATCAGTAGGGACTGCTTTGACCATTATGAATTGTATTGGTTTTTCAATCACAATTGTGAGTATCCAATTGATTACACTTTACATGGATGCAATGGATACACGTTATCTCTTCTTATTGCTGGCACCGGGCCCCCTGTTTGGGGTATTGGCCATGAGAAAATAAACTGCCTACATCCTATGTGGGAAAATTCAACCATGACTTCCGCATATAGTTGTTATGCACCGTGCCGCGGGACAGTTATGTTGCTTCGGGTGAAAGCTTCCCTTAGTTAGTAACATTCAAAATTAATGATTTCCAATTGTGCTTCTAATGCCCCTACTACGCCAAGCCGAAGACCGTTACCTGCAACCCTAAACGACAACCATTTCTATTACAACATCACGATATATTATGACTACCTTTAAAACATGAAAAATTTAAGCCAAAGCTTTGGAACTTTATCAGAAACCATAAACGGGCTAATCAAGTTAGGTTATACACACGACTTTAACATAAAGGACGAATGTATTGTATATCATAGGACAAATATCACTTTATCACCAGACGATTTTCAAATTGACCACGTCTATCGCTTTGAGGGCGACTCAGACCCTGAATATCAGTCGATACCAATTATACAAAGGAACAATTGAACTATTCGAATTTTTTGGTGGTGAAAAGGGTCATGAAATACCTATGAAAATGGAATGGCATAATACTGCTTTCAATGCGGCTGCCCAGATAGGATTTGGTGAATATACTTTTGAAATGAATAACAAATACCATGGCATTGTCATTATGAAATTTGAAAATAGAAAGATCATAAAATGGAGAGAGTATCAATATAAATCGGATTTAGATTGGAATGATTTTGTTAAGGAAACCTACTTCAAAACCAGTGATTAATGGTAGTTAGGCAGACGGTGATAAGATAATTCCACGATGGACTTGGACAGCCACCAATACGCAACCATTTAGAGGCAGAGGTATTCCCGCCAGAAACAAAACAGTAACAGGCAAATTTGTTTATAGATATAAAAAATAAAAATATGTTAGGACTAAGAACAACCATTTACAAAGTTGGGGACATTAAAAAAGCAAAGGATTGGTATTCAAAGGCATTTGAAACTGAACCCTATTTTGACGAACCCTATTATGTTGGTTTTAACATTGGCGGATATGAATTAGGACTCCAACCAGAAGAAAATCCGACAACTGATAAGGTTGAAAGTGTGGTATCATATTGGGGTGTCGAGAAAATCGAGGATACCTACGCCAGATTAATAAGTATTGGTGCAACTGAAAATGAACCACCTTACAATGTTGGAGGCGATTTAATGACTGCGACTGTTAAAGACCCATTTGGTAACGTTATTGGTTTAATTTACAATCCTCACTTTAAACTAAACGGCTAACCAATGGATTCTAACCAAAAATTTGTAGACTTCGTAACAGAACAAATCCAAAAAACAGGGACTATAACTGCCAGGAAGATGGTGGTGGTTCAACCCACGAATAGCAAACAAAAAGAATGACCCTTGTCATGAACACGAATGATTAAAAATTGATGCATTTGCTTTTTATGTCCCATCTTTGCATCATAATTTGACACTACCATTACAGCCAATGACACATGCAATTTACCTAACCGCTACTGAACCATACTCAGGCAAATCAATTATTGCGCTGGGCGTGATGAACCTGTTGGCTTCCAAAGCAGGAAAAATTGCGTACTTCAAACCGGTCATCAATAGTACCCATACAAAAGATGGTCATTTGGAAACCATCTCCGCACATTTCAACCTGTCTGCCCCCTATGAAGATATGTACGTTTTCACCAGCAGTGAAGTGTTAAAGTATATTAACAGTGGCCAGGAAGCGTATATCATTGATACCATTATCGGTCGTTTCAAACAACTTCAAGAGGAGTATGATTTTGTAATTGTAGAGGGTTCCGATTTTATGGGAGGAAACACGAATGTTGAGTTTGACGGCAACATTTCCATTGCCAAAAATTTAGGGATACCTGCGGCTGTTATTGTGAAAGGAGAAGGAAAAACCGTTCCTGAAATTATCAACATCGCGGTATCCACAACCAAAAGCTTTTTGGATGAAGGCGTACAGATTTTAACGGTGATTGCCAATAAAATTGAAGAAGCAGATGAGGCAACGATTGACAAGGAACTTGCTGCAGCCCTCCCGAAAGGAATCGTAGTTACTTCCATTCCCTTAGCAAAAGACCTGAGCAGTCCTACCATGAAAGAAATTTTTGATTCCGTGGGGGGCGAGG
Source organism: uncultured Roseivirgaceae bacterium (assembly GCA_964398945.1). Lineage (GTDB taxonomy): Bacteria > Bacteroidota > Bacteroidia > Cytophagales > Cyclobacteriaceae > JBGTGG01. Next base: position 103,751 of record CAYNOT010000004.1, on the reverse strand, counting down.
TTTTGGCGGGTGAAAACTTATTGGGCAACCAAGTGGAGAACTCGATCGTTGGAGCAATGCAACTGCCGAACTGCCTGGCCAGGTTGAACAAGAATACGCTCATTGTTACGCCCGGTGACCGTGGTGATATAATTATCGGGGCGTTAGTCGCCAATATCTCAAAAAACTTTGAAAAAATTGCCGGCATCATCCTCACCGGAGGGCTTGCACCTGAGCCAACCATTTTAAAACTAATTGAAGGGCTCGATACAGTGGTGCCGATTATCCTCGTGCCAACAGGAACCTTCAAAACGGTAACGCGCGTAGCACAAACCCAATCCCGAATATCGCCCGACAACAAAGAAAAGATTGCGCTGGCCATTGATATTTTTGATAAACATGTAAATGTAAAAGCACTGGAGAAAAAAATAATCTTCTTCCGCACCCAAAACATTACCCCGCGCATGTTTCAATATCAAATTTTAAAACGTGCAAAAAGCAAAAAGAAACACATTGTTCTTCCCGAAGGCGATGATGACCGGATCTTACAAGCTGCGGATGCGCTGATCAAACAAGATGTTGTTGACCTCACCATACTCGGAAATCCCGAAACCGTTAAAGCTTCCTTTAAGCGTCTTAATCTTGCGTTGGATCTAAAAAAAGTAAAGGTTATTGATCCGGGATCATCAGATCGGTACGAAGACTATGCGAACACGCTTTTCGAACTGCGCAAAAACAAAAACATCTCGATCACCATGGCGCGGGACCTCATGCTGGATGTATCCTACTTCGGCACCATGATGGTGTACAAAGGTGAAGCCGATGGAATGGTTTCCGGTGCTGCCCACACTACACAACATACGATTCGCCCAGCGTTGCAATTTGTAAAAACAAAACCCGGTGTGAATACTGTCTCATCGGTGTTCTTCATGTGTTTGCCCAATCGTGTTTCTGTATTTGGGGATTGCGCGGTAAACCCCAACCCAACCGCAGAACAACTTGCTGATATCGCCATCTCTTCTGCCGATACCAGCAAAATGTTTGATATAGAACCCAAGGTAGCCATGCTCTCTTACTCCTCCGGCACCTCCGGGGAAGGACTGGATGTGGATAAAGTGCGGAAGGCGACCGGGCTGGTAAAACAAAGACGGCCTGACTTAAAAGTAGAGGGCCCTATCCAATATGATGCTGCCGTTGATCCGGTTGTTGGAAAGAAAAAAATGCCGAATTCATCCGTGGCCGGCCAGGCAAGTGTGTTGATCTTTCCTGACCTCAATACCGGGAACAACACGTATAAAGCGGTGCAACGTGAAACGGGTGCGCTAGCCATTGGCCCAATGTTGCAAGGGCTCAATAAACCGGTGAATGATTTAAGTCGTGGGTGTACGGTAGATGATATTTTTAACACGGTTGTGATTACCGCGATTCAGGCACAATAAAAAAATTATGATAACCGCTAAAAGGACAGCACACCGCTGGGATTATCAAACATGAATAGAAAAGTATAACACATGAATGTTTTTGTAATTAATTCAGGAAGTAGCTCCATCAAATATCAACTCATACAAATGCCGGACGCAACAGTACGTTGCGTTGGTATCGTAGACCGCATTGGGCTCGAAGGATCTTCTATTCAACACACAACTTTTCACAAGGGTGAAAAACAAATAAAAAAAGAAACCCTTTCCATTCAAGATCACACAGTTGGCTTACAGGAAGTAGCACGCTTGCTCACGGATCAGGATGTTGGTGTTATTAAAAATCCGGATGAAATCCATGTAGTAGGGCATCGGGTTGTTCATGGTGGTGAAAATTTTTCAAGTACCATGATCATCACCGAAGAGGTGAAAGAGAAAATAAAAAAACTTTTTCCGTTGGCGCCCCTGCACAATCCGCCAAACTACATGGGCATAGAGGTGGCAGAAAAAATATTTACCTCCGCAAAACAAGTAGCGGTGTTTGATACAGCCTTCCATCAAACAAAATCACCCGTTTCCTATCGCATCGCGATTCCTAATTCATTTTACACGGAGCATCAAATTCGCAATTATGGTTTTCATGGAACCAGCCACAAATACGTATCAGAAAAGGCTGCGGAATATTTACAGAAGAAAGAATGCAAAATCATCACCATCCACCTTGGCAATGGATCGAGCATGGCTGCTATTAAAGACGGCAAGTGTGTTGATTCCACAATGGGCTTCGGCCCAATGAACGGATTGATCATGGGTACACGCGCAGGGGATATTGACCAGTCGGTTATTTTTCACCTTGTTAAGGAGCTGGCCTATTCACTCGATGAAGTCAATACGATTTTAAATAAAAAAAGTGGTATGCTCGGGCTCACCGGCCACAGCGATATGCGCGATGTGAAAGCAGCGTATCAGAAGGGAAATGCGGAAGCGATACTGGCGTATGAAATGTATGCTTTTCATATCAAGAAATACATTGGCGCTTTTATCGCAGTGTTAAATGGTATTGATGCACTTGTATTTACGGGGGGCATTGGCGAAAACGATACGCTCACACGTGAACTCGCAACAAAGGAAATGGATGTTTTCGGAATCGCACTTGATGAAGAAAAAAACAATGCCGGAGGAAAAGGGGTTTTTGAAATCAACAAAGCAGGTTCCGCAATAAAAATATTGGTGATCCCTACAAACGAAGAGTTGGAGATTGCAAAGCAATGTTATTCGTTACTTGGGTGATTTGGTTGCTGGTTGCTCGACCTTTGGGAGTTGGGTTTCGCTTTGGGCTTTTTTTTGAATGCTTGATTGAAAAAACAATCCAGACCTTGCTGGCATCACCATCACTTGCTACGGGTGTCATCCCACGCTTTTCAAACTCAGCTTTGAAAGCATCGAGTATTCTTTTCTTGTCAAACTCATTTAGTTGCTTGTCGCTGTCCTTTTGCCATCCTTCAAAAGTATAGGTTTTATACTGTTGGAAATCGGTGTTCTTATCGTAGTCACTTTTTACCTGGGCAATAGAAGCAGTGGTAACAAGTACACAAAAAAGCAGGGTTTTAAAAAAGGGTTTTCATGGTCTTTTAATTTTAAGTTATGGATAAAATTTAGTCATACTTTTTTTAGAATTCCAACATTATTTCATCGGCAAATACCATCGGAAACCAAACCTGATCCCGAAATTATTTGCATTACGAGGATATCCTTCTGATCGATACGCCATCACCTCCGGTTCGATATAGGCATTGTATTTTAATTTACCGGCCCACACATACCCAATCCTGAAATCCATTGGAAGGGCCACCTTGCCTGTTTTGTAATCAATCTGCCATTCCGGTTCTATTCCTGCATAGACACCATTTGGCCAGGTATAAAAAATATTGGGTTGCAGCACAGCATACATGTTGGAACCGTATTTATCATTCTCACTGATAGAGAAAAAATTTTCCAGTATCCAATACATCTGCCAGTTGCCAATATCGGTGAACGTTATTGTAAACGCAGGGCCAATCGACCATTGGGGAGAACCCAGTTCAGGATGGGAAGCCGTAGGGATGGTTAAATTCCAGCCGGCACCAAATTGGCCCCAATCTTTTTTCATCAAGATGAAAAACTGGTTCAGCGTAACATCCCCGAGGCCCGTGGGTTTTCCGCCCGGGGCTGAATTCACAAAAGCAATTACACGGATGAGCTGCGGGTACGGTAGCAGCAATCCTTTTTTCAACGGGATAATCCCGCGAAAGCGGAAGTTCTGCGCAAAACCATCTTGCCCCTCGGTATCAAAAATTGAAAATTCTTCCAGTTGTAATTGCCATGCCAGCGTGGTTGGATTAATAACTTCTTGCGAAAGTTTTACCGATGTCTTCTCAGTAGCCGTGGTATCCGATTGCGCGTAAACCTCCTGGGAAAGAAAAAACAAGGCAACCAAAAAGAGCAGCTTGTTTTTTTTAAGTGTCCGGTTAATGAGCGGGGTTTTCAAATCTGCGCCTTATTTTTTTAATTCATAGGGATAAACCACTTTCCAATCAGTGGCCATATCAACAACCGTCCAGCCTTTCTCATTAGCTTCATCCATACCTTTATCAAATGTTCCGATATGCGAAGCCCTGTCGTATGCCCATTCCCTTACAGAGTCTGTATGATGAACATAGAGTTTAAAAGTTTTGAATGTGTTGGCATCTGTCCAGCGCAACATCTGCAAATCACCATCAGAATTACCGGCAGCAAAAACAGGTTTGCGCCCAATGTAACGTTGGATGCCCACAGGCTTTCCTTCTTTGTCATCAATGAGATCAATCTTCGCTAATCTTTTGATGACGGGCTTTCCATCATTGTAATCATATTCCGTTTGAACACTGCTTCCTACAATTTGGTCTTTTGGGATGCCGTACACTTCTTCAGCCCACGGCCGCATAAATTCAATACCGCCACCCGATACAATAAATGTTTTGAATTCATTTGCACGGAGGTACGCAAGCAGTTCCAACATCGGTTGAAAAACCAACTCATTAAATCGTTTCTTTTTTACCGGATGCTCAGCAACGGCAATCCAATCCTTTACCAGCTTATCAAATTCATCTGTGGTATTTCCAACATGGGTCGTCATCACAATTTCAAGGAGTCCTTTTTCACCTTGTTTCATCAGCGCAGGCATATCATTTTCAAGTACTGCTTTAAAGGGTTGTTTGTTTTTCCATTCCGGATGGTCGGCCGCCATGGCTTTCACCCGATCCAGCGCAAAAAAGAATTGAAAATAAATAGGTTGCTCCGACCATAGCGTACCATCGTTATCGAATGTGGCGATGCGATCATTGACCGGAATAAAATTAACGCTTTGTGAATTCGTGACATCTTCAACGTAGTTGATAATGGCTTCTTTTCTTTCACCATCATTCCAGGAAGGTAGTGGGTCTTGTATCTTTTTGCTTGCTTCGGCTTGTTCCGTGATCGGATTTTTTTCCCCCGGAGTACAGGAAACTGCAAAACCTAAAAGGACAAACAGGCCGAGAATGCTTTTATTGGTTTTCATATTTTGTGACTTTGATTTTTTTGACAATAGGAATCCATTAATATTAAAGAGTAAGGATAAAGAGACCCCAATCCCTTTATCCAGACTGAATTATTGTATCGATTATTGCTTTCCGCTTTCCAATTCAGGAAGTTTTATTCCCTTTTGATCCAACAGTTCTTTGGCTTGCTGAATGGTTCTGAACCGGGTGATCGACAAAGGCCCAGCGTATCCTTCGCTTTGCAATGGCCTTGGCGGATATTTGACATACGACTCCATCAGGCTTTGAGTCGCCTGATTAAAAATGGGCAGCGTCCATGTTTTTTCGGTAAAGCTGGTCATAAAAAGGTCGTAACGTTCCTGCGGGTCTGCCCATAAGTTATAAATAGCAGGGACAGTCGCAATGTAGGTTTCATTGCCTCTCCAGCCCAATTGTTGACCCGGTGCATCACTGCCTGCCATTGCACCATTATCACCACGGGTATTAAACACGGCTTTGAACTGGCCTACCCTTACAGCCCCTGGTGCCAACTCTGCTTCTGTAAAATAAAACCATTTATCACGCAACGGTTTACCGGTTTTAAAAAGGACATTCGACATATCATAGCTGTCGAAAACCATGGGTTTTCCTTCCCTATCATTTGTCGGTAACGAGATACCTGCAAGGCTGGCGAACGTGGCCATCAGATCAAGTCCACCAACAATATCATGGCTTTGGCTTCCCGCTTCGATTTGGCCGGGCCACCAGGCTATCGCAGGTACGCGGCTACCACCTTCCCTGTCCGTACCTTTCGAGCCTCTGAAGGGTGTATAACCGGCATCAGGATAAACATCCTGCCATGCACCGTTATCTACCGTGTAGATTACAATTGTGTTTTTATCAATGCCAAGCGCGCGGAGTTTATCCATAACACGGCCAACATTGTGGTCCATCTCTACCACACAATCAGCATATTTGCTTTTAGCGGCTGATTTTCCGACAAATTGTTTTGATGGTAAATTGGGCTGGTGGTTTTTGGCAAAATTCACACACATAAAAAACGGATCCTTTGCTTTAGCATACCCATCGAGTTGTTTCAATACATTTTCCGTCATCACCATGTCAAGCTCGGCAATATTTTCTTCCGTAACCTTTGAAACTTCGCGCGCTTTGCCCCCGGCTTCACCTTCTAAAATACCAGTGGTAACTTTCTTGAAAAACGCCAGCATCTCCGGGGTCATTTCGGGGTTCCACGAAGGAAATGCATACGTGTAGGCATTCAAGTGGTACAATACCACATTTTGCATTTTATCAAACCCATGTGCGATAGGCATTGCATAATCGTCTTCACCCAAGTGCCATTTTCCGGAGAAATAGGTTTTATAATTCGCTTGCTTGAGCACAGAAGCAAGGGACCATTCAGCAGCAGGTAATCCGCCACCCTGGCCCTGAAAGGCAACAGTAGTCATACCGCTTCTATTGGGAATCCTTCCGGTAATCATGGCAGCTCTTCCTGGCGTACAACTAGGCTGGCCGTAAAATGACCAGAATTGCATCCCTTCTTTTGCCATCCGGTCCAGATTGGGCGTAGCCATTCCGCGGCCTGCGCCACCACCATAAACACCCAAGTCGCCCCAACCAGTATCATCTGAAATAAGCATGATGATGTTGGGCTTTTCAGGACGTTTGGTTTTCTGTTGAGCACGTGCTTCCATTAGAAAAAAACCTAACGAGGCGATTATCACCAATGATAGGATATTCAGGGTTCTTTTTTGTTTCATGTTTAATCGGGTTTTGCTTAATAATTTTTAAATAACAACTGGTAAGTTCAACTTTGAATTTTCAAAACTGGCTTACGAACAACTTCAAAAAAAAGACACGCAAACAGGATAGAACCTCAACAGAATTGTGAGGTTCAAAGGATGTGAGAGGGTCTTTCTACATTTACTAATGTAATCAAATAATTACTGTCTGGTAAAAGAAAGCGGACGGAATTACATAAAAATAATTTGATCGGCAATACCCATCCACGAACTGATGGCAGGTGTTGACCAGGGATCAATTATTTTCTTCCACTGCGTACAGCATATTCGTTCAACGCCCGATAAGATGTGTAGTATTTATAGATATTGCTAACATACTGCACAGTCTCCCTTCCAATTTCGTGGGCAGCTATTTTTTCCACATTATTAAACCAAACATTGGGGTCTAACCCTTGGGCTACGCACATTTTCCAAAATTGCCGTATACGCGCAGGCCCGGAGCTGTAGGCCGCTAAAGCAAATAACTGTTTATTCAAGTGATCGATACCTGGCATCATCAAAATATTCACCACTTACTCCTTTTTCATAAAGGGTTCTATGTGGATCAATACGTGGTCCACTCCCGGGATTTGTTTTCGCAAATGATCTTTTAATTGATGTGCCAGGTCATGCCCTTCTTTAACGGTGATGGCAGCATCAACAATAGCATGTAAATCCACATGGTAGCGCATCCCGGCTTTTCTCACAAAACACTTCTCCGTTCCCAGAATTCCCGGAACCGACAATGCCGTTGTCCGTATCTCGGAAATCAATTCGTCATAAATATGCTCGTCCATAACTTCAGCAAGCGCAGGGCGAAAAATCAAATAGCTATTGTACAGGATAAACCCGGAAGCCAACAGCGCAGCCCAATCATCAGCGGCTTCAAACCCCTTCCCAAAAAATAAAGCAATGGATATTCCAATAAACGCCATGAAAGAAGTGATCGAATCACTTCGGTGGTGCCATGCATCAGCCTTTAGGGAAGAGCTGTTTGTAATTTTACTTTTTCGGATCACAAAGCGAAATGAAATTTCCTTCCAAACAATAATAGCGCCCAATACATACAGTGTCCAGACCTTCGGAAGGTTATGCGGGGTTTGGATATTGATGATACTTTCATACGCAATAATGGTTGCCGAAACCACCAAAAAAGCAACGACAACAAACGTAATCAGCGGCTCTATTTTGCCATGGCCGTACGGATGGTTTTCATCAGCGGGACGTTTCGCGTATTTTAATCCCACCAAAACCAAAAGGGAAGAAAAAATATCGGTGGTGGATTCGATGGCATCGGCAATCAATGCATACGAATTGCCAAAAACACCCGCCAGCCCCTTTAACAAAGCCAACAGGGTATTTCCTACAATACTAAAATAAGTTGCCCGTATGGCTATTTCTTCTTTATCCATTATTGTGATTACAAAAGATAGGCAACTTGCTTTATCCCGAACTTTTCTATTTCATCTTTTACACGAATGCAAAGCTCACCGCTTTGGGAATCGATGCCACAAATTTCACCGGTAAATTGTATACCATTTGCTTCAAAGGTATGCTCCTCCCCTTTCCAATACATCACCGCTTCATATAATGAAGTTAATTTTTGAATATTGCCCGACCGGAGCATCAGATAACGCGCCTCTAATTTTTCAAGCAACGCCGTCAACAAAGTTGAGAGATCGTATGCCCTTCCTGTTATTAACTTTAAAGAAGTGGCAGTAGGAACGTTGTATTGTTCCTGGTTCACATTTAATCCAATCCCTACAATTGATTTAGCAAGTTTATTTCCGTTCAACTGGTTTTCAATCAATATCCCACAAATTTTCTGCTGGCCAACCATCACATCATTCGGCCATTTAATCCACGAATCAATTCCGATGTGTTTTAAAAAATCCGAGATCGCCAAAGAAGTGGCAATATTCAGGAGAAATTGATCCTGCAACCGCAGGAAGGTAGGGTGCAGAACAACAGAGAACGTAAGGTTCATACCGGGTTGTGTTTCCCACACATTTCCACGTTGGCCCCTGCCCGCAAGTTGCTGATCGGTGACCACCACAATCCCCTCATTCACTGCCTTATCAGCACACAATCTAATAGCTTCAGTGTTCGTCGATTGACATTGTGGCATAAAAACAAGCTCTTTTCCAACGAAAAGCGTGTTGGCAGGAATTTTATACAAGGTATTTTTAATTAGTTTTGTGGATTCTATTATAATTAAAGGGCAAAATCAACCAAAATTACTGAATGGCCAAAAAAAGACTGGGATCTAGCGCTGAGGAACTGAGCGAAGCGATCGTGAAGGGAATGCAGGAGAAAAAGGCTGTGGATATAGTAGTGATGGACCTTCGGAAGGTAAAAAATGCTGTTGCGGACTTTTTTGTGGTGTGTTCGGGTGGATCAGATAAACAACTCGATGCAATTGCTTCCGGTGTTGATGAGGAGGTTTTCAAGGCCCTAAAAGAGAATCCGTGGCACTCCGAAGGTAAAAACAATAAAGAGTGGGTGCTTCTCGACTACATTGATGTGGTGGTCCATATCTTCCAAAAAGAGAAACGTGAGTTTTTTGCACTTGAAAGACTTTGGGGAGACGCAAAAATAACCGAAATAGAAAACACGAACTAAATAAGTTTCAACACGTTATTCATTTGTATTCAAATTTTTAGACATAAATAATGGCAGATAAGAAGAGAGAAGATATACCAGGAAAGAACCCGCGTGGAAATTATCAGATTTGGGTAATCCTGGCAACGGTGATTGTGGTGGGAGGCGTGATGTTGTTAAACCAGGCATCAAATATTACCACCATTACCAATTCAGAATTTCGGGAATTGGTATTGGAAAGAAATGTTCAAAAGGTAGTGCTGATCAAGAACATGGACATGGTAGAGGTGACGTTGAACAGCGATGGATTGAACAATACCAAATATTCATCACGTATCGAAAAAAGCCCGTTGAACATGGGGGGTGGCCCGCACTTCAAAATGAAAATTGGATACGGTGAAAAATTCGAGAAAGATTATGATGCCCTAAAAGAAAAACTAAAGCAAGGTGATCAAATCCCGCTAGAGTTTCAAGAAAGAAGTGATTACTTCAGCGTGTTGATGCAATGGGGATTTTTATTCCTATTACTTTTTGGTTTCTGGATTTTAATGCGCAGGATGACCGGAGGCGGTGGCCCGGGTGGTCAAATCTTTAATATCGGGAAATCGAAAGCAGCATTGTTCGATGCAGAAAACAAAGTAAAAGTAAGCTTTGCAGATGTAGCGGGCCTTGATGAAGCCAAAGAAGAAATCAAAGAAATTGTAGAATTTTTAAAGAACCCATCCAAGTTTACCAAGTTGGGTGGAAAAATCCCCAAAGGAGCTTTGCTGGTAGGCCCTCCGGGAACCGGTAAAACATTATTGGCAAAAGCCGTTGCCGGGGAAGCGGGTGTACCATTCTTCTCGCTTTCGGGTTCTGATTTTGTGGAAATGTTTGTTGGTGTTGGTGCAGCCCGTGTGCGCGACCTTTTCAAACAAGCCAAAGAGAAAGCACCGTGTATTGTATTTATCGATGAGATTGATGCGGTGGGCCGTTCCCGTGGACGTGGCCAAATGCCGGGCGCCAATGACGAGCGTGAAAACACACTTAACTCTTTGTTGGTGGAGATGGATGGTTTCGCCACCGATTCAGGTGTGATTATCTTGGCAGCCACCAACCGTCCGGATGTATTGGATAGCGCCTTGCTACGTCCGGGAAGGTTTGATCGCCAAATCAGTTTGGACAAGCCCGATATCATGGCGCGTGAGTCTATTTTCAAAGTACACTTGAAACCAATCAAGTATGCTGAAGATGTTGATCCGAAGAAACTGGCGGCACAAACCCCAGGTTTTGCAGGTGCAGAGATCGCCAACGTATGTAACGAAGCTGCCCTGATCGCAGCACGAAAAGATAAAAAAGCAGTTGATCTTAAAGATTTTCAAGACGCAATCGACCGGGTGATTGGTGGGTTGGAAAAGAAGACCAAAATTATTTCCCCCGAGGAAAAAAGGATTGTTGCTTATCATGAAGCAGGACATGCAGTGGCAGGTTGGTTCCTGGAGCATGCCGATCCATTGGTGAAAGTGAGTATCGTTCCCCGTGGTATTGCAGCGCTCGGTTATGCACAATATTTACCGAAAGAACAGTTTCTTTATCAGACAGAACAGTTGATGGATGAGATGTGCATGGCGTTTGGCGGTCGCGCTGCCGAGGACATCACATTTGATAAGATTTCCACAGGTGCATTAAGTGATCTTGAGCGTATTACAAAAATGGCCTATAGCATGGTGACCATTTATGGTATGAACAAAGAGATTGGAAACGTCTCTTTCTACGACAGCAAAGCCAGTGATTACGCCATGCAAAAACCGTATTCGGATGCCACTGCAGAAAAAATTGATCAGGAAGTAAAGAAGATTATTGACATCGCGTACAACCGAACAAAACAATTGCTGACACAGCATCGTCAACATTTGGAGGTGATTGCAAAAGAACTTTTGGAAAAAGAGATTCTGTTCCAGGCTGATCTTGAGCGTTTAATTGGTAAACGTCCGTTTGAAAGCCAAACTACTTATGAGCGTTTTACCAATGGCCAAATGGCAGACGAGCGCAAGCAAGCTGAAGAAAAGGCCGAAGCAAAAGCGCAATCTGAAAAAGCAGATACAACAAATGATTCAAATCCTGTTGAACAGCCAGCAGCAGAACCCGAAAACAAATACAATAAGTAATTTTATAGAATCAAAATACAATGGACACCTGTGAAACCCGCAGGTGTTTTTTTTTGGCTAAAGCCCAAACCGGCTTGGAAAAAACTGGACGAACTAAAGGCCACTGGTCAACTCGCTTTCGATTTTACGTAAGTCCAGTTAAAAAGTAAATAAAAGAAATATCCAATATCCAGATTCAAATAACGCTGGAATTAATTCTCATTTAAATCCCAACTCAGCCTTCTCTTTCCCACTCGCAATCCGATACATCAACACCGCTGCACGTTTGGTTTGCATGGGCAGTGTTGAAATATCACCTGTCTCGTTTACCGTGTGGTCATCAGCGCCTCCCAGGCCCAAGCCATCAATCGCCATCTTTACATACGGAGCTGTAAATGAAATATCGGCAGCGCCTGCATTTCTCGGGTTGACCTGAGTGACTCCTCCAAAACCCAAATCCTTGCTTACCTGATCAAAAAAAGAAAGCAGTTTATAATTTCCTTCGGTTGGTGCCAATGGTGGATATCCTTCATCAAAAACAATAGTCGCGTGAGTACCCGGTCTGTTCCTGGATACGATGTCCGTCATAATGGTTTGTGCTTTCTTTAATTGTTCTGGCGAAAGAGCACGAATATCCCCCGATACCATTACATCTTTCGAAACCACATTGCTTTTTCCATAAGCAGAACCACCATCCATTTTTGCATCGTGTTCTACTAACGTTCCACCAATAATCATCCCCGGATTAAATGTCAGGTTCTCCTCGGTAGAAAGTTCTTCATAAAATGAATTTAAAATCCGTGATGCTTCATAAATCGCACCCACTCCTACCGACTCGGTAAAAATCTGTGAGGAGTGTGCTGCATTGCCGGTCACTTTCAATTCCCAACCGGAACTACTTCGTCTTGAGACCACAATGGTTTTGGGGTTGCCATCTGAATTTTCAAATCCCAACGCGATGTCCGCATCTTTTGCAGCGTCAATCAATGCCTTGCGCGCTAAGTCCAGCGGACGGCCACTTAATTCTTCATCACCTGTCATCACCACAATGATGTTCATGTCTTTTAATACATTGGCTTCCTTTAACGCTTTCAATGCATAAACAATAATCACATCACCGCCTTTCATATCGGCTACACCGGGTCCGCGTACAATTTTGTCATCCACCACTTCATACTTTTGAAATGGACTACTCGGTTCAAACACCGTATCCAAATGACCGATCAATAACATGGTGGGACCTTTTCCTCTTTGCCGTGCCACCAGGTGACCGCTCCTGCCCCACGCTTTTCCATCGATCCATTGCGTTTCCATTCCCAACGCATCGAATTGCGCCTTAAAAAGTTGGCCCACTTTATAAACCCCTTCAAAATTCATGGAACCGCTGTTGATATTGACAGCTTGCTCCAACAACTTCAATGCTTCTGCATTGTTTTTATCAACGGCTTGTGTGATTTTCTTTTCCTGTTTGGAAACTTGTGAGAAAGAAGGATTGGAAATTGAAGCTACGAAAACTGTAACCAGCAATTTGATATATAGGGATTGAGGTTTTTTAGAAAACATAGTTGGAATTTTGACCACGTTGCACTACATCTCCCGAAGATAAGTAATCGGATTCAAATAAAACATCTTCTTCCACCCTTGTCGTGAAGAATCAATTCGCCAGAAATAGGGAAATGGTGTTACAATCGAATAATGTAAGTGCGGTTGTTTTCCAGCTGCATTTCCCGTTGTGCCAACAGTCCCAATAATTTTCCCGCTATTTACAAATTCAAAACTTCCGACAGTGGACTCCTTTAAATGTGCATAATAATGAAACCTCCACTTCGGGCCGAGTATCAGTATCACATTTCCTCCCAATTTAATATTTCCACTATAGATCACAAGACCTTTTGTTGATGGGTGAACAGGCGTGCCTTCTTTAGCAAAAATATCAACACCTTTATGGGTTCCTGATTTTCCCCAGGGGCAATACCAAAAAGAATCTTTATTATAGTCGGATTTTGTAGCTCCGATAACAGGCATTGAAAAATTTTGCGGTAACACGAAACCAGCGAAAAGTATTAGCGCCAAACATAACCAAAGAAAACGTTTCATAATTACTTTGGTCAAGTTATCTACATAACCTGGATTTACTTCACTGCCAAATTTTGTATTTCGCGATCAGCTCTTGCGATAGCTTTTGCTATTTTCCTTTCTACCCATTTATCTTTCAGCACCTTGCCCATCATTTTGTCGTACATCAAACGAAACGATGTATTCATCAACCCGTTGTAGACACTTACGGGTTGGCTGGCAATTACCCTGTAGGAAACAGCCATGCCTCCTTCGAGGTAGGTGTTGTAATGCCAATAGCGACTCGGCATGAAAAGGGCATCGCCCGGATCCATCACAAAGTCGTATCCTTTCACATACTTCAAGCCCGGGAATTTCCCATAATCCGGTTTCTCAATATCCACCATTGAAAAACCAGAGAAAGGCAATTTGTAAAAAAGGGTTTCATACTCAGGTGATATCAACACCACGCGTTTTCTACCAATAAACTGGGTCATGAGTACACTTGAGCAATCGATATCAAAGTGAACGCGGACGTTGGTGTTTTTACCACCAAAAAAAGCAAGGCCTAAATCACCCAATATTCCTTTTGCATGTGGTGGCGTGGGGAATTCTTTTCGGAGCTCCGGAAACTCTTTGAACATGTTGAACAAGAAAATCCGATACGGGGTTTCCTCGTCCTTCTGGATGGTGTCCAAAAACTTTGAAATCTTCATGTACAAATCCGGCTTCACATAGGTGGAGGTACTTTTCTTTGAGTTGTCAAAAATCCCAACCTCAAAATCACCCATCTTTTCTTTGAAGTAATCAAAAGTCCATAATTCCCCGGCAGGAAAATCTTTGGCAAATCCCTTAATCAACAAGGGTTTCGACTGGTTTAGATAGTTAATTCGGAATTCTTCAACAGTAATCGCTGAATGGTCAACTTGGTCAATCTGCAAACTTAAATCCATGGGATTCTTGGAATTATTTTTATCGCTTTTAGCGGGAGCAAAGCTATTTAAATAGATACAATGTTCCAATTCATTACACTGAACCTCATCGATTTTTTGAACCAAAACCGGCTCCCTTTCAACCGAAAATCCAGCACTTGATTTCTGGAAACAAGGAACCGTTAGGGATACCAGTTGCGAAGCCGGACATCAATTGCATTGTTCCCTTCCGCTACCAATTTTTTAAACGCTTCAACATCACTCAGGCCATCCGGCCCACGGTAGTGATAAGGGTAAACAACTTTTGGTTTGAAGTCCAACACCGCACTTGCCGCCTGGTTTATATCCATGGTGTATGGTTCGTTCATACAAACAAAAGCAACATCAATTCTCTTCAATTTCCGCATTTCAGGAATATCACTGGTGTCGCCTGAAAGATAAACCCGCTTGCCGCCAATCGTCAATATGTAGCCATTGCCCCTCCCTTTTGTGTGGCGGGAGTCCGGGCTCTCCGGCAAGTTATACATCGGAATCGCGTGGATTTTTATATCAAATTGGGTTGTAGTTTGACCGTTTGAAAGTACCACTAAATTACTTTTCAGATTACCGGGAAGTTTTTCCCCAACTGCTTTAGGTGCAATGATTGTTGCCTTCTGGGTGTCAATGGCATCAAGTGTTTTTAAATCCAGATGGTCGCCATGGATATCGGTAATCAGTATCAAATCGGGGGCAGCAATTCCTTTAAAGGCATCAACCCCACCATAGGGATCTACGTAAATGGTTTTATTGTCCCAGGTAAGGACAACAGTACCATGCAATATGGGTTGGATCTTCAGCTTTCCCCTTTTGGTCCCGACCTGATCGGGTGAAGCCTGTTGAGCAAAGGAAATAAAACCCATGAGTGTACAGGAGAATAAAGCAACGACCAGTTTCATTTATTTCTGTTTGGTTAGAAAATTACACAACTAAGTTGGAACATTTATTACCGATTATATAGTTCAACGCTTTTTAATAAACCACAGCCTGATTAACTTGGTCATATTAATAATTGAAGATGATAAATTTAAATACTGACGATCAAAATCAAATAGCGTCATGGGGCTTAACTGTAGCACAGGTAAAAAAACAAATACAAAATTTTATTGATGGCTTCCCTTTTCTTTCTGTTGTAAGGCCGGCAACTCCCGGTGATGGAGTGCTGGTTTTATCTGAAGAAAAAGCAAACCACTATGTTTCGATATACGAAAAAAAAATCAATGGACTTGAAATTGTAAAGTTTGTACCGGCCAGTGGTGCAGCCAGCCGAATGTTCAAAGACCTTTTTGAATTTCTTGAAAATGGGGAAGGCACGCTGAATAAGTCCGTTGAACAATTCCTGATCAACCTGAAAGACTTTGCATTTTACGAATCCCTTAAAAGCCACCTGAACGAAAACGAAAAATCACTTTCGGATGCAAAAGATATAATTGATGGACTGCTAAACGGACTCGGCTATGGCCATCTTCCGAAAGGTGCGTTGCAATTTCATCAATATGAGAAAGTTTCCAGAACGCCCCTGGAGGAACATTTTGTTGAAGGTGCTTTGTATGCAAACGGAAAAAACAATATCGTAAAACTGCACTTTACGGTTTCCCCCGAATTTCAAAAATTATTCGAAGGGCATTCGCAAGCAGCACAACAAAAGTATGAAGATCAATTTAAGGTAACGTTTGAGGTTGGGTTTTCGCAACAAAAAAAATCGACCGATACGATTGCCGTTACCACAGACAACAAACCGTTTGTTGATGATGACGGTTCGCTCCTTTTCAGGCCCGCAGGCCATGGAGCATTGATCGAGAACCTCAATGAAATTGATGCAGATGTTATTTTCATTAAGAACATCGACAACGTTGTGCCCGATAGGATAAAAGAAACAACTGTACTCTATAAAAAAGCATTGGCTGGAGTGCTGGTGGATTTTCAGTCGAAGGTATTTGATTACATTTCACAGTTGTCAAACCCTACAAATGATCTGGTAGAAGAGGTAGCCCGTTTCCTTGAAAAAGAGTTAAACTATAAACTTCCCTCAACTTTTACAGCGCTGGGCCTATCCGAAAAAGCTGATGCTATTTTACAAAAACTAAACCGCCCGATCCGTGTTTGTGGCATGGTAAAAAATACCGGTGAACCCGGTGGCGGACCTTTTTGGGTTCAAAGTAATGATGGGTCCACTGCATTGCAGATTGCAGAGAGTGTTCAACTTGACCCGAAAGATGCCAACGCTCAAAATGCGATGAAGCAAGCCACGCATTTTAATCCTGTGGATTTGGTTTGTGGCGTACGCGATCATACCGGAAAGAAATTTGACCTGTTGAAATTCACCGATCCATCAACAGGGTTTATCACCAACAAATCAAAAAGCGGAAGGGAATTAAAAGCCCAGGAACTTCCCGGCCTGTGGAATGGCGCCATGGCCGATTGGATCACCATCTTTGTGGACGTTCCACTGATTACATTCAATCCGGTAAAAACGGTAAATGATTTGCTGAGGCCTGAACATCAATAGTTAATTGCTGATTTCTAATTTCCTAATTCCTAATCAAACAAGCCTCATTAGTAATTAGAAATTGACTAATTAGAAATTTGCTAGCTTTTCCCCAGCATCGCCCGAAACTCTTCTTTCCCTTCCGGTAATTTTTTCAGGTTTTCCAACAACAGTATCGCCCGGTCGATGCGAAGTTGCGGGTTCTTCACTCCTGCCACATAAAAAATAACATAGCGTTGTTTTCCGGGTGTGAGCATACCAAACCTGCGTTTCGCTTCCGCATCTTGTTTGAAAATCTCAAGCAACTCCACCGGAATATCCATTCCGTATTTACTTTCATCTTTCACCAACGAAACCGAAACTGTATCCCCTTCCCCAACTTTTAATTTCTTCATGCGTGTTGCATTGATGCTGATGTAAGCCTTGCCTTCACCCAGCGCCATCAAACCACATTGAAATTCTACTGTATTGTTAACCGTACATTTCAAACGCACTGAAAGTTTTCCGCCCAATTTCGTAACGATCCTTTTTGGCACTTCCAGGTAGCGTGTGTTCAGGTACTCCAGTTTTGCGATTTGTGTTTTAAATGTAATTGGACTGTTGGCCATCACCCATTGCTATTTGGCAAACAACTGATCAATGTCTTTAAATGCTTTGAACTCTAAGGCGTTTCCGGAAGGATCATAAAAAAACATGGTGCCTTGCTCGCCCACTTGCCCCGCAAACCGGATGTACGGTTCGATTACAAATTCTACCCCGCTCTCACGTAAATCTTTTGCTAACATTTCCCACGTTTGCCACGGAAGCACAACACCAAAATGCGGAACGGGAACATCGTGCCCGTCAACAGCATTGTGATGCTCTTCTTTTTTTTCTTCTGCGGGTTTGTAATGGATTACCAATTGGTGTCCGAAGAAATCGAAATCGACCCAGTGGGTATCACTTCTTCCTTCTTCACACTTCAATACTTCCCGATAAAACAACCTGCATTCTTCCAGGTTGGAAACAGGTATGGCAAGATGGAAAGGGGAAACAGACGTCATATATTAATTTGATTTAGCCGCTTTAAATTGATTTATAAAATTATCAAGAATAGTACGCATTGGCAAAATGCTATGCACATGTTCGATAGCAGGCCCTGCACACCAAACTGTTTTATATGTTGCGGTTTTTGCAGCCTTCTCCACCTGGTTCATTCCGCGAAGTGCAATAATCATTTTCACATATTTCTTTAACCACCGATTGTTGTTGTGCAGCCATTCCAAAAAAGTTGCTTTTGTTCCAATGCTTTGAACATACGGTGTATTGATTACCGTCAACGGTGACCCTGACATTTTATTGGTGCGCACAATATCTTTCGCACCGTACTCAACAATTGCCTGTTTGTATTCGGGTGCAATATCGGCTTCTTCACAGGCGATAAATATTGTTCCAACAGACGCACCTGCAGCACCCCAATCCATGGCACGTTTCAAATCTTCACCTTTTGCAATTCCACCGGCAGTGATAATGGGTATACTACAATTTTCTTTTAACAAGGTGATCAATTCTTTGGGTTCAATATCACCTGCATGGCCACCTGCCTGAGCGTTTACCGCGATCAAACCATCAGCCCCCAACCCCTCTACTTTCCTTGCATACTTCAAATCAACCACATCACAAAAAACCTTTATTCCCTTTTCGTGGCAACGTTCAATTACTTCCTTTGGATTTCCCAATGAAGTAATGATAAAAGCAACGTTCAATTCAAGAAGCGTTTCCAGTTGTCCTTTATATTTTGGATTGGATTTGTTTACAATCAGATTGACACCAAAAGGCTTATTGGAATACGAACGGATATCGGCAATCGCATCCCGCAATTCTTTGTCCGATCGGTAATTCAATGCAGGAAATGCAGCGGTTACTCCTTTGTCGAGTGCTGCTTTGACCATCTTCGTATTGGAGATCAGGAACATGGGTGCAACGATGATCGGATAATCGATGCCCAACAATTGGTCGAGTGTTTTCAAATCGGGTAGTTAAATACCCGGGCAAGATACCAGTTGAGGCTGGTTCCTCAAAAAAACAAGGTAGAATGATTCGTAAAAGGATTTACTCAAATCGCAGGGAATCGATCGGATCTAAACGCGATGCTTTTTGTGCAGGATAATAACCGGAAATCAATCCGACAAAAACGCAAACCGCTAAACCTATTCCCATCCACATCCAGGGAATAACAAATTTTCCACCAATGACGGAAGCCAGAAGATTGCCAATTCCGATACCCAGAATAATTCCGAGCACACCACCTAAAAGGCAAACCACAATAGCTTCAATTACAAACTGCTGACGGATTCGCAATGGGGTTGCACCGAGTGCTTTCCGTACCCCTACTTCACGGGTGCGCTCTGTTACCGAAACCAGCATGATATTCATCAGGGCAATACACGCGCCCAACAAGGTGATAAACCCAACACCAAATCCGGCCATCCGTAATCCGGAAGTGATGGATGCCATATTCTCGGCCAATGTTTCACTTTTTTCTATTTCAAATGAATTGGGATTGCCCATTTCATCTTTTCTGATTTTGCGCATCAAACCGGTTGCTTCCCCCATCGCATAATCAAACTGCTCAGGCCGGTCAACACCGATGGTCAAACTATACCGCAATGCCCGGCCATCTGCCATCTGGTTTCCTTTCCGAATGGGCATATATACCGAGTTGTCATAATTATCCTCTGAAAAATCACCTTTTTTAACCAATACCCCAATCACTTTAAACTGCGCACCTAACAATGTTATTTTTTGCCCAATCGGATCATCACGGTCATCGAAAAGCGAGGTGTAAATTTTATGGCCAATCACCACTACCGGTGTA
The DNA here is from genome assembly GCA_964398945.1 of uncultured Roseivirgaceae bacterium. GTDB lineage: Bacteria > Bacteroidota > Bacteroidia > Cytophagales > Cyclobacteriaceae > JBGTGG01. The sequence continues at coordinate 83,921 of CAYNOT010000004.1, read as the reverse complement.
CCATAATCGATTTCAAGCTTGGAGAAATTTCTTCCATGTTCAAACTCCAATGCTTTGATCGTCATGTATTCAGAGTTGACCCCTCTTACAGCTACATTGGGGTTTGTCTTTTTGGATAATCGCTTAACTTCCACTGCACCCGAAACCCATGCCGAAATACTAATCGTGGAAGGAACGGAATACAAATCAATAAAGCGTTGTGTCTCTTGCAGTTTTATTAACGGATAGGATTTTTCAACCACGCCTTGTGCATTTGCCCGCCTGAATGTCTTGGAATAAATATCAAATGTATTGAAGCCGAGTGAGGAAAGGCTTTCTTTTACAGAAGCTTCGATCCCATCAACGGTGGTAAGCATCCCCACCAACGACATGATACCGAGGGCAACGATCAAGGCGGTCAATACGGACCTGAGCAAATTGGCCTGAACCGACCGCAACCCCTCTTTAAAATTTTCCAGTAAATTCATTCAGATAGTTGAAACGAAAGTAATACGTTAATACGTTGAATTAAGAGCCTTAAAGTTACACCAAACCATTAAAATATTTCAAGGCTCAAAAAAAGTCCTTTTGTTGTACCTTTGAAGGAGTAACCATGGAACTATCTACGATGAGAACAGCCCTTTTGTTTTGTCTATTATTTGCTTTCAAAGGAGCCCTGGCAAATTACATCTTTATTCCGATGGATGAAAAGCAGACCAACCACCTGAAAGCTTATGGAATTGCCTATTGGGTTTTGAAAAGTGAAGTTGAAGTTGATTGGCTATTGAACTACCGTGGCGGGAGTTTTATGTGCAAATACCACCCTTCCATTCAAAATGAACTGGTTGTTCGCGGTGTAAGCTTTGAGGTTATTTCCGATGCCAACGCCAACCAAATTATTGCAGAAATCGGAAGTCCGGCTGTCAATTTCGATATTATGAAACTGGAGAAGTATCCAAAAATTGCAGTGTACACACCCAAATCAAAACAGCCCTGGGATGATGCCGTAACGTTAGTGCTCACCTATGCGGAAATCCCGTATGATGTGATTTTTGATGACGAGGTGCTGGCCGGAAAATTACCAAAGTACGATTGGCTCCATTTACACCATGAAGATTTTACAGGACAATATGGAAAATTCTATAGTTCATTTAGCCACATGCCCTGGTATATTGAGCAACAACGGGAGGCAGAAGAGACTGCTAAACGAAATGGGTTCCATAAGGTATCGCAGTTAAAACTGGCTGTTGCCAAACGCATCAATGAGTTTGTGACCGGAGGTGGGTTTTTATTTGCGATGTGTTCTGCCACCGACTCGTACGATATAGCACTGGCGGCAGAAGGGATCGACATTTGTGAACGGATGTACGATGGCGATGCTGCCGATCCCAACGCACAACAAAAGTTAGACTTTAGCAAAACATTTGCATTCACTGATTTCACACTAGTACGTGATCCATACCAATATGAGTTTTCGAACATTGACAACAATCCACGCGAACGTGGGCTGCGCCAAGACAATGACTTTTTTAACCTTTTCGAATTTTCAGCAAAGTGGGATCCCATTCCAACCATGCTCACTCAAAACCATACGCGGGTAATCAAAGGTTTTTTTGGGCAAACCACCGGGTTTAAAAAACATTTGATAAAGCCGGATGCGGTGATCATGGGTGAAAACAAGAGCATTAAAGAAGCGAAATACCTGCATGGTGTTTTCGGGAAAGGCTTTTGGACATTTTACGGAGGGCACGATCCGGAAGATTACCAACATCAGGTTGGGGAAGAGGCAACCGACTTAAACCAACACCCCAATTCCCCCGGATATCGCTTAATCCTGAATAATATTTTGTTTCCTGCAGCCCGGAAAAAAAAGCAAAAGACCTGATTTTTTGATTTAACTTGCCTCATGTCTTTTCTCAAAAAGTGGCTGTTTCTGCTGGTATTTGTTTCCTTTCCCTATTCCGGATGTAAAACCACAAAAAATGATCCCACCTCATTGGAGACGGTAATCCAGCGTTCAATCCCGAATGCTTTTACAACTTCGTACAACAATGAGAAAACTTATTTGTTAGTGGTTGAGGAACAAACGCCAGATAAAGAACTTATAAAATTCCTGGTAATCCAGGTGTCCAATCAAAAAATTGTACTCGAAAAAAAATTCAGGCCCGGACATGTAAAATGGAAGGACAACTCCACGATTGAATTATTAAATGTGCCCGGCATGATAGAACTGAATAAAAGCATTGAAGAGTATATCCGATACATTTCAATACCCACTCATACCAAATAACCACAGATGTCTTTACGAAAAATAATTGCCCTTACTTTTTTATTCTGTGCAACAGTTGGGGCCGGTATCTACTTCGACTCTGAATCCGAAAAAGATTCGTTGGTAATCAAAACAGAAGCGCGGGAAGGGGATCATTACGATGACCCGGAGCAATTTCTTTTGTTTCACAAAGGCATCCGGACCAAAGCTGGCGATTCAGAACCTGGATATCCGGCAGGCAATAGTATTGTTGAACTTCAAAAAGCCAAAGTAAAAGCAGCTGATTTTCGTGCTGTATTTCGTACCCAATCGAATGGTGTATTGGAATGGAAAGAGCGAGGCCCTGCAAATGTTGCCGGAAGGACACGGGGTATACTCGTAGACCCGGATGACCCCACCAGGAATACATGGTTTGTTGGTTCAGCAAGCGGTGGTGTGTGGAAAACCACCAATGCCGGTTCCGTTTGGCTACAAGTAACACCCGACTTGCCAAATCTTGCCACCACGGTATTGGCCATGGCACCCAGCAATTCCAATATCATCTACCTCGGTACAGGTGAAGGTTTTGGCAATACTGGTGGGGTAGCGGGAAATGGAATGTACAAATCGCTCAACAAAGGACAAACCTGGAGCCATCTGTCAACAACAACCAGTTTCAGTGATGTGAACAGGGCTATTGTGCACCCAACGGATCCCAATATTGCAGTGGTAGCTACCAACAATGGGATTTACAGGACTACCAATGGCGGAGCTGGGTGGACAAAAGTGTATTCGGGAGGCGGTCGTATTCAAGATTTAAAAATGACCCCGGGAAATTTCACCATTCAATATGCAGCGCGATATGGCCTGGGTGTTCTAAAATCAGTGGATGGTGGCATCTCCTGGAATATGTCAAGTGATGGAATGAATCCTGATGGAAGAATTGAAATTGATGTGTCACCCGCTAAACCTAACCGGGTATTTGCTTCGGTGGAGGGTGTATTGTCAGGTAGTGAATCGGATTTGTATATGTCAGACAATGCTGGATTAACCTGGTCTTTGATAAATGTATCGATCAATGCCAATGCGGCTGTTGATTTTCTTGGTGGCCAGGGGTGGTATGATAACTCCATCCTTTGTGATCCTTTTGATGCTGACGTTGTATACTATGGAGGCGTAGGGCTTTTCAAATCAAAACTATCTTCCGGGTCTACGGTGGTCAAAACCTATAATGTTGAAGAAGATAATACCGGTTCATTTTTATCGCTCGTTAATTTTGGTGCACCTTACTATGGTGGAACACTTTATATAGGCGCTGAAGGGAATATCAGTGTTGAAGTTCGGTTTGGCCCGGGCATAACACAAAAAGCCCACAGGTTTATGGTGCCGGCAGGAGCAACTTCGGGTGTGGCCGCGGCTAATCATTCCTATCAGGATTATGTAAATGTTCCCTTTCAGGTTTGGGATATCACCAATAACAGACAATTGATGGCATCCTTTCGGGATCAAGACCGCAATGGCCTATTTAACCTCTATGCACAAAATACAGATTCAACAGTTGCAGCCGCCTTGCATAGTCGCGAGTATCTTTACGTCAATAACGTAACCTATGATGCGAATACTCCCAACCCATCCATCGCAGTAAACGGAGGGCATGAGTTTAAGGAAGCTTACTTTATTTGGCCAGTATTAAAAGCAGATGCTACATGGAACCCCGGTGCTTTGCCGGCTTCAGCTTTACGCATAAACTTTTTTGAAATCAGTAAGCTAAATGCAACTACCTCCACGGTTGCTGACGTTTATGGGGAATTCGATGGCAAAAACCAATTCAGTCAATCATTAAGAACAGGTGTGCATCCTGATCAGCACAACATGGTTGCCGTTCCGATTAACGCAACACAAAAAACATACAAAATTTTGTTGGCCAATGATGGCGGCCTTTATGAATCAAAAGTTTCGACCGCTCCGGGCACTGCACAAAACGATTGGAAATATGTTGGGTTTGGCTATAACACCAGCCAATTTTATGGGGTTGATAAAAAACCTGGGGAAGACCAATACTTTGGGGGCACACAAGACAATGGAACATGGCGATCTACTGATGCTTCTGCATCGAGCGCGACCAACTATACTTTTGCAATTGGGGGCGATGGTTTTGAAGTGCTGTGGCACAACCTTGATCCAAACAAACTCATTGGCGGTTCACAGCACAATAATTTTCGCAGGTCAATAAATGGTGGAATGACATGGTTGGCGGCCACCTCCGGAATTGGGCCAAATAGTATAGCCGAACCTTCCCCTTTCATTTCGAAACTTGCCAATTCAAAAAACTATCCGGATCGTATTTTTACAGTTACCTTCAAAGGTGTATACCGCTCAGAAAATTTCGGTCAAACCTGGGCCAGCGTACCCATCACCTCGAATTGGCATGATGTAGGCCGGTCGGTTTCTTTTATGGATGTTGAAGTTTCCCGTGCAAATGCGGATATCGTATGGGCGGGAAGTGGCATGAGTGGAACACAAAAACTTCATGTTTCAAAAGATGGCGGAAAAACATTTAGCCCAACCGTAAATTACCCGGGTCTTGGATCCATTACAAGAATCGCATCGCATCCAACGGAACAAAATACAGCGTATGCCCTTTTCTCTTTTGCGAAAAACCCAAAGATTTTACGCACAACAAATCTTGGCCAAACATGGGAAGACATTTCAGGTTTCGGAAATAGTGATGTGAGTGCAAATGGATTTCCGGATGTTGCTGTATATTCTCTTTACGTCCGGCCTGACAATACCGATATCATCTGGGCAGGGACTGAAATCGGGATTTTTGAATCACAGGATAACGGACAATCCTGGTTATTGATTGACGACTTCCCAAAGGTTGCCGTGTGGGAAATGAAAGGGCAAGATGATCAGGTTGTAATTGCAACGCATGGCCGGGGTATCTGGACTGCTACCATTGAGCAACCGCAACTCACATTAAAGTCGCCTGAACTCATCACACATGGTACTTCACCAAAAGAATTGTTTGTTGCCAAGGTTTTTCTTGACATACCTTATGATTCTGTTGAGCTACTTTTTAATGGTGTCTCTTCCGGGATGAACAAAAACCTATCGACAGGGGAATATATTTTTCAAATCAGTGGCCTAACACCAAATAATTATGATCTTACATTTAGATCATACATTGGAAACTCTCCCACTACTTCAAAAATATATCCGGTAGAGCAACTTGATATTCTTAGCATTGAAAATTCGTATGCTACCTATTTTGCCAATACCAGTGATTTAACGTTAAAGAATATGACTTTGCGGGGTTTTCCGGGATCAAGCGAACGGCAAAGTATTCAGACTTCACATAATTATTTGAACAACACAACATACCAAACCATCTTACGACATCCCGTTAAGGTCAACGCCACTTTTCCGATGATGTATGTAAGCGATCTCGCCATAACAGAACCAGGCAAAGACACGATTACCATTGAAGCAACAAAAGACGGAATTACCTGGCTTCCATTGAATGTTGGGTACGATGCTTCTAAACATGATGATTGGTTAAGTGCTTTTAATGCAAGTACACAAGGCAATACCACATTGTTTAGGGAAGCTGCTTATGACCTCAGCCAAACATTTTCTGCTGATGATACCCTCCTCTTCAGGCTACAATTGAAAACCGATAATACAGGGACCGCCTGGGGCTGGGCTATCAATTATGTTACGATTCAAATAGCACCGCTCGCCATCAATCCTGAACTTTCAAATGGGGTTAAGCTTTTTCCAAATCCAGCATCCGAACAAATCACCATTGAATATGTGTTGGCCAAACCCTCCAATGTAGGCTTTCAGATTGTGGATATGACCGGGAAAACAATTTCCGGAAAGGGACTTGGGTTGAAGAATGCCGGGAAACAAACGGAAGCAATTCCGTTAAACAATCATCCGGCAGGTAATTATGTTTTGATATTGAATACGAATAGCGGAAGGGAATCCGTCCGTTTCATCATTCAAAAATAACTAACAGGCATCCCTAAAAACCTTGTCACGTTGATTTCTATGACAAAACCAACTCCATTTGATAAGGTCTTTGCTGTTTTTAACAACAGGGATTTTTGTTCTAAAGTATTGTACAGGTGATGTGCGCTGTATAGTTGGCATGTTACAATGGGTTAGCAGTCGCACATCAAAAAATACAATAGGTGGCCCCGCCAGTTGGCGGGGCCACCTATTGTATTTTTGCGCGGCCTACCCATTCGAAATGTCTGATACAAAACATTTCCGCGCAATAAGCATATCCCAACCAAGATCAAAATATCTTGTATTTTAATAGAAACCAATTATTGGACGTGATGACCTTTGACTGTTGGGTATCTTTACGGACTATCATTAGGGCATCCCTAAAACCTTGTCACGTTGATTTCAATGACAATATTTAAAATCAACTCCAAATAGAAGTTGGTTTTTAGGGATGCCCTAATGCATACGGTCACCACGGGGCTCAAGTTGACGAATGATTCGAGCCTCGTCATCAAGCCATTCGCGCCAACGCTGGTTCACAACATCCTCTGGTAAATACGCTTTTGCCAACTGAAGGAACGTGCGATAATGGCCGGCTTCAGAAATCATTAGTTCATAATAAAATTTTGAAAGCTCCTGGTCAGCGAGTTGCTTCCATAATATTTTAAAGCGTTCACAACTACGCGCTTCTATCAAAGCGTTTAGTAAAAGTTTTTCCAACAATTGCTGGTCCCGGCTCCCTCCCTTTCGCACCAGCTTGCTCAAGCCTTCTACGTATTCATCTTTGCGCGGGCGACCCAGTTCCAATTTTCGCTTTCTTAATTCCTCTAACACCCTTTCAAAGTGCCCCCACTCTTCTGCAACGATAGGTGTTAAGGTGTCTACCAGTTCTGTTCGCTCGGGATGCAATATTATTAATGAGATACAAGAAGACGCTGCCTTCTGTTCACAATACGCGTGATCGACTAAAATCTCCTCGATACTTTTTTCTGCGATGTTCACCCAACGCGGATCGGTCGGTAATTCAAGCCCTAATGTAAACTTTCCTTTTGCCTCCATTCATTAATCATAAAAAGACCAATCGAAACCAAAGTCAAACACATTTCGCTGGCCCGGATAATACGGTGTAGCAAGATAACCCGATTGGGTAAACAATTGAACCAAATTGGTGTACTTAAAAAATACCCGTGCCCTTCTGATCTTTGCATTTACGAATACATCAACATTAGGGAAAGACGGAACCTTAAAATTATCTTGTCGGTAAAACTGCTGGGTGACCAAATCGTATGCATCAGCTGCGTACGTTGACTGCCAGTGTACTTCAAACCCTGAATGTACTTCCAGGCTACCACCAAAATGAATATTGTTATACGCAATTTGTGCATTTACAAACAAAGGAGGAATGCGCATGGCATCATTATCATTTTTCAAGAAAACAGTATAAATACTTCGGGTATGAAGCGTAATATGATTTCCCGCTTTTAAATTGAAGCGCAATTCGGGCGAGGCAAAAATCTGGTCACCACCTGACTGCACCGGAAGAACGGTTTGCTCTTCATCGAATTCGCCATACTTGAAATAAACATAATTTTTCAACCGCGTCAACGCTACCCCGGGTGAAATGGAAACCGCACGATCGCGGTAATGAATGAACCCCGAAAGTTGGGATGACTCAATCGCAGCAAAATTATTGTACCATACATCATGCGAACCACGATACCCTTGTTGTAAATACGAAGGTAAATATTGGCTTTGCTTTAGCGTAGCTTCCAGCCAACGACTGCTCAGGTTTCCTTCGATCCTGTAATTTCCGTTGGCCATTATTTCCGCCCAACCTGTGAGCGTAAAGATTGAATCAATATCCAGGGCAAGCCGTCCTCCTAAGTAATTCTCATATCCCTTTACAGGCACCCTCATGGAATCAAGGCTTACATATTTATAGGTCATATCGTATTGACGGATCGCATAGTAGCCATTATAGAAAAGTTTGGAGAGATTTCCCTTTATACCGACTTCATTGCGCAGGGTGACAAGCTTGGCGTTGTCACTTGTGTTGGCACTATCAACTTCCACATGATCATAAAAACCTGCCGGGGCCATTGCAGGTGTGTCGAAAAATTGATTCCCTTGACGCCCACGATCAAAGGTGTGATAGAGCTGGAGTTCTTTTGCAATTGAATACTGGTGGTTGAAGTGGATGTTCATCCGAAGCTCCCTGCTCTCTGCAGCCGTTAGATTGGGTTGTGCATTGGTATCAAAGAAATCACTCATCACATAACTTTCTCCTACGTTTATGCCTCCATACTCATCCACCTGATGATGGTTTCTTCTAAAATTGAAAAACAACCGATACTTCTCATCTTTTGTAAAATAGGATGTGTAGAAATCATAATAGGTGCCAATCGCATGCCGGTCGCCCCGGCCCGATCGCTGCACTTGTTTATCCATCAAGATGGTGCGGAAATTAAAACCAGCATTCCATTGGGGACTGACATTCCTGCTAAAGGCAATATCGGTCATTGATCGTCCCTTCCCGCCAAGGATAACTTTCATGTTGGTGTAAGGCGATTTAGTATCATAGTATTCGATGCGTTCATGGTCCCAATACAAATCGTAGGAATGGAAACCTGAGCGGACACCAATTTGCTCGGGAGCTTGATAGTAAATGGGTTTGATGGCGGTACCCACATTTCCTAAATCCTGGTAAAGGTTATTGTAGCGTTGCACATACGTGAAGCGATGGAAATCCCGAATAATGGTATCGATGAAATAGAATTTTTTCTTATTGAAAAAAACATCGTCCTCATAAAAGTAGCGCGAAGTTGTTGGCCCATAAATCTGTTTCGTACTGTCATCCACAATGGTGGAACCCCTGCGGATTTGGGGTTCGTCCTGTGCATAAAGCTTCATCCCTGACATCCCTGTAAGGAGAAGGATAAATCCTATTCGTGCTATTGTATGGTTACCCTTCATCACCCCTTAAAACAGATTGAAGCACCAGCTTATCAAATTCCTTACCACCTTTAACAAACCCGACTTCAATCGGCAAATAAAAAAAAGGAAGTGCTGCTATGAAGTTTTCAAAACCCGGGCTGTTCAATTTTACCATATCTTTCTCGGTAGTGAGGATTATTATTGATTGGTCTTTGTCGTGATAACCTTTTATTTTTTCTAAATCTTTGTGCGTGAAATGGTAATGATCAGGAAAATCCAAATGGTCGACCAACGTATAATGTGCAGTTACAAAAGAAAGCAACGGTGTGGGGTTTGCAATACCGGTTACCAATAAAACCTTGTCCCCGGTTTCAAAACCCCGATTGCCAAAAGGTGTAAGCTGGCCATATTGAATCGCTGCAAAGAAAACCGGCTTTTGCGAATAACGGCCAATTTCATTTTCAATATGCTCCATGGATTGTTCTGGAATATCAGGCGGGCACTTGGTAACTATAATCACATTTGCCCGGTCTGCATTGCTCCTCGACTCACGTAAACGCCCGGCCGGAAGCAGAAAGTCTTGATAAAATGGTTTATTGTAATCCGTCAACAGTATTAAAAACCCCGGTGTAACCCGTCTGTGTTGAAAGCCATCGTCCATTAGAATGATATCCACATTCCCCTGCGCCTGTACAATGGATGGAATGGCCATGGCGCGATCTTCCCCAACGGCTACACTCACCCGGCTTCCATACTTTCTATATAGCTGAAAAGGCTCATCGCCCAACGTGCTGGCGGTATCCTCCGGAGCGGCCATCCGGAACCCATTTGTTTTGCGTTTGTATCCCCGGCTCAATACTGCAATGCTATACTTTTCACCGAGCAGGCCGATCAAATATTCAACCACAGGCGTTTTTCCGGTGCCACCCACTGATAAATTCCCAACACAGATCACAGGAATATCAAAACCAACCGAAGGTTTCAGCTTCAAATCATATAGCCGATTCCGAAATCCGGTGACCGCATCATAGAGCAACGCGAAAGGAAAGAGCAGAATCCGGATCAGGAACATTAAATAAATCGTAGTTTTGCTTTTATGATTTTCGGCAAAAATACAATTAACAACACTAATCCCGTGTTTTGATGCAGATAAAAGATGTGGCCCACTATCTCGAATCGCTGGCTCCGCTGTCACTCCAGGAAAGCTATGACAATGCCGGCCTCCTTACGGGAAATCCAACGGATGTTGTAAGTGGTATTTTGGTAACGCTGGATTGCACAGAAGAAATCGTTGAAGAAGCCATCCAGTCAAACTGCAACCTTATTGTCGCCCATCACCCCATTATTTTCAGGGGGTTAAAGAAACTTACAGGTAGTAATTATATAGAACGAACCGTCATTAGCGCCATCCGAAACAACATTGCCATTTACGCCATCCACACCAATCTCGACAATATCATAACCGGTGTAAACAGAAAAATCTGTGAAAAAATAGGCTTAATGAACCTTTCGATTCTTAGTCCCAAAAAAGGCACGCTTTCAAAACTGGTCGCTTTTATTCCGAAAGACCACGTGGAAACCGTATTGGAAGGGGTTTACAATGCCGGGGCAGGCCAAATCGGAAATTATTCAAACTGTAGTTTCCAAACCGAAGGAACAGGTACATTTCTTCCAACAGAAGGCGCAAACCCACAAACCGGAGAGGTTGGCAACCTTGAAAAGGTAAAGGAGGTTCGCGTAGAGGTATTGGTTCCCGCCCATCTTGAAAATGCAATTGTGAAAGCGCTCAAAAAACACCATCCGTATGAAGAAGTTGCTTATTACTTAACATCGCTAGTGAATGAAAATCAGGAAGTTGGCGCTGGAATGGTGGGTGAACTGGAAAACCCACTTGAACCAAATGATTTTTTGAAGCGTTTGAAGGAAGCAATGGCATTAACCATGATCCGACACACCCAAATCCCTGATCGCCCGATTAAAAAAGTGGCGGTTTGCGGAGGATCAGGGAGCTTCTTATTAAAAGATGCTTTAAAAATAGGTGCTGACGCGTTCGTTTCAGCAGATTTTAAATACCACGAGTTCTTTGATGCCGATGGGAAAATCATGATTGCCGATATTGGCCATTACGAAAGTGAAGTGTATACGAAAGAACTCTTAAAGGATGTTTTAATCAAAAAATTTCCTAATTTTGCGATCAATTTTTCTAAAAGTTCAACAAATCCAATCAGTTACTACAAATAAATGGAGAATCAATCAGTAGCCCAGAAGCTTGAAGCACTTGTTAAACTGCAGTTCATTGACACCAAATTTGACGAATTAAAGAAATTAAGAGGCGATTTACCGGATGAAGTCCGCGACCTTGAAGACGAGATTATCGGGTATAATTCCCGTCTTGAACGCCTTGAGGGGGAGCAAAAAACTTTTGATGACGCCATCAAAGCCCATAAAGAGGCTTCCAAAGAAGCTGAAAAGCTGATCAAAAAATATAACGAGCAACAAAAGAATGTTCGTAACAACCGCGAATTCGATGCGATTTCAAAAGAAATCGAACTTCAGGAGTTGGAAATCCAAATCTGCGAGAAGCGTGTTAAAGAGGCGAAAGACCAAATCGTAGCCAAAAAAGAGGAAATTGATAAAACCAATACCCTTATTGCTGAAAGGACCGAACATCTCAATGAAAAGAAAGCCGAATTGGACGGAATCCTTGCAGAAAGCCAGGAAGAAGAAAAACGGTTGATGGTGGAGCGGGAAAAAGCAACCAAAAAAATAGAAGAGAAACTTTTAAAATATTATGAAAGGTTGCGCGTAAGCCTTTCCAACGGGCTTGCCGTTGTGCGTGTGGTGCGCGGTGCTGCAGAAGGATGTAACATCGTGATTCCTCCACAAAAAATTGCTGAAATCCTGGAGAAGAAAAAGATTGTTATTGATGAACACTCCGGTAGGATTTTGGCAGATGTTGATATGGAGTCGATGGGGATTGAAGAAAAGCCCAAGGTTGCAAAGCCTGCCAAAACGGTTACTCCACGAAAAAGAAAAGTTGAAAAGAAATAATATTTTCAAAACATTGACAATAAAGGCGAGCCTGACAGCTTGCCTTTTTTTATTGTCAGGGATTTCTTTCGCTCAGCACTGGGATTTGAATGCTAAAGCAAAAAAAGAATATCGAAAAGTTTTGGACTTGGCCTACACGAATGTAAAACCTGTTTATCAAAGTACGTATCAGGAAACGTATATTCAATCCTTTGGCGAAGCCCTTGAACTGTTGTTGACTGAAAACCAGGATTTATATCAGGACTTTGAAAGCCGTGCTGAAAACCGCATAGCACAATTTGAAAAAGACCAGAGCGCTTCTGCATTGTTCCTGAAAGCTGAAATCAAGTTACAATGGACTTTCGTCCACTTAAAGTTTGGTAACGAACTGGATGCCGCATGGGATTTACGCCAGGCATATCTGCTTACGAAGCAGTGCAAAAAAAAACATCCCAACTTCCAGCCCATCAATAAAACATCCGGAATATTGAACGTACTGGTGGGCTCTGTCCCCGAAAAGTATGATTGGATACTTTCGTTGTTGCGAATGGAAGGAAATATTGCAAAGGGAATCGAAGAGTTAACAAGTGTAGAAAAATCCAATTCCACCTTTTCGATTGAAGCGATGCTGCTAAAAAGCCTCATTGAAGGATATATCTTCCAACAACCTGCTGAAGGCATCCAACATATTTCAAACCTGTTGGAGAAAGAAACTGCTCCTTCCCTGGCGCTATTGCTGGCAACCTCGCTCTATGTAAAAAATTCACAAAGTCAAAAAGCACTGGAATACATTCAGCAATTAGAGCAACGGGCATTGCCACTCAACATGGCATTTATCCACTATTTGAAAGGTGAAGTCTATCTCCATAAAGGTGAGTATCCAGAAGCGGTTGCAGCGTACGAACACTTTATTGAAAAGTTTGAGGGCGATAACCATATAAAAGATGCCTATTATAAAACCGGACTGTGTTACTGGCTGAACAACAATGATGAGAAAGCCGCCTATAATTTTTCCAAAGCAGAAACTGTTGGCAGGGCAGAAACAGAAGCGGATAAATATGCCGCGCGTAGTTTACAAACCCGGGAATCACGAAATCGTAAATTGAACAAAATCCGGTATTTCACCGATGGTGGTTATTATGATCAAGCATCCGCGGTGATCGAAACAGTTTCGCCTGGCGATTTGAAATCCAAAAAAGATAGCGCTGAATTTTACTACCGAAACGCCAGGCTTTTGCACAAAATGGGGGATCCTGAAGCTGCGATTGAATTTTACAAGAAAACCATTCAAAATAGCAATGATCTTCAAACGTATTTTGCACCGAACTCCTGCCTTCAGCTTGGCTATATTTTTGAAAACAAAAAAGATACTAAAAATGCAACTGCATATTTTAAGAAAGCATTGAGTTATAAAAAACACGAATACAAAAACAGTATTGATAGCAAAGCCCGCTCGGCACTGGATCAATTAAAAGACCGCAAGTGATCTGCGTTGTTGAATTTTTCAATCCGAAACATGGAGCCCGAGTAATTCAGTTCATACAAACACAGGTTGCTGTGCTCAAACAAATCCATACTATGGAGCGGATAATTCAATACATGGCAAAGCAAAACACGCATCACGCGCCCGTGTGCACATACCAAAATATTCTCTTCGTCTGGTTTATTCATGATGTGGTCCCATGCAGGAATCAATCTTGACAATACATCATCGGGACTCTCGCCACCTTCAATCCGCAACCCCGTTTCACCGTTCCTCCATCTTTCCAACATCTCGAAGTAACGTACATCGTCCTGAATTGAAATTCGCTGTCCTTCTTTGTTTCCCCAGTTTATTTCATTCAACCCTGCAAGCGCTTCATGCCGGGTACCCTTTTTTATAAAAAGGTCGACCGATTCATGGGTACGTTTCAAAGCAGAAGTATACACCTTATCAAAAGCGATCGTACCATAGGCCTCAAAAAAAGCAGTCGCTTGCGCAATCCCAACGTCATTCAATCGACTATCCACACCGCTGCCCTGAACAATGCCTTGTTTGTTGAAATCCGTTTGTCCATGACGGATCAGATATATTTTTTTCGTGACCAATTTTGAAGTATTTTGGGCGCAAAAATAGGGAAATACTTCATTGTTGTTCCTTTTCAAAAAAAACTTCAAAAATGGCTGTTTTTCCACCTGAATTGACCGTTGAACACCTGAACCAATCGATGCCCAACACCATGGGCGGGCATATTGGAATTGAGTTTACAAAAGTTGGTGAAGACTTTCTGGAAGCAAAAATGCCCGTTGATCACCGAACCCGGCAACCAATGGGATTGTTGCACGGTGGTGCTTCGGTTGCGCTGGCGGAAACGATGGGCAGTATTGCTGCGTATTGTGTGATTGACCAATCGAAATATTTTTGTGTGGGGCTTGAGATAAACGCCAATCATTTGAAAGGGGCAAAAAGCGGTTATGTAATTGGCAGGACCTCCCCTGTCCATCTTGGAAAACAAACCCATGTGTGGGAAATCCGCATTCGTGATGAACAGGGTAACCTTATTTGTATCAGTCGCATTACCATGGCAATACTGGAAATAAAGAAATAGTAGTTGATGAATAGTACTGCCTCCCAACTTACGACCAAGACGCAACACGAATGGTTTCAGGATATTTTTTATTCTGCAATTGAAAATGGTTTTTCAACTGCCTTGTGGCGACTTCCGAACACCACTACCTTTCATGCCCTTGTTTCTACTGCTGCGGAAAAAATCCCGAATGAAAAAACATTGGAAGAATTGGCAACCGGTTTTTTGTTTGCTCCTTTTGATAAATCGCGGGAGCGGATTTTTCTAAAAGGTGACTTTGTTTTCTCATTTGAAGAAAATGAACTGGTTTCATCAAACTACGATCAACACGATAACACCGGGTGGCTGCAAAACCAATCGAAAAAAGCTTCTCCACCAAAAATCAAATACTGCAACACAGGTTCAACGGCACATTCCCTTGTTGATTATAGAAGGCTTGTTGAAAAAAGTATTTCGGCAATCGAAGAAAATAGTTTTGAAAAAGTGGTCGTGTCGCGAATCAAAAAAATTGATCTTGACGATTCCTTTGATCCGATCGAAGCATTCCAAAAATTAGCAACTGCTTATCCCAATGCCTTTATCTCCCTCGTGAGCATCAACGATGTGGGCACGTGGCTCGGGGCATCCCCTGAAATCCTGGTAAACATCAAGGGTGATCAATTTAAAACTGTAGCATTGGCAGGATCACAGCCCCTGAAACCCGGCACCCACATTAAAGATGTTGCATGGACACAAAAAGAAATTGAAGAACAGGCACTGGTGAGCCGCTACATTATCAATTGCTTCAAGAAAATCCGCTTGCGGGAATTTGAGGAACACGGCCCCCAGACCGTAATTGCAGGGAACATCCTTCACCTTAATACAGACCTTATCGTTGATATGCGGGCTACAAATTTCCCACAACTCGGCTCGGTCATGCTGGAGTTGCTCCACCCTACTTCGGCAGTGTGTGGAATGCCCCTTGAAAACGCGCTGCAATTTATAATTGAAAACGAGGGGTACGACCGGGAATTTTATTCCGGATATCTGGGCGCTGTCAATTTTCAAAATCAAACCAATTTATTTGTCAACCTGCGCTGTCTCCAACTCCTGAAAGAAGAAGCAACCATATATGCAGGTGCGGGCATTACAAAAGATTCTGACCCTGAAAAAGAATGGGAAGAAACGGAATTGAAAATGAATACCTTATTGCAAGTGTTGTCACGATGAACCTTCAACCCATTTACGATATCGCAGAAATCTGTGCCCGAAAAGAAATCCGGAGTGTAGTGCTTTGTCCCGGTTCGCGTTGTGCACCGCTAACACTCGCGTTCACGCGCAATGAAAAATTAGAGTGTAAGACTTTTAGTGACGAACGTAGCGCTGCCTTCATTGCAGTGGGAATGGCGCAAGCGGAAAAGCGTCCGGTCGCGTTGGTATGCACCTCCGGAACAGCCGCGTATAATTTTGCACCCGCAATAGCGGAAGCATATTTCCAGCAGGTTCCGTTGATCGTATTCACTGCCGACCGGCCCGTAGAGTGGGTTGGTCAGCAAGATGGACAAACCATCCATCAACAAGAACTTTATCGAAACCACGTAAAGAAATCGTATCAACTTCCTCAACACTACGAACATATTGATGATCAATGGATGATCAATCGCGTAGTGAACGAAGCCATTAATTTGGCCTCACAATATCCAGCCGGACCGGTCCACATCAATGTTCCTTTCCGCGAACCTTTCTACCCGACACCTGAAGAAGATATCGTTTTCAGTTTAGCTCCGCGGTGTATTGAAGATATTCCAAACACGTATGAACCTGGTGATGAAGTAAAAAAAGAACTCGAAAAAGAGTGGGCTAATTTCAACAAAGTCCTTGTAGTATCCGGTCAGGCCGACCATTCCATTTCATTGTCCAGGATTCTTTCCACAACATCCAATCAATTAAACATCCCAATCATTGCGGAAATCATTTCCAACCTTCACACCCTTGATGATATCATTGGGCATGCCGATTCTTTTCTCGGTGCAGCCGGTGCAGAAATTAAAGAAGGACTCAAACCTGACCTGCTGATCACGCTGGGGAAATCGGTGCTGTCAAAGCACTTAAAAAACTATCTAAGGAACAATAAAGCGAAAGCACACTGGCATATTCAGCCTGATGGAAATGTTGCAGATGTTTTTCAATCCCTGACAAGGATTATTCGCGCTGGTCCGGAAAATATATTTTCATTTATCAATACCCTTGCCCCTAAAACTGATTTCGAAAAACAGAAGCAAATCAATTACAAGCAACTGTGGAGTGCAGAAGAAAGAAAAACAGTGCGGGCTACGCATGAATTCTTTCCACACCAACCCTTCGGGGAATTTGAACTGGTCCACGAGGTAATCAAAGGATTGCCGCAACAAGCAAACCTGCATCTTGCCAGCAGCATGAGTGTTCGGTATGCAAATTTCATCGGGCTTACCGCTGAAAAAAATGGTGTCAAAGTTTTTTCAAACCGGGGCACCAGTGGCATTGACGGAGCAACCAGTACCGCTGTAGGGCACGCACTTTTGGGCGGTCAATTGAATATCCTGATAACGGGTGATGTTGCATTCTTCTACGACCGAAATGCATTTTGGCATAACTACCCGCTTCCTAATTTACGGATCTTGCTACTAAACAATCATGGCGGGGCAATTTTTAAAATGATTGATGGCCCGGCATCATTACCGGAAGCAAGTCCGTATTTTGTTACCGAACAAAAACTTAATGCCAGGTACCTTTGCCAGGAATTTGATTTCGATCACCTACTTTTGGATACTAACAGAAAAACCAAAAACCTACTCGCTGATTTTTTTACGGTAGACGGAAGGACAAAAATTTTAGAATTTGAATCCGATACAGAAACCTGTAAAACGATATTTGATAAATACAAAAAGAAAATAAAGCAACACTATGAACCTTAAGAACGACTGGAAAAGCATTAAAGAATATAAAGAAATCCTCTTTCAAAAATTTGAAGGCATCGCACGCATTAGTATAAATCGTCCGGAGGTACACAATGCGTTTACCCCGCTTACGGTAAAAGAAATGATCAATGCGATGGAGATTTGCCGGGAAGATACAACCATTCGTGTGGTGGTGTTGACGGGTGAAGGCGGAAAAGCATTTTGCAGTGGTGGCGATCAAAGTGTTCGCGGACATGGTGGATATATAGGGGAAGACACTGTACCCCGGTTGAATGTGCTGGATCTGCAAAAGTTAATACGGTCCATTCCAAAACCAGTTATTGCAGCTGTTGCCGGCTGGGCAATTGGTGGTGGTCATGTACTCCATGTAGTGTGTGATTTAACCATTGCAGCGGAGAATGCGCGGTTTGGTCAAACCGGCCCAAAGGTTGGAAGTTTTGATGGTGGGTTTGGGGCATCCTATCTGGCGCGCATTGTGGGGCAAAAAAAAGCGCGGGAGATTTGGTTTTTATGCGATCAATATGATGCACAAGAAGCACTGGACATGGGCCTTGTTAATAAAGTTGTTCCACTGGAAATGCTGGAGGATGCGTATGTGGAGTGGTCAAGGAAAATTGCCCGGAAAAGCCCGATTGCACTGCGCATGTTGAAATGTTCTTTCAATGCAGAATTGGATGGACAAGCGGGAATCCAGGAGTTGGCAGGAAATGCAACTTTGCTATACTATTTAACTGAAGAAGCGAAGGAAGGAAAGAATGCATTTATTGAAAAACGTGATCCGGATTTCATGCAGTTCCCGCAGTTTCCATAGTAGAATGGAATACCCACACAAAACTATTTTGCTTAATGGAAAAAGGATCCCTGTGCAAAAAATAATTGACGGAACCGCACAGGGCAGCACAGCTTTTGAGCTTTCAACTTTGTCTTTTGTAAGGAGTTGGCTGAAAGGGCAAGAAAAATTCACACTCAAAACCAGCGGATCAACGGGTACTCCAAAAAAGATTGCGGCCACCCGAAAGCAACTTTCCCACAGTGCGAACCTTACGCTTCAGGCATTATCGATTAAACAAGGTGGAAAAATATTGCTCTGCATCAATCCCGAATATATTGGTGGAAAGATGATGCTGGTTCGGGCATTTGTAAACAGCATGAGCATCGAAGCATACGAACCATCAAACTTTAACAAAGACCCAAAACTTTCATCGAAGTATACACTTGCAGCATTTGTGCCTGTGCAGATTCAAACATTCTTAAATTCAAGAAAAACTTTTCAGCAGTTAACGAATATTGAGCACATACTGATTGGTGGCGCACCACTATCCCATGAAGATTCAATTGCTTTAAGCAAAAGCAAAACAAATATATTTGCTACCTACGGAATGACAGAAACCTTTTCCCACATTGCATTGAAAAGGGTAAGCCCAATCCCGGAAAACCCTTTCCATGTTTTACCATCAATAAAAATATCCATAGATGGCAGAGGCTGCCTGGTTATAAAAACACCTTTTTTGAAAAAGGGAATCGTTACCAATGACCTTGTAAAGATTGAAGAAGAGAATCGCTTCAACTGGCTTGGGCGATTCGATAATGTGATCAATTCCGGTGGCATCAAAATTATACCTGAACAAACAGAAGGTATAATCCTAAAAATCGCTGATCAGTTATCGATACAAAATCGCTTTTACATTCATGGGGAGCCTGATCAACGACTGGGTGAAAGCGTTGTGCTCACCATGGAGGAACCGAAACTTAAAACCGATTTACAAAAACAGTTTATTTCTGAAATGAAGCTCCGGTTGCCCAACTACCATGCACCAAAAAAAATCCGATACGTCACAAGAATTGAAACGGTGAATGATAAAATCAAAAGGAAGTAATTTTTAGAGCTTCATCTTTTTGAATATCCCTTCAGGGATGGATTTTATGATCAGCATAATCCATTTCCAAAACCAACGTACATACACTACATTCTTCTTTTTCTGTACAGCATTTACGATTGATTTGGCAACTTGCATTGGTGAGGCTGTTAATGGTGCAGGGGTTTTCAAACCTTGCAACATCTTGGTCTTAATAAAACCCGGTATAATCGTTACGACATGGACCCCAAGTGGAAACAGTTGGTTTCGCAAGCCCGATAGATATGCAGTGAACCCTGCCTTCGCACTTCCATAAATATAATTGCTTTGTCTTCCACGCTCCCCTGCTACTGAGCTTACTCCTACTATTACCCCTTCGTTACGTTTCGCAAAATCGTTGGCAACAATGTTCAGGATGGAAACACAACCTACAAAATTGACCATGAGGATTTCTTCTGTTGCCTTCCAACTGCGGTCTTCCGGTATTCCTCCCAGAAACCCGAAAAGGCAAACCACCACGTCAGGTTTCACATGTAAGCTGTCATAAAACTGTTGGTGCGTAGCGGGCAGGGATGCATCAAACTCTACCAGTTCAACTTTATTTTGGTATTTGATTATGAGGTCACTTTTCAAAGAGTCAAGTCGACCAACAGACCGGGCAGCCAGCAAAATTGAATTTCCAGCGGTGGAATATTCACTAGCCAGCACTTTTGCTACATCGGATGTGGCGCCTAAAATCAGGACATTTTTAATAGTGGAAGAGCGTATGTTAGCCATTCAATCGGGGCTTTATTTATATAATGATGGGGATGCAAAGCGTAAAACTAGCAAAAGCAGTGAACATGGGGCAGTTCAAATCACAATCGATTCCAGTAAATTGCGATTCCAGTAAATTGTTTGAACACCCATCTTATTGAAATGAAACAAAAACTGAAAAAATACTGGTTAATACACTTCTTTTTAGATAATTTCAATACTTGGGTTACATAAGAGTCAAAAATTTAATTAATTTTGAATTGTCTATTAACAGTTGGCTTTAAAGATCCCGTCTTTAATCAATCTCGATCTTTAGAGCAGCATTTTTTTGTTGGGTATTTAAACTTTTGTACCATGAAGAAGGTATTGGTCATTGAAGATGACAGTCCTTTGTGCTGGCTTTTAGAAAAAATTTTGCATAGCAAGTATGAAGTAGTCGTAATGAATAATGGAATGGAGGCCTGGGCATGGCTTTCAGATGGGAATATTCCTGACCTTATTGTTTCGGATGTAAAGATGCCGTCCCTGGATGGTATTGAACTATTGGAAAATTTAAGGGAAAGTGGATTGTTCAAAGATATTCCGGTACTGATGCTATCGGGGTATGAAGATGCCGCGAAACGAAAACAATGCTTGGACTTAGGTGCCAGCAACTATCTTGTAAAACCCTTTGAACCACAGGCATTATTGGATGAGGTTGAGAAGGCCATCAAATCTGACCGTGATCAAAATGTGCTAGCCAAGTAGTATGGAAGCAAGTTTAAAAGCCCCTCATTTATCACTTACCCGACCCCAGGACGGGAAAGCACTAAAACATATTGTGCGCGTCAGCAATGAAGTGACGGTTGAAGCCGCCTACGAACAAGAGCAGATCTACAATTCATTTGCATCGCTGGACCAAGCCCTTTCCATAATAGAATTTGGCCTTCATAGACCGGATGCGGTTTTTATCGATACTGATTTATCGATCGATGGGCTGATACAATTAAAAGAGCAGTGCCGTCAAAAAGCAATCCCGCTGATTTTTTACACAAAAAAATATGAAGAACCCTCCAAGGATATCGCATTAACACTTGGCGCGGACGACTATTATTTTGGAACCCTGACAACCGGTTTCTTAAAGCGGCTTGAATTCATAAAAAAACTAAAAGAATACAAAAACGATCGCGTTAAAAACCCTCAAGCTACGAGCACCGCCTCCGATGCACCGGTGATGAAGGTATGGAGCAATAAAAGGATTTTTGATATTATCCTCTCAGGAGGGGCGATTTTTTTCCTCTCCCCGATTATGCTTCTTGTTGCGATTGCTGTAAAACTTGATTCAAAGGGGCCTTTTTTTTATGTCTCTAAAAGAGCAGGTACAGGCTACAAGATTTTTGATTTTTATAAATTCAGGACGATGCGTGTTGGGGCCGACAGTGAAATCAAAAAATTAATGTATCGAAATCAATATAGCGAAGAAGGAGGTGGTGTCTTCTTTAAGATAAAAGACGATCCGCGCGTTACAAAACTGGGTGCATTTCTAAGAAAGACCAGCCTCGATGAAATCCCCCAATTGATCAATGTTCTTAAAGGCGATATGTCGTTAGTTGGAAACCGGCCATTGCCCCTGTATGAAGCTGAACAATTAACAAAAGACCAAATCGCATGGCGTTTCCTTGCCCCGGCAGGAATTACAGGGCTATGGCAAATCTCGAAAAGAGGGAAAGACAACATGTCACCGGAAGAAAGGATTCAATTGGATATGGAATATGCCATGACCAATTCCTTTTGGCTCGACCTGAAAATAATTTTTAGTACCATTCCGGCCATGCTTCAAAAAGAGGCGGTCTGAACCCTTCCCAAATCCCCAATATGATTTTTCTTGAAAGTTTAGTACTTGCTTACTTCGTTTTTGTAACAGGTTACTTCACAATTATGACAATTGGCGGTTTCTTGTATGTAACCCCCAATTATTATAACACCTCAGTAAAACCGGCATTCCACCGGTTCATTATTTTGATTCCCGGATATAAAGAGGATGCTGTAATCGTGGAAACTGCTACTCACGCTTTCCGCCAACGATATCCGCAGGAGTACTTTGACGTGATAGTTATTGCGGACTCGTTCCTGCCTGAAACCCTTCATCAACTTAAAGAAACAGGGGTCGACATCCTCGAAGTGTTTTTTGAAAAGAGCACCAAAGTAAAATCCCTCCAAACCGCCCTGAAAAAATTGCCAAATCAATATGATTTTGTGCTTTTGTTGGATGCGGACAATACGATCGAAGAAAATTTCCTGGAACAGATCAACACACTGATCAATTCGGGGCATGATGCTATTCAAGCCCAACGGGTTGCAAAAAACAACAATACTTCAATGGCAATATTGGATGGATTGAGTGAACACATCAACAACTTCCTGTATCGACAAGGGGCAGTAGGATTGGGCTTATCCTCGCCACTCATTGGTTCGGGTATGGCCTTCCGGTATGAAGTGTTCAAAGAAATCATTCTTGGACTGGATAGTATAGGGGGTTTTGATCGTGAACTTGAACTTGGTTTGCTGCGAAAAAAAATATCGGTTTTTTATGCAAAAGGGGCTTTCGTGTACGATGAAAAAGTCAGCTCTTCTGAGGTGTTTGGCAACCAGCGAAGAAGATGGTTATCGAGTCAATTTATTTACTTGAAAAAGTATTTCCTGGAAAGTTGGAGGCTTCTTTTTAAGGGGAATTTTGAGTTTTACCACAGTGGGTTTATTCAAAATATCCAGCTTCCAAGGCTATTGAATTTGGGTATCCTTTTTTCTTTGTTTATGATTTCATTCTTTTTGTCAGCGTTCTTTTATTATCCATACATCATTTGGGGTGTTTTACTTTTGATCAATATCCTAACGTTGTTCATCGCAGTTCCCCGGAATTTTTATAACAAAGATTTACTAAGGGCGGTTTTTATTGTCCCCTCTTTGTTTTTTAGAATGTTCGGCTTAATGTTCCAACTGAAGGGGGCCAATAAAAAATTTATCCATACACCGCATGGCAAGCAGATGGATCAAACAAAATAAAGGAATCGTATGGAAACACCTCTTGTATCTATTATCTCAATAAATTTCAATACAACAGCTGTTACCCTCGAATTACTTACCTCTTTAAAAAAAGCAACGTATACAAATTTTGAAGTCATCATTGTCGACAATGCCTCCAACGAAAACCCGGAACAACTCATCAATTCGCATTATCCGGCAGTGAAATTTGTCAGGAGCAATGTCAATCTGGGGTTTTCTGGTGGAAACAACCTTGGGTTAAAGCATGCGAATGGTGAGTATATGCTTTTTTTAAACAACGATACCGAAGTAGCACCCAATTTTTTGGAACCCATGGTCGGGCTTTTATTGCGCGATCCATCCATAGGTATCGTTTCACCAAAAATCATCTTTTTTAACTCCGGTAATAAAATTCAATACGTGGGATGTTCAAACGTAAACCCCTATACAGGAAGAAATAAGCGGATCGGTTTTTTGGAAATCGACAAAGGACAATATACGGGCGCGCGTCCTACCGATTTGATTCATGGGGCAGCCATGATGATCCCGCGAAAGGTAATTGAAAAGGTTGGCAATATGCCCGAATTGTTTTTTCTTTACTATGAAGAAATCGATTGGTGCGAGTCTATTAAACGAAATGGGTACAAGGCGTATGTAGAAGCAGACGCTATTGTTTACCATAAAGAATCACAATCCACTGGAAAAAACTCCCCACTAAAAACATTCTACATGACCAGAAACCGATTGCTTTACTTAAGACGAAATACCCGTGGTCTCAAAAAATTATCCTGGATTGCTTTTTTTTCCCTTGTATCAATCCCTAAAAACCTGATTGCACATCTGCTCAACCAGGATTTTCAGTTGGCAAAATCTTTTTTAAATGGTGTCTTTTGGAACCTGTCCCATCCATCGAAATAAATTCAGCAAAAGTGAAAATTCTCCATTGTATACGGCAGGGTTCAATAGGTGGAGGTGAAAGCCATGTATTGGACCTGGTTACTAACCTGGCGCCAGGGTTTGAGTCCTGTGTTTTGGCCTTTTCGGGAGGATTGATGATCGAATCTTTAAATCGCAAAGGGATTTCAAATTTTATTATTCCGACCGATTATCCCTTTGACTTCCGGATTTGGGGAAAGGTTGTTCACCACATTAAAAATGAAAATGTTGACATCATCCATGCGCATGGAACGCGTGCTTTGTCAAATGTTTATTGGGCTGCAAAAAAATTGAATATCCCCCTCTTGTATACCGTCCATGGTTGGTCTATCCACGAAAACAACGGGCCACTAAAAAAGGTAATACGGATATTGGGTGAACGGTTTCTTACCCGGCAATCAACTGAAGTGTTGAATGTTTCTGATTCCAATCAGGAAACAGGAAGAAAATACATCCCTAATTTTAAATCCATTGTTATTAAAAATGGTGTTGATTTACAAAAGTTCGACAGGAACCTGGCATTTCCGGATTTACGTACAGATTTCGGTATCCCAAAAGATTCCATTTTGATTGGGTTTATTGCCCGGATGACAAAACAAAAAGATCCCATCACCATGGTAGAAGGGTTTTACCATGCTTCTAAATCAAAAAATAATTTAACCTTGTTAATGGTTGGCGATGGGGAACTGGTTAAGCAAACAAAACTGCGCGTTGACGATTTAGGGATTCGTGAAAAGGTTTTCTTTGTCGGGTTCCGAACAGACGTATCCGCCTTGCTAAACATCATTGATGTATTCTGCCTCCCTTCGTTATGGGAAGGGCTGCCCATCGGGTTATTGGAAGCGATGGCAATGGGTAAAGCTGTTATTGCAACGGATGTTGACGGAACAAAGGAAATTGTGAACAACAACAAAAATGGAATACTCATCAAACCGGGAGACACAATAGGGCTATCCGATTCCATTCTGGCAATTAGCAACGATTCACAACTACGCCTGCGATTGTGCAACGCTGCCGTCCAAACAATTGAAAATGAATTCGAAGTATCCAAGATGGCCCGGCAAATTGAAACTGTCTATAAAAACATAGCATCGAAATACCAAATCAACCACCAATGAGCAAACCCTATCAGCAATATACCAATTACAAAAACGTTGAAGATTTCAAACGTTTATCATTCATAGTTGACCAGGTAAAAACAACCAAAAAGACCGGAAAGATACTCGATATTGGTTGTGGAAATGGAAATATATCTTTTGCCCTGGGTTCGTTAGGCTATGACGTTTTGGGGGTTGACGTTAGTGTGGAATCCATAGCAATCGCAAATCAAAACAATTCATTCGCCAATGTAAAGTTTGAAGTTTTAGATGCGGACAATGATACACTTGATGATAACTTCGATATTATCATTTGTAGTGAGGTGTTGGAGCATCTAAACTTTCCCCAACAATTGGTGGCAACATGTTTTAGAAAACTGGCAGTGGATGGTTTATTGATTGCAACCGTGCCCAATGGCTTTGGCCCCCGCGAATTTTTGGTGACAAGGCCCGTTCAATGGTTAGTCAAAAAAGGGATGCAAAAACGGATCTACCAGATTAAAAAAATGCTTGGGTATTCAAATGCCACATTACAAAGTTCCAATCCTGATCTTACGCATATCCAATTTTTTTCTGCGGGGTCTTTTAGGAAAATGTTGCAGGATTCGAATTTTAAAAATGCATCCTGGAAAAACTCCGACTTCATCGAAAACGTTTTTCCGTATTCTTTTTTTGCCAAGCGTGTAAAATTTTTGCAGCAGTTGGACTGTTGGGTTATTGATTTTCTTCCCCGTCAGTTTTCCAGTGGCTTTTACACTTCCTGGGAAAAAATCAAATAGCGTTGAACCTAAGGCCCTTGCTTTTTTCATTTCTTCTTTCCTCGAATGCATTTTCCCAGGCATTTGTCGGGCATTCTTTTACAATACCACCTCGGTTGATAACAAAACTTCCTTCACAACTAAAGGAAGCATCCGGGCTTATAGCAATCCACGAAAATTTCTTCTGGAGTCACAACGATGGCGGAATCCCTGTTTTGTACGGGTTTGATACCACAGGAAATATTAAAAAAACCTTGTATCTAAATCACATCAACAACGGTTGGGAAGCATTGGCAATGGATCGGGATAGTACACTCTACATCGGGTCGTTCGGTAACAACAAGAACGATAGGAAGAATTTAAAAATATACATTGTAGGCCCTGAGCAAAAGGATCCCCCTATCAATGCCGGCATCATCACGTACCGATATGAAGATCAGGATGGGTACCCACCTTCCCCCGGCAAGCAAAATTTTGATATGGACGCCTTTATCTGGAACAATGAAAAACTCTACCTTATTTCAAAAAACAGAACGGTGCCCCACTCGGGTTATTCAAAAGTTTATATGCTCAACCAACATGCCGGAGATCAAATTGCAACCGTTGTAGATTCCATATACCTCGACAAAAAAAACAATGCTTTTGATAATTGGGTAACCGATGCTGACATTACACCCGATGGCCAATTGTTGGCCTTGCTGTTTCACAACCGGGTACAACTAATCTTAAAACCAGTTTTTGGGAAACTATCCCAATCTAAAACTTTTGTCATTAATTTGAATCACTATAGCCATAAGGCTGGGATAAGTTTTAATCCAACCGGTAAAAAGCTATATATAGTTGATGAAATCGAGTTTGGAATTGGAGGCAACTTGTATGAGGTTGACCTTATCGACATATTTGCATACCTGAATGTTCACTAGGATTTAACTTTTGATGAGCATTCTCTATAGATAAATGGGTTGATTATTCGCCAATTCCCATTTACCTTGAGTTGGATTTACTGATTAACTTAAGTGAGTGATGTTACGCAAAACAATAATTAAAAGGCCGTCATTGCGATCCGCCAGTTGGCGGAGAAGCAATGACGTTACTGTTTTGCGTAACTCCAGTTAAGTGATTAACACATTCCTAAAATAACACCACTTTGATAATTGCTGCATTATGAAAATCACAAATACATTGATCATTGGATGGCTATCCAATTTATTTCTTCTTCTGCTAGCGTTTAGTGCCCATGGCCAACAAGTTGCCAAAGTTACCCCAAGCACAGCAGCATCAATCGGGTATTATGAATATCTTCCTCCCGGTTATGCAACCAGTACCGAAAAATTTCCGGTTGTATTGTTTATGCATGGAATTGGGGAGCGTGGCAACGGAACAACAGAACTTTCTAAAGTTGCTACCCTGGGGCCAGCATTACATGCTAAAAATGGATATCAGTTTCCGTTTATCCTTATTTCACCACAGTTGAAATCCAACTTCAATACATGGCCCCCCTGGTATATCGATACTGTTTTAGAGTATGTAAAAACATACCTTCGAATCGATGAAAGCAGGGTTTACTTTACAGGGTTAAGCCTTGGGGGCGGGGGCGTTTGGCAATACGCCCACACGTATCCTGAAAAAATGGCTGCAATGGCTATTGTGTGTGGTTCTCAAAATACACCCGCGAAAGCTTGTACAGATATTGCAGCGAACAATATCCCGATCTGGGCTTTTCATGGGGATAAAGACACGACTGTCCCACCGAACAGGACGATCAATATGATCAATGCCATAAATGCTTGCGTTCCCGCTATAAACCCAGCTCCTATTTTAACAATTTATCCGGGTATTGCGCATAATGCATGGGGAAAGGCATATCGAACAGACCATGTTGAACACAATCCCAATGTGTATGAATGGATGATGCAATTTAGAAATGGCGGGGTTAAGGTAGACGCAGGGCCCGATATTGTGTTGAATTTACCACAAAATTCAACCAATATTACAGGAACAGCTTCCACTGAATCAGGTTCGATTACTGCTTACCAATGGGCAAAAGTAAGTGGTATAGGTGGTACGATTACAAATTCATCCAGTCCAACCGTTTCAATAACAGGCCTTTCATCTGGTATATATGTTTTTAGTCTTACCGTTACCAGCAGCAGTGGGGAAACTGCCACCGACAACGTTACGGTTTCAGTTGTATCGGCAAACCAAATTCCAGTATCGAATGCAGGTCCCGATAAAACCATTACGCTACCCACCTCTTCAACAACTCTCAACGGAAGTGGAACAGATGTGGATGGAACAATTGTGTCGTATAGCTGGGCGAAAGTCAGCGGCCCTACCATGACCGGGGCCGGCTGGACCTCTGCTACGCTTAGTCTGAGCAACCTTGTTGAAGGAACGTATACTTTTAGTTTAACAGTGACGGATAACAATGGTGCCACAGCTACAGATGAAGTAATGGTAACTGTTAACGCGGCAGTAGTCAATCAGGGCCCTTCCGCCAATGCAGGCCCCAACATAACAGTCAATCTCCCCACAAATAGTACAACTTTGAATGGATCAGGAAGCGACCCGGATGGAAGTATCGCAAGCTATTTATGGGAAAAAAGAAGCGGTCCTTCTGTTACTCTTTCAAATAGTACAACCGCTAATTTAAGCTTGACAAACCTTGTGGCTGGCATATACGTCTTCCGACTTACGGTTACCGATAATACTGGTGCAACTGCTTTCGATGAAGCTACCATTACTGTTGTTGCAGCAAACCAGTCCCCCATGGCCAATGCGGGTCCCGATATAACGATAACACTACCAACAAACTCTACGAATATTGTAGGAAGTGGGAACGACCCTGACGGATCTATTGCAAGCTTTTTCTGGGAGCAACTTACGGGGCCCAATAGCAGCACACTAACAAATATCAACTCCGCCACGCTTTCGGTATCTAATATGGTTGAAGGAGCCTACACCTATAGGCTTACTGTTACCGATAACCTGGGTGCAACTTCTTCTGATGTTGTCCAGGTTACAGTAAACGCTGCTCCTGTCAATGTTGCACCAACCGCGAATGCAGGAGTGGACAGATCAATTACATTACCCATAAACTCAGTTGTATTGAATGGAACAGGCAATGACACCGATGGAACGATTGCCGGTTATTCATGGGCAAAAGTGAGCGGGCCGGCAGCCACCTTATCCGGACAAAATACGAATGCCCTTACTGTGGACAATATGGTAGCAGGAAGTTATGTGTTTCGCCTTACAGTAACCGATAACCAAGGAGCAACAGGAACCGATGATGTTATTGTCACGGTTCAGCCTGCGGTTGTAAATCAATCCCCGATTGCCAACGCAGGGCCTAATATTGTGGTTACCCTTCCCTCTAATACCACTATCATCAATGGATCGGGATCTGACCCTGATGGCACGATAGCAACCTATGCATGGACCAAGCAAAGTGGGCCAACGGTTACCATAAACGATGCCAACACTGCTACATTGTCTCTTTCTGATCTGGTAGAAGGAACCTATGTTTTCAGGTTAACTGTGCATGACAATCTCGGGGCAACAGGATCTGATGATGTTACGGTATTGGTGAGTGCATCAAATATTCCCCCGGTTGTCAATGCTGGCCCGGACATTACACTCAACCTACCAACCATGAGCACAGTAATCACTGCAACGGCTAGCGATCCGGATGGTACAATCTCTTCTTATCTGTGGACACAGGAGTCTGGGCCCGGTACAGCCGCCCTCTCAAACCAATCCACTATTTCGTTAACCGCTTCAGACTTAGTTGCAGGAACCTATACCTTCCGGCTAACGGTAACGGATAACAGTTCGGCAACAAGCTTTGATGAGGTAAAGGTTATTGTCAACGCAGCCAATTTAACACCTACTGCAAATGCAGGAGCAAATAAAGCTATCACACTCCCTACGAATTCAGAAAATTTCACAGGATTAGGAACCGATCCGGATGGAACCATTGTAACATATCTATGGACGCAGGTTTCGGGGCCAGGTGCAACACTATCAAACGCGGGTTCCCCTACGATGAGTGTGGTCGTTACCATTGCCGGCACCTACACATTTCGATTAACGGTAACCGATAATGATGGGGCGTCCGATACGGATGATGTCGTCTTAACAGTAAATGCAGCAGCCGTTAATCAGCCACCGATTGCAAATGCAGGTACCAACCAAACCATTACTTTACCACAAAACGCTATCAACCTGACCGGTACAGGCACTGACAATGACGGTTCCATAATTTCATATCTGTGGACAATTCAAAGCGGGCCTACAGCCATGTTGACAAATGAAAATTCACCTACAGTTTCAATCGCGAATATGCTTGAAGGTACATACGTTTTAAGGTTGACCGTGACCGATGATGGGGGCTTGACAGGATTTTCGGAAGTAACAGTATCCGTGCTTCCCGCAATTGTTAATCAGGTACCTGTTGCCAATGCAGGAGCCAATATTACGATGACACTTCCAACCAACAGCACGACCATAAATGGTACTGGAAGTGACCCGGATGGATCAATCGTTTCTTATGAATGGACACAGCTCTCCGGGCCGGCAGCAACCCTCACCAACGCAACAAATCCAACACTAACACTCTCTGATTTAGTGGAAGGTGTATATAATTTCAGGTTAACAGTTACGGATGATATGGGGGCAACCAACTTTGACGATGTTCGCGTCACCGTCAATAATGCTGCAACAAATCAACCCCCTATTGCCAATGCAGGAAGTGATCGCACCATTATACTCCCAACAAACACGGTAAACCTTACAGGAAGCGGAAGTGATCCGGATGGTAGTATTGTGCGCTATGGCTGGTCAAAAGTATCCGGGCCTTCTGTGACCATGGGCGCAACCAACCAGAACATCCTCAACCTATCCAATTTGGTGGAAGGTGTTTATACTTTTAGACTAGAGGTAGAAGATAATGCGGGGGCAATTGATACCGACAATGTTGTCGTGAATGTTCTACCGGCAGCCACCAACCAGCCCCCGAATGTAAATGCAGGCTTGGATAAAACCTTGTTCTTACCAGCAAACTCCATCCTTCTTGCTGGTTCTGCCAGTGATCCGGATGGCTCAATATCATCCTATTCCTGGACTCAGGTTTCAGGCCCAATAGCGACCCTATTGAACGCGAACACCGCCAGTGCAACTGTTTCAAATTTGACCGAAGGCGTTTCTGTATTCCGATTAACTGCAACCGATAATTCTGGAGCATCTTCATTCGATGAAGTCACAATAACGGTCAATGCAGCGACCGCCAATCAACCCCCGGTCGCAAATGCGGGTGTTGATATCACCTTAAAATTACCGAGCAATAGTGTATCCATATCAGGGTCCGGCACGGATGTGGATGGTACCATCGCCAGTTATCAATGGACAAAAGTTAGTGGTCCCGGAGTGACGCTGGCAGGTCAAACAACGCCAATACTAAATGCAACCAACATGGTTGAAGGAACCTATACTTTTAGGCTTACGGTAACGGATGATCTGGGGGCCACAGGCCAGGACATGGTAACAGTAACTGTACTTCCAGCCAGCACAAACCTACCTCCCGTAGTAAGTGCCGGGGCAAATGTTACCATTCAGCTTCCTACCAATTCGATTGGGATTACTGGTACAACTTCTGATGATGGTACTATTATAAGTGTTGAATGGACAAAGGTTTCCGGGCCAACCGTGACCATGGCCGGCTCCTCAACCCTTTCATTGGGTTTAACGAATTTAGTAGAAGGTACCTATGTGTTCCGCTTAACCGCAACAGATGATGGCAGCCTTACCTCCTTTAGTGAAGTGTCGGTCATCGTATTGCCGGAAGATGTACCGAACCCTCCACCTGTGGTCGATGCCGGGGATGATATTGTCCTTGAGCTTCCAACGAATTCAACCACGATTACTGCAATTGCCGAGTCACCTGAAGGATTGATCAGTGAATATAAATGGATACAGGTAAGTGGCACACCGGTGGCGTTTGCCCCGGACGATACCGATGTGCTGGAACTACAACAACTCGAATTGGGCAATTATACCTTTAGCGTTACAGTCACCGACAGTGACGGACTAAAAGATACCGATGATGTGAATGTTTCTGTAAAAGAACCCGATCCTGTAGCAAAACCATCGAATACTTTTTCACCGAATAACGATGGCCAGTTTGATACCTGGACGATTGCAAATGCTAACCTGATTCAGGATTGTGAAATCACGGTATATGACCGACAAGGTAGCCAGGTATATTACACAAAAGGATATACAACCGAATGGGATGGGCATTTTAATGGGAAACAACTTCCAGATGGGGTTTATTTTTACGTAATTCGCTGTTCTGGCGAAAAACCAAAAAATGGTACAGTGACAATCGTGAGATAGTTTCAATGAAAAAAAGCCTAGTTTTCCCTCTCATTCTTAGTTTTTTAGGACTATCACCAAGCTTGTTTGGACAGCAGAATTTGGTGTACAACCACTATTTCTCTAATCCTTATCTGTACAACCCCTCTTTTATTGCCCCGGAGGGGTATTCAAAATTATTCTTGAACTATCGGCAACAATGGGCAGGTTTTGAAGGCGCCCCCACTACCATCACAGCCAACCTTCAAATTCCCATCAATTATAAGATGGGAGTTGCCATCAATGCCTATAATGACAAAGCCGGTGTTATCGAAACCACTACCGGGCTCGCCAGCTTTGCCTATCAGGTTTACCTTGGTAAAAAGGTTGAAGATATACACAAAATAGGGTTTGGCTTATCAGTTGGATACTCCAATAGCAGGGTTGATCTTTCTGAAGTTGACAACCCCAATGACCCCGCCTTATTAAATGGAAGTACTTCGGGGTTAGATGGCCAATTTGGAATCCACTACCAAAAAAACCGCTTTAAACTGGGCTTCTCAATACCGAGGATATTCAAAACCTTTGTAGTCTCCAGTGAGGATTTCAATAGCCCCGGAATTGAACAAATCAAAAACTCCATTACTACTGCCAGCTATAACTTTGCATTAGGCCCACGGCTTTCCTTTGAACCTTATGTTATGTACCGCACGGCAAAAGACCTTCCCTCACGGTATGAGGTATTGGGGGTATTTAGAATGGAAGATTTATTTTGGGCCGGAGGTGGATACCGACAAGAATATGGGGCAATTGCATTGCTTGGCATTTCTTTAAAGGACAAAATAACCGTAAGCTATGCGTATGAATTTGCCACCTCACAGGTAGATGGTTTTGGTGATGGAACACATGAATTCCAATTGGGGATCCGGTTGGGCAAAAAGAAAAAAACCAGAACTCAAAAAACCGTAGAGCCCGCACCTGTGGTTGAGCCGATTGAAGAAGAGCAGGAAGAACCCGTAGCAGAAGAACCAATCCGGGAAGATATTAAAGAACAAACCCCTCCACCGGTGGTAACCCCGAAAATAGAAGAGCAAAAGCCTGTGGTTGTACAAGAAGATCCTGAACCTCAACCTGTGTATTATGTGATTGTTGGCGTATTCTCATCGCAACGAAATGCAGATAGCTTTAAGAACGAACTAACCCGTGCCGGCTATGCTGCCAATATTGGAGGGTATCCTGCCAATAACTATCATTTTGTGTACATCGGGCAGGCCTACACCAATCTCGAAGAAGCTAAACTTAAACGGGATGAAACCCGAAAAATCAACCGCTTCACCTTTAGCGAAGCATGGATTCTGCCAATGGAATAATTCCTGTAAGAAATAGCTGCCGCAGCTTTTTTGGGCTAATCCATTAATTAGCAAAATCTTACACAGTAGCATAAACCCATTGCGTAGGCTAAATTTCCATTTCTCGTAATTATTCCTTTGAATTGATGTTTTCCATCTCAATTTTTCTTTAATTTTATGCTTGAATAGTACATGGAAAAAGGTTACTTCACACGCCCCCCCTGTATTATTCAGTTGTAGCTTTAATCTTTTAATAATCTATGAAATCCCGGCTGATCTTTGGCTTGCTCTTAAGCCTATCGTTGTCCAAATTTACCCCTGTTTGCGCCCAGCAAAACAGCGATACCCTGAATTCTATTTTAACAACCCATTGGCTGGAGTATGGATATACCTATAGCTGGCGAGTACCCGGCAATAAAGGTAGCTATTTTGACCGGACCGGCTTTGAATCAAGCCAGCATACCCAGGGCACCATGTGGCGCAGAACAGGCCCGGCCAATCCTACCCCATATTTTTTGATGAATTTCAGGTTGCTCTACCCTGTGGGCTACGACCCGAATTATGAACCCGGATACCCGATGATCGTGATGATGCACGGTGCGGGGGAGCGGGGCAATTGCTGGAACACAGACTGTTATTACAAGTTGAATGCCCAAAACGCACCCCCTTGGATCCCCATAAACGAACCCGGTCAAGGTGGCTCACCGCCAATTTCTGTTAACAACCGCAACAACCTTTTAAACAATGACCATAACTTGGCCCTGGGCGGGCTCAACCATTTGAACGCTGTAAACCTTGCCGGATCCAAAAAGCCGGATGATCCTACCTTGCATTACAGGGCATTCCCGGGATTTGTGCTCACCCCGCAAAACTTAAACGGGTGGAATACTGCCGACCGGACAGATGCCGTCCGCCTGATACGCCTTATCCTCCGGGAGTTTAATATCGATGAAAACCGGATTTACCAGCACGGTTTGTCCGATGGGGCAAGGGGGGTGTATTTTAACCTCAACAATGGCGCATGGCTTTTTTCTGCTGCCGCACCCATGTCAGGGACCGATGCAGGGTCCATTTTCGGAACACAACAAAAACAAAATGCCCTGGACGTATCGATCTGGACTTTCCAGGGTGGAACAGACACGAAACCAACACCCCAGCATACAGTAAACCAAATCGTTACCCCTTTTCGGGCCCTTGGAGGGGATATACGCTATACACTATACCCTAACCTCGGCCACGGTACCTGGAACAATGCCTATGCCGAGCCTGATTTCTTTACTTTCTTTTTAACAAAAAACAAAGCCAACATCCACGTGGATTTTAACTATCCCGTGATTTGCTCCACAACCGGCCAGGGGGTGAACCTCCGAGTGGGCAAAGGCTTCCGCGCGTACCAGTGGGAATTTGATGGGGAAATTATCCCCGGGGCAACCACCCACCTCTATACGGCCACACTACCGGGCACGTACCGGGTGCGCTTCAGTCGGCAATCCGCCAACCCTACTACAGAAGAACAATGGAACCGCTGGTCAGACCCGGTAACGGTAACCGATCTGGCAGAGCCAAAGCCTGTTGTTCGATCGATGTTCACCAATCATACCCCAGCGTTCACCTATGATCCGTCAACCATTCTCTGGCGCCAACATCGGGAACTTACTACTGATGCGGTGGCACCCCATTATTCGTGGTATCGTAACGGAAATTTACTTACCGGTTGGACCGACCAGCAAACCATCTTTCCAAACGGGAGCACCCATAGCAATCCTAATCTTAATCAATCTTCCGGGGCCTATACATTAATAACCACCAACGATGCCGGGTGCCCCAGCCCACCGTCAGATCCGATTCATTTATGGATGAATCCCAATACAACACCTAATACAACTATGGTCCCCCCTGCCAATTTCACGGGGTATGCACTTTCCCCGACCAGTATTTTTTTAAGCTGGACCGACAATACACCCAATGAGAAAAACTTTGAAATCTGGCGAAAAACAGCCACTGAAAACTTTACTTTTGTTGGCCTGGTTAACGAAGACGTGGTCTCTTTCATCGACACTGTCCTTCTCCCTAATACGAGCTATCACTATAAAATACGAGCTGTAAATGATAATGGCTATTCTCCTTACATTCCAGGAAGTACCTTTCATGATAACTTGGTAATTGCCACACTGGGGGATGGTACCCCCCCAACACCGCCCCAAAATTTAACAGTCACCAGCAACTCCCCTTCCACTATCACCCTGAGTTGGGATCCAGCTATCGATGTATCGGGAATTAAGAATTACAAAGTTTATTACGGTGGGAATTCCATCGACAACATCCCGGGAACAAGTTCTTCATACACAATCCAAGGGCTTACGATAAACACTGTTTATCCCATTAGGGTAACGGCATTTGATAATGCCATGAACGAATCACAGCCCAGCAACCAGGTAATCGGTACAACCTATGTGGAAGGTCTTTACTACGAACTCTCTGAAGGCAATTTTAGCAGTCTGGGATTTACCAGCCTGGGAGAAGAAGTCGATTGGAACACGTATGAGTATTTCGGAAAAGTGGACAAATTCTCACTCTCGCCCCGGATACAAGATGATTTCTTCAGGTTTAAATTCTACGGCTACATTTTATTGCCGCAATCACGATACTACCAATTCAGGATTACATCAGACGATGGGAGTATGCTGTACCTTAGCCCCGCAAATGAAACAGGTTTCGACCCAAATGATTTAACACAGTACAGGATTATAAACAATGATGGGGAGAAACTGAACGGAGCGACAACAGCAAACACTAATAACAATGGAACTTTTTATAATGCCGGGCTATACAAAATTACCTGCATCTATTTTGAACGATTGGAAGGTGAAAGCCTTTTAGTGGAATGGCGTTCAAAAATGAATTCCGGCAGTTCTGGTTGGCCAAGTTATGCTGAAATCCCCCCTTCCATGTTAAAATCGGGCGATTACGTACCACCAACAGCCCCGGCTGCCCCCAACACACTGGCTGCATTGGCCAATGGCATGACCCAAATTGACCTGTCCTGGAACTATGGCGGTCCCGGTGGCCACCAGTTTGAAGTGTACCGAAGCCTGTCTTCCAACGGCACCTATCAGATGGTTTCAAGGGTGTCATCGATGGCCTATTCCGATATCAACCTAAATCCAAACACCACCTACTTTTATAAACTAAAAACAGTCAGTACGGTAAGCTCATCCAATTTCTCTTCTGTATTTTCCGCGACTACTGCCTCGGATGCAGTTGCCCCTAGTGTACCATCAGGCGTTGCACTATTGAGCAAAACCTATACGAGTGTTTCATTTGATTGGACGGCCTCCACAGACAATGTTGGTGTGGCGGGTTATGAAATCCGGATCAATGGTGTGATTGCAGACTCGACCGCTAACCGGAATTATCTTGCCACGGGATTGCAGCCCAACACCGCGTATGCATTTACAGTATACGCGTATGATGTTTCCGGTAATAAATCGGCAGCCTCTTCGGTGTTGAATGTTACTACCAGTACGCCCACCATTTTTTATTCAAAGGCCGCCCCGTTGCCACTCTATGCGCTCAATACGTGGGGTGACCATCCTTCCGGAAACGGAAGTGGAAATGCACCCGCAAACTTTAACTACAATGGTCAGTACCTGGTGGTGAGCAACCGCACTACCTCCAGCCTGGGGGGGGCATGGAATGTAAGTGGCGCAATTTCGAAAGTGATTGTCCCGGATGGCGTTACGTTGACGGTCGATAATAATTTTACCGGCAATGTTGAAATACAAGGTAGTGGCATAGTCAACATGAACAATGCTGTTGTTCCTAACCTTGTTGCCATATCACCTACTGCTACGGTAAACTACAACAACAGTAATTCGATCAAAAAAGCTGCCTATGGGAATTTAAACATCAACCTAGCAGGTGCTATCCAATTTGAAGCCGGTGAAACGGTGGTGAACGGAAATTTAGGGATTGTAGCCGGTGCTTCCCTTAGAGGAATATCAGGCAACGTTAGTACCCTTAAAGTTGGTGGAAATGTAACGATCGCTGGGGCACCTGCAGTAACACCGGCCGATAATGCGCTGGACCTCCAGTTTATTGGGGCTTCACCCAAAATTATTTCTGTGGGCAGTGGGGAATTGAGTTTTTATAAAATTTCAACAACCGCCAACCTTTCCCTGGTCAGCTCCGGTGGATCACCTGTTGAGCTTTCGGTTGGATCAGTAAATGGCGGAGGGCTATTGTTGTCCAATGGAACAACATTTACATTGGGCACCAATAAACTCACCACAAAATGGAACTCAACGATTAACCCCAACAATGAGACAGGTGCCCTGGGTTTTACAGGTGGGGCACTTGATCTGCGGTCCATGTCCAGCCAGGGTTCAAATTTATATTTTGATGCCACCAATAATACAATTGATGAATTTACCAGCAATCTTTCCAGTTCGGGAAATGCAACTGTACGAAGTGCAGTAAAAATTGCAAGCGGATTAAAAATAAAAGCGGGGACATTAAATTCCGATGGGAATATCACCCTACTTTCATCTGCTTCGAAAACTGCCAACTTGCAGAGAATTGAAACCAACGGGAACATTATTGGTGATGTCCATGTACAGCGGCACATACCAGTTGTTGGAAGGGTCTATCGTTATTTTTCTGTTCCGGTAGAAGGGATAACAGTAGCGGACATTCAAGCATATACCCCGGTAACCGGTGAATTTACAGGGACTTCCACCGGGCCGGGCCTTACTACCAATCCATCGATGTTCCGGTATGATGAAACACAAGGTGGCTGGATTCCTTTTCCACCGCCCGGAAGTTCCAACCAGGTTGAACTGGAAAGGGGCGTTGGATATTCAATATTCCTAAGAAATGGGACCGCACCACAAAATGCCGTCTATACAGGAAATCCGTACCAGGGAAATATCCCTTTTACATTGACTGGAGGGACAGGCGGAGGAGCAAACGATGGATGGAATTTATTAGGCAACCCGTATGCATCCACCATTGTTTGGAACAATACCAATTGGAGCCGGTCGGGGCTTGGAAGTACCATCTCCGTGCGTGACAATAGTTTGCCGGGTGGCGGTGGCTTTCAATATTGGGATGCAAATACCGGAACGGGTTCATTGCCCGGTGGAAAAATTGCCCCGGGGCAATCGTTCTGGGTTCAAGCGATCAATGCTTCACCGAGCCTGACTATCACAGAGGCTGCCAAAGTTGATGATCAGGCAATCTTGTATCGGGAAGGACCACAAAGTACTGAATACTTTACAGTCAGGGTAAATCAGGGGGAAAAAACAGATCCTGCTTTTATTGTCTTAACTGGCAATGGTACCGATTCATTTGATGCTGAATTAGATGCCTTAAAGCAACAAAATAGCTTCTACAATTTTTCTTCACTTTCAGAAGACAATATTTCCCTGGCGATCAATAATATGTCGGAAAGTTTCTGTTCAAAAGTTATTAAACTGAATATCCAGGATGCTTTGCCGGGGGACTACACAATCAGTTTTGAAAACACAGATGCGCTTTCCAATGTTAAATCATTGACATTGACAGACCACTTTACGGGTTCGGTAACGGAGGTATTGGCAGGCACGATCTACTCATTCCAAATTACAACAGATCCTGCTTCTACTGGCAATTCCCGTTTTGAGGTTGGGCTGGAGCGGTACCCGGTTTACCTTGACAACCCGGTCCTTGCAGAAGATATTTGCGGCACCAATACATCAACGGTTGAAATAAAAATTTCCGGTTCCCAGGTTGGTGTACTTTACTCGGCAATTAACACTGAAGGTGGCATTGTGTCAAATATTGTTGCTGGAAATGGCGATGCAATTGTTCTAACTGTCCCGGCTGGTAATTTATCAGGAGGTGAAAATACCTTATCGGTAAAAGCAGCGGTGGGCCAATGCCAGGAGCAACAATTAAACAAAACGGTGACTTTTGTCTACAATCAAAAGCCGGTTGTTTACAGTGAAGCCCCGTTGGTTACGTGCTTTGCAGAGACGGTTGATCTCTATGCCACAGGTGCCCCGGAAGGGGGAAGTTACCGATGGTATAGTGGTGACTTGACTTTCACGGGTGTTACGGACCCCATCTTTACAATATCCTCGCTGAGGGAAGAAAAAACATATTTTGTTTCAGCCGTTTCCGCCACGGGATGTGAAGGTGATATAGTCGCAGTTTATGCAACGCCCAACCAATTGGAAACCCCTGAGGTATCCCTTGATAAAGATACCCTCTACGTAACCGGGTTTGGGGATGTGCAATGGTATTTAGATGGTGTTGCGATAGCAGGTGCCCAATCAAATTATATCGTTCCAACAACGTCTGGGCTATATGTTGCCCAGGTTAGTTATGGTGGATGCGCTGCGTTCTCCTCTCCATTCGAGCACCTGGTTACAGCATTGGAGGGCAATCAGGTTAACGGGTTTTCAATAACTGTATTCCCCAATCCAACTAACCAGGAAGACATTAATATTATGGTGCAATCGAAAAACAGTGATAAAATAGAGTTGCAACTAATTGACATTTTGGGCAAGGTGGTTTATCATTCCACTTTAATCCCCGATGCAGGGACATCCCAATTTCAAATTAACCCGGGCAATTATCTGCCCTCCGGACTTTACTTTATTGATGCTAAGCAAAACGGTGTAATTGTCCGCAAAAAAGTGATGATCAAGGACTGATCAAAAAAAACTGGAGTATACCAAAGCAATGGAAAGCAAGCCGATCAAAAAATGATCGGCTTGCTTTCTTTTGCCAGGCCCAATAGGCTACGGCTGACAACCACTCTCCCCCGTTTGCCTTTCTGGTAATTGGTCGTCCCTTAATAAGCCATTGGTGGTATAGGGATTACAGAAAGTGATAGTATTTGAGTGATTGGAGCCTACAAGAAAACTGATCTTTATATCGAACCCTGCAAATTTTTTAAATGTTCCCGGAAGGAAGTCCCGATAGCTCGGGATGCACGGCTAGCTAGGACCATCATTCTTAACATGGTGTAGGTGTAGACAGTGCAAAAAAATACCCGGGGTTTATCGCCAGGTTTAATTGGAGAGGGTAAAAGACGTTAACCTTCAATCCATCCTATTTTGCTTTAATGGTCATTCTTTTTTGCTATTACCATCATTTCCTTTATTCCGAAAACCCTTGAGGCCAGGTTTGTGCACAATCTGTAGAGTTCGAAATTAAACTTTGCAAGTGGGAGCAACTTGAAATACCCAGCGCCCCGCAAATATTTATTTTGAAGGATATCAAAACCGCATACGATGAGCAGGTTGTTGATGTTTTGAAAATTCCAATTGTACAAATGCTGGTTTAGGTCCAAATCAAATTTCCCCTTGCCGTGCCGCTCGTGTGGGATGACAAGGATCAGGCGTTGCCCATTTTTTAATTTTGACCGCATTTCCTCGATCATTTGCTTGGGATGGGGGTGGTGTTCCAATACATGTGATGAAAAGACTATGTCAAATCCGTTATCAGGAATTTCATGGATGTTTGATGTTGCCTTGATCCCCTTCTTTTTACAAAAAGAAACCCCGTGTTCAGAAATATCAAACCCTTCTGCATTCGGCAGACTGTATATATTCTGGCCCAGTCCACAGCCATAGTCCAGGATTTTCTGGTTGATATCGATACCAGAGAAGAATTTTTTCAAAGCAATTTTTGACCGGGCATTATAGTAGTCATCATTTTTGTGGTTTTGATGCCGTTTATCATGGTACCCGGCTTCGTAATCAACCTTGGGTTCTATTTCTTGCTTAGATTCTATTTCTTGAGTGTCCATACTTTTCAGTTAAAAAATATAAGGGAGGAAGTGTCTCCAAATATAAATAATCTTTGAAGAACACGAAATGCCATGAAAATTATTGCGATACTATAACATTCAAGGTTTATTTGATTCAACATCAAAAATATTTTTCTGATAGTCCGCAATCATACCCCTGGCTAAAATTTAAGGAATACCTTTTTATAGGCCTGGATTTTGTGCTAAAATATTGTACAGGTGATGTGCGCTGCATATTTGGCATGCTACAATCAGTTGGCAGTCGCACATCAAAATACAGTAGGTGGCCCCCGACAGTTGTCGGGGGCCACCTACTGTATTTTTGCGCGGCCTACCCATCGGAAATACCCGGTACAAGCCATTTCCGCGCAATAAGCATATCACAACCTGGGTAATAAAAAAGTATGCCTTTACATTAGTGAAACCATTATTGGACATGGGTGATCTTTGGCTGTTGGGTATCTTTGCGGGCTACCATTAAAATTTTTAAAGGTTGAAAAACTATCGCATAAATATTTTATTCCACAAAGATAAATCCACTTATCTTTAGGATGTAATGGATATCCTCATTTAATAGTTCATGTCAACATTAGCGTTCTTATTCAATACCAATGAACTAAAAAACAGTCGTCTTTCATGGATTGATATGGCCAAAGGGTTGGCCATCATTATGGTTGTTTTCCGGCATATTGTAATTGGGATTGAACGCAGCGGAATTCCAATTGAAATGGTTTACAGGACCATTGGGGAAATCACCTTTAGTTTCAGAATGCCCCTGTTCTTTATACTCTCTGGTTTTTTTATTCGTGCAAGCCTACAAAAAAGATCAAATTTAGCCTTTATAAACACGAAGCTTAAGACCCTTCTATACCCCTATGTGGTTTGGACCTTCATCCAAATCACCCTCCAAATAATCTTCTCGAATTATACCAACGCGGCCCGGGACTGGCATGATTACATAGCTGTATTCATCAATCCGCGTGCGATAGACCAATTCTGGTTTATATATGCACTTTTCAATTTGGCTATAGTTTATCTCTATATGCACCAATTCACAAAGGGGAACAAAATAATACTATTGGCAATTGGCATCGTGTTCTATTACCTGAATCGGTTCATTGATATTCCTGTTATTGAAGACATCCTTAAATACTTCGTTTATGTAGTCATTGGGGATTTAATTTCAGGATTTATTTTAAACACAA
Organism: uncultured Roseivirgaceae bacterium; assembly: GCA_964398945.1. GTDB lineage: Bacteria > Bacteroidota > Bacteroidia > Cytophagales > Cyclobacteriaceae > JBGTGG01. Next base: position 41,080 of record CAYNOT010000004.1, on the reverse strand, counting down.
ATAATGAATCAACAATAAAATCGGGATGGGTTTTCACAATTGCTTTGGTTTGCTTTATAGCCAGTCAATATGTTTATCTATCCTACGAAGGCCTTGAACCTTTCGTTTATGCAATCATTGCCATAATCGGTAGTTTTTTAACGCTTGTTGTTTCTTTTCACATGGCGGGCAAGAAATCCCTGTTCTTCATTAATGTGGCGGGCTATCATTCGCTTTACATTTACCTTATACATGTTCTCATAAGTGCCCCAATCCGAACTGTATTATGGAAATTTATGGGTGTGACCAACGGGGGGTTTATTGCGCTAGTTAGTACTACATTAGCCTGTATGCTTCCTATCGTATTTTACAGTTTATGCAAACGCTACAATTTGCTTTTTTTCTTTTACCCTTCCGTTGGGCACAAATCAGTAGCCGTAAAAAAATAGCCGGGAACTGGAGTATTTATAAAAACACAGGTGTATTGTAAAAATAATTTTTGCCCTTTGTGGGCCTTGGCCAACGGAAAATAGTTCATCCCCAAATTTTTAAAACCGTAAATTTAGCCCTAATTTGGTCGGTAACCTTACTACCACAGGTTCGATTTCAAGTTTGTTTCAATAGCCCTTTCACTATGTCCTCAAAATTAAACCCTGAACTTTCCAATAAACAATTCTCGATACTAGAAACCATAATTATTTTAGGGTTTGCTTTTTTTCCACTCTTCATTAATTATCCATACCGGGTTAATATATTCCTTTCCTGGGAAGGTGCCTATCGACTTTATTTAGGTCAAATCCCGTATAAGGATTTTGGCCTTCCCCTTGGTTTCGCGTATTGGATTATCCCTGCACTTTTTTTTAAGGTATTTGGCCCGTATCTGATCACGTTGATTAAGGCCCAGGTATTTATAAATATCCTTTCCGGATTTACTTTTCGTGGCATTCTTAAGATTTTCGAAATTACCGGGGCAAAGCGACTGTTCATTATCATTCTGTATACCATTTCATTCTCATTTTTTAATTTCTGGCCCTGGTATAATCATTCGGTATTCGTCTTCGAGTTAATTGGTTTGTATTTTATACTCACCTTTCTCCTGGGCAATCCAAAGTGGCCCTACTTGATTTTGGGGGCATTTTTTACCTTTGTGTCTTTTTTCACAAAACAAGATGGCGGTGCCTTAGCATTAATGATTGCCCTGGCCATACTTGGTTACCACAGCGTGATAAGCAAGAATTGGAAAATCCTTCCGGTATTCATTCTTTCATATTTAGTATTTGCCGCTGTTTTCATCGTTCCCTTTCTTGATCATGGTTTTGGGTATTGGTTCAATATGGGGCAAGAACCCCATTATTCCAGAATCAGTGTTCACGATTTCCTTGACGAAATTTTTGGGGCTTCGTTATGGGGGAAGTTTTACCTGGCCATTGTCCTTGTTATCCTACTTATAAAAATAAACACCTGGGAAAAGTTTAAAATCTATACCAAGAACAAAAAAGAAACAACATTCGCACTCCTCACTGTTGGAATCCTTATACAAGCATTGCTGGTTCAAGTAACAAGCTATACACCACCTGACAACAACATCTACTTTCATAGTTTTGCATTTGCTTTTATCCTCTGGCATCTTCAATTGCCCATCAACTTGAATAAAGTACTACCCCTTGGAATTGGGGTCCTGTTAATCTTCTTCTGGTGGTCTGGTGTGTATTACAAGTATATAACAAGAATCTACACGCGGATTTTCCCAACTGAAGTAGCTATGGTGAAAGACAATGTGATTTCGAAAAACACCTTTGTGGTCCCGGTGGATAGCAGCACATTGAACATTGATATGTCGGAATGGAAAGAATCCAAATTAAAATCGTTTCGTGGAATGTACTTACCGGAATCCACGATAAAGGGCATGGACCGGTTATTGGAAAGCCCGGAAATAAAGGATAAGATAAACCCAAAAGTGCTCAACATGACTGAGCTTACCCCGCTTGCGCACGAGATTGGGTATGAATTGGAGAAAGGCCAACCCTTATGGTATCACTTAAACGTTAGCATTTTTGATAAGGAGGTCCAAGCGTTTTCCCGGAAGATAGAGAATCAATACTATGATGTCATCCTCTTCGAAGTCATCCCCAATCTAAACAATTTTTACCCTTACGGGATTAGGGATAAAGTCCAGGAATATTATCTACTTAAAGATGAGTTCCTGGCACCCAGAAGGCCTACAAATGCCACCATTGAAGTTTATGTTCCAAAGCATCCAAGGTGATCAGTTTGGATTTTCAGGGTATGGAAAAACACCATGCAACCCCCTTTTGCATAGTTGATTCATTCACGCCAGAAAAAACAAATACGACTTATATAGCACGGAAGTAGTTGGTAGATGAGATTATTGTGAAGGACATTCAGCGACCCCACTATTAAAAGCCCTTTTTCGAACAGCTAGCGCACATCTTCAAGTTTAACGCCAATCAGTGCTTCCAACTCTACCTTCGCATTTAAATAATCTTGTTCTGCTTCCAATCGTAAAATAGATGCACGGTTAAAATTAATTAAACTATTGTTATACGATTCAAATGATGACTCACCATTCTTAAATCGTTGTTCCAAAAGCCGATACGAGTTTTCTGAATCCAATGTGGCTTGGGTTGATAACTGGTATATCCTTTCCCGTATCATATATGTGTTATAAGCCTTTAACACGGCCACACGAACCGCTAATTTTTGGCTGTTGACTTCAGCTTGACTAATTAAAACGCGCTCTTTATTTTGCTTTACATCATACGGGATGGTAAAGAACATACCAAATGTGACCCGTGCCCCAAAGTTGTACCGGGGATAAAAAGTCGACCGGTCATTTACATCCGCCTCAGAGTTGAGGTTAAATTCATTTAAGTTGCCCTGTGCAGAAAAAATATCAAGCCATTGTACACCTGACTTTTTCACATCAAGCTGCGCAATGGAAACATTCCTTTTTACAATTTCATTTGCTGGATTGTTTTTCCAGGCAAGTTGCACAAGCTTCTCGGCAAAATCATCGGTTGAAGTTCCATCAGGGAGAACAATCTTAGTGTAATCAACATTCTGCGCAATAGCAAAGGTGGACAGGAAAAGCAAGAAGATAAAGGACCATTTCATAGTATGTTATTTTAATTTTAATTTTTCAAATGAAGGAACTCGAAGAACGATTGCGTAGGTTGCATATATTACTACACCCAAGGAACGCTGAAACATGGCATCTTGCGCGAAATGGGCAACTGATAGTGCAAAATACGGCACAATATACGCCAGAATAATTGTTTTGTTAACGGGTATTTCAAGCCTGTAATATTCCGTGATTCCCCGGATATTAACATACCCAAACAAAACCAAAAACAATATCAGGCCAATCCATCCAATTTCCAACGCTAATGCCAAATAACCACTATCCGGATCATATTCCCCTGCAAGTGGGTGGCCCGGGGAGTACCGCATTCCTGCATGGCCAGCCGAGAGTGGCCCACCACCAAGTGGATTCGCCTGGATATACGATTGAAAACTAATGCGTTTAACATCTCGAACATTCATGCTGGCATCTTCGGAAGGGCTAAATGTGCTCCTGATCCGATTGATCGTGCCTCCGTAAATAGGGCCAAAAAGTATAACGCCAGCGATTAAAACCATTGCCATTGCTGCAATCATTGTTGATTTTGATTGGATGGTAACCAAGATATAAAAAACAATCCCCACCGCGACCATTGCATAGGATGTTCGTGTACCAGAAAACGCCATAGACACAAACATAATCAGTCCGGAAGCAGCAAAAACCAAACGTTTGCCTGTTGAGAATTTCCCCAAACTTAATACTAAGCAGGAAATTCCACCAAAAGCCATGGTCAATCCAAATGCATTGGGATCAGAAAGGAAAGAAAACTTTCGCATGTGTCCCCAAATGAAGTATAGCCTATAGCGCTCAGGTACCTGATAAATCCAATTCCATTCAAAAGCTGTTAAACCAAACACTTCCTGATATAAACCATACACTGCCACCACTAGTGCCAACCCCAGCCAGGTAGCTGTAAAAATTTTAACATCCCTAATCGTCCTAAAATAATGAAAGCAAAGAATATATATAACAATAGAAATATTGCCACGCAGGGAAACGGCCCAGGCTACTATTGAAGTACTGTTGGGATTGAATGCCTGGATCAGATGGTATGAAACTATCAACAAAAAAATAAAACTAATGGGGTTCATTAACCCTTTCCAATCGGTTCGCTTATTAACGGGCGTAAATAGCAACATTATAATTGCGAAACCTGAAATTAGTTCATACGGAATACCCAAGGGTATTTCAACAGGCAACAAACGATTGATATAGAACATAAACATACCCAGCAACATTACCGCATAGATACTGAGCCGATAATCCATTACGATTGCAATCAGGCCAACAAGCCCAAGTATTGTTCCTGCAATAACAGAGCTGACAACAATACCACCCATTGACAAATACCCGATTAGAATAGCACAAATAAACAGCCCAGCGATGGTACTGAAGGATTGTGTTTTCCTGTCTAACTGATTCAGCATCATGGCTATGATAGAAGGACAATTTTTAGAAAAAAATATACATATACCACAACAACAAACCCAATGACCAGCGTCCTGAAAAAATCTTTGTTCGAAACACCGGCTTCTTGTTTAGGTACTTCTTTTTTCGGTTTCATATCTTTTTAGTATATCCCAAAATTCCCCAGCCCGGAACTTCCAATCATTTTTTGAAGAGAATGCGATCCGCTTATTCCTTAACTCAATGGAATCTTCTTCGAATGCCTTTAAAATCATCTGGCTAAATTCAAGTTGGTCCCCTGCTAAATAAACAACTTCCTTAAACGCCTCGATATCTGCTGAAAAGGAAGTAGTGACCACAGGTTTTCCTGCTGACAAATACTCATTTATTTTTAGCGGATAAATGCTCTTTGTTAATTTGTTCTTTAAAAATGGGATGATACAACATCCACAAAAAGCCAGGTATTTTGGTAACTCAGTCAATTCCATTCGTCCAACAAAGATCACATTATTAAAGGATTCCATGGTAAATTTTGATCGAAAATCAGGTGTAACAGGGCCGATCATGAGAATTATTTTATCAGCATGCTCATTCGCAATTTTCCCCAGAAGTTCCGTGTCTATTCTACTGCAAATATTCCCTATATAACCTATTATTTTTGCCGAAACCGGGAACTGCTTGATTTCCGGAGGTACCTCCCCTATTGGGTTCACAGCTTGTTGAAAAAGTTGTGTGTTTGCGGCATTTGGAAGCAGTATTACCCTATCACTCCAATTGGATTTTAACCTTTTCAATTCCGATGAGGTTACGATGGTCAAATCCGAATGTTTAATTGTCTGTTCTTCCAAATACACGCCATGCCTGGAAATGTAATCCGATTGTGAGATATCATCGACACAATGGTATATTTTGATTTCAGGTTTAAAGGTTGATGGGAAATTGGAACCGAACAATGGGTTAAATGAATTGATATAGATAAATTTATCATTGCCAATATCGCGGATGATTTTTTTAATGGATTTGAATATGATCGCATCATTTATCCGGGAGAATAAAGTGTACAAAACCCCTTTGGGAATCCAATTGATGGGGAATATCAAACGTGGTGTAACAACAATTAAATTTTTGCTTTTCCTGAAATAAACATCCCTAAAGAATCCCAACCCCTTGCGCCTTCGAATTGCAGGATGAAAAAAATTCAAACCATAGTCCGCAATTGTAAAGGGGTTTTCAATGTAAAATACAGTTGCCCTGGTCGATAATTCCGATGCCAACGAAAATGATGTTGAAGCGTAAGCACCATCGTGGCGGGGAAGTGCCACCATTAGGATCGTCCGTTCAGGTTTTATTTCTTCCATTGGCTTATTACCATTTGAATGCATGTACTATACCACAAGAATATCTGCTTCGGGATCAACAGCACACTGATCCCAAACTGCTTGTATAAAATGAACTGGTTCAGGATGAAAATAATAATGAATGAAAAAAGGGTTCCATATGCCGCTCCAATCACTCCATACTCGTCAATTAAAATATAATTAAATCCAATATTCATCACCATCATTGCCACTAATAAGTAAAAATTGATCTTTGGCGTTTTAAGGGCATCCATCACCGTTCCGAACTGTCGATTAAATGGAATGATCAGGGTATAAAAAATAGTGACCTTTAAAACGGGTGAAGCCTCGATATATGTACTTCCAAAAATTGTAATTACAATCCAATCAGAAAAAAAATAAAGGGGCACCACAATTGGCAGCATCACAGCTAAAATCAAACCCACTGACTTCAGGTATATATCCTGAAGTCCAGCCAATCCTTGCTCTTTTAACCTATTGCTTATCTGTGGAAAAACAATACTTACAACCGCAAGGGTCGGCACCTCTACAATATTCGAGATCCTTAAGGCAGGGTTGTAGAATGCAACACCAACTGGGGAAATCATCCTGCCGATCATCCAACTGTCTGTATTCCTAATGAGCATGGAACTAATTGTTGTCCCGAAGGTGTATTTACCAAAATGAAAAAGTTTGGAAACAAACCCCGCATTGGGCATTGCTAATTTCCTAAGGCCAGATCCGGCAAATGAATATGATATTGCCCCAGCCAGGACCACTGAAATCAATTGGACGATCACAAGGTCTTGCAAATCGGGTTTTAAATGTGAAACAAAATAATAGCCAATGTACCCTGTTAAAAAGATCAACCTAACAAAATTCGAAATGAAAATACCCCGAAAGTTTAAGTTGGCCTGCATCATATATTCCAATTGCAGATAAACGATCAATACCAATGTAGTAATCGAATAGACTTTTAACATACCGTTAAGGTTTGATGCTTCCCAGAACGTTTCAAGTGTGGCACCAAAAAAGAGCAGTAAACCAGCCATTACAATTGCCAGGATGGCATGCAGAAAGATAGAAGCTGCAATAAGCTGGTTTTGGTCATTCCTTGGTGACGACACGTAAAATGATATAAAGGGATTCCTGATAAAACCATTTCGAATGGTTTCAAAAAGTGATGATAAACTCAGAAACAGTATCCAAACCCCAACTTCCTCAGGTGAAAATATCCGAACGAGGAAAAATACATTTAGAAAGCCAAAAAAGACTACAGATATCCGATTAAACAATGAGAACGAACCCAGTCGTAACCAGGCAGACGCATTCGAAAAAGCCAACTTTTAGTGTTTTATTGTGTGAATAAAGATAGCAAAAGATATTTTTGCAAAAATAAAAAAAATGACCTTCAAGAAAATTGACCAAATTCCTGACTTTCTTGTTATTGGTGCTGGAAAATCAGGCACCACATCGCTTGATAATTACCTAAAGCAACACCCATCCATTTTTATTCCCACGATCAAGGAACCTAACTTCTTTGGGTATGAAACATCCACAAAAGATGATTTCAAGGATGAACCCGAGGAATTAAACCATTTTAACCAATCCATAACAACCCTGGAGGAATATTTAGAGTTGTTCGCTAACGCAAAACCAGGCCAAATCAAAGGTGAGACTTCCAATACCTACATGTATCATGAAACAGCCCCGGGTCGAATCAAGCATTACAATCCCGGAATGAAACTGGTTGCCATCCTACGCCAACCGGTAAGTAGGCTATATTCACGATATCTTCACCTTGCACGGGAAGGCCGACAACCTGCCCTAGCTACCTGCTTCGATAAAAACAGCATCTGGTGGAAACGGAATGATTTGATTAAAGAAGGGTTCTACTACAGGAACCTATCAAAATTCTACAATGAATTTCCTGAAAAGAATATTAAAGTTATCCTATATGAAAACTTCAATAGGGACCCCAATGGGGTCCTGTTTGAAATTTTTGAGTTTTTAGGGGTAGATCCTGCATTCCAACCCAATACAGATGCGAGGTTTAATCAATCCGGATTTGTCAAAAACAAGGGTCTTGACATGCTTTATGGTCAAAAAAGTCCATTTTTAGGACTTATAAAAAAAGTACTTCCGGAAATGGCAATAGGAAGAATAAGGGAAAGTCCATTTTTTCAGAAAACAATCAATAGTCTAAGGGGAAAGAACCTCGTGCGCCCCCAACTCGATTCGGCAATCCAACAGCGATTGCTCAAGGAGGTATATCTACAGGATATTGAAGAACTTCAAGACTTGATAAAACAAGACCTCAGGCACTGGCTCAAAAGATAATCTTTACAGGTTCAAATCTTTTGAATCTATCCGGTTCAAAATCGCACCCGCAAATTTTCGATCAAGTGATTGAAGATAATTAATGGATTCACGATCTAAACCTTTAATCGTGGAGTGGGCAGAGAAAATTGCTATAACAGAATCCACAAAACCAACCAACTCCTTCGAATCGGAATAATCGTTTAATGCCGCACCCTCTAACAGGATGTAGTCAAAACTTGTCCTAAACGATTCCACTAATTTTGTAAAATTCCTTCCCGATAAAATTTCCGCTGGGGAGTCCATCCCCCCTGAATTGCCAATAATAAATATGTTATTGAACTTGGTTGGATTGACCAAATCGTAAGTGTTTTGGTTCTCATCTTCCCCAGCCTCAGAAAACTCCCCAATATTCATCGACAATAATCGACCACTTTTTGCTGATTCAATAAAATTGATATCGTCTCTTTTATGGATAAGCACCTGTGAAAGTGAGCTGCTCTTGAAATTTGTGTCAATAATGAGGACACGTTTGTTGATTAAACTCAATACATACGCCAGTGAGAGGATAACGAGTGATTTTCCTTCTTTTTGCTTTGCACTGGTTACTAAAATAACAGCCGAATTCAACGATTCAATCTCGTGCCTAATTTTCCGCATCATCGATTTGAACATTTCCACATCCGGGTCTTTTGAAACCTGATTGAAATATGTTTTAATATTAAAACTCTTTGTATCAATCTCATTGATGGTTCCGATCATTGGCAACCCTGCTAATCTTAAAAATTTTTCAGGCGTTCGAATCGTAAGGTCAATAAGCTCTAAACCAATTATTACAAAAAGGCAGAGGATCAATCCTGAGAATCCGGCCAACCCAATAATTATTTTTTTCTTTGTCAATTCCGGATGTAGGGGTGGTGCCGCGATCAGGATTTGGCGCAACGTATTAGAGACCAACATGGCGTTCTTGGTATCATTGTACCGGTTTACCGCTTCGAGGTATTCTTTCGTTGAAACATCCACCTCTTGCTGCAGGGCAGAAACCCTTGCCTCTTTTGAGGCATACCCTGAAACGTTGAACTGGACATTCCTGATATTCGCATCGGTAACACCTAAATTTGTTCTCTCAACACGCAAAAGGATTTCGGTATCCTTTATCTTTGACTCAATCTCATAAGCAGAAAGTTTACCAGCCGTGGTGCTCGATTGATTGATCGTACTCATCAATACACGAAGCCTTTCCCGCATATTGTTCAGTGAGTCCAATAGTTTTGTGTTTGTGGAGCCACCGGTAATGTATTGCTCATTCACTTTATTGATGTGGTCGCGGAGGACAACAATTTGTTGATTGGCAGCATTGGATCCAACCCCCGCCCTTCCAATATCTTGAAGGTCGGAATTTAACCGCTGTAGGATAAGCTCAAGTTCCTGGATTTTACTTCGTATATCATCCCTTCTTTTCTCCAGGTCAGACAACTGCGATAATTTCGCTTCACCATCCTTTTCAACATTTAAAAAACTGTTGTTGGTTTTGAATGCTTTTAGGGTCTCCAACTTTTCATCCATTTCCTTCTTTTTGTCAGAAAGAAGTTGTCTTATAAACTCAACGGACTCACCGGATTGAACAGACTTTAGCGATCCATAATACCGTAAAAACTCTTCACAGTAAGCATTGGCACCAAGTGCAGAAAGCTTTGGGTTATCACTTATAAATTCAATTTGGATATAATCTGTATTGGGGATTCGCCTAATGCCCAGCCCCCCCCTTACGTTGCCATAGTCATAACCATAAGCATTCAGGTAATTCCGCATTACAGAAAAGTCTTCATCTGAGGTCGTTAACGGGGATATGTCATTCAATTTACGCTCAAAATGTTTGATCACCTTAGTTTCATGGGACCGGTCAAGGTTACTGTTTTCAGAAGGTTGGTGAAAAGGGTCACTTTCAACTAGATCATGGAGGATTAACCGATAGGATACCAAATTAAAGCAAATGCCTGAATTCATTGAAGTCAATAAATTGCTAAATTTAACCTCTGCTTCGCGTAGATTGACAGGATCAATCATTGCATTGAGTTGATCAACCCCTGTAAAGCCAGTCGAAATTTGTGCTGTAGCTTTATATTGCTGAACAATCCTGGATGAAAACAAATAGGCAGCTAGCGCGGCAATAATTGGAACGGCCAGGATTATGAATTTTTTACGCCAAAGGATTTTCAGAATAATTAGAATATCCATTAAATGATAGTTTTTTCCGTTAATAAAAAAGAATCGTTATAAGTCACCAACGTGATTAGGAAAATTAAAAAATATGGCAAAAATAGACTTTTTAACCTTTATCTAAGCTATTCCGGATTCATTTTTTTACTACCTTGACAATCATTTAAAATCCCCATTTCGACATTTTATCCGATCGAACCATCAGCAAATGCTTCCACTAAAAAAAATAAAGGACTCCCTCGGGTTCATCCTATATAATGTTACATTCGTTGTAGCCGGGCTTGCCGGCCTTGAGTGGTATACAAATTACATCCTCCAGGATCCAACAAAAATCCCAGGATTCCTCCTTTCCCCCACGAGGGAGTACTACAAAATCTACCTACGAAATACCATTCAAATGATGAATGAATGCGCACGGTATGACACTGGATTATTTTACACCCTCAAACCCGGGGCTTTTACATTCGCAAATGTTGAATTTGCTAGCCCATATAAAGTTAATGAAGCAGGCCTGCGGGATGATCACCAAAGCCTGCTCCAGCCGGCTATCATCACACTCGGTGATTCCTTTACCATGGGCTGGGGAGTGGGCCAAGGTGATACTTTCGCATCAATTCTTGAGGAAAAAACAGGCCTGTCGGTGTTAAACGCGGGAATATCATCCTATGGGACCGCCCGGGAACTTAAACTTCTTGAACGGCTAAATATGGACAGCGTGAAATGGTTGATCATTCAATACCATGATAGTGACAGGATTGAAAACCAAGAATATCTCCAAAACCAAAACAACCTTCAGGTAAGTAGCGAGACGGTCTATGAGGAAACGAAAAAAAGCATAAAGGAAGCAAAGCGGGGTTATTTCGGTAAACGAACAGCACTGATGACTAAGTTTTCCATAAAAGCAATCCTTGGACGACTGGAAAGATTTCCAACATCAGAGGAAGACGCTGTTGATTTTTTAAATGTTTTGCTTTCTTCTAAGATAGACTTGTCTACAGTCAATATAATTGTTTTCGATATCGAAAGTTATGGATATAAAACGAATAAATTCTCCTCAGCATTGGAACACCTTAAACAAAACAAAAACTATCCATCCTTCATCAATAATATTAAAATAATAAATCCCGCTTCTGTCCTGTCAGAGGATGACTATTTCATTCTTGATGACCATGTCAATGCAAATGGGCATTTAAAAATATCTGAATTACTCCTTAATGAGATAAGTGAATAGTTGTTATTTTTACCATCTTTGGAAATCATATATCGAATCGTTATGAATAAAGACCTATGAAGATACTCGGAATATCAGCATTCTACCATGATTCCGCAGCTGCCATTATTGAGAATGGGGAAATTGTAGCTGCGGCACAAGAAGAGCGTTTTACCCGCAAAAAGCACGATCCGGGATTTCCGCGGAATGCAGTGGAATTTTGTCTTAAGTATGGTGGCGCTTCCTTGGATCAATTGGATGCAATTGCATTTTATGATAAACCGTTGCTGAAATTTGAACGTTTGCTCGAAACATATTACGCGTTTGCCCCAAAAGGGCTATCCTCTTTTATTACAGCAATACCCGTATGGTTAAAAGAAAAAATGTTTTTAAAGCGGCTCATTTATGAAGAACTTGAAAAGATAGAGGGGTTTGACAAGAAAAGGATTAAACTATTATTTCCTGAGCACCACCTTTCGCATGCAGCAAGTGCCTACTACCCTTCGCCCTATGAGGAGGCTGCAATATTGACAATCGATGGTGTTGGTGAATGGGCAACAGCTTCCATTTGTCATGGTACAGGAAAGGATATAAAAATTTTGAAGGAGCTGAAATTTCCACACTCCCTTGGTTTGCTATACTCGGCATTTACCTATTTTTTAGGATTCCGTGTCAATTCAGGTGAATATAAACTTATGGGGCTTGCCCCCTACGGGGTTCCTGACAGTGAAGAGGTAAGGCAGTATGTTACTACAATCAAAGAAAAACTAATAAAAATCAATGAGGATGGGTCAGTCTGGTTGAATCAGGAATATTTCAACTATTCAACCGGGTTGCGGATGGTCCATGATGATAAGTGGGAGGGCCTATTCGGTTTTAAAACACGCAAGCCTGAAGCTGAGCTAGAAGCAAAGCATTGCAATTTAGGATTGGCCATTCAGCAAGTAACTGAAGAAATTGTACAAAAAATGGCACTTGAGGCCAAAAGGCTAACGGGGTCCGATAATTTATGTATGGCGGGGGGTGTTGCACTCAATTGTGTTGCCAATGGAAAACTTTTTAATAGCGGGCCATTTAAAAATATCTTTATTCAACCTGCTGCTGGCGATGCCGGGGGCGCGTTAGGAGCTGCCCAGGCCGCATACCACATTTATTTCCAGAAATCGAGGGAAGTTCCAAAAAAACTTGACGCCATGCAGGGATCATACCTAGGCCCGGTTTATGAGGATACGGAAATAAAATTGACCGCAAAGAAATATAATGCCAACTATACCCACTATGAATCCTTTCAAGAATTAACAAAGCATGTAGCACAAAAACTTTCAGACGGAAATGTAATCGGATGGATGCAAGGCCGAATGGAATTCGGGCCTCGTGCCCTTGGCGGTAGAAGTATTTTAGGCGATCCAAGAAATTCTGAAATGCAAAAAAAGCTTAACCTTAAAATTAAATACCGCGAATCGTTCAGGCCATTTGCCCCGTCCGTTTTATCCGAGGATTGTGAACAGTATTTTGAACACAATTCCATTTCCCCTTATATGCTTTTAGTGCAACCTGTAAACAAGGAGAGAAGGAAGCCCCTCCCTGAAGGCTACAATTCCTTCTCATTGAAGGACAAGCTATACCATTTGCGATCCGACATGCCTGCCATTACACACATTGATTATTCTGCCCGGATTCAGACGGTACATAAGGAAACAAATCCAAAGTATTGGGAATTGATCAAAAGCTTTAAAGACCTTACCGGCTATGGGCTGGTCGTAAATACAAGTTTTAATGTGCGGGGGGAACCCATTATTTGTACCCCTGAGGATGCCTACAGATGTTTTATGCGAACGGAAATGGATTTCCTGGTCATTGGGGATTTTGTATTTGATAAAAAGAACCAGCCGGAATGGAAGGAAAAAGATAATTGGAAAGAAGAGTTTGTTCTGGATTAATAAACGGTTTTATTAAATTTGATTCTGTCTAAAATGCTTTAATCAACTATGGAATTTATTAAGGATTTATTTAAGTTCTTGAAAGAACGAAAAAAATGGTGGTTAACACCTATCATTTTATTGCTGATCTTTATTGGGATATTGATCGTTATTGGTGGCGGGTCAGCAGTCGCTCCATTTATATACACCTTGTTTTAGAAAAAAATTATTGTGAAGAATCAAGACCGGTTTAAAACAATTTTGGTAATTGTTGTTGGGTTTCTCGTCATTGCATGGATTTTTGAAATACCTGTCCTTCATAAAATTGCGGTGGGTATTGGCGCCATCTCTATTCTCGTTCCCATTGCTGCCAAATGGATTGAGTGGGGTTGGTTAAAGTTTGCTTTAGGACTTGGGTGGATAAATTCAAGGATACTGCTAAGCCTGGTGTATTTCCTTTTTCTTTTACCTATTGCCCTGCTTTCAAGATTGTTTACAAAAGATCCACTTCAGTTAAAAGGAAAGACGAATGATTCTGTTTTCAAAACACGGAACCACCTCTTTACAAAAGATGACCTTGAAAATATTTGGTAATACGGATGGGGCCGGTGATAAAATTGTTAAGAATCAAACACTGGGTAAAAAACCTATTCCTGTTCATTCCATCATTTTTCTATGGCAACCTTTTTTCCGGAACGGAAATACTTCCTTTACTACTCGGCACATTGGCCTTTAGCTTTGTTGCATCATCAATTTATATTATCAACGATATAAGGGATATAAAAATTGATAAACTCCATCCCATTAAGAAAGAACGTCCGTTAGCTTCTGGTGCCATATCACTTAAGAAAGGACTTATAATTTTCGCTATTTTAGCGAGCTTCGGATTTGCAATAAGTTTTTGGGTCGATCCTCGGTTTACTGTACTTCTGATCCTGTATTTTGGACTTAATATTGGTTATTCTTTTGGGCTTAAAAATATACCTATAGTAGATCTATTCGTTGTTTCTTCTGGCTTCTTGTTCCGAATTCATAGCGGTGGCATAATTGCCAACATTGAGGTATCACATTGGCTATCCATTATGATCTTTCTCCTTGCGCTATTTTTGATTTTTGCCAAGCGTAGGGATGACTTATTAATCCGCCTGGAAACCCGTGAAGTTATCCGGAAGTCTACAAGTAACTACAATCTTGAATTCATTAACTCATGCCTTACGCTACTATCAGCTGTAATTATTGTCGCTTATATTATGTATACACAATCACCTGAGATAACCTCCAGGCTTAATTCTGACAACGTATTCATCACCGCGATTTTTGTTGTTGCCGGGGTAATCCGCTATCTGCAAATAACTTTTGTTGAGCAAAACAGCGGGTCCCCAACTGAAGTGTTGTTTAAAGACAAGTTTATACTTGTTACAATTGCAGGGTGGGTTATTAGCTTCTATCTAATAATTTATGTCTTCTAAAAGAAAGTTGGTTCTTTTTGATTTCGATGGGACAATAACAGATAGAGACACACTTTTTGATTTTCTGAAATTCAACACTGGAAAGTTGTACTTCTATACTGGCTTACTACTACTTGTTCCTGTATTCGGGTTGCTGTTTTTAAGGATTATTCCAAATTGGAGGGCCAAGGAGTTGATGCTTACCTGGTTTTTAAGAAAAATGCCCCTTGCAAAGTTTAACGAAAAGTGTGCGCAGTATTCAACTCACCACCTTCAATCCATAATACGTCCTCAGGCGCTAAAAGAAATCCTGAATTATAAAAAAGAGAATTTTGAGGTTGTTGTTGTTACCGCTTCACCTGAAAATTGGGTTAAACCTTGGTGTGATTCATTGGGTATCTCTTGCATTGGCACAAAATTACAATCACAGGATCTTTTAATAACCGGTAAAATTATGGGAAAAAACTGCTACGGTTACGAAAAAGTAAAACGAATAAAAAAAGAGTATAATTTAGATGAATTTGAAATTGAAGCTGCCTTTGGGGATTCAAAGGGTGACGAACCCATGATGCTCCTTGCAAAAAGGAAATACTATAAGCCCTTTAGGATCAGCGCTATTTGAAAAACAGCAATTCAATGATGCCGTTTTCCTGCCCTTTGACCTGCGCCTTATAATCAACATGGATGCGGGGGGTTTCTATCCCCGCTAATTTTAGCAGATCAAAAATAACAGTAATCCGTTGTGACATAAGGTCTGCACTATCTTCACTCAATACCCTCAAATAAATATTGATATCACGATTCAATTCAACCTTGTTCGCAATATACCAGACACGTTCCTGCTGCTCTTGTGAAAGTTGAGTCTCATTATTTACATACGTTATGCTGCTCGATATTTCCCCGCCCAGCACTGACTTCATATCACTTTGCGTCATGAATTTTTCGCTTATCTTAAAAGGCGTGGCACTGGTCTTCACTTCAACGGTAAAAATATCTGTTGATTTCCCAATCCTATTACTTGTAAAGTAGGCAACAGAATCACCATAAATTGAAAAAAAGGCATCGAAACCAACGGAATTAACTTTCTCATCTAAATTTATAGGAACAGTCCATGTCTGCCACGAGTCATACAACCGATCACTGTAAAAAATGTCAGCATCACCAAATCCCGAATGGCCGTTGCTTGAAAAGTACAATCTCTTTTTATCGCGTGATAGAAAGGGTGATATTTCAAACCCAGAAGTATTGATAGAAGACCCCAGCGTCCGAGGCTGACTCCAGCGACCTAATGAATCCTTTAAGCTTACGTATAAATCCTCTTCGTCATTGTTGTCCTTCCCCTTCATAGATATCATCATCACATCTGAAGCTGGATGTACATAGATGCCCACCAGGTCATCCCGATTGATGCCCGGCACAGCGATAAACTCCGGCTTCGTCCATTTTCCAAGCACTAACCTTGAAAATGAAAACCCGCTTTTGTTATTGTATGCATTTGTCAAATAAACGGTAGCGCCATCCGCACTGATCCCAATCACCGCATTGGAACGTTTGGTATTCCAGGGTTTACCGGCATTAACGGCAGGTGTCCAATTGCCATCGGCATCCTTTCTGGAAATCCAGATATCGGTGCCCGCATATTTGCCACCTGTGTTTTTATTATGAAATGCCCTTGAAAAATAAAGTGTTTGTCCATCAGGTGAAAGCATGGGTGCCAACTCTTCATCTTCAGTATTTATAGCAGAGCTAAGCTTTACAGGTTGACTGAATTGAAGTTCCTGTGCACTCGCTTCCAGCGCTGCACTAAAAATAAGGACACATAAAATCAATCTCTTCATACGCACAATCACCAAAAGCGAGGTTTTAATTTATATGGATCAAACAATCTAAGCCCCAATACCAACTCGTGCGTATTTACATCAAAATTATTGAGCCCGCCAATGTACATATCGTAGGCATAATGGATAGATACTTTATTGGTCACTAAACCAATAAGTAAGGAAGCTTTTAAGTCAGGTTCAAATGCAGACCCCACATAGATGAGGTCTTTATATTTCAATCGTAGATTGGCCGCCCATCTTAAATCATAACCTTCTTTATAGATCGTGGTAATACCGGGGGATAACATCCATTCCGGGTTAAGTGGAAAAAATGCTCCTACTTGTGCCCTGTACCGTACGCCTGTATTTAAGTTGAATAACTGATCGCCATTTAGTTTAGGTGCAACAAGATTATCGGATGACAATCCGAGGAAAAATTTCCTTGAATAAATGACCGTACCAAAATCAACTAAAAATGTATTCTGACTCCCCTGCCCTGCTGTCAGCAAACTTTGATAAAATGAGTCGTTTACATCGTCACGCACCTGAAGACCAGTGAAATTAATCCGTTGGTTCGTATGGCCAATCCTGGTGCCAAACGAAATACTAAGGTTGGGCGTTAAGGGCATATGATACGAGTAGTTTAGGAAAGCACCGAAGGATTTATACGGATCCACCCTTCTACTGGTAACGATACCACCCAACCCATGACGTCTTCTGTATTTTTTCTCATGCTGTATCGATTCAAAGATAGTCGGATCGGATGTACGTAATGCATTATTTCTGCGTCCGGCACGATTGCCATTGTTTAACGCACCAAAAAAACTGAGATAGGAATTATCGTTCTTAATTCCATAACTATTCCTGCCTTCCCTCACGCCTGCATTCAGGCTAAAAAAATCATCTAAACCAGTAAAGGCAGGATTAACAGCCGGCAGGTTCAAATAGTATTGCGTATAGTCGTCCTCTTGCGCAAATAATTGTATTCCACTAAGAATAAGTGAAATCAGCACCAGGATTCGATATGGTTTAATTCCTTGCTTCATCTCAATATTGTTACAGTGCCTTGGTATTTCCGTTTACCTCCGTTCAAAAAGATAGTATAGAAATATGGGCCAGCCGGTAACTCCATGCCATTTTTCTTGCCATCCCATTTGCAATCAACCTCCTGGCAATGAAATACCAAAGAATTGTTTCTGTCGAACACCCTTATTTCAATTTCAGAGTAAAAATCCAGATCGACAAAATCCCAGTAATCATTAACACCATCGCCATTAGGTGTAAATGCATTTACGATACTTACTTCAGGAAACACCTCGGTAATGGAAACAATTCTGCTTACGATATTACTGTCATCCAGGCTATCGCGCACAACAAAAGTGATTCGCTTATTGGATATTACAGCATCGCCTGTAACCGGACTGTTGAAAAATACTTTTGCCAATGCAGCTTCATAATTAGTACGTGTATCTTTTCCTGTTAACTCTAAAATACCGGTGGCAGCATTATACGCAGCCGTAATTGGCGATACGGATGCCGGTCTGTACGAAAGCTGATCACCATTGGTAAAATTTTCGACTATTGAAATGGTTGCCGAAAACATATTCGCATTATCAATATCACTTATCAATATCGAAGTTGATACCGGTATGGCCGGGTCACCCAGGCTGTACAACACCGGAGTTGTTTCGATGTTGCTTAATACCGGAGGATCATTCACACTGAATACAGAAATCAACACATTGGCATTCTGCACGGCTGAAAACGTTCCGTCAAATGCATTCCATATAAAAGAATCCGTGCCACTAAATTCTGCTTTCGGCTGATAGATAAAGTTATTGAGGGCACCACTTTCCACCATGATTTCAGCGCCTGCAGTGACGGCAGTTCCCTTCCACAAGAGTGTGCCCTGTGCCGGCAAAGAAATTACTTTTACATACTGAATTGGGCTACCAGCGAAACTTGAAAAATTATCCCCGAATGTTGTGTACGTAAAAGTATAGGGTACGTCTTCCGGGGTTTCTATCGAAAAACTAGTTAGCGTTGGTGGAAAATTCGGTGTAATCGTTAATGTGCCCTGAACATAGGTGAAGTTGTAATTGTTGTCGCTGCCACCCGAAACAGTTATCGGATATGCACCCTGTGGTGAAGATAATGTAGCTGTAGTGGCAACGGTTGGCCTCACATCAATATCATTGGCGTTATCTGTATTGGCAAATCCGGAATAACTGACTGTTAATTCAGGATTAGGTGTGCTGAATAATTTAGTTTTATTATCCGCTGCAGCGGTTAATGTTGCCTTTGTAATGGTGAGTGTGCCCGGTGCATAAATAAAATTATAATTATTATCCAACCCCCCGGATACAGTTATTGGATAGGTACCTGTTGAAGTGGTTTTTGCAGCGGTTGTGCTGGTCGTTGGCTTACTGTCTAATACCGATTCGGTTTCTCCGTTTACAAAGCCTGTGTACGATATGGTTAACACAGGATTATCCAAACCATAAATACGGCTAATGTTATTAGCGCGTGCCGTCAGGTTAATTTTATTAACAGTGATGGTTACAGCAGTCTCTTCAACGATGTTATAATTACCCGTATTCGTTGGCACGAACCTTACGGCAAGTTTTTGGTTAGCACCCGCATTGAGCATAGTTCCCGAAGCCGGTGTGTACGTAAATGATCCCGCCACAGAAGCGGTTGCGTTAAGCTGAGTTGCGCTTAAGGGTGTGCCATAATTTATCGCTGATGGGTTATTCCAGGAAACTACCGGGTTCGCTTTATTTACGGTAATTAAAACGGTAACACCATTCACATTGTTGAAGTTATTGGTATTGGACGGAACGAAATTCGCGGTTAATATCTGATTAGCCCCTGCATTCAACACGGTGCCACTGGCGGGAGTATAGGTAAATGTCCCTGCTGTATTTGCTGTTGCATTCAATTGTGTTGCACTGAGTGCGGTGCCAAATGTAATCGGTGTTGGAGTAGGCCAGGTGATTACCGGAGTTGCTTTATTTACCGTAATACTTACAGTAGTTCCGGTTATAGCATTATAATTATTTGTATTCGTTGGATTGAAATTAACTGACAATGTTTGATTTACACCGGCATTTAATATGGTTCCTGCGGCAGGTGTGTAAACAAATGTACCCGCCACATTCGCAGAGGCGTTCAATTGTGTCGCGCTAAGCGCAGTCCCAAATGTTATGGGTGCAGGTGTATTCCAGGTGATCACCGGGTTTGCTTTATTAACCGTGATCTGTACAGTTCGGTCAGCAACAGTATTATAATTATTCATATCTGTTGGGGTAAAAGTAGCCGATAACACTTGATTTGCACCCGCATTTAAAACGGTGCCAGCCACTGGACTATACACAAAACTTCCCGGCACATTGGCCGTTGCATTTAATTGTGTTGCGGAAAGTGCCGTACCGTAGGTGATTGCTGCCGGGTTATTCCAGGTAATCACCGGAGTTGCCTTATTTACAGTAATCAATACCGTAATACCCGTAACTGAATTGTAATTAGTAGAATTAGCAGGAGTAAAATTTGCGCTCAATACCTGATTAGCTCCCGCATTTAAAATTGTGCCTGATGCCGGTGTATAGGTAAAGGTACCCGCTACACTGGCAGAAGCATTCAGTTGTGTGGCACTCAGTGCCGTTCCGTAAGTGATAGCGGCAGGATTATTCCAGGTGATTATTGGTGTTGCTTTTACGATGGTGAGTGTGCCATTCACATAGGTAAACGCATAATTATTATCTGTGCCTCCGGCAACAGTAATCGCATAGGTGCCCACCGTGCTTGCTGCATTCGCTGTAGTGGATGCTACCGGAGGAGTATCCAGAACAACAGCAGTTTCTCCATTCCGAAAACCTGAATAAGAAATTGTAAAGGCAGGATTTGCCACCCCAAATTCACGACTCACATTTACAGCAGTTGCAGTAAGTGTTGCTTTTGTGATCGTTAACGTACCGGAAACAAAGTTGAAACTATAATTATTGTCTGTGCCTCCACTTAGTGTAATTGGATACGTTCCTACTGCACTGGTGATCGTGGCGGTAGTGGAAGCAACCGGTAACACATCAATTACCGTTGCATCTTCTGAATTAACAAACCCTGTGTATGCAATTGAAAAAGTCGGGTTTGTTGCTCCGTAGGTACGGCTGGCATTCACTGCCGTTGCTGTTAAAACCTTCTTAGTGATCGCCAATGTGCCCGAAACGAAATTCAGATTATAATTATTATCAGAACCGCCTGATAAATTGATCGGATAATTTCCTACCGCGCTTAGCACCGTTGCAGAAGTGGAAGCCAACGGAGCTGAATCAATCACTGATGCGTTTTCACCATTCACAAATCCGGCATACACAAACGTTAACGGGGGATTTGCCGCTCCATAAACACGCGATTGATTATTGGCTGTGACCGTAAGCTGAGCTTTATTTATTGTCAACACCCCGGGTTGCAATATGATACTATAATTAACCGCGCTACCACCGGTAAGATTAATGGGATAAGTGCCCACCGGGCTCGTGGTAGTTGCGGTTGTGCCAGGTGTTGGCTGTGTTATGGTACCTGCATTATCTCCATTTAAGAAACCACTGTACGTTATCGTAAACGTTGGATTGCCCTGACCATACGATTTACTCACATCGGCCGGTCTTGCAATAAGCGGAGCGGGGTTTACGGTTAACGTTCCGTTTTGTAATGAGAAATTATAATTAACCGATGAGCCTCCGCTTAAGGTGATCGCGTAATTTCCAACATTACTGAGCGCTGTAGCAACTGAAGCAATAGTTGGTGCAGTGATTGAACTTTCCGTATCGCCATTCAAAAAACCCGAATAACTGATTGTAAAAACCGGATTTGGCAAACCATACGACCTTGACTTATCATCTGCGCGCGCAGTCAGTGTTGCTTTTGTAATGGTAAGTGTACCATTCACGTACGTGAAATTATAATTATTATCAATTCCTCCTGAAGGGATAATAGGAAAAGTACTTCCTGCATTATCCGATACAATTGCAGCGCAGTTAGCAACAGGTGGCGTATCGATCACACTCGCTGTTTCGCTGTTAACAAATCCGGTATAAGAAATTGTAAAGGTAGGATTTGCCGCTCCATAAGTTCTTGTTCTGTCTGCTGCCGTTGCTGTCAGTTGGGCTTTATTTACTGTAATTTGTACAGTGCGTATTACAGTATTATAATCAACCGTGTTAGTAGGAACAAATGTTACGGAGAGCGTTTGGTTTACACCTGCATTCAATAAGGTTCCTGTGGCGGGTGTATACGTAAAGGTACCCGGCACACTGGCTGTCGCATTCAATTGTGTTGCACTGAGTAACGTACCATACGTAATGGCTGCAGGATTTGACCAGGTTACGACCGGATTATCTTTATCATTAACCGTTATTTGAATCTCTGTACTGGGTACCGAATTATAATTTAAAGCATTCGTTGGCGTAAATGATGCCGTAAGTGGATACGTGCCGGCAGTGGCAAATGAAGACCCGCTTACCGGTGCGTATGTAAACGTACCTGGAACATTGGCCGTAGCATTGAGTTGTGTGGATGATAATGGTTCATTTATTTTAATCGGCAGTGGTGTAGCCCATGTTATGACGGGCGTTGCTTTTGTAACGGTTATTAACGCAGTACGCCCATTAATTGAATTATAATTTAATACATCATTGGGTGTAAAATCCAATGACAACGTTTGATTAACCCCCACATTTAATATTGCTCCGCTGGCTGGCGAATATAAAAATGTTCCGGGCACACTGGCCGTGGCGTTTAGTTGAGTTGCACTCAAGGGCGTGCCATAGACGATGGATGCGGGATTAGGCCAGGTAATTACGGGGTCTGCTTTATTTACCGTAATCGTGCGCTGAAAATTATTTACAGCATTATAGTTTGCTGCATCGTTTGGTGTAAAATTAACAGACAGGGTTTGGTTGGCACCCGCATTTAAGACAGTGCCCGCTACGGGTGTATAGGCAAAAACTCCGGGAACGCTGGCTGTTGCATTTAACTGTGTAGCACTCAAGGCTGTTCCGTAGGTAATGGCGGCAGGGTTATTCCAGGTGATCACCGGAGTTGCCCTATTCACTGTAATCAAAACGGTGGTTCCGTTTACAGGGCTATAGTTGTCAAGATTATTAGGAGAAAAATCAACAGATAAAACCTGATCAGCACCCGCGTTTAGTAAAGTGCCTGAAGCTGGGGTGTAAACAAATGTACCGGCTACACTGGCTGTGGCATTAAGCTGTGTGGCAGAAAGCGGTGTGCCGTATGTTATCGCTGCAGGATTTGACCAGGTTACGGTTGGGGCGGCTTTATTCACGGTAATAAATACCGTGGTGCCATTTACCGAATTATAATTCGCTGCATCGTTAGGGGTGAAATTAACGGACAAGGCCTGGTTTGCTCCAGCGTTTAGAATCGTTCCCAAGCCGGGTGCATAGACAAAATTTCCGTCTACACTTGCAGTAGCATTAAGCTGTGTGGCAGAAAGCGGTGTGCCGTATGTTATCGCTGCAGGATTTG
>CAYNOT010000004.1:0-17630 GCA_964398945.1 uncultured Roseivirgaceae bacterium | reverse complement strand
ACCAGTTTACAGTTGGGGTTGCTTTATTCACCGTGATCAACGCGGTTGCGCCCGTAATAGAATTATAGTTTGCATTATCATCAGGCACGAAATTGACAGACAATACCTGATTAGCACCTGTATTTAAAGTGGCCCCAGATGCTGGCGTATAGGTAAATGTACCAGACACATTAGCAGTCGCATTTAATTGTGTTGCACTAAGCGGTGTTCCGTAGGTAATTGCTGAAGGATTTGCCCAGGTGATAACCGGATTGGCCTTATTAACAGTTAGCTGAACAGTAGTCCCATTTACAGGATTATAATTCGCAGCATCGGAAGGAGAAAAACTTACGGTAAGAACCTGATTTGCACCTGCATTTAATATGGTTCCCAATGGCTGAGTATAGGTAAATGTTCCGGCTACACTGGCCGTAGCATTTAATTGTGTTGCACTTAATGCAGTTCCATAAGTAATTGCTGAAGGATTATTCCAGGTGACAACCGGAGTTGCTTTGGTAATCGTGAGCGTACCACTTACATTACTGAATGTATAATTGTTATCGTCTCCACCGGATACGGTTATAGGATATGTACCCACTGAACTTGAAAGTGTTGCGGAAGTGCTGGCAACAGGCAGCGTATTTAACACTGTGAAATCTTCACCATTCACAAAACCTGTATAGTTAATTATAAACACAGGGTTAGCCATCTGGTATACCCGGGTTGCATTTGCGGCCGTGGCCATAACAGTTGCTTTTGTGACTGTTAATGTTCCTGCAGAATAATTAAAACTGTAATTATTATCTGTGCCCCCGGATACGGTGATTGGGTATGTGCCCACATTACTGGTAGCCAAAGCCGTAGTAGTTGCAATGGGCGCAGTAGCTAGCACGGATGCATCTTCACCATTTACAAAACCCGTGTAAGTTAACGTTAATGCAGGAATAGCAGCACCATACACTTTGCTTTTATTATCCGCAGTGGCTGTTAGCGTGGCTTTGTTAACCAAAAGATTTTGATTAACTGCCGGGGCTGCGCTATAGGTGTCATTACCCGCTTGAGAAGCCGTAATGGTTGTTGTACCTGCTCCTATTATGGTTACTATGTTGCCGGTAATCGTAGCAACCAATGGATTTCCACTGGAGTAACTTACCGGTAAACCTGAAGAAGAAGTTGCGCTTAGCGCAAAAGTTCCATCACCAAAGGTTCTCGAACCCAATGGAGCGAACGTAATGGTTTGATCTGCTAATACTGTAATGGTTATGGTGGCAATATTTGAAGTTTCCCCAGCAAAGTCGTCTACCGTGTAGGAAATAATGGCCAGCCCGGAAAAGTTAAGTGTGGGTGTGAACGTCACTAATCCGGTGGCATCAACGCTCCAGTTACCCTCCGCAGTACTTCGTGAACTCTGCTTTCCTGCTGTTAAAGGGTCTAAATCAACGGAAGCAGGGTCGATATTGCCATCGATATCGGTATCATTGGTGAGCACATTTAAGCTAACCTGCGTATCCTCATTGGTACTCCCAACATCGGGAACCGCAACAGGTGGAACAAAAAAAGACCTGTTCGATGGTGTATAATCATTCCCTATGCCAAATGAAAGCACATTTGACCCGAAGCAAAAGATTAGTATGGAGACAAGGATTCTTCTTGAAAACAGCATGATTTCCACCAAATAGACTGGCAAACTTACATAAAATTCTTTTCTCTATTCGTTAATTAATCCTTTAGTAACTCTTAGTTTCGCGTTTTCAAAAAAACAAATAAATGATGCTTTTTTGGGCGCAAATTACTTTCTGGACGTGCTTGGTCGTGGTTGGCTACACCTATATTGGGTATGGAATTGTGGTCTTTATCCTTGATAAACTTACATCGCGACCCAAAATGGTTGCTGAACCGCTTGAATGGCCCAAAATCACACTACTGATTGCTGCTTACAACGAAGAGTCCATCATTCAGGAAAAAATTGAAAATACATTGTCGCTTGAGTACCCCAAGGATAAAATAGACTTGTTTTTCGTCACAGACGGTTCAACTGATGAAACCGGGCCTATCATCTCAGGATATTCCGAAATCCGTCATTTTCATGAACCGGGCAGAAAAGGAAAAATCCATGCGGTAAACCGTGTGATGAAAGAAGTAACCTCCCCCATTGTTATTTTTTCGGATGCCAACACCTTGTTGAATCAGGATGCACTGAAAAAAATTGCCCGCCACTATACAGATGAAAAAGTAGGTGGGGTAGCCGGTGAAAAACGGATTTTTTCCAAATCGGCTGATAATGCCGCGGGGGCAGGTGAAGGGCTCTATTGGAAATATGAGTCTTTCCTCAAGAAAAAAGACAGCGACCTCAACTCTGTAGTGGGTGCTGCGGGTGAATTGTTCTCCATTCGCACATCCCTTTTCCAGGAGCCTCCTTCCAATATTATTATTGAGGATTTTTATATCTCCTTAAAGATCGCCTCTTCAGGATATCGCTTTGTGTATGAACCGGAAGCGTATGCAACAGAAACAGCTTCTGCCTCTGTTGATGAAGAATGGAAAAGGAAAGTACGGATTTCTGCCGGAGGCATCCAGGCCATTGTACTCCTCTCCTATTTGCTGAATCCTTTCAAATACGGATTGCTCTCCTTTCAATATATTTCCCACCGGGTATTGCGCTGGACACTTGCACCCCTTGCCTTGCCGATACTATTTATTTCGAACGCCTACCTTGCGTGGAATGGATTACTGTTTTTTCAATGGGTATTCCTGGGGCAAGTATTTTTTTACGTAATAGCCGGAGTTGGATACCTCCTTCGCAATAAAAAAATCCCGATCAAAGGCTTTTTTGTGCCCTACTATTTTTCAGTAATGAACTTGTCCGTATACGCGGGTTTTTTTCGATACTTAAAAGGAAAACAATCGGTGGTATGGGAGAAATCAAAACGGGCTGAAAGCTAGGGTTTCGACAGGCCTGCCTTTGCCGAAGATGCTATTCGCAGGCAGGCAGGCTCAACCTGACAGGCAAAAAAGCAGGTCAGACGGATAACGGAAATAGAATTAGCCTAAACTTTTTTTGAACAAAAAATGAATCAGGCTTACTTTGCACAGAATTTTAAAACAGAATCATGGGACGCATTTTTGAAAAACGAAAACACCGGATGTTCGCCCGCTTTGACAAGATGGCCAAAGCGTTTACACGGATCGGTAAAGAAATCTCCATTGCCGTTCGGGATGGTGGTCCCTTGCCGGAAAACAATCCAAAACTCCGGTTGGCCATTCAAAATGCAAAAGGTGTCAACATGCCAAAAGACCGTGTTGAAGCAGCCATCAACCGTGCTTCCGCCAAAGGGGAAAAGGATTTTCAGGAAGTGGTATATGAAGGATACGGCCCGCACGGAATTCCCATACTAATAGAAACTGCAACGGATAACCCCACGCGTACCGTTGCAAATATCCGTGTCCATTTTTCAAAAGGTGGCGGCAGCATGGGCAACTCCGGTTCGGTTGCTTTTTTATTTGAACACAAAGGCGCTTTCAAATTTGATCCGGCATCCATCAACCTCGATGAACTTGAACTGGATTTTATTGACGCTGGCGCGGAAGAAATAGAGAAAGATGAAGATGAAATTACGGTCTATACCAAGTTCACCGAATTCGGCCACATGCAAAAATTTCTCGAAGACAAAAAAATTGAACCCAAAAGTTCAGAACTGGTGTACACCCCAACCGTGACCAAAGAGTTATCGGAGGAGCATCAGGATGAAGTTTTAAAACTCATTGACGTGTTGGAAAGCGATGAAGATGTGCAGCGGGTGTACCACAACCTTGCCTAAAGAAATCCACATTAAATGATCGTTGGATTTTCAACCGGAAAAGCAGGTGATCATCGAAAATAACATCCGGAGGTGTCCCCTTATGATTTAACTATCTGGATTTATGTTTAATTTGGCATACTTGACCTAACTATAACTGGGCCTCATGACCCGTTGGAACTTTACACTCATCATCCTTTTCATTCTACCCGCTTCAGCATTTTCCCAGAAAATTGTTTCGATAGGATTGTTCACAGGATTAACCACGCCTTTTACCCTCGACCAGGGAATTGAAAATGACCCTCGCTATCAATACCGCTACTTAGTAAAATATGCCCCGATCGGTTTCAATGTTGAAATCGACTACGAGGGTTTTGGGCTCATTGCCAGTCCGAGCTATATGAAAAGCGGACAAAATTTCAATGTCCTCAATTCCGTTGGTGGACAGATGGGTATTCGCAAAATAAATATGCAATACATCGATATGCCAGTGGGTTTTAAGTTGCATGTAATCGACCTTTCATTTTTTAAAGTAAGTTTTATTGCTGCAGCAGGAGTGCAATACCTCATTAGTGGAGAAGAAACCATTTCTCACGATGCAGGCAAAATGAGATTTCCATTGGCGGTCTATCCGATTTTACCAGATGATTACACTATTGAATATGATGGTGTGGTGGTACCCAAAGTCAATGATTATCAAATGTTGTCGTCAAGTGATTTTAACAAAATCCAATTTACAGGAGCGTTGGGTTTTCGATCCGATTGGGAAGTAACAGAACTGCTCAAAATTTCTTTTGATCTCCGTGCCAACTATAGTTTTCTTGAACCGCGCACTACCGCGTATTTAACAAAAGTCGATAACCACGAAACGTTGTACGACATTTCGGGTGGCCGTAAAGAAGTCTTTGTTTATTTTACCATTGGAGCCTCCCGTACTTTCGATTTAGAAAACAGCAAGAAAGGAAAAGGAAAACGAAAAGGCGATAAAGCTTATCAATTCAAATCGAAACGCAAGCCACCAAAAAATTAAGCGATGCAAAAAAATGTGATCATCACCGGAGCAGCTGGGAACCTTGGTGAAGCTGCCGTAAAAAAATTCCTGGCATTGGATTACAATGTAATTGCAACCGTAAGCCCGGGGAAGAAACTTGGGTATGATACCAGTGCCCCTGTTGATATACACGAGCTTGACCTTACCGATGAAGCTGCGGTGGAAAAATTTGCAGCACGTGCAATACTGGCGTATGGAAGTATCCATGCAACATTGATGCTGGCAGGGGGATTTGCTGCGGGTGATATTTCAAAAACAGACCATGCACTTCTTTCAAAAATGCAAAAACTCAATTTTGATACGGCTTATTTTCTCGCACGGCCAATCTTTGCCCGCATGTGCAAACAACCCGATGGTGGGCGGTTGATTTTTATTGGATCACGTCCATCACTGATTGCCAATCAAGGAAAAAAGAATGTAGCGTATGCACTTGCCAAATCACTGCTTTTTAAACTTGCTGAGTTGTTAAATGCTGAAGGTGCATCTTCAAATGTTGTATCTACCGTAATCGTGCCCAGTACCATTGACACTCCCCAAAACAGGAAGAGCATGCCCGATGCTGATTTTGATGACTGGGTAAAGCCTGAGGCAATCGCTGAAGCGATGGCATTTATTTGTTCCGAAGAAGGGAGAGCACTTCGGGAACCGGTGTTTAAGATGTATAGCAATGCCTGAAAATCCCGGTCGGTTTTTTATGGAAATGAGATATGTGGATATGTCTTCGCACCGGCAATGGTCCACAACTTGAGTATTCAATTCGTTTTGACTGCCTGCCAACATCCGGTGAAACAATCCATTACCTTCAACACGTTGGCACGAATGATCCTTCAGTTGTTTAGGATTTGAATTGCTTTTTTTGACTAACCACCCCCCAATCTCAGTTCCCTGCCCGGTTAAGGATGATGAGCCGCTTGATCAAGAACAGGGTTGCGCCTGCCTTAACGATATAGACACCATCTGCAACAGGGTTTTCGAAAACCAACTTGTGGGCTACGAAACCATTTCCGTCAACCTCCAGGACAGCCCGGTAGATTTCCTTTCCTAACTGGTCAAAAATAATAACCGGTATTTCCTCAACCCCTTTTAACCCGTTGATCTCTATGGTTACTTCATTTCCGAATACCGGGTTGGGATATACATTCATGAACGCCATGGAAGGGCCGTCATATTTGACCGCTATTGTTTTTGAATGTGCAAACGATCCATCGAAGTCGGTTTGCTTTAACCTGTAATAGGACGTTCCGTGAACAGGGTTTGTATCTTTAAGCGAGTACTTGCTTCTTTGGTTGGTTGTCCCCTTGCCGGCAACTTTATCGCCAATAGCTGTAAATGTTTCGCCTGTTACCGACCGCTCAACCGTAAAATAATGGTTGTTCAATTCAGATGCAGTTTCCCAGAAAAGATCAACACCGCCAGGCACAACTTCCGCCCAAAACTTGTCCAGTTCAACAGGAAGCGGTGAGATCGCATCCAATGATGCAAGTGTAAACGGGCTGAAAGAAGTAACATTGGTTATACTTACCGTTCCGGTGATGTTATCACCCGACTGGGAAGACGACCCTCCTCCAGAAGGCACATCCCATTGTGCGCCATCCCACCGGGCGATGCGCAGGTTTGGCACGTTCCCGATGTTGGGTGGAGTGTAACTTCCTGTATTGTAGGACAGCGAAAGGCCTGCTGCGGCTGAACCAACCCGGCTAACCAACCAATACTCAAACATGCTTACCGATTTAATGTCATTCGGAGGCGGATTCGACAGGTTTATGGTTGCATTAGGAAAACCATCTGCTGTCGGGTCGTTGCCTACATACTCTACTGTCCATGTGTCAATGCCCGTTGTTCCGGTTATGGAAGCAGGCCGGTACCGACCGGGCGCTATTTTCCCAATAGGGAAGGTAACACTGCCTGAAGCAGGTATCGATTTTCTTACAGCCCCCGATATATAGCTGCTTGCGGAACCTCCGCTGATGGAACCCGATAACGGCAAGGTAAGCAAGTGGGCTGGGGGAACAATCAAATGGCCATTCGTTAAGGTAAGGATCCCGTTTACAGTGGTGGTACCAGCGCCTGTCAAAGTCAGGTTGGAGCCTGCTTTTGTTATAGCAATATTGTTAAAGGTAGTTGAACCGGTCACGGATTGGGGACCGGATCCGTTGAACGTTACCGTAGCAGTTCCAGGATTAAACGACCCACTGTTTGACCAGTTACCGGCTATTGTCATGTTCGCATTATTGGCTGAATTATTTAACGTTGCACCTGAAGCAATACTTACATTTCCGTTTAAGGTCAGGTTAGTTGCTGTCATGGTAACGTTGCCTGTGCCGATAATGCTCAGGTTATTATAAGTGTTCCGGTTGTTCATGGTCATCGGGCCTATATACTCAATGGTACCTCCTGATGAAGAAACAAATGCCGCATAGTTCCCGGCGGGGAATGTATTGGTGCCGAAACGTAATGCGCCTGTACCGCTGATGTTCCCGAATCCATGGCCAAACGTTGTGTTGATAACTACGAGGCCATCAATTATTGTACTGAAGTTGTTTCGTGCATTGACATTCACATTGACACGGGCGCCATTTAATATTACTACGGGTGCCCCAAATGGAGCAGAACCGAGTGGCGCACCCATACCATCAGCCTGAAGCGTCCAACTGTTTGGGTCACTCCAGTTACCCCCTATTGCGGGGTTGTTTACATCTGCATTTGCCAAACGGCTGTAAACAGGAATGATAGGGTTAGGTAACGTATTTTCCGTACCCACCGTAAGGTGGTAGCTGCTGTTCTGTTGTGGAAGGTTTGTGTTCAGCAAATTAGTAAAGGCCATGCTGGTTGTAGTAGCAGATCCGTTATGTCCGCTGGTTATCCAGCCTACCGGATCAGACAAATCCAGATAACCGGCTGCAAAGGTTGCACCCGCCCCGCCCATGAGCGCTGCAGGAAAAGCATACACATGCGACCCGGTTGCCGAATATGCCAGGGAATTATCCCGTGAGAGAATCCAGTAATAATTCAAGATGCGTTCCGGGCTACCAATATTCGCTGTTGGGTGGCGGCTATTAACCGGCACAATGGAAAGCGAGCCTGAAGTGCTTACTGTTAGCGTGACTGTAACGGGAGTATAATTATTCTGTGTGCCTACGGCATACGTAAAAGGAGAAGCTCCTGCAACGGGCCATATTTTCACTACTCCCAGATCACTGGACACACCATTGGTGCGGATAAAAGCTGTGCCTCCAGCACCGGTAACTGTCGCAGAAGCGCCAAACGTTAACGGGTAGGAGCCAATCGTTAAGAAGCGGTTAGTGGTTGCAAAATCCAGCGTACCTACAATTGAAAGCGCACCTTCCACCACAACATTTTTAGTACCTGCCGAACCGCTTAATGTCAGGTTGGTGAAAGATCCTCCGGAACTTGCAATATTTTGCAACACTGAGTTTCCTGACATAACAATGGCACCTGTGCCTATCTGGCTGCTGTTGTTAACAATATCCCCTTGCACAGTAAGGCCAAGTGTTCCTACATTCAGCACACCGTTCAGTAAATTAAGGTTGGTAATGGTGGGCGATGTTCCGCTTAACGTAACCGTTCCTGTAGATTTGTTTACCGTTATATTCTGGAACTGGCTGCTTGCCGATAGTGCAGCGGCCTGTGCGCCAACTCCGTTAAAAATTGTAGTGTTGTTGCTTCCGTTGTATGTACCGATAATAGACAAGTTCCCGCCAACGGTTACATTCAACGCGTTTGTATTGAGCGTACTGGCGGTATTGATTGTCAATGTCCCGGATGTGGTCAATTCGCTCGACTGCATATTTACAGTCTGCGCATTGCCTCCCGCACCCATCACCTGGAAGCTACCCAGTGAAGGGACAGCATTCATCGTGAGTGTTTGTGCACCCAATGCGTTGGCCCCTAATTGAATGATACTTGTAGCAGCAACATTGCTGGTTAGCGGGTTCAGGTACAGGTCAGGGAAAGCCGCGCCTCCAGAAGACCTCAGTACCTGCAATTCCGATGTACCTGTTAGCGTGAAGCTGCTTCCCGGATAATTCTCTATTTCAAATATGCCCCTCGTGTTTGCGGCTGCCCTTCCTGCCACGGTTACCGTGCCACCTGTTTGCGTGTATGACAATGCCCCTGACAACGTAGCGGTTGACCTGCGGATAGCACCATTCACATATAACGATCCACCCGAAACGACAATAGCGGGCACACCGGCCGCAGCATATTCAATGTCATTATTATTGTTATTTGCAGAATTGCCCACGTTAACCGTGCCACCGGTTACCTCAAGCGCACCGGCAAGTAGTAAATCACTGTTATTGTTATTGATGTTGCTAATATTGACTATACCGGCCTGAACAGTAAGGCGGGATGTTGACGGAATGGTGTAGGGATTGTTTGCTGTATTGGTCAACGTAACAGTGCTATTCCGGTTGTAAACAAACTGTCCGTTGGATAATGTAAGCCAGTTGTTGGTTAACGTGTTCAATGTACCGGCAACATCAAAAGTCAGCATAGGTGTTTGAGAAGTTCCTTTATCAATAGTAATCTGGTTCAAGGTAGTCGTGGCTCCGCCATTTGTTCCCGTCAGGCTGGTGTTTGTCGTTCCTGTAAAAACCAGGTCCGCATAACGAGTTCCTGATCGCCTTAAATTAAGCGTACCATTATTGACAAGGGAACCATTGGTTGTGAGTACGTGATTCCCTGTACCGGCATCTTGCACAACCATCGATGCGCCTAAGCTGATTGTTGTATTACCCTCAACAATAAATGAAGTTGATGTTGCAGCCGTACTGCTCGATAATTGGAGGGTGGCTGAAGTAACATTGATATCTTTGTTGACAGTAATTGTTCTGGCTGCAGCAACATTGGTTGCTACTATACCTGTGCCGGTGCCCCCGGAAGTAAAGTCGTTGTAAATTGTCAGGTTACTGGCAGGCAACGTAATAGTGGCTGCGTTATCCGGGCTAACCACAAGGTTATAGTAAGTAGCCAGCGATAAATTCATAGGTGCTGGCCCTGTGGCTGGAATAGTTTTTCCTGCACCATACCATTCCACCGTACCCCCTGCAGGCCCCAGGAAGCTGAGAAAATCACCAGCAGGGAAGTTTACCGATCCAACCCGCAAGATACCTGTTCCTGAGGTGTTGACGCCAAAATTCAATCCTGTAAATGCCGTGCCACAATCCAGTGTAGATCCTGAGGCAAGAAACAAACTGCCCCCACCCTGGTTGTTGCCATTGATCGCTACAGTATGATTATTGGCAGCGCCATCGCCAATAACTACCGGGCAGGTAGCGCAAGGTGGTGAGCCTGCTGCCGCTCCGTCTATTGCCACATTGCTCCAGGTATTATTTGTTCCCCAGTTACCATTTTGCCGGCTATAGTAAACCGTTGGTGATACAAATGCTGCCTGCATACCAGCAGTATAGTCGCCTTCCAGCCGGTCAATCCCTAAGCCTGTCCAGTTTGTACCGGTATTGAAATCCGGGATAGTGGTAGTTCCAGGGGCGTTATTTGCATTATAGGTAGTGTTGCGATAAGCCCACTCGAAAACCGCTTCGTCGTACCGGGCTGGCCGGTATTGGTTCAGGATCCCGGCCTTTGTGGCGTTGGCATAGGTGTATGATTTATGTACAACGGACGAAATATTGGCAAACCCGGTTTGGCTTACCCGCCAGTAGTATGCAACGAGGTCACCGGAACTCCTATTGGGGTGCAGGCTTGCTACAGGCCGTACCGTAATCTGCCCGGCAGTAGTAGCAGTAACATTTATGGTAGCAGGTGTATAAATGGCGCCTGTGCCCACAGGGAAAAGTAAATCCTGACCAGAAACAGCCTGGCGCGTCAGCCCGCCTGCATTGTGCAGGCCGCTGGTAAGGATTCTTTTGCTGTTCCCAAAAGCGACATCTGTACCGTCATTGCTGTATATATCTCCCAATGCCGCAAGACTGTTCGAGCCTATATTGAGGCTACTGTTTGCCGAAACCAACCGGAGGGTTCCTGTAACGGTTTGATTCCCGGCAACTGTAACGGTGTTGTTGGTTTGTATCCTGAGTGTTCCGAAAGTACCATCATTACCGCTAATGGTTGTCGGCCCGTTAAGATTGATCAAACCAGAACCCGTATGAACAGCGCTGTTGCTTAGCGATGATGTTACGTCAAGCGTTTTGCCCCCGTCATTCAGCGTACCGGCAGTCAGTATTAAATTTCCAATATTTCCTGTAGTGGGAATAGCGTTGCCCCCGGCAAGGGTAAGCGCACCACTTGCTTTATTGACCACTACGGTAGCATTGGCAAGAGTGTTGATCGTACCGCTACTGGTCCACGTTTGTGTACCTGTACCGTTAAATGTAATCGTGTTCGTGCCCGATGTTAATGTGGTGCCGGGCTGTATGGTAAGATTGCCGCTTACCGTCAGGTTGTTGCCGTTGCAATTCAGGGTAGGGTTATTGCCACCCGTTATTATTGTTAAATCACCAAGAATTGTCAGCGGTTGAGCAGCCCGGTCAATCTGTGTATTGTCATTAAAACTCATCGGGTTCAAAATTACAGCAGAAGCCCCTGCTGCCCCGGTCTTGGAAATATTCAGGTTATAAAATGGGGCAGTGGATGTAATTGTAAAATTGGTGGCCGATGCAGGCAATATGGCATTAACTGTTCCACCTGTTACCTGGATATTGGAAGGGGAGGCAAAAATCAAAATACCCCCATGAATGCTTGTTCCGGCAGTGGTGGGGTTGGCAACGTTAATGGTGCCATTGCTCATTGAAAAAGTACATTCAGCATACGGAAGCGCAAAGCGGGGATATGTATTTATTGTTGGCCCGGTTAAACCTACAGTCCCAATATTTACAGTCCCTCCGGATTGATTGTATGCAAACCGGTTATCACTTCCTAAATAAGTGGTTCGTAGTTGCGGGGTGTTGATCGTTCCTCCCTCAACAATTATTGACCCCGATCCACCTCCCAAAATACCTCTTGAATACCCGGATGTTAATGTGCCTGAAGACATCCGCAACAATCCAAAAACATAAATTTGTCGGCCATCATCATCTATAACGGTGGTGCTCGTGGCCTGAATGGATACATCAGGACTGTTTATCCATAACGCCCCGCTTTGCGGAATGGGCCATCCTCCCCCAATACCACCTCCTCCGCTTACCACCAGCGATGGTATCGTTATCGTGCCCGTCAGTTGCAGTGTCCCATTTATAATGGAGAGATTATTATTTGATATATAATTCGGGGCAGCACCCGAAAGATCCTGGTTATTGCGACCAAAAAGACGAAAATTTGATGCGCCCGAGGAATTCACCGTGAGCATCGCCTGTTGGCCGGTCCCTTTATTCACAATAAGCCTGTAAAAATCAGTCTCGCTGTTACACATCACCGCTTGATTAGTCACCCCGGTAAACGTTACATTCACTGCCCTTCCGGTAGCAGCTGCTGTATAAATAGCCCCGCTGGCATAGTTCGCTTCGGAGAGTGTAGCAAACGTATCATCAAAAAACTTTATCGAACCATTGTTGGTAAGATTACCTGTAAGCACGAGGTTGTGGGGATTGGCCGGGTTGCCCGTGCCAGCCCGTATGCGCCCACCGGCAGAAACCGTAACATCTCCTGTAAGGTTGATTGTGCGTTGTGTATTGCTGGCATCATTGATTTGCCAGGTAACCGTGCCGGAACCCCCGGTTTGTGTAATGTTGAGATTACCATTTACTGTCAGGTTGCTTGCTGTAACAAATGTAACAGGTGAGTTTGTATCGTTTGTGAGCAGTAGGTTATTGTAACTGGCTTGTGTTGTTGAGAGTGTGCCATCGGTGTTGTAATACTCAACTGTTCCGGTTCCGGCTGCCACAAAAGCAGCATAGTTACCCGTTGGCAGGGAAACTCCCCGTATGCGAAGCAAGCCCGCACCGCTTACCGTGCCAAATGTATGCCCGGTGGAGTTATCCATATCGAGGATGCCACCGGCCTGTATCGTGACGCTGCCTAAAACAATGTTGTTTATATCGGTTGTAATGGTAAAGCCGTTAACAATCACCACCTCATCGCCCAACCCGGGGAGTTGCACCATCGGGTTGACAAGTGTTGTTCCGGAAGGGTCGAGTGTCCAGTTTTCCCAATTGCTCCATACACCTGTCTGATAGCTGTACCATACGTTGGGGTATGCCGCAGAGGCGCCTATGGAATAATAGCTTATGGTGGTGCCCGGGTTGTTGCCGAGCGACTGGGGAGTGGAAGATGCCGTAAAATAATACCTGTCGCCAGACACAAGCGTGCCGGGCGCTGTACCGGGAATTGTAGTCCAGTTGCCTGCACCGGAACCAAGAAACCATACTGCATTGTAGTTGGCCTGCACATCGCCTGTTGAAATATCAGATGTTGTATTGTAATGAAACCGTCCATTGGATAGCGTGGTGCTTGCATTATTACCAGTTACAGTAATACGAAACGTACGCCTCATTTGCCCCAATACGCTGGGGTTGTACATAGACTTGATAGCCAGTGTACTGCCGTTTGTCGGGTTTGGTGCCGTTACCGCGTTGTTTGTTAAGAAATCAACCGGTGAATAGCCCCCGGAGGCTGTACCAACAGGAAAAACTATGCTCCATGACGATACATTGCCATTGCTGGTTTTGATCAACTGGCTGCCATTGCTGCTGGTACCATCCAACTGGATATAACGGTTATTGTCGGGAGCTGTAATGGTCGCTGCGGCAGCCAGGGTTATGTTGGCATCACCATCTACCACAAACAATCCATCCGATGCCCAGCTAATGTTTGTGTTTACGGAAATACTTTGGTTTACGAGCAGGTTGGTTCCGCTTTTGTTTAACTGTATACTTCCAAAAGCAAAAGTCCCTGTCCCGCTAAGGGTTTGGTCTGTACTTCCGTTGAAAACCAAATTGCCAACAGTGGTTATCGCTGTTGATGTCCAGGAACCTGAGTTTGTTACTGATCCTGTAAAGGTTTTTACACCGGTGTTGTTATTGAGCGTGAGAGTGCCCGCAATATTTGTCGTTCCGGTGATAGTTATTGTTTGCCCCGAAATGCTTGCGTTTGTTGCTGTTTCAGGCACGTTGAAGTTTCCTCCCACATTAAGAACACGGGCGGCATTATTGCCCGTGATTTGACTCGTACCGTCCATTGAGAAGTTACCCGAAACTGTAACGGTATTGTTGTTATTGGTGAAGTCAAGAACTCCTG
Organism: uncultured Roseivirgaceae bacterium; assembly: GCA_964398945.1. Taxonomy (GTDB): domain Bacteria; phylum Bacteroidota; class Bacteroidia; order Cytophagales; family Cyclobacteriaceae; genus JBGTGG01. Next base: position 3,590 of record CAYNOT010000004.1, on the reverse strand, counting down.
ATCCGATAATGGCCAAATCCAGACATGCCCGGTTTCCGTTGTTCGTATTTACCGTATGTCCATTGCCAATTACCACCGCATCTCCGGCAACAGGAGGGCCTGCATTAGCGCCAGTATGGGTAGGTGATGTTGTCCATGTTCCAGCGGCATTCCAATTACCTGTTGCCTTGCTAAAATAAGTGACTGGCGAACCTCCTGTTACAGTATAAGTAACCACTATGCGTCCGGCTGCTCCAGCGCCACCAATGTTATTGGTGTTATTTCTATTTCCTCCGGCTCCGCCACCGGCAACACTGCTTCCTGCCCCTCCTACAGCATTTCTGCTTCCACTTCCACCATTGCCTGAAGGTGCTACACCTGTTCCACCCGCGCACTGATTCCCATTACTACCTGCACCTCCCGACCCGGCAGCCGCACCTCCGCCACCACCACACGCACCGGCTCCTGTTCCATTAATCCCGGCAACTCCATTACCCCCGGCAAATCTTATTGTGCCAATTGATGCAGCCACTGTTCCTCCGGCTCCTCCGGCTGCTGCTGTATTTGTAATAGCCTGATTGCCTCCGCTTCCTCCGGCTGCCAACACTAAATTAGTACCGAATGAAGAAGCCCCGCCCGGATTACCATTGTTGTTAGTTGGGCTGGTGCCACCCGCCCCAACCACTACATTATATGACTGACCAAATGTTACCGCTATGGTGGAAGACGCATAGGCACCACCTCCACCACCGCCTCCTGATGCTCCATTCACTGTATACCCTCTTCCACCAGCACCACCACCACCCCAACATTGCACGGTAATGGAGGTAACCCCAGCCGGAACGGTGAAAGTACCTGATGCATCGTATGTTATTACGGTTTGCGAAAAACCCGTAAAAGCGAAAAAACAGAAGGTAAGTAAAGCAACAAAACGGTGCGTGGAAATTTTAGCAACACCGCTTAGAAAAACAGTAAAAATACCTTTACGGATTTTTGTAAAAATCATCATACCTCATTGAAATTAAAGCCAAACACGGGTTACACCTGGTGACATTGCGTGCCAAGGTATACAGCCAGTATACGAACCATCAAAAGTAAGGAATTTATCACATTAATATATAAATTAAATATCAGGTGACCTGTCTTCGTCAGGCCAGCAAAGGGCACACTCAGATGGCTGAAAGTACTGCACTTCAACACCCTGGCATTTTTTCTTTTGCAAACCGGAAAAAGTGGTTTCGATTGAATTGCTTCCATGCACGTGCTGTTGGTATCAGGACGACTGTATACCTTATTCACAGTAGTGCCACCCGATAGGGGATAAAAAACAACAACCTTATTTGATCAACAAACCCGGTTTCACAACCAACACAATAATAAACCCCAGCGTTGGGATCGCGATCATTGAAATGGCAAACAAATTGGTGGTCAAAACTGCGGGTACCAACGCGATCGCTACCACCAATCCGATAATCCCACCACCCAGGTGCGCTTCATGACCGATGTTGCCCATATTGCTTTTGATCCCGTAAATCGTGTACAACGCATAGATGATCCCAAAAATCCATCCGGGAATTGGAATCGGAATGAATATAAACCCAACTTCAATTCCGGGGAATAGCGCAATCGCAGCAAAGATAATTCCGCATACCGCACCCGATGCCCCCACAGCACGATAACTTCCATGACGCTGATGGATCAACAGCGACAACATATTTCCGCCAATCAAACTTACAAAGTACAATATCAAAAACTGGACGGGGCCTAAATAATATTCCAGACTGGTACTGAAACTATAAAACGAAATCATGTTGAACAGCAGATGGCCCCAGTCGGCATGAAGGAAGCCGGACGTGATCATTCGCTTGTAATCTTTTCCTGCCAGAATTGCATTGACCTGAAATAAATTGTTCTCAAAGAATATACGATTGTTAAATCCCGTATACGACACAATTATATTTAGTCCGATAATGCCCAACGTTACGATTCCTATATCTTCCATAAATCTTTTTTACACACTTTTAAATTGGATTTCGACAAGCCTGCCTTTGCCGAAGCGGCTATCCGCAGGCAGGCTCAAATCTGACAAGTCATTCAAGCTCAAGTTTACAGTGGTTATTCAAACTCAAGCGGGATTATGTATGGTCAACAACCACTTTCCATTCACCATTAATTTTTTTCCAAAGTAAAGTAAAGAAACCATTTGCATCTCCAAGTTCGCGCGTCAACATAAATTTGCCAATCACAAAATAACTTCCCTCACCAACTTTCTGTACATGATGGACTTCAAAATCCAGTTTACCGGTATGTGCTTTATCCGGATACCCTCGTTTATAATTCGCCAACGTTTTGTCCCAACCGTATGTGATCCCCCTACTTCCAACAAACATCAACGAATCCGATTTCCAATATCCTTCCATAAATTTTTCAAGGTTACCCTCCGACCATGCAACTGCCTGATCGTTCAATACATTCTTGATTTGTTTGATATCCTCTGCATCTATTGATTGCTGGTTTACAGATTGCCCGATTGCATTCAGGCCAGTCAAAACCAACGATGCCATTAACAATATTCTCACCATCGCTATATTCCTTTGGTTAAACGTTTCCGAAACATCGAAAAAAAAATTGACTAACCGTTTAAAAACTTGAAATTCTCATATTATCGGCTACCTTTGATAAGAATTGACCCGTAACCCGATGGCATTTTTCCGGTTTAGGAATCAGTTAGGTTTAATATCAACTTTGAATACAGACAAATGAACATTTATGTTGCAAACATCCCTTATAAATCCACCGATGGGGAACTAAAAGAATTATTCGAGCAATTTGGAGAAGTCTCCAGTGCAAAAATTATCATGGACAAATTTACACAGCGCAGCCGTGGTTTTGGCTTTGTTGAAATGCCGGATGAAACTGCTGCCCGTCAAGCCATTAACGATTTGAATGGCGTTGATTTTATGGGGAAAAACCTGGTTGTAAACGAGGCCCGTCCAAAAACGGATGCTCCACGTGGTGGCGGATACAATCGCTAACACCGGAACCGGATATTGATATTTGAAACTGTCGGCAGTAATGCAGGCAGTTTTTTTTATTTTTATAGTAAATTGTAACAACATGAAACTCACAAAAAGCCAAAAAATAGTAGTCGGAATATTCACCCTTCTGCCCTTTGTCCTTGTTCCGTATTTCCTGATCCAGATTTTTATTTTTGTGATGGACATGGTGGCGCACGAACATCAGGAACCGGATGTCGCGGTGGTTTTGGCAGGTATATTTTCTTTTTTAGTTCCCATTATCATTACTGGATTCATTAGTTTAGGATTACTGATTTTCTATATCATCCATGCAGTCAGTAATAAATCAATCAGTGGTACTGAGCAACTCATTTGGATTTTGGTGTTCATCTTCGTCAGCACGATTGGCTTTCCGGTTTATTGGGTACTACGGATTTGGAATGAGAAAATAGATACTAGACATTAGACGTTAGATGTTAGATGTTAGACAATAGATATTAGGCATAGGTCTTTTGTGGCAAATAACTTCTTCCCCACTAAATCAAAAACCCTTATTTCACAAAGTTTCACGAAGGGGCGCAAAGGGACACGAAG
>CAYNOT010000003.1:180163-284539 GCA_964398945.1 uncultured Roseivirgaceae bacterium | reverse complement strand
AACCACACTCATCAAGGCCGAACCGGGCCTTTACACAGTTAATTAGTCGTTACCTAAGATAGGATACTACCAAGGCACACTATCTATATTAGTTTCTGTCCAATTCCCTATCTTTAGTTTTATGAGTTCCATAGTCGTAAACCCTAAAAGTCAGGAAGAATTACAATTTCTATCTGAACTTCTTAAAAAACCAGGAGTAGATTCCAAAGTTCTTTCCGATGAAGATTCCGAAGATTTGGGTTTAGCCTTTCTTATGAAAGATGTTGATCGTTCGGATTTTGTTTCTGAAGAGGAAGTAATGAAAAAATTGAAAGGTTAAATGTATGTTTTCCAGTCCTCTTTCATTTTTCCCGATGTTTTTTTAGCCAGTCATTGTCATTTGCCTTTGTGGTGTAATTCCATACAAGTTCCCAATCCTCCGACAATTCACGGGTTATGAAAATCACATTTCCATTTTTCGCTTTAAAATCTTCTCCGTAGTAATCGAGTACCTGGATAGTATTTAAAAATTCTATTGAATCTAATTCTGATTCCCTATAATATTTATTCTCGTCACTTAAATAGTGAGGTCTATACTCAACAAATTTATCTTCATTACAGGATGGCAATCCAAGAAAAATCGAAAATCCAAGTATTGTATTTCTGATTGTCATTAAAGTTTCCATTTCTGATTCTTAAATGAGGCAAATTACCAGAAACTTCAGCAAGTATAATTTGTATTTACCGCTCAAAAAAAATCGTTGACGGTAAAGAATTTTTTAATTTAATCCTGTTACTTTAGCCACGCGAATTAAAACCTGCAAAATGTCCAACCCACTATTTACCAAAAAACCGATGGATATCCTGATGCAAGAATCAGGGGATTCCAAAAATGGCCTTAAAAGAACCTTAGGAAAATTTAATTTAGTAACGCTCGGTATCGGGGCGATAATCGGGGCAGGGATATTTGTCCTTACCGGCCAGGCTGCCGCCAACTATGCCGGCCCTGCGGTTTCGCTTTCTTTTGTTGTTGCGGGTTTTGCCTGTGCCTTTGCCGGACTTTGCTATGCAGAGTTTGCCTCGATGATACCGATTGCCGGAAGTGCATATACCTATGCCTATGCTACGATGGGAAGATTGGTGGCCTGGATTGTGGGATGGGCGCTAATTCTTGAGTACTTGTTTTCAGGATCAACGGTTGCCGTTGGGTGGTCAGGCTATGTTGTTAATTTTTTGGATTCAATCGGACTGCACATCCCTGAAAAATTTGCAAATGCACCTGTTGGATTGGATGAAGCCAACCATTTAGTCTTGACGGGAAACATTATCAACCTCCCCGCTGTGTTGATTATCGTGTTGGTAACACTCCTTTTGCTACGTGGAATAAAAGAATCAGCGACTTTCAACAACGGTGTGGTAATCGTAAAACTTACCGTAATTTTAATGTTCGTCCTGTTGGGCTGGCAGTACATCAACACTGATAATTGGGTTCCGTTTATCCCGGACAACCAGGGTGAGTTTGGACAGTTTGGATGGACCGGCATCATGCGTGCTTCTTCAGTGATCTTTTTTGCTTATGTTGGTTTTGATGCGGTTTCTACTGCCGCTCAGGAAGCGAAAAACCCACAACGTGATATGCCGTGGGGGATTTTAGGGTCATTGGTGATCTGTACAATCGTGTATATTTTGGTTTCGCTGGTGATGACCGGAATTGCTCCGTACACAGAGTTGAACACCGCAGCACCCATAGCCGTAGCCATTGACAAAACAGGTGAAGGGTTGAAATGGTTTAGCCCGTTTATAAAAATTGGTGCCATCGCAGGATTAAGTTCAGTTATCCTGGTCATGCTGATGGGGCAAACACGCATATTTTTCTCTATGGCCAATGATGGGCTGTTCTTTAAAAAATTCGGGGAGGTACATCCAAAATATCAAACCCCATACTTTGCAACATTGATTACAGGATCAATTGCATTGGCAACATCCGGGTTATTGCCGATTGGAATTTTAGGGGAACTGGTTTCTTTCGGGACCTTGCTGGCGTTTATAATTGTGTGCCTCGGTATTTTGATTCTGCGCTATCAGCAACCGGAGTTAAACCGGCCTTTTAAAACCCCGTTGTTCCCGGTTACTCCAATCCTCGGGATTTTAAGCTGCCTGGGTGTTATGTATTCACTCAATACATTGATACTTTACATCGCCCTTGCATGGATTATAATCGGGTTATCGGTGTATTACTTCTATGGAAGGAAACATGCGAAGTATTGATTTGAGGATTCATACGTCATAAATGAATTTGATTTATTACCGCTAAGGCGCAGAGGCGCGAAGGGTTCTTTTGTGAGCCTTTGTGGAACTTTGTGTTACTCCGTGTAAAGTTATTTCACAAAGTTTCGCAGAGAATCTCAAAGTCACACAAAGGGAGCGCATCAATGTAGCATCCCCATTTGCACATCAGCAAATCATCTAATTTGCTAATTACACGAATCCAATCTTTTTAGAGGCGCGAAGGGTCTTTGTGAACCTCTGTGCTGCTTCGTGTTGCTCTGTGCAATAGTCATTACACAAACGTTCACGGAGAACCTCAAAGCAACACAGAGCAGGCACCTTAACTTAGCGTCTTAGCCTTTGCTGTTAACCCCATTTGCACATCAGCACATCATCAAATTAGCAAATTACTCCAGCCCTTTCTTCTTCATCAAATGAAATTCGCGGAAGCGCCTGACCATCGCCATCGAAAAACCAAGCATCACCACCAACGTCCCCAGCCATAGTAAATTCACATACGGTTTTTCCAATGCCTTCAATACAATCCAATCTTTTTGACGTGCTTCCATCCCCAACGTGAACTCATTGGTTTCCGGATGGATGTTGATCAGCGTGAAGCGTAATCCCAAATCATTGATATGATCCGCTACGCGGCCCACGAGTTTTTCACGGATGATGAAAGTTGGCTCGGCAACATAATCTGCACGTTCACCCTGCACCAAAATCTTTGCTTTCACGGCCACATCACTTTCATTCAATGCAATTCCATCCAATTCAAAAATGCGATTGATTTCTTGCAGTACAGCAACATAATCATTCGCAAAAAATTCCTGGTTCATCCTCACGCGAAACTCTTCCATCTTGCCAAAGTCTTCCTTCCCTTCATCGCTGATCGGCAACGTTACGTGTGTGTATAAATCTTTTGTGAACGCGTGGCTGATATCCGGTGAAGCCACAAAACCATTTCCCATTTGTTCGTTGATCTGTACGCGTGGAAAAAGGACAAACTCTTTTTTGTTGCCTTTTCTGAACTCTACTTCGTAGTACGTGTTCTCGTTGTAAATTTCGAACGTGTCTTTTGCATTGTACAAGCGTTTGCCATTGTAATCAATGTTTTTGTTGGCAACCACTTTGAGTGGATTAAACGTTGGGGTGATGTCGTTTTTGCTGATGTAGCCATGCTTGTCGCGGGGCTCAACACGTTCTCCTAAATATTCAATATCATAACCGGCCATGGTGCGTGGCTCGTGAATGAAAAGCAAAAGGTTCTCACGATTAAAATCTTCTGAGAGCTCTTTTGAAATCAACATCCCTGTATTGTTCAACGAAACCACTTTTGAATACCCGGACGAAAACATAATCCCGATCAGCATCATCCCAATACCGATGTGTGCGACCGCACCACCGGAAAGCCCCGGGCTTTTCTTCAGTAAGGAAAACAAAATCTTGGTATTCGCAACAATGGTAAATGCCCCGGCAAACGCAATGGCTAAATACGATGGATTCTCAACACCACCAAATTGTAGAATGGTGATTTGTACAATTCCGGCAAATACCAAAAGCGTAATGATAAACGGTGTGAGCAATTCCTTTTTCAATTGCTGCTTGTCCATTTTCTTCCACCAGAAAAATTGACCGACTGCTGAAAGCAATCCAACCGCTACCGCAAACCACAACTGAAATTTTGAGTAATACGAAACCTGGTCTGCTGGTGGTGCCAGACTTGAGTTTCCGCCAAACAATCCAACAATTTGGTTCCACACCGGAATAGAAGTTGGTATGATTACCTGAAAACCCATCAAACACAATGTAGTCGCGCCTATGAAAATCCAAAACTCACGCGAGTAAGTTGAAGTCTCTTTTTCAGAACTTGGAATATGTTTCCAGCGAACAACCGAAAAGATGATTGCCGCTATTGTAAAGAATCCCAGGTATAAAAGGAGTTGCCCGTTTAATCCAAGATCGGTGAAGGAGTGGACGGATGCATCACCCAACACACCACTGCGTGTCAGAAATGTTGAATAAAGAATCAAAATAAAAACAGCAAACACCAAAATGATCGAAGCTTTCAATGCGGTCTCCGAATTTTTGTATGTGATCATCGTGTGGATGGCTGCCACTAAAATCAACCACGGAACATATACTGCATTCTCTACCGGATCCCAATTCCAATAGCCACCAAAGTTCAAGGTTTCATACGCCCAATAACCGCCCATTAAAATTCCTAATCCTAAAATAGCGCCCGAAAAAATTGCCCACGGCAAAGCAGGGCGCACCCACTCCGAGTATTTTTTTTGCCACAATCCTGCGATGGCAAAGGAGAATGGAATCAATGTGGAAGCGAAACCCAGGAACAACGTTGGTGGATGGATCACCATCCAATAATTTTGCAGCAACGGATTCAATCCATTGCCATCTTCGGGAATAAAATCAGGTTGCGCTTTAAAGATCGGTGCATCGGCCAACACATCGCGCAGCAAAATAAAGGGCGAACTTCCGATCTTCAATTCAAGGCCCGGAAGAACAACACCCAAAATCATGGAAGCCAGAAATGCCTGTACCAATGCAAACACCGCCATCACAGGGGCTTCCCAATAGCGGTTTGTGTGAATGAGCACAATGCCGAGCACAGCATGCCAAAACATCCACAGTAAAAAACTTCCTTCCTGTCCGTTCCAAAAAGTTGAAATCAAATAATGGGTGGGAAGGTTTTTGTCGGAATGGTTGTATGCGTAATGGTATTCGAAGTAATGGTTGGAGATGATGATAAAAAGCGTCACCACAATTCCCATCACGGAAATGCTGTGCAAATAAAAACCAACCCTTCCGTTTTTCAACCAACCTTCTTTTTTGTCCAGTGCAGAAGTGGTGGTGGCTTTATAATACGAAAAGAAAGTCGCCAGTGCGGTGATAAAGGAAGTGATCACAAAAAAGTGACCGAGATCACCAACCAGATAATGCATCATTTAAAATTTATTTTGGGATAATTGAAAAATAAATCATCGAGCTTTCTAAAAACGTGACATCATTGTGGGTGATAGCGAAGCAATCCCTAAATGGCCTTATGTTTTTAGAAATCAATTTCATCAGGAACCTTTCAATTCAGTTTCCTGATATTTGGAAGGGCATTTCAATAAAATCTTTTCAGCGTGGAATGTATCGCCTTTGTATTTTCCAATCACCACCACTTTTTCTGATTTTGTGAAATCCGTAGGCATGGGTTCTTTGTATTGCACCACTTGTTCTTTGCCATTATCATCCACCAACACAAACGAAAAAGAAACCCTGTCGGCACCGGTTTGAATTCCTACCACGCGTCCGGCATCATCTTTCTTCAACTCGCCTACCACGTGGATGCTGTTGTCATTCCCGGAAGTAGCCATTGAGTAGGCTTCATCAAAGGTAACATACGTGCTGGCATCCCCGGCCGTGCTCACAATAATGCCAATCGCCACCGCGATAACGACTATGATTAAAATGTGTGATTTTTTCATATTCTACCCCTCATTAATTGTTCGCAAAATTACTCCAAAAAGGACAGCTTCGTAGCGAAAAATGGAGATTTTCATCATGTGCCAGGCTGAGTTTCCCGGTAAATCGTGACAAGATATCGAAGCCTGTTTTCTCGATTGAATTCCTGTTTAAAATTATCCATGCTTTTCAAGTTCCTTTTCAATCTTTGAAAGCCTCCGGTCCATCGAAAAAAGATATAAAACAAGTCCGATCAGAATGATGAGGATAATCCCCACCACTACATAGATTTTTCCGTTCGACCGCATGGTGTCTGCCATTTCTGCATCCTGTGCAAACCCGACATTTACAATCAAGAAAGCAATTAGCGTAAAGAGTATTTTTCTAAATTTTCCCATCTTCTAAATCAAATAAGCGTTCCTGGATTTTTTTCCACCGCACCCGTAGTGATACAATCCACAATCCGATTAAAAACCAGCCAACAACAGCCGGATAAAATATCATACGCATCCTGCTGTCAAGGTCATACGCATTGAAGCCCGGGTTTCCACCATTGCCCGGATGCATCGAATCGGTCATGCGGGGGATGATAAAGATCAACGGGATCATCGCTGCAAAAGCAAAAATGTTATAGACGGCACTCAACCTTCCGCGCTGTTCTTCATTATCGAGCGAGCCGCGCAAAACGAAGTAGGCCAGGTACACCAACAATGCGATAGCGGCACCATTTTGTTTGGGATCACCATGCCACGGAGTGCCCCAGGTATAATTTGCCCACAGCATTCCGGTAAGGATCCCTAAAATCCCAAAGACTGTTCCTACATGTGCAAACTGCATTGATTTTAGATCATACTCAGCAATTGGATTCCGTAAATATTGAATGGAATAATAAACCGAATAGCCATACAATAAGATCATGGCAAACCACATCGGCACATGAAAGTACAATGCGCGCACGGTCTCATTTAAAATATCAAGACGCGGAACATCCAAGAGCATTCCACCTACATGCACGTAGACCACTAATAAAACCCCAACTATTTTCCACCAGTGTTTCTTCATACTTTTTTAACTGCGCCAAATATACGGGAAGAGGAGATAAGCAAGTACAACCGCTATCGCATTTATCCCTACTAAGTTCAAAACTTCATCCATGCTTGCATTTCGGTCAATTCCATCAATTGCATTTTTTGTGATTTTGATGGCCATCAACAAAATGGAAATCAACACCGGAAAACTTAGCACCGCCATTAAAATATTACTGTTGTCCGCTTTGGAGGCAATCCCCGATATCAAACTCAAGGAAGCAGAGAAGCCAATGGAGGTAAGTGCCAGTGTCGAAACAAACAATAGAATATCCTCAACGGGATTAAAAATAAAGATCGAAAACAAAGCATATCCCGCAAGGGAAAGCAACGTACACAACAAACTGTTATAAATTATTTTGGATAGGATAATGGCTTTCGGGCTTGCCACCGAGTACAGGTAAATGAAAAGCCCTTTCCGTTCGCCAATAAAACTCTTGGCCACGGTGTTCACTACTGAAAATAAAATCGTAAGCCAAAACAAAGCCGACCAGGTGGCCGGGTTGATTGAATTCTGCCGAAGGCTAAAGGTGATGTAGCAAATAAAAATCAAACTGAAGAGGTACAGCCCGATCCCCGAAATAACGGATTTGCGCCTGAGTTCCAGCGTGAATTCTTTTTTTATAAGGTGGACTAAAACTTGAGTTGTCATTCGGCTTTGAATGTGGTCGTAAAAATAGAAGATTCGTGACAAAGCACATTACTTTAACAAATCCTTAACAGTTTTAAATCTGAGCTGAAGCTCATAGATTATCAACCAAGGGAGCCAACTGATCCATGAAATAATGATATATCCGGTCATCGGATCAGCTATTTCATAATAATTGTTAATAAATGAAAACAATCGGATTAGGATAGCGGAATTCGTGAGGATAAAGCTTCTGATCATAAACTCGCGATGTTGCTGAATATTTCCAGCACGAATTAGCAAAAGAGCCTGCACGGAAAAGCAAGTCCAAAAAACAGCCATCAATGCAAAATTGATGGCACTCGCTAACCCCCCGATTGCAAAAAAAGACATTCCTAATCCTGATGGTGCGCCAAAGAAGACAATTGATGAAATGTATATATAGCCAATGTATTTGTGGCTCCCTCTTTTGGGGAGAATGAATTGAATCATACCTGTTAAGAATGCGATAGGGCTCGCAATGATATGGGCAAATAGAAAGTATTTGTAAAAGGGAAAAATCTGTTCTTTCCCGAGTAAGAATCCCTTAGTGAAATCTGGGTCGAAATAATCAAAGGATTTTAAAATAATTAGTGCACAAATTGAAATGCCTAAGGATACATAAAGAAATTTAAGGCCCCTCATAGTAAAACTCAGCTCTTCTATTCAGAAACTCTTTTTCATGACCCTTCATTTTTTGAGCAACCAAGAGAATCGTTTTGATATTTAACTTATCAAGTTCGCTCAGCTTATTGTCAACATTCTCAAACCTCGGTTTATACCATGATTTTTCCGCAAAGTATTTATTCCACTTTTCAGATTTAAAGATATAGCCATATTCAGCGAAAATCTCGTTGCGCATTAAATCCAAATCCTCAATTGTTAAATGATCCGTTCTCCAAACATTATGATTTTCGTTATCCATTTCTTGCATTAACTCACCAAAGCACCCCTTAAAGTAATCTTCATCAACTACTGTATATTTTGTAAAATCATAGTGCCTGTCCGAATCAAGGGCAATTATTTTTCCATCCTTCAAGATTTTGAAGTAACTGTACTTGCTTTCAAAATCATACCGACCAATGCCTCTCTGTCTAAAATTTGCATAGACTTCTACTGTCGAGTCATTAATTATTCTTTGCTCAAATTCATCGCACAGATAACCATACTGGCTTGGCACGGGGACTTCAATTACATTAATGGTTGAGGATTTTGCATCATAAGTTACTATCCTTTCTGATTCAACAACATACTCTCTTGCGCTAACCCCTAGTTCAAAAGCTGAAATAAAAAAGGCAAATATCCCATTGTCTAATGATTTGGTCCCATTCGTTTTTATTCTTGCCGATTCAACCCCATAGTCAATCATTTTTCTGTCGTCCAAAATAATCCCATCGTAAAAAGAATTTGGCATCAGGTCAAATTTTTCAATAAAAGACGGAACTACCATAAATCCTTTACCCCTTACAATTTCATCTTCGAAAATTTGATAGTAGCTATCGTACATCATGCTCTCGCCCAAATTCTCAATGTCAAAAGCCAATTTTTGAATTGTTGATCTTGGATTGAATTCTGTAATTCTGATTTCCATTAAGGACTTGCTATTTATTTCAAACCATTTTCCATCTTTAAATCCATATCCAACATCGCCAACTTTAATGGAGCCTTGACATATAAAATCAAACTGAGGCTCCAGTATCGCTTTCGTTTTATAATTGAACAACCCCACTTTTGTTCCTCTTTTAACTTCAAAGCAATCCTTGATGGTCAAGTCAGGATTATAAATTTTATCAAATGACAAATCGAGAATCAACTGCAAGGATTCATCTGCTATTCCATACTTAGATCCTTGTGAAAATCGATCACTTCCAATCTCATAAAATCCATCGCAGACAATGAAAAACTTTTGTCCTTTAATTATTGCATAAAATGGAGTTGAACTATAAATCTTATCCAACTTCTCAATCTGGTTTTTAATCAAAGAGTCAAGATCTTGATAGTCTATATCAGGCTTTTTGTTTGCCTTCTTAGACTGAGGCAGATTAATATTAACAGTGTCTATGGCTTCACTTTCAGCTACAATAGAGTTCTCTTTATTCCCGCTGTTTGAATTGCACGAGAGCAGAAAAGTAAACGGAATCAATCCAAGGAGATATTTCATAAGTCAATGTATTACACCAGCTTTCATTTACAATTTTATAGAAAAACACCCCAAACTACCCCACAGTGGCAAAAATATTTAGCTTTGCAGTCGATTTAGTTTAGTGCTCATTAATTATCAAAAATGCCTTCAAAAGAGCTTGTTTTAGTAACCGGGGCCGCAGGATTTATCGGTTTTCACCTTTCGCAAAAATTGATCAACCTCGGCTATCATGTCGTGGGGCTTGATAACCTCAACGACTATTACGATCCCAATTTGAAAAAATCGCGGTTGGCCATCCTTCAGAAGCTTTCTGATTTCACTTTCGAACAAGTAGAATTAACCGATGACAATGGAATCCATACGCTGTTTAAAAAACACAACTTTGACTATGTTGTCAACCTGGCGGCACAAGCCGGGGTGCGCTATTCCATCACAAACCCACATGCATATTTGGAAAGCAACCTGCATGGTTTCCTCAATATTTTAGAAGGATGTCGACATGCCAAGGTGAAACACCTGGTATACGCATCCTCCAGTTCCGTGTATGGTGCCAACACAAAAATGCCCTTCTCGGTACACGATAATGTTGACCACCCCATTTCGTTATATGCAGCTTCAAAAAAGTCGAACGAATTGATGGCGCATACGTATTCAGCGTTGTATAATTTGCCCACCACAGGGTTGCGGTTTTTTACCGTTTATGGCCCGTGGGGCCGACCGGATATGGCGTTGTTCCTTTTTACAAAAGCAATCCTTGATGGCAAGCCCATTGATGTTTTCAATAGCGGAAAAATGAGGCGTGATTTCACGTACGTGGATGACATCGTGGAAAGTGTTTCGCGTTTGGTGCCGAAAATTGCACAGCCCAATCCGGAATGGAGCGGGGCGGACCCGGATTCGGCTACAAGTTTTGCGCCCTATAAACTTTACAACATTGGAAACAATCAGCCGGTAGAACTGCTGCGTTTTATTGAAGTGATCGAAGAGAAGTTGGGAATAAAAGCAGAGAAGAATTTAATGCCCATGCAGGACGGTGATGTTCCGGCAACGTATGCCGATGTTACCGACTTGATGCGCGATGTGGATTTCAAACCCGCTACCTCGATTGAACACGGAATTGGAAAATTTATTGATTGGTATAAAGAATATTATAAAATTTAAATAATGGATAAGATAGGAGTAATTGGATTGGGGTATGTGGGCTTGCCTTTGGCTGTTGAGTTCGGAAAGATCATGGACATCATCGGCTTTGATATCAACAAAGAAAGAATAGCCGAACTTCAAAGAGGCCACGACCGCACGTTGGAAGTCGAACCTGAAGAGTTAAAAGCGTCTGGCAAACTTTCTTTCTCATCTTCCATCGAAGAATTAAAAGATGTAAACTATTTTATCGTTACCGTCCCCACGCCCATTGATGAATTTAAGAAACCCGATTTGCGACCATTGGAAAGCGCCAGCAAAACGGTAGGGGGTATTTTAAAAAAAGGGGACATCGTTATTTATGAATCCACGGTTTATCCCGGTTGCACGGAGGAGGTTTGTGTCCCGATTTTAGAAAAAGTAAGTGGTCTGAAATTTAATGTTGATTTTTTCTGTGGTTATTCACCGGAGCGCATCAATCCGGGCGACAAGCTTCACCGCGTAAGTACTATTATGAAAGTAACGAGCGGAAGCACCCCTGAAGTTGCCGAAAAAGTGGATCAGCTTTACAAAAAAATCATTACTGCAGGAACACACAAAGCCTCCTCATTGAAAGTTGCAGAAGCTGCTAAAGTAATTGAGAATTCACAACGCGATGTGAACATTGCGTTTGTCAATGAACTTGCCATGATATTTGAGCGCGTTGGAATTGATACACATGAGGTGTTGGCTGCCGCGGGAACAAAATGGAATTTCCTTCCTTTCAAACCGGGCTTGGTAGGCGGGCACTGTATTGGTGTTGATCCGTACTATCTTACCCATAAAGCCGAGGGTCTTGGCTATCGTTCTGAAGTGATCCTTTCGGGAAGGCGAATCAATGATAACATGGGCGTACACATTGCCAATACGGTTGTCAAACTGATGGCCAAGGCCAACCATCCTATCAACAATGGGGATATATTGGTGTTGGGTGTTACGTTCAAAGAAAACTGCCCCGACATTCGGAACAGCCGCGTAGTAGATGTGATCGAAGAACTAAAAAGTTTTGGTGCAAATGTAGATGTCTATGATCCCCATGCGGATTTGGAGGAAGTAAAACATGAATATGGTTTCTCGTTGATTCCAACTTTATCTAAAAAGTACCATGCCGTAGTGCTTGCGGTAAGCCACACCGAGTTTGAATCCATCGATTGGAAAACAATCCGTGATGATAAAACAGTGGTGTATGATGTGAAAGGTGTGTTGGATAAAAGTTTTGTGACGGCAAGGCTGTAATCCAACCAGCAACACATCTTAAGTCTAACATCTAAAGTCTTAAAGTCTAATGCCTCTTAAACACAGCAGTAGCATTATGACCACCAAAACCAAACGTGTTGCTCATTGCTACCTTGATTTCTTTTTCCATTTTTTCCCCAAACACAATGTTCAATCCTTGTGGTAATTCGGGATCAATATTTTTGGTGTTGATAGTAGGGGGAATGGTTTTCGTTTCAATCGCTTTGATACAAATGATGGCTTCCGCTGCACCGGCTGCACCAAGTAAATGGCCAATAGCAGATTTCGTTGCACTTAAGTGAAGATGGGAAGGGTTCTCACCAAATACTTTTGTTACCGCTTTCATCTCGCTCATATCGCCTAATGGGGTAGAGGTGGCGTGTGGGTTTAAATAATCAACATCTTCTGGTTTTAATCCTGCGTCTTCGAGTGCCCATTGCATACCGAGTATTGCACCTTTCCCTTCGGGATGGGTAGCAGTAAGATGGTACGCATCGGCAGACATGCCACCACCTGCTACTTCTGCATAAATTTTTGCCCCGCGTTTTTTGGCGTGTTCATATTCTTCCAGCACCAAAGCACCCGCACCTTCGCCCATTACAAATCCATCACGGTCAACATCGAAAGGACGGGAAGCAGTAGTGGGGTCATCGTTGCGTGTCGATAATGCTTTCATCGCACTAAAGCCACCAATGCCTGCCTGGTTAACGGCTGCTTCTGATCCACCTGTGATAATGATATCAGCTTTTCCCCAACGGATATAATTCATCGCATCGATGATGGCTGTTGTGGAAGTAGCACAAGCAGAAACGGTAGTAAAATTTAGTCCCATGAAACCATATTTTATGGAGATCCATCCGGAAGCGATATCAACAATTACTTTCGGGATAAAATACGGATTGATGCGCGGTGTCCCATCGCCTCTTCCAAATTCCATCATCTCGTTTTGAAACGTGGTGAACCCGCCATTGCCCGATCCCCAGATAACACCCACGCGGGTTTTGTCAATTGCATCCAAATCCAAATTGGAATCTTTGATCGCTTCATCGGAAGCCACCAGTGCATATTGTGTGAACGGATCAATCTTCCTGATTTCCGGTTTCTCGAAATAGTCAAGCGGATCAAACCCTTTTACTTCGCACGCAAATTTTACTTTGAATTTTGAAGTATCGAAACTTTCAATGGTTGCGGCCCCGCTTTTGCCTGCGGTTAGATTATCCCAGAATTCATGCACTGTGTTGCCCAGTGGTGTGAGTGCTCCTAATCCGGTAACGACTACTCTTTTTTGTTCCATAAGAATCTATTTACTGATTTGATCTAAAATATTTTTGCAATGATCGACTACAAAATTCATCGGTTCTTTTGAATGTTCCACACGTGAGAACATTAACGCGCCTTCAATGCTACAAAAGAAAGTGTAGGCCAGTGCTTTTGGGTTGATGCCTGGTTTAAACTCGTTGGCTGCGATCCCTTTTTCCAACAGCCAGGAAATGTAATGGATCATCGCATTGAGTTCTTTCACCACCACTGCGCGCATTTGAGGGTCACCATCATCTACTTCAATGGCAGTATTCAACAGTGGACAACCACCTTCCACCGGTGGCGATAAAACGTAGGAAGCAAAAAAACCTACCAGCGCTGTCAACTTCCCTTTAAAGGTTTTCGCCCCGGCAAGTTTGTCTTTTGCTACCAACCTGACTTTATTCAGCGCATACCCAAAAGCGGCCCTTCGTATTTCTTCTTTGTCCCTGAAATTTCCATAAAGCGCTCCTTTGGTGAGGCCTGTGGCATCCGTTAAATCGGACAGGGACGTGGCGCCAAACCCCTTTTTATTGAAGATGGGAGCTGTTTTTTCAGCAATGAATTGGCGTGTTTTTTCTGCTTTGCCCATGATGTTGGGATAAAAGTAATAAAAATATACCGATCGGTATATTTTTAGGGATAATTTTAGAACCAAATAGTAATGGGTGGATCATTTTGGTTTTTTTTCGATATTGATGCACATGAAGACTATAGTATCCATTTTCTGTTTAGCTGTTGTTTCGTTTTCGCTCCACAGCCAATCTTTTGACAAAATCATATTTAGTGAGGTGGAAGAGGATGGCTATTATTTAGCGTTGGCACCAAAATCAAAAACGATAAAAGGGGTGCTGGTGCTCATGCCCGGATTTGGCCAGGATGCGGAGAGTGTTTTCCCGGAATCCAGGTTGCCCAACGTGGCATACGTCAATGATCTCTTAACAATAGTGGTTGCCGGTGGAAGAAAGTTATATGCAGATGAATCTGTAATCAATCGCCTGAATACTTGTATGGTGCACGTTAAAAAGAAATTTCAGGTGGCTTCCAACAAATTTATTATTGGGGGTTTTTCAGCAGGCGGCACAATAAGTTTACGGTATGCAGAATACTGTCACGAGAAAAAAGCTGAAGCACCGATTATTCCACAAGCCGTTTTCAGTGTTGATTCACCAATCGATTTGTTTGCGATCTGGGATTATTTTGAACGGGAGAAGAAAAAAGGTTTTTCAGAAGCAGGTGTAGGGGAAGCGAATTTTATTTCTGCCATTATGCTGAAAGAAATTGGTGATCCCGTAAAGAATCCGGATCGCTATAACGCATTGACCCCTTTCAACAAACAATCAAGTGAACCCGGAAATGAGAAATACTTAACGAGTATTCCCGTGCGTGTTTACCACGATATCGATGTGGAATGGCAGTTAAAAAACAGGAGGAGAAGCCTTTTGGATTCGAATGCGCTGGAAGCTTCAGAATTGATCAGCAGGCTTTTGCTTTCAGGAAACGAACAAGCCGAGTTTATGACTGCCAAACAACCGGGATATCGAAGCAATGGAATACGGCATCCTCATTCCTGGTCGATTGTAGATGAAGTGGAGATGGTTCAATGGGTGCTGAAATCCCTTGAATAAGTTTTCTTGCCTACCTACAATATTGCTCTGTTATAAATTGATCCTTATCTTTGATGTCATGTCATCAGAAATTTATATTAAACGGCTTAAAAAAATGCAGGCCACTGCACGAAAGATCAAGCCTGCCCCAAAAGGGGTAGTTAGAAAAATTACACTTCCTGCTTCAAAAGGTACACGATCTAAAATAAGAAGTTAATTGCCAGTTTTGACGGTTATCGGTGGCCCCAATGGAGCGGGAAAATCCACACACAGCAAAGAGCTTTTGATGCATCTCGGTATAGAGGCTTTCGACTTCGACAAGGAATTTTATTCCATTTGGTCGCGGTATGGCTTTGACCCGCACGTTGAACAGGGTGCTTTTGATCAAGCGCGTGATTTATACATGGATCGAAGGGTTTCCGCTATACGTCAAAATCAAAATTTTGCATTTGAAACGAATTATCATACAAAGGAAATCCTTCCGGTCATAAACCTGTTTCGATCCAATGGGTACACAACAGAGCTGGTTTTCATTTGTCTGAAAAATACAGGCACTGCTATTGAACGGGTGAAAGACCGGGTTGCAAAAGGCGGGCACCCGGTTGGTGAAGAGACAATTAAAGAGAGGTTTAAGGACGGGCTTGCTCTTTTTGATGAAAGTTTTCATCAATTTGACGTTGTGTCCATTTACATGTCCAAACAGAATACTGTAGAGGCTATTGCAATCTTAGAACCCTGTAAAAACAAGGTTATCGCTCATGCCCCCATTCCATCAACACTAACACCTTACCTGCCGAGTATTACCCGCTTTATAACAAAAAAACAGCACTGAAATTTGAAATCCAAAATCCAGCCATGTTAATCAGCAGGCTTTTGCTTTCAGGAAACGAACAAGCGGAATTTATGACTGCCAAACAACCGGGATACCGAAGCAATGGAATGCGGCATCCTCATTCCTGGTCGATTGTAGATGAAGTGGAGATGGTCCAATGGGTGCTGAAATCCCTTGAATAAGTTTCCTGTCTACTTACAATATTGATCGATCTGGAACCGGGCTTTTGCATCACCAAACTCAACCGCCCTGCGCCAATCGAAACATGCTTTGGCTTTATCTTCCAATTGATAATAAAAATTGCCCCGTTGTTTATAGAAGGAAGCATTTTTTGGTTCAATCCGGATTGCTTCGTCCAAATCTGAAATACCCGCCCCGGGATCACCCAGTTCTGCCCTGCATGTAGAGCGGTTGTAGTAGGCCATTGCATCCTCCTTATTTGTTTGAATCAATTTGTTGTAATCGAGCAATGCCCCTTCAAAGTCACCAAGGTCTTCTTTGATGATTGCACGATTATATATCGCATCAACATTGGAGGGGTCGAGTATGATTGCATTGTTCAACGCTGAGATTGCAGATTTTGTATCGCCATTTCCTAGATACGCGCGCGATTGTGCCATGTAAAGCGGTACAGTTTTCTCGCCCGCTTTTACCGCGCTTTCAAAATCTTTCAATGCCGGGGTGAAGTCCTCCATTTCCAGGTGGATGTAACCGCGTCTGTAATAGGTGTCTTTGTCAATTTCACCTGCCGCAATCAGTTTATCAAAGTAATCGAGTGCCACAACATACTTTCCCATATCATAGTATGCATTTGCCAACATGCGGTAAAGTTCTGGCCCCGGTTTTTCAGTGAGCCGTTCTACCATGCGAAAATCTTTTACCGCATTCCCGTAATCCTTTTGGATGATGTAAACTTCTCCCCGGTTTTGATAGGCTTTTGAGTAATCCGCTTTTTTTGCAATCGCGCGACCATAATCGGCAATCGCTGCAGGATAATTTTCCTGCTTCGCGTATGCTTTTCCCCTGTTGTTGTATAATGTAGGATCTGTTAAGCCAAGGTTGTTTGCTTGTGTATAATCTTCTATGGCGCCTGATAGGTTGTTGGTCACAAATTTCGCATCGCCCCGGTGGAAAAACGCTGATGAAAGTTTCGGGTCTGTTTCAATGGCTTCATTAAAATCAGTAAGCGCAGTATCATATTTTTTCGCTTCATATCGGCAATAGCCACGCATATCATACGCCAATGCATTTTTGATTCCGCCATTGATGGCTTTGTCGAGATCAGTGTTTGCGGCTGTATAGTTTTTGAGATTATAATTGGAAGCGCCTCTGTGGAAGAGTACGGTAGCATCGGCCACGCCACCATCAATTGCCTTTGTTAAATCCGGAATTGCTTTTTCATATTCTTTCGTTTCGTAAAAGGAGCTACCGCGTGCTGCAAAAACAGCGGATTCGTTATTTCCTTTTTCAATTGCACTGGTCAATGCAGTGATAGCCCCTGCATATTCTTTGATTTTAAATTTCGAAATCCCCAGCACACCGAATTCTACAGGCGTGGCTGCACCCCGGGCCGATACGATCGCCAGGTCGGCAATGGTGCCTGGATAATCCAATAATTGATAACGGGCAGCGGCACGGTTTGAAAGCGCGGTAGTGTAATCTTTTTTGATACCGATGGCACGATCATAATCTTCGATCGATTCTTTTACAAGGCCTGCGTTGAATTTTGCTTTGCCGCGATTATTAAAGATCACTTCATCATTCGCGCCAAGGGCGATGGCTTTGTCATACACTTCAATGGCAGCGGTGAAATTGTTGGCTTTGAACTTTGTGTTTCCTAACCGATAATAAATGTCCTTATTTTTGCTTCCCAACGTTGCTGCTTTTTCCAATGATGGAATCGCTTCGGCTTCTTTATCCGTAAGGATATACGCCAAGCCAAGATTTTCATAAGTTGCCAGATCGCCTTTTTCTTTTTGAACAATTTTTTCCAAATCGATAATTGCGGCCGGATAATTTTTTAATTGAAAGGAAGCCTTTCCCCTTTTCATGTAGAGATCGTCTTCTTTTTCGCCATTTGTTTCTGCCTGTATGAATGCATCGTAGGCACCTTTAAAGTCTCCCTTATCAAAACGGATATAGCCAAGGTATAAGGCAACCTTTCCTTCTTTCGATCCGGCATTCATGGCCTTCTCCAAATAAGCCTGCGCAACATCTTTTTGATTGTTGTTGTATTGTGAAATACCGAGCATGGTCAATACTTCAGGCGTTGCGGTTTCGCCAACGATCCCTTTTGTTAAATCAGTAGCTGTTCCGGCATAATCACTCAGGGCATACTTTGCTGTTCCCCGGTTGATACTTGCTTTCGCATAATCAGGATTTAATGCAAGCGCTTTATCAAAGTCGGCAATCGCAGGTTGGGTTTCACCCTGGTTGAGTTTTGCTTTTCCTCTATTGTTAAAAACGGTTGCATCTTTGGCGGATATGGCAATTGCGTCATCGTAATACTTGATTGCATTTGGATAGTCCTTTTTCAGGAATCGCATGTCGCCTAAATTTTTGAAGGCATCATAATCCCTGGCACCAAGGTCAACGGCTTTTTCCAGGTCCTTGCTGGCGTTGTCGAAATCTTTTTGCGCGTACTCCGCCTGGCCTTTGTAGAGGTAGACTTCTTTGGTCGCAACCCCCATACTGATCGCGCGACTAAGGGATTCGATGGCTGGAGTATACTCACCGGCTTTGTATTGGCAACTTCCCAAATGTGCAAATACATCTTTATCGCTTACCCCCATGGAGACAGCAGCGGCCAGGCTTTTTGAAGATTCTGTACACTCACCTTTTTGTGCTAGACTGAGTCCGTGCATTTTGAAAACCTCTTTATCCTTAACCCCTTTTTGGATGACTTTGGTGAGTGCGGCTGCGGAACCTTCATAATCATTCAACATATATTTAGCAGTCCCAACTTTCTGATGGATTTCAACATCGGCACGTCCTGAGGAAAGCATTTGTTCGAAATCGGCAACAGCCCCTTTCCAATCTTTTGTAATGTAACGTGCTTCCGCCCGGTTTTCAATTGCTTTTTCATAGCCGGGTTTCAACTCCAACGCTTTGTCAAAATCAAGAATGGATGCCGGGTAATCTTTTAAAATAAATTTTGCTTTCCCGCGGTTGTTGTAGAGTACGGCATCTGCTTTTCCGCGGCCTACAGCTTTGTCGTAATTGGAAATGGCTTCGCGGTAATTTTCCATTCTGAATTTTGCATTGCCCAGGTTCACAAATGTTTCAAATTTTTCAGCACCCATGCTTACGGCTTTTTCCAAGTCCGTGGCGGCACCTTGATAATCGTCAAGGTTGTATTTGGAATTTCCCCGGTACTCGAAAAGTTCAGTTGTATTGATGCGGGCTTTTACGGCATCGTCAAAATCACTTTTCGCTTTTTGATAATCCTGTTGTTCGTAATAGGTTATTCCACGTTTTACAAATACTTCTTTATTGGGAAAACCGGAGTTGATCAACTGCGTGAATTGCACATTGGCATCACGACCATTTCCGTCCTTTAATTTTTTTAGTCCGGCTTCCCATTGAACCTGCATGAGTGAATCGGATTGCTGAGCTGAAACGCCCAGACTTGAAAAGACAACCAACAGACAGCTTGAAAGTATTCGCATTGTAATAGGGATAGAATTTGATCTATGGCAAAGTTATTAAATACTAATCACCTGAAAATGGCTAAATGCTGTAAAAACTCACGTAGCGGAATACTATTTGGAATGCCTATTTCCGCACGATTAGCAGCAGATCAAGGGCGTTTTCCGCATTGTCCACTACGATATAGTCGCTGTGATGGATACTTTTTACAAGCGCATCATCACTTTGCTGTAGTTTGTTGCGGTTGAGCCGATTCAATATTTCGTAAGGAATCCGTAACAAAGCGGAAGGCAGGCGATACTGTAAATTCATGAAGTCCCAACGTGTAATGCGCTCAACCGACTTTTTATTTTGCTCATAGTAGGTCATTACTTTTTCGTTGCCGGTAATGCCCTTCATTTCCACATTGGGAAAAAAATTGGCTGCTAATTTTTCTAGCTCCTTTGGGAGATATTCACGGATGTGCCACGGATTCCGCGAAAGCGACATTTTGCGGTTGGGTGTGGTGAGCAATGCGATGCCACCAGGTTTTAATACACGGTATATTTCCTTTAGGAAAAATTCATCATCCTCAATGTGTTCAATCACCTGAAAGCTGACAATGCTATCATAAGTATTGTCCTCAAGATGATGAAGAGGGGGGATGTCCATGCGGATGAATTTTCCTTCCGGGTGTTTTTCCTGAAGTTTTAGGATTGCTGATTCAATTTTATCAACGGCAGTGTATTCCGAAATAAAGGGTTTCAAATAACTAAACCCGCGCCCTTCCCCGCAGCCAATTTCCAGTAAATTGCCAGAAACAAATTCTTCAGCCACAACATAGGCTTTTGTAAGCCGTTGGTGGATGGGATTGTCCGATTGGATTTCCTCAGAAGTTATTTCCGTGGTATAAATTTTGCTCATTAACTGCTCTTTGAGCGGCAAAAATAACTTTTGTGCACTACAAATTGACTAAACATTCTTATTTTTCAAGGAGCTTATTACACATGCGATACATCCAACTACTTTTTTTGAGTTTTATCTTCCTTCCGGTCACTGCACAGGAGCTTCAGAATGTAAACTATAATTACTTATATAACCCTGCTATGCCTTTCACATTCGATTGGAAGGTTGTGCGCGAACCGGATGGATGGAAAGTATTTTATGCTGTGGATGTTGTGGACAGCGTACAAAAAAACAATACGTTTGGGATAGTGTGGGAAACGCGTCAAACCATCCGTGATGAATCCGGAAAAGTACTTCAAATTCCAGTGCATAAAAAAGACGGGCAAATTTTCCTTCCCAAAGACTCCGTTCAGAATTTTTTGATCGCCAGAGTGGTAAACGTTCAGGAAAAACAAGCGTGGTACTTTTATAAGTACTTAAGCCCGAACCATCCTACTGATTTTTCTGTGAGCACCAACAATGCTCCAATCTTAAAGCCCTATGTAATAGGTGATGCAGCTATTTCGATTGAAGGCGACTCGAGCAGTATTGCTACAGTTTTCTATTATAGCCGGGATTTCCCCCCCGCGGCACCACCCTTTTCAGAAAGCCTCGCGCAAGTTTCGGCAGGCATGGTTCCGGATTCAACTTTCACAATGAATGCAAACGAACCTGTAGCATTAAAAAATGATGGATTGTACCTCATTCAAAAAGACACATCCACAATGAATGGTATTGCCTTTCGGTTAGCGGATGATTATCCGAAATACAGAAGTGTTCAAAATCTGGTTGGCCCTATGCAATACATCTGCACAACACAGGAATATCAAAAGTTGATTGATGCCAATGGTGATAAGCAAGCATTTGATAAAGTTATCCTGGGCATAACAGGAAATAAGGATCGTGCAAAAAATTTTATGCGCAGCTACTTTACCAATGTTGAATTGGCAAACCGCTACTTCACTTCTTATAAGGAGGGTTGGAAAACAGATCGCGGGATGGTTTTTGTTATTCTGGGACTTCCAACCACAGTTTTTAAGTTTAGTGATCGCGAAGTGTGGGAGTACAAAACCCCCCAATATGAATCGACCTATACATTTGTGCGGTCCCCTACAGTCTTTGATCCATACAATTATGTGTTGGTCCGCAACAAAGATTACCAACGGGAATGGTATGAAATTGTGGATTTGTGGCGGAAAGCCAGATTCTAGCCTGTTCGTTTTTTATTCCCTTGCGAATCAACTTCCTTTGCTGAAAATTTTTCATGGAAAAGAAGGACATCATCTACGGTACGCGGGCAGTAATGGAGGCTATCGTATCGGGAAGGGGTATTGATAAAATTGCCATTCAGAAGGGGCTGAACAAGGACCTTATTAAGGAACTCACTGGCTTGGCAAGGGAAAAGGACATTCCGCTTACGTTCGTTCCAAAAGAGAAGCTCAACCAGTATTCCTCCAAAAACCACCAGGGTGTCATTTGTTTTTTCTCTGCGGTAGCGTTTGCCTCGCTGGAAAACCTGATCGATCAGGTTTTTAGTGAAGGAAAGGAGCCATTCTTTTTGATCCTCGACCGATTAACCGATGTCCGGAATTTTGGTGCTATTGTTCGTACAGCGGAATGCGCGGGTCTGGACGGGATTATTATTCCTGATAAAGGGGGTGCGCCAATTAATGCTGATTCCATGAAGACTTCTGCGGGGGCGTTAAACCATTTGCCGGTTTGCCGTGAGAAAGATTTAAAGAAGACGATTACACTGTTAAAGAACAGCGGAGTCCAGATTGTGGCATGCACCGAACACGCAGAACAAGTATTGTATGATGTACCGCTGGCAGGCCCAATTGCATTGGTGATGGGTTCTGAGGAAGATGGGATTTCAGAAAACCTGCTGCGTGAATCGGATGTGCTGGCCAAAATCCCAATCAATGGAAAAATCGAATCGTTGAATGTATCGGTGGCGGCTGGTGTAGCGATTTATGAAACCCTGCGGCAGCGGATGAAGGGGTTATAATCATTTATAAAAACTTATCCTCGTTCGACTTTGTCTTTGCATCGCTTACATATTTTCGAAACGTGCTTTCATTGTCCTTTTTGCAAACAATAAATACATTGTCGAATTCAGCAACGAGATAGCCATCCAATCCATCCACAACAATAAGTTTATCCGGTGAGCCTTTGATGATCGAGTTCTGCGTGTCGTAAACCAATGCATTCGCATCAATAACATTTTCGTGCTCATCCTTTTTTGAAATTTCATGGATGGAACTCCAGGACCCCAAATCAGACCAGCTGTATTCCCCCAGGCAGACATAAACATTGTCGGCTTTTTCGAGAATGCCATAATCGACAGAAATGCTTTTGCATTGGGAGTAAGTAGCAGCCAATGCATCCTTTTCGTTGGCCGGACCACCACTGATCAATTCGTCAAATACTTCGGCCATTTCCGGGAGGTGTTTTTCAAAGGCATCTATGATTGCCTGCACGCCCCAAATAAAGATTCCGCCATTCCATACAAAATCCCCGCTCTCTACAAAGGTTTTGGCCAACGCAAGCTCGGGCTTTTCGGTAAAGGTCTTGACACGCTTGATAAAACTGTTTTCCTGGTGGAATTGAATATAACCGTAGCCTGTTTCAGGCCGGGTTGGGGCAATCCCCAGTGTTATCAATTTCTTTTGATCAGCAGCCTCAACAGCAGCATTTGAAATTACCGTGAGAAAAGCATCTTCTTTTAAGATCAAATGGTCAGAAGGGCTTACAATAATGACCGCATTCTTGTTCTTCTGTGCGATCTTGAAACTGGCATACGCAATGCATGGAGCGGTATTTTTGCGCATGGGCTCCCTTAAGATTTGGGAATCGGCAAGTTGCGGCAACTGCTCCTTTACAATTTCGGTGTGTTGCTCATGGGTGACAACATAGATATTTTCAGGAAGGCAAATGGGAAGGAAACGCTCAAAAGTAGACTGGAGGAGGGTTTTGCCTGTCCCCAGTACATCTAAAAACTGCTTGGGTTTTTGGTTGCGGCTAAAAGGCCAAAAGCGAACCCCGGCCCCACCAGCCATCAAAACCACATATAAATCTTTGTTCATTGATCAAATTTCGGATGAAGCCTCTTCTGAGGTTACTAAATGTTTAAGAAAGAACCTTTCGCTAAGGTCAGCGCACTCATTTCACAAATAAACACACATCTTACTTTATTTTCATGGAAAGTAGAAAGGTATTGATTGATTTTTTTCCGCTAAGTGAATGTAAGGCTTTTCGGGAAAAGCCATTTTTCTCCTCCCGGAACCAACCGTTCAAGTAAAATACCGGAATATTCCCCTTGCTGTTGGGTAAATTAATTATCGGCAGCAGGAAACTGTACCAGTCAGGGTCAAGTAAATGCTGTCGCGAAATGGGATTGATACCATGCGTTTAAAGCCTGTATTGATAGATTCAAATTTTGAACTTGAATGAGAGGGGATGTGCCTGGCATAACAATCGTTTGAAATCTTACAATGAAAAAGATGGAAACCGGATTATTTTATTACCGGGCAACAGAAATATCAAAGCAACGTTTCAAAGGGATCGGATTAATTTATTAATCCATCCTGTGCAATTTTTTTTAGATTTTTCACTAAATTCAATGCAGGAGCAAAAGTAGCTTTGTAAAGAAGCAAAAAATCATAAATACAATTTATCAGATGGGAATGATGTTGGTTGAAGAGAAAGATGATCTAAAGCTAAAACTAAAAGAAGTTTTTGGCTATAGTCAATTTAGAGGTGCGCAAGAAGAGATAATCCGAAATTTATTATCCGGTAACAACACGTTTGTGATCATGCCGACCGGGGCAGGAAAGTCCTTATGCTATCAGTTGCCCGCAATGATGGGCGAAGGATTGGCCATTGTTATATCACCGTTGATCGCCTTGATGAAAAACCAGGTAGATCAATTAAATGCCTATGGCGTGAATGCACGCTTCCTGAATTCAACACTGAGCAAAGGCGAAATTACAAAGCTTAAGAAAAGCTGTATTGAAGGCGAAGTAAAACTGTTGTATGTAGCACCTGAATCATTAAACAAAGAAGAGACCATTGAGTTCTTAAAAAAAGTCAATGTAGCATTTGTGGCGATCGATGAAGCACACTGTATTTCAGAATGGGGGCACGACTTTCGCCCTGAATACAGACGTATCAAAACGATGATCCAGAATATTGGCAGCCTTCCGGTAATTGCCCTCACAGCAACAGCAACGCCAAAGGTACAATTGGATATTCAAAAGAATCTCCAGATGGAACAAGCAGATGTTTTTCTGTCTTCTTTTAACCGCAAGAACTTGTATTATGAAGTTCGTCCGAAGAAAGAGACCAAGAAGCAGCTCATAAAATTCTTAAAGGAAAACAAAGGGAAGTCAGGCATTATCTATTGCTTAAGCAGAAAGAAAGTAGAAGAGATCGCCAACCTCTTGAATGTAAACGGGTTTAAGGCAGCTCCCTACCATGCAGGATTGGAGCCGGATGTGCGGATGAACAATCAAGACGGCTTCCTGAATGAAGATGTTGATATTATTGTAGCCACTATCGCCTTCGGAATGGGAATCGATAAACCCGATGTACGGTTTGTGATTCACTACGATGTGCCAAAATCCCTGGAAGGATATTATCAGGAAACCGGTCGTTCCGGAAGGGATGGGCTGGAAGGACATTGCCTGATGTTCTACAGCCACAACGATTTGAGCAAGCTTGAAAAGTTCAATAAAGACAAGCCCGTGCAAGAGCGCGAGAATGCGCGCATCCTTTTGCAAGAGATGGAGTTCTACGCAGAGTCACCCGTGTGTAGAAGAAAACAATTGCTCCATTATTTTGGCGAAGAATACATGGAAGACAATTGTGGCATGTGCGACAATTGCGTACATCCGCGAGAACGCTTCGATGGTGAAGAATATGTATTGAAAGTTTTAACAGCAGTTAAACAGACTGCCGAACGTTTTCAGTTGAGCCACCTTGTCAATGTGTTGATGGGGGTTGAAGATGAATACATCAGGAGCTATAGCCATTTTGATTTAGGTATTTTTGGCCAGGGAAGCGATGAAGACGGTGATTTTTGGAAAGCAGTCATTCGCCAGACCTTGATTTTCCAATTGTTGGAAAAAGACATTGACAATATAGGCGTACTAAAGATTACAAAACGTGGCCGGGGGTTTCTGGAGAACCCATACCCGATCGAGTTGGCACGTGACCATGATTTCACTACCGCAATTGATGAAGAAGAGGATTCACCGGACAGGGCCCCGCTGACTAAGGCATACGATGAAAAACTTTTCGATATGCTGAAGGGCCTTCGGAAAAAAATGGCCAAAGAAAAGGATTTGCCTCCGTATGTGATTTTTCAGGATCCTTCCCTTGAAGAGATGGCCACCACCTATCCGACCACCAAAGATGAATTGGCTTCGGTAAATGGCGTGGGAATGGGCAAGGTCAACAAATTCGGAAAGGAATTTTTGGTCATGATCGAGAAATACATTGATGAGAATGACATCGAAACTGCCACCGATGTGGTGGTGAAGTCATCCGTCAATAAATCGAAAATCAAAATATTTATTATTCAACAGATCGACCGGAAAGTTGATTTGGATGAGATCGCGGAAGCAAAAGCAATCTCCTTCGATGAATTGCTCTCGGAGATTGAAAATATCTGCTTTTCAGGGACCAAGTTAAACCTTGACTATTATATTGATGAAATCATCGATGAGAATAAGCAAGATGATATTTTCAATTATTTTCTGAATGCGGAAACCGATAGTATCGAAGATGCGCTGAATGATGAGTCGAATGAAGACTATTCAGAAGATGAACTTCGCTTGATGCGGATCAAATTCTTATCAGAATACGCTAATTAATGTAAAGACAAATAATTAAATCTGATACTCCGTAAACATGCCTAAGCTAAAGTTAAGGAATACCTTTTTATAGCCCTGTATTTTAGCGCGGCCTACGCATTTGAAATTCTGATACCATTTCCACGCAATTAGTATATGGCGCCTGAATAGTTCGCAATTTAATTATATGTCTTTGCATTTAGAGAGGGCTGGTTATCCAGCCCTTTTTTATTGTATGGCATTTAATTATGTCTCCCCACAACATTATCTTTATCTTTGAATTTTACTAATTGAAGATGAAGGTACTTATTATCGGAAATGGGGGGCGGGAACATGCCTTTGCCTGGAAAATAAAGCAAAGCCAAAAATGCGAAAGCCTTTTCATTGCACCGGGCAATGCAGGCACTGCACTGTGCGGGAAAAATGTGGCCATTGCAGTTGATGATTTTGAGAAGCTCGGGGAATTTTGTGTAGCGCATCAGATAGATTTGGTAGTAGTTGGGCCTGAGGTACCCTTGGTGAAGGGGATCCGTGATTACTTTGAATCAGACGAAAAACTAAAAAATATTTTGATGGTGGGCCCCGGAAAATTGGGGGCGCAACTGGAAGGGAGTAAAGACTTCTCCAAGAAATTTATGGTACGGCACAATATCCCCACAGCCAAAGCCAAAACATTTACTGCAAATGATCTTGAGGAAGGTGTTCATTACATCTCAAAATGCGATACACCGGTGGTATTAAAGGCCGATGGACTGGCGGCCGGCAAGGGGGTGATCATCGCGCATGCGTATGAAGAAGCCTATTTTTCATTTCGCGAAATGTTGATCGATAAAAAATTTGGTGACGCGAGCGCCAGTGTTTTGGTAGAGGAGTATTTGGATGGAATCGAATTATCGGTTTTTGTTTTGACCGATGGTGATGGCTATGTGATTTTGCCGGAAGCGAAAGACTATAAACGTATTGGCGATGGTGATACTGGTTTGAATACCGGTGGTATGGGCGCTGTTTCCCCTGTGGTTTTTGCCGATAAGGAATTTATGGAGCGTGTTGAAAAAGAGGTTGTGGTTCCAACTATTGAAGGATTAAAAAAGGACCAGATTCCTTTTAAGGGTTTTCTATTTATCGGGCTCATGAATGTAAAAGGAAAACCCTTTGTCATCGAATACAATGTGCGCATGGGCGATCCGGAAACACAGGTTGTTTTGCCAAGGTTAAAATCCGATTTGTTGGAATTGTTTGAGGCGACCGCGAATGGAAAGCTATCGACCAACCAACTCGAGGTAGAGAACACGTGTGCTGTTACGGTTGTAAAAGTTTCAGGAGGATATCCGGAAGACTACGAGAAAGGAAACCCAATTGAAGGGTTGGATAAAGTTTCCGGTGCTTTTGTATTCCATGCCGGCACGAAGCCGGAAAATGAAAAGGTAGTAACCGATGGTGGGCGCGTCTTGGCAATCACAGGAATAGGAGTAAATTTGAAAGATGCTCGTGATCGGGCATACAAGGGAATTGAACAGGTGTCCTGGAAAGACCAATTTTCCAGAAAAGACATCGGACTTGATTTATTGGAAAGAGGACAGAAGTAATACTAAACTATAGTTGCCATGGGTTGTGCGTGTGGGTCAGGTACTGGAACACAAGTGAAAGGGTGTAAAAATAACGGAGCATGCCAAACCGGTGGATGTAACAAGATGAATGTGTTCGATTGGCTCTCCAATATGGATATGCCAATGGTAGATGCATTTGATGTTGTGGAGGTTCGTTTTAAAAATGGTCGTAAAGAATTTTTTAGAAATACCGATAACCTCAACCTGACAACAGGGGATGCCATCGTGGTGGAAATCCAGAATGGCCACCATCTGGGGCATGTCTCGATGCAGGGTGAACTGGTGCGGCTCCAGATGCAAAAAAAGAAAGTTGCAAACGATAATGAGTTGAAGAAAATCTATCGTATCGCGCACCAAAAAGATATTGAGAAATACGAAGAAGTGCAGAAGCGCGAGCTTCCCACTTTGTACCGAACCCGGGAAATCATTCGGGATATGAAATTGGCCATGAAGCTGTCGGACATTGAATACCAGGCCGATAATTCAAAAGCAATTTTTTTCTATTCAGCAGAAGACCGTGTTGATTTTCGTGAGTTGATAAAAATCCTGGCCATTGAATTTAAAATCAGGGTGGAGATGCGACAGATTACGTTGCGCCAGGAAGCAGGCCGCCTTGGCGGGATCGGTGTATGTGGTCGCGAACTGTGTTGCTCAACATGGTTGAGTGATTTTAAAAATGTTTCCACCAGTGCAGCACGTTATCAAAACCTTTCGTTGAACCCAAGCAAGCTATCGGGGCAATGTGGAAGGTTGAAATGTTGTTTGAACTACGAATTGGAAACGTATACAGAAGCATTAAAGGACATTCCAAAAATAGACAGGCCGTTGGCCACTGAAAAGGGGGATGCGTCTTTACAGAAAACAGACATCTTCCGTAAGATCATGTGGTTTGGCTATCGCGATGATAGTAATTGGTATCCGTTGTCGGTCGTTCGTGTAAATGAGATTATCGAATTGAACAAGGCTGGGAAAAAACCCGCCAACCTTGATGTTGATATTGTAAAAGAACGCGAGCCAATTGCCACCCTGAACAGCGACCTGGAAAGAATGGATAAAAAATTCCAGGGGCAAAATAAAAAGAAGAAAAAGCGACCGAACAACCGGAACAGAAATAGAAAGAAAGGGAACAAACCATCGGGTACTCCATGAGAATTTTGATTTTGCTTTTCTTTTGTGTGGCAGTAAGTGCATGTGACCCTACCCGTATTTATGAAAGGAATACTGATTTTGAACAACGGAGTTGGATGAGTACGGAAAACCCTGAATTTATAATCAGTATCCCTGATAACAGTCAATCCTACAACATTAAAGTCAACTTCAGGAATTCATTGGACTACCCGAAAGCCAATCTCTATTATCAGTTTATCTTACAAGACTCATTGGGTGGGGAATTAGAGAAAAGGTTGATCAATAATTTTCTCTTTAATGAAAAGACAGGTGAACCGTTCGGGTCGAGTGGGTTGGGGGATATTTTCGATCATCAATTTCCTGTGTTGGAAAATTATCGGTTTAATTCTGCCGGGGAATATAAAATCCAGCTGGCGCAATTCATGCGAATGGATACACTTTCCGGGATGCTTTCAGCAGGTGTCCGTGTAGAAAGGGTTGTTAAAAACAATTAGCCGACAGCAACTTCAAAAAACGAAGCCGGATCAAAATACTGTTGTGCAGTTTGTATTACTGTTTCATTATCCATTATAGCCACTTGATCGATAAGCCGTTGATAATGGTCCGCTGGGAGGTTTTTTAAAATTAAATTCTTTTGCTTCTCTGCATGTGCAAAAGGGGTTGAAATATCGCCTTGCAATGAACCAATAAAATGTGCGCCTGCTGTTTTCAATTCAATGGCTGAAACAGGTTCGGTTTGTAATTTTACTATTTCTTTTTTGATCTCTTCAAAAGCCAATTCCCGGTTTTCACTATTCACGTCAGCACCGATAGTAAGCATACATGTATGTTGCAAAGCGTTGATAGCGGAATAAATCCCGTATGTCAACCCTTTTTCTTCACGGATGTTTTTCATTAAACGCGAACCAAAATACCCGCCCAGCAAATGATTCACAAACATGGTCTTAGGCCAGTCTTCATGGTCAGGCCCGATGGTCATTTTCCCCATGCGCAACGAAGCTTGAACGCTGTCTTTTTTTTCAATCCTGCTTTGGAAAGGAGTGCTTTCAATGTCTTTTAAATGGAGGGGCAACGCATCAATGCCGTTGATCTGCTCGATGGATTGGTTGATGAATTCAATTTGTTCCTGACCAAAGCTTCCAGCGATAAAACAAATCGGATTGACAAATTGCTTTTTATGATAATCGGCAAACTGATTGTTTTCAAGCCCCTTGATAGCTTCAATAGTTACCTCCACTCCGTAGGGATGGGTGTTCCCAAAAATCATCTTCCTTATTTCTTTGGAAGCCAGGTAGTTTGTTTTTTGATTGTTGACCTTTAAGGTTTGGATGTAAGAAGCCTTAAACTGTTCTACTTCTTTTTCAGGAAAAATGGGGGAAGTTACTAACTCCAGTAATAGCTCCAGTGTTGGTACTACAGCTTTGGTTAATGTAAAAAGCGATAAGGATACAAAATCAAAACCCGCTTCTACTTCGAAGTGGGCGCCATAGAAGTCAAAACACTCGGCAATCTGGTTGCTTGTATTTTTTGTTGTTCCTTTCGATAATAAGTTTGCAGTTAAATAGGCCAACCCGGGCAGTGGTTCGAACCAGCGGCCAGCCGGAAAAACCAGCTCAATTTTTATTACTTCTTGTGTGCCACCCCTTATAAAATGTGTTACCGCACCATTCCTCAACCGAAACGTTTGAGGTGCCAGTAAATGCAATGCATAATCGTTTTGAAAAGGAGGGGCAATCGTTCTGTCAAGCATTATTCAGTAACCGACTCCAGACTTTTAGAGAGTTGGTCTTTTTTGATTTGGAATAGTAATGTGAAACGAATGGTTTCTGCCAGTGGGTTCTCCCGGCTATTGGTAGGTACAAGGTATGCTACATCAACGCCAAATGATTTTTTTCTAAAACCTACACCCAAGGTCATATACTGCCTGTTGCCTTTGTCCATGGCTTCCAGAAAATATCCAAGCCTGGCAGCAAAGGTTTCACTGTACCAGTATTCAATCCCGGATGACATAGTAATTTCATGCATCTCTTCTTTAAAGCCACCGGGAGCATCTGTAAAAGAATTGAACACCCCGGCTAGCATTGACTGACCGTTGTCAACCGTTGGCACCAATAGTTTATTGAAATCAAGAACGAAGGTGAAGGAGTTGTGGGGGTCAACCTCTGTGCGGAAACTTCCGCCTAAGCGAAGGTTGGTCGGAAGAAAATCTTTGTTGTTGGCATCCGAGTATGAAACCTTCGCACCGATATTGGAGATAAATCCGCCAAGGGAAAGGGTGGATGGTTTTGTGGTTTTAAGTTCAGTGGTATAAAATACACCAATATCCGTGGCAACACTGTTGGCAGGCTTCGCATCAGTTCCGCCATTTCCACTAAAATGTCCAGTAAGGTTGGAATGGATAAAACGCCCTGTCAACCCGACACTGAAATTTTCAGTTAGTAACCTTGAATAGGTAAAGTCGAAAGCAAATTCCCTTGGATTGTAACGACCGAGGTAATTATTTGGATCAGGCCCGGAATTAAGTTGGATTTCTCCCAAATCAAAGTATTTCATCGAGGTGGAAATCACTTGCTCCCTGTTTATCCTATAAAATCCGGCAAGATAGGCAATGGACATATCGTTGATGATCTTTCCCAACCAGGGAGTATACGAAACCGTGCCACCGTAATCCTCATCAATGAAGACGAGTTTGGCAGCATTCCAGTAGGATGCATTTGCATCGGCTGAGGTAGCAACTCCTGCGTCACCCAATGCGGCATGCCGGGCATCCGGGCTTATGAGCAAGAACGGTACTGCAGTTGTGATTATCCGGTAGGATGTGTCTTGACCAGTAACGATTTGCTGTGCCATGGTTTGTTCAACCATTGCTCCCACCAATAAAAAGGCTATGCCTAATTTAACTTTCATCCGATTCATTCTAAACAAGGCTTCAAAGATAATCATTTCACTATAATAAGTTTCGTAACCTGCTCATTTTTAGAGCCATTGGTAAGGGAACGAACGCGCAGGCGTGCTAAGTATAATCCAGCGGGTTGTTTTTTGTAAGGGTTGTTATCGACATTGAATTCCAACAAATCCACCCGGTATGGGCTGGAATAGATGGTAAAATCAGCAGTTTGCACCACTGATCCGGTAATATCCATAATGGTAACCGAGGCTTGTAAATCATCTCCTGGCCGGTTGTGCGTGAAGAACAATTGTGTTTGTTCATTAAAAGGGTTGGGGTGGTTCCTAAAGGTTTCAATGACTACCGAATTTCCATCTGTAACGATAAAATCCACGCTCGCCTCCCCGGGGTTGTTGTGGGTATCCCATGCCCTTACGGTAATCTGATGTTTTCCGGGAGAAAGGTCTTTTAGCGGATAATTGATCCAACCAGTGGTAAAATCATCAATTTCCGATTCGAAATAATCATTCAGAATAAAGGTCTGGTCATCGTCCAGCGTGGCTATAATACTGTTGCCGATTCCATAATTAGAGATATTGATCCCACTTAAATCAGAAATTTTGACAACAAGGTTGGAATTGGGGTTGACGATCCCACCATTTATAAAGGTTGCATCCCCCATGAAAGCCTCAATATAAGGTGATTGATTATCTGCATTTGAACCAGGTTCACTTTTGCCGATAGCGAAATTTTCCCGCGCTCCGCCCGCATCGATTATCGACTCCTCATTTGCGGCATAGATGCTGATTTTTCCTGACCCAACCTGGTACGCTATATTTTTCGGGACAATAAATTCAAATTCAAAAACCCCGTTGTTTGCGGAAGCTTTTCCCCTGAACAACGCACTTGTTCTGGCTTTATAGGTAAAGGGTGCTGTTTGCGTTCCCAGGGTAGTATAATCCGTTTCTTTATCGAACAAGGTGGCATACACAGTTCCTTCGAAATCAGTCTTTATTGTTTCACCTTCCATTATTGCCCCTTTCACCACTACGGTCGACAATGCTTTTAAAGTGTCCGAATTGTCTTTTGTTTTAATTTCGGAAATATGTGCGTTCAGTTTTGGAAAGGCCAGGGTCATGGAAGGGTCCCCCAGCAACGAAAAATTCCGATTGGAAACACCACTGATACTATTGTTTTTTGTCCTGCGGAAAACTTCACCTAATGTTATTGCTTTACCGTTTTCCTTTTCAAACAAGGCATCATAAAAAGCTTTGTTCAATTCAAAGTTGGTGCTTGAATTTACCGGGCGTGCTGTTGTGACCATACCAATGGCGCCACTGTTTTTCCTTAATACCGCAAGTTCGGCACTTGATATTTGTGAAGGGTCATCGTGCCGGCCAAATTCACATGTGGCCGTAATAAACAAAGGATAGATTTTATTGGTTAGGGTTTCGATTGTGAAGTCACTGAATATGTTTTGATAAGCCCATTGTTTTTCGGTTCCATGTCCGGTATAGTTCATAATAAGGGTGCCTCTATCCAGGGTTTCCAATATTGCTGCATTTACCCCGGGGGCAACCCTCCCACTGGCTTTTGAGATTTGCTCATAGGCGTCAACAAAAATTTTCTTGCTGTTGATCGTTGGGTTCAACGATGCAACCTGGTTTGCAAGCTGGTTGGCCTGGCTTTGATGGATGTTAAAATCTTTGTCTTCGGCAACAAAAGTAATTTGGTTTCTCCAGGTGCCCAGCATGCTTGGTTCTGTATCGTATTGGATAAGTTTATCCACTATGTTTTTTGCCTCGGCTGCGGTTTTTACAGGCAATCGTCCAACACCAATATCCATTGTATGATACTCCGGAGGGCTTTCCCCCCAGTTGCCTTCATGGTCTTCCAGAAACCCAAAATAGTCGTCTGATGAATAGGTTTCCAGGGGATGCAACGAATTCCGGGATTCATAGGTAGGGACAAAATTTGTTTTGAAGTACAAACGGTCTTTATAATCGTAGGAAGATTTCCCAAACAGCAACAAATTCTTTAGCTGGCCCGGGGATTTTGAATATAAGTGTTTAGCGAAATCGCGAATGGCCGTAACATCTTGCCGGCCCGATGAAAATTCATTGAATACTTGCGCTGTCGAAAATACTGCGGTAGTTAGCCCGTCATGATTTTCGCGATGGCTTGCCAATCGTTTCGCTTCTTCTATAAAGTCTGGGTGGGAAATTATTAAAAGGTTGGGTGTTGAAATTCCATGGAGGTTTTGGTTTTCAATTTTGCCAATGTATTTGGGCACGGGAAATGAAGAATTGAAAATGATATATTCCTTTAAATCTTCGGTAGCAGTAGTGAAGGAACCAACGCCATTGGTTAGCATGAATGCTTGCTTCGTGGGTTCATAAGGATTTGTTATATCCCAAAGGGTAGATCCTGATGACAGGTTTTCAATTTTGAAAGTACTGGTCGGTTGCAATAAGCTTTTTGCCGAACGAAACCGGGTTTGGTTATCATAGAGTGCCAGTTTTCGTATGGTGTTCACAAGCAAAAAATCAAGGTATCCAATGGATCTTCCGGATGGACTCTTGGTGTATTCATAGGTTATCTCGTGTTCGGTTTTACCGGAAACTGAAACCGTGTTTGCGGAGAACACAATCGTATCCCGCTTATGATACCCCCTGGTTGCATATTTATATACTGCCGGGTTTAGGATGGGGAGTACAAATTGATCAGTAATTTGTGAACCATTCATTCGCACTGCGAAAGATGAACCATAGAATGATTGCGCCATCACATCAGAGACAACAGTAATGAAAGAGTTTTCAATGATGTTGGCCATTTTAAATTTAAAAGAATGAATCAACGTGGCATCAAATTTTTCCCCGAACCATTCCCGGCCGGAAGTGAGTTCATTGTGTTTATCAAGTTCGTAAAAGAAAAAATCATTGAACTCATCAACAATAGGGGCGGGTGTATTTAAGTTTTCCGAATTGGAAATCCGTTTGCCGTTGGTGTCCCCGATGGTGAGAAAGCAATAATTTTTTTCCGCGTATAAATTAAACTCGTATTCAAAAATATTTTTCCCTGGAAGAAATTTACTTCGGTCAGCTCCTTGTGCAAAAAACAAAATGTAATCGTTCGTATCGAATTTCCCATCTTCGGCACCGGCAACAAAAATTGAATTCTCAATCAAGTCGATGGGCCTTTCTTCTGCATTCTTTTGCGGTAGCATTCCGCCTGCATTGCCCATGATTTTTATTTTAGCGGGATCAATTTTAGCGGGGTCGATCCCCATGCCCGACAAAAGTGAATAGTCGATTTTGTATACCCCGGTTTTTTCAATTTCAATCTTATGCCACTGACCGGAAGCCAACACAGAGTTTTGCGACCATGAAGGTGCGAAGGCGCTACAGATTAATGCAGCACACACTAAAATCCGGTTATATGGTTCAGAAATTTTCAAACAACACAGCCTTAGGCTTCTTTTCTTGATACGGATTGCACCCCTAACGATAAAGCAATATATAAAAGTATAATCAGCGGAATTGCGATCAGCTTTAAGGTTGCAATCAATAATACCGCTATTAAAAGGAAGGTAAACCTGATTTTGTTCTCCCTCCAGCCATAATTTTTAAATTTTAAAGCAAAAAGCCGGATCGGTGCGACCAATAACAATGAAAAAGCAACCGTAACAATAACCAGCACAGGGGTTTCAAAAAGCCACGAAAAGCTGCTGGTATCAATCAAGGCCAACCCGGAAATAAAAAGCGCATTAGCAGGTGTAGGCAATCCTTTAAAGGAATCACTTTGCGTTTCGTCAATATTGAAAATAGCCAACCGCAAAGCAGAAAAAGAAGCAATTGCGAAAGCGAGGAAAGGAAGCCAGGCGGATTCCGTAGAACTGCCTATTAGTTGATACATGATTGCTGCTGGCAAGAAACCGAAGCTTACCATATCAGCCAGTGAGTCTAATTCTTTTCCGATGGGTGAAGAAACTTTTAACAGGCGGGCAACAAATCCATCAAAAAAATCAAAAAGACAGGCGAGCCATATAAAATACGCAGCCGGTACCGCCCAATTTTCAAATACAGAAACAACCCCTATACATCCGCAAAGGAGGTTAAGACTGGTTAAAATATTGGGAATGCTTTTCTTCATATAATGGCGCAAAAAGGATTAGACCTTTTTTCATAACCAATTGTAGTAGTTGGCCCATGCCCTGAATAAACTGTAACATCGTCTGGCAGGATGAACAATTTTTCCTGGATACTTTCAATCAAGGTATCATGGTCACCGCCCGGTAAATCGGTACGTCCGATGCTGTTTTTAAACAAGACGTCCCCTCCAATCAGGATTTTGTCGGGGATGCTATAAAAACACACGTGGCCGGGTGAATGGCCGGGCGCGAATATTATTTCCATCGCCTGGTCCCCAAAAACCACTTTTTCACCTTCTTTTAGATACGAATCTGAGGTTGTACTTGAATACTGAGGGAAACCGTAATTGGATGCATAGGTTTGAACAGCTTTTAACACAACCTCTTCCATCGGGTGTATGTATAAATCGACTTTGTACTTATTTTTAACAAAGTAATTGCCAAGCACATGGTCGATATGGCAATGTGTATTAAGGAGAAGTTTAACCGTGAGGTTGTTTTCTTCGATAAAATCGACCAACTCTTGCTGTTCTGCTTTTTCGTAACAGCCCGGGTCTACGATAACACACTCTTTGGTGTCATCGAAAAGGACGTAAGTGTTTTCCTGGAAAGGATTGAAAATGAATGATTTTACGCGCAACATAGCGGCAAATTTGATTAAAATTAATTGGGATTTGAACCTCCAGTAAGATATTTGTGAAGTAATTACATTTTAGCAATCTTACGAATTGAGCAAAAAAGTCGACTACATTATCATTGGGCAAGGATTGGCAGGATCGGCTGTTGCGATTCATTTGCTGAACATGGGCAAACGCGTTGTTGTATTCGATGCGTATTTTAAGAACTCAGCATCACAAATAGCAGCCGGGCTTTTCAATCCGATTACGGGCAAAAACAAGGTAAAAACCTGGCTAGCGGATGAAATGTTCTCCTATCTCCATGAATTCTATCCAATGGCGGAAGCGTTGACCAACCGCAAATTTTTCTTTCCCCAGCATATTTATCATCCTTTTTCGTCAGTAAGGGAGCAAAATGATTGGATGGCCCGGAGTAGTGAGCCGGGAATAAAGGATTATATCGGGGAGATTTCTACCCTTCCCCGACTAAATGGGATCAAGGATGATTTTGGTGGGGTGATGATTGAAAAAGGGGGATACATTAATACCAAAAATTATTTAGCGGGCGTTCGTAACCTGTTGTTGGAAAAGGAAGCATTGGTGGAAGAGCGGTTTATTGACGAGGATTTAAATCCAAATAGTGACCGGGTTACATATACAGGTTATGAGGCCGGTACCGTTATCTTCTGTACCGGCACGCAATCCCTTGAAAATAAATGGTTTGGATGGGTTCCTATAATTTCCCTTAAAGGGGAAACGTTAACTGTAAAAGGTGGTGGATTGGGAAACCATGTTGTTAACCGTGGAGTTTATATAGTGCCGCAAGGTGACGCTGTTTATAATGTGGGCGCTACGTACCAGCTTCGGGATGCCACACCAACAATTTCGAACAACGCAAAAGAAGAATTGATTGAAAAACTAAAAATACTGGTTGATTTTGATTTTGAAATTGTTGGACAAAATTGGGGCATGCGCCCTACAACCCACGACAGACGAGTGGTTATTGGCAGACATCCAAAATTTGACCGGCTCGTTTTTTTCAATGGAATGGGGACAAAAGGAGTAAGTATTTCCCCTTATTTTGCAAAAATATTAGCGGAATGGTTGGAAGACAAAAAGCAGTTGAACAAAGAGGTGGATATTAATCGTTATAAATTCGTAAATTGAATTCCCCAAATAGTATATGAAGTTGAGAAGAGGAATATTTGTTGTGCTTGCGGTTTTTGTTGGTTGCATGGGCGCGTATGCGCAACAGTCGCGGGAGGCATTTGGCAAAAACAGGATGCAATACCGCCAGTTCAAATGGCAATACCTTACGGGCGAGAACTTTGATGTTTACTATTATGATGGGCGTATTGATATTGCCCGCCAGGCACTCGAGTATATTGAAAATGAATTTGACCGTGTAACGGACCTGATTGGTTATCCTCCGTATTTCAAAACCAAAGTTTTCCTCTACAGTTCCTTAGGTGATTTGCGCCAGAGCAATGTTGGCCTCAATCAAAACACATTTCGGGTGGGAGGGGAAACAGAATTTATAAAGCCGTATGTTGAAGTGGCCTATGTAGGTACCGGACAAGAATTCAAAGAAGAATTATTGGTGAAAATCTCAGGGCTGATGGTGAATGAGATGATGTACGGTGGAAGTTTGAAAGATGTTTTTCAGAACTCCCTCTTGTTGAACTTGCCCGATTGGTTTGTAGACGGTGCAGCTTTGTATGTTGCCAATGGATGGGATGCCGAAATGGATGATTTCGTGCGGGAGTTGATGCGCACGCGGAAAGGCAAAAATATTTCCCGGCTTACCGGCCATGATGCCGCGCTTGCAGGGCAATCTGTTTGGAACTACATCGCAGAAAAATACGGCAAAAGCTCAGTTTCAAATATCTTAAACTATACGCGTGTTACCCGGAATGAGGAGAAGAGCGTGATGATCACGTTGGGTATAAGTTTCAAAACGTTGATGTCAGACTGGCGAAAATATTATTCCGATATCAGCGAACAGGTTTATCAATCCTATGTCACCCCTTCCGATTCCTTGCAATTAACACCTTCATACAATAAAACAACAGCGATAACTGCAATGAAATTAAGCCCGGATGGACGGTACCTTGCTTATTCAGAAAATGATCGCGGACGGTACATTGTTAAAGTGCGCTCGCTGGAAACCGGAAAAGAAAAAGTCATTCTTTCAGGTGGGTCCAAAGTAATTGATCAACGTGTGGATTACTCAGTTCCATTGATCGCCTGGTCC
Organism: uncultured Roseivirgaceae bacterium; assembly: GCA_964398945.1. Taxonomy (GTDB): domain Bacteria; phylum Bacteroidota; class Bacteroidia; order Cytophagales; family Cyclobacteriaceae; genus JBGTGG01. The sequence continues at coordinate 245,703 of CAYNOT010000003.1, read as the reverse complement.
GATGCAACAACGTTGGGCGTGGTGGCCGTAAAGCAAGGCAAGTTTGTGTTTTGGTTGTATGACCTCAGTACAAAAACAAAACTTCCCCGTGAGCTCGATCGGTTTAGCAATGTGCGAAGTTTATCTTTTTCAGCGAACGGAAGGCTGGGAGTTTTGAGTGGGGATTTTGAAGGGCAAAATGATTTGTTTTTGATCTCTACGAGAAGGGAGCGTGTAAGCCGGATTACCAACGATATATTTGATGACCTTGATCCAAGCTTCATTCCGGGAACCAACCGGATTGTGTTTAGTTCGAATCGCAATTCTGATACTTTGAATCTTAAAGACGGCACAAAGGTGGGCCAGCTTTCCAATAATTATAACCTGTTTGTTTATGATTTGGATACAACAAAAAATGTTGTTGCAAGGATCACCAATACGTTAAGCAAAGACTTTTCCCCGTTGGCCATTGACAACTACAACTTTATTTATCTAAGCGATCAGCGGGGCATTGTCAATTTGTTCAAATATAACCTCAATACAGGCATCTACTCTCAACTTACAAATTATTCAACAAGCATAAAGCGTTTTGATATGGTGGGCTATACCCTGGCGGTTGTTGCTAACAAAGATATGGAGGAACATATCTACCTGAATCCGAATTTCAGTACCAATCGCCAGATCTTCACCCCGGCCACACGAAGAAAAGAATTGCAGCAGGTACGTATTATCCGTGAGCGCAGAAAGAAAGAGGAAGAGAAAAGCATGAGCATAAAGGATTTGCTCAATTCACGATTAAAGGAATCAAAGGAATTGGAAAAGGATACCGTGGTTGCCCCTATCGATTCGCTGGCCACACCTATCACAGGCCTCCCGCCAATTGATTCTACCGCTACTGTGAATATCAAAGAATTGACCGAAAAGAAGCAACAGGTAAATACCGATGATTATGTTTTTGAGGATGAAGTTGAAGCACCCCGGGCGCAAGAATCTTTTCTGACCCGCTACATGAAGGCACGGGAAAAAAGCAAAATACTGGGGCCTTTTCCTTATGAGCCTAAATTCAGTTCCAATTCTTTGATCACATCCTTTGTAGTTGACCCACTTCGTGGGTTTGGAATTTCATTGGAGACCCAAATGAACGATATGTTGGAGAACTACCGTTTCTATGGAGGGCTGATGACTACCCTGGATTTAAGGAATGGTGATGTGTTTGCCGAGATTCAATACCTGCCGGCCTATATTGATTTTAGTGCCCGCTTTGATCGAAGATCTGTGCGAAAAGATTTCTATGATCCGAATGTTGCCGATAAGGATGAGTTGACCGAATACCAATTTGTCTTGAATAAATTTGAAGTGGGGGCATCCATGCCGTTGAATGACCGCATCCGGGTTATGTTCCGTCCTTTCTTTGAAATGGCAAGATCATCAAGCTATGGACAAGCAAGCTATCCGATTACCCCGCCCTCTGAAATACCGAAGATTGATTATTATTCCGGCTTCAACGCAGAATTGGTTTATGACAACTCCGTTTATACAGGCCTGAATGCAATTGAAGGTACACGTGGCAAAATCGGGTTTGTCCACCATTATGGACTTAACAATTCAAACAATAGTTTCTCCAAGGCATTTATTGATTTACGCCATTACCAAAAAATTTATAAAGAGATTGTATTTGCGGTGCGCGGTTATGCAGGGTCATTCTTTGGCAATTCCCCAAAACTCTATTTGCTGGGTGGGATGGACAATTGGCTTTTCAACAAAACAGTTGAAACCGGTGCAACAAGTACAGGACAACGAAACCCGCTTGGCCCGGATGCAAATCCCAATAATCAAGATCTTTTGTTCGCTGAGTTCGCCACCAATTTACGCGGATTTGATTATGCCACTTTGTTTGGCAACAACGTTTTGCTGTTGAATGCAGAACTACGCTTGCCGCTAATACGCGCCCTGACAAATGAGCCCATCACTTCCAATTTTTTCCGGAATATGCAGATCATTGGGTTTTATGACATTGGCACCAGTTGGTCCGGTACCCCCCCCTTTACGGATGGAACCAGTGTAAGCTATAATGTAATTGAACAAAACCCATTCACGGCTCAGATCAATAATTATCTTAACCCGTGGTTATATAGTTATGGTGTTGGACTACGTACTGTTATGTTGGGCTATTACATGAAGTTCGATTTGGCGTGGCCGGTTGAAAACTTTGAAGTTCAGGATCCACGTTTCATGTTTACACTGGGCTTTGATTTCTAGGCAGTAAGTATCTTCGAGTTTCATTATCTTGCACCCACAAAATAATTTTACATGATTAAATCCATGACTGGGTTTGGACAGTCCGTCTATGATGACGGACAAGTACAAATAACTGTTGAAGTAAAAACTTTAAACTCTAAATTTCTGGACATCGGCCTAAGGCTCCCCAGGAATTTTTCCGATAAGGAAATAGAAATCCGAAATTTTTTAAGTGAGCAGCTGGAACGTGGCAAGGTCTCCATATCAATTGACTATGTACGCGTAGGCCAACAAGAACCTAAACAATCCTACAATGAAGTATTGTTTACAGCCTATTACACTGAATTGAAAAAACTTGCCGACAAGGTTTCCTCATCCTATGACAACTTGTTTTCGCTGGCGATCAATTCGCCTGAAGTAATTCAAAGTAAAAGCGGAAATGGTGCAACGCCCGAAGAATGGAGCGCAGTTAAAAATGTTTTGACAACTGCAATTGTAAAATGTGATGAGTTTAGGATTTCGGAGGGCAAAGCACTGGAGTCGAAGCTGGCGGAATACATTCAGGTAATTGAATCGGGGTTAGCTGAAATTGCCAAACTGGATCCGGGAAGGATACAGCGCATCCGTGAACGGTTAAAGGGAAACATCCAGTCTTCTTTTGGAGAGGATGGCTATGATGAGAATAGATTGGAGCAAGAAATTATTTTTTATGCCGAAAAGCTTGACATCAGCGAAGAGAAAGTCCGGTTAGGAACCCATTTGGATTTTTTTACAAAAGTAATGGGGTCAACAGAATCATCCGGAAAGAAGTTGGGGTTTATCTCACAGGAAATTGGCAGGGAAATCAATACCATTGGCTCGAAAGCGAATGATGCTGAAATCCAAAAGCATGTAGTGATGATGAAAGAAGAGTTGGAAAAGATAAAAGAACAACTAGCCAACGTATTATAACAATTTGATTTGTTGAAGAACAAGAAACTTAGTAGCATCGTTTTATGGTCGGTGATTTCAGCTGCATTTATTGGCCCGGGAACAATCACCACGGCCGTTTCGGCAGGATCCAGGTATGGCCTCAGCTTGTTGTGGACAATTGTATTCTCTTCAATTGCATGTTTGATCCTACAGGAAATTGCTGCGCGGATCACCATTGCGAGTGGAAATAACCTGGGACAAATTTTAACACGCAAGTTTGGAACACGCAAAGGAAGCTTCCTTAAATTTTTTATTGGCGGGAGCGTAATACTGGGATGTGCAGCATACGAAGCTGGAAATATTCTCGGTGCAGTTTCAGGTATGAACTTGTTGACAGGGGTTGATGCAAAAATTTTGACCCTACTTTTGGTTTTGATTGCTGCTTCCATCCTGTGGTTTGGCAAGCATCAATTGATTTCCCGTATGATGTTTTTTTTTGTTGTGCTGATGGGAATGGCCTTTATAGCACTTGCACTTTCACAAGACTTCACAGTGGGTACGATTCTCTCCAATGCCTGGAAACCAACTATTCCTTCCGGGGCTGAATTGATTACGCTTGGTTTAGTAGGGACTACGATTGTGCCCTACAATCTATTTATTGGATCGGGAATAAGCAAGGGGCAGGAAATAAGTTTTATGCGTATCGGGCTTTCGGTTTCCGTTATTTTTGGTGGACTGATAACAGCAGCAATCCTTATTGCAGGCACATCGGTAGGGGATTTTTCTTCTTTTGAAAATTTGGCAGCAGTATTTCAAAACAATATCGGGCGCATGGGCGCATTGGCGTTGGCGTGCGGACTATTTGCTGCAGGGTTTTCGTCAACCATTACTGCTCCTTTTGCAACATCCATTATTGGTGAAACCGTTTTTGATGTACACGGAAAAAAGAAGTTGGCGCTACTATGGGGTGCGGTATTGTTGGTTGGTTTTGTATTTGGCATGAGCGGAATAAAACCTATACCGGTGATCTTGTTTGTGCAGGCATTGAATGGTTTTATCTTACCATTATTGGTATACTACCTCATAGTTATTGTTAACAGCGAGGAAATTATCCCGAAAAAATTTCGCCACCATACAAGTTATAATGTGGTACTCCTCGTGATTTTAGGCAGTGTGTTGATGATGGGCCTTACGAATGTAGCAAAGGCAGTGATGTCAGGATTTTCAATTGAAGTAGAGCATTCCCTTTTGTATAGTGGGGCAATTACTGTAGTAACGCTTGGGTTGGCTTCAATAAATATTTTCAAAACCGCCAAGGATTCATAGATCCGTTGGGATCCCAATTTCCACGTTGATATTTCTTAACGTGATCCTGCTTAATTCTTTTAACTCATTTGCAACAAACAAGGCCTCCATTTCTTCAACAGCGATCGTTTCATCCCCGGGTTTATAATTAATATAATCCTGAAAAAGTATTCCGTTTACAAAGCGGGGGTTTATCGCTTTTCTAAACCGAACACCACCTCCATCGGTGTGATAGGAGTACGCTAAATAATCAACGGTATGGTTTTCTTTATGGAGCCAATAGATAAACGTGTCGTCATGGTCTTCGCCACCACCTTCTTCACCGAATGTGATTTTAACTTTTCGGTACGGCTGGCCTTCAAGGATTGTTTCCCCGATAAATTCTTTATTCACTGCGGCATCGTTTAATCCATACGGAAGCAAGGCAAAATAGATCACGGAATTGGTAGAGCGGGCATACTTTGCGCTTGTGGTGTCGGCAAGGGTGGCTACTTCATCATTTACTTTTCGGATAAATCCATCATTGCCCAGAAAATCGTGGAAGGTAGTATTTGCTGAGTCAATAAAAACCCGTTGGTAGGAATACATTCCCTGATTCCTTTTTGCGATGTAATGGCGATCACGAAAATCGAATTCAATTGTGCTTGTCAAAAACTTTGTTCCGCCTGCCTTTTCAATTGCCTGATCAACAATTACCTGAGGATCATTTGGATCATTCCCTTTACAAGAAAATAAAATCACAGATGTGCATACTATAATAAAGATGTACTTCATGTTTTTAATTGCTTCGCAGGTTTTTGCTACATCAACTTTGCTAATGTATTAATATAGCGTTCGGGCACTTCGCCTTTTGTTGCTGTTTGATAATCGGAGTAGCTACAGGGTACAATACTATTTCGTGCATACCGTTCTTTGCCATTTGGGTAGGGGACTTCCATCCACCACTTTTCGCTAAACTTGCTTTTATAAAAAGTCAGGGTTTCGGTTTCAGTCGGCATTGCCACCACATATTTTAAATAGTCGTTGCTTTTAAAATTCTGTTCGCTTTTACGATGATAGAACCCCTCAATGAAATACCAGATCATAGTAGCAATAACTGTTGCGCTTTTTTTATGGTTGTCATCATACTCAGGATGGTATCCATAAAAACCAATTGAACTCAATTTCTCGTTCAGCCCCGCATACCAGCAAACCTGACACGCCTCCTCCCCGGTAAGGCCAAAGGGTTGTGCATTGCGGGAAGCCGGAAGATCCGATGACCGAATGGCAGTCACATCAAAAGAAATCATATCGGCATTTCGAATCGTAGGTTCCATCTCCTGTAGGTTGGTGCGCATTTGACCAATCCGAAAGGCTTCAAAATATAATTTTTCAAGAACCGATACAGAAAGAGGATCAATAAGGTAACTCTGGTAAGCAAGGTGTGTATAGCTGAAAAGGTAATTGGGTTCGTGCAGTAAAATCTTGTGGATATGCTTTGTTTCTGCCGGTGATTCTTTCTTTTCATCCAAATCCAAAAAGGCATCAACATTTAAGAAGCTTACCAGTTTATCCATGGTTTCATAGCCGGTGTACTGGCCATAATCCAGGTCATGGGTCCCACCTATAATAAGGGGAAGGACGTTGTTCTCCAAAAGGATACGGCAGACTTCGCTAATCCTTACATAGGTTTCCTCCAGGTCGATTCCAGGGTTGAGGTTTCCTAAATCCACAATTCGATAGGTTCCATTTCCCTTTTTTAGCCGGTAAAGTTTTTTCCTGATTTCATCGGGGGCATTGTGATGCGAGGTTGGATGCGGGGTGCCCCGATCTTCTTTTACCGTGAAAATGGCAATTTGGGCACCTTTATACTCCGGCATTTTTTCACCAAAAATGCGTATGCTTTTAAAAAATGAAGTGGGCGAGTCTATGGCCTGATAAACAGATTCATCAATAGGGGAGAATAAAATGGTCAAATCCATGTCGATTTCGGATAGAAATTTTTAGAAATATAGAGATTATTCAGGGTTTTGGGTTTTACTAACTGTTAAAAAGGGTGTTTTTGGATTGGATTTCGGATTTTTTTGACTTGCCCGGTTTTATTGTGCTTTCAACCACCCCATTCCACAGAAAATCGATAAAAAGTAAAAATAACTTACATCAATTATCGAAAGTGATATTATATTTCAATATTTACCTGATAATGAGCGAATTATTCAATGAACCTCAAACCATTACTTAAGTATAATCTTGACTTCAAGATCATTTTTGTAGCATTGCTGTATTATATAGCGGCACGATTTGGATATTTTTTAGCGTTTGAGGACACGCAGTCACTACCTACCTGGCCGCCCTCCGGGATTGCATTTGCGTTGATCATTTTATTGGGACGATCTTCCTGGCCGGGTATCACCATAGGAGCATTGGTGGCCAACGTGATGGCCTATTGGAACAGCCCGGGGATGCCCGCCCAAACCATTATCTCCATTTCCAGTTTCATTGCAATAGGAAGTACGCTTGAAGCGGTAGCGGGAAATTATTTAGTGAAAGTATGGATCAAAGACCCTTTCCCTTTTAAACAAACCAAAAATGCTTTTCGCTTTTTGTTTGTAACGCTCTTCATGGCGATCATCGGATCGGGAATTGGAACTTTAAGTTTATGGTTCAATAACGGCATACCCGAAGGTTCGTTTTTACGTGTTAGTTTTTCCTGGTGGGTTGGCAATGTTGTGGGGATCCTGTTGTTCACGCCTTTTATTCTTGCCTTGGTGAGAAGGCAATATTTTAAATTTACGAACGACAAGATATTGGAGATTGCTATTTTCTTTATCGGTGCATTGTCGATCTATTTTTTGCTTCAGGTAGAATACCTAAGCATTACCCTGGAGCGGGCGTTGCCTTTCCTTGTTCTTCCATTTTTACTGTGGCTGGCATTCCGTTTTGATTTAATCATTGCGATATCGGGGGTTGTGATCACTTCTATTTTCTCCATTTATATTACCACGCAAAACCTGGGGCCGTTCGTATTGTCCGCACCGTATAGTTCTATGTTGTTGTTACAGATTTTCGTGGGCATGGTGAGCATCTCTACCATTATACTTGCGGCAACAGTAACAGAGCGCGCAGAGGTGCAACAAAAGCTTGTCAAGTTTAATGAGAACCTTGAAGAAATGGTGAAGGCAAGGACACACGAACTAAATGAGCAGATTGAAACAAGGAGAAAGGCGGAAGAGAAATTGCAGAACACCAACAAGGAGCTTAGCAAAAGGAATACGGAGCTCGACAATTTTGTCTACAGTGTTTCCCATGATCTGCGGGCGCCTATCGCTTCTGTATTGGGGTTGATCAACCTCGCCAAAAAAGACCAGGATTTGGCAATGAAGGATGTTTATCTGGACAAGATCAATAACAGCGCCCTTCAGCAAGATAATTTTATCAGGGAAATTTTGGATCAATCCAGAAACTCCCGATTGGAAGTTAAGCGTGAAGAAGTGCTGTTCAAATCCATCATTGATGACACTTTTGACCAATTGCGTTTTGCGACTTCTACGGGCAAGTCTGTTGAGAAAACCATTAATGTAAAACAGGACAGGCCTTTCCTAAGTGACTCCTGGCGGATCAAAGTGATCCTGAACAATATTATTTCGAATGCTATCCGCTACCGAAATGGAAAAGATCCGGTAATCAACGTTGATGTGAAAGTGGAGGATCGTTATGCAAAATTGACCATTGAAGACAACGGCCGGGGAATATCCAAAGAACACATCGACAAAGTTTATCAAATGTTTTACCGCGCTACGGATGATGGCGCAGGTTCGGGGCTTGGCCTTTATATCGTGAAAGAGACGATCGACAAACTTCAGGGGACAATCAACATTTCATCAGTGGAGGGCAAAGGAACGAGAGTAACCTTCCAAATACCGGAAGTTGAATTGAATTAATTCTTGAAAATCAATTTCTTATTGGTTGCCGTGCCCGCAAAATCCGGACATGTATTCAACCCGGCAATACCACCAAATTGGCAAATCACATTTCCATTGCAATCGTACACTGCATCCATAAAATCACAGCACGTTGGCTCAACTGTATTGACAGCAATCACAAATGAATTGTTATAAGTATAGCTATAAATTTCAACTTTGATATCACTATTGGACGGATATTGGTTTTTCAAATCCTCAAACCACTCTTTGTTCTCAGCATCCGGGCAGATAGCGATTTCAACAGGCTTGTCACATTGGGCAAAACCTATTGCGATAAGGAGGGTAAGAAATATGATAGGGGTTTTCATAGTGAACGTTTTTATTAAACGCTCTTTTAATAAAAGAGGTTGGAATCTTATTTCGAATCAGTGAAAAAGCAAGGTCCAATTGGCAAGCACATCGCACTTCGTTTAACACCTAGGCATCAGGGTTGCGTGGTATCAGAGTTCATCGCCAGATTTTAATGTGCGCCTACGGTCAGGTTGTGAAATGCGCCAGGCCTATCGCACATTGCATATACACCTTTTGATCATACATTCGTCAATTCGAAATTGAATTATCCTCCAAAGTCGTCAAAATGGTTAAAATGTAAAAATTTATCCGTGTCGCCTGCCAACGTTCGATGGAATAGTTTCATTCATGAATCCAGAAAAAATTGAAGCTAAAAAAATAACCCCGCCATTAAGACAGGGTTATTTATTGTTGATAGGTTTATCCATTTGTTGATTGTTGCGCCAAATCAACAAATCAAAATACCATCAAATCAGTTCATTAAATACTATCCTCCAAAGTCGTCAAAGCGGATATTCTCTTTCGGGATACCCATCTCATCCAACATTTTTAGTACAGCTGCATTCATCAACGGAGGCCCGCATAAGTAGAACTCTACATCTTCCGGGGAGTCGTGTTCTTTTAGATAATTATCAAACAAACATTGATGGATGAACCCAACGTATCCATCGGCCTCTCTATCCTCGAGGCTTGTTTTTACTTTCCAGTTATCTTCCGGAAGAGGCTCCGACAATCCAATATTGAACTGGAAGTTGGGGAATTCTTGTTCAATTTTTCTGAAGTGGTCTACATAGAACAATTCTTTTTTCGAACGGCCACCATACCAATACGAAACCTTCCGGTTGGTTTTTTCTGTATGGAACAAGTGGAAAATCTGTGCACGAAGTGGAGCCATGCCAGCACCACCACCGATGTAAATCATTTCACGTTGTGTAGGATTGATGTGGAATTCACCGTAAGGCCCGGAAATAGTTACTTTGTCGCCCGGTTTCCTTGAAAAAACATAAGATGAACAAATACCCGGGTTTACATCCATCCAACGGTTATTGTCGCGGTCAAATGGAGGTGTTGCTACACGAATGTTCAACATCACAATATTTCCTTCGGCAGGATGGTTGGCCATCGAGTAGGCACGGAAAATCGGTTCGTCATTTTTCATTTTCAAATCCCAAAGCTTGAACTTGTCCCAATCGCTTTGGAATACATCAGGCTTATGGCCTAATTCAGGATGAGGGGCAATGTCCATGGTTTTGAAATCAGCCACAACCGGAGGAACGTCAATCTGGATATAACCACCCGCCTGGAAATCCAGCGTTTCCCCGGGAGGGAGTTTTACTACGAATTCTTTAATGAAAGTGGAAACATTATAGTTAGAAACCACTTCGCATTCCCATTTCTTGATTCCGAAAATTTCTTCCGGGATCCGGATTACCATATCCTGCTTCACCTTTACCTGGCAGCCTAACCTTACGTTTCCAAGTTTTTCCTGACGGGTCAAATGGCCTTCTTCAGTAGGAAGTACGTCCCCACCACCATCTTCGACCACACATTTACACATGGCGCAGGTTCCACCACCACCGCAGGCAGAGGGCAAAAATATTTTTTGATTGGATAAGGTGGAGAGCAAGGTGCTCCCAGCGGTTGCCACAATTGGGTTTTGGGTATCCCCGTTTATGATAATGTTTACCGGCCCCGACTGCACTAGTTTCGCTTGCGCGAAAAGGAGCATAAACACCAACAAGAGAATGATGATGGCAAATGCTACAATGGATGTGAAAATAAGCATCTATTACGTGATTTATGAGGTACAAATATATCGACTGCCTCGAAAAATCCGTAATAGATTGCTGTATAGTTTATGACGAATATGTGATTTTTATCACCTCATGAATTCAGGCGTCAGACCGCTCAAAGCAGTCAGACGCCTGCCGTTAATGCCAAAGCAGTTTCTTCCACTTTTGATTTAAGTTTTATTTCTGAGTTCGGGGCTAAAATAATCCCAACACCATCCAATTTCGACCATTTTCGAAGGTTTTCGAGCTTGACTGTTCCAACCATGTATTGTTTATCGCCACTGGCATAGCCGGATTTGAACTCCTCAAAGTCATTGATGGAAATCGCTGTTCCTTCGGTGAAACTTACAAAAACCTCAACGGAAAAGTCATTCGTGAACTGTGTATCATGGACTTGTTTAAGTTTTTTGTACTCGTAGTGGTAATCATACGACAAGGCAGAAATATCCGAGAGCACAGCCGATCCGGTAGGGTAGCTGCCCGCTCCTTTTCCGACAAAGAGTTGCTTTTCAGCAAAAACCCCTTCCACCTGCACGGCATTATATTCATTTCGGATGCTGGCCAACGGGTCAAGCTGCTCCACAAATTGAGGGGCCACCAACGCGAAAATCTTTCCATCTTTCTTGACTGCACGTGCTATCAATTTGATGGAATAGTTCTTTTCACGTGCGAACTTTAAATCCACATCCGAAATCCTGTCGATGCCGATGTTGATCACTTCGTCAGGGGTCACAAATGTCCCGAATGTATGGGCGATGGCAATCACCAATTTGTATTTGGCATCATATCCTTCCACATCCAAACTTGGGTTTGATTCCGCAAAGCCAAGTTCCTGGGCTTTTTGCAAGGCTTCATCATAACTTTTCCGTTCCTCAAAAACCTTAGTGAGAATGTAATTGGTGGAACCGTTGAATATCCCCTCTATGCTGGTTATCAGATCGTTGTCATAGTATTCTTCAAGGTTTCGGATGATGGGGATACTCGCGCAAACCGAACCTTCATACAAGACAGGTTTTCCATATTGCAGTTGGAGTGCATAAATTTCTTCTAAGTTTTCAGCCAGCATTTTTTTGTTGGCGGTCACAACAGCCTTTCCGTTTTGAAGCGCGGTTTTCACAATGTCAAATGCAGCATTGGCATCATCAATTAATTCCACCACCACATCGATGGAAGGGTCATTGAGGATATCTTCTTTATTGAACGTGAACACGTCATCCGCCAAAGGGCGTTCTTTGTTTGGGGTTTTCACACAAATCTTTTTTACTTCAGCACGTATGCCTTCTGTTTCCTGCAAAACGCGGTAAAGCCCTTGCCCGACACATCCGAACCCGAATAATCCTAGTTTTAAATTTTTTCTCATTGTAGTTTTTCGCTTAAAATGTTTTTATAAAATGTGGTAAGAATTTCATTTAGTTGATTGAACTCCACCAGGAACCCATCATGTCCATAGCGGGAAGTGATTACCCGAAGGGAAGCATCGGGAATATGGTCTGCTAAAAATTTTTGTTCCTCTATTGGAAAAAGGATATCACTATCAATACCCACTACCAACGTACGTGCAGAAATTTGTTGAAGCGCATCCTCAACTGATTTTCGGTTCCTTCCTATGTGATGGCTATCCATTGCTTTTGATAGATACCAGTAGGTAAAGGCATTGAAACGGCCCGCTAATTTTTGTCCCTGATAGCGTTGATATGAAGCGGCCCTAAAACCATCTGTTTTATCCATTGATTTTTCGGACTGTGTGCTTTGGTAGGTTTGATAATGACGATACGAAATCATGCCGATTGCACGTGCTGTTTTCAAGCCGTTGATTCCGGCCTGGTGGTCATTCTCTTTCCAGGTGTGATCAGATTCAATCGCCATGCGTTGCGCTTCGTTGAAAGCAATCCCCCACGGGGAATGAAAGGCATTGCAGGCAATCGGAACAATGTGTTGAAAAGTTGTTGGTTTTTGAATGGCCCACTCCAGCACTTGTTGCCCGCCAAGCGATCCACCAATCAATGTATGAATGGAAGCAAAGCCCAGTTCTTCACGCAACAGATCAAAGGCTTTTACAATATCCCTATTTGTAAGTTGTGGAAAATCGTGATAATACGATTTCTGCGTTTCCGGATTTAACGATAGCGGACCGGTTGATCCGTAGCATCCGCTCAACGCATTGGCTGCGATGATAAAATATTCTTCAGGATCAAAAAACGCGCCTTCGCGAAAAAGTTCTTTCCACCAATCGGTGAAGTTTGAACTTCCCGTAAGGGCATGACAAACCCACACTACATTGCTTTTGTCTGTATTTAAGTTTCCAAAAGTTGTGTATTGAAGTTGGAATCCAGAAAGACTTTTTCCGGATTCCAGTTCAAATGTGTTGGGGTATTTAAATATGTGATCCTGTTTTTCCATCGTGATGACTAACCCACCAGTTCCCCCTTCTCTACTTTCTCGAATGCTTGTTGCAAATCCGCTTTGATATCATCAATGTGTTCGATGCCAACCGAAATTCGGAGCAAGTTGGGCAACACGCCCGATGCAATTTGTTCCTCGTCCGAAAGTTGTTGATGCGTAGTTGCTGATGGTTGGATGATCAGCGTTTTTGAATCACCAACATTTGCCAGATGGCTCACCAATTTTAGATTATCGACAAATGCTGCTGCATTTTCTTTTGTGCCTTTTAATGTGAAAGAAAGCACCGCGCCAAACCCATTGCGTAAATATTTTTTTGCCAACTGATGATAGGTACTGCTTTTCAAGCCCGGATAGTTTACACTTTCCACTTGTGGGTGTTGCTCCAGCCATTCCGCAATTGTCAATGCATTTTCAACCGAACGTTGTACACGAAGCGACAAGGTTTCCAATCCCTGCAAAAGCAAAAATGAATTGAACGGACTTTGGGCCGGGCCAAAGTCACGCAAGCCTTCTACACGGGCACGAATGATGAACGCAATGTTGGGCAAGCCAAGCGGGTTTCCTTCACCAAAAACTTCCCAGAATTTCAATCCATGATAGCCTTCAGAGGGTTCTGTAAATTGCGGGAATTTCCCGTTGCCCCAATTGTAGTTTCCGCCATCGACAATAACACCACCAATCGATGTGCCGTGTCCGCCAATCCATTTGGTTGCCGACTCAACTACCACATTGGCTCCATGCTCAAGTGGTTTGAACAAGTAGCCTGCCGCACCAAACGTGTTGTCAACGATCAACGGAAGGTCATGTTTTTTGGCAAGTGCAGCAATTGCTTCGAAATCAGGAATGTTGAACCCCGGATTGCCGATGGTTTCGAGGAAGATCGCCTTTGTTTTTTTGTCAATCAGTTTTTCAAAGGCTTCTGTCTTATCGCCTTCTGCAAAGCGTGCTTCAATACCAATGCGTTTAAAGGCAACTTTGAATTGGTTGTAGGTTCCGCCATACAAAAACGAAGTGGAAACAAAATTATCGCCTACTTGCAAGATGTTGTTGAGTGCGATAAACTGTGCAGCTTGGCCGGAAGCGGTGGCCAGTGCAGCAACGCCACCTTCCAATGCAGCAATGCGTTTTTCAAACACATCGGAAGTTGGGTTCATGATACGGGTGTAGATGTTTCCAAATTCTTTTAACGCGAACAGGTTGGCACCGTGTTCAGAATTTTTGAACGCATAAGAAGTGGTTTGATAAATAGGCACGGCACGCGATCCTGTTGTAGGATCGATTTCCTGACCGGCATGTAACTGTAGGGTTTCGAAATGTAACTTAGACATAACTAAAATATTTTTGATTGAATGAATTTTTGATTGATTGAATAGAGGGAACCAGGGAACGCATGCCTGTCACCTGACAAGGTCAGCCCTGATTGTGTTGCTTTAAGAAGTTGGGGAACGTTTAACAGCAACAACATGGACAACAACACATGCATGCGTTGCAATCCTCGTTTAGAAATGCCTGGATAGATTGTTTTAGCCGATTGACGAAAGCGTGAAAGCCTGAGCGGCTTTGTCCTGATGGTGTGTTGAAAATGTTTTTCATAATCATCGTTTTATATTTCCCGGGGTCGACCTTCGACACCGGAGTCAGGATTTAGCACCTTTTCCGCCATTGGCAGGAGGGTTGCTAGCGCTTCATAGAGCCTGTCTCTCCACGCTTCTTTATAAATCGATTAAGCGGGTTGCTCTTTCGACTTGAGAACACAAACGTAGGGCAGTTTGGAAGAGTTTCCAAAACTGTGTTAAAAAAAATTTAAAATTTTCGACTGACGGCTGTTAGGATAGAAGTGATTTTTTGATCAATGCGATCTGGCCAATGTGGTACAGATCGTGGTGGATGATGCCGTGCAATAATGTTGAAAAAGTGCATTTATAAGCATCGTGGGGGATTAATTCATCCAATTTGCTGTCGGAAAATTGATCCAGTGCTTTCAGTAATTTTGCCTGGCTTTCTTCCAATCCCTTCAAGGCTGTAAGCCATCCCGTTGGTTCCGGAAAATTCATCGCATCCGATACTATATACCCCCGATCACCTTGCAATTTCTTGATGGCGAAGGTCCTCCATGCCGTCATGTGGGTGGTCAATTCGATAATGCTGTGGGTGTTGGGGAGCCTGGAAAGAGACATTTCTTCATCGATATCCGCCAACATTTCCATCACCGCTGGCCCATGCCAGGCACCTTTTTCGAAGGTTTTGGTGAGCAGGGATTGGAGGTGGTGGATTTGGGTTTTCATTTAACAAATCGATTAAGAATTTTTCTCCATATTTTTTAAACCAGTGCTTTAACCTTCCCTATCTTTTTGTCATTTTTCAATACATACCAAAGATCATAATTTGCCTGGAGAGAAAGCCAAAAATGCGGAGTTGTGTCAAAAGCTTTGGCAAGCTTTAAGGCCATGGTTGCCGATATCCCCGCCTTTCCATTAATGATCGCTGACAAATTTGGTCTTGAAATCAACAGCTTTTCTGCGGCTTTGGTTATGTTCAGGTTGAGGGGCTCAAAATATAATTCAAGCAGAATATTTCCCGGATGAGGAGGGCTATGTTGAATATTTTTTTTCATCGTCAATAATTTTTAATGTGTATCTAGGTAATCAACTTCAGTTACAACACCATCTTCAAACTGGAAGACGATTCGATAATTCCCACTAATATCTAATGAGTAAAATCCAGTTAGCGGTGGCTTTTTAAGTTTATGTAATCTAAATGCCGGAATATTGATATCCCTTAATTCTTTGGCAGCATCCAAAATGGCAAGTGCCATCTTAATCTTTTTCAATCGATCTTGCGGTAATTTGGATGTTTTTCCTTTTTCAAAGAGTTCTTGCAGCCCCTTGCTTTTAATGGATTCAATCATTCAAAAGTATTGTGTAATGGAACACATAACGAATTTAGCCTCTTTTAAGTAAAATTCAAATTGTATTCAATCAATGGTAGAAATTCTACGTCAACATCCCGCCATCCACTTGTAAAACTTGCCCGGAAATATAAGAAGACATATCCGAGCCCAGGAACACACATGCGTTTGCTACATCATCGGGTTGGCCGCCACGTTTTAACGGGATTGCATCGCGCCAGCTTTGCACGGTTTTTTCATCGAGCTTATCGGTCATTTCGGTTTCAATAAACCCGGGGGCAATGGCATTCGAACGGATGCCCCTTGAGCCTAATTCCAATGCGATCGATTTGGTAAAGCCAATAATCCCGGCTTTCGAAGCTGCATAATTCGCCTGGCCTGCATTTCCTTTCAATCCAACAACGGAAGTCATGTTGATAATCGAACCACCTTTTTGCTTCATCATTGGTTTGGCAACAGCCTTCACGGTATTGAAACAAGATTTTAAATTCACGGCCATTATTTTATCCCACATTTCTTCTGTCATGCGCAGCAGTAAATTATCCATGGTGATGCCCGCGTTGTTCACCAAAATATCAAGTGAACCAAAATCCGCCACTACGTCATTGATGAGTTTATCTGCCTGTGCAAAATCAGAGGCATCTGAACGATAACCTTTTGCTTTCACACCTTTTGCCTGAAGCTCACCCTCCAAGGCTTGCCCCTGCTCAACGCTCGACAAAAATGTGAACGCTACATTGGCCCCGTGTTCAGCATATTTCATTGCGATGGCGCGGCCAATTCCTTTTGAGGCCCCTGTGATGAGGGCGGTTTTTCCTTTGAGTAGTTGCATAGTCAGGTTTGTTTTGAGCCAAAAATAGGGAATTCAGATGAATTTGAGGATTTGGAAATGAGTCAATTTGCTAATTTCTGACCTGATTGAGTCCTGATTTAATCAGTAAATTAGAAAATCAGAAATTAGTAATTCGTTTTTCAATTGTACCGTCAGCGGTTATCTTTGGCACCTAAATAAAATCTGAAGATTATGTCAAAATACGATCTTATCGTTATCGGATCCGGACCCGGTGGATATGTTGCTGCAATCAGGGCTTCTCAATTGGGTTTGAAAGTGGCGGTTGTTGAAAAAGCTGAATTAGGGGGGATTTGTTTGAATTGGGGATGTATCCCAACGAAAGCCCTCTTGAAGAGCGCAAATGTTTTTGAATACATCCAACATGCTGCTGATTACGGTATCGAAGTGAAGGACGCCAAAGCCGATTTATCTGCGATGGTAAAACGTAGTCGTGATGTGGCCGGGGCCATGAGCAAAGGCGTTCAGTTTTTATTGAAGAAGAATAAGATCGAACAGATTTTAGGTTTTGGAAAGATAAAGAAAGGCGGCAAGGTTGAAGTGACGGATGACAAAGGAAAGAAAACCGACTATGAAGCCACCAATATTATTATCGCAACGGGTGGTCGCTCACGTGAATTGCCTGCGTTGAAAATTGATGGCAAGAAAATTATCGGCTACCGCGAAGCAATGGTGTTGGACAAGCAACCAAAGAAATTGTTGGTGGTGGGATCTGGTGCAATCGGAGTAGAGTTTGCTTATTTCTATAATAGCATCGGTACTGAAGTGACGATTGTTGAATTCATGCCGCGCATTGTACCTGTTGAAGATGAAGAAGTTTCCAAACAACTGGAGAAGTCGTTCAAGAAATCAGGAATGAAAATCCATACCAAATCAGAAGTTACAAAAGTGGATACATCCGGTAAGCAATGTGTGGCAACCGTAAAGACACCAACAGGTGAAATTAAAATTGAAGCGGATGTTGTGCTTTCTGCCGTTGGGGTATCAACAAATTTAGAAGGTATTGGATTGGAAGAAGTAGGCGTAAAAACCGATAAGGGAAAAGTGTTGGTGGATGATTTCTATCAAACAAATATCAAAGGGGTGTATGCCATTGGCGATATCGTGAAAGGTCCTGCTTTGGCACACGTTGCTTCTGCGGAAGGGATTATTTGCGTTGAAAAAATAACAGGCCACAATCCAGATCCGTTGGATTACAACAACATCCCGGGTTGTACCTATTGCAGTCCGGAGATTGCTTCTGTTGGATATACAGAGGAGGCAGCGAAGAATGCCGGGTATGAAATTAAAGTCGGAAAGTTTCCGTTCAGTGCTTCCGGAAAAGCAAAAGCAGCCGGGGCGCCCGATGGTTTTGTGAAAGTAATTTTTGATGCAAAATATGGTGAATGGTTAGGTGCCCACTTTATTGGCGCGAACGTAACGGAGATGATTGCCGAAGTTGTTGTTGCACGCAAGCTGGAAACAACCGGCCATGAAATTATCAAGTCAGTTCACCCACATCCTACCATGAGTGAAGCGATCATGGAAGCAGCAGCCGCTGCGTATGGTGAGGTGATTCATTTATAGACGTTAGATTTTAGACATAAGACGTTAGAAAAAAAGCTACGAATTAAATTCGTAGCTTTTTTATTAATCGTTTTTGACTGTTCGTTATTAGAGTCAACTACCAACTAATTTTAAAAATCTGATCGCCCCGGTGCCCGTGTTCCCGACATTTGCTCATAAATGCGGGTGTACGCATCATCATATTTTTTGGCCAGCTCAGCTTCCCCGTATTCATAAAGTGTTCGCTGGATCTCTCCCAGGATTGCCATATTGATTTGGAACGTTTGATCGAGCTCGCCTTTCTCAACAAGGTAGTCGATCATTTCAATGGCCCGATCGCCCATGATCTGGGAAATCTCAATTGCTTTTTCTTTTTCCCCGACTTCAAATAAAATGGCAACACTTCGTGCTGTGGTGTAATCATAAGGGACCGTAATGTCTGGCATTTTATTCAGTGCGAACAAGATTGCTTCCCGCGCTTTTTCAGGTTTTTCTTCCTGTACCAATGCTTCAGCAAGTGAATTGAAACTGCTTCTATGGTTGAGCACAAAGTTCCTATAGTCTTGATTGTAATAGCCCCTCGGATCATCCAACCCACGGAATTTGAACTTCTCTGTCATGTTTTTGAACGATACTTCTGTATTCACCAATTCACTTTGTGGATTTGAATTATAGACAGGAAGTATACGGTACGCATTTCCTTCTTGCACTACATACGGTGATAGATCAATATTGAATTGCGCAAGTGAAGTATTGTTCACATACATGGGGCGTTCCCAATTAGCAGTGGCCAATACATCCAGCATGGCAAGGTCTTTTTTCTCCAGCACATTTCCTTTCAGGCGGAGTTGCATGTACGGAACAATCAAACTGTCCATTCCTTCCGGAACGATGTTTAGTGACTTCACTTTCTCAACATCTACCGACAAAATCAAATCCCGGGAAGGCACCATGTTGGTGGTTTGATATTGCGGATGGACCAACGCTTTGTGGTTCTTCTTTAACAAATCAAGATATTGACGCAGATCAATATTTTTAATGTTCGATTCGTTGTAATACAATGCATCGTTGCGACCACCTTGCTTATAGTTCTCAAGCGTCAACGTATACGGAAGTGGTTCGGATGTATAATGCTGGCGCATTGATTGTGCTATATACCAGTCGGTGTTGTAATAACTTAATACCACTACACGCATATCGGTACGGATGTCTTCCACTTCCTGTGCATACCATAGCGGGAACGTGTCGTTATCACCACCCGTAAAAAGGATGGCATTCGGTGCGCAGGATTGCAAATAATTGTTGGCTGAATCAACCGAGAAGTATCGGTGGTTACGGTTGTGATCATCCCATCCATCTTTTGCCATTAATATTGGTGCAGATAAACAGATGATGGTAGCGATTGCCCCCGCAGTTTTTAAATTTTTAGTGAACTTCTTTAGCAAATCTGCGATAGCAATTACAGCAAAGCCAATCCAAAAACAGAATGCATAATACGACCCTGCATAAATATAATCACGTTCGCGCGGTTCGGTAGGTGGTGAGTTTAAATACACGACCAGCGCCACTCCGGTAAGAATAAAGAGTAAGCCTATTACCGCAAAATTTCTTGGATCTTTGATCAATTGATAGAAGACTCCAACTATACCGAGAAGCAACGGGATCATAAAAAAATTATTCCTTCCCTTGTTGTCCGCTAATGCTTGCGGAACATCTTCGAACCATTGCCGTGGGCCAAGCCAGTCGGCATCCTGGATATCGCTTTCCCTTCCTGCAAAATTGAAATAGAAATAGCGCATATACATCCGGCCGATTTGATGTGAAAACATATAGCTAATGTTGTCTACGAAAGTTGGGGTTTCCCCTTCCTTGAGGCCGGTTAATTGCCGATATCTTCTTTTGTGGTTGTTGTCGGTGCTCCAGATGCGGGGTAGGATTGTTTGTTTGTCCGCTTCATAAATATACTTTACTTTCCGGTCACTGATTTCGTATTTGTCTTTTCCTTTAATGTAAACAGGCGCGCCTTCTTTTATATCGACCAGTTGCGCATTGTAGTATTGGCCATACAATAAGGGCCGGCTTCCGTATTGCTCACGTTTCAAATACTTTACAAAGCTCATGACATCCGAAGGATCGTTTTCATTGATTGGTGGATTGTAGTTGGAACGGATAACGATTACGGCATAGGAGGCATATCCAATCAAAATGAAGGCAATAGAAATTAAAAATGTGTTGAGGATCGGGCTGTTTTTCCGTTGAGAATACCGAATCCCAAAAACCAGTGCAGTGATTACAATTAATGAAAAAACGATTACCCCAGATCCAAAAGGAAGTCCAAGGCTATTGACAAACGTAATCTCGAAACTTCCGGCAATGCTCGGCAGGCCGGGGATGATGATGTCGTTTATAAAAACAATCAGAAATAAACTCACCAACATAGTGGCGATTACGCCCCAGGTGGTGGGTTTGTATTTTTTGAAATAGTAGATTAGTCCGAGGGCTGGAATTGCAACAAGGTTCAACAAGTGGACACCAATCGACAACCCCATCATATAGAAAATCAGGATGAGCCAACGGTTGGCTTTCGATTCGTCTTCGATCAAATCCCACTTTAACATTGCCCACACAACAAACGCTGTGAAAAAAGATGACATGGCATACACCTCAGCTTCAACAGCAGAGAACCAGAAGGAGTCGGAAAAGGTATAGGCCAAAGCGCCAACGGCCCCGGCACCCATCAATACCCAGATTTTATCGTCCGTTAATTCGGGGATTTTAGTAACGCCCATTACTTTCCTTCCCACCAACACAATGGACCAGAACAAGAAAAGGATGGAGAAAGCGCTGGCTAAAACGCTTGAAAAGTTGATCCAGTAGGCTACCTGGGTAACATCCCCAAAGGCCAGGAAAGAAAACATTCGTCCAATCAAAAGGAAAAGAGGTGCTCCCGGAGGATGTGGAACTTCCAATTTATACGAAACGGAAATAAACTCCCCACAATCCCAATAACTGGCCGTCCGCTCCATTGTAAGCCAATACACGATTAAGGCAACTACAAATAGCATCCAACCAGCAATATTATTGACCTTCTGAAAATTCATATTCAATGCTTTATTTAAGAACTAAGGGGCGAAAATAGGGAAATTAGTCTTGAGTACATAGTGATTAGTCTTGAGTCCTGAGTCGCTAGTATTGAGTAGTTGCTGGATACTGGATGCTGGTTGCTGGTGACTAGTGTCCAGTATCTCAATACTAGCCAATACTATTTACTATTTACTCAATACTACTTATAGACTATAATATAGAACCCCAACCAAAGAATGAAAAGCAGGATGTACGAGAACGCAACGATACGCCACACCATTTTCTTTTCTTTCCGGGCGTAATAGTGTATCCCATTTACGAGCAAAAACCAATAGACAATTTCGAATAAATTCAAGGCCCTGAGCGGGTAGGCGTAGCGTTTATCGAGGGCCAGATAATCAAAAAAAGACATCAATGAAAACGGGTAGAACGCCCGGATATCGTGGATGGTAGGATCGGTCTCAATGGCCATAAACCAAAATATTTTAATCACCTCCGGAATTAGGAACAGGAATTCGGCAGCAATCACCACACCCCAACACTGTCCGTACGTAACACGATACCCAAACATGAAGCACCCCACCCAGATCACAAACGCGATTACCGTGAATTTCCAGAAATAAACGAGCGGAATCGAGAAATACTGGAGCCCCTGGATAATCCTTAAAAACCCGCCTTCCGGCCTGTCCATCAGGAACTCAAACGCTGCGGTTTCGTTTTCAATGAATGAAATCTTGATGTACAGCAACAAAAGCGTGATTACACACAGAAAACCAAAGAGTAGCTTTTTGTCCACTCCAAATATTGATTTAGTTTCGTGTGTGCGAGGTGTATTCAAGGATCGAATGGTTTATGATTAGGATTAAAGTGCTTACGGGTCGAAAAGTAGCAAAGTTTTTTTGTATTGCTATGCTGGTATGTGTCGCGGGTTTTTCTGTTCAGGCACAAACCGTGGCAAAAAAAGATACGACCATTATTTTATTGTCCGACCTGGGTATTCAACTGCAATGCAGTGATGCCTTGAACAGCCTTTATAATTTCAAATTTGCCGAAGCAGAACAGCAATTTCGTTGGCTGAAACAAAAGTACGGATGGCACCCGCTACCGTATTTTCTTATGGGGCTGATTGAGTGGTGGAAGATCATGCCCAACCTGAAAGATAAATCGCACGATGATAAGTTTTTGGCATACATGGATTCCACGATTATGGTGGCGGAAAACCTGTATAAAAAATATCCTGAGTATAAAGTTGAGGCAGCGTTCTTTTTATCAGGTGCTTATGGTTTTAAAGGGAGGCTGTATTCGGATGAAGACCGTGAGCAATGGACAAAAGCGGCCGCTGCCGGAAAGAAAGCATTGAACTATCTGGAAGACAGCAGGGATCAAAACCACCTGAGCCCGGAGTTGTTGTTTGGCGATGGATTGTACAATTATTTTTCAGTTTGGATTCCGGAGAACTACAAATCCCTACGACCCATCCTTTGGTTTTTTCGAAAAGGGGATAAGGCATTGGGGCTTGAGCAGTTAAAAGAGGTTTCATACAATGCTTTCTACACCCGCACAGAAGCGATGGTTTGGTTGATGCGGATTTTGAACAGCTATGAGAATGACCAGATGGGTGCTTTTCAAATCAGCGAATACCTGTTCCAGACCTATCCAGACAATCCTTATTTTCATCGTTACTACGCACGTGTTTTGTATTCCATGCGAAAGTTTGCACAAGCAGAACCGGTGAGTAAAAAGATATTGGAACGGATAGACAGTGGACAGGTGGGCTATGAAGCAACGAGCGGAAGGTATGCTGCATTTTTTTTAGGCCAGATTTACGAAGCGAGACGCGACAATGATGAAGCAAAAAAATACTATGAGCTTTGTGTAAAATATGCAAAAGAAATTGGCGCGACCGATTCAGGATACTATTTATATTCACTTATTAGTCTTGGCGAGATTGCCGAGAAACAAGGGCGGAAAGCGGACGCAAAAAAATATTTTACAGAAGTGAAGAAAAAGTCAGGAAGGAAGGACGAAGCGCACAAGGCTGCAAAAGCGCGGCTGAAGAAATTGGAGAAGGGGGAATAGACGCTAGATATAAGATATAAGACCTCTTATGCCTTACTACTTACTACTTACTACTTGCTACTAAAAAGAGCTAATAGAAATGTATTTTTGGTGATTACAATCACCGAAAATACGTATATTCGGTGAATATAATTTCCGAAAATGCTAAAAAGAGCCCTTGAGCAGGTTATTAGGGATAAAATTGACTTTAGGAAAGCTATTGTCCTTCTGGGGCCTCGACAGGTGGGCAAAACAACGCTCATCACCAAAATAGCCACTTCGCTGGACAGTGATTACCTGTATATAAATGGCGATGACCCGGCCACACGCACATTGTGGGGCAATATTTCACAAGCCATTATTTTTCAGCTCATCGGCAACCACAAAGTGGTAGTTATTGATGAAGCCCAACGGATTGAAAACATAGGGTTGGCTGTTAAAATGATTGTGGATGCGAAAAAGGAAATACAGGTATTGGTTTCGGGTTCATCTGCATTGGAACTGGCCAGTACCATCAACGAACCTTTAACCGGAAGGAAATGGGAGTACCATCTCTACCCGGTTTCGTGGCGTGAATTGAGCGATAATTTTTCCCTGGCAAAGGCATTGCCAATGCTGGACAGCCTGCTTGTTAAAGGAACTTACCCCGAAGTGATCAACGAACCCGGCCAGGCCATTGATGTACTCCGGAACCTGGCAGGAAGCTACTTGTATAAAGATATTCTTGAGTTGCAAGGCATCCGAAAGCCGGAGCTGTTGCTTAAATTATTGCAAGCATTGGCCTGGCAGGTGGGCAATGAAGTTTCGTACCAGGAATTGGCGCAAACAGTTGGCGCAGATAAAAACACAGTGAGTTCATACATTGACCTGTTGGAAAAAACATTTGTTGTTTTCAGGCTACAACCATTTGCCCGAAACCAACGAAACGAAATAAGCACTTCGCGAAAAATTTATTTTTACGACAATGGCATTCGCAACACGCTCATTAATAATTACGCACCGTTGTCGCAGCGAAACGATGCAGGCGCACTGTGGGAAAACTTTATCATCAGCGAGCGGAAAAAATCAATTGCCTATTCGGGCAACCTTGGCGCTGCTTACTTTTGGCGAAATGTGCGGCAGGCCGAAGTGGATTACCTTGAAGAGCAAGATGGTGCATTGAAGGCGTTTGAACTAAAATGGAACCCGCAGGCAAAATACCGTTTCCCAAAAGCCTTTGTTGAAGCGTACCGTCCTGTGGAAATGGAAGTTATCCATCGTGAAAATTTTTGGCAGTATCTTTAAGGGCGGATGTACGCTGTAAGACAAAGCGCACAAAGCCACAAAAGCGAGGCTGAAAAAAATTGGGAAGGGGGGAATAGAATAGTTGTTAGTTGATAGTATGTAGAAATAAATAGCGAACAACTAATAGCGAACAACTACCAACTACCAACTAAAATATGGAACTAAGAGATCTCATCGTAACACCCATTATAATCTTCCTCGTATATGTGGTGGCGTATCTTATTCGGCCAAGAGTTACGGATAACGTAAACAGAAAGTATTTTTTTCCGGCATTGACTGTAAGGATCATTGGTGCGCTAGCTGTGGGATTTATCTATCAGTTTTATTACGATGGAGGAGATACATATAATTTCCATACCTACGGAAGCAGGATTATTTGGGAGGCCATAGTGGATGATCCTCAAAAGGGATTTTCTATTTTATTTGGTAGTGGAACAGGATCGGGGGAGTATAAGTACACCTCACGAATAATTTTTTTTAATGACCCTTCTTCCTTTACGGTTATCCGATTGGCAACAATTTTTGATTTAGTAACCTTCTCAAGTTATTCTGCTACGGCTGTTATTTTTGGCGGTTTAAGTTTTGTCGGAATGTGGATGCTTTTCATAGTTTTCTATAAGCAGCAACCTCGTATCCATTTTTGGATTGCGATTGCCTGTTTTTTTATTCCTTCTGTTGCCTTTTGGGGTTCTGGCATTTTAAAGGATACTGTTGTTTTAGCAATGCTTGGTGTATTGACCTTTTACTTTTATAAAATATTTTTCGAAAGGGAAATCACTGCTACGGGAGTAATTATTTTAGCGCTTGCGGTTATAGTAATTTTTAGCATTAAAAAATTTGTTCTTCAAGCCTACCTTCCTGTAGCTTTTTTGTGGATTGTATTGGGTAATATTAGAAAAATTAAGTCTTTCGCGTTGCAATTGATGGTAGTTCCCTTTGCGGGAATTGTTGTGGTGGTCTCCGGTTACTTTGCGGTGCTGAAAATCGGTGAAGATGATCCTCGATACGATGTTTCAAAACTTGCCATCACTGCACAGACTACCGCGTATGATATTCGCTTTTGGACGGGACGGGATGCTGGTTCTGGTTATACGCTAGGGGAATTGGATGGAAGTTTTTCCTCTATGTTTAAGCTTGCACCACAGGCCATCAATGTGTCACTGTTTCGACCCTATCTATGGGAAGCTAAAAACCCATTAATGTTATTATCAGCTCTGGAAAGTTTATTTTTATTATGTTTTTTTCTATATATCATCATTCAGCAACGGAAAGTATTATGGCAAGCTTTGCGTGATCCATCAATAATTTTTTGCTTGTTATTCTCGCTTGTGTTTGCGTTTGCGGTGGGCGTTTCTACATTTAATTTTGGAACGTTAGTTCGTTATAAAATCATCATGCTCCCTTTCTTCTTAATGGGATTAATACTGATGTTGAACTATGTAAAGAGGGACAGAAAGTTATCGGAATTGGACACAACCGAATAATTTTTTTTCACAGTTAGTCGACCTTGTGCTCCAATGTCATAGCGATTTTTCTCATCCCGAATCAGTTTCTCAAGGGTTGCTATCCATTTATTTTCATCTTCGCAGAGAAATCCGTTGACTCCATGCTTAATTATATTTTTATTTACGCCAACAGGTGAAGCAATAGCAGGTATGCCAATTCCCATGTATTGCAGTACTTTGAATCCACATTTCCCTTTTGACCACTGATCTTCTGTCAAGGGCATAACTCCTATATCAATTTTTTGCAGATCCTCAATTTCTTTTTCCTTTGTCCAATATAAAAACTTAAACATTTTTAAGTCTATCGCTGGATTTTTATCCGAGATAACTAGAAACAAAATTTCTTCCGGGAACATTTCTTCTATTCTTTTAAGTGCAGGTATCAAAAATGACAGATACTTATTGGTGGAGTGAGTACCTGTCCACCCGATTACGATTTTTTCATGATTTGATGTGTTACGGGGTTTATGGAGATCAGTGTCAATGGTTGTTGGGTTTAGGATCACACGACTATTATATTCTCTGGCATAGGAACATAGAAATTCATTTCCGCAACTAATGGTATAACTGATACCACAAATTGTTTTTACTTTTGAATGACATTTTAATACACTAACAATAAAGTTTTCCTTTGAAATAGCGGGAATCCAAATGGCATCATCAAAGTCGTATATAATTTTCTTACGGATAATTTTTCCAACAATTAACTCCCACCAAGGAGGCCCTAAGGGAGTAGCTTCCCTGTGTATAAAAATATAATCGTAGGATCCAATTTGGGGCAAGAGAAGAAGCCTTTTGGAAAAGCCTATTAGTGTGTATCCAATTTTTTTTAAAGCGTTCCCTTTTTGATATAAGATGCTCCACCCCTCTTTGTTCCAAAATGGTGCCATTTTCAAGACAAAGCCTTTTTGTTTTAAATGATTAAAGTATTGTTCGAATCTGAAACGCTGGGAAGGAGCAGAATCAATCGGGTAGGGACATATAAAAAGTATAGTCTTATTTTTTTTCTGCATTTTTGCACCGTGAGTGATCTATATTATTAGAAATTTAGTGGAGCCTTCTGAGTATTATTTCGAAATTAAACCAAAAAACCGACTCGGCCTAAATCTAAAAGAGCTGGTCGAGTACAAGGAGTTGTTTTATTTTTTTACATGGCGTGATATAAAAGTCAAGTATAAGCAAACCATTCTTGGATTTTTATGGGCTATTCTTCAGCCGTTGTTGATGATGGGAATATTTACATTGTTTTTTGGAAGAGCCTTGAATGTCCCCTCCGATGAGATTCCGTATCCCATTTTCGCTATGACGGGTTTGGTATTGTGGACTGTCTTTTCTTCGGGGACAGTGAACGCAGGTAATAGCATGATTGCGAATGCAACTATAATTAAGAAGATATATTTCCCCAGACTTGTAATCCCTGTGACTTCAATCCTCGTTTCTGTATTTGATTTTTTTATGGGGCTGCTTCCATTGATTGGACTTCTGATTTTTTATCAACAGCAATTGGATTTGTTAACTACTTCACTTTATTGGATTCTTGGATTGTTTTTGACAATCGTTGCTACCTTTGGTCCTGGCTGTTGGCTTGCGAGTTTAAATGTCAAATACCGTGATTTTCGATATGTAATTCCATTCTTGGTTCAGGTCTTGCTATTTGTAACACCCATTCTTTATCCAATTTCAATTATTCAGGAACATTGGATGCGTGTTTTGCTTTCATTTAATCCAATGTATGCCCCTATTATGTTGTTCAGATATCCCATTACAGGTATTATTGGGGATCCACAGTTGATTCTTTTTAGTGTCCTATCAAGTTGTGTTTTGTTGGTATGCGGGTTGCTGTATTTTAGAAGAACTGAAAGTTATTTTGCCGATATAGCGTAAGCGATGAAACCCATACTGGAAATCCAACAAGTATCAAAAAAATATCAGATCAACCATGAGGGAGAGTATCTCAGTTTTCGTGAAAAACTTTCCAGCCCTTTTAAAAATTTCAATAGAAAGAAGGAAGAGTTCTGGGCACTTAAGGACATTACTTTTGAGGTCTCGCCAGGAGAATCAGTAGGAATAATTGGAAAAAATGGCGCAGGTAAATCAACGCTTCTGAAGATTCTTTCAAGAATCACCCCTCCCACTGAAGGCAGGATAATCACGAGAGGACGCATAGCAAGTTTGTTGGAAGTTGGAACAGGATTTCACCCCGAGTTAACCGGGCGTGAGAATATTTTTCTAAATGGATCCATTTTAGGAATGAAGAAATCTGAAATCGTTGAGAAGTTTGATGCGATAGTTGATTTTGCTGGAACTGAAAAATTTTTGGACACGGCTCTAAAGCACTATTCAAGTGGCATGCAATTGAGACTAGCTTTTTCTGTTGCTGCATTTCTTGAGCCTGAGATTTTAGTGATTGATGAAGTCCTCGCTGTAGGAGATGCAGGTTTTCAAAAAAAATGCATGGGCAAAATGGAGGACGTGAGTAAAAGTGGACGCACTATCCTATTTGTTAGCCATAACATGCCTGCGGTTACAAATCTTTGTGACCGATCTATCTTATTAACAGAGGGCAAAGTAGAGTGCATTGGCCCAAGTGATGAGGTAGCGAAAACATATCTAGATTCAGGAAGCGGTATTCATTCCGATAGTAAAAAGATTGGAGAGATTAGAAAACGGGAAGGTAGTGGCAAGTTACGGTTTGAGTCTATTTGGTTGGGGAACCGAAATGAACCTTTCACCTATATGGGGGAGGATGTGGAATTCTTTACAGAATTGTCGTGTCATACAAAAATGGCCATGAACCAAATCTATCTTGCCATAACAATTTTCGATCATCAAGGATTTAAGTTAACCACTTTCGACAACCTATATACGGAGCAGATTGTTTACGCAGGAGGGGATATAGTGCGCATTTCCTGTAAAGTCCCACAAATGAATTTGGTTCCAGGGACTTATCGAATAGATTTATGGTGTGCCGATAAATACGAAACGTTTGATTTGGTGGAAGAGGTGTTCTTCTTTACCGTTGAGCCTTCCGATGTTTTTGGAACGGGAAAAATACATAGCCAAGCCAAGCACGGTAGCATCAGGCTCCCTAACTTTTGGTCGAATGCAGATTAATCCCGAATGGCCAGAATTTTTTCCCCTTTTATATAGATACTAAAGTCATCAGGAAGAACTGAGGACAAAAAAGCTTTTGATGTCCCTTTTCGCATATTATCATGAAGTTCAATAGCTATCGCCTTTACTTTTTTTAGCCATTCAATATTTCCATTAAAGAGATCTGCTTCGTGTCCTTCAATATCAATTTTAAAAAGATCGATTTGATCCATGTTATGTAATTGCATTAATTCGTCTACAGGAAAGGCATTTACCTCCTGTCCAGGGAGACTTTCTGAAACGGAAAACCCCCAATTTCCCTTATCATTATCTTGTATGTTCACTTTTGTTCGAACGGGCCAAAGTGCGCCATGAACGGGGGTAATATTTGGGTAGGGCTTGGTGTTTTTGACAAGTAAGGCAAAGTTTTCATTTTCTGGTTCGATAGCCAGTATCTTTGCTTCTGGATAAGCCATTGTCAGGTAAATGCTGGTGAATCCTGTATTGGCTCCTGCATCAATTATGCTTTTAACAGGCTTCTTCATTAAGGAATTAAAATTGAGTTCCTTCGATTTAAAGACCTGGTCAAAAGTGTCAAAATCTGAAGTTCCGCATCTAAGAAAAATGGGATGAGGCAATTGCTTTAATTTAAGTTTGGTCTCCCCCTTTTTTATCTTTCTTTTAGTATACAATATAAACCCATTCGGAAACCCAAAATGGACCTGGTCTGTAAGAAATGTTAGTATTTGATCTCGATTCATACCTAATTGCGCTAAATTATGTATTCCTTTTGATTAATCTTCATGCGCACTGATGCAATAGTTATAATGCCGGTTCATAATGGCGAAAAATTTTTGGGCCAGGCGATTGAAAGCATTTTGAATCAAACGTTCAAAGAATTTGCATTTTTTATAATTAATGATGGTTCAACTGATAGTTCTGAATTAATCATAAAAACGTATGCAAATGCAGATGCACGGATAGTATACTTCTCACAGGAAAAGGCTGGCCTTATTAACACGCTTAATAAATACTTTGGGATAGCTGAATGCAGATATTTAGTCCGGATGGACTGTGATGACATTGCATTACCAAATCGCCTTGAAAAACAGATTGGTTTTTTGGAGGAGAATCCGGAAGTAGGTATTCTAGGGTCTTCCGTTATTAGTATCGATGAACATAATGTTGAAAAGGAAGAGATTCGTTTTCCAACCACGCACAATATTATTTGTTGGAAAATGCTTTATACCTCTGGGTTTTGTCATCCTGCCACCGTTATAAGAAAAGAAGTTTTTAGCGCACTTAACGGTTACGCGCAGGAAGCCTTGTACGTAGAGGACTATGACTTTTTCATCCGATCGGCCAAGGTTACCAGATTACAAAATTTGGAGGATATTTTGTTCCTATACCGTTGGCATCCAACTAGTGTATCCGCAACCTTTAGGGATATTCAAAAAAGGAATCATCTACACTATTCAAGGATGCAGGTCGAGGCTTACAAGCTGATGAGTTTTAGCGATGATTGCCTTATTTTCTTAAAGCACTCAATCGTTGAAAGGAAGAGCACAATTCCTTTTATCGCTAAATTTTTGTTCGCATTATACGCCCACTTTATACGCCAACATGCGCTGACGAGGAATGAGCGGATTTATATCAAGAATGATGTTGCCAGAAAGAGTATTGCCCTTATGGTAATAGCTTTCAAAGAGAATTTTTTTTTGGGTGTTTCTCTTTTCCTTCGATCATTTTTATTTCGACCCCAAATTTTGCTGTGGCTTTTAAAAATGTTGTTGGATAGGGGGAAAAGCGTTAACGGACAGTAATTAAAGATTTTTTGACATTTCTTCCGATTACACTCTTGTCATGACTAAATTGCCACAACTCTAAAGCATAAAGGGATAATTTTATGAAAGATAAAAGGATACTTGTAACGGGTGGGGCGGGATTTATCGGAAGTTATTTGGTAGAAAAATTGGTTCAGGATGGGAATCAGGTCGTAGTCGTGGATACACTTTTACGGGGAAATAAAATTCCTAAAGACATTCTTAATCACGTTGAATTTTATCAACAAGATGTTTGTGATTTCGATGGAATGCTTCCTTTATTCAAGGGGGTTGATTGTGTTTTTCATTTTGCGGCAATTCTTGGGGTAGACATTGTTGCAGATAATCCGATTGAAACCATGGAGAACGAAACAGTAGGGATGCAGCATGTTGCCAAAGCATCACTTCTTAATGGTGTTCCAAAGATTATGTATGCTTCAACCAGTGGAGTGTATGGTCACCATGCACTTGAGCAAAGTGTAACGGAGGAAATTACAATTGATCCGAAGACAAGTTATGCGATGGCAAAACGGTTTAATGAAATTTATCTTGCTGCCTTATTTGAGGAAAAAGGAATCAATACGATAGCGTTACGTTTTTTTAATGTATTTGGCGAACGGCAAGATACACGAATGGTTATTCCGAGGTTTTTCGAGCAAGCGGTTCATGGAAAGCCATTGACAGTTTTTGGTGACGGTAATCAGACGCGGGACTTTACTTGGATTGGTGACACTGTGGATGCAACCATAAAATTGGCGGAGACCGCAAATGGTTTTGAAATCTTCAATATTTCCAATGAGACTGAAGTAAGTGTAAAAACTTTAGCTGAAAAGATCATACAGGTAACGGGATCCAATTCCAAGATTGATTTTGTTAATGCACCTTCGAAAAGATATGACTATGAGGTGGAGAGAAGAGTGGGCAGTTCCGATAAGCTATGGCAGCATGTAGGGTTTAAACCCGAAACTACCCTTGAGGAAGGGTTGGAGAAAATGTGGAGAAATTTTAATCAACGCTAATTGAACACACCGCTTGTTTCAGTCTTAATGACCTCATTTAATGCGGAGAGGTTCATACAAGAGGCGATAGAGAGCCTGCTTTCGCAGACCTATGCAAATTGGGAATTATTGATTGCTGATGATTGCTCAACCGATGGAACGCGTGCAGTGATTTCAAAATTTTCTGATAGTAGAATTAAGGTTCATCATAACGAAAAAAATCTTCACTACTTAAGAACACGAAATAAGTTGGTGGAGTTTGCGAAAGGTGAGTTTATAGCCTTGCTTGACGCTGACGATAAATACCATCCCGAAAAACTGGAGAAACAAATCCGGGCTTTTCAACAAGATGACCACTTGCATTTATGTGGAACGCATGTGGAGTTCATGGATAGTACTGGAGGCAAGTTAAAGTTCAATGATATAAAACCGCTTTCGTATCCGGATATCTCAGAAAAGATCAAAACCAAAAATGTGTTCACAGGCTCTACTATCATGGTGAGATCAGATTCTTGGAGAGAGACTGGCGGGTATCGGGATTTTTTTAACACGCTTGGGTATGAGGATTATGACCTTACCTCTCGAATGGTTGAGAAATTCAAATGTATAAACTTACCCGAATCACTTTATGTTTATCGTCAGTATCCAGCGTCTACCTCTAAGCTTGACACGCTTTACAACCCTTTCAAGTTTCATGGGTTCTCAATTGTTCAACGTTTCATTCAACAACGAAATGATCACGGACAAGATGATCTTCAGAGAGGGGATATTCCAGCAGTGATAAATTTTGTTATTGAAAAAAACAGACCATATATAGATGATTCATCTAGAATTTACAGAGAATTGATGTGGTCTTTTATGTCAAAGGGACTTTATAAGCAAGCCTACAAAAATATTTTTATAGCGATAAGCAAAGGGCCCTTTAGGTATATAAATTTCAGATCATTGATGTTATTGCTTTTAATCTCGATTGGCATTCTCAAAGAATAATTTATTAATCTCACTGATAAATGCTGGATAATTTATGCCAGCATTGAATTTCTCGTTCCAAGTTTTCCAGGCATTCTTCCTTATTTCTTCTCGGGTGGCATCATCGTATTCCAGGAATTCTTCAAGGGCTTTTTTTACTTCGAAAACCGTAGGATTCGGATTTACCAAAATTCCATTTACTCTATCGGATAGAATTTCCTTCGTTCCTCCGACATGAGTTGCCATCGCTGGAATACCTGCTGAAAAAGCTTCAATAATGGAAAAGGGTAGACCCTCACTGGCACTAAGGTTTATAAAAAGATCAAATTTTTGATTTTTGTATATTTCCAAAACATCTTGATTGGTTTTGTTGCCAACAAATTCAATAGTGTGATGAGTGCTTACTTCTGCAAGGTTATTTCGGAGTTGGTTGAGCAAAGGGCCGTCCCCTATATGCGTCCAATGAATTGTGTATTCCTTTTCTATTGAGAGAATAGATTCAAGAATAAGATTCACTCGTTTTAAAGGAATGACCGATGAGCAAGAAATGAAACGAAAATTTCCTTCAGTTTTATCAATAGTTGGCTGAGGAAGAGGTTCACTTCCCAAATATGACAACTTTTGAGAAGGCCATTTGCTGATTCTTTTCTCAGTATATTTCATTCCGTCATTTGACACAAAAAAAATACTGTCTAGATATTTAAAAATGAATTCTCTATAGGGGAGCATTGTTGTTGCATTTCTTTCGAAATAGACATCATACCCGTGTGCGCGTGAAATAGAAGTTTTGAAAGGATATTTTCTTTTGTAGTAAGCCAACCCAACTGCAACATCATTATTCCAGTACGAATATAGAATTGTGTTTTCTGTTTGGAAGTAGTTTTTTTGGAGTAATAAGAAAATTTTTTTGGCGGTGTAGAGAGAACCTAATAGCGAAGCAATTCTGGTTTTTGTAGGAAAAAGTTTATACCATATTACCATCGTGAACAACTCCTTCCAGAATAATGCATTAAATATCCCCATGATGGCTTTAGCCTTTTCTTGAAATGTTGGTAAGTATCGATAGTGGAGTATTTCAACGTTTAGGGGGACCGTTCTGGCATCCCCGCCACAGGATGGGTCGCAATAAATAATCACTTTCCGGAAAGATTTACTGAGATAGACCAATTCGGTTTCTATATAATGTTCGGCCTTCCCATAAGGAAAATTTGCAGTGAAGAGGATTAGAGTGGTATTTTGCAAAGGAATGGAGCGCATGGAGCTAAAAGAACCTTTATTTTCTGTGTTGATGGCAAACTACAACAATGGCAACTATATTGAAGATGCTATTGTGAGCGTTTTATCTCAAACTTATAAAAATTTTGAATTAGTAATAGTTGATGATGCCTCAACCGATAATTCACTAGCTATAATTTCGGGATTTCTTAATGACCCCAGAATAAAAGTGTATTCTAACCCGACAAACAGGGGTTGTGGTTTTACAAAGCGGGAAGCCGTAGCGTTTGCCACGGGGGAAGTAGCGGGGTTTCTCGATCCGGATGATGTTCTTTTGCCGAAGGCTTTGGAGATTATGATGAACACCTTCATCAAGAACCCATTACTAGGCTTTCTTTATTCAAAACATTTTGTGTGTGATGAAAATCTGGTAATCAAAAGAGGTCCTTATGGAGTTTCAAGTATTCCAGCGGGAGAAAGCTATTTGAGTTTTGGAAAAGGTATTTCGCAATTTTCCTGTTTTAAGCTATCGATATATAAAGAGACCGCTGGGATTAATCCGGATTTTCCCCGGGCTGTTGATCAAGATTTGTACTTTAAGCTCGAAGAGATTACAACACCACATTTTATTGATGCGTATCTTTATAAATACCGTGTCACTGATCAAGGGATTTCAACAGGTAAGAATATCAGCAAAGCAAGGTATTGGTTTGCGCGGGCCAAAGAAGATGCATTCACGAGAAGAACGCTTAATCCTTCAGTTAAAAACATTAGTAGCAAGGATTTACGGGCATGGTGGAGTGTGGTTTATATTTCGAAAGCAGCTGACAATTTTAAGAAATGGAGGTTTTGTACCGCGTTGTATTGGAGTGGTAAATCCATTTCTACAAGCATTTGGGATCAATACTTTTTACTTAAGATGAAAACGCTCTTTCTGAACACTGTTTTTCATCGTGGCTACCAGCGTCTGTTTAATAGTTAATAATGTTTTCTGGTTTAATTGATTAAAAAATCTGTGAAAGTACTGTACATTAGTTACTGGCCGACAAGTGAACCCTTAACCGATTCAATAATTGTTCCCCGATTAAAGTTCTTATCTGAAATGGGTGAGATGGAACGTGTTTTTTTTATTTCAATTGAGCAAGATGCAAGTCCGGGAAAATTCAGTATGGCTAACATTAGCCACACACCCTTTACTGGAAACAGATATGCATCTGTGATTGTAAGGAAAGCCATAAATTTTATCGGCTTATTGAGATTGTCGCTAGGACTGATACATGGACAGCGCATTGATTTTGTTATTTGCAATTCTCCCCTTGCTGGGATTGTTGGTTACCTTGCTTCCTTTGTAGCCAGATTTAAATTAATCGTTGAATGCTTTGAGCCACACGCAGATTATATGCTTGAGTCTGGTGTCTGGTCAAGATACGGAGCACGCTATCTTTTACTTAAATTTTTTGAAAATAGATTAGCCAGAGGATCCTATAAACTATTACCGGTTACTAAAAATTATACTGATTTGCTAGTACGTAATGGAATTCCGTCCTCAAGAATACAGACGGTTCCCAACGGAATTGATCAAGAGGTATTCAAATTTAATAGCGTTTCGAGATTGGAGATCAGGGAGCAACTAAAAATACTACCGACCGACATTGTCGGAATTTACGTTGGAAAATTTGGGGATATCTATTATAGTGATGAAGCTTTTGATCTTTTTCAAAAAGCCTTCGAATATTTCGGGGACAAATTTTATTTAATCATTTTATCGGGTCAATGTATTGATGAGATCAACAATCAGGTGGCGCGTGTTGGAATAGCAATCGATCGATTTTTCATTTCAAAAGTTTCAAATACTGAGGTTCCAAGGTACCTCTCTGCTTCCGATTTTGCATTTGCAACAATCAAGCCCGCACCAGTTAGAAAGTATTGTTGTCCGGTTAAGGTAGGGGAGTATTGGGCTAATGGGTTACTCGTTCTTTTAGAGCCTGGAATAGGAGACGATTCAGAGATCATCAAAAGTGAAGGGGGTGGGGTGCTGTTAAACATGAACAACCCTGAAGAAGCCTTTTCTTTACTTCATAAAAAATTGAGTCAAGGAAGGACTCCTTTAGTAAGTGAAATAACGAAAGTAGCAAGGAAGTATAGAGATTTCGAAAACGTAAAAAAGGCCTACATCAGAATTTTAAAGTGAAAAGAACAATCAATAGTTTAAGTCTTATTTTTCCCCTACTTTTACCAAATAATATTTGGATTTACCCACTTGCCATATGAAAACACGCCTTAAACTCGATGCTATTGATAGGAAAATCCTGGAGATCCTTCAGGCCAATTCCAATATCACCAATGCACAGCTTTCTAAAGAAATTGGACTTTCGCCCGCCCCCACATTGGAACGCGTGAACAAACTGGAAGCCCATAAGGTAATTAAAAGTTACCATGCAGTGATCAACCCGCAAAGCGTAGGGTTGGGGGTAAGCACGTTTGTAATGGTAACCTTAAAAGGCCATAACAAAGAAAATATTGAGCGGTTTGTAAGAGAGATCAAAGACATTGAAGAGGTAATCGAATGCCACCACATTACGGGTGCAGGTGATTTTATCCTCAAAATTGTGTGTAGCGATATTTCTGCTTACCAGCAATTGATGTTGGAAAAAGTTTCGAACATCGATGTTGTGGATAGCCTTCAGTCATTGGTTATCTTGTCTACATTTAAAGACAGCAAGTCATTGCCCATTAATAATGGTTGAAGAAAAAGCAATCATACTTGATGCTGTTCAAATAGGTCAGAAAATCAAACGGATGGCCTATGAAATTTACGAGCATAATTTTAAGGAGAAGACAATTGTTTTGGCAGGCATTGATGGACAAGGCTATGTGTTGGCAAAGCTTTTGGCAAAAGAAGTAAAGTCTATTTCACCGCTTGATGTGAAACTCATCAAAGTAATGCTTGACAAATTTGCGCCACAGCAAAGTGAAGTGACACTTGATGCCGATCTCTCGGAGATGCGAAAGAAATGCATTGTCCTAGTAGATGATGTGCTCAACACAGGCAGAACGCTGGCGTACGGGTTAAAACCTTTTCTCAATATTGAAGTAAAAAAAATTGAGACCGCTGTGCTAGTAAACAGGAGCCATGGATTGTTCCCAATTTATCCGCAATACACCGGCTTTCAATTAACGACCACCATCAACGATCATGTTGAAGTAAATCTCGGAAAGGAGTCTGCCGTCTACCTTCATTAAATTCAGTTCATGTCTGTTCATAAAACCACTGAAATAAAGAAAATCACCACGCACCAACTTCAGGAGATGAAGGGCAGGGGGGAGAAGATCGCCATGATCACGGCTTATGATTACAGTATGGCCAGGATAATTGATGGGTCGGGCATTGACGTGATTTTAGTTGGGGACTCCGCTTCCAATGTGATGGCGGGGAATGAAACCACACTGCCGATTACATTGGACCAAATGATCTATCATGCGAGCTCAGTGATCAAAGCCGTGAAGCGGGCTTTAGTGGTGGTGGATTTACCATTCGGGACCTATCAGGGAAGTTCGGGCGAGGCGTTGCGTTCTGCTATTCGCATTATGAAAGAAGCCGGGGCACATGCTGTAAAATTAGAAGGAGGAAGTGAAGTGAAAGATTCAGTTCAACGGATCCTCAGTGCAGGCATTCCGGTGATGGGCCACCTGGGTTTAACACCACAGTCGATTTACAAATTTGGAACGTATACCGTTCGCGCACGCGAAGAAGCGGAGGCCAATAAATTAATTGAAGACGCTAAGTTGTTAGAGGAGTGTGGTTGTTTTGGGTTGGTACTTGAAAAAATCCCGGCAACACTGGCAAAGAAAGTGGCCGAAAGTATTTCCATTCCGGTGATCGGGATCGGGGCAGGGGCCGATGTTGATGGCCAGGTGTTGGTGATGCAGGATATGTTGGGCATCACTCAGGATTTTAAACCGAGGTTTTTAAGAAGGTATGCTGATTTGAATACGATTGTCAATAGTGCAGTTAGCAATTATGTGAAAGATGTTAAAGCACGTAATTTTCCGAATGAGGAAGAGAAATATTAATATTTAGACGTTAGGCACAAGATAAAAGACGTTAGAAGTTGCCGGTAACCATTCTGTGGTCACAGTCTGTTGGGCAGATAACAGAAAGTTAGCTAAAAAAATCAACCTTGTCTTTTGCGTTAATATATTTTTGGGGTTTTGGTTTCTCTAACGTTAATTGTGAATTAAATTTAACCAGCAACCAGCAACCAGCAACCAGCAACCAGCAACCAGCAACCAGCAACCAGTAACCTCTAGTTACTTGCACACCACCATAGCTGACCCGTCATCTTTCACCATTCCAAACCCAAACCACATAAATTAACTCAATAACAAGGTTGCCGGAACACCTAGTTCGCGATGAAAAATTTTCGCAAGCTCCAAGGTCAAAGGTTTTTTACCACTAAGCAAGGCAGAGACATATCCTTTGGTGCCAATTAAGCCTACTAAATCTTTATTTTTTAAACCTTTCTCTTCCATTTTTATTTTTATTGCGCTCAAAGCATCCGGTTTTGGAATCTCAAAATGCAAATCTTCATATTGTTTGATGATCAGTAAGGCAACTTGAAGTATCTCGCCTTGTGGTGAATTTACTTTCACTTTTTTATCAAACTGATCATCAACCCATGTCAATAGGTTTTCATACTCACGCTTAGATTTTATTGGTTTTAACTTCATTTCTTTTTGAATTTTATGTTTTCCACTTTGATCTTATCATATTCACTATGTGTACCAAACCATTTGATTTGAATTACTTTAAACTCAAATATGATGCGCACCACTAATCGGTACTTGTTACCTAAAATATTGAACACTACCCTGTCGTCACCCACAAAACTCGCATTTCCATAAATTCTTTTCAATCCATTAAAAGAGTTAAAGGACATAGTTACGATTTCATGATACCATTGCATAAGCGCTACACTGGCCGATGGATAACGCTTGCAGTAGTCCAATAATGCTTTTCTTGCAATAATGTTAAACATCAACAAAGGTAATAAAGTTTACTATTAGAAAACTTTTTGCGATGTATTATTTTACTATAGTTAAGTGGTACTTATTGAACCCTAATCACAAACTACAACCGTTGAGGCATCATCTTTCACCATTCCAAACCAAACCACTCCATACTCTTTATAAATACCGATGCCAATGGCTTCCCAGGTAACCTGTTTCCAGGTGTCTAAATTGATGAGCAGGGGATTGTGGGCGGGGCTTTTTATCCAACCATCAATTCCTTCTTGCGCATTTGCCCCTTTCGAACTGTAGTAGGCGATTTCAAACCCTGGCCCTTCATACCCGGAAATCTCTTTGGGCTTGTCCCACATACAACTTGCCTTTTTGTGGTCACTCGTATAGCAACACGCACTCCAATCCCCTTTTTTCGACCAGCTATGCGGATTGCATTTGTTTTTAGGATCGAAGTCATAATTTTCGGCCAGATCACGAACATGTGCTTGCGCAACCTGCGAAAGCTTTGCTGAGAACGGAATAGCAGGCAGGTTTTTGCTTTTGCGATATTCCATGATCAGTTTATACAACTTTTGCTCTTCTGATGAAAGGCAGGTTTCAGTGGGTTTTGGCGTGATTTCGCCTTTTGATGTGAAAAGAAATGAGGCAAGGATGATCAGTACAATCGATTTCATAATTGAGCGGTAAATTTCGTGTGCATTAATTCTAACCGTATACAACGATTAATATTTCAAAAATCTTCTTTTATGCCCCTTTTTTTTAATTTCGGGGCTCGAAAAAAAAGTTTACAATAGACAAAAATCATTATTCCCATGAGCGAGCAGAAGATCAGCATACAAAACGGAAAATTGGTAGTTCCTGAAAATCCTACCATTCCATTTATTGAAGGGGACGGGACCGGGGTCGATATTTGGCCGGCTTCGAAATTGGTTTTTGACAAGGCGGTTGAAAAAGCCTATGGAGGAAAGCGCTCGATAAACTGGAAAGAAGTATTGGCTGGTGAAAAATCGTTCAACAAAGTTGGCGATTGGCTTCCGGAAGAAACGTTGACAGCTTTCCGTGAATACCTGGTGGGGATCAAAGGCCCTTTAACAACACCTGTAGGTGGAGGTATGCGTTCGTTGAATGTGGCCTTGCGTCAGGAATTGGACCTGTATGCATGTGTGCGCCCGGTACGTTGGTTTGAAGGCGTGCCTTCACCAGTGAAAGAACCGCAACTTTGCGATATGATGATCTTCCGTGAGAACACAGAAGATATTTATGCCGGCATCGAATTCAAGGAAGGATCGGAGGATGTTGAAAAATTCAAAGCATGGTTTAAAGAAACATTTCCGAAACCATATTCAAAGATCCGTTTCCCGGATACGGTGGGGATTGGTATCAAACCTGTTTCAAAAGAAGGTACTGAAAGATTGGTGCGCGCAGCCATCGAGCACGCGATAGAACATAAAAAGCCAAGCGTAACACTTGTGCACAAAGGCAACATCATGAAGTTCACCGAAGGCGGCTTCCGCGATTGGGGATATGAACTTGCCAAAAATGAATACGGTGCAAAAGAAATTGGTGCCGGCCCTTGGTGCGAGTTTGAAAAAGACGGACATAAGATTGTGGTGAAAGACGTGATCGCAGACGCATTCTTGCAGCAGATTTTATTGCGCCCTGCTGATTACGATGTAATCGCAACGTTGAACCTGAATGGCGATTATGTTTCGGATGCACTTGCCGCGATTGTTGGCGGGATCGGAATTGCGC
This sequence comes from uncultured Roseivirgaceae bacterium, assembly GCA_964398945.1. Taxonomy (GTDB): domain Bacteria; phylum Bacteroidota; class Bacteroidia; order Cytophagales; family Cyclobacteriaceae; genus JBGTGG01. The sequence continues at coordinate 204,711 of CAYNOT010000003.1, read as the reverse complement.
CCGGTGCGAACATCAATTACCTAACCGGCCATGCGATTTTTGAAGCAACCCACGGTACTGCACCGAAGTACGCAGGGCAGGATAAAGTAAACCCGGGATCAGTGATTCTTTCAGGTGTGATGATGTTGGAGTATATGGGCTGGAAAGAAGCTGCGGACATGATCATCAAAGGCCTGGAAGGCGCCATCGCCAGCAAAAAAGTTACCTATGATTTTGAACGGTTAATGGAAGGGGCAACTCTTTTGAAGTGTTCTGAATTTGCAGAAGAAGTGGTGAAGAACATGTGATTATATACAGTTAAAAAATAAGTAGAGAAATCCCAGATCACATGATTTGGGATTTTTTTTGTGATTTTGGTGATCTTAATTACGTATAAAATATTAAATTGGTGATGGTGATTTATCACCGTAAATAAGGTGGTCTAAAAACCAGTGTATGAAGACAATAACATTAGAACTCCCGAATGAATTAGCAAAGGTCTTTGATGCGTTGCCTAAAAAGCGGAAAGCGAATGCCGCATTGTTAGCCGCTGCCTTGGCAAAAGCAGATTCAAGACCTATAGCTGATATTTTTAGTGGGATTGATGACCGCATAAAAAAAAGTGGAGTAAACCAAGAAGAAATCAACCGACTATTGGACGAACTTTCATAATTGAAAAGAGTTGTTATTGACACGGGTGTGATTGTCAGCGCTGCCTTAAAAAAAGAAGGCACCTCACGCAAAGCCCTCCAAAAAGCGGTGGAAGAATTTAAGTGCAATCGCGAACAAACGCGTAACCTCCGATTTTGATAGACAAATGGAAGGGGCAACTCTTTTGAAGTGTTCTGAATTTGCAGAAGAAGTGGTGAAGAATATGTAAATCATAGGATCGTAATCCCGAAATTAGTATTAATTTTGGGATTATGATCCCTGAATTTATAAAAAGAGACCTTCTTCAGCTCATAAATGAGCGGACCTATCAAGGGAAAGCTATTATTATATTAGGGCCAAGGCAATCCGGAAAATCTACACTTCTCAAGAGGTTTATCTCAGATTCTGGAAAAAGTTCTGTTTGGCTAAATTGTGACGATCCTGCTATTAGAGATGTACTGTCGGACATTACGTTAAGTAATCTTAAGTCCGTTGTTGCAGACCATCAATTAATTGTGATTGACGAGGCACAACGCATTAAGAACGTTGGCCTGACAATGAAATTGATTACCGATGAAATCCCGGGTGTTCAATTATTGGCGAGTGGTTCTTCAGCCCTGGAACTTACCGATGAAATCAACGAGCCTTTAACAGGGCGAAAATGGGAGTATTTTCTTTACCCGATTAGTTGGAAGGAATTCCAAAACCATGTTGGTTTTTTGGAAAGTATTCAACAACTAAATAAACGCCTGGTATTTGGGATGTATCCCGATATGGTTACCACATCAACTACAGAAAAAGGGAAGTTGGCACAGTTGGCCGGTAGTTACTTATATAAGGATATCCTGAACTACAAAGGGATCCGTAAACCCGAGTTGCTGGACAAGCTTTTGAAAGCGCTGGCTTACCAGTTGGGAAATGAGGTTTCGTACAACGAATTATCAAGGTTGCTACAAGTTGATAGAAAAACTATTGAAGAATATGTTTTCCTGTTGGAACAGGCATTTATTATAAAGCGATTGCCACCCCTAAGCCGAAACCTTCGCTCTGAAATAAATACTTCCCGGAAAATTTATTTTTGGGATAACGGAATCCGCAATGCTATCCTCGGCAACTATGAACCCATTGAAAACCGGATGGATGCAGGCGCACTCTGGGAAAATTTCATGATCATCGAACGAATGAAAATGAACCACTATGCGGAACGTTTCACTAACTATTATTTCTGGCGCACACATGCGCAACAAGAAATTGATTTTGTTGAAGAGCGTGATGGTAAATTGGTTGCATTTGAATTCAAACTGAACCCGAAAGCAAAGTATCGGTTTCCAAAAACATTTGACAACGCATATCCGCATACGGAACAAATAGTAATCACACCTGAAAATTTTCATACCTATCTAACGAAATAGGTTGTCAAGTAATTTATTCAAATAGAACCATGGAACACAAAGGCACCATTAAGGGAATAATAAGAAATCTTTTCATTGTTTTGTTTGGGTTGCTTACGGTGCAACTCTTCGCCCAACAACGCCCGCGCGATTTAGGAATCAAAATAGGTGTTCTTGCAACTGGCGAAAACAATGCGATCACCGATGTTAAAGGTGTAACCGTGGGACATACAACAATTATCAAAGGCGATAATATCCGCACGGGCGTAACTGCAATTCTTCCCCATCAGGGAAATATCTTTCAACAAAAAGTACCGGCTGCAATTTATATCGGCAATGGATTTGGCAAACTGGCCGGATACACACAAGTAAAAGAGCTTGGCAATATGGAGACACCCATCATTTTGACCAATACACTAAGTGTTGCCCAGGGCCTTGAAGGATTAATTGACTACACACTTTCATTTCAAGAAAACAAAAATGTCCGCTCTGTAAATGGAATCGTTGGAGAAACCAATGATGGTGGCTTGAATGATATTCAGGGAAGACATGTGAAAAAAGAACATGTTCTTGATGCGATAAAAAAAGCAAAAGCAGAAAAAGTAGAAGAGGGTTCGGTAGGTGCGGGAACAGGTACAGTTTGTTTTGGTTGGAAAGGCGGTATTGGGACTTCTTCACGGTTGTTGCCAAAAGATTTAGGCGGGTACACGGTAGGTGTTTTGGTGCAAACCAATTTTGGTGGGGTCCTTCAAATTGATGGCGTTCCCGTTGGGGAAGGATTGGGCAACTATGCGTTTAAAAATTCAATTGAAGGATCGGTGGATGGATCGTGCATGATTGTGGTGGCAACCGATGCGCCACTGGATGCACGGAATTTAGAAAGACTTGCAAAACGCGCCATGATGGGACTGGCAAAAACCGGGGGGATTGCCAGCAATGGAAGTGGCGATTATGTGATTGCTTTTTCCACAGCGGAAAGTGTGCGGGTTCCATACGCACCACAAGAAAAATTCTATACTTCTTCAGTTGTAAAAAACGATGATATGAGTCCATTGTTTTTGGCGACTATCGAAGCAACAGAAGAAGCAATTATCAATTCATTGTTTGCAGCTAAAACGATGACCGGCAGGGATGGGAATTCGATAGAGGGATTGCCGGTGGAGAAAGTGTTGGAATTGATGAAGAAAGCGGGAAGGATACAAAAGTAAAAACAAAGGGCCCGGAAGGTATGAAAACCCCGGACCCATTTGCGTAACCTAACCTAACCAGTATTTTATTTAATTTTTTGAAATGGTAACGGTTCTTCCGCCAGTAGGGGACGAGTCAATTACCAGGACGATATCATACGTTCCTCCATTGATTACATAAAAATTGTGGTACTCTCCATTTATCGGTTCAGCGGTGGCATCAATTACATCGCCTGCAGTAATGGCATCACCCGAAACGGCCGCACCAGCATAATCAATTAGCAGTCCACCCCAAGTAGCATCTTGAAGGAAAATAAATTCACCATCCTCAACTAGCGGCACATCATTGAATGTCCATGTATACACATTGCCCGCTTTAACGGGTACGTGCGCACCATATCCCCCGGTACCATCCCCATTAAAACTTCCATCAGCAGTAGCGTTTCCAATAATTTCCATGCTATAGGTGGAGTAATCAATAAGGACATCACCGGTTTTTGTTTTGGTTTCCGTCCATTTACCAAGTGCGGCATTGAACACCAAGCGGTAAGTATAGTAACCAACAACTACATTGGGAATGTTTTCATCTTTGTAGATAAGATCATTAACTCCGGCATCCCTTGCAGCTGCATAATCTTCCACTCCCAAATAATTGATAGTAGCAATCGAAAGATCATTATAAACTTCATACCCGTTATTGAATCTTAGTTTATAACCACCTTCAATCAGTTTTACATCTGTGACTTCAAAAACCGTTTCATTAACAGATGTTTCAATCATTGGAATGGAGGTGCTTGATGCCCATTGGTTTGGGGTTGCATCGCCAATCATATTGGCTTCAATGCGCATTAACCTGAAATTGTCATCAACCGTGTTCACAAAAAGATAATACAACCCTTCTTGGGCGACTTTAATAGCCGGGCCGTTCACCAATAAATCCCCATTGATAAAATCTGCGCCAATGTCGGTGAACTCCAATGCTGATCCGTTGGTAACGGTGCCTCCATCCGCCGCCCCATAGATCGATGAACTGGCGCCATCAATTTCAACGATATTGATGGTGCTGTTCGCCCCGATATACATAAGCTTTCCATAATAACCCGGAGCGGTTAATGCGCCACTGCTTTTTGCTGGATTTAACGTGGCAAGCGCCATCCGTGCAGTTGGTTCTGTTGGCTCACTGGCAATGGTGTTTGTTCCATAAACATAAAGGCCATCAAGCTTGGGCAATAGAATAGTTGGTCCATCGTCATCTTCGCTACAGGAGGATACCGCCACAACTGTTAATGCGAGGAGGAATAAATTTAAAAGTAACTTTTTCATAGTTGTATTATTTGTTTAGTTATTATTTGGTTTGATTTTTCATGCTAGTTCCAAGAGCAATGCTTCAGCTTCCTCAACTTTTAGATCGATGAGCAACTGATACACTTCAGCAAGTTTTGTTTCCAATTCCGTGTTGCCCTTGTATTCTTTTCTCTTTTGATAGTAGGTGAATATTAATTCCAGGATATCTTTATTGTATTCCACACCGGTATATTCCTGGATGATTTCCAGAAACAGATATCCATCTTCAACACTAGGTTCAATCTGTGTCCCTTCACCGAAGTCGTTCCAGGTCACGAGTTGTAAATAATCAATATTATATTCCTGGGCTTTGGCCAATGTATTGCGAAGTGATTCCCCATCGTTTGATGGAACACTTCCATAACTGGTCCCCCAGCCACCTTCCACATAGTAATCATGAAAGCGCCCGTAGGCGGATCCAATTTTATTTGTGATGGTGCGATTGTAAAATGTAGTAAGCTCGCTTAACGAGGGCTCAAAATCCACCCAGGAGAATTCACCATCGCCATTACTGCCCACACGGCCTGCATGATTCCACAAGGGAAGAAATTTGATTTCAGTTGTTAGGGGGTGAAGTATCTGTGTCCATTGACTTGAAGATTTGAAATACCGCGGGCCAAACGTCATCAGCAACGGTTCGTTGTCAATTTTAATGTAAGACCTTTTCTTGAAGTAGTCCTCTTCCAGAAACTTTACATCCGCCTGCGCTGCTTCAATGGCAGTCAGTGATGTTTTGCCCGCAACAATTTCAGCCGTGTATTCTTCATACACAATGGCGAATTGAAGTCCTATTTCTTCTGCCTTTTCAATTAACGCGGCAGTGCTGTTAAAAATAGGGCGATAGTCATTGATGTTATGTATTCCATACCAATCGATAAGCAAGCCATCAATACCGGCATACTTCATTAAGAGCAAATGGTATTCAAGCACGATTGGATCTTTTGAATCATAAGGCCCGATCAGCGGATAATAATGCGCAGCGATCTGCCTTTTTCCACCGGTGATTATATCCGGGTTTTTGTTTCCCATTTTCCAATGGCTTCCCCAATAGCCCGACACTTCCTTGCTTTGAAACCAGGGCATATAGTGCATGTACAATTTTACCGGATTCGTTTTGGTTACAGCCGGAGGATCGATAACGGGATCAGGTTCTGGTCCTGGTGCAGGGTCACTACTACACCGCACAAGCAGTGCACCGATTAAAAATATTTTGCCAAGCATGGTTGTTGTTTGATTAATCACATATATAATTTTATGTCCCATAACTTCTAATAGCCTGTGCTGGGCAACATCTTTGTGTTGTTATCAAGCTCTTGCAATGGAATGGGATAGTAATAATCCTTCGGTTGATAAATTATTTCACCTTGTGTCACACGCTTTTCATTGTATTTTAAAACTTCTTCTTCCACTATTTTCCAGCGCACGATGTCGTACCACCGATGCCCTTCGGCAAATAGTTCGCGAAAGCGTTCTTCACGGATCGAATCGCGCAATTGTATCCCGGAAAGCCCGGTGTAATCAACGGTGGGTTCAGGCGTGTTTTGATCAAAGCCATAAGCCCTTCTTCTTACTTTGTTCATGTACTCAGAAGCAGTTACATCATTGTTCAATTCATGCATCACCTCTGCATACATTAAGTACACATCGGCCATCCGTATTATTAAATAATTGATACCACTGTTTGAATTGGTAGCATAGACCGAGTAATCTTTCGGGACATATTTTTTGAAACTGTGCCCGGTATAGTTGAACGTACTTACCCCGGCAGGTGCATAGGTCCCATCCGTAGTGGCAACTAAATCAGTTGGGGCATACGTACATATTTGAAGCCTGGGGTCGCTACCAAATCTTTCAATGTTAACGCCATGCGGAGTACAATTGCTCCAGCCTCTTCCGGGAGGGGCAATCACCAGCGCAATCCCTGATCCCAATCCATTCTCCCAAATGTTTTGGGTCATGTCGATTGTATAATTTATTTCCCATAAGGACTCTTCGCTAAACTCTGCCTTTCCCTGAAAGAGGTCTTCGTACCGATTGGCTGGAACAAGGCGATAGTTTGTATTGGCCAGTACTTCATCAAAGTATGTTTTTGAAGTTTCATGGTCTTCCATATACAAATACACCTTTCCCAAAAAAGCCTTGACAGCAAATGCGGATACGCGTGCAACATTGTTGGCATCCCAGGAACCGGGAAGGCCCGACTCTGCAATTTCAAAATCACTGATTATTTGCTGGTACACCTGACCTACTGTGGCGCGGGGCGCCATCATTTCTTCACGTGTGGAAGCGACTTTTAGAATTAACGGAACGGCCAGCTTATCGCCACCGGTAGCATAAGGCCCCTCGCCCCAAAGCCGAACGAGATGGAAGTATGCAAAGCCACGAAGGAAGTGGGCTTGCGCAACGATTGTATTGAGCTTGCCTGCTTCCGTGGGTGTAATCCCGGAGGCTTCAAAAATGGGGGCGTTTTCCAGGATATCATTGGCGCGGGCAACGATCCTGTAAAAGCCACGCCATGCGATTTGTACATTGCCATCATCGGAAGTGACTTCGTTTCGGCACTGTGCATTCCAGTAGTCTGCTTCATGCGGAAGCGAGAGCAATGTTTGCACATAAAATGTTTGCCCAAAGAGGTCCAGGTTCTTAACGGCATCATAGGTGCCGTTGAGGGCCAAATCAAAATTTTCAATTTTTGAAAAGAAATTATCTGAGCTTAATTCATTTTCATTGGTAATATCAAGAAAATCAGAACACCCGATCATCGTGATCATCAATGTTATTTTCAGAATGGATTTTGTTTTTTTCATGTGCTAATAATTTTGTTTCTGAGGTCACATGGAATCGCATGATAATGAGCATTTTTGTTTGCGAACTTGATGCATGACGATTTCATTTTAATATTTTTTTCGATCCTAAAATTGAATTTCTAATCCTGCGGTGTAGGTCCTTACTTGAGGATAGTATCCGTAATCAACCCCGCGTGAAGTGTTTGATCCTGCAATTTCCGGGTCAAAGCCCGAGTACTTGGTAATCGTTAAGAGGTTGTTGCCATTCACGAAAATCCGTGTACGCTTTAATCCAATCTTACTGACGGTTTGTTGCGGTAGTGTAAATCCGATTTGTATGTTCCGGATTTTCAGGTATGATCCATCTTCAATAAAATAGGAAGAGGGTTTGCTCCAGTTGCCATTGGGATCGCTTGCGATGTTGCGGGGATGTTGTGTGTGGTTTTCGGGTGTCCAGGCTTCGTAGATATCGGTGGTGGTATTGTTGTCACCGAAGAAATTTCGTGTATAGGCTTTGTTCGCATTAAAAATATCCACGCCTTGTACACCTTGAAACTGAATAGAGAAATCGATCATATTGTTGTACACCAGGTTCGCATTCAATGCGTAGGTCATCTTTGGCCAGGGGTTTCCAAGGAACGTTCTGTCATGTGTGGTGATGTCCCCATCGGGCACACCATTCGGGCCGCTGATATCCTTGTACATAAAATCACCGGGTGCTGTTCCTGCTTCCTGGTAAATCCCATCACCCGGGTACGTGTTGATGGCATAGACATCGCCCGGGGTATTCAGCATTTGCTGAACGATGTACCCATAGAAGCTTGAAATCGGGCGGCCTGCTTCTGTGCGCGTCATCCCACCAATTTGCCCGCCTCCATTTCCCCCTGTAATGGTGCCCTCGGCTAAACTCTTCATTTCATTTTTCATGAAGGACATATTCATCGAGAAGTTGGAAGTCCATTTGTGGAAATTTTCCTTGTATCCCAATTCTATATCGAAACCTGTGTTTCGCATGGTTCCGATGTTGAGGGCAGGATTGACTGGGTTAAAATTATGGACGGAGATCCCAACCGATGAAGGAATGGGGACTTCATATAAAAGATCTTTTGTGTCTTTAATATAGTAATCAAGCGCGAGCGAGAATTTGCTTTGAAAAGCATTGATGTCAACACCAATATCCATCGTGTTTATTTCCTCCCACTTCACATCATAGTTTGGAAATTTGCTAATAAAATAACCCGCTACTGGGTTAGCCCCTTTGTTATCAAAAGCATAGGTTGAGAATTGAGAAGTATAGGTTTTGAGATAGATAAAATCCCCGATTGCGTCTGAACCCAGTTTACCTGCACTCACGCGCAATTTTAAATTGGTGATGTAAGGAACGTTGGCAAAAAATGCTTCATCAGAGATTCTCCATCCGGCCGAGAGTGAGGGGAAGAACCCCCAAATATTGGACGGTCCAAATTTGGGTGCCGATGCATCACTTCTAAAATTAGCTTCAAAGAGATAGCGTTCTTTGAAATTGTAGTTTACGCGTCCAAAGAAGGAGAGTATCCTGCGTTGATAAATGTTGTAACGATCGGTGTTTGATGCTGCTCCGTTGAGGATATTAAAACTACGTGCATAATCAACCGGGGAATTTGTGCGTGCTACATTAAAATGCTTGGAGTCTCCTTTCAGTGCTTCATAGCCACCGAGTACACTGAAATTATGATCGTTTATCTTTTTGGAATAGGTTGCCACAATATTGCCGATCATGGTAAGGTCATTGGCTGCACTAAAGGTGAGTGAGTTGATCGGATCAGCAAAAGCCCCGTAGTCGAAGGCTTCGTCAAATTTCTCCCCCATGTACGACATAAAATTATAACCAAAGCCACCACGAACAGTAAGGCCTTTGATTGGCGCGGCTTCTAAATAGATATTGCCATCAATGCGGTTGTAGTTCCGGTCTTCATGCTGTTGGTATTGCGTAGCCACCGGGTTCGGTCCTTGAAAATAAACGGGGGCACGGCCCCAGCCACCGTATTTGTTTTCAGGATCATAAATTGGCATGATGGGAATGGAACGATATGGAATTCCTCCTGTGTAATTTTCATTGTTGTTTCCAATTGGGTTTTCATCAACGCGCGACAAAAGAAAACTTTCGCCCAACTTCAGCCATTTGGTTAACGAAACATCTGAATTGATGCGAAGGCTATACCGTTTAAAGGAATTATCGATCAGGATCCCATCTTCATTGTCATGGCCAAACGATAAATAGAAATTGGATTTGTCATCGCCTTTCGAAACGGACAAATCATAAGAAGTGAGCAGGCCTGAGCCTGCATAAAATGCATCCACCCAGTCGGTATCGTGTTCGTAATCATCCCATGAAGGTTCGGGGTTTTGGCCTGCATTTAACCGCGATTCTTTTTTGTACTTTACAAAATCCGCACTATTGAGCAATGTTGGAAGCCTTACGGGACTGCGCTTGCTTAGTGAAGTTTTGAAGTTAACGGTCAATCCCCCTTTGCCGCGTTTGGTTGTTACGAGAATAACACCATGGGCTGCTTGCGCTCCGTATATCGCTGCTGATGATCCGTCTTTCAATACTTCAATTGATTCTACATCATCAATGTCAAATTGATTGCCGGGGTCCATGCGCATGCCATCGACAATCCAAAGTGGTTCTGAATTTGAAATCGATCCGGCACCACGAATGTGTATCGTTGGCCGTTCACCGGGCGCGCCACCATTGCGGGCAACGGTTACACCTGCGGCCATTCCTTGTAGGGCCTGATCAAGCCGAAGTTGTGATTTGTTTTCAAGCTGGTCACCTTTTACAGAAGAGAGTGCACCGGTGAGATTGGATCTTTTTTGTTCCCCATATCCGGTAACGACAACTTCTTCCAGGCTGGTCAAGTCTTCCCTCAGTTCTACATTGATAATGCGTTGGTTGCCTATTGGTACTTCTTTGGTTTCAAAACCAATGGCACTGAATATTAGCACCGCACTGGCCGGTGCTTGCAAAGAAAAATTCCCTTCAGCATCGGTGACTGTTCCGATAGTTGTTCCTTTTTGGATAATGTTTACTCCCGGGATTGGTTCTTTGTCGACAGTAACAACTTTTCCGGATACATGTTGCTCCTGAAAAACATTCGCGCCAGCAAATGAAACAGTACTTGCAAGTAGTATCCAAAGTGTCAACAATTGTGTTTGTAAAAATTTCGTATGCATAAATTGTTTATTTATTTTTTTCATAGAAGCGAATGGCTACACCTCCGCCCGCTGCCAGGTTGATCGTCAATTCGTCTGCTCTGCTTACATCTTTGTGAAGGATTTCGACAGGAAGCGGATTGCTTTCCATATCTGCACCGGCACCATCCTGATAGATTTCTGCTCTATATTTTTTGTCAGCGAGGAAATCCAGTTTGAAAGTGATGGTACGTGCTTCTTCATTGGTAATGCTGCCGAGATACCAGTCGGATGAGTTACGATCTTTGCGAACGGTAGTGATGTATTTCCCGATTTCACCATTTAAAACTTTTGTTGTTTCCCAATCGGTTGGAACATCCTGGATAAATTTAAAAGCAGGATTGCCTTTGTAATTTTCAGGTAGATCGGGCACCATTTGAAACGGACTATAAATCACCACATACAGCGCGAGTTGTTTGGCGAGTGTGGTATGTACACGAAAGGTTCCGGTTGAATCAAACTGAAGATCAAAAATACCCGCAGTGTAATCCATAGGCCCGCTTAGCAGTCTTGTAAAAGGTAAAATGACCGTGTGCTCGGGCGTATTGCCTTCACTCCATGCTTCATACTCACCACCGCGTGCCCCTTCACGCGTCATCATGTTCGGCCAGGTTCTTCGTAAGCCTGTATCTTTTACGGGTTCATGTACATCGATCATTACTTTATGCCGCGCAGCAGTTTCCATCACCTTGTGGAAATGATCCACCATAAATTGACTTTGATGGTTTTCCCCTCCCGGCTTTTTATTTACATATCCGGTTTTCAGCATGTGGATATCATACTTCTCCAGGAAATCAAAAGCATCTTCCAATTGGCTTTCATAATTGGCAACATTGCCACCCGTTTCGTGGTGTGCGATTAGCCCCACACCTTTTTCCTTTGCATACTGTGCGATCTTTTCAATATCGTAGTCAGGATACGGTTTAGTAAAGCTGAAATTTCCTTCTTTGATCCAATCACCTTCCCATCCTTCATTCCATCCTTCGGCCAACACACCTGAAAAATTATTTTCAGCCGCGAAGTCAATGAATGCCAACATATTTTTGGTAGTTGCACCATGTTTGGGCCCTGCTTCCCAAGTATGCTTTTTAATGTGCATGCCCCACCAGATGCCCGCATACTTTCCGGGTTTGATCCAGGAGACATCACCCAGGTTATTGGGTTCATTTAAATTAAGGATGAGATAGGAGGTGATAAGGTCAGTAGGTTTGCTGCTGATTTGAATTGTCCGCCACGGTGTATGAAAGGGGGTCGATACAATTGCGAGGTCACCGGAGCTTAATGGGATCAAATCAGCCTTTAATGTTTTACTTTGATTTGGTTTCAGCGCCATAGCCGGAAATTTAATGAGCGCGGCCTCGTGTATGCTAACGGCCACCTGCTCACCAACCATTGTAAGCGGGGTATGCATTTTGGCGGGAAGTTCACTGATTTTATTTTTCTTGGTCACGCATTCAGAATCAATATCATTGGCGTATGCTTCAATCCACCAGGCATCAAGGTCATCGGCCATTTTAAATTCTGTAAGCTCATCTGTGATCGTAAATTCATTAAGATTGGGTTGCCCGGGAAAGCGATAGCGGAAACCCAAGCCATCGTTGTATACCCGGAATTCGAGTTCAAGTTTTCTTTTGTATTCTGTAGTTTCTTCCAGCGAGATGATCAGTTCGTTGTAATGATTGGTGATTGTTTTCACCTCGCCCCAGGGCTGTTCCCAGGTTTCGTTGAATTCGCTTTGTTTTGTTTCAACAATTCTGAAATCCTTGTCTAGCCCGGGGATACCTTTTAAAAGGAATCCGAGCCGTGAAGGGAGGATAAGCGGTTTATCGTTCCTGCTAACCTGATAGAAGGGGATTCCCTCATCGATTTGAAAAGTGACCGTTATCGCTTTGTCGGGCGATTGAACGGTGGCAATATGCTCATTTTGGTTGCAGGAAATGAGAAATAAGCCGGCCAATAAAAGCAGCATCCAATTTTGCTTCATTCAAGTAATGTTTAGAAGATGTTTAAAACTGCAACCGATTGAAGACCCTATCTCCATCGATTGCAATTCAAAAATCGTGGCGGTGCAGCACAATCGAAATTCCCCCAATAAAAAAGTGGAAATAATAACAGGTGAAGACTAGTTAAAAAATTACAGGTCAACTACTTAACGCGAGTTGCGAAGAAAAAATGTATAAACGGAATGTAGAAGGAACCAGCGCTTACAATGCCTTTATCTTCATTATTCTGTGGTCAAACCCAAACCCCTCATGGAGGTGATGCTCAAAAGGAGAAAAATAAGATGGCAGTAATCAATGTTCAAGTTATTGATACTTCTGACTAAGAATCGCCCCATTAAAGCAATTGGATGGCGATATTAAAATTATTATACGAGGATATGCTTATTGCGCGGAAATGGTTTGTATCAGCTATCTCTAATGGGTAGGCCGCGCAAAAAATACAGTAGGTGGCGCCCGCCACCTACTGTATTTTGATGTGCGACTGCCAACCGGTTGCAGCGTACCCTATTGCTGCCGCACATCAACTGTGCACTGCTTAGAACTAAAAATTCCGGGCCAAATCAAAAGGTATACAACCTAAAAATGCTCCTTAAATTTTTGCTTAGGGTGTGTTTACAATGCCTTTATCTCCATTATTTTTTGCTCAAACTCCTCATTGGGGATTAAGGATTTGCTTTTGATCCGGGCTTTATAGTTATAGATTGTATTAATGGAGTAATTCAGGATTTTAGAGATTTTCTCATTATCATGGATTCCCATTCTTATAAGTGCGAAAATGCGCAGTTCCATGTTGAGCAATTGCCCCTCTTTGAGAACAACCCGGTCTTCTTTGGGAAAATAGGAGTTGAAGGTGGTAACAAAATCCGGAAAGAGTTTCAGGAAGATTTTATCGAAACTGAAGTAGAGTTCTTCCCGCTCTTTTTTAAGATTGATATTGTTGACAACAAATCGGATGTCATCAAACTTTTTCAACATCAACTTATTGTCAATGGCTTGTTTAAAGGCTTCGATTTTCACCAGGTACTCACTATTGATGTTGAAGTAGTAACCAATGTATTCTTCCTTGATTTTGTTGGCTTCGAGCAAGTGGGTATTTACTTGTTGAAGAAGGTGGTTTGCATTTTGCAAATTGGTATTGGCAAGTTTGATCCGATGGTCTGCTTCTTTTAACTTTTTAAATTGTTTGTAGATGATAACCGCAAAAATGATCGTGAGGATGGTGAGGATGGTGATGGCGATTGCATATCCAACCAGTACTTTGCGTTGATGCTCAACGGTCTCAAGCCGGTTGCCTTCAATGATTGGGAAAACAGCAGCTACCTGGATTTTGCGATGGCGCGCTCCATAAAAATTCGCATCATCCATGGCTAGTTTTACATATTTGTATGCCCTGGAAAGTTCCCCGATGTTATATAAAAGCTCTGCCAAGTTTAAAAGGGCAAGTGCTTCTTTTGTACAGGCACGGGTATCAGAGATGGAAGCAACAATAAGCATTTCAATGGCATCAGCAATCCGGCTCTTGCGTTGATAGATATAACCCAGCGTACTGGCCGCTATTCCTATTTCCGGGTCTGTTAGATTAAAAGAAGCAAGAATGTATTCATATTCTTGCCGGGCTGAGTCAATTTGTTCCAACCGCAAATGTTTTAACGCCAGGAGTAAATGGTGTTGTTTTGTTCCCTTCTCACTTAACATCAGCGCAGAATCAACATACTGATTGCCCAGTTTGGTATAGCGTTCGGTAAAATAATTGTCGCGGTTAAAGTCCACGAGGTCATAGTACGTTCTTGACAGGACTGAATAGAACGCAATGTCTATGCTATCAGGGAGATCTCGACTGATGGTGTGTAGGGTATCGAGTGCTTCGTTAAACATTCCGGAGGAAAGCAGGACAAAACTTAATTTTATTTTGGAGGAAGCAATTTTTATAGGATCGTTGGAGCGGTATGCTTCCGTCTGCATTTTGCGTGCATACGAGAATGCTGAATCATAGATAAAACTTTTATACTCTTCATAGATTTTTTCATAGGTATAAAATTTATCCGGGGAAAGCTTCACCTGGTCTTTCAGTGAAGCGATCCGGTCTTCTTTCTTTTTCAGGAAGAATTCGCGCTGTTTCAGGAGGCTGTCAAGTTTAACCAATAAACTGTCCGTTCGGGGAGTTGCCCCAACGGTGGCCACAACAAGAAAAAATGAAAGCGCAAGCGTCAATCGCATAATGCATAAAAATAGCAACTCAGCTATTTAAATACGAATTTTGAAATATTGTTTTATGATAGTCTGCAAAAGATACCGGGCCACCATAGGCACCAGGTCTATAATGATCCAACTAAAATGTTAAGGCATATTTTTTCGGGTTATCTATGAGTGATATGCTTATTGCGCGGAAATGGCCTATATCAGATATACCGATTCACGTCCTTTGAAGAGGGGGTGGAAAAGAGATGTATTTTGAATAGGTTTCTATAGCCGGAATAATCGTTATGCCCAATCTTCATATTCTCTTTCTTCCATTGGGATTTTTCTGATTTCAGTTATGTTCGATAAAATTTTGTTTAAGGTATTTCGGAATCCTCTTTCATCAACAGGGTTACCAAAAAAATATCTTCCAATAGATAAAACCTATCTTCTGTACCAAGCCAATTCTTTATCATTGCTTCCGCCTGATTCAAATAGTCATCATCATCCTTACAATCTGATGCCAATACGCCAACTTGCAAAAGTCAAATCGTGGTTAACGTAGTCACCACCAACCCCAAGGGCAAGCATGATTTCCTAAACATCCGCAACATCACCCTCTTCCCCAACAACCGTGTAACCCTTTACGACCGTTGGGGAAATAAAGTTTTTGAACGTGATGGGTACGACAACGTACAGGTTGTGTTTACTGGTATCAGCGATAATAACAAAGAGTTGCCTGATGGCACATATTATTATGTGTTGGATAAGAACAATGGTGATAAACCGATTCAGGGGTTTGTTTATTTGAGGAGGTAAGTTTGATTCAATTTTTGATTGCCCCCACATTCCTCCAATTCAGGATTTTAGTCTTTTCGGTTGCCCCATCCTTACCGGTAAAAACAAGATAACCCCCTTTTACTTCAGGATTTAATTTTTGCCAATACTTGATTCCTTTCAGGAAATCCAAATGAAATGTGGACGCTGATTTTATCTCTACAGGAACAGCACCTGCCGGTTGTTCCAACAATACGTCAATTTCGTTTCCGGTGCGGTCGCGCCAATAATATAAATTGCTGCGGAGGCCTTTGTTGAGCCGGTTTTTCAGGAGCTCAACGATAATAGAGTTTTCAAGCAGCGAACCCCGTAACGGGTGGTTGGCAAGTTGTTTTTCACTTTCAATTTCCAACAGCGAACAGCAAAGCCCGGTATCATAAAAATAAAGCTTTGGCATTTGCACGAGGCGCTTGCCTAAATTATTGTAAAAGGGCTGCAACCGAAACGCAACAAAACTTGCTTCCAAAATCCCCAACCAATTGAGCACTGTTTTCTGGTCAATACCGCAATCATTGCCGATTCCCGAATAATTTATTTGTTGCCCTGTTCGTGTGGCGCATACTTTTAGAAAACGTTGAAATAAACCGAGGTTGCTAATGTTTTTTATTTGCCTAACATCGCGCTCTACATAGGTCAGTAAATAGTTTGGGTAATAGTCGGTAGGCTTAATGCGCTGCTGATAAAGCCGTGGATAGCCACCCTTTACCAGAAAGCTTTCCAATGATTGTTTCTTAAAGGAGGTGGCATCAAGCTCAGCCAGGCTTAGCGGAAGCAATTGAATAAAGGCAACTCTTCCGGCCAGGGTTTGCGAAACAGTTTCAAGTAAAAGTAAATTTTGAGACCCCGTGATTACAAACAATCCCACTTTGCGCGAATGGTTATCCACCACTTCTTGCAGATATGAAAGCAATTGGGGAACGCGTTGGATTTCGTCAAACACTGCTCCGTTTTTGTATAATTTTAAAAATGCACGCGGGTCGTGTGAAGCCAATTGTACAGTATCGTGATTTTCAAAACTTACATACGGCTTTTTCGGAAACAATTCTTTCGCAAGGGTAGTTTTACCCGATTGCCTCGGGCCAAGTAACCCCACCACCGGGAATTTGCGCGCCAGTTGTTTTAATTTTGTGGAGGCAGCTCTTTCAACCATAAAACAAAGATAGATATAATTTGACAAATCCGGAATCTGATTCCGGATTTGTCAAGTATTTTAAATCTAAAAAGTGTAGTTCTTGCAGATCGAAATTGATAATGGTACTTACTTCAAGACCTCAAGGATATTTCTCAGCTCACATATTATCGGGAAATCATTTTCTTAGACATATCTGCATTTTAATTGCAGATATGTCTAAGAAAACATTGAAAATTAACTTAAATGAATGGTTTAGCTTAATAGGTGGAAGTACTCCCTTTATCTCACCCTGCATACAAGCAACGCTACTCCGCCTTATCCTTCCCCAACGAAATTTTGTAATTATCGGGTGTGCCTGTAAGCTTCAGGTTAACAAAGCGGATCCGTTTCGATTCATCGCGGTATTGAATTTCGTCTTCTTGGTCGCTGGCGTTTTCTTTTTTGCCAAACAGTTTCGTCATACCAACTTGTGTTACCATTTTTAAAGGGATGCGCAGGTAATACTCCATATTCATGTTCATGTCTTGCTTTCCGGAAATTTCAATGAACCCCAGCGTAGAGTTAATGGTCATTTTGGGGATGCTCAATGTCCCATTTTTCAATTCAAACTGATTGCGTAGTGTATCGAACAATACCCGCGACAGATTTTTGTCTTTGAAATAATCTGAAAGGGCATCCAATGCGCTGTAATGTTCAAGTCTTCCCTGCCTTACCTCAACATTCAACTGTATATCTGAATCATCAAGTATGGGCACCATGTCGGCATGGAGGTGGATTTTTCCTGTTATGTTTCCGGAAAGTTTTCCATGCAGGTTTTCAGAGACAAGGTGGTCCTGTCCGAAGTTCTCAAATTTGAACAGAAGCTTATCGAGGTCAACGTTATCAACCGTCATCTTTGGGCTAAAGTAGATTTTGTTCCGGTCAGCGCCATTCAAGTATCCGCTTAAATGGATATTGCCGCCTGCTGCATTCAATGACAGGGTATCGATATAGATGAAATGGTTTTCCTGTGTCCTGGCCTTGATATAAAAATCATTGATCAGGTAGCGATGGTAGTTCAGGTGTTTGATGTCAAAATCAAACGTCATGTTGGCGAAAGGAAGATCATAGATATTGAAAACATCTTCATGGTCTGCTGGTGTCAGGGTAGTGTTGGGTGGTGGTGGGTTATAGGCAAACAATTCATCAAAGTCGAGGTGCTTGGCTTTCAATGAAAAATGATTGCCACTTTTTTTAAGTGCTTGGTCTGTTCCTGTATAGTATTGTAGATTGACCAGGAACTCACTCTTGCCCAACTTACCGCTGAAACCTTCAACAACTATGTGATGATCTTCGTAATGAAAGCGTCCTTTGAATTTTTCAAATCGCATGGGATGTACTTTCATCTGCGCCTCCAGTCGATCAATATAAACATCAGACGATTTCAGTCCTTTATCAAAATGCAGATCGGCAAACCCATGAATTTTTAATTGTTTGAATTCTTCATGGCGATAATCCTCCGGTACATAGTTTTCGCCTTCATAGGCAAATACGTCTTCAAGCTGGAGCAAATTCGAGGTAAGGTTAAATTCTATTTTGGTATCGCCTAGTGGTTGCTGCAGAAACCATAAATCGTAGTTATCGAGTTTGCCGTTAAAATGGAAATCACTACTATCAATCATGCCTGTAAAATCGACAATCCTGAAATTACTGTCATCGATAAATACATCTGCATGAAAATCGTGAAGTACATGCGGATAGTGGGTTAATTTGGCATAGAGGTCTTCAACAAAAAATTCACCAACAGGAAGATTTGGGGATTCTGTAAATGCGCGTGCTGAACTATTGAATTTAAATTTCATGCTCATGTCGCGGATTTGTTCATCGACTGGTTTTTTTTTCAGCGTATCGCCCGAAGTAAGTTGTTTGATGTCAAGTAACTTTGATTGGATCAACATAGTGGCCGTTACCGGATCCGCTGTGTGATGAAGGATTGCGGGCAAGTCACTGATGTCGCCACTGATCTGAATATCCGAGTCGCCAATTTTCAGGTTGAAGTGATCAACTTTTGCTTTATGTCCATCCATACTCGCTTTTATATCCAGGTTGTGTATGGGCAAATGAAATGAAGGTGTCCTGAAACTCAGGTTTTTCACATCGAGTTCTGTGAAGTACGATTCATTTAATCGTTCAATGCTTCTTTCGGGCCGGGACAGATCAACGATATCATGAAAGTTCATGGTGAGTGCGACCTGGCCTTTCAAATCCTGCAGGTCGGTGATGTTTAGGAATTGCGCAAGAAAGTCCAACTCAAATTCAGAGCGCAACTGCATATCGATTTCCGGTGAGTCGAAATTCTTTACTTTTAAATTGCCGCTAAATGTTCCGGCCTCCGGTGTTGCTGAAAAATCCAACAGGTGAAATTCCATGGTTTCTGCACGACCGGCATCGCCTGTGGTAAAGTATCCTTTAAAATACAAATCATCCAACCGCTTACTCGAAATTTTGTTGTTCAAGAACGCGTCTTCGCAACCGAAGTTGGCCGTTACACGAGGGTTGTGTCCATTGGCAGCTTTACCAATAATAGAAGTGTTAAAGAAAATCTTACCGGCATTTTCATAGCGTTGAAAGATTGGATCAAGTTCTTCGGGCGCAAACGCCAGGAACAAATCGAAGTTGGGTTTGTTCCCCTCGATCCGGATGTCCAGATTTATGTCATCATCAATATCCACGAAACCAAACGCTTTGAAATAGGCGCGCTCCAGGCGAAGTTCAGAAGGCTGGATAGTGAGTGTATGTTGCACCTCATCGTAATCCAATTGCGTTTTTATTTCGAAGTGCTTGTGCTTCACGAATGATGTGTCACCGGCAACAATAACATTTAATAAAAAACGACTGTCGAGGGTTATCAGCATGTGGTCTTTAACATCTTTGAACCGGGATTTTGCATCACTGATAAAAAACTCCAATACAATATTGTTGGCCTCATTTATTTTTAATAGATCAATATTGACAAGTTGAATGGTTTTTAAATCAATATGGAATTCTTCACCCACATCTTCAATTTCTTTAGTGCTTGTCAATGCCTTGGAAATATTGAAAGATCCATCGGTATGCTGGATAAGTTTTATGGTTCCGTTCGAAAGTTTTAAGGACTTTACTTCAAAGGTGCCTTTAAGGAGTGTCCAGATATCAAAACCAAGGTAAACATCCGCCACCTCAACGAGGGGCTGATCATCTTTTTCTTTGTCTTCGTAAATACGTACATCCTCAAGATCAATGGAGATGTAGGGGAAGTTGGCAAACGGGGAGATGTGGCTACCACTTACTTCCAATGTCCCGGTAAAATCTTCGTTTAGCGTGGCAATCAACTCCTGAACAACGGCATCCTGTTTCCAATAGACAATCCCAACAAGCATCGTAAATACCAGGCAGGGTATGAATACAATCAACAATACGATGCGTATTGTTTTTTTTCTCTTGCGTATATGTCCGGGAGGTCCCATGATGTTTAAATTTCTACAATAAATCTTTTTTGGATTCGGATGCCTTTAAAAACCCAGCATTGCAACCGCTGTCAGTGCGGCCTCTTCCCCTTTGTTGCCATACTTTCCACCAGCCCTGTCAAGTGCTTGTTTTTTATCGAGGGTGGTAAGCACGCCAAAGATGATTGGTTTTTTTGTTTTGATGTTCACATCCGTGACCCCGTGGGCAACAGCAGAACAGATATAATCAAAGTGTGGTGTTTCACCCTGGATAACACAGCCTAAGCAAATCACCGCATCAATACCTTTTTCCTCTGCCGACCATAATGCACCCAATGTAAGTTCGAAAGTACCCGGTACATTTTTGCGGATAATATTTTTTTTGGCGAAGCCATGCTCAACCAGGGAAGAATATGCACCTTCAAATAACGCTTCGGTTATTTCTTCATTCCATTCAGCCACTACAATTACAACTTTCTTTTTCGAGAAGTTGGTAGTGGTTTTTGTTTTTCCGGATTTTAATGGACCTGCCATATTTGAAAGCTAGTAAATAAAAAAGGATAGCATTTGCTATCCTTCAAATTTGGTTAAAAAATTTTTAAGAATTCGATTCCAGCCTCGCTTTAAACTTGCGCGCTTTTTGATATTCGCTTGAATCGAAGAATTGATTGATAATCTTATCGTAAGCAGCGATCGCCTTTGCAGAATCGTTCAACTTCTCATACGCCAATGCTTCTTTCATTAAATAAGTAGGTGTGAAAAATTTGTTCGGCTTGTAATTGGAGGCTTTGCTATAGTAGCTGGCAGCTTCTTTGTATTCCTCCAGTTCCATGTGTGCATCACCAATCAAGCTGTAAGCGCGTGCTTGAACCAACAAGTCGTTCGAGCTGAAGTCTTTCAGATATAGAATAGCTGATTTGAAATCACCTTTCTTCAGGAAGCATACACCCGCATAAAAGTTTGCCAAATTCCCAGCTTTGGTCATTCCAAATTCAGAGACAATATCTTTGAATCCAAGATTGTTTCCATCACCATTTAAGGCGAGGTCAAGGCTATCGGATTCGAAATAGAATACCGCCTGGAACATTTCGTTGTTGGCTTCTACATTTTGCTTGCCAATATAGTATTGAAACCCAAAATAGCCACCAACAATCAACAGTAGGCCAATGGCAATACCGGAAACCAGTTTAGGGTGTCTTTCGATCCAATGTTCTGCTCCTTCAAGCCTTTCAGCCAATACTTCCGGATTCTGGAGGATGTCTTTGTTTTCTTCTTTCTTCTTTGCCATGATTCTAAAAAAATCGTCCCGCATTAAAACGGGACGCAAAACTACTAATTACAGTATATTTAACAAAACCAGAATTAACCCATTATATAGGGATAATCAGGCTCCGCGTAAACATCGCGGAATGCTTCAGCAGGATCTGGGTAATTGGACTCTTCTGCGAACTTCACACTTTCCTCTACCTGCGCTTTTATTTTCTCATCGATGGCCTCCAAATCCTTGGCTGTTGCCATTTTTCCGTCAAGGATGGTTTTTCTCACCACCTCAATCGGATCCTTCTTTTTATAATCTTCTACTTCTTCCTTGCTGCGATACTTTGCAGGGTCAGACATGGAGTGCCCTTTATAGCGATAGGTCCTGAACTCCAACAATGTTGGCCCTTCGCCTTTGCGGGCGCGGTCGGCTGCTTCGGCAACAGCTTCGTGAACGGCCTCCGGTTTCATTCCATCAACCGGGAAGGATGGCATGTCAAATGCTCTCCCTAATGTATATAATTCGGTTACGTTGGATGAACGGGCAACCGAAGTCCCCATCGCATATCCGTTGTTTTCAATCACAAAAATTACTGGCAATTTCCACAACATGGCATAGTTCAATGCTTCATGGAATGCCCCCTGGCGTACGGCACCATCGCCCATATAGCACATACACAGGTTTTTGGTACCGTTATATTTTTCCGCGAAAGCGATACCCGCTCCTAATGGAATTTGGCCCCCTACGATTCCGTGGCCACCGAAAAAGCCTTTTTCCTTATCAAACATGTGCA
The DNA here is from genome assembly GCA_964398945.1 of uncultured Roseivirgaceae bacterium. Lineage (GTDB taxonomy): Bacteria > Bacteroidota > Bacteroidia > Cytophagales > Cyclobacteriaceae > JBGTGG01. The sequence goes on along the minus strand of CAYNOT010000003.1, from coordinate 182,474 downwards.
TCGAACCACCCTTTCCTTTTGATACTCCGGTTTCCTTTGCAAAAAGCTCAGCCATTACTGAATTTGGACTGGTGCCCAATGCAAGTGGGTGGGCGTGATCACGATAGGCGGTTATCCATTTATCATCTTTTGTAAGCGCTGTGATGGCACCCGAAACGCATGCTTCTTGTCCTATATAGAGATGGCAGAAACCTTTGATTTTTTGCTGGCCATACAGTTGGCCTGCTTTTTCTTCGAACTTGCGCATCAATTGCATGCTTTCGTACCAAAACATATAGGTTTCTTTTGAGAATCCTTCTTTTTTGGTTTTTGTAGCCTTGTCAGCTTTCTTCTTCCCCTTGGTTGTCACTGCCATATCCGTAATTTTGAAATCGAATTGCGAAAATACGCTACGCATCACCATTCGCCAAATAAAAATTGAAAGGTGGTTTGCCAAATTATTAAAGTAAGCACTCAATTTTTATCGTGTACATCGAAAAACTCCATATTATCAACTTCAAGAACTTTGAGGAGGCAAAAATGGACTTTTCCACAAAAGCCAATGTGCTGGTAGGGTTGAATGGAAGTGGCAAAACCAATCTATTGGATGCCATTTATTACCTGGCATTCACTAAAAGTGCTTTTAATGCCTCAGATATCAATACCGTTCGCGAAGGTGAAACAGCCACCTTTATTAAGGGATGTTTTCAGAATAGCGGGATACAGCGGGAGCTAACCTGCGGATTGCAACGCGGGAGCAAAAAATCATTTCGGGAGGATGGGCAAGAGTATGGGAAACTAAGCGAACACATTGGTAAGTACCCGGTGGTGCTGATGGAACCCGATGACACGGAACTGATAAAGGGGGGTGGGGAAGTTCGCAGAAAGTTTATGGATGGCATTTTATCCCAAATTGATCCGATCTATCTGAACAACCTGATTGCCTACAACCACACTCTTAAACAGCGAAACAGCTTGATCAGGATGTTCAATGAAGGAAAAGCCTTAGATGCCACAGCCCTCGAAACGTATGACCACCAACTAGTTTCCAATGGGGAAACCTTATTTAGAAGCCGGCAGCACTTTATTAAAGAGTTTGTCCCCATTTTTAGGAAATACTACGATTTTTTAGTGGAGGAAAAAGAAATAGCGGATATCCACTATATTTCAGGATTACAGGAAGACGACTTTCGCGAAGGGCTTTTAAAGGGCAGAAGAAAGGATCTTGCCTTGGGAAGGACTACCTTTGGCGTCCATCGCGATGATTTTGTTTTTCTATTGAATGACGTTGAAATAAAAAAGCGGGGATCACAGGGGCAACAAAAATCTTTCGTGATTGCATTGCGGTTGGCGCAGCGGGAAGTAATTTCAAACCACAAAGGCTTTAGTCCGATTCTCTTAATGGATGATATTTTTGATAAGCTTGATGACTTTCGGATCGAAAGGCTCCTGGAATTGATCCATCAGGGGTTGGGCCAGTTTTTTATAACGGATGCCCGACCGGATCGTACCCAAGGGTTATTGGACAGGATCAATGTTTCGGCTTCTGTTTTTGTTGTGGACAATGGAAAAATTAGTGGGCGATGAGAAAAAAAGATAATTCAAAACCAGAGTTCCAATCGGTTGGTGAGGCCATCCGGGATTTATTGAATTCGTATCGCATCAGTTCGAAGTTTGATGAAATGAACCTGATTTCATCGTGGGAGAAGTTGGTCGGCAAACCGATAGCGAGCCGGACAAAGCGCATTTTTATTCGAAATACCGTGCTTTTTGTTGAATTTGATTCAGCTTCGATGCGGCACGACTTCTCGTTGCATAAGGCGGAAGTGGTAAGTCTTTTTCAAAAAGAATTCGGCCAAAAGATTATTACCGATATAATTGTCATGTAGCGTTCCTTCAAATTTGTTTGATCTCAAACTCAAAAAAATGAAACCCTCATGCACTACTTTATGCTAGTGGGAAGGTTCAAGAAGCATAAGGATTTCATGGGCCAACCAAACAAAAAAATCTTAACCCATTAAAAAATGATTTAGGAGTTTTGAAAAAGCGTAAAACCGTATAATTTTGCACTCTCTTTTGAAAAAGCCCCGTCCTGGATTTAATCGGGAGGGGCTTTTGAGTCAGTTAAGAGGGTTTTACAGTTGGGGGGATACCAAAGCGGCCAACTGGGACAGACTGTAAATCTGTTGACTTATGTCTTCACAGGTTCGAATCCTGTTCCCCCCACGAGTGATTTGTTGATTTGTTGATTTTTTTATTGGTTGATTTAAATCGTAAAATCAATAGATCACCAAATAAGCGGGCCGGAAGAAGTCTGGTGGTTTGAAGTTGA
>CAYNOT010000003.1:7069-180063 GCA_964398945.1 uncultured Roseivirgaceae bacterium | reverse complement strand
AATTTTGAAGCGGTTGGTTTGTTGAGAGTTAGTTTGTTGGTTTTTAAACCACCAAACCAGGAGGATCATCAAATCACCAAATAATTGCGGGAGTAGCTCAGTTGGTAGAGCGGTCCCGATCCAATCGGGACAGGTCGCTGGTTCGATAGGAAAAAAAGATAATCGGTAGTAGGCCGGTGAACCTGGAGAATCAGGTAATTCTTGAAGTTGAAATTTTGAAGCGGTTGGTTTGTTGAGAGTTAGTTTGTTGGTTTTTAAACCACCAAGCTAAGAGGATCATCAAATCACCAAATAATTGCGGGAGTAGCTCAGTTGGTAGAGCGGCAGCCTTCCAAGCTGCAGGTCGCGGGTTCGAGCCTCGTCTCCCGCTCTTTCAGTTGTTGGTTGTTAGTTGATAGTTATTGGTACGAACTAACAACGAACAACTAAAAGCCAACAACTTTGAAAAGCTGTTGTAGCTCAGGGGTAGAGCACTTCCTTGGTAAGGAAGAGGTCGTGAGTTCAATTCTCATCAACAGCTCGTAGGAGTATTGGTTAAGAACTGACTTTGAACTACTGAGGGGTTGGTCGTGAGCCCGCCTGACGGTAGGCAGGTTCAATTCTCATCAACAGCTCAAAGGAATTGAAAGTGAAGTGGGAACATTAATTAAAGAACAAATTTTTAAAATTAACTATAACAATAACTTAACAGGGATTTTCAAATATGGCAAAAGAAACATTTGACCGTTCGAAACCACACGTTAACGTAGGTACAATCGGCCACGTTGACCATGGAAAAACAACACTTACAGCAGCTATTACAAAAGTTCTGGCGGGCAAAGGACTTGCCGCAGAACGTGATTTTACATCAATCGATAATGCTCCTGAAGAAAAAGAAAGGGGTATTACCATCAACACTTCACACGTTGAGTACCAAACTGTAAACCGCCATTATGCGCACGTTGACTGTCCGGGCCACGCTGACTATGTAAAGAACATGGTTACGGGTGCTGCACAGATGGACGGAGCAATCTTAGTGGTTGCTGCTACTGATGGTCCAATGCCACAAACACGTGAGCACATCCTATTGGCACGTCAGGTAGGTGTACCTGCACTTGTTGTTTTCATGAACAAAGTTGACTTGGTTGATGATCCGGAATTGCTTGAACTTGTTGAGATGGAAGTTAGGGAACTTCTTTCTTATTACAACTTCCCTGGTGATGATATTCCAGTTATTCAAGGGTCTGCCCTTGGTGCACTTAACGGTGAGCCAAAATGGGTTGAGAAAGTTGAAGACCTAATGCAGGCAGTTGATGATTATATTCCACTTCCAGTTCGTTTGGTCGACAAAGATTTCTTGATGCCGGTTGAGGACGTTTTCTCAATCACTGGTCGTGGAACGGTTGCTACCGGAAGAATTGAAAGAGGTGTTATCAATAGCGGTGACCCAGTTGAAATCTTAGGCATGGGTGCTGAAGGACTTACTTCCACTGTTACTGGGGTTGAAATGTTCCGTAAGATCCTTGACAGAGGTGAAGCTGGTGACAACACTGGTCTATTGCTTCGTGGTATTGAAAAAGACCAAATCCGTAGAGGAATGGTTATCTGTAAGCCTAAGTCTGTAACTCCACACGCGAAGTTTAAGGCGGAAGTTTATGTTCTTTCAAAAGAAGAAGGTGGACGTCATACTCCATTCTTTAACAAATACCGTCCTCAGTTCTATTTCCGTACCACAGACGTAACGGGTGAAGTTATGCTTCCTGCTGGCGTTGAAATGGTTATGCCTGGTGATAACGTATCAATTGAAGTTACATTGATCAACAAAATCGCTATGGAAAAAGGACTTCGTTTCGCGATTCGTGAAGGAGGCCGTACGGTAGGTTCAGGTCAGGTAACAGAAATCCTGGACTAACCAACTGAAAAACAAACAGAAAGCGTTCTTGATAATTTTCAGGAACGCTTTTATTTTCTAATATTAAATTCTACCTTTGCAGTCCTTTTTGGACTCCGTATGCGGGTGGTGGTTCGAAAAGGCCATTTTAGTCGAATCCGGGTAGATTTAAAAACGGGTGTAGCTCAATTGGTAGAGTAGTGGTCTCCAAAACCATTGGCTGGGAGTTCGAGTCTCTCCACCCGTGCGATAATTTAAAAGGAGTTCTTTCATTGGTTTAGTGGAAACCAATGTGATTTGAAAGGATAATTGGCTGGCTCCGATAGCTATCGGGGTCCACCGTGCAAGAATTTGAATATGGTTTTCATTGGTTTAGTTGAAGACCAGTGGAATTTGAAAGAATAAATTGGCTGGTTCCGATAACAATCGGGGTCTACCTGTGCAAATAGAAACCAATGCAAAAGGTAATAAACTATATTAAAGAGTCATGGGACGAGGTCCGGTACAAAGTTACCTGGTCAAAATACAGTGAGTTGCAAAGCAGCGCAATTTTAGTGTTGGTTGCATCCACCATATTTGCCCTCGTAATTGGTGGAATTGATTGGGTGTTTAACACCGGATTAGAGTGGTTTTATAAAACATTTTAAACCTGGAACTAGAAAATGGGCGAGCTCAAATGGTATGTTCTGCGGGTAGTTAGTGGCCAGGAAAAGAAAATAAAATCTTACCTGGAGTTGGAAGTTGAGCGCTCCAAGTTGGTGGATTTTATACCTCAGGTATTGATCCCATCGGAGAAGGTTTATGAAATGAGGAATGGCAAAAAGCGGGTAAGGGAAAAGAATTTCTTCCCGGGCTATGTGCTCGTTTCAGCAGATTTATCAAACGGGGAGGCGTATCATACGGTCAATAATATTCCCGGGGTGATTGGTTTCCTGGGTGGAAATGGAACAGGTCAGTCAAAAGACCCGGTTGCATTGCGCCAGTCAGAGGTAAACCGGATACTCGGAAAGGTTGATCAGCTTGATGAGTTTGAAGAAAGATTGGAAACCCCATTTATAAAGGGTGAATCAGTAAAAGTAATGGATGGGCCATTCAGTGGCTTTACAGGTTCTGTTGAGGAGATTTTTGAAGACAAAAAGAAACTCAATGTAATGGTGAAAATATTTGGCAGGAATACGCCTGTTGAATTGAGTTATATGCAGGTTGAAAAGTTAGACTAGAAATAGCAATGGCAAAGGAAATAATTGGATATCTGAAATTACAGGTAAAAGGAGGACAAGCAAATCCAGCACCTCCGATCGGACCGGCACTAGGTAGCAAGGGTCTTAATATCATGGACTTTTGTAAGCAGTTCAATGCACGTACACAAGACAAACAAGGTCAGGTGTTACCGGTGTTGATCTCTATTTACAACGATAAGTCGTTCGACTTTGTGATCAAGACACCTCCGGCAGCTGTTTTGATAATGGAAGCAGCAAAAAAACCAAAAGGTTCTGCTGAGCCAAATCGTTTGAAAGTTGGTTCTATTTCCTGGGACCAGGTAAAAACAATTGCCGAAACAAAAATGCCTGACTTAAATGCATTTAAAGTTGAGTCGGCTATGAAAATGGTGGCAGGAACAGCAAGAAGTATGGGTATCACTATTTCAGGAGTTGCTCCTTGGGATAATTAATAAGAAAAAAGAGATGGCAAAAATTTCTAAAAATCGGAAAGCAGTTCTGGAAAAAGTAAACCTTGAGAAGGAGTACTCCCTGGAAGATGCAACGGGCCTGATAAAGGATATTACGTTTACCAAATTCGACTCTTCAGTTGATTTGGATATTCGTCTTGGAGTTGATCCAAAAAAATCTGACCAAATGGTAAGAGGTGTTGTAGCCCTTCCGCATGGATTAGGAAAAGATGTACGTGTTTTGGTTCTGTGTACCCCCGACAAAGAGGAGGATGCAAAAGCAGCGGGTGCAGATCACGTAGGGTTGGATGAGTACCTTACAAAAATTGAAGGTGGCTGGACAGACATTGACGTGATCATTTGTACCCCGACCGTTATGGCCAAAGTGGGTAAACTCGGTAAAGTATTAGGTCCACGCGGATTAATGCCAAACCCTAAATCAGGAACTGTTACGCTCGAAGTTGGTAAAGCCGTGAAAGAAGTAAAAGCCGGTAAAATTGACTTCAAAATAGATAAGACAGGAATTATTCACGTGAGCATTGGAAAAGCTTCCTTTCCTGCGGACAAAATCCGCGACAATGCCATGGAAATGATCAACACTGTCGCAAAGTTAAAACCAGCATCAGCGAAGGGTACATACTTTAAAAGTATTACGCTTTCTTCAACGATGAGCCCTGGGATTAGCGTTGATAAAAGTTCCATTGCTGGTATTTAAAAATTAAAACATGACCAGAGAAGAGAAAGCAAAAATAATCGAAGAACTTTCCGTTAAGTTTTCCGACAACGCTCACTTTTATATAACAGATTCAGCAGGACTTTCGGTAGCGGAAGTAAATGCGTTTAGAAGAATGTGTTATAAAGCCGGGATCGAATATGGTGTTTACAAAAACACATTGATCACCAAAGCTTTGGAAAAGCAAGAAGGTGTTGACTATTCTCCTTTGTTTGATGTTCTGAAAGGATTTTCCGGTGTGATGTTTTCCAAAGAAATTGGAAATGCCCCTGCGAAAGTAATGACAGAATACTTGGCCAAAGAAGGAAAGAAAAAAGGAAAACCAGAACTTAAAGCGGCTTCCATCAGTGCAGATTTTTTTATCGGTGCTGAAAATCTAAAAACGCTACGTGAGTTGAAGTCCAAGAACGAACTCATTGGCGATGTTATTTCCTTGTTGCAATCACCTGCCAAGAATGTTATTTCTGCACTTCAAAGCGGAAAGAATACCCTTGCCGGATTGGTGAAGACATTGGAAGAGCGTGGTTAAAATATTGTTGAACTAGAATAATTAAATTTTACAAAAATGGCTGATATAAAAGCACTTGGAGATCAACTTGTAGATCTTACTGTTAAGGAAGTAAATGAGCTTGCTGCTTATCTAAAAGAAACACACGGTATCGAGCCGGCTGCTGCTGCTGTTGCAGTTGCTGCAGGTCCTGCCGCGGGTGGAGAAGCTGCTGCTGAAAAAACAAACTTCGATGTAGTATTAAAAGCTGCTGGAGCCAACAAACTCCAGATCGTTAAGCTTGTTAAGGAACTTACTGGTCTTGGCTTGAAAGAAGCGAAAGATGTAGTGGATGGAGCTCCTAAAACAATCAAAGAAGGTTTACCAAAAGATGAAGCAGACAGCTTAATGAAGCAACTCCTTGAGGCTGGTGCTGAAGTTGAGTTGAAGTAATTCTTCTTGAAGACGAAGGGCACCGTCTTTAAAGCATCGGTTTAGACCCTATTCCAAGAAAATTGGGATTGGGTCTATTCCTATTTATGCCTACTGGGTAAATGACCTTGTCATTTACTTCGTCCAGGATTTAGAACTTTAAATGTTAAGCACCTTGGCAAAGAAAACAATAAACGGTCGGATTGATTTTTCATCTATTGAAAAAGTCCTAGACTACCCCGATTTTCTAGATTTACAATTACAGTCATTCAAAGATTTTTTGCAGATCGAAACACCTGCAGAAAAACGACAAAATGAAGGCTTGTTCAAAGTCTTCGCAGAAAATTTCCCAATCTCTGATTCACGGGAAAATTTCGTTTTGTCTTTCGTTGATTATACAATCGACCCTCCGAAATACGATGTTGATGAGTCTATCGATCGTGGATTGACCTACTCCGTTCCGCTTAAAGCGAAACTCCGGTTGATCTGCAACGATGACGACAACGAAGATTTTGAAACCATTGAACAGGAAGTGTTCCTGGGAAATATCCCATACATGACCGAGAAAGGTTCCTTCGTGATCAATGGAGCAGAGCGTGTGATTGTTTCTCAATTGCACCGTTCCCCGGGTGTGTTCTTTGCGATGAGCAAGCACACGAACGGAACTAAGCTTTACTCCGCGAGGATTATTCCATTCAAGGGCTCTTGGATTGAATTTGCTACGGACGTAAACGGTGTCATGTATTCATACATCGACAGAAAGAAGAAATTTCCAGTAACTACTTTATTGCGTGCAATCGGGTATGGAACTGATAAAGATATTCTTGATCTTTTTGGTTTGTCCGAAGAGGTTGAAGCAAATAAAAACACCCTTAAGAAAGTTGTCGGAAGGAAGCTTGCGGCAAGGGTATTGAAAACCTGGACAGAAGATTTCGTGGATGAAGATACTGGTGAAGTAGTTTCCATCGACAGAAATGAAGTGTTGTTGGAGCGTGACCATGTCATCGAAGCAGAGGATGTAGACGTTATTGTTGATTCAGGATCATCTTCCATTATCTTGCACCGTGAGGATGTAAACATTTCTGATTACAACATTATCTTCAATACACTTTCCAAAGATAACTCCAACTCAGAAAAAGAAGCGGTAGAGCAAATCTATCGTCAGCTAAGGAATACAGAAGCACCGGATGTTCAAACTGCACGTGATATCATCACCAGCTTGTTCTTCAGTGAAAAACGTTATGACCTTGGTGAGGTTGGTCGGTATAGGATCAATAAAAAATTAGGTCTTGACCTTGGTTTCGAACAACGCGTACTTACAAAGGATGATATTATCCTGATCGTAAAATACCTGATCGGACTGATCAATTCAAAAGCTGTTGTCGATGATATCGATCACCTTTCAAACAGAAGGGTGAGAACGGTAGGCGAACAGTTGTATACACAATTTGGTGTGGGCCTTGCACGTATGGCAAGGACCATCAAAGAAAGAATGAACGTTCGTGACAACGAAGATTTCAAGCCTGTTGATTTGATCAATGCGCGTACACTTTCTTCGGTTATCAACTCATTCTTTGGAACGAACCAACTTTCCCAGTTCATGGATCAAACCAATCCGTTGGCTGAGATTACGCACAAGCGTAGAATGTCGGCACTCGGTCCAGGCGGTCTTTCACGCGAACGTGCAGGTTTCGAGGTTCGTGACGTTCACTATACACACTACGGTCGCTTGTGTACGATTGAAACCCCTGAAGGCCCGAACATTGGTTTGATTTCATCCCTTTGTGTCCATGCGAAAGTGAACAAGATGGGATTCATTGAAACACCTTATCGTAAAGTTGAAAACGGTAAAGTGAAGATGAAGGATCAGGTCATATTCCTTACGGCAGAAGAAGAGGACACGAATCACATTGCCCAGGCAAATGCAACCATTAATAGCAATGGTGAATTCCAGGAAGAAAAAGTAAAAGCAAGATTTGAAGGTGACTTCCCTGTGGTAGAGCCTAGCGATCTTGGTTATATGGACATTGCCCCTAATCAGATTGTTTCCGTGGCGGCATCGTTGATCCCTTTCCTTGAGCATGATGATGCGAACCGTGCGTTGATGGGATCAAACATGCAGCGTCAAGCGGTTCCGTTGATGCGCCCTGAAGCACCGATCGTTGGTACCGGCCTTGAAGGTCAGGTAGCGATGGATTCCCGTGCGCTTGTTTTAGCGGAAGGAAGTGGTGAGGTGGTTTCGGTAGATGCTTCCAAGATTGTTATCAAATACGAAGTCTCAGAAGAGCAGGCGCTTGTAAGCTTCGATAATGAATACAGAACATACAGTTTGATTAAGTTCAGAAGGACAAATCAGGATACCTGTATCAACTTAACACCTATCGTTAAGAAAGGTGAGAAGGTGAAGAAAGGCCAACCACTTTGTCAGGGATATGCTACGGCCAATGGTGAATTAGCGTTGGGTAGAAACCTTGTGGTGGCGTACATGCCTTGGCAGGGATACAACTTTGAGGATGCGATTGTAATATCAGAGCGTGTAGTACGGGATGATATTTTTACGTCCATCCACATCGATGAGTTCGACCTTGAAGTACGGGATACAAAACGTGGTGAAGAAGAACTTACTTCTGAGATTCCGAACGTAAGTGAAGAGGCTGTAAAGCATCTTGATGAAAACGGAATTATCAGAACCGGAGCTGAAGTTAAAGAAGGCGATATTCTTATCGGTAAGATTACCCCGAAAGGAGAAACCGATCCTACACCTGAGGAGAAACTTCTTCGTGCCATCTTTGGTGACAAGGCGGGTGATGTGAAAGATGCTTCATTGAAAGCGCCTCCATCATTGCGTGGCGTTGTTATCGATACGAAATTGTTTTCACGTCCGAAACGTGACAAAGATATTCGTGCGAAATCGAAGAAGGATTTGGATGCATTGAAAGCCAGGTACAGTAAGTCACTTACAGAACTACGTGCTTCCATTATCGAAAAACTTTCTACGTTATTGAACGGAAAGACAAGTGGAGGGGTAAAACACAAATTTGGTGACGAACTGGTCAGCAAGGGCGTGAAGTTCTCTTCAAAAGTGATTGACAATAATCTCTTCCCTGAAAAAAATATTTATCGTGATGAAAGCACGTACAATGTGCCTGAAGAGGTAAATCTTTTGTCAGATATTAGTTTGGAAAACTGGACGAGCGATGACCATACGAATGAGTTGGTTGCGCAGATGGTGAAGAACTACATGATCAAACGTAACACCATTTCCGGTGAGTTTAAGCGCGAGCGTTTTACACTTGAAGTTGGTGATGAACTGCCTACCGGTATCGTACAATTGGCTAAAGTATATGTTGCGAAGAAACGTAAACTTAAAGTTGGTGATAAGATGGCGGGCCGTCACGGTAACAAAGGTGTTGTTGCCAAGATTGTTCGTGACGAAGATATGCCGTTCCTGGAGGATGGATCACCAGTGGATATCTGTTTGAATCCGTTGGGTGTACCTTCTCGTATGAACCTCGGCCAGATTTTCGAAACCGTTTTAGGATGGGCTGGAAAGAAACTGGGCAAAACCTATGCAACTCCGATTTTTGATGGAGCAACCATTGAACAAGTTGAGAAGGAATTGGCCGATGCAAAATTACCGGCTCTTGGAAGAACCTATCTGTACGATGGATTGACAGGACAAATGTTCGATCAACCTGTTACAGTAGGGATGGCCTACATTCTGAAACTGGGCCACCTTGTTGATGATAAGATGCACGCCCGTTCAATCGGACCGTACTCCCTTATTACACAACAGCCATTGGGTGGTAAAGCCCAGTTCGGTGGTCAACGTTTTGGTGAGATGGAGGTTTGGGCGATTGAGGCATTTGGTGCTTCCCACATTCTTCAGGAAATCTTAACGGTGAAGTCGGATGATGTAATCGGAAGGGCGAAAGCTTACGAGGCTATTGTAAAAGGTGAGAATATGAGAGCACCGAATATCCCGGAATCATTCAATGTACTTGTACATGAATTGAGAGGATTGGGTCTCGAAATCACAATGGATTGATGAACGGTAAAGGCATATACATTATATGCCTCTTCCTTTCATATATATTTAAGACTATAACTAAAGACTAAACACTACATAGCATGTCTTTCAGAAAAAATAAAAAGATAAACAGCGATTTCTCGAAAATAACGATTAGCCTTGCCTCTCCGGAATCTATTCTGGAAAGCTCGCACGGTGAAGTTACACAGCCGGAGACAATCAACTACAGGACATATAAACCAGAAATGGGTGGGTTGTTCTGTGAGCGGATTTTCGGCCCTGTAAAGGATTGGGAATGTCACTGCGGAAAATACAAACGCATTCGCTACAAAGGTATCATCTGTGACCGCTGTGGTGTTGAAGTTACAGAAAAGAAGGTACGTAGAGAACGTATGGGGCACATCGAACTTGTCGTTCCTGTTGCGCATATTTGGTATTTCCGTTCCCTTCCAAACAAGATCGGTTATTTGCTAGGGCTTCCTACCAAGAAACTTGATCAAATCATTTATTATGAGCGCTTTGTTGTTATCCAACCGGGTATCAAAGAAGAAGACGGGATCAACAACCTTGATTTCTTAACGGAAGAAGAATACCTGGACATCCTTGATAAGTTGCCACGTGAGAACCAACTTCTGGATGATAACGATCCGAAGAAGTTTATTGCGAAAATGGGAGCAGAAGCATTGGAGATGTTGCTGTCACGCACGGAGCTTGATACCATGTCTTATGATCTTCGTCACCAGGCGGCTACAGACACTTCGCAACAACGCAAAGCTGAAGCTTTAAAGCGATTGAAAGTTGTTGAAGCTTTCCGTGATGCGAGAACACGTATTGAGAACAGACCTGAATGGATGGTGATCAAAATGGTACCGGTAATTCCACCTGAATTGCGTCCGTTGGTTCCATTGGATGGCGGTCGTTTTGCAACGTCTGACTTGAATGATCTTTACAGAAGGGTTATTATCCGTAACAACCGTTTGAAGAGATTGATCGACATCAAAGCACCTGAAGTGATTTTGAGAAACGAGAAGCGTATGCTTCAGGAAGCTGTTGACTCCTTGTTTGATAACTCACGTAAAGTGAATGCTGTTCGTGCGGATGGTAACCGTGCATTGAAATCCCTTAGCGATATGCTAAAAGGTAAGCAAGGCCGTTTCCGTCAAAACTTATTAGGTAAACGTGTCGACTATTCTGGTCGTTCAGTTATCGTAGTAGGCCCGGAATTGAAATTACACGAATGCGGTTTGCCAAAAGATATGGCGGCAGAATTATTTAAGCCGTTTATTATTCGCAAGCTTATTGAAAGAGGAATTGTTAAGACTGTAAAGTCTGCAAAGAAAATAGTGGATAGAAAAGATCCTGTGATCTGGGATATTTTGGAGAACGTATTGAAAGGACATCCTGTTCTTTTGAACCGCGCCCCGACACTTCACAGACTAGGTATCCAGGCTTTCCAACCAAAGCTTATTGAAGGAAAAGCAATTCAGTTGCACCCGCTGGTTTGTACGGCCTTTAACGCTGACTTTGACGGTGACCAAATGGCCGTGCACGTTCCGCTTGGACAAGAAGCGATTCTTGAAGCATCAACGTTGATGCTTTCTTCTCACAATATCCTTAACCCTGCAAATGGTGCTCCTATTACTGTACCTTCCCAGGACATGGTGTTGGGATTGTATTATCTAACGAAAGGAAGAAAACATACCGAAGAACATCCAATTATTGGTGAAGGAAAAAGATTCTATTCTCCTGCGGAAGTTATCATTGCATATAATGAAGGCAAGCTGTCAAAGCATGCGATGATTAAAGTTCGCGTGAATGTAAATGAGAATGGGGTTCTGGTAAATAAGGTAATCGAAACTGTAACGGGTCGTGTTATTTTTAATGTGCACGTTCCTGAAGAGGTTGGTTTTGTTGATGAGCTATTAACGAAGAAGAAACTTCAGGTTATTATCTCTGACATTTATAAGATTGCTGGTCTTGCCAAGACTGCCAAGTTCCTTGATGATATTAAAGACCTTGGTTTCCAGATGGCGTACAAAGGCGGACTATCCATGGGGCTTGGTGATGTAATGATTCCGGAAGAGAAAACCACCCTTGTAGAAAGTGCTCAGCAAGAAGTTGATGCAGTGTGGAACAACTACATGATGGGCCTGATCACTGACAACGAGCGTTACAACCAGGTAATCGATATCTGGACGCGTACGAATACATTATTGACAAGCACGTTGATGAGACAGCTTGAAGATGATCAACAAGGGTTCAACTCTATTTATATGATGATGCACTCCGGAGCCCGTGGTTCAAGGGAGCAGATTCGTCAGTTGGGTGGTATGCGCGGTTTGATGGCGAAGCCTCAGAAAAACCTTGTAGGTTCGGTAGGTGCGATTATTGAAAACCCGATCCTTTCCAATTTTAAAGAAGGGCTGGATGTACTCGAGTACTTTATCTCAACGCACGGTGCACGTAAAGGTCTTGCCGATACTGCATTGAAAACTGCTGATGCGGGTTACCTGACCAGAAGGTTGGTAGACGTTGCTCAAGACTTGGTCGTTTCCGAGGTGGATTGCGGCACGCTTAGAGGATTGAAAGTAACGGCCTTGAAGGACAATGAAGATATCGTTGAACCATTGTCAGAAAGAATTGTAGGCCGTGTTACTGTACACGATGTTTATGATCCGTTAACAGATGAATTGATTTGCCCGGCGAATGCTGAAATTACAGATGAGTTGGCAAAGAAAATAGAAGATTCAAGCATTGAGGAAGTAGAGATTCGTTCACTATTGACATGTGAATCCCAGGTTGGTGGTTGTGCAAAATGTTATGGTCGAAATCTTGCTTCCGGTAAAATGGTTCAAGCAGGTGAAGCGGTAGGCGTTATTGCTGCACAATCCATTGGTGAACCGGGTACTCAGCTTACACTTCGTACATTCCACGTAGGTGGTACTGCATCCAACATTGCTGTTGATGCAAACATTAAAGCAAAATTTGCTGGTGTTGTTGAAATGGAAGGTGTTCGTGTGATAGACATCACCGATAAAGAAGGAAATGCTGCGAAAGTAGTAATGGGAAGAACCGGTGAGATACGGATTGTCGATAAGGAGAAAAACAGAATCCTGATCACCAATCACGTTCCGTATGGTTCATTCTTAAAAGTGAAAGACGGACAGAAAGTTGAGAAAGGTGATGAGATGTGTTTCTGGGATCCGTACAACGCTGTAATCCTTTCCGAGTTTGATGGAACGATCGAGTATGAATCGATTATAGCTGGTGTTACGTACAAGGAAGAGTCTGATGAACAAACCGGACACCGTGAAAAAGTTATTACCGATACCAGGGATAAGACAAAGAACCCGGCAATTGTTGTGGTTGGAAAGTCTGATACGAAAGCTTACAATATTCCGGTGGGTGCCCACTTGGCAGTGGAGAAAGGTGAAAAGATTAAAGCCGGTCAGGTGCTTGCCAAGATTCCACGTACGATGGGTAAATCCCGTGATATTACGGGTGGTCTTCCGCGTGTAACGGAATTATTTGAAGCGCGTAATCCATCTAACCCGGCAGTAGTAAGTGAGATTGATGGTGTGGTAACATACGGAGGGATAAAGCGTGGTAACAGGGAAATCTTCATCGAATCAAAAGATGGCGTTCAGAAGCGCTATTTGGTTTCATTGTCCAAACATATTTTGGTTCAGGACAATGACTTTGTAAGAGCGGGCCAACCACTTTCGGATGGTTCAATCACGCCTTCTGATATTCTATCCATCAAAGGCCCGACTGCTGTTCAGGAGTATTTGGTAAATGAAATCCAGGAAGTATATCGCCTTCAAGGTGTGAAGATCAATGATAAGCACATTGAGGCAATTGTAAGTCAAATGATGCAAAAGGTTGAGATTGTTGATCAAGGCGATACAACTTTCTTACCGGGTGAGTATGTTGATAAATTTGTATTCCGGAACGAGAATGACTTGATGCTGGACAAGAAAGTTGTTATTGAATCAGGTGATTCGGAAGTATTGAAGCCGGGTCAAATTATCAATGACCGTGAGTTGCGTGATGAGAACTCTTCGCTTAAGCGTAAAGATTTGAAGATAGTAGAAGTGCGTGATGCGATGCCTGCTGTTTCTAAACCAACGTTGCAAGGTATTACGCAAGCGTCTTTGAAGACTGAAAGCTGGCTGTCAGCAGCGTCATTCCAGGAAACAACCAAAGTACTGAGTGAAGCTGCTATCCGTGGTAAGTCAGATAAATTGAATGGCTTAAAAGAAAATGTGATCGTGGGTCATTTGATACCAGCAGGTACAGGTCAGCGTAGATTTAAGGATATGATTGTTACCCATCAAGATGAATACGATGCGATGATGGAAGCGTCATCCCGTGAGTCTGGTGTTGATAGGGAAAAAGAACTCCAAGACTAACTAGTCTTTAGTCCTTAGTTGGTAGCCTTGAGTAGGCTAGCGACTAAGGACTATTTACAAATGACTTATTAATATGGCAGAAGAGAAGAGCAAACAAGTACCTCCAAATCAGATAAATATTGAGCTGTCTGAAGAGACAGCCGAAGGTACGTATTCCAATTTGGCGATGATTGCCCACTCCAATAGCGAGTTTGTTATTGACTTTATCCGGTTGATGCCGGGGGTGCCCAAAGCAAAGGTAAAGGCACGGATCGTGATCACACCAGAACATGCAAAGCGCCTCTTGACAGCCTTAAAAGACAATATCGATAAATATGAAAATAGCTTCGGTGCTATAAAAAGGACTGAAGAAATGCCAAAATTCCCAATGAATTTTGGAGGTACAATGGGGGAAGCCTGATATTTCAACAAGAATTCAATGATTTTCAGGGGGCTCGAAAGATGTAAATTTCTTATCAAAAGACTTTGTATCCTTTGTTTCTTATTGATACCTTTGCAGTCCTAATTTTTGAAGGTAATAAAAATACTATATAAATGCCTACTATTCAGCAGCTTGTAAGGAAAGGAAGAAAGAAATTGACCTTTAAGTCAAAGTCTCCGGCCCTCGATTCATGTCCTCAACGCAGAGGAGTGTGTACACGTGTGTATACAACCACCCCGAAAAAGCCAAATTCTGCCATGCGTAAAGTGGCCAGGGTTCGGTTAACCAACGGAAAAGAGGTGAATGCCTATATTCCGGGAGAGGGACACAACCTTCAAGAACACTCAATTGTATTGATCCGCGGTGGTAGGGTTAAAGACCTTCCAGGTGTACGTTACCACATTATCCGTGGTGCTTTGGATACTGCCGGTGTAGGTGGCCGTTTACAAAGCCGTTCTAAATACGGAGCTAAAAGACCTAAGGCTGCCAAATAAATTTTTTGAATCATGAGAAAAGCAAAACCAAAGAAAAGATATTTACTTCCTGACCCAAAGTTTAACGATACGCTTGTAACCAAGTTCGTAAACTATTTGATGGAAGATGGTAAGAAAAGTGTTGCCTATGGCATTTTCTATGATGCTATGGATTTAGTTGAGAAAAAGACAAGCGAAAGTGGCCTTGAGGTATGGAGACGTGCCATGAGCAATGTTGGCCCTGCTGTTGAGGTTAAAAGCCGCAGGGTTGGTGGTTCAACTTTTCAAGTGCCTATCGAAGTTCGTCCTGAGCGTAAGCTTACCTTAAGCATTAAGTGGTTGATCGACTACTCCCGTTCACGTGGAGAGAAAACCATGACCGATAAATTGGCAGGTGAAATCATTGCTGCGTCAAAAGGTGAAGGAGCTGCAATAAAGAAGAAGGACGATACACACCGTATGGCAGATGCCAACCGTGCATTTTCCCACTTCAGGTTCTAAAATAGTATTGAGCTAACAAGATTTAGAAATTATAAAAAATAAAGTTGAGCCCATACCAATAACCAAGGACTCAATACTATAGACTAACAAAATGGCAAGGGATTTAAAGTACACAAGGAATATTGGGATTGCTGCGCATATTGATGCAGGGAAAACGACTACTACAGAACGTATTCTTTACTACGCAGGGGCAAGCCATAAGATTGGTGAAGTGCACGATGGTGCTGCAACCATGGATTGGATGGCCCAGGAGCAAGAGAGGGGGATTACTATTACTTCCGCTGCTACAACCGTTTTTTGGCCATACCGTGATAACAAATATCAAATCAATATTATCGATACCCCCGGGCACGTTGATTTTACTGTAGAAGTAAATCGTTCGTTGCGTGTACTTGATGGGTTGGTTTTCTTGTTTAGTGCTGTTGATGGTGTTGAACCACAATCAGAAACCAACTGGAGGCTTGCTGATAATTACAAAGTAGCGCGTATCGGATTCGTTAACAAAATGGATCGTGCGGGTGCTGATTTTCTTGGCGTTTGTAAGCAGGTAAAAGAGAAATTGGGAAGCAATGGGGTAGCATTACAGTTACCGATTGGTGCTGAAGAAAATTTTAAAGGCGTTGTTGATTTGATCAACAACCGTGGTATTATCTGGAATGAGGATGATAAGGGAATGACTTTCCAGGAGGTTCCTGTTCCGGATGATATGATAGAAGAAGCCGAAGAATACCGTGGAAAACTTCTTGAAGCAGTAGCGGAGTATGATGAATCACTGCTGGAAAAATATTTTGAAGATCCGAATTCAATCACGGAAGAAGAAATTTTGACTGCCCTTAGAAAGGCTACGATCGATATGAAAGTAGTTCCTATGGTATGTGGATCTTCTTTCAAGAACAAAGGTGTTCAGACAATGCTTGACTATGTGATGGAATTGCTTCCTTCACCACTTGATAAGGATGATATTATTGGAACAAATCCAGATACGGACGCTGAAGTGATTATCCGCCCCAATGAAGCTGAACCATTTGCCGCACTTGCTTTTAAGATCGCAACCGATCCATTTGTAGGACGTCTTTGTTTCGTTCGTGCTTACTCTGGGGTATTGGAATCAGGTTCTTATGTTTATAATACACGCTCTGGAAACAAGGAAAGGATTTCCCGTGTGTTCCAAATGCATGCTAACAAACAGAACCAAATCGAACGCCTGGTAGCGGGGGATATTGGAGCGGTTGTTGGATTTAAAGATATTAAAACTGGCGATACACTTTGTGATGAAAAACGCAAAGTTGTATTGGAATCAATGGTATTCCCTGAGCCCGTTATTGGATATGCCATTGAGCCTAAGAAGCAAGTGGATGCTGATAAATTAGGAATGGCTATTTCCAAGTTGGTGGAAGAGGATCCGACACTTCGTGTACACACTGATCAAGAAACCGGACAAACCATTCTTCGTGGAATGGGCGAGTTGCACCTCGAGATTATTATCGATCGCTTAAGACGTGAGTTTAAAGTTGAGATTAACCAGGGAGCGCCACAGGTTGCGTACAAAGAAGCGCTTACAGCTTCTGTTGAACATAAAGAAGTTTACAAAAAGCAGACTGGTGGTCGTGGTAAATTCGCGGATATCGTATTTGAAATGGGACCTCGCGAACTTGGACCAGAAGATAAACCAGGATTGGAATTTGAAAATGCGATTGTTGGTGGTGTAATCCCAAGGGAATTTATACCAGCGATTCAAAAAGGTTTTGAGCAAGCGATGGTAAATGGGCCATTGGCTGGATATGCAATCGACTCGATGAAGGTTCGCTTGTTTCATGGTTCGTACCATGATGTTGACTCCGACTCATTATCTTTTGAATTGGCAGCACGCATTGGCTTCAAAGAAGCAGCAAAGAAATGTGCGCCTCAATTACTTGAGCCAATCATGAACGTGGAAGTTGTTTCACCGGATGAATACACAGGTTCTGTAACCGGGGATTTAAACAGAAGAAGGGGAATCATGAAGGGAATGGATTCCCGTGGTGGTGCCCAGGTTATCAAAGCAGATGTTCCGCTTTCAGAATTGTTTGGTTATGTAACCGATCTAAGAACGATCACTTCAGGTCGTGCTGCAGCATCGCTTACGTTCTCGCACTATGCACCGATTCCGAAGAACCTTGCTGATAAAGTAATTGAAGAAGTAAAAGGCGTAGCCGTTAAATAAAAACACGATGAACCAAAAGATTAGAATAAAGTTAAAGTCCTACGACCACAGTTTGGTTGACAAATCTTCTGAGAAGATTGTACGGGCAGTAAAAGCTACGGGTGCCGTTGTAAGCGGGCCAATTCCGCTTCCTACAGAAAAGGAGAAGTTTACAGTATTACGTTCACCACACGTTAACAAAAAAGCACGTGAACAATTTCAACTTTGCACATACAAGCGCTTAGTGGACATTTATTCAAACAGCGCGAAGACTGTTGACGCGTTAATGAAACTTGAGCTACCAAGTGGGGTTGATGTTGAGATCAAGGTGTAGTTTAGTGTTTTATTGATATTATGAAAGCTATCCAATCGGATGGCTTTTTTTGTGCTCATATCTGCCTAAATCCATCCTCTTTATGGGTATTTAAAGGGAGTATATATTGCTGATTTTCTAAAAAACCACCAAATCATATTCTGGAAAAACATCCAATTTTGCCAAAAAAATAATATTTATCCCATTTATCATAAAAAACCCCAATTTTATATGGGGAATTTATTTAGTTGACAATGTTCCTTTTGAATCTATAGCGTATCACCTAACTTGCGGCATTCATTACCTTATTATTAACCTAAACTAAACCTATGATGAAGAAGTTTTTACTAGTGTGCTTCTCGTTCGTTTTTGTGCTTTCTGCTATAGCACAAGACCGAACAGTTTCAGGTAAGGTGACTTCCACGGAAGATGGAAGTTCATTGCCTGGAGTAAATGTAGTTCTGAAAGGAACTGCAAATGGTACCGTCACAGATGCTGATGGTAATTATAGCTTAACCATTCCTCAAGCTGGAGGAAGTCTTGTTTTCTCATTTATTGGACTCTCAACACAAGAAGTTCCAATTGGAGACAGAACAACTGTTAATGTTTCCTTAGCACTTGATGTTACCCAGCTTTCTGAAGTGGTTGTTACGGCTCTAGGAATTGAGCGAGATAAGAGTTCACTTGGATATGCAACACAGCAGATAAGTGGTGACAATATACGCGTTGCACGAGAACAGAATGTGAATACTGCACTTGCTGGCAAGATTGCCGGAGTACAAATTGTTTCCGGGTCCGGAGCAAAATTTGGTGCTCCTGCGGTGCGCATCCGTGGTATAAGAGGCATCAGTGGAAGCAGCCCACTTTATGTATTGGATGGAATTGTTATTGATGATCCCACTTCTGTCAACATGGACAATGTTCAGGACATTAACGTATTAAAAGGTGCAAATGCTGCTGCCCTTTACGGTAGCAGGGCACGTGATGGTGTGATTGTCTTGACATCAAAGAAAGGTGGAAGGGGAGATCAGGTGTCCATTGATTTTAATCAAACCACTACCGGGGAAAGAGTATATATCCTTCCTGAATACCAGAATGAATATGGAGGCGGATATAGTCAGAATTTCAATACTTTCACATATGATCCTTCAATTCATGCCCCGGGATTGGCTGGCTTGGATGGGATGCCCTACCCAAACATGTCTGCTGATGAAAGCTGGGGCCCCAGAATGGATGGCAGGCAAGTGGCGCAATGGGATGCTTTTACACCGGGTACTGAAGGATATGGAAAGACCAGGCCGTGGTCCCCAAACCCGGACAACGTCCGTGATTTTTTTCAAACTGGCGTAATGAACAACACCAGCTTGAATATTGGAAAAAGCAGTGATACGTATGCATTGAATACAACTATTACACGATCCAGTAGGACGGGTGTTATGGATAATACGGAGCAAGACAAATTGTTCTTAAATATGAATTTTAAAGCAAATCTTAGTAAAAAGTTAGAAGTTGAAGTCGCTGCTAACTATAGTGAATCGTATACAAAAGGAAACCTTTTCGAGGGCTACAATAGTATCGGATCAAATCTAAACCAGTGGTTCCAACGGCAACTAGACATGGACCTTTTAGAGAAGTACTGGAAGATGCCGGATGGCCGCTATACTTCCTGGAATATTACTTCCCCAACAAATTCAACTCCATTGTATTGGGATAACCCATATACCTATCTGCGTGCTGCATACAGTGAACAAGACCGGGATGTACTACAGACGAAGTTCGCACTTGCATACGAGATTATCCCCAAGTTAAAGGCTTCCGTCCAATTTATGCGGAATGGCAGGAACGATACATTTTATGACCGGAGGGATGCTAATCTAAAAATCGGGCCTGCTTATTTCAGGTCTTTCTCGGATAAGCGAACTGAAACCAATATTCAAGGTATGTTGAGCTATGAAAAGCAGTTTGGCGATTTTGGTTTTTTTGCAAATGCTGGTGTAAATTACCGGACAAATACGCGTGATTATGTGAATGCGCAAACTGGCGGTGGAATGGTTTTACCTGATTTGTATAATGTAAGAAATTCCATCGATCAATTTCCACCAGAAAACATTATTCAAGAATATAAGGTGAATAGTTACTTTGTTTCAGCGTCAGTCGACTGGAAACGAATGGTGTTCCTGGATGCAACCTTACGGAGTGACTTTGATTCCCGATTACCGAATGGCAACAACGATTACGTGTATCCATCTTTGTCAGCATCTTTTGTTTTCTCGGAGCTTACTTCCGATTTAGCGTGGTTGTCATTTGGAAAAGTCAGGGCCAGTTATGCCAAGGTAGGGAATGAGATTGGAGTATATGCTAGTCAGGCAACCTATGAGCTTGGCGTACCATATGATGGAAATCCAATCACCAGTGTTCCAAACGGCTTAATAGATCCACTTTTACGCCCGGCAACAACAGGATCGATTGAAGCGGGTTTCGAATTAGGTTTTCTTGACAATAGGATCAATACCGAATTCTCTTATTATCATCAGGACAATGCGAATGAACTCTTAAGAGTCGCGATTCCATCCTCGTCTGGTGGAAGTTCGTTTTTAACGAACTCCATAAATTCCTATACAAAGGGATGGGAATTGTCAATTGGTGGATCGCCTGTTAAGAATATGGGTGGATTTACATGGGATGTAAACTTTAATATTTCGCAAAACACTGTTTTTATTGAAGAATTAGGCTATGGTTTAAATTCGTTCGCATTGGAAAATGCTTTCCGGGGAACATCGACACTTGGAGGTTGGGACGGCCAGGCATTGGCACGGAGAAATGAAGAATGGGGCGTAATTGTCGGTAGGAAAATTAGAAGGGATGATGACGGCAACATAATCGTTAATGCAACAGGAAGGCCACTTACTGATGCCAACCAGGATTTGGGACATATCCTACCAGACTTTACCGGGGGGATGTTCAACCGCCTAACGTATAGAAATTTTGAGCTGGCCTTTACAATCGATTATCAAATTGGCGGTCAATTTATGTCTATATCACGCATGTTCGGAGCGTATGCTGGCCTTACTTCGGAGACGGTAGGAAACAATGACAGGGGTATTCCGATGCGTAACTCACCTAGCGAGGGTGGTGGATTGACCTTTGGGGGTGTTTTTGCTGACGGAACGCCAAATGATATTTATTTGACTGCTGATCAATATTGGAAGTCCCTTTTCGGTGTATCCGAACAATGGATTTATGATGCTACGTTCGTGAAGGTACGCGAAATGCGGTTGGGCTATAATTTTCCTTCCAGTATGCTTGATAAAACCAAGTTTATTAAAGGCGCTTCTCTTGCATTGGTGGCAAATAATCCATTCTTGTTGTATTCAAAGGTTGATGGAATTGATCCATCCGAAATCTCAGGGGATCAAGTGGAGGCGCGTAACAATGGGTCATGGGTAGAAAGTGGAAACTTGCCCGGCACGAGAAGTCTTGGTGTTGATATAAGGCTTAAATTCTAAATTTTATGATAATGAAGAAAATACTTTCAATAGCAATAACTGCATTTGTTTTTGTCCTTGGCTCCTGTAACTGGGACGATTTCGGGGATTTAAATGTTAATCCTAATGAGGCGATTACTCCAATCCCCAGTGTATTACTGACGAACAGTATCCTTTCTTTAGGGGGTACTATTTTAAGTACACAAGGGGCGTTGTATGCACAGCACCTATCCAATAAGCAGTATACATCTGCCGACAATTATCAAACGATAAATTTCTCTACAGATGCGTTTTACAATGGCCCGCTTATGGATTTACAAATGATAATTGACCTCAATTCCCAGGATCCAATGCCGGCCGATGTGGTTGCTGACGGTGATAATGACAATCAAATTGCGATTGCCAAAATCCTGATGAGCTACTATTATTTGCACATGACGGACCGGTGGGGCGATCTGCCTTATTCTGAAGCATTAAGGCGCCTTGACTTGCTAAGCCCGGTTTTTGATTCCCAGGAGGATATCTATGACAACACGATTCAAAACCTTAAGGATGCTGTTGCGATGATCGATGTTGGGGCAACTCCAGCAATTAAGGGTGATATTCTATTGGGTGGCGAAATGGATCAGTGGATAAAATTTGCCAATACCATTCGGTTAAATGCTGCGTTACGACTCTCAAATGTTGATCCTACAAAAGCAGCAGCGGAGTTTGCAAGTGCTTTTAATGATGGTGTGATTGCGTTGGACAATTCTGAAAACATTAGCTATAGGTACTTGAATGTCCAGGCTTACGAAAACCCCTATTACAATTCGTTTGTTACAGCGGGTCGTGCTGACTGGGTAATACCGGATCCACTGATGAATATGATGCAATTGGATACATATACTAGTCCTCATTTATCATATTATGCAGATGGTCATCCATATAAAACGCAATCCGGAAAACTTGATGTTGCGATTGATCCGCGGTTACCGGTATATGCAAACCCTATCGAAAATACTACCAATACATATATTGGTATGCCGTATGGTTTAAGTGAAGCAAATGCCGGAGACATTGAAGCTGAAGATGTCTCCTTTATGGGAAATGCGTTACGTAACCAGAATACTCCTGCCCATATATTCACATCGGCACAAGTTGCTTTTATCCTGGCTGAAGGTCGGTTAAGGGGTTGGATTGACAGCGCACCAATGACTGCACAAGAGTACTATGAAGCAGGTATAGAAGCCTCCTTAGACCAGTATGGTGTAGGGGGCGTAGGGGGTGCAGGCTTTGCTGCGTATATCACAAACAGCGAAGTGGCCTATGATGCAGGTCGTGCCCTTGAGCAGATTATTACCCAAAAGTGGCTAGCCATATTCCCGAATGGGTATGAAGCTTGGGCGGAATGGAGAAGAACTGGCTTCCCTGATTTAGCGCCAGGTGATAATGCACTGACACCGAACGGTGAGATTCCGACTCGGCAAGCGTATGGTACAGCCGAAGCAAATGCAAATAGTGCGAATCATCAAGCGGCCTTGACAAACCAGGGTTTTGCGGCCGATGATCTTACTGGCAAGCTTTGGTGGGATCAATAGCCTTTAGTTTGCTTCAAATTAAAAGGGCCTGGTAATAAACCGGGCCTTTTTATTTAGTGGGAACTATAGTCCTTTAGTGTTAATGCGCACTAAAAAACTTTCAAGGTTTTCTTGTGTATCCAAATCAATTCCCCCTTCTTCAAATTCAACAACGTGATTTCCGTTTTCAAGAATGATCCGTTTCGCGCCTTCCTGATCTTGTAATGATAAAAGTGCAGAACTCATCGATTGGTCAAATAGTGCAGGGACACCACGAGTTGATCCGTAACCGGATGAAACCACCGAAGCTTTAGATTTTTCATAATGTGATGCAAGGTTTTTTAAATGTGTACCGGTAAGCAGCGGTTGGTCACACACCAAAATATAAAATGCATCAAGTTGATATTTGATGATATGGTGAACCCCTGTTTTAATTGAACTTCCCATACCATTTTTCCAGTTTGTGTTATGAATGATATCGACTGGCAGATGTTCAATATTTTTTTTATGCAATTCATAATTTGCACCCAGTACTACAGTACAATTGAAGGGCTGAATAGCGATTGCTGTGGTGATTGTTTTTTGAAGGAGTGTCTGCTCACCAATTTTTAAGAGTTGCTTTGAAGTTCCCATACGGCTGGATGTACCTGCTGCCAAAATCAAAGCACCATACTTCATTGCTCCATCGGTTTGGCAGATTGAAAATCATCTTCCCCGATGGTACTGTTTTCTGAAGAGTCTGAATCAACTAAAATTTTCCACTCGCCCGCTTCTTTTCGGAGGGCAACATGGAATTTCCCATAGAAATATTTCGAGTGACCATTGGCATCGATCGACTCTACTTTATAAATGCCCACCTCATAGGCCAGATCATTTTGGGCTATTCGCTGAAGAAAACGGATTTCAATAGTCCGTGATCCTTTGTGGATTTTATTTCGGGTTGCCCCTTTTTCTGTCAGGTTATGATATTCATGATATCCAAAAACCTGTCCGCCATCGCGGGGGGACCGGATCACATCTTTCGAATGAACATTCATAAACCCTTCAACATCAAAGGTATTGTAAGCGAGTATAAAGGGTTCCCAAACCTGTGTATTGATTTCTTCTTTCAGGTTCTGACCAAAGGAAGTGGAGCTAATCCCAAGGAAAATATAGGTCAATAATTTTTTCATCTGTAAGCTGATATTATGAGGTTGCTTTCTTGTTTGAATTGGTTGGGTTCAAATAAACTTGCTTGAAAACCTGATCACTATTTTTATCGCGGTTGTGGATAGGACCTTGCCTGTATTTTAAAAATCCGCCAGATCGCTTCGAGAATTTGCTTTGGATTTCGCCCACAATCGATAAGGCGATCTCATCGGGTGTCTCCGCACCAATATCCAAACCAATAGGCGAATGTATTTTATGCAGGGTGTTTTGATCAATATAGATACCATTCCTATGAAACTCTTCCTGCATTTTATCAAATCGCTTGCGGGGCCCCAATATCCCGATGTAGGGTGCTTCGGATTTGATCAATTTTTTGAGAACGTCACGATCATATTCATAATTATGTGACATTAAAACACAAGCCGTATAAGTGGTGACTTTGATATCCTGATCAAAAGTATCACGGTGGCACAGTGAAAGGTTTTGTGCTTCTGGGAAAAAAAGTGGTGCAATGTGCGCCACACATTCATCCGTAACGGTTACATCCCAACCCATTGTGTGAGCAAGTTGGCTAACAGGACGCGCATCGAAACCCCCACCAAAAATCACAAGTGAAATGGAAGGCTGGATAAGTTCTAAAAAAACTTCGGTTGAGAGTTCTCCTGATGAATAGGGTATTGTTTTGGATTGAGGGGAATTGAAAACCTGAAGTACACCTTTCTTGATCTTATTTTCGAAATCAGGATGTTCAAGTGTATTGGCCAACTGCTCTTTTTCGGTGTGAATAATTCTTCGGCCTACGAATGCATCATTTTTACAAGCTGTTGCAATAACTGCCGGCTCGTTTAATAGGATTAACTTTTCAAACAACACAATTGGGTTGAGGGCATCAGCGTGGTCAATCGGTTCAATCAAAACATCGATCACACCATTGCACCCCAGACTAATCCCTAAATTCTGATTGCTTTCTTCCCGTGTATCATACGTGACCACAAGCGCTTCCCCTGAAGTCATTACCTGCCGGGCCTTTCTTAGGGCATCACCTTCCAAACAGCCACCACTAATGGACCCCACCCACTTACCGTCATCTGTAATGAGCATCCGCGCACCCGGGCTACGATAAGAAGAGCCCTTCACCTTCACAACAGTTGCCAACGCAACTTTACGTAAAGCCAGGTTCAGCTTTTTGTATTCATTTACTATGGCTTTGAATTCCTTCATCGATCACAATCCTTTTTTCCTAATGGCTTTTATGTGTTCCGGTTTTATTGCCTCGCCTGTATTGCCCCATGTATTGCGAATATAATTCATCACGTCACTGACTTGTTCATCGCTTAAATTAAAATTTGGCATGGCGCCATCGTAATCAACACCATTTACAGTAATTAATTCGCTTCCTCCTTGTAGTATCATAATAATGCTTTTTTCAGTTTCTTTCATGAGAAAATCGGACTTGGCAAGCGGAGGATAGACGGTGGGAATGCCTTCACCTTTTGCCATGTGGCACATTGCGCATTGCCCAAAGTAAATTTCCTGACCCCTCTGCATGCTGGCTTCCAAATCGAAAGTTTGGTGGGATGAAAAACCAAGAAGGCAAATACCTGCCAAAAATAGTATATGGATAAACTTAATTTTCATAACAGATGGATAGAAAGTTACTAAATTCTGAAAGGATTTGAAGGATTATGTGAGGTTGTCTGGAATTCTTATCGATTTTCAATCGTTTTTAGCAGATTTCTACATCTTACTTTCCGCTGTTCATCATCGGGCTCTTTCAATGGAAGTTTAATGGCGTGTTCCAGCAGTTTCTTTGCTTCATCATTTTTGCCCAAATAATGAAGGACACTGGCCTCTCCAAATAGAAAAAGGATGGTATTGGGTTGCAATTGATTTGCTTTCTCAAAATTTTCTTTAGCTGCTTCAATTGAAAATGACGCAGGTAATCCTCCGAAAAAAACTTCACACGCCAGCTGTTCAAACCAGTTAAGTTTTGCCAGTTCAAAATTCCACTTCCCAAGTATGAAGTACCCTTCAGCCATTGCCGGATCCAATCGAATGATTGCATCCCCCTCCTCTTTGATAATTTTAGCATCAATAATTTTTTCCCGCGGTGACCCTGAAATCTCTGAAAGCAACCCTAAGGATATTGCATACGCAAGGTGCGCATTTGGGTTGTTGGGCAAAAGCCGAATCGACTCTTGCGCATATTTTTTAGCAAGAAAGTATTTTTCTTTTTTCTCCTCATTTTTTGAACGGGGAAGATTGCCACCAATGTTGGACAACATTCTGCTCGCGTGAAAAAACGCCAGTCCATTTTCAGGATTTACTGCGATCTCCTTTTCATATTTTTGAAGGGCTTCTTCAATTTTGAATTTTTTCTCCAACGCCAATCCTTCCTCATAATAGTCTTGCCCAAGACAATCCATGAACAGGGGATACAAAAAAATGAAGATTATTATTTTTTGAGGCATTTCCGCTTATTGCTGTTTAATTTATTCCGGACAGGAGTTCAGGATTTTTGAAGCATCTTTTACTTCCACAATTCCCCTATCCCTTCCCCACGTATTGTAAAGATACGTAGTGATTTCTGCAATTTCCAGATCGGTTAAACCGGGAATAGGTGGCATTTCCTTGTTAAAGCTATTGCCATTAACAATGAGTTCTCCCTTTATTCCATTGCGGATAAGGCAAATAACTTGCTCGAAATTTTTATCCATGAAATCAGATTGGTCTACCGGTGGATACAAGAGTCCTAACCCTTTTCCGTTTTTTTGGTGGCAATTACTACAATGCTCAACAAACAACTGACCACCTTGAACATAGTATTGCTGGAATTTGATTGAGCGGGTATCTGTTTTGGAATCTTGTTTAGGATTGCAGGACAAAAATAGTTGACCAATACCAATCGTCAAAAAAAGTACGGTAAACAGGGGTTTAGTTGTTTGCATATTCCTTTTGGAGAATTGCGATATCGCCAATTAACCTGTTTACATCACCTTCCTTTGTGCCATCATATTTTCCGCGAATCCGTCTTTCTTTGTCGATCAACAAAAATGCACCGCTATGGATAAACCCATCGGGTTCGGATTTGTCTTCCATTGCGGTTGCGAAATAACTGCGTTGGGCCAAATTGTAAATCGAATCTTTTGCCCCCGTTACGAAATGCCACTTGTCACTTGAAACACCGAGGCGATTGGCAAAATCATGGAGGAGTTCAACCGTATCATATTCCGGATCAATAGTATGTGAAAGGATGAGAACATCGGAATTGTTTTTCAGTGTATCGTAGACGCGCAACATCTGTGTTTTCATGATCGGGCAGATCGTACGACAGGAAGTAAAGAAAAAATCTGTTACATAAATTTTATCGCGAAATGTTTCCTGCGTTATGATAGCACTATCCTGATCTACAAAACTGAAATCAGCAATCGTATGGTAAACGGTATCCACTACCTTTTTGCCATCCACTTCATTGATCTGAACATCACGTTCACCAAAAACAGGAAGCTTTTTTTTAGGTTTCGGGGAACACGAAAAAAAGAATGCGGATGAAACCAATAACAATAAAAGTGACTTGAGAATTGGTGAACTATAATGGTTAATCATTTTTTCTGAATTTTTTGTAAATCCGTATCGCAATGAGCATCACGATCATCAAAATTACTAAACCTAAAATACCCCACAGCATACTTAGCGTATCTTTTAATACAATCAGGAAGACAATAGCAATGAGAAACAGCGTTCCCACTTCATTCCAAATGCGAAGGTTTTGTGATGAGTAGTTGAATTTTCCCTTTTGCTGTTGTTTGAATACAAAATGCAGGGATCCGTGGTACAGGTACAGTAAAAACACCAGCCCCAATTTTACATGCATAAACCCATACATCAGCCACTCGGGTTGATTGATGAGCAGGGAAACACCGATGCAGAGCGTGATAACTGCCGATGGCCAGGTAATGATATACCATAACCGTGAAGCCATCAAACTTAATTGTTTGGTGAGAATGTTTTTTTCAGGTTCATTCTTTGATTGTGCCTCGACCAAGTAAATCAGCAAGCGTGGCATGTAAAACAATCCGGCAAACCAGGTTACAATAAAGATGATGTGAATTGCTTTTAAATAGAGGGAAGCCATCAAATTGTTGATTTAATAGAAAGTAAATCACCGACTTTGATTTTACCTTCGTTAAGCGCAACCAAATTTTGGCCAAATAGGATTTTGTTGTTTATCGCGCGAAATGTGGATAATGTTTTTAAGGGTTCAGCTCCTTTTTTTGCAGTATCGGGATCAATGGTTGTCAGCACACACCGTGCACAGGGTTTTACACCAATAAAGTTGATATCGCCAATAGAAAACTTCTTCCATGCATCTTCTGCAAAAGGTTCGCCTCCTTTAAAAACAAAGTTGGGACGAAAGCGTCTCATTTCTATTTTCTTATCCAGCCGATTGTTCAGTTCTGCTAGTGATTGTTCACCAATAATCAAAAAAGGATATCCATCCGCCAGGCTAACTTCATGCCCCGTAATATAGTTCGGATCAACTTCCCTTTTATTCCCTTCCGGGAAAGCCACGAGCTTGCATTTCACTTCTAATTTTTCTGAAAACCAAGAACTGGTTTCTTTATCAACTTCAATTACTTCAACAGGATCATCCCACACCATGGAATGAAAAGTTTCCCCATTGGGCTCCTGATCAAGGGAAAGTGAAATAGTATTGCCGGAATGCGTAATAGTAAATGCATTTCCTTCAAGGGAGGTTTTGAAAAGAGCCATTTGCGGTCTTGCTCGCTGGGTCATGAAAATCCCGCTCTCATCAACCAGCATCCATCGCCTGTCGAAACGTAATCCTTTTGATTTTACCTCCCAATTTGGTAACCGTATTCCTGCCAATGATTTGATTGGATAAATCCAGATTTCGGAAAGGGTAAGTGGGGCCATGTATTCTTCGCGAATATTTCTGCTAACTTAAAAAATGATTCTGAATTAACGAGGGATAATACTTCGGCCCTGTGGTATTTCGAGAGTGTATCGGAAGAAAATCCTGATTCGCGATCTGGAAAGCCTTGCCTGATAAAAAAATTAGATGGTTTTGAATTTACTTAAACCAATCTGCGACATCCTTTTCTTCATCCACATCCGATAGGACGGGAAGTAAAGCGTATGATAATTTTAGGGATTCGAAGTCTAGAATAGTATCGGTTGAAACCGAACCCGTACTCCATTTTTTATTTTGAAATATTTTGGGGTTCGGTTTGGTCATTCCCAACAGATAATAACCACCGTCTTTGGCCGGGCCCAGTACGGCATCTTTTTTCTCCAGGATTTTAAAGGCATCCAAAATGATTTTCCCCGTGATCTCCATACAATCTGTTCCAACAATACACACAGATGAAAACCCCTTTGCAAATGATTCAGAAAATGCATTCGACATTTTTTCCCCTAAGTCGTTTCCTTTTTGTAATGCTTTCTTGAAATGATCGTTGTGCCAATTGTCTTCCCTGTCAATATGGTTACTGTAATAAACAACTTTATCGAAGGGTAAGGGCGTTGTGATTTTTTGCGTATAGTTGATAAGCTTGTAATAAATAGCCAATGCTTTTTCCTCCCCCAGCGTTGCCGCGATTCTGGTTTTCACTTTTCCGAGTTCGGGGTTTTTGCAGAAGATGATCAGAAGCCTTTTCATTTTGCAAACTTTATTGAAGGGTGATGATGCTTTTTCCAAAGTTCGTAACTGAGATACAATACCACCAACAAATATTCCGCTGCCACAATCCAAATATTCTCTACATAACCGGTTTTTGAATATCCGGCATAGGTAAAAAATATTAAAAATGACCACAACACGGTAAAGCGGTATTGTGTAAAAACCGAAAAGGCCAACAACGGAATTACATACCAGGGGTGAAGGGTGGTGGTGAAAAGCAGATAGATTCCATAAATCCAAAGCCAGTCTTTTATTAGTTGATGGTTGTTGGCAGTTTGTTGATGGTTTTTAATGAAGGAAATGAATGTATAGACAATAATTCCAATTCCTGATAGCAGCCCCAATTTCCAGCCAACAGTTTGGACAATGTTGTACCCGTATTTCCAAAACCCCCATTCCCTTACGAGATAATAGATACTGGCATTGAATTCAAATTTTTTAAAATAGTACGAAAAACTTTCGTTGAAACCGGAAAGTATTTCCCAATCAAAAAGCGGGATAAAAAGTATCAAACATGTTGAGCCAGCCCCAACCGCGTAGAGAAAGGATTTTTTAATGGAGGGTAGCGCCAACAGAATAACAGGTAGAAATATAAGCGGGATCAATTTGGTACAGATAGCAAAGGCAAATGCGATTGCGGAAAAATGGAATTTGTTTTTTCTCAGGTAATACACTGTAAGCAACAGAAAGAATATCATGAATGCTTCCAGGTGCAAATTTCCGGTGAGCTCTAAAACCACCAAGGGATTTAATGCGTACAGCAGTATATTTTTCGCAGGTAACTTAAAGTCGTGAAGCAGTTTCTTCATTAAAATGATACTTCCGATTTCCGCACCGATTACGAAAATTCTTATGATGATAATTCCGGCAACTATATTTCCGAAAGAAATTTTAGCAGCAAGCCAAAACACACCCTGCGCCACCGGGGGATAAATGGTAAAATAGGAGGGCGAGTTTAGTTTAACAAAGAGTTCCTGATCGAGAATAGAGGGAAGCATGTTATTGTTAACAAAATGCTCAGGTACTTCAGAAAAGGGATGAATGCCGTTGGCCAATAACCTGCCGTCCCACAAATAACGATAAACATCATCGGATAGATTGGGGATACTGAACAAGAAAATCAAACGCAGACCAACTCCAGCATACATCCAAAAATTAACGGATTGCTCTTCAACGGAGCAGTAAATCCAGATGAACAGCCCAAACACTATTGAAAATAAAGAAAGGATTAATACGGTATTAGTTCTGTCAGTAAAATATCCGATGAAGGCAAAGCCAATGAAAAGAATGGCTGCAAACAACCACTGTTTGCCTTCTGCCTTAGGCATTAGCAATAGGTTTTATGGAGAAGAAAAAAACACTTCCAAAACCCAGCGATAACATGATATGAAAAAAAAGCATCCCGCTTTCATTCATCATGATTCCCGCGACTATTCCGAAAATAAAGTAAACGCAAAGCAATCCTTCCAGCATGGTCAATAGTGTTAAACGTTGTTTGATGTATGTGTTCCCATTCCACTTGTCGGATTTATTGATTACGTTAAATTTTGGTGTTCGGATAAATGGAGTTTTTTCCCCAAGCAAGCCTTCCATCACTGCCAGTCCATTGTGCAATGAAAGCCCCATCGACACAATTAAAAATTGCGGAAACAAGTACATGAATTTTTTTCCCGGGGAATCTTTGTAAAATCTTTTCGTGGCGATCCAATAGAAAAAGGAAATGCTTAGAAAGCCCAGGAAGAATACTATTCCGGCATGGAACACCCAATTGATCTCTGGGTGGCCACTTTTTATGTAGAGCATTGGGATGCTCAGAAAAGCAGCTACAAACAAACTGACAAATACCGAGCTGTTGAACAGATGAAAGAAAGCGTGGGTTTTTGTAATCAATGATAACTTCGACTTGAGTACTTTTAAAAATAACTTGCGTGCTGTTTCGGCTGCGCCTTTGTTCCACCGATATTGTTGCGATTTGATCGCTTGCATTATCACGGGAAGCTCACCCGGTGTTGCGAAATCTTCCATGTATTTGAATTCCCAACCGTTGAGTTGGGCGCGATAACTTAAATCCAAATCTTCTGTCAATGTATCGAACGACCAACCACCAGCATCTTCAATACATTTTTTTCGCCAAACCCCACACGTTCCATTGAAATTGATAAAACTTCCGGCAGCCTTTCTTGCACTTTGCTCAATTGAGAAATGCGCATCCAACCCAAAGGACTGAAGTTGGGTAAGCAAAGAATAATTTTTATTGAGATGGCCCCAGCGTGTTTGCACCATGCCGACTTTTTTGTTTTCAAAGTAGGGGAGCGTTTTTACTAGAAAATCCTCACCGGGAATAAAATCAGCATCGAAAATCGCGATGTATTCACCTTTTGCTTTCTCCAATCCGTTTTGAAGCGCACCTGCTTTAAACCCAACGCGATCGGTTCGATGAAGAAGGACAATATTAATCCCTGTTTCACGAATTGATTCAATTTTATTTTTTACAATGCCGGTTGTTTCATCGGTAGAGTCATCCAACACCTGAATTTCTAATTTATCTTTTGGGTATTTTATTTTAGCGACTGATTCCAAAAGTCGTTCTACAACATATTTTTCGTTGTACAATGGGAGTTGAATGGTGACGTGCGGGAAAGACTTGATTTCAGGTGTGGTTGTTTTGGTTTTTTCTAAACGTAAATAAACCCATGTCAAGTGTAGCTGGCCCATGCTGAACAAAAAGATGAACAGCAATGACATTCCAAATAATATCGTGACAGCGATATACATTATTTCAAAATTGAATTCGTTTTGGTTTTTGCAATTTACACATACTTGAATATTGTATAGAGGATCTTATACCCTGCCAGAACAGTTCCTTTTATTGTCCCCGATATTTTAGAGTGGCCAATTCGATTTCTGTACTGCACGGGTATTTCCGTAAACCTTATTTTTTGCTTTGCGGCTTTTACCTGCATCTCCACCGTCCAGCCGAAATTTTTATCTTCCATGTTCAATGCCAGCAGCGAAGGATACCGGATAGCGCGGAACGGGCCCAGGTCGGTAAAGTGTGCGTTGTAAATCAGTTTCAATAATCGTGTGGCCAGCCAATTCCCAAAAATTTGCTGTGGCGTCATACTCCCCTTTTCTTTTTTGCCCAATGCCCGCGAACCAATTACCATATCAACCTCATTCTTAATGATTGGTTCAATTAACTTTTGCATTTCTTCCGGATAATCACTGTGGTCGGCATCGATGAAAACAATGATGTCAGGTTTTTCATTCGTGTTGGCAACATATTCCATTCCCTTAAGGCAGGCTCTTCCATAGCCGGGAATAGGTTCCTTCAAAACCGTTGCCCCTGCTGCTCTTGCTACTTCTTCGGTTTTGTCGGTTGATGCATTGTTGACGACAATAATTTCATTCACTAAATCCTTCGGGATTTCTGCTATAACTTCGCCAACTCCATTTTCTTCGTTGTAGGCGGGGATGATGACTTTGATTTTAATCGCCAAAATTTTACAAAATAAATTCCAGGTAATTTTCTTTAGTAATAACTGAAAAACTGCTGGTTGGGTAAGCCTTTGTCCATTCCTTTGGGGGTTGAGTGGTTTTGTTGTTCCATTTAAATTCAAAAGCGGCTAGTTCTGCATTTTTTTCCTCAATCAAATCAATCTCTTTTTTATCGTAGGTGCGCCAAAAGTAATCCTTGATAAAAAGCTGTTGATAGTTTTTTTTCTTAAGCCTTTCCATAAAAAGGAAGTTTTCCCACAACGCCCCTATATCGTTGCGTGTTGTTAACGCATTGAAATTGTTGATCAATGCATTTCGAACCCCCACATCGAAGAAGTAGTACTTTTTTTTGTTGCTGATTTCGTTTCTCAGGTTCCTGCTAAATGACCCCAGGCTGTGGACAATAAAGTTTTTTTCAAGTAAATCGATGTACCTGGAAACAGTTTTTACATCTACTTTTAAATGATTGGACAGCTCATTTAGGGATACCTCGGAACTAATCTGAAACGCTAGTGCTTTCAACAATTCAACCAACACCTTGGGTGAACGTATGTTTTCCAATGCCAAAATATCCTTATATAAATATGATTGCGATAGACTGGTAAGATATTCTATTTTTTCATTTTGGTTTGATAGGGTGATTGTTTCGGGGTAGGATCCATAGATCAGGTAATCATTTAGATTTTGTTTTAAATCGAATTGATTTAATTGTTTGTGAAGTTCCAATTGGGCAATTGGAAACAGCTTTAATATTTGCTGACGGCCAACGAGCGGTTCCCCCAATTGGTTGGATAGCTCAAAACTTGACGAACCCGTTACAAGGATTC
Source organism: uncultured Roseivirgaceae bacterium (assembly GCA_964398945.1). Lineage (GTDB taxonomy): Bacteria > Bacteroidota > Bacteroidia > Cytophagales > Cyclobacteriaceae > JBGTGG01. The sequence goes on along the minus strand of CAYNOT010000003.1, from coordinate 146,318 downwards.
GAATCCCCGGAATTTCATCCACCATTATTTTCAATGCCTTTCCAATATTTTTAATCGTCTGGGCCTCATCAATAATGATTAGTTCGTACCCCTCACAATATTCTTTTATTAATTTGAAATTTTCAGAGCCCAGTGTTTCCCTGATGACAATATTATCGCCTGAATCAAATCTATATTTCAATGGTGTGGATTTTAAGAACTCTTTTAGTAGTGTGGTTTTTCCAACCCTTCTCGGCCCGTAAACGACAAGGACCTTGTTGGGCTTTAGGTATTTTTCCAACGGTGTATAAAAGCGAGTTATCATAATTTATGGAGTTTAACTCCACAAATTACGCTAAATTTATGGAGTTTGGTTCCATAAATTAAGAGAAAACCATGAAATTCGTTAATTCTTGATGTTATGGGTTAAATCATTCCCCAACAAAACCGGTTGCCCGAACCTTCCTTTTTCATCTTTTACCTCAAGATTCAAAACGCCACGCGGACAAACCGATGAACACACCCCGCAACCAACGCACGAACTTCTCACGATGTTTTGTCCCCGTTGGGCATACCAGCGAACATCGATTCCCATTTCACAATAGGTTGAGCAGTTTCCACACGAAATACATTGGCCTCCATTGGTGGTAATTCGAAAGCGCGATTTGAAACGTTGAATAATTCCGAGATACGCTGCAAGCGGACAACCGAACCTGCACCATACCCGGTTTCCCATTAAAGGATAGAACCCCGTTCCGACAACTCCCGCGAACCCGGCACCGATAAATGCACCATATACTTCCCGAAGTTTATAGCTGTCAAAAAAGAAAAACCAGGAAGATTCCGTCCAGTAGGTATAAAGCACCCCGGCTGTCATAACGACTGCAAAAACCAGAACTGCATGTACCATCCACCGCTCGATTTTCCATGCACTAAGTTTTTTGTTTGAAAGTTGGCGAAAAGGATCGCCCAGTGTTTCGGCCAGACCGCCACACCCGCATACCCAGGAGCAATACCACCGCTTTCCAAAAAAATAAACAAAGACCGGAACCGCAATAATGATGAGCGCAATCCCCCAGCCGAGCATAAAGATTCCGAGGCTACCGCTTTCGATAAGGGTGTTCAATTCATTGTCAAAGAAAAAATCATAATCAAGCGGCCAGATATTTTTGAAATCGAAATAGGGTTGGTTAAGCCTGATAAGGATTTCAGGGATCAAAAAAGCAAAAGCGGTTTGAAAAAACATCACCGAAACAGTGCGCAAAATCTGATACTTACTGTGCCGGTAGTTGATCAACATCCGGATGCCCATCACCAGAATACAAAGTGTATAAATCAGACCATATAAAAAGAACCGGCTGGCTTCATGGCCATTTAACATTTTACTAATGGGATCTACCATGATGATCCAATTCGTCATGTACTCCGGAAAAAAATACAGCACGACATAAAAGACAATCAGCCAGGTGCCGATAAGCACTCCTAACCATCCTGTATTTTTCAAAGCACTGAAATAGATACCATTGTTTTTTATTCCTTCCGGTAATTTTAGTTTCGGTAGGATGTACATTAGCGAACCGATAATACAAAGCCCGAAAGTAAGGAAGATGAACAGTGCAGGGTTTTCTTTGACAAGACTTTGTGCAGATGCTTTGGTGAGTGAGTAACTTAACTCTTTAACCTGATAGCGGTCGAACCCGAATTGATTGATGATGCCATATTTTTTAATGTTGTCCGCTACAGATTGCAACTGATCCATCGTTACATTTTGTCCTTCCAGCCAACTTCCATAATCGGTAAATGATTTTGCTTTAAAGATGTTGATCGTATCCTTTTCAGGGAATACTTTTTCCAATACACTTAAGCTGAATGGTTCAGGGGATTTGTTTTTTATTTGTTCAAGTTCTTCAGGGGATATAGCATACTTTTTTAGCTGTGTTTCATTGATGTGTTCGAACCTGGATTTTAATTCAGCAACAAATTCAAAACTGGAAGAATAGGTCTTATCGAAAATTGTAACGAAGGCTTTTTCGAATAGCCCGAATCTCACTTCATCCCCAATTTTGTTTTTTGCGATTTCCCTTGTTAATGTGTAATCAGACCAAAAGAACAAACCGTTAAAAATCACGAACCCGACAACGAATAAAAAAAGCCCTAGCGTTTTAATTAGTTTTATGTTCATAACGAGGCTGTGGTTAACTGTGTGTTTGCAAATGCTTTCGCGATTTCTTTTTCGTGCCGATCAAAAAATTCCGGATCGAAGTTGGCTTCAGCTAAGTGTTGTATTACAAAATCGATCGATTTCTTTTCGCGCAACCAGCGGTCAAAACATTCATGCCGAAGCCGGATTCCAAACGTGTTGATGCCAATAAAAACTTTGGTGGTTTTGTCCCAGACGAAATGCATGGCTTTTTTTCCCGAGCCATGTTCCCAATAAAATCCTTCTTCGTCTTCCTTCAATTCGTTTGAAACATTCCCATACGTTTGGTATTCAATGTCAAAGAATTTGGCAGAATTGAACCAGGGGCCAGGCTGGTACTTTGTTTCGTTGCCACAAATCGTTTCAGCCACAACTTCACCCATCATTCTTCCGGTGTACCAAACCTGTTCAATGTTTTTTCTTCCGGATAGTTCGTGTTTGCGCTCAACACAATCACCGATTGCGTACACGTCTTCACAATTCGTTTTTAAAAATTCGTCCACCAGCACACCGCGATTTGTTTCTATCCCGGAATTTTTTAGAAACGGGATATTGGGCGATACCCCTGCTGCCAGCACAACAAATTCACAGGGAATGATTTCCCCGGTTGATGTCGTGACAGAAGTTACACGATTGTTACGGTCGCTTTGTATTTCCTTTAGTTCTGTATCCACCAGGATATTAATTCCATATGATGCGATATGCTGTGTAATTAATTTACTTTCCTGAAGGGGCAACACATTGTTCCAAAAAGATTGTTCACGCACCAGCATCGTAACGACAATATTCCTGGAGTGCAACATCTCGGCAACTTCAACACCAATCAAACCACCACCAACAATTACCGCATGTTTAATGCCTTTTGTGTTTTCCTCCATTAATTGAAGATCCTGATAGGAATATAATCCTTGTACGCCTTTAATATCTTGCCCGGGCCAACCAAATTTATTGGAGACAGAGCCGGAAGCAATGATTAGAATATCATAACTGATTGTTTGTCCCGATTTAAGCGTTAGGTTTTTTTTATTGCTATTGATGTGTTCAACAAAATCCTGAACAAGGTCGATTTTATTTTTCTTCCAAAACCAATCTTCGTAGGGTTTGGTATGCCCGAACTGCATGTGCCCCATGTAGATATACATCAAGGCAGTCCGCGAAAAAAAATATTTTGTTTCTGCGGAAATAACGGTAATCGTGAAATCGCTCTTCTTGCGGATATGCCTGGCTGCTGTTATTCCGGAAATCCCATTGCCTACAATCACCACATGCTTCATGTCCCTAAGTTACTTAACTACCTGCAATTGAAAAATGTTGGTCGAAGCCCAATACGCTGGACGAAAATATTTCGGACAACGGATTTTTATTGCAACTCAATTACCGGCAACCCTTAATGCATGTATCATTGATTCGATTGTGGTATAGGGATTGGAATTCAGTATCCATGTGGGTGTTGGATCAAGTTTAATTTCGATGATGATGGAACCACTTTCAGTAACTTCATACCCACAGCGTTCCAGCGCATTCTTTGTCCACAAGTAAGTTGAGCCCTCCCCTTCAAGTTTAATTTTTAATTGTTGATGGACTTGATGTTTTACTTTTCCCGTTTTGAGGTCAAAACCTTTTAGCCGAAAAATTTTGTCAAAAGAATCGTCCAACACGAGGTCTTCGGGGATTCCCGATAGGATTTTTTTGTCGCGGGTGGCAAGCCAGATTCTGTCAGCGGTTTGGAGAACGAGGTCCAGTTCATGCGTGGCAATCAGAATGGCTTTGTTGGATTCGTGTGCCAATGACCGAAGAAGGTTCATGATTTCCACCCGGTTGTTCAAATCAAGATGGGCGGTGGGTTCATCCAATAGAAGGATCGGGCATTCTTGCGCCAGCGCCCGCGCAATCATGGCCAATTGAAGTTGTCCATCACTTAGTTCACTGATTTTCTGATCCACCAGATAGCGGATGCCGGTAAGATCAATTGCGTTCTCAATGGCTGCCCGGTCATTATCCTTTAATCGAATATCCCAGGAAAGATAAGGGTACCTCCCAAATGTTATAAGATCATAAACCCGCATTTGATTCGGAAGGATTTTATCTGTTAGCACCACCGCAATACTTTGTTCCCGTGGTATATTTTCCGAAATAATGGTTTCCCCTTTTAAAGGCGGATGAAGACCGGCAATTGTCCGTATAAAAGTGGATTTCCCAATTCCATTAGGCCCCATAAAGCACACCAACTCGCCAGTTCGAAGCGATAATTCAAGGTTCTCCAACAAAACCTTACTGCCACTCTTTATAGGGTAGCCTACGGAAAGTTCTTTGGTTTCTAAAAGCACCTGGTTCAGCATGGCTATGATATCACTTTATTTCCACGAAGGATAATCCAAATTACAATAGGAGCACCAATAAGCGCGGTAATGGCATTGATAGGGAGCACATGGGCACTTCCCGGCAACTGTGCTATGATATCGCATAGCAGAATAAAGATTGCCCCCATCACAGCGACCCACGGTATCAATATTTTGTGCTCACTTGTATTCATAAACAGTTTTGTTACATGGGGCACAGCAATCCCGATAAATGCGATAGGCCCGCAAAATGCAGTAACTGCCCCCGTCATCAGGCAGGTAGTGATGATTATCTTGATTTTGGCTGATTTGAGGTTTATTCCAAGGTTGATAGCATAGTGATCGCCCAAAAGCCAGGCATTGAGCGATTTTATGGAGAGAATAGCCCCCAGGCTTCCCAAAGCAAGGATAATTGCCAGAATTGTTATTTCTGACCAGTTTAGCCCGCCAACACTCCCAAATGTCCATATTAGAAATGTTTGCTGTTGTTCAGCACCACTCATAAACTGCAAAACACTTACGATTGAGGAGGTGGCTGCACCGATCATTAAACCTACTATTAATAAGGAAGTACTGCTTCTTACTTTATTGGAAATCCCCAATACCGCCAACATGACCAATAAGCTTCCTGCTGAAGCGGCAATGGCGACCCCTAAAGGACCAGGATTTAAAAAAAGTGTGAATCCTGTAGCGCCAGACATCAATACCAATGATACGGCCAGGCTTGCCCCGGAACTCAGCCCCAATACATCGGGTCCGGCCAGTGGGTTCCTGAACAACGTCTGCATTTGAAGGCCGCTAATCGATAATGCTGCACCGGACAAAACACAGGTGATGGCTTTGCTGAGACGGAAGTCCAATACGATTTTTCCCCAGATGGCATTTTCGGGTTCTTGAAAGGATAGCACTTTTAAAATATCAACCAATGGAATGGATACACTGCCTAAATAAAGGTTCAGTAAAAAGGCCAGGATCAACAGACCCAGAAGGAAGAGCTTATGCTGTTTTTTGTTGCCAGCGATCATGGTTGGATTTGAAGCGCTCAAATTAGTCAAATATTCACTTTTGAAATTGATAGCCAACTTTTCGTTTAGATAAAGTTTGCTAATGCGTTGATATTGAAGCCCCTCAAATTATTTTTCAACCCGGATTTGGTAACTAATTTATAGTTCCTATCTTTGCAGTCCTTTTTACGCCCAGAACGCGTAAAATCCTGAAAAACAAGCATCAAACAGATTTAAAATGCCTGGACTTATAGGAAGAAAAATCGGAATGACAAGTGTATTCGGCCCAGAGGGCGAAAGCATTCCGTGTACAGTAATAGAAGCAGGACCTTGTGTAGTAACACAGGTTAAGAACGCAGAGTCGGACGGCTATCGTGCGATCCAATTATCCTTCGGGGATAAGAAAGCGAAACATACCAACAAAGCAGAGGTTGGCCACTTCAAAAAAGCAAACACTACCGCAAAACGTACTTTGGTTGAATTCAGGGATTTCAGGGCTGAATTTGACGGAAAAGTTGACCTCGGAGCAGAAATCCGGGTTCAGGACGTATTTGTAGAAGGAGACTGGCTGGATGCCATTGGTACTTCGAAAGGTAAGGGTTTCCAGGGTGTTGTAAAACGCCACGGATTCAGCGGGGTTGGAGAGGCTACCCACGGTCAGCACAACAGGTTGCGTGCACCGGGCTCTATTGGTAATGCTTCATTTCCTGCCCGCGTGATGAAAGGAATGCGAATGGCTGGCCGTATGGGAAATGACCGCGTGAAAGTATTGAACCTTCGCGTTATCAAAATCATGCCTGAGCAAAACCTGATTATCGTTAGTGGTTCCGTCCCAGGAGCTAAGAACTCAACAGTAATTCTCGAAAAGTAATGGATATAGCGGTTGTAAAATATAGCGGTGAAGCCACGAGTAAGAAAGTTGCTCTATCAGATGCAATTTTCGGTATCGAGCCGAATGATCATGCTATCTACTTAGATGTTAAAAGCTTTTTAGCGAACCAACGTCAAGGTACACACAAATCGAAGCAGCGTGCTGAGATTGCAGGATCCTCAAAGAAATTAAAGAAACAGAAAGGCACCGGGGGTGCACGTGCGGGCAACATCAAAAATCCTTTGTTCAAAGGTGGTGGACGCGTATTCGGACCAACTCCTCGTGACTATTCTTTCAAGCTGAACAAGAAGGTAAAAGACCTGGCGCGTAAGTCAGCGTTGAGCTACAAAGCAAAAGAGAATGCCATTGCTGTGTTGGAGGACTTCAATTTTGATGCTCCAAAATCCAAGCAGTACATTCAAATGATAGCTGCACTTTCTTTATCAGATAAGAAGACGTTATTGGTTCTTCCTGAATCAATCAAAAATATTGTACTCTCCGGAAGAAACGTTCAGAAAACAAAAGTTACAGCAGTAGACCAGATCAATACCTATGATTTGATGAATGCTGACAACTTGATTTTTGTAGAGAGCGCTGTTGAAAAGATTGTGAACTTGTTAAACAAAGACTAATGAGTATCCTGAAGAAACCTTTAGTTACCGAGAAAGTTTCCGCACTCAACGAGAAGGGAAAGTACGGCTTTGTTGTGGATTTAAATGCCAACAAAGTAGAGATAAAGAAAGCCATTGAGAAGCAGTATGGTGTAAACGTGACAAGCGTGAATACCATGAATGTAATGGGCAAGAAGAAGTCGCGCTACTCCAAGACCGGTGTGTTGGAAGGACGTAGACCGAGCTACAAAAAAGCCATCGTTACATTAGCGGAGGGCGAGATAATTGATTTTTATGGCAACGTATAATTAGCAAAAGATGGCGTTGAGAAAATTAAACCCAGTAACACCAGGAACACGGCATAGAGTGGCAGCATCATTTGATGATGTTACGACTTCCACGCCTGAAAAGTCATTGGTGATTACCATTAAGAAGTCTGGAGGAAGAAATAACCAGGGTAAAATGACCAACCGCTACATTGGTGGAGGTCACAAGCAAAAACTCAGGATAATTGATTTCAAAAGGGATAAAGTAGATATTCCTGCAACAGTAAAATCAATAGAATATGATCCGGCCCGTTCCGCTCGTATTGCATTATTGAATTATGCTGATGGATCAAAAGCGTATATCCTTGCCCCCGCAGGACTGAAAGTAGGACAAGAGATCATCTCGGGTGATGGCGTTGCCCCTGAAGTTGGAAATTCATTGCCACTTTCTAAAATTCCGTTGGGTACAGTCGTGCACAACGTTGAAATGAAACCGGGTAAAGGTGGCGCGATAGCACGTAGTGCTGGTGTGTTCGTTCAGCTTCTTGCGCGTGATGGCAAGTATGCAACATTGAAAATGCCATCTGGTGAAATGCGAAATATTTTGATGACCTGCCGCGCAACAGTAGGTACCGTTTCAAATGCAGATCACATGAATGAAACTGCCGGAAAGGCTGGTCGCAATAGATGGAAAGGTGTTCGTCCACGCGTTCGTGGTGTTGCGATGAACCCGGTTGATCACCCGATGGGTGGTGGTGAAGGGCGCGCGTCCGGAGGACATCCAAGATCACGCAATGGAGCTTATGCAAAAGGCAAGAAGACCCGTAGCCCGAAGAAGTATTCAGATGGTCTAATTATAGCTAAGAGGAAAAAATAATGGGACGTTCGATTAAAAAAGGACCGTATTGTGATTTTCGTTTGCTCTCTAAAGTAGAAGCAATGGAAACTACCGGAAAGAAATCTGTAATCAAGACCTGGTCAAGAAGGTCAACCATTACACCCGATTTCATTGGCTACACAATAGCCGTTCATAATGGAAATAAATTTATTCCTGTGTATGTTACAGAGAACATGGTGGGTCACAAATTTGGTGAGTTTGCACCAACCAGGATGTTCCGTGGCCACTCAGGTAACAAAAGCAATTAACGCTTAGTAAAGATGGAAGAAGCTACAGCGAAAAAGACAAAAAGGTCTGTCGTAAAAAGGGAAAAGAGGGATGCACGTAAAGCTGCAGCCAAGACAGGGCCGGTTATTGCCAAATTGAAGAATGTACCTACATCTCCCCGTAAGATGAGATTAGTGGCGGATATGATTCGTGGCCAACGGGTTACAAAAGCATTGAACATTTTAAAGTTCGAAGCGAAGATTGGCGCACCTAAACTTGAAAAACTTCTTTTGTCCGCCATTTCGAATTGGGAAAATACCCATGAAGATGTGAAGATTGAAGATGCTGATCTTTTTGTAAAAGAGATTTGGGTTGACGGAGGCCGTCAGTTGAAAAGATTAAGGCCGGCACCTCAGGGTCGTGCCCACAGAATTAGAAAACGCAGCAACCACGTTACCATGGTTTTAGCGAGCCATGCTGCACAGGGTACTGCTGTTGAAACACAAGAATTAGAAACGCAAGAATAATGGGACAGAAAATTAACCCGGTTGGTTTTAGATTAGGCGTTATCCGTGGATGGGACTCTGCCTGGTTTGGTGGAAAATCATTCTCTGATAAACTTGTTGAAGATCAAAAAATCAGGAAATATATCCAGGCGCGTATTCCTAAAGGCGGGGTTGCCAAAGTGGTAATCGAAAGGACCCTTAAGCGTATTACCCTTACCATTCACACTGCCCGTCCGGGTGTTGTGATCGGAAAAGGCGGAACGGAGGTAGATAAGATTAAAGAAGAGTTGAAGAAGCTTACAGGCAAGGATGTTCAAATCAACATCTTTGAAATTAAGCGTCCTGAGATTGATGCCAAACTTGTTGGTGAAGCGATTGCCCAACAAATTGAAGCGCGTATTTCTTACAAGCGTGCAATGAAGCAAGCGATTGCCTCTGCAATGCGCGTAGGTGCGGAAGGTATCAAGATTAAATGTTCTGGTCGTTTAGGTGGTGCTGAGATGGCACGTACTGAACAATATAAAGAAGGAAGGATTCCATTGCACACATTGCGTGCAGATATCGACTACGCAATTACTGAAGCACAAACGGTGTATGGTAAAATCGGTATCAAAGTATGGGTGTTTAAAGGCGAAGTATACGGTAAGCGTGACCTTTCTCCGAATGTGGGGATGATCAACGCTCCACAGGGACCTGGCGGACCTAAATCCGGAGCACCGGAACGTGGCGCAAGACGCGGTGGAGGAGATAGGGACAACCGTGGCAAAGGTGGCCAAGGCGGCCGTGGAGGTAAAAGAAAATAATTAAAGAACGATAAAAGTTAGGTAACCATGTTACAACCTAAGCGAACGAAATTCAGAAAGATGCAAAAAGGTAGAGTGAAGGGTGTCGCTACACGCGGACATACCATTGCTTTTGGATCTTTCGCATTGAAGTCTTTAGAAGGGGGCTGGATAACAGCCCGCCAGATCGAGGCAGCCCGTATTGCAGTAACACGTTTTATGAAACGTGAGGGGCAAGTTTGGATTCGTATTTTTCCTGACAAGCCTATTACTAAAAAGCCCGCTGAAGTCCGGATGGGTAAAGGTAAAGGATCCCCTGAGTATTGGGTAGCAGTGGTAAAACCAGGCACTATCTTATTCGAAGCGGGCGGTGTTACAGAAGCAGTAGCAAAAGAAGCGTTGCGTTTAGCGGAAGGAAAACTTCCGATAAAAACAAAATTTTCAGTTAGAAGGGACTACGTAGAACAGTAATATGAAAAACGCAGACATAAAAGCATTGAGTATCGCTGAGCTAAATGAGAAGATCATTAGCGAGAAGGAAGCGTTGCAAAAGATAAGATTTGCACACCAGGTTTCTTCCATTGAGAACCCAATGAAAATAAGCGAAACACGTAAAGTGATCGCACGGTTGAAAACCGAATTAAGGGCAAAAGAACTTCAAAAGTAATTCCTATGGAAGAAAGGAACTTAAGAAAAGAGAAAATTGGACGGGTGGTAAGCAACAAGATGACAAAGAGCATCACGATTGCTGTTGACCGTAAGGTGAAGCACCCGATCTATGGAAAGTTTGTAAACAAGACTACCAAGTTTATGGCACATGACGAACAAAATGAAGCAGGTATCGGTGATACTGTACGCATCATGGAGACACGTCCATTGAGCAAAAACAAAAGGTGGAGACTTGTGGAAATAGTTGAAAAAGCGAAATAGTCATGATACAGACTGAAAGCAGACTGAAAGTTGCAGATAACAGCGGAGCAAAGGAAGTACTTTGTGTCCACGTCCTTGGCGGAACGGGAAGAAGGTACGCAAGTGTAGGCGATAAAATCGTAGTTACGGTTAAGTCTGCAATGCCCAGCAGTAGCGTTAAAAAGGGAACCGTTTCAAAAGCGGTGGTCGTAAGAACGACAAAAGAAGTTAGGAGAAAAGATGGATCGTATATCCGTTTTGAAGATAACGCTGCTGTTCTGTTGACCGCACAGGATGAGCCACGCGGAACCCGTATTTTCGGCCCGGTTGCTCGCGAGTTGCGCGAAAAGCAGTTTATGAAGATTGTTTCATTGGCACCAGAAGTATTATAAGCAATGGAAAGAAAGTATAACCCCCAGCATAAACTTCATATCCGAAAAGGTGACACGGTTCGTGTTATTGCCGGAGATGATAAAGGAAAACAAGGTGAAGTATTGGAAATACTTACCGATAAGTACCGTGCGATTGTGAAAGATGTGAACATCGTTACGAAGCACCAAAAACCATCCGCTGGCAAGCCAGAAGGTGGTATCAATAAAACTGAGGCTGCGATCCATATTAGTAATCTAATGTTGATCGATCCGGCATCAGGTCAAGCTACCCGTATAGGTAGGAAGCTTAATGATAAAAGCAAGCTTCAGCGATATTCTAAGAAAACCGGTGAATTTATTAAGTAATGGCGACTCCAAGATTAAAAGAAAAATACCTGAAGGAAATTGTACCTGCGTTGCAGGAGAAGTTCCAGTTCAAATCCGTAATGGAGGTTCCAAGAATCCAGAAGATTTGTATCAACAAAGGTATGGGTATAGCAGTAACGGATAAAAAACTGATTGATGCGGGTGTGGAAGAAATCACAACCATTACCGGTCAGAAAGCCGTAGCTACACTTTCCAAGAAAGCGATCTCAAATTTTAAGTTGAGGGAAAATATGCCAATCGGTGTGCGTGTTACATTGCGTGGCGAAAAAATGTATGAATTCATGGATCGTTTGATGACAGTAGCGCTTCCACGTGTTCGTGATTTCAAAGGGCTGAATGCAAAAGGGTTTGATGGCCGTGGAAATTACACACTGGGTGTAAAGGAGCAGATCATTTTCCCTGAGATTTCAATTGATAAAGTAAATAAAATCACCGGTATGGACATCACGTTTGTGACGAATGCCCGCACGGATGAGGAGAGCTTTGAATTATTGAAGGGCTTCGGTATGCCTTTCACTACAAAAAATAATAATTAAGCAGTATGGCAAAATTATCTGTAATAGCAAGGGAAAATAAGAGGGCCAAATTGGTAGCACGGTATGCGGCCAAGAGAAAAGCCTTAAAGGAAGCCGGTGACTATGATGCCCTGGACAAATTGCCAAGGAATGCATCGCCAGTTCGGTTGCACAACCGTTGCAAGCTAACCGGAAGACCAAAAGGATATATGCGTAAATTCGGTGTTTGCCGTAACGTATTTCGTGAAATGGCCTCCGAAGGAAAGATTCCTGGAGTTACAAAGTCAAGTTGGTAATTGGCTTAATGGTACTTTGAATAAAGAAAATTGTTGAATATCTTTGCAGCCCCGTTTTTTGACGGGTTTGCTTTTAATTGAAAGAAAATGACTGATCCAATAGCAGATTATCTTACCCGGTTGCGGAATGCCATTAAGGCAGGACACCGCGTAGTGGAGATTCCGGCTTCTAACATCAAGAAGGAAATAACCAAAGTGTTATTTGACAAAGGTTATATCCTGAACTATAAGTTCGAAGAAGGAAATGGTGGTCAAGGAAGTATCAAAATCGCCTTGAAATATAGCCGCGAAACCAAAGAGCCAGCGATCACAAAACTTGATCGTGTTAGTTCACCGGGTTTGCGCCAATATACGGCTGCTGAGACCATGCCAAGGGTAATGAATGGATTGGGGATTGCAATCCTTTCTACATCGAAAGGTGTGATTACAGATAAAGAAGCCCGCGGGCTTCATGTAGGTGGTGAAGTTTTGTGTACCGTATATTAATTAATAGGAATGTCACGAATAGGTAAAAAACCAATTAGTATTCCTGCCGGTGTAACGTTTACGTTCTCTGAAGCAGATCATAAAGCTACCGTGAAAGGACCAAAAGGTGAACTTTCCCAGGTAATTGATCCTGATTTTCAATTATCACAGGAGAATGGGGAAGTTACACTTGTTAGACCAACCGAGCAGAAACGTCACAAAGCGATGCACGGATTGTACCGCTCCTTGCTTGCCAACATGGTAACAGGTGTAAGCGAAGGATATAAGAAACAATTGGAGCTTGTAGGTGTTGGTTTTAAAGCTACCGCACAAGGAAATGTATTGGAACTAAGCTTAGGCTATTCCCACACTATATTTTTTGGTGTTCCCCCCGAAATTAAGGTTACGACCTCTCAAGAAAAAGGTCAAAACCCGACTATTGTTTTGGAAGGCATTGATAAGCAATTGATTGGACAGATTGCAGCAAAGATAAAATCGCTACGTAAAGTTGAGCCATACAAAGGTAAAGGTGTCCGCTTCACAGGTGAGTTTATCAGAAGAAAAGCTGGTAAGTCCGCAGCAAAATAGAAATTAATTAAAGCATCATAGGAGATATATAGATCCATGGCAGGCAAGAATAAAACAAGAAGATCAAGAATTAAAGCCGGAATCCGGAAGAAGATCAGAGGAACAACTGAGCGTCCAAGGTTAACGGTTTTTAGAAGCAACAAAGGGATTTACGCGCAGATCATTGACGACTCACGTGGCGTAACCCTGGCTTCTGCATCAACAGTAGAGCTTGGTGATAAGGCTGGCCTTAACATTGAAAACTCGAAGACTGTAGGAAAGAAAATGGCCGAGAAGTCCATCGCATCAGGAATTCAAGAAATTGTTTTCGATAGAAATGGATACTTGTATCATGGAAATGTTAAGGCTTTGGCAGAGGGTGCCAGAGAAGGTGGATTAAAATTCTAAGACTTAAGATATGTCAGTAAGTAATATTAGCACCGTAAAAGCAAGCGAAATCGATCTTAAAGAACGCGTAGTTGCTATTAACCGGGTTGCAAAAGTGGTAAAAGGTGGTCGTAGATTCAGCTTTGCAGCGATTGTAGTGGTAGGTGATGGCAATGGTGTGGTAGGCTATGGTCTTGGAAAGGCCAATGAGGTTACGGATGCGATTACAAAAGGAATCGATGACGCCAAGAAGCATTTGGTAAAAGTCCCAATTATAAAAGGAACTGTACCGCACGATGCAGTTGGAAAATTCGGTGGCGGGTTCGTATTGTTGAAACCAGCTTCTCCGGGTACTGGGGTTATAGCCGGTGGTGCGATGCGTGCCGTGTTGGAGAGCGCAGGTGTACACAACGTATTGGCAAAATCAAAAGGATCTTCGAACCCACACAACGTGGTGAAAGCTACCTTCGATGCACTTACCAATATGCGTGATGCATTCTCAGTAGCACAAAAAAGAGGGGTATCCTTATCGAAAGTTTTTAACGGCTAAGAGAAATGGGAAAAGTAAGAATCACACAGACCAGAAGTATCATCAAGCGGGCCGAAAGACAACAGCTTACGATGAAGGCACTTGGTTTAGGAAAAATGAACAGGTCGGTAGAAGTGGAAATGACACCACAGATTGCCGGTATGATTGCGAAGGTAAACCACATGATTACTGTAAAGGAAATTTAGGATGAGATTACATACATTAAAACCGGCAACCGGATCAACCCGGACTAACAAAAGACTTGGAAGAGGTCAGGGATCAGGTGGTAGTACTGCCGGTCGCGGACACAAAGGGGCAAAATCCCGTTCTGGTTATTCCCGTAAGATTGGTTTTGAAGGTGGCCAAATGCCTTTGCAACGCAGGGTTCCTAAGTTCGGATTCAAGAGCCTCAATAAAGTATATTTCAAGGCTTTGAATCTTGATGTGTTGGAAGGACTTGCTGAGAAATTAAAGTCAGACGCGATCAGCATCCAGGTGTTGATGGAAAACGGTTTGGCAGGTAAGAATGATAAAATTAAAGTTTTAGGAAGAGGTGAATTGAAATCGAAGGTAAGTGTTGAAGCACATGCATTTTCTGCAACGGCAACAGCAGCTATCGAGAAAGTAGGAGGAACCACTACAATAGTGAAATAATGAAGAAATTCTTCGACACGATAAGGAACATTTTCTCCATTGAGGATCTCCGGGTTAGAATTCTGAATACCATCGGATTCCTGGTCATCTTCAGGTTGGGATCATATATTGTCCTTCCTGGTGTTGATCCTAATTTTTTGGGGGATGGTGCTACCGGAGGAATCTTCGATTTGTTAAATACATTTTTAGGAGGGGCTTTTAGCCGGGCTTCTATTTTTGCATTGGGGATTATGCCGTATATCTCGGCATCCATCATTGTCCAGTTGCTTACTGTGGCAGTCCCATATTTCCAAAAGATGCAAAAAGAAGGGGAATCCGGAAGAAAGCGGATTACCCAAATTACCCGCGTGCTTACCATTGTCATCACTGGTTTCCAGGGCTTCAGTTATTTAAAAGCAACCATTGCCCCGATCCCAAATGCGATCATTGATCCGGGAATGTTTTTCTATGTTTCTTCAGTAATCATCCTGATTGCCGGAACCATGTTCTGTATGTGGCTTGGTGAAAGGATTACCGACAAGGGAATAGGAAATGGGATTTCCATGTTGATTATGATTGGTATTATCTCACGCTTCCCATCCTCTTTTGTTGCGGAAGTGGTAGACAAGCAGATTGGTGGAGCATTGTTTCTGATCATTGAATTAGGGGTGTTGTTTGCAGTTGTAATGGGTGTGATTTTACTCACCCAGGCAACCCGGAGAATCCCTATCCAGTATGCAAAACAGGTGATTGGAAATAAGTTGTATGGCGGAAAACGTGATTTTATTCCGTTGAAGTTGAACAGTGCCGGTGTAATGCCGATCATCTTCGCCCAGGCGTTGATGTTTATCCCATCCATGTTGGCCGGCCTTTGGCGTGATAGTGATATCGGAGCGTATGTAGGATCTACCTTCGCGGATTTCACATCCTGGCAATACAATGCCTTGTTTGGGTTTTTGATTTTGGTCTTTACTTTCTTTTACACTGCAATCACTATCAATGCGACTGATATTGCAGATAATTTAAAAAGAAATGGGGGGTTTGTGCCAGGTGTTAAACCAGGTGCTCAAACTGCTGAATTTATAGATACAGTTTTATCTCGAATTACTTTTCCGGGATCAATGTTCCTGGTGATCATCGCAATCCTTCCTGCATTTGCAGTAAGGGGTGGTGTTGGCCAAAACTTCGCTCAATTCTATGGAGGAACTTCGTTGTTGATTATGGTTGGGGTTATTCTCGACACACTTCAACAAATAGAAAGTTACTTATTGATGAGGCATTACGAAGGGATGATGAAATCAGGAAGAGTAAAAGGGCGTTCTCAATTTGCTGCAGCTTAAAGCTGGGATGGTCCACTTAAAAACACAAGCGGATATTCAACTTATTAAAGAAGGTGCCCAGATTTTGGGCAAGGCTCACGGTGAGGTGGCCAGGTTGATAAAAGCAGGTGTTAAAACAAGTGAACTGGATAGGGTAGCGGAAGCATTTATTCGCGATCATGGTGGGGTTCCATCATTCAAGAATTACAATGGCTTTCCGTCTTCTTTGTGTATCTCTGTCAATGAGGTAGTCGTACATGGTTTTCCAGGTGACTATGAGATAAAAGAGGACGATATCATTTCGATTGATTGTGGAGTTCATTATAAAGGGTTTCACAGTGATTCGGCTTATACCTATCCATTGAACGAAGTTTCTGAGGAAGTACGCTTGTTGTTGGAAAGAACATACGAGGCGCTTCACTTGGGAATACAGGAGGCCAGACCGGGAAATCGAATGGGGGATGTGAGTTATGCCATCCAAAGCTTTGTAGAAGGATTTGGATACGGTGTAGTTCGCGAGCTGGTTGGACATGGGGTTGGAAAAAGCCTGCATGAAGATCCTGAAGTTCCCAACTACGGAAAGCGTGGAAAAGGAGTGAAGTTGGTAGAAGGGATGGTCATTGCAATAGAGCCGATGATCAATGCAGGAGCGAAGAGTATTGTTCAAGAACGTGACGGATGGACGATCCGCACGGCTGACCGGAAACCTTCAGCGCACTTTGAGCATACGGTAGCAATTTTGGAAGACGGCCCGGAGATTTTGACAACGCACAAGTATATTGAAGAAAACTATAATTATAAGTGGCGAAGCAAAAGTCAATTGAGCAAGACGGAACAATAACAGAGTCATTGTCAAATGCCATGTTTCGGGTACAACTGGAGAATGGGCACGAAGTATTGGCGCACATATCTGGAAAAATGAGGATGCACTATATCCGTATTTTACCGGGTGATAAGGTAAGACTGGAAATGTCACCTTATGATTTAACAAAAGGAAGAATTGTATTTAGATACAAATAGTTAAGAAATGAAGATCAGGACATCAATTAAGAAGCGTAGCGCAGATTGCAAGATTATCAGACGCAATGGCAAATTATACGTGATCAACAAAAAGAATCCACGTTTCAAGCAGAGACAAGGATAAAAAGAATTATAAAACAACGAATAACCATAAAGAAATGGCAAGGATTGCTGGTGTAGATATTCCGGATAACAAAAGAGGCGAAATTAGCCTAACCTACATTTTTGGGATTGGTAAACGGTCCGCCCAAAAAATTCTTACTGAGGCGAATGTTAGCCTTGATAAGCAGGTAAAGGATTGGGATGATGATGAGTCAAATTTGATTCGTTCAATTATCGCTGAAAAATTCAGGATTGAAGGTTCTTTAAAATCTGAAATCCAGATGAGCATCAAGCGCTTGTTGGATATCGGATGTTACCGTGGACTTCGCCATCGTAAGGGCCTTCCGGTTCGTGGTCAAACCACCAAGAACAATGCGCGGACCCGTAAAGGAAAACGTAAGACTGTTGCGAATAAGAAGAAGGCAACGAAAGGATAAGATTTAGTTAAATATAAATACAGAGGTAATGGCCGCTGAAAAAAGAAAAGATAAAGCTAAAAAGAGAGTTGTTGTGGTAGAAGCTGTGGGTGAAGCCCATATCAAAGCTACCTTCAATAACATCATCGTTTCCATGACCAATTCAACTGGTCAGGTGGTTTCATGGGCATCTGCGGGCAAGATGGGTTTTAAAGGCTCGAAAAAGAACACTCCGTATGCTGCACAAATGGCAGCTCAGGATTGTGCTACAAAAGCCTTTGAACTTGGAATGCGCAAAGTAGAAGTCTTTGTAAAGGGACCTGGAGCAGGAAGGGAATCAGCGATTCGTACCATTCAGTCAGCGGGCATTGAAGTTACTTCCATCAAGGATATGACGCCACTACCACACAATGGTTGCAGACCTCCAAAGAAAAGAAGAGTATAATTAAAATATGATTTGAGAATTGCGAGTTGATCGCAAGTCGAGAGTTTTAATAGAAGAAAAATGGCAAGATACACAGGCCCGAAAGCAAGAATCTCAAGAAGGTACAATGAACCAATCTTGGGTGATAATAAAGCACTTCAAAAAAAGAACTATGGCCCTGGTCAACATGGTCGTGGAAGAAGACGCAAGCAGTCTGAATATGCTATCCAGTTAATGGAAAAGCAAAAGGCGAAATATATCTACGGATTATTGGAGCGTCAATTCGCAAAAGTATTTGATTTGGCGAACCGTAAGAAAGGCATTACCGGTGAAAACTTGCTTCAGCTTTTGGAAGCAAGACTTGATAACACGGTTTATCGTCTTGGTATTGCCCCTACACGCAGGGCAGCCCGTCAGTTGGTATTGCACAAGCACATTGAAGTGAATGGAGAGAATGTAAATATCCCTTCTTACACGTTGAAGCCTGGTGATGCAATTGGTGTACGTGAGCGTTCTAAATCTTTAGAAGTGATCACAGAGGCATTGTCAATACAGGGAGCAAAAAAATATCACTGGGTTGAGTGGGATGCAAATGAGATGGTTGGAAAATTCATCACATTGCCACCACGGACTGATATCCCTGAGAACATCAACGAGCAATTGATCGTTGAACTTTATTCCAAATAATCTTTTAGCGTTAATCAAAAACACTATGTCAATATTAGCATTTCAAATGCCGGAAAAAGTAGTCATGGAGAAATCAGATGATTTCCATGGATTATTCACCTTTAAACCTCTTGAAAAAGGATACGGAGTTACCATTGGCAATGCGCTTAGAAGGATTCTCCTGTCTTCTTTAGAAGGGTATGCAATCACTGGAATTAAGATTCCGGGTGTGTTGCATGAGTTTTCGACCATTGAAGGTGTTGTTGAAGATGTATCGGAAATTATTTTGAACTTGAAAATGGTTCGCTTTAAAAAGGTTTCTGAATCATTCGATAGCAAGATTACTGTTTCTATTAAAAAGCAAAAACATTTCACTGCTGGTGATATTGCCAACTTTTCTACTGCTTTCGAAATTTTGAACCCAGAGCACGTAATCTGTACGTTGGATGAGTCCGTTAATTTTGAGATTGAATTAACAATGGAAAAAGGAAGAGGATACCTTCCGGCAGAAGAGAACAAGCCAAACGAGCAGGTATTTGGATTTATTCCAATCGATGCAATTTTTACACCTGTTAAGAATGTTAAATACAGTGTGGAAAACACGCGCGTTGAGCAAAAGACTGACTACGAAAAGTTGCTTATCGATATCGAAACAGATGGATCAATCCATCCGGAAAAAGCACTTGAAGGAGCAGCATTTATATTGATCCAGCACTTTAGGCTATTCTCTGATAAGTCAATTGAATTGGAAACTGATAAAGGCGAGGATATTGAGCAGGTAGATGAGGAAATGCTTCACATGCGCAAATTATTGAAGACTGGCCTTCATGACTTAGACTTATCGGTACGCGCTTACAACTGCTTGAAAGCAGCTGAAGTAAGAAGCCTTGGCGATTTAGTAAGGCTTGAGATTTCAGACATGATGAAGTTTAGGAACTTCGGAAAGAAATCACTTGCTGAGCTGGAGCAGTTAGTAGCTGAGAAAAACCTAACCTTCGGAATGGATCTTTCGAAGTACAAACTTGATGAAGATTAAATAAGATGAGACACGGAAAGAAAATAAATCATTTAGGCAGGAAATCCGATCACAGGAAGGCAATGCTTTCCAATATGGCTTCCTCATTGATTTTAAGCAAGCGCATGACTACAACCGTAGCGAAAGCAAAGGCGCTTCGTAAATATGTTGAGCCCTTGATTACAAAGGCCAAAAGTGACACCATGCACTCACGCAGGACCGTATTCTCGTATCTTCAAAACAAGGAGTCTGTGGGAATGTTGTTTGGTGAAGTTGCAGGCCGTGTTGGTGAGCGTCAAGGTGGCTATACCCGGATTATTAAATTGGGCGATACCCGTCTTGGCGACAATGCTGAAATGTGCTTGATCGAACTGGTGGATTTCAATGAAATCTATACAAAAGAGGCAGTTGTGAAAAAGGCAAGAACAAGAAGAGGCAGAAAAAGTGGTAAAAAATCAGATGAGGTTGTAGAAGCTGCAACAGAGGAGACTACTGAAGCAACTGCAACAGAGGGAACTGATGAAGGCGCAGAAAAGAAGCCTGCTAAGAAGAAAGCTGCAAAGAAGAAGACTGAAGAATAATTGATAAAATCAATAAATAATCGCAAAAGGGGTTGGATTTTTATTCAACCCCTTTTTTTATACGCTACAATCGATTGCTGCTAAACTTGAAAATAGATCGGTATTATTCTTTTCATTACGCGAGAGCGGTTAATTTTGCGATGGAACGCAACTACTTATGATGGACAAAAAAGCATATCTACTTTTGGAAGATGGCCTGTTGGTGGAAGGCATCGCGATTGGTAAAACCGGGACCTCAGGTGGTGAAATATGTTTCAACACCGGAATGACCGGTTATCAGGAAATTTATACTGACCCTTCCTATTTTGGTCAAATTGTAGTAAACACAACCGCGCACATAGGGAATTATGGAACGGTTGATGAAGAACAAGAGTCAGAAAGCCCGAAGATCAGTGGTTTGGTGGTGAATGATTTCTCCAAAGAATTCAGTAGAAAAGAGGCAAAAGATTCACTTCAACAATACCTGGAAAAGCATGGTGTAGTGGGTATTGGTGGAATTGATACCCGGATGTTGGTTCGCCATATCAGGAGTAAAGGTGCGATGAATGCCATAATCTCATCTGTGCTATCACCGGAACAACTAAAAGAGGAAATCAAGAAGGTTCCGAGCATGGAAGGCCTTGAGTTATCCTCTAAAGTATCTTCGGCCAAACCGTATTTTGTTGGCAATGAAAATGCGGCTTACAAAGTTGCTGCCCTGGATCTGGGAATTAAAAAAAGCATTGCAACAAATCTGGCAAGCCGTGGTTGTTACGTTCAGGTTTTTCCTGCAAAAACTTCTTTTGAAGAGATGGAGGCCTGGAATCCTGACGGATATTTTATTTCAAACGGCCCGGGTGACCCTGCCGTTACTGAATATGCTGTTGAAACGGTAAAGCAAATCCTTGATGTCGACAGGCCCCTTTTCGGGATTTGTCTCGGGCATCAAATATTAGCGGAAGCATCGGGCATCTCTACTTATAAAATGCACCATGGCCATCGTGGCTTAAACCATCCCGTAAAAAACATATTGACAGGAAAAGGGGAGATGACTTCCCAGAATCATGGCTTTGCAATCAGTGAAAAAGATGTTGAGAACAATGATGCGATCGAAGTAACGCACATGCATTTGAATGACAATACCATCATGGGAATTCGTAGAAAGGACAAGAAAGCATTCTCTGTTCAGTACCACCCGGAGGCTTCCCCGGGACCACATGATTCGCGTTACTTGTTTGATCAGTTTGTTGAAATGTTAAAATTGTAATTTAGGATTTAAGATTTATCGATTTAAGATTTTGATCGAATGGATAAGAATGAATTGATAAATAGAACACGTAAATTTGACTTAGATTTCCTAACCAAAGAATCAAATGAATTGACTGCTATTTTTGCTGCCACCCTTATAACCTTGAACAAACAAAATCTTAAATCATCCAATCTTAAATCTTAAAATCCAAGAAAATGAGTTTAATTGAAAGTATCCATGCCCGCCAGATTTTAGATAGTCGCGGTAACCCAACAATCGAAGTTGATGTAATGACCGAAAGCGGAGCATTTGGCCGTGCTGCTGTTCCCTCAGGAGCGAGCACAGGAACACACGAGGCGGTTGAACTTCGCGATGGCGATAAAAAGAAATTTTTAGGAAAAGGTGTATTGAAGGCCGTTAACAATGTCAATACAAAAATTGCTGCTGAAATCGTTGGGTTTCCTGCTTACGAGCAAAGCTTGCTTGATAAAATCATGATCGAATTGGATGGCACGCCTAACAAGTCAAAATTGGGGGCCAATGCGATCCTTGGAACTTCCTTAGCGATTGCCAAAGCTGCGGCCATGGATGCTGGTATGCCGTTGTATCGTTACATCGGTGGAGTAGGCGCAACAACACTCCCTGTTCCGATGATGAACATTTTGAATGGTGGAAGCCATGCAGATAATTCCATCGATTTTCAGGAGTTTATGGTGATGCCGGTAAAAGCAAAAACTTTTTCGCAAGCATTACAGATGGGTACAGAAGTTTTCCATCACCTGAAAAGTGTTTTGCACAGCAAAGGGCTAAGTACCAATGTTGGGGATGAAGGTGGCTTTGCCCCAAACATCAAATCGAATGAAGAAGCGATTGAAGTTGTGTTGAAAGCAATTGAAAAGGCAGGTTACAAACCGGGTGAAGATATTTTTATTGCGATGGACGCTGCTGCTTCTGAATTCTATAATCCAAAATCAAAAACCTACGAATTCAAAAAATCGACCGGTAAGAAATTGAAATCGGAAGAGATGGTTGATTATTGGGCAAGTTGGGTGAAGAAATACCCGATCATTTCCATTGAAGATGGAATGGCGGAAGATGATTGGAAAGGATGGAAATCACTGACAGATAAAATAGGATCCACAACACAATTGGTTGGTGATGATTTATTCGTTACCAATGTGAAATTCTTGCAGAAAGGTATCGACACCCAAACAGCAAATTCTATTTTAGTAAAAGTAAATCAAATCGGCTCGTTGACGGAAACTATTGATGCTGTTAATCTGGCCAAGCAAAATAGCTATAAATGTATCATGTCGCATCGCTCTGGTGAAACAGAAGATAGTACCATTGCAGATTTGGCAGTGGCGTTAAATACTGGTCAAATCAAAACCGGGTCGGCTTCCCGTTCAGACAGGATGGCAAAGTACAACCAGTTGTTGCGAATCGAAGAAGAGCTTGGTGAAATAGCCTACTTCCCGGGAAAAAAATTCTGATTCCTGGTGGGTCAAATTACGTTGACTTAAATATTCATGAAGATAAGGGTCATTGAGAAATCAGTGGCCCTTATCTTTTGGTGTTTAGAAATCATAAATAATTCCTATCTTAGGGTTTATTTTTTAAGCTATGTTGAAGAGACTGCCACCCATTTTTCGCAGCTTTTATTTTATAACAGGAGTTGTTTTTCTTGTTTGGATGTTGTTGTTGGACTCCAATGATTTGATTTCCCGTATCAAGTTAAGTTCGAAACTCAATTCACTGGAAAATGAAAAAGAGTATTACGAAGAGAAAATCCAGGAAGTAACCAAAGATCGTGATGAGCTTTTAGGAAGTCGCGAAACCTTAGAGAAGTTTGCACGTGAAAAGTATTTGATGAAGAAAGAAACGGAAGAGATATTCGTTATTACGGAAAAAAACTAAAGCTACGGTTATGAAAAAAATACTATTCCCATTTTTGTTCTTATTGTTCGCGTTTGGCGCCCAGGCACAGTGGGGGGAAGAATCGATGGATGAGAAGCCAAGTCTCCGGGACCGCATGTTCTTTGGGGGAGGGTTCGGACTCAGCTTCAGCAGTTATTCTGATTTCTTTTCTGTATCGCCAATAATTGGTTACAAGATCACCGATAAATTGGCTGGTGGGGTAATGATACAATATCGCTATACAAAGTATAAAACAATTACCCCGCCCATTAAGACAAATGATTATGGTATTTCGCCATTTCTTCGCTACAATTTTTGGGGTCCTCTTTTTTTACACGCAGAGTATGAGTACTTAAACTATGAGTATGCCTTTATAAATGGGGAATCAACAAGATTGTCATTTAATAGTTTTATGGCCGGAGGTGGTTTCTTTCAACCCTTAGGTAGAAATGCAGGCCTGTTCGCAATGGGGTTATATAATTTTTCGTATAGAGTTAATTCCAGCGATCCTCAAGCCTATGATAGCCCGTGGGTTTTCCGCATTGGGATTACAGCGGGTTTCTAAAAATCAATTTCCAATTTCTGCGCAAGCAATTGCAAGTCTTCAACCACTTTTTGGTTGACAGGGATTCCATTCAATTTTCTTTCTGCTTCCATAATTCTTTCCGGGTCACCAGGGATTAAAACGCTTTCCCTTCCCTCCACTGTTTTTGCAGAACGAAATCTTTTTATCCACGTGTCCATGTTTGATTTGAATTCATTCGCTGGCCTGAAAGCATCAACACGCATGGCACCCAAGAAATGGCCAATGCCTTCCCCTACCGGATCAGCGGGTGGTGCTAAGAAACTGACAAAGGGAGGGACCCATGGACCATAGTTGGCTCCTGATAGCACAGCAGAAAAAATATCGACAATGGACCCAAGCACATATCCTTTATGGCTACCATGCGCTACATCACTTCCCAGCGGAAGCAAAGCACCACCATCTTTTAATTCATTTGGATTGGTAGAAGCATTTCCTGTTTTATCCTGAATCCAACCAAGTGGTGCTTCAAGATTTTTTCGTTGCAGGATTTCAAGTTTTCCGTTTGCTGCAGTAGTGGTAGCCATATCACCAACAAAAGGAGGTTCTTGATCCGCAGGCACTGCTACCGCAATCGGGTTGGTGCCCAACATGCGTTCAATTGAAAATGTAGGCGCTACCAACGGGCTTGCATTCGTCATCGCCATTCCAATCATGTCGTGTTCAAGTGCCATCATCGCGTGGTAGCCAGCAATGCCAAAGTGGTTTGAATTCTTCACGGATACCCATCCGGTTCCGACCTGCTTTGCTTTTTCAATCGCAACCTTCATTGCGAAAGGAGCCACCACTAACCCTAGCCCGGAGTCACCATCAACAACTGCGGTGCTGGGGGATTCATAACTGATTTTTATTGCTGGGTTGGCATTAATTCTTTTTGCTTCCCACAACCGAACGTACCCGGAGAGTCGCGCCATTCCGTGCGAATCGATACCGCGTGCATCTGCGCTAAGCAGCACTTCAGTTGCAAGTTGTGCATGCTCATCAGAGCAACCCATTTTTTTAAATACACGGAGGGAGAAATTTTGTAAATGTGAATATGCGAATGTAGTGGTCGACATAGTACAAGGAATTTTGATTAATGGAATTTACGCCTAGGCCGAAATC
The DNA here is from genome assembly GCA_964398945.1 of uncultured Roseivirgaceae bacterium. GTDB lineage: Bacteria > Bacteroidota > Bacteroidia > Cytophagales > Cyclobacteriaceae > JBGTGG01. The sequence goes on along the minus strand of CAYNOT010000003.1, from coordinate 121,221 downwards.
GGTTTCCGTAGCCAGGCAAGAACACCTTCTTTTAACGCATAGGCGGAGACGCGAACCCGATTAAAAGGATGATTGTTTAGTATATGCCGGATTAAACAACATGCCACCACAATCATATCCACACGCATTTCAATCATGCCCGGTATTTCCATTCGCTCCTCCCGATTCTTAGGCAGGATATCATTGAATATTTCATGGAAACCCTCAAGTGATAATGCTGTTTCTACTTCTTCAGGTGTTTTCAGGATGTGATGCTTTGTGCAAAAGATATCACTAAGGGTATCAAATGTTCCCGATGATCCGACCAAGGTCTTGGGTTTATGTTTTTTCAATTCGTCAAAAACAGGGATCAGTTCTGTTGACAGGTATTCCTCAAGGGCTTTGATTTCCCCGGCATGGATTGGATCGTTTTTCTGAAATTTTTCAAGTAGTTTTTGTGCACCAATGTCCAGGCTTGCTTTCCAGAATATTTCTTTATTGTTGCCAATAATAAACTCAACGCTTCCTCCTCCAATATCTAAAATAAGTGATTTCCCACTCCCCAGGTCCAATGCCGAGGCAGCACCTCTGTAAATAAAATCGGCTTCTTTGTCACCGGAAATGATCTCGACATCAATTCCGGTAATGGATTTGATTTCAGTAAGCACCTCTTTTGCATTGGTGGCATTTCGAAGTGCACTGGTGCCGAACGCATACACTTCCCTGACATTCATTTTGTCCATCGTATTTTTAAAACTTTGCATAGCAAGTACTGCACGATCGATTGCTTCAGGCAAAATCCTTTTTTCATTGATGCCACCCATTCCAATTTTAACAGCCAACCGCTCGCGATGAACGATTGCCATGTGTTCACCGGTATCATTTGCAATCAGCAGGTGAAAGGTATTGGTGCCTAAATCAATAATTGCTAGTTTCCTACTCAACATTCTTGGAATTTTGAACCACGCGAATTTAATAGGTTCGGTGGTAACTACAGTACGCTGTTTTTGATTATTTTTAGCACCGCAACAGATTGCGCTAAATAACCCATCTGAATGAAAAAACGCACTCATTCTAATCCGGAATTGTTGAAGAAATTCGATGTCCTTAGAAAAAAAAATGAAGAATCATTATTAGGCGGTGGCGAAAAACGGATTGAACAGCAACATGCAAAAGGAAAACTTACCGCCAGGGAACGGGTAGAGCTTCTCATGGATGAGGGCTCTTTTGAAGAACTCGGAAAATTTGTAATGCATCGTTCAAAAGATTTTGGCCTTGATAAGGAATATTATTTAGGCGATGGTGTGATTACAGGTTATGGTACGATTAACGGTAGACTGGTCTATGTCTTTTCTCAAGACTTTACTGTTTTTGGGGGATCACTTTCTGAAACACATGCAGAGAAGATTGTGAAAACAATGGAGCTTGCCATGAAAAACGGGGCGCCAATTATCGGTTTGAATGATTCAGGTGGGGCACGTATTCAAGAAGGTGTAGTTTCACTGGGTGGATATGCGGATATATTTTATCGAAATACACTGGCTTCAGGATTGATACCGCAGTTGTCTGCGATCATGGGGCCTTGCGCAGGTGGTGCGGTATATTCCCCTGCCATTACCGATTTTATTTTCATGGTGGAGAAAACCTCCTTCATGTTTGTGACAGGGCCCAATGTTGTAAAAACCGTTACGCATGAAAACGTGACAGCGGAAGACCTTGGAGGAGCAGAAACCCATAGCACGAAAAGCGGCGTTACACATTTCTCTTGCGCCAATGAGGTGGAGTGTATCAATAATATTAAAAAATTGCTGAGCTATATTCCTCAAAACTGTGAAGATGAAGTTCCGCGCTTGCCTTATACGTCAGGGGATGAATCAAGACCGGCATTGAATGAAATTATTCCGGGCAACCCAAATCAACCGTACGATATGCGGGATGTGATAAGTGGTGTGGTGGATGCAGATTCGTTTTTTGAAGTGCATAAAAATTTTGCAGATAACATAGTAGTCGGGTTTGCACGCATAGCCGGACGAAGTATAGGAATTGTTGGTAATCAACCTGCTTCACTTGCGGGTGTCCTTGATATTAATTCGAGTGTGAAGGGCGCACGGTTTGTTCGCTTTTGCGATTGCTTTAATATTCCATTATTGGTATTTGAAGATGTACCAGGGTTCTTGCCCGGCACCGATCAGGAATGGAATGCGATTATCACCAATGGGGCGAAACTGCTGTATGCATTTTCAGAAGCAACGGTGCCCCGGGTCACGGTGATCACCAGAAAAGCATACGGTGGGGCGTATGACGTAATGAACTCAAAGCATATTGGTGCGGATATGAACTATGCGTGGCCAACCGCTGAGATTGCCGTGATGGGAGCAAAAGGAGCATCTGAGATTATTTTCAAGAAAGAGATTTCTGAAGCAGCAGATCCGGAAGCGAAACTTGCCGAAAAAGTTGAAGAGTACACGGAAAAATTTGCCAACCCTTACCGGGCTGCACATCGCGGTTATATTGATGAAGTCATTTACCCTGACCAAACGCGTGAAAAATTGATCAGGGCTTTTCAGATGTTGGAGAACAAGGTTGATAACCTTCCGAAAAAGAAGCACGGGAATATTCCGTTGTAAATACTTCAAATTAATTTTAATGAGAAAATTGAAACACTATGGATAAGAAGAGTAAAGAGTTTTTATTTGAATATTTAAACAACTCATCGCCTACAGGATTTGAATCTTCCGGGCAACAGATCTGGCTCAACTATATAAAGCCGTATATCGATGAACAAATAGTAGATGTCTACGGAACAGCCGTAGGGGTTATTAACCCGAAAGGAAAATATAAAGTAGTGATCGAAGCACATGCAGATGAGATTTCCTGGTTTGTGAATTACATCACCGATGACGGGTACATCTATGTGCGAAGAAATGGAGGATCGGATCATCAGATTGCCCCCTCTATGCGGGTAAATATTTATACTGAAAAGGGGATTGTAAAAGGTGTGTTCGGTTGGCCGGCCATCCACGTGCGGGATGCCGGTAAGGAAGAAACACCTACACTAAAAAACATTTTCATTGATATTGGTTGTGGTTCGAAAAAGGAAGTAGAATCCCTGGGTGTTCATGTTGGTTGCGTGATCACCTTTGAAGATGAACTTATGGAGATGAACAAAAACTGGCTGGTAGGCCGGGCACTAGATAATCGGATGGGTGGATTTATGATTGCTGAAGTAGCCCGCAGACTGAAAGAAAAAAAGAAAAAACTTCCGTTTTGTTTATATGTAGTCAACGCTGTTCAGGAAGAAATCGGGCTTCGTGGTGCTGAAATGATTTCGAGGAGGTTGAAGCCGGATGTAGCCATCTGTACGGATGTAACCCACGATACATGTTCGCCTATGTACAATAAAAAAGAGAGCGGTCATCAGAAATGTGGATCCGGTCCGGTGTTATGTTATGGCCCTGCGGTACACAACAACGTTCTCAAAATGGTCCTGGAAACGGCCCAAAAGAGGAAAATCCCGTTTCAACGACAAGCGGTTTCAAGAAGTACAGGAACCGATACAGATTCTTTTGCATATTCTGCAGAAGGTGTGGCTTCAGCACTTATTTCTTTGCCTTTAAAATACATGCATACCACTGTAGAGACTGTCCATAAAGATGATGTTGAGAGTGTAATAAACCTGATTTATGAGTTCTTGTTGCAATTGAAACCAGGGCACAACTTCAACTACATTAAGTGAAAAAATAATAAAATCTTACATCCGAAAGGAACCATTCATAATTCGCCCTTCCAGTAATCCGGGAGGGCGTACTTTTGTGTCATCAATTCAATCAACCTAAAAAAAATAGACATGAAAGCATTTAAAAGAGCCCTAATAATTGGCATTATGTTCCTTACAGGAGCTGTTTCCGCGCAGGATAGACCTGTTCATGAAGTATACTCTATGATGGTGTATAACTTCGTCCGCTACGTACAATGGCCTGACCATTCAACCGGAGGCGAGTTTGTAATCGGTGTTATTGGCAACAATGACATGTACAACACGCTAAACAGCTGGTATGGTGGAAAAGCAAAAGGAAGCAAGACCTTCGTTATTAAAAAGTTTAATTCTGCTGCTGAAATGACGAATTGCCACGTGGTATTCATTGATACCAATAAAAGTGGGGAATTTGAAGCGGTTAATGGTAAAACAAAGGGCCAAAGCACATTGGTAATTACCGATAAATCTGGCTTGGGACAAAGAGGAAGTGGTATCAACTTTAAGACTGTTGACAATAAGTTGAAATTTGAGTTAAACCAAAAAGCTGTTGAAGACTCAAACCTCAAAGTTTCGAGTTCTTTATCAGCGATGGCGATATTGATTTAATGGGTTGTTTGTGAGAATCCCCCTGAGAAATTGGGGGGGCTTTCTTAACTGGTCTGGAAATTGTAGTTTAGTAGTCCTAACATAAACCTTAAAAGGAGCCAATCATGAAAAAATCACTTTTAGTATGTGTATTTACCATGGCATTTTTTTCGGTCTCGATTGGACAAGAAAGACCTGACCACGAGATCCACGCAGCCATGTTGTACAACTTTATTAAGTATGTTCAGTGGCCAAATGAATCAGAAGCAGGAACATTTGTAGTGGGGGTGATGGGAGAAGATAACGTTTACAATACCCTCAAAGCCTGGTATGACGGAAAGCCAAAAGGGAGCAAGAAGTATAGTATTAAGAAATTAACTTCTGCAAGTGAAGCGGCCGATTGTCAGGTTGTTTATCTGGGCAAATCGAAAAGCCGGGATTTCGAAAACATTAAAGGCAACATTTCCGGAAAATCCGTTTTAACAGTTACCGATGGTAATGGACTTGGGGAAAAAGGAAGTTGTATAAATTTTAAAGTAGTCGGAGGAAAGCTTAAGTTTGAGCTGAATCAGGGATCTGTTAACGATGCCAGTTTAAAAATCTCCAGCCAGCTTGCTAGCATGGCAATAATGATATAAGTTACGCAAGTAACGGTGTAATTCAGTAGGAATCGCATTTTAAGAAATACGCGCAGGGTCACAGAGTTTTATAGAGAGGGTCTTTCTTTGTGTGCTCTGTGCGTTTCTTTTTAAGGGTTGGCATCACTAGTTTTGTTCATGACCAATGAACGTGTTCATATCGATCAAATGGGGTTCCCCGTTCGCCTGCCTGAAAGTCCTTCCCGAATAATTTCTTTAGTTCCGTCACAAACCGAATTATTGCATGATCTGGCGCTAACTGATCAGGTAGTTGGGATTACAAAGTTTTGCATCCACCCAGGTCATTGGAAAAGTGAAAAGAAAATTATCGGAGGAACGAAGAATTTCAATTTTGAAAGGATTGATGCCCTGCAACCCGATTTAATAATTGGCAATAAGGAAGAAAATTATCCTGAAGGTATTGATCGCTTAAAAGAACACTACCCCGTTTGGATGAGTGATGTGAACGCACTTGGCCAAGCATTTCAGATGATTTCAGGTATTGGGGAAATAACCAACCGGAAGAGCCTGGCTGACACCTTGGTTCATTCCATTCACAAAGGTTTTAGCGCGTTTCAGAAACTTCAAAAACCGAAGCGCATTTTATACTTTATCTGGAAGAAACCCTGGATGGTGGCAGGCGCCAACACCTTTATTGATGATATCTTGACCAGGATTGGTTTTCAAAATGCTGCAGCCGGGTTCTCTCGCTACCCCATTGTTGATGAAAATGAAATTGCTTCTTTAAATCCTGATTGCATTTTCTTATCCAGTGAACCCTACCCCTTTACCACAGACCACGTCAAACGCGTTGAAAGGCAATTTCCAAATACCAATGTACTAATGGTTGATGGAGAATACTTTTCCTGGTATGGAAGCAGGCTACAATATGCACCCCGCTATTTTCAAAAGTTGATTGCAGAACTTAGTTGATCGTGAATCCAAACCCGCGTATATCGTCCCAAAAAGTAGGATAGGATTTTCGAACGACTTTAGGATCATGGATTTCGATATCCATTCGTGTGGCCAATGGCGCAAAGGCCATCGCCATGCGATGATCTTCGTAGGTTTCAAATGATTGTTTTGCCGGAAGTGAAGCAGAGGGAACCAGTTTCCATACGCTCCCCGATTCAATCAGGTCACCACCAATTTTTCCCAATTCAATTTGCAATGCTTTTATTCTGTCGGTTTCTTTAATCCGCAGGCTTTCCAACCCGGTGAAAGTACCTTCAATACCTTTTGCTGCACACACAACTGCAACGGTTTGGGCCAGGTCAGGACAATGTGTAAAATCCCAGAAAAAATTATTTACATGTTCCTTCTTCGTCAGCAGGAGATGATCATTTTTCCAGGTTGCACTCACGCCCAGGCTATCCATGATATCAATGATTGCCTTGTCTCCTTGCAAGGAATTGTTGAATAGCCGGGGAAGGACAATGGATGCTTCGCTGGCGAGTGCTGTAAAGGCAAACCAATAGCTGGCATTCGACCAGTCCGATTCTATGGTTATGGAAGCAGGTGTGTAATTTTGCGGTGCAATTTTAATTACATCACCATGCAATTCTATGGTGGCCCCAAAAGCCTGCATTAAGCCCGCAGTCATTTTAATGTACGGCCAACTTCCCACTTTGCCCAAAAGTTTCATCGATAAGCCATTCGGTAACGTGGGTGCAATCATCATCAAGGCTGAAATAAACTGGCTGCTCACATCGCCTTTGATCTCAATCGCGGAAGCACCTTGTTTTGAAAAACCGATTATTTCATGCGATGGATAACCGTCTTTTTCCAAATAGGTAATTTCTGCACCGATTTTTCGCAGTGCATCAACCAAAATACCGATCGGCCTTTGTTTCATTCGTGGCGTTCCGGTGAGTATTTTCGATTGGTTGGTAGCAGCAAAGAAAGCAGTTAAAAACCGCATGGTGGTACCTGCATCTTCAACATCGACAATTTTTCCGGTAGCATTTACTAACCGCTGCATCAACTGCGTATCATTTGCATTCGAAAGATTTTGCAACGTTGATTGGCCTTTTGCCAAAGCCGCTAAGACTAATGCACGGTTACTAAGGCTTTTTGAAGCGGGAAGCAAGGCGGCAGTACCTTTTACAACTGTTCGTTGGGAAATATGAAGGGAGTCGTTCAATTTTTTTTGTCGGCAAATTACAGTATCGAAAATATTTTTCTTAACAGTTGTGAAACAATTATGATAAAATTCCAGTTATTTCGAATATGAATACAACAAAGAAAATAGCAATCGGACTGGGTATAGCCTCAGGTGCTTTGTTGGCTGCTTGGTTCCTTACTGGAAACAGATCTCAAAAGACCAGGAAAATCCTCGCTGATAAAACATTGGGATTAAAGAAACGCCTTCGTAGCAAGCAACGTCAGGAAGAATCTGAAATGCATTATGTTTAAATGCTCAGATAATACTGAAGTGATTTCCCGACCTCATCAAGACTGATTTCGCAGTCTGTTTTAGCATCCCCGATTTTAATTGGCAGGATGCAAAGGATTCTATCGTCCTGGTTTTTCTTGTCTTGTAATGTCAGCCCGGCAATTAGTTGTATTTCCTCTTCAGCAATAACTACTTTACCGTAGGTTCCAATTAATAAATTTTGAATTTCCTCGAATTCTTTCTGCGAAAGCATTCCCTTCTTCACAGCAATCCAGGATTCCGTGATCATTCCAATGGCGATTGCTTCCCCGTGTAAAATCTTTTTCTTTTTCAAAAAATGGCTTTCCACAGCGTGCCCAATTGTATGCCCTAAGTTCAAAAGTTTTCGAACCCCTTTCTCCTTTGGGTCTTCTGCCGTGATGGTTGCTTTAATAGCTACATTCCGGATCACCAGTGTTTCCCAATCCTGGTTTTGATACTGTTTTGAAGTAAGCTCTTCCCACATTTCCGCATCGCGGATCAAGGCATGTTTTACAACCTCTGCGTATCCGGAGCGGAGCTCACGTTGTGGGAGCGTTTTCAGAAACCCGACATCCACCACAGTGGAAACAGGTTCTTGAAAAACCCCGATATGGTTTTTATAATGATTAAAATCGATTCCCAATTTTCCGCCTATGCTTGCATCAACCTGAGAGAGAAGTGTGGTAGGCACAAGTATGAAATCGATTCCCCGCTTATAGGTTGCTGCACAGAAGCCACCCATATCGCCCAATACACCACCGCCTACAATTATTAGTAAGGAATGCCGGTCCATTCCGTGGGCGGTCATGGCCTCCCAAATAGCTTCACAAGATTGCAATGTTTTGTTCTCTTCCCCGCTGGGGATTTCAATAAGATGATGAAAAGGAAGGTGTGATTGAATCCGTGGATAGCATGACAACCTGGTATTTTCATCCACCAACACCCCGATTTTCATATACTTATCGTTGATAATTGTGGCAATATCTTGTCCAGGGTTGCGTGAGAAGCGGATATTTTCAGGAAGCATTTTTTTAACTATTTCGGGGTGAAATTAAGTAAAATCACAAAATAGCCTTCTGTGAAAAATTTATTTCCAACCACATGCCAATCCGTATATTTGCCCTGCACTATGATTTATGGAAAAGAAGCCTATTATCTCCTTTGAAGACACTGCCATTGCATTTTCCTACAAAACCACCGCAGAATTAAAAAAGGCGAATTTTATTTTCTCTATGGTCAGCAACCCATGGGTTTCTGCTGTGGCGGTAAGTTTGGTAAAAACCGCTTTAAAAATGCGATTGCCAATCGAAGGGATTATCAGAAAAACGGTCTTTGATCATTTTTGCGGAGGAGTGGATATCAATGACACTGCGACTATGGTTTCGAAAATTGCCGGATTTTCAGTTGGTGCTATTTTGGATTATTCTGTGGAGGGGGAGCACTCGGAAGCGGGTTTTGACCATACACAACAAGAAATTATCCGTACAATTGATCGCGCCAAAAATTCAGAAAGCATCCCTTTTTGTGTTTTTAAAATGACGGGCATTGCGGATATCAAGTTGCTGGAACTGATCCAAAACAGGGCATCCCTCACACTGGAGCAACAAAGTGCCTATACCAAAGTGACCAAGCGTGTTGATGAAATTTGCAGGAGTGCGTATGAAGCGGATGTCCCCGTTTTAATTGATGCCGAGGAAAGCTGGATTCAACGTACCATCGATGAATTGGCAAACGCAATGATTGTAAAGTATAATAAGAACAGGGCGATTGTTTACAACACCTATCAGATGTATTGTAAATCTTCTTATGAGAATCTGAACCATGCTATCCAGGAGGCCAACAGTAAGGGGCATTTTCTTGGTGCCAAACTGGTGCGTGGGGCATACATGGAAAAAGAGCGCGAAAGGGCCGAGCAGAATGGGTATAAAAGCCCTATCCATAAAGATAAAACAGGCACCGACAGGGCTTTTAATGATGCACTTACCCTTTGTGTTGAAAACATCGACCGGGTTTCTGTAATGTGCGGATCACACAATGAATATAGCAACCAATTGCTGGTGGAGTTGATGGCGAAGTACGCAATCCCGTGCAATGACAAACACATTTGGTTTGCCCAGTTATTTGGAATGAGCGATAATATTTCTTTTAACCTGGCCAAGCAGCAATTCAATGTTGTCAAGTATTTGCCCTACGGGCCCGTTAAATCCGTAATGCCGTATTTGATTAGACGCGCGGAAGAAAATACCTCTGTGGCCGGACAAAGCAGCCGTGAGTTGACGTTGATCCGCAAAGAGTTGAAGCGCAGAAGGACCCAATCTTGATTTTTTACCTGCTTATTTTACGCTATTTTTGCTGCCGTAATTTTATAAGAAGGCCATGCATTTAAGCGAGCAAGAGCAAATCCGCAGGAAAAGCAAAGAAGAACTTGAAAGTTTAGGGATCAATCCCTATCCCGCGGCATTGTTTAAAATCAATGTTTCTGCCGCCAATATCCACGAGCATTACGAACGGAACAAAACCGAATATAAAGACATTTCCATTGCAGGCCGGATCATGAGCCGGAGGATCATGGGCAATGCTTCTTTTGCTGAATTGCAGGATGAGACCGGTCGCATTCAAATTTATATCCGTAGGGATGACATTTGCCCAACGGAAGACAAAACACTTTACAACACCGTATTCAAGAAACACATCGATATCGGGGATATTGTTGGCGTGAGAGGATACGTCTTCACAACACAAACCGGTGAGATATCAATACATGTCACGGAGTTTTCCCTGCTCTCTAAATCCTTGCGACCGCTGCCGATTGTAAAGGAAACTGAAGACGAACAAGGAAATATTGTTAAACATGATGCCTTCAGCGATCCCGAACAGCGGTATCGTATGCGCTATGTCGATTTGATCGTGAACCCCGAAGTGCGCGAAACATTTATCAAACGTACTCGCCTGGTAAACTCCATGCGTGAATACCTGAACAATAAAAGTTACCTGGAAGTAGAAACGCCAATTCTTCAGCCATTATATGGTGGCGCTGCGGCCCGTCCATTCAAAACCCATCACAATACACTCGACATGATACTCTATTTGCGAATTGCAAATGAGTTGTATTTGAAGCGTTTGATTGTTGGTGGTTTCACGGGTGTTTACGAGTTTTCAAAAGATTTCCGAAATGAAGGGATGTCGAGATTTCACAATCCTGAATTTACACAGGTTGAATTGTATGTGGCATACAAAGATTACAATTGGATGATGGACCTGGTGGAGGAGATGATCGAAAAAGTGGCGCTCGACCTGCATGGAAAAACAGCGGTTCAGGTGGGTGAACATGTTATTGATTTTAAACGTCCATGGCAACGCTTCACCATGTTTGAAGCCATTCACCATTTTACAGGCATCGATATTTCCGAAATGGATGAAGCCGCGCTTCGCCAGACTTGCCGCGATTTAAAAGTAGGTGTGGATGACTCGATGGGAAAAGGAAAACTGATCGATGGGATTTTTGGTGAAAAGTGTGAAGGGAAATTAATCCAACCTACATTTATTACTGATTATCCGGTGGAGATGTCACCACTTGCCAAAAAGCATCGCAGCAAAGAAGGATTAGTAGAAAGGTTCGAGGCAATTTGCAATGGCAAAGAAATTTGTAACGCATTCTCTGAACTAAACGATCCGATCGATCAGCGTAAGCGTTTTGAAGACCAGCTCGAGCTGGGGAAACGTGGTGATGAAGAAGCAATGACCTTGGATGAAGATTTCTTACGGGCACTTGAATTCGGCATGCCGCCAACGGCAGGACTGGGCATTGGAATTGATCGCCTGTCGATGATCATGACCAACTCGCCTTCCATTCAGGATGTTTTATTCTTCCCACAAATGAAACCTGAAAAACGAAATGTTGCGGTGTTGGATTATGCTGCGGTGGGAATTCGTGAAGAACTGATCCCTGTTTTTCAAAAATTGGGGATTACCACCAAAGAACAATTGAAAGAAGCGAAAGCCACCAAACTTTTCAATGATGTTTGTGGAACCCGCAAAAAAATGAAACTGGAGGATGTGAAAAACCCAACCCTTGAAGAAGTGGAAGGTTGGCTTAATTCCCTTTAACTATAAGTTGTCGTAGAAAGGTTTTCTACGTTCAAATTTTAAATCCTGAAGCAACGAAGACTTTACCGCAATGGTAAAATTTAACTGTTGGAACCTGCCGAAAGGAACCCAATTGACGCGCATCGTCCAGCAATGTAAATCGCGACTAATCCCAATATCGGTTTGTGTGATTTCTTTGCTTTCAAAATGATAACCTGTATTGAATGTAACCTTCCACTTTTCCGAAAGGGACATATCGCCCGACATTTGAAGCGATTGTGTGATCCGTGAATCCTGGTTTACCGGGTGTGAATAACTTAAGCTATAATTAACGCGCAGGTTCCAGGGGATTTCAAAATCAACATATGCATCGGGGTTGTTCAACAAAAATTGTTTGTCTTGTTCGGGTAAATCTGATTTTGATATTTTTTCACGACTTTCCTGATCGGTGTTCCTTCCTTTGGGATTGAGGTTTGTGCCCATTGCCAGTGTGGCGCTAGTAATCCTTCCTGGACTTCCTCCTTTCCACGCCAATGAATTGATCCTTCTTTCGGTTGTGGTTCCGTCTTCCCCTACAATGGTAAGGTACGTATACGGGTCCAATGAGGCTGAAAGGTTTACATTCACCAACCCATTTTTGATATTTGTATTTGCTGAGATACTCAGTGGGGCAAGGTTGAAAGAGTCGGCAACGATATTGTAACTGGAGCTTATCGACAAGTTGTTGATCAACATCACCTTTCTTGCAACAGTATCTTTTTCTGATTTTATCTTTGCCTCCAGGTTGTTGCCAAGACTAAATCCGATAGCTCCACTCTTGCCAGTTGTTGAAGGGCCGTAAACAAATCCTTGATGGCGTGACCTGTAAAATGTCCTAACTGAATCCTGGAATTCCTGAAAATAGTTTTCGTTTTTGGTAAAGTCGGGCGTTACCCCAAAAGAAACAGATGGGTTCATAATATGGCGAATCGCCTGGATGTTGCCCTTCTTGAGGTAGTACATTCCGTATATCCGCGTATTGAACGAGGCACTCACATTATAGTTGGCAATTCGATTGAACCCCTGAATCGTATCGGCCACCAGGGTTTGCTTACCATTAACAGTTCTATATCTCCAATCCAGCTTTTCGAAATACCATTTTTCTTCATACGAGAAGGAGGGTGAAAGGGTAAAAAACTTCAAGAACCTGGTGGAGTAAGAGATGGGTATATTATGGCGGATGCCTTTCCGCCCGTTCTTAAAGAAGGTGCCGAAATTATCGAATGAGAAATCGGCAATGCTGTCTTTCTGCGCATCAGAAGGAATGCGCCCCAGGTTGTTGGTGATCTGGTTGGAGCCATCCATTTTATAACCGAGGGAAAAATTATCGAGTACGGTAGGCTGTCCGTCCCTGCGTTGGAACGGATAAATATTGGTCATGTTCACACTGACTTTTGGGAGGGAAAGATCCACTTGTCCGGTTGTTAAATCCTGGTTGTGTGTCATGTTCAGCCCCATCGTAAAAGGAGTGCCTGTAAAGCGTTTGCTGTACGAAACATTGGAGCTTAATTTTGCAGTGATGTTACTAAAGCTACTGGAGTTGGTTTGATCAGTGTAGCCATAGATCATGTTGTTGTTTTGGTTGAAAGTCTGGGTTGCGGCATTTACCGATGCTGAAAAACGCCCGGTGCCTTTTGTTTGCGGGGTATGGGTCCACGCTATCCGATAATCATTGGTATAGGTTGTGTTTTCTATTTGGTCGCTGTTATTGTTTTTTGAAAAGCTGAAATTAAACCCTCCGGTATAATTGTAGCGTTTTGAGTAATTGGAGTTGGCATAGAAAGCATAGGCTCCTTTTGAGTACACATCAGCGGTAAGCGCAAGTTTGATATATTCATTAAAGTCAAAGAAATATCCTCCTCCGCGAATATTGAACCCACGTCTTCTCTCCTCACCAAAAGATGGAAATATAATTCCTGATTTACTTTTTCTGGGCATTGGGAACATTCCGAAAGCGAATCCCAATGGAAGGGGAATATCATTCAGCTCAAAATAAAAAGGCCCTGAAATAATTTTGTCGTTGGGGATTGCTTTTGTTTTTGTGGACCGTATCCGGAAATGTGGATGTTCAAGATTACAGGTAGTGTAGGTGTTTCGAATACTAAAGATTTCGTCTTTTTCATTTTTAAAAACAGTTTCACCGTGGACAAAACCCTCACCTTGCTGGGTCACTACCTCCGTAATGCGTGCTCTACCGGTTTTAAAATTGTAGATTATATCTTTAGTCTCGTATATCTCTTGCCCATTTTTGAAGATTGGAAATCCGATGCGCTGCCCAAGGGAATCGCGCACCCCGTGTGCTGTAAGCGTATTTTTAGCATAATCAATTACAATTTCTTCCGCATCCAATTCAATTTCCCCGTAAATAATTTTAGCGTTTCCGTAAAGGGTAATCTGTTTTCCATCAATACTGGTGAAGATGGAGTCTCTGGCCGAATAATTGATTGTTGTTTCGATGTCACTCTTTTTTTGTGGAAGGGAAACACTGTCTTTTGGAATGGTATCTTGCGCCAGCGGGTCGGCTACAGGGATTGTATCCGAGGAAACCGGAAGGACATCCTTAGGCGTTGAAAGTCGTTCCTGTGCGTGTGTCCCCAATGAAACAAATAGGAATAGGCTTAGAAAAATGAAAGATAAACGCACAAATATGGAATTGAATCCTTGTTTTTTAGCTTCTAGTGAAAAATTCACACATTTGCGTAAAGTTATTCCAAATACTTTTAACATTTAGCGTGCTGTGATGAATATCAAATTTTATGTTCTCTCGTTAGCAATAACCCTGCTAAACTTCACTGCATTCCCGCAAAAAAATGATCATCGGGTGAAAGTGGTGGTCATTGATGCCGGTCACGGGGGCAAACACCCCGGCACCATGAGCAAAACCACCAAGGAAAAAGATATAACCCTCAAGGTGGCCCTCAAAGTGGGGGCGTTCATCGAAGAGAATATACAGGACGTTAAAGTGGTTTATACCCGTAAAACAGATGTTTTTATTGGGTTGGATGAGCGGGCAAAAATTGCCAACGATGCTCATGCCGATGCATTTATCAGCATACATGCCAACTCCTTGCCCGCCAATGTATCACAAGAAAGGCGCAACCAAATTTATGGTACCGAAACCTATGTAATGGGCCTTCATGTTAGTGATGCCAATTTTGAAGTGGCCAAACGCGAGAACTCAGTGATATTGTTGGAAGAAAACTATCAGGAAAAATATGCCGGATTTGACCCCGCTTCACCGGAGTCTTACATTTTATTTAGCCTGGAACAATCGGCCCACCTGGAGGCAAGCCTTTCGTTGGCAAGTAAAATAGAAAACCAGTTTGGCACCCGGGCTGGAAGAAAGAGCCGGGGTGTGAAACAGGCCGGGTTTATCGTTCTCTATAAGACCGCCATGCCTAGTGTTTTGGTTGAAATCGGCTATATTTCCAACGAAAAAGAAGAAAAAGAACTGAATGACGAAAAAGTTCAAGATTATATTGCTTCAGCAATATACCGGGCTTTTAAAGAGTACAAGCAGGAAGTGGAATCTATTAATTGATAGAATCTATTTATCTTAATACCCTTATTATCAAAAGCCCTTTTATGTTTCCACACGATAAGATTAAATTGCATTCAGGTATACTGCTGTACAATACTCAAAAAAATCAAATTTCATGAGGTTTTCTAAAGAAGTAAAGGTTGGGATTTTTATGGTTACCGGCATTGTGCTGTTGTACTTTGGGTTTAATTTTTTGAAAGGAGTGGATTTTTTCTCCTCCAACCATAAGTACTATGCAGTATTTAATAATGTCGATAAACTCACACCCTCCAATCAAATATTTTTAAATGGCCTGGCCGTTGGGCGGGTGAATGACATCCGTATTTTACAAAATAAACAGAACAAAGTACTGGTTGAACTTGAAGTTTCATCAGAGGTGAAAATTGATCGAAAATCTTCGGTTATCCTTAGTGGTGATTTATTAGGGACAAAATACCTGTTGCTGGATATTGGTGTAGTTACGGACCCCCTTCTACCCGGTGATACCATGAATGCTGTACTGGACAAAGGATTGGCCGATTTGCTGGCAGAAAATGCTGTTCCGGTAGCTGCTAATTTGCAGTTCACCTTGCGCAAACTCAATGTTGTTTTGGATAACCTGGCCAGTAATACCGGCAAGCTTGATACTATCCTTGCCGACTTTCAAGGTACCCACTATCAAATAAAGGGGCTCATTAGTAATGCCAACGGAAGAATCAATGAATTAACTACTAGTGTTGGAGGAGTGTCTAAAAACCTAAGCAACAAGCTTGATCTGTTGGAACCAACACTGGTTAATTTTAAAGTGTTGTCTGATTCCTTAAAACAAATTGAAATCAATGGCACGCTTCAGAAAGTACAAGGTACACTTACCAAACTGAATGAAACACTTGGCAAGCTGAATTCGAAAGACAATACTGCAGGCAAACTGATGAATGATGATGAATTGTATAATAATTTAAATGCACTGTTGCTAAGCATGGATTCATTGGCCAATCATCTTAATTCAAATCCAAAACATTTTTTTGGCCCGTTAGGGCAAAGCAGAAAGAAGATTGAAAAAGATCTGGAGAAACAAAAGAAGGATAACTAAGACTGCAGCTAGTGGAGGTAGAAAAAGATTTAGCGTTCAATAAGAATGAAGATCAAATCAAACAACTGATCTTTCGTCTCGAATCGAAGGAAAAGAAAACAAAGTTGGGTGGCGGGGAAAAGAAAATTGAATCCCAACATCAAAAAGGAAAGTTAACAGCCCGCGAACGGATCGCGTATCTCACAGATAAGCATTCAGAATTTTTAGAGATTGGCCTCTTTGTTGGCGAGGGCATGTATGCCGAACATGGCGGCTGCCCATCCGGTGGTGTGGTCACTGGTATAGGATATATCAAAGGAAGACAGTGCATGATTGTGGCAAACGATGCCACCGTAAAAGCAGGTGCATGGTTTCCCATTACCGCAAAGAAAAATTTGCGCGCACAAGAAATTGCGATGGAGAACAGGTTGCCGGTGGTTTACCTGGTAGATAGTGCCGGGGTTTTCCTTCCAATGCAAGACGAGATTTTTCCGGACAAAGAGCATTTCGGAAGGCAGTTTCGGAACAATGCGAAAATGTCCTCGATGGGGATTATTCAGATTGCAGCGATCATGGGAAGTTGTGTGGCGGGTGGTGCGTACCTGCCCATCATGTCGGATGAAGCCATGATTGTTGATAAAACAGGATCGATATTTTTGGCGGGATCCTATTTAGTAAAAGCCGCTGTTGGCGAAGTAATCGATAACGAAACATTGGGCGGTGCGACTACGCATTGCGAAATCTCCGGTGTAACCGACAATAAGTTCCCAAACGATGAAGCATGCCTCGATTATATCCGATCGCTGTTTGATAAGTTTGGATCGACAGAAGTTGCCGGCTTTGATCGCGCCCAAGCAGCACCACCAACATTAAAGCCCGAAGAAATTTTGGGCATCCTTCCGGCAGACCGCGCCAAGCCTTATGATACACTTGATATCATTAAACGCCTTGTCGACAATTCTGAATTTGATGAGTACAAAGCACTCTATGGCAAAACATTGATTTGTGGAACGGCACGTATTGATGGCTGGGCCATTGGCATTATCGCCAACCAGCGAAAAATTGTAAAGACCAAGAAAGGCGAGATGCGCATGGGTGGTGTTATTTATTCCGACTCCGCAGATAAGGCAGCGCGCTTCATTATGAATTGCAATCAACGTAAAATCCCATTGCTTTTCATTCAGGATGTAAGTGGTTTTATGGTGGGCAGCCATGCCGAACATGGCGGCATTATTAAAGATGGCGCAAAGATGGTGAACGCAATGGCCAACTCAACAGTGCCGAAGTTTACCATCATTATTGGCAACAGTTATGGTGCAGGTAATTATGCCATGTGTGGAAAAGCATACGATCCGCGCTTGATCTTTGCGTGGCCAACCGCGCAAATTGCTGTTATGTCGGGAAACTCGGCTGCACAAACTTTATTACAGATTAAAGTACAAACGTTGAAAGCGCAGGGCAAAACACTGCGTGCAGAAGACGAAGCGGAATTGTTGAAAGAGATTACGGATCGTTACAACGAACAGTTGAGCCCATA
The DNA here is from genome assembly GCA_964398945.1 of uncultured Roseivirgaceae bacterium. Classification (GTDB taxonomy): domain Bacteria; phylum Bacteroidota; class Bacteroidia; order Cytophagales; family Cyclobacteriaceae; genus JBGTGG01. Next base: position 103,592 of record CAYNOT010000003.1, on the reverse strand, counting down.
CTATGCGGCAGCGCGTTTGTGGGTAGATGGGATTATCAGCCCGATGGAAACACGCAAAGCAATCTCGATGGGGATTGAAGCCGCGAACTATGCACCGGTTGAAAAATTTAACGTTGGTGTAATTCAAACCTGATGAACAATAGTGAAATCAAAGCGCTGGTCTCGCTACTTGATGATGAAGATGAACAGATCATCACGCACGTAGAACAAAAAATCCTTTCGCTGGGCACTGGCGTCATCCCCATTCTTGAAGTGGAGTGGGAATCCAGCCTCGACCCATTGGTGCAATATCGAATTGAAGAATTGGTGCATGCGCTGCAATACCAACTGTTGAAAGAAAGATTGACAGAATGGTACAACACGAAAGACCACGACCTGTTGACGGGGATGTGGCTGGCCGCCAGCTATCAATATCCGGACCTGGAGTTGTTGAAACTCAAGCAAGACCTGGAGCAGGTTTATTACGAAACGTGGTTGGAGTTTAAACCGGATTTGATTCAGTTCGACCAGATCAAGCTGATCAACAGTGTGTTTTTTAACAAGCTTAAGTTTGGCGCCAATACCAAGCATTTTCATTCCCCGGGAAATTCATTGATCAATGTGGTGCTGGAAACGAAAAAAGGCAACCCCATTTCACTGGGCGTGATTTACATGCTGGTAGCACAGAAGCTCAAGCTCCCGGTATATGGCGTAAACCTTCCCAACCTTTTTATCCTGATTTACAAAGACGATAAGCAGACTCCGTTTTATATCAATACATTCAACCGTGGGTTGATTTTTTCACGCCAGGATATTGAGAACTACGTTGGCGAACTGCACCTGAACCCACAAAAATCTTTCTTTGAACCGTGCTCAAACCTTGAAATTATCCGCAGGGTTTTCAGAAACATGATTACTGCCTTCGATAAGATCGGGGACCATGCAAAAGCAGAAGAGGTGAAAGAACTTTTGTTGATTATCGCGGATATTAGTGAATTGGGGGTTTGAGTTTATCGATCTATAAATTGTATTTCGTTTATTTCGAATAATTTTTATAACTTAAATATTTGAATAATAGCTATTTAACGCTTTTTATGAATAACTTCATCAAACTACAGTTTCGTTTATTTCGTTTAAATATTTAGTTTTAAACCAAATTTTAAACACTATGAATTCAATCGATGATATCAAAAAGCCCTCAAAGGAGGAACAGCAAGTTGCATTGGAATCATACAATGCATTAGAAGCCGTGCTTAAGCAAGTTTCATCTAAAAATCCTGAAATTGAAATTGAAGAAACTGGAGAAAGAATAAAGGTACCTATCCAAGCATTAAGACTTTTATCTAGAATATTGCATGTAACGGCCCAAGGAAAGCCCATATCAATAGTGCCGTTAGCAATGGAAGTTACAACCCAGTCGGCAGCAGATTTTCTGGGTTGTTCAAGACCTCATTTGGTTAAATTACTTGAAGATGGAGTAATCCCTTTTACAAATGTTGGAAGACATAGAAGGGTCAAATTTGAAGACTTACAGAAATATAAAAAAGCGATGAAGGCTTCACAGAAAAAATTATTAATTGAAATGATGAGGCAAGACGAAGAGCATAAGATGTATGATTCATAGCACCCGTTTTACTTGCGTTCTTGATACATGTGTAGTCTACCCGATTGATATTAGGGATTTGTTGCTTTGGTTTGCTCATTTTGATTTGTATAGACCAAAATGGAGTCAAAACATATTTGATGAATTGTTAAAAGTAATGATTGAAAAGGGGATGTCAGATGAGAAGGCTAAGAAACAAATTGAGCGAATAAATGCAGCCTTTCCAGATGCTATGGTTAATAACTACGAAGAACTTATTATGACATTATCACTACCTGATAAAAAGGATCGTCATGTATTAGCGGCAGCGATTAAATCCGATGCAAATCTGATTGTTACAAATAATTTGAAAGATTTTGATGACAAGTATTTATCAAAGTTTGGCCTATATGCTAAAAGTGCGGATGACTTTATTACAGATACGATTGATTTAAATACAGAAGTGGCTAAAGAAGCGTTTATGACTATGGTTGCTCATAGAGTAAATCCAAGCCTTGATGAGTATGAGCTGTTGGATATTTTGCGGAATAGGGGATTGGTAAACTCAGCAAATTATTTGCACTCACTTATTTGATTTTTGCTACGCAGACCCAGTGTAATTACCATTAATTAAGACATTCAATTCACTCCTGACTACTTCCCCCTAATCGAACACCCTACCGGACGGATAGATTTTTGAGCAATCGCACTTCCATTCAAAAGCGATTCAATTGCATTTTTTAAATACTGCTCTTTTACTTGTGCTTCTACTTGTGGATTATCATCAATCGCACCTTCATACACTTTGCTCCATTTTCCGCCTTCGTTTTTTAACAGGAAAACACTCGGGCTTTTTTCAGCGCCTAAACTTGCCATGGCGAGCTGATCTTTATCGGCCAGATATGGAACGGAAAAATTTTGTGCTTTGCCATACACACTCATTTGCTCGGCCGTTTCTTTCGGGTGTGCATTGACCAGCAACACCGGTGTTTTCGAATTGTAGGCATTGATCAATGCATTGATCCGTCCGGTATAATAACTATCGTAAGGGCAAGAATGCCCGATGAAAATAACCACCACACCTTTGCTGTTTTTGTAATCAGCCAGTGAAACCGTTTTCCCATTCATGACATTCGTCAGTGTAAAATCAGTTACCTGTGCCGATACATTGAACGCTAAAACTGCAAGCAATACGATTAATAGGTTTCTCATTTTCTTATTGGTTAAAGGCAACAACAAAATCCTTAAATATTTTATACTGTAAAGGTATTGTTGTCTCCGTGTTCCCGACAATTATTCTGCCAGTAATATTTCCTTCCTTTTCGAGCGTGAAAGGGCGTATTAGCAGGTTTTCCGCAAAGATCAGGTCTTTTTTTCCATACACTTTGATCAGCGCCTCTTTGGCGCACCAGTACACACAATGCTTGGTCATATTGTCTCCGGCATCGGCCAATTCGTCCTTGGCCAAAATGCGGGGGGCAATCCGCAAGAGTTTTTCCTTTGGTTGTTCCAGGTCAATTCCCACCGTTTTTTCCGAATCGATAATCGCAGCAACATACGGATAGGAATGGCTTAGCGAGATATGGTGCGGCAGATTTTTCAGAAACGGTTTGCCGTATTCATCCTTGACAATCCCATTGAATTGGAGATTTACGGATTGCAGAAGTTCACGGATCAACAATCTCCCCGCCAGCCATTCCAATCGTTTGTTCAGGTGTGTGAATGTAGCCGGAACCTGATAAAGATTTCCAAGTTGTTCCTGAAGTGCTTTTTCGTTTTCCCGGATTAACCACAACCCCCACGATCGGTTTGTATCTCGTACTATTTTTTCGACTGGCATTGGTTAAATCGTTGTTAATGTTCCAATTTTGCTAAAATTTTTCAATAGTTGTGCAATACGTGCACATTCGGTTGGTTAAGGTACTATGGCAACTCCACAAGTCACAAAGCTACATACACTTTTAGGACATAACGACTGTGTATATACACTGCAAGCTGCGGATGTGCCGGGCAAGTTTTTCTCCGGTGCTGGTGACGGTATGGTTGTTTTGTGGGATTTGAATGATCCAACAGAAGGGAAACTGGTTGCCAAACTTCAAAATTCAGTATATGCACTTCATCATCATCCGAAAACCCATCAACTGATTATTGGCCATAATTATGAAGGTATCCATGTTATCGACTGGAAGAATAAGGTTGAAACGGGTTCGCTGAAATTCACCACGGCTGCGATATTTGATATTACCTCTTTTTTGGATTTCATTTTTGTGGCCACTGCCGATGGAACAGTTTATGCGATCAACAATGAACGTCTTGGTATTGTCAACTCAACAAAACGATCGGATAAAAGCGCACGGACACTTGCTTTGAATCCGAAGAGAATGGAATTGGCGGTTGGGTATAGCGATAACTGGATTCGTATTTTTGATATTGAAACGCTTGAATTGAAATATGAATGGAATGCCCACGATAATTCGGTATTCTCCGTGCGGTATTCCCCCGACTTTAAATTCTTGTTGAGTACCTCGCGCGATGCACGCCTGAAAGCCTGGAATGTAGGCGCCCGATATGCGCAACAAACTGAGGTTGTGGCGCATATGTATGCTATTAATCACCTTGATTTTAGCCCGGATGGCAAACATTTTGTAACTTGTAGCATGGATAAGTCCATTAAGGTTTGGGATGCGGAAGGATTTCAACTTTTAAAAGTAATCGACAAATCCAGGCATGCCGGCCATGGTACTTCCGTGAACAAACTACTTTGGACTAATTTTAGTGATCAACTGGTGAGTGCCAGCGATGATCGAACGATATCAATTTGGAATATCATTTTTTAAACTTTAGAAACAATGCGTGTAACACCTCTTGAAATCCGACAAAAAAGTTTCGAGAAACATTTTCGAGGCTATGATACTGAAGAAGTAAATGCTTTTCTTTTAACGCTCTCGCAAGAATGGGAGCGGATACAAGATGAAAATAAGGAACTCCGGATAAAGATGGATGCCTCCGAACGTGAGGTTGCCAAACTTCGTGAAGTTGAAAGTTCCCTTTATAAAACCTTAAAAACAGCCGAAGATACCGGTGCAAATGTAATTGAACAAGCGCGCCAGACGGCAACCCTCCATTTGAAAGAGTCGCAGTTTAAAGCGGACGGCATGATCAGTGAGGCGAAGATAAAGGCACGGAATACGATTGAAGAATCGGAAGCACGTGCACGCCATATTCTTGCAGAAATGGAGGACCGGCTGAAATCACTCGTGGATAACTACAAACGACTTGAAACTACGCGTGATGATATGTTGTCTGAGCTGAAAAGAATGGCATCTGAGGTGATGGATAAAGTTGATCGTGCAAAACTGGCGGCCAAAGAATTCAATGCCGATGCACATTTGAATGTTGCGAAGCTTGAAGTGAAGAAGACTATTTTTCCAAATATTGAATACAGCAAACAGGAGGAGAGCACACCTACAATGGAAGTGAAACCGGATGAGGCTGTAGAGGAAAAGGGGACCGCCCATATAATTGCACATCGCGAACTTGAAGTTCAGGTTACGGAGAAAAAAGTTGTCAAATCTTTTTTTGATGAAATTGGATGACCGGAAGGGTATCGCTTGAAGGCCTGGAGTTCCATGCCTTCCACGGGGTGTATGCCCATGAACGTGAATCAGGAAATAAGTTTGAAGTAGACATCCACGTGGATACGGATTTCTCTGCCGGTGCCCGGCAAGATGATATTCACGGAACCGTTGATTATGAAATCCTGTATCGTATTGTAAAAGATGAGATGGAGCAACCTTCCAAGTTGTTGGAAACTGTGGCGGGAAAAATTGTTGAAGATGTGTTTCGTGAACTGCCCGCGGTCTTGTTTGTGGAACTGAAGATTTCAAAACTCAATCCACCTATTGGTGGAAAATGTGAACGGGCTTCTGTTCGATTAAGTAAGAGTAGGTAGTTCTTATTCCCACAGACTCTTCGCTAACGCTCTGAGTGACGATCATGGCGCGTCATTCAGCCCCGGATATCGGGGGCCGAAGAATCCCTGTGTGGAATCTACCAACAATTTGATTTAGAAAATTTCCTTCACGCAAAGCCCGCCAAGTTTCACGCAAAACCCGCAAAAGCTTTGTGTACTTTGCGTCTTCTTTGCGATCTCTGCGAGAAAAGTTATTTCTTACTTACCCCTATATAGGTGGGAAATGTGAAAGTGCTTCTGTTCGATTGAGTAAGAGTAGGTAGTTACTTATTCCCACAGACTCTTCGCTAACGCTCTGAGTGACGATCAGGGAGCGTCATTCAGAGGGAGGAACGACCGAAGAATCCCTGCATCAGGTGTCTTTATAAAATCGACTTTTTAGTGGATAATAAATTGACGGTTTTTGATTTCCCGCTTATCCGGCCTTAGCGAAAACCATGGCGTGCTTTGCGCTAAAAATTATTTCTTCAACATACACCAGGGATGCCATTGATTATGCATTCGATGTCCGAATCCTTTTAGCCGATGTTGAGTCCAAAGACTCTTCGCTAACGCTCTGAGTGACGACAAGCTCCGTCATTCAGAGGGAGCCTGCCTGCCATTCGGGCAGGGAACAGCTTGCCCCGGATATCGGGGACCGATGAATCTTTGCGAAAATCTTAACGCGCTTTGTGTGAAAAATCACTTCTTCGTATCCACAAACGTAAACCCGCGGGCATCGGCCCCTTCATAGAAATCAACTTCTTTTCCGATTACATACATCGTGTGCTTTTTATCGACATATACCGGAATATCATTGATCAGATATTCAATATCTGAATCTTTTTTCTTGTCGAACCCGATCATCATGGCAGCGCCACCACAACCACCACCGCGGATTCCCACACGCAACCCGTAATCGGAAGGGATATTTTTTGTATCCATTATTTTCCGGATTTCAATTACCGCTTTTTCGGAAATGGTGACGGGTTGAATTTTATCAAACATCTTACACGGAGTGTCGTTTAGTCTTGCAAAATTATCTAAATTTCCATCACAATTGATCTTATTTTTCTATGGATGCAGTAATCGAATTTATTAAAATTCTTGTTCCCGCCTCAATCGTACTCTATGCGGTTTTTTTGATGGTTCGGTCTTTTATCAACAGGGAAATTGAAATGAAAAAACTGGAAGTTCGGGCACGGAGCATTGAAACCGTATTGCCGAACCGGTTGCAGGCGTATGAACGGATGGCCCTTTTTTTGGAACGCGTTACCCCACAAAATTTGTTGGTGCGGTTAAACACGGTACAAATGCCCGCCCGCGATTTTCATCAAATGTTGTTGGGTGAAATCAGGAACGAATACAACCATAATGTTTCACAGCAAGTATACATGTCGGAGGAGGTATGGGCACTTATTAAAAATGCCAAAGAAGATTTAGTGGTGTGCATTAATGACGCGGCTTCCGAAACGGGAATGGATTCCACGAGTTTGGATTTGGCAAAAAAGATTTTCGAAGTGTACATGGGAAAAACCATTGATCCGCTCAATCATGCAATGATTGAACTAAAAAAAGAAATTCAACGTACGTTCTAGATATAGACAAAAGTAGTAAGACAAAGTAGCAAGACGTGATGAACATTTAAACGTTGGTCTTGCATTATCTTAATACTTATGTCTTAATACTTACATCTGATTATGAACAGATTTTTTGAAAAGGCATTAAAAAAAGCAAACCACATCTTAGGTAAGAATGGCCGTTTGTTGTCGTTGATGACACAGCTTGGAATAAAGGCCAACGCAGTAGGGTGGAAGGAAACACAAGGCTTTGTGAAAGAAAGGTCTTTTGTTTTAGGGCGCATGACAAAAGCGTATGCGCAAGGGCATTATCGTAATGTTCCCTGGAAAACGATGTTGTTGATTGTGGGGGCTATTTTATATTTTATTGATCCTATTGATTTAATCCCGGATTTTATTCCTGTGACCGGCCTTACTGATGATTTGGGAATTTTACTTTGGGTTATCAATCGCGTAAGCGATGAGATTGACAAGTTTATTCTTTGGGAGCAAAGCTTTATACTACAAAAAAAATGAAGACAGCGCTCGTTGCAGGCTCAACAGGTTTAATTGGCAAGCAGCTCGTTCGCTTGTTGTTGGAAGACTCCGGTTATGAAACGGTGATCGCCATTTCGCGAAAGCCACTTGGCATCCAACATTCAAAACTAAAAAATGTAATTGCCGATCTTGCCACCTTAGACGAACACAAAGGGCAACTGATTGCTGATGAAGTGTATTGTTGCCTGGGGACCACGATGAAAGTAGCAGGCTCCAAAGAAGCGTTTCGTGCGGTTGATTATGATTATCCGCTTGCGTTGGCAAAAATCAGTTATGCAAATGGTGCCAAAAGTTTTGCATTGGTTTCTTCGTTGGGTGCGAATACAGGGTCTTTTATTTTCTACAATCGTGTAAAAGGGGAAATCGAAAACGCAATTGCTGAAATTGGTTTTGATCGGTTTCATATTTTTCAGCCATCATTATTGTTGGGCGATCGAACCGAAAATCGAACCGGAGAGGATTCGGCAAAAAAGGCATATCAACTTTTGGGATTTTTGCTTCCGAAAAAATACAAAGCGATTGAATCCATTAAAGTCGCCCGTGCGATGATTCATTTTTCGCACGAAAAGGTTCCGGGCAAGTTTGTTCATCAGTCAAATATCATTCAGAATTTTTAAATGATTGCCGTCATTCAACGTGTTTCAGAAGCTTCCGTAACGATTGATAAAAAAATCAAATCCAGCATTGGAATGGGTTTATTGGTGCTGGTAGGGATTGAAGATGCCGATGGAAAGGAAGATATAGCGTGGTTGTGCAATAAAATCGTTAACCTTCGTATCTTCAATGACGAAGCGGGCGTGATGAATAAAAGTGTGAAAGAAGTGGATGGCGAAATAATCGTGGTGAGCCAGTTTACACTGCATGCCAGTACGAAGAAAGGAAATCGTCCTACTTATATAAAAGCATCGAAACCGGAAATTGCAATACCACTGTATGAAAATTTTGTTTCGGTGCTTGAAACTGTGCTTGAAAAAAGTGTAGGAACAGGGGAGTTCGGGGCGGACATGAAAGTAGCCTTGATCAATGATGGCCCGGTAACGATCGTGATGGATACGAAAGACCGTAAGTAATTTGAAAATTTGATAATTAGTTGATTTGAAGATTAACCTCCAATGTATGAGAATAATAATTCTTTCGATTTTTTCAGTTTTGTTGATTGACACTGCTTACGCGCAAAACAAATACGGGCTTGTACCAACCACCTTGAAAGAGTATTTAAAATCAGTTGAGGCTAACCCTGAAAAGGAGTTGATTGATTTGGAAAAATTTATTCCCGGGATTGTATTGGATATCCGGTATGCCACTGCCAATAATTTCACGGGGGAAGTTATTTACAATTCAGCAAAAGCCTTTGCGCGCAAGCCCGTTGCAGTGGCTTTAAAGAAAGCGCAAGAAGAGTTCAGCGAACAAGGTATCGGAATAAAAGTATTTGATGCGTACCGACCGTACGCAGCTACTGTTAAATTCTATGAAGTCTACCGCGACACAACTTATGTGGCCTCACCCTATAAAGGTTCACGCCACAACCGCGGTTGCGCCATTGACATGACACTCATCGATTTGAAAACCGGAAAAGAGTTGGAGATGCCTACGGAATACGATTCTTTTCAAAAAGCTGCATGGCCAAAAACGCCTGTTAAAGACCCTGTCATTAAAAAGAACCGTGACCTCATCATTCGTGTAATGGAAAAGCACGGATTCAAGGTGAACAGTTCGGAGTGGTGGCATTTTGATTTTGTAGGCTGGCAGAAATTTGAAGTGATGGATATTGCCTTCGAGGAATTAGATGTAAGACGTTAGTATCAAGACATTAGACTTGAGATGACCAAATTCTTATTACTTACATTTTGTGTCTTAAGTCTTTATACTTATGTCTATTGTCTAGTATCTAACTACTAACGTCTAAAAAATTATGACTATAAAAGAAGCCCAAACCCAGGTCGATCAATGGATCAACACCACAGGTGTTCGATATTTCAATGAACTTACCAACACCGCTATCCTGACAGAAGAAGTAGGGGAGGTGGCGCGCATCATGGCAAGACGCTATGGTGAGCAATCCGAAAAGGAGTCTGATAAAAATTTAGATCTGGGGGATGAATTAGCGGATGTGCTTTGGGTATTGATTTGCCTTGCGAACCAAACCAATGTTGATCTTACGGAAGCTTTCAAGAAAAATTTAGAGAAAAAGAATATGCGCGATAAAGACCGCCATAAGCAGAACAAGAAATTACACTAGAAAGACCCCGGAATAAAATCCGGGGTGGTTGGTGCCCGATTGAAATTTATCAAACAATTTGATTTTGTATCCTCAATAAGTGGAGAGCTATGTCTATCGATGGTTCCTGATTGATAGTCTCAACTCACCATCAATCAACATCGGCACAACATCATATTGATCAGATGTCAAGCAAAACTCAATGTCTTTGTGGATGTTAAGTCGGGCCAATCGCTGGACGTGTGAAGAAGTGCTAAGGAATTTTACGAGATCATTTTTAGCGAGATTATAAAGATGCTGTGCAACAACTGGAGCATCGCAATCAGGCTTGATGTGATCTTTTAACAACTCAACTAATGCCCCTGCATACAACGTGTCTTCTAAATTCACTTTTCCTTTCCAACCTGCACAGACCGCCAATACATTGTTTGATCCGTTTTTTAAATAATTAACAACAGCCGTAAGATTCAAAAAAGATCCGATGATAATTTCCCGCGCGCCAGCCGACTTGGCAATAGCTTGCGTTCCGTTGGTTGTGGTAAAGGCAATTTTAATTCCTTTGACTTCTTCTTTCATGTATTCGAAAGGGGAATTTCCGAAATCACAGCCTTCAACTTTTTCACCGTTCCGTTCGCCTGCGGTAAAATATCCACGCGATTTCATTGCCTGGCATTCTGTTAAATCAGCAAAAGGTTTTATGGAATCAATACCGTATGCAAAAGCCGTGGTCATGCAGGAGGTAGCGCGGAGGATGTCGATTATCACAACGGTTTTGTCGCTCACATTATATAAATGCATGAGGTCTGGGCTCAGGCAAACATCGATTGTTCTCATGGGATAGTTGTTGGTTGCTCGTTGTTGGTTGCTTGTTGTAGAAATTCCAACAACTAACAACCAACAACTAATAACTAATTGATAAAAGGAGGTTTACTGATTACCGCGCGAATCGCTTTTCCGCGGATGTCGATGAAAATTTCGGTTTCCGGTTTTGAATGCTCGACAGTAACATAACCAAGTCCCACACCAATGCCCAACACGGGTGAGATAGTACCGCTTGTCACCTTACCGATTATATTTCCTGAAGCATCTTTGATTTGATAATCATGTCGCGGAAAACCTTTGTCGATCATTTTAAAACCAACCATCCTTTTAGTGATGCCTGCTTCTTTTTGTTTTTTAAGATTTTCGGCATTGGTGAATTCTTTTGTGAATTTGGTGATCCAACCCAATCCGGCTTCCAATGGAGAGGAGGCATCGTCAATATCATTTCCATATAAACAAAACCCCATTTCCAACCGGAGCGTGTCGCGTGCCCCTAAACCAATGGGTTTAATGCCCACATCTTTGCCTGCTTCAAAGATGGCGTTCCAAACTTTTTCAGCATCTTTTTTATCGACATAGATTTCAAAACCGCCAGCACCCGTATACCCTGTGTTCGACATACAAACATTTTCTACACCTGCGAATTCACCGATAGCAAAATGATAGTATTTGATTTGGCTTAAATCGGTCTTCGTTAATTTTTGCAGCACGCCTGTTGCCTTCGGTCCTTGCACCGCAAAGAGACAAGTCTCATCCGAAACGTTTTTCATCTCCGCGCCTTTTGTATTGTATTTGCTGATCCAGTCCCAGTCTTTATCAATGTTGCCTGCATTCACAACAAGCATATAATCTTCATCTTTGATTTTATAAACGATCAAGTCATCCACAACACCACCGGTTTCATTGGGCAAGCATGAATATTGTGCCTGTCCGTCTACAAGTTTGGAGGCATCGTTGCTGGTTACCCGCTGGATCAAATCGAGTGCATGCGGCCCTTTGATTTCAAATTCACCCATGTGCGACACATCAAAAACACCAACACCATTTCGTACGGTCATGTGTTCTTCAAGATCGGAAGAATAGCGAACGGGCATATTAAACCCGGCAAACGGAACCATCTTGGCGCCTAGTTTTTCGTGTAGTTGAGCTAAAGGTATTTGTTTGATCTCCATTTTTGAATAGTTGTTGGTTCGTAGTTGTTAGTTGTTAGAAAATTTGCTGGAGAGAGTCGTTTGAAACTGGTGAACAACTACTAACCAACAATTAACAACTATTTATTCTCCAAAGCGTTTAGCATATCCTTTTTCACTTTGTTGATTTTATCAAGTTCTTTGTTTAAGTAATCGAGGTATTCCTCTTTCTTTTCCTTAAAATCTTCAGGATTAAAATTACGCATCCATTGCATCATCCCTTCGCTGGCTTGGTCAAGTTCCTTAATACGATTTTCGAGTTCTTGTTTTCGTTCTTCCACCAGATCGGGTGAGTTCTCAATATCCTCCTTGAGTTGTTTTTTGAGTTTGTAGATGTCGTTCATTTTGGGCATTACCTCATCGTGTATGTCCATTACCTTTTGATAAAGCTCGTCTTCTGCCGAGGCAGTGGTTTCCTCTACCTGGCCCGAAGACCCTGATTGTCCGCAACCTGTAAATAAGGCGATTGTGAATAGAAAGGGATATATTTTTTTCATTGTCCGGATTTTTTGGCAAATGTAATTTTTGTGGGGTAGGATTGCAATTTCAACCGATTGTAGTCTTCGTAAAAGGTGGAATCCAGTCGGCTAACGGCCATTCGCTCGAAAAAAAATTAAGATAATCTTTTAAAAGATGCTTGGAACTGAAAATCAAATCAACGTATCTTAGCCTCGTTAAGAATTGAACATGACCGTAAACAACACATTCTTTTATTTTTACTACTATTTTTTTATGACCCAGACGGGACTTAAAAGAGCGGTGTGTTGTTGAAAAGAAATAACAAGAAACTCAAGAAAGTCCCGATGAACGGGACTTTTTTTTTGATATGATTTTATGCCATTAAAGAAAAAACCGAAAGTTGCCATACAAGGAATCGCTACCAGTTTTCACGAAGTAGCGGCTTTGTCATATTTCCAGGACCCTATTGAAACGATCGAGTGCCTCTCGTTTCACCAATTGTGTGAACATCTGGATAAAGGACGTGCAGACTTTGCTGTAATGGCCATTGAAAATTCAATTGCCGGTAGCATTCTTCCGAATTACTTTCTATTGCAGGATTATCACTTCAACATTGTTGGTGAACTATATATCCCGATCCACATGCATTTATTGGCACTTCCTTCCGTAAAGAAGGCAGATATTAAAACGGTGGAATCCCATCCGATGGCCATTCGCCAGTGCACAGAATATTTGCATGCGATGAATGGGATCGAAATCCGCGAAAGCGATGATACGGCAGTTTCGGCAAGAAAAGTAGCAGAGTTAAAATTGACAGACACAGCTGCCATCGCCAATGAATTTGCGGCCAAAAAATTTGGGTTGAAGATTCTGGAAAGACGGATAGAAACCCACAAGAAAAATTTCACCCGCTTTTTGATTTTGACCAAGCGCAAGAAATTTGAAGAAGGTGCCAACAAAGCAAGCTTGAGTTTTGAAGTGGCCAATGAAGTGGGAAGTTTGGCGGAGGCATTGATGTCATTGAAATTAAATAACATCAACCTCAGTAAAATCCAATCCATTCCGATTATCGGAAGGCCAAGTGAGTATTCTATCCATGTGGATGTTGAGTGGAAGAAAAGAAAAAATTATGATGACGCAATGAAAACGGTTTTACGACAAGTGAAAAACCTCAATGTATTGGGAGAGTATAAGAAGGCAAAAATTAAATTCTAATGATCGAGCCGGCAAAACGTATTGCACAAGTTGAAGAATATTACTTCTCGAAGAAGTTGGCAGAAGTGCGTGGCTTGGATTCCCCTGAATTGCGCGTGATCAATTTGGGGATTGGCAGCCCTGACCAGGCGCCTTCTTCAAAGGTAATTGAGCAGTTGGTTGATTCGGCAAACAATCCCAACCACCATGGCTATCAGAGTTACAAAGGGGCGCTCCAGTTTCGAAAAGCGATAGCGGATTTTTACAAGCGCATTTATGGTGTAACCTTAGATCCCGAAACAAACATTCTTCCGTTGATGGGTTCGAAAGAAGGGATCATGCACATTTCGATGGCCTTTGTGAATGAAGGTGATGAAGTGTTGATTCCAAACCCGGGGTACCCAACGTATTCATCTGTAGCGAAATTGGTAGGTGCTACTTTACGAACTTACAATCTTGATGAAAACAAAAACTGGGAAGTTGATATTGGAGCATTACGTGAAAGTGATTTATCGAAAGTGAAACTGATGTGGATCAATTATCCGCACATGCCTACAGGCCGACAAGCAACTAAGAAAGAATTGCAAGCCTTGGTTGAATTGGCGCGCGAAAATAATTTCTTGTTGATCAACGATAATCCGTACAGTTTGATTTTGAATGATAATCCCACCAGTATTTTATCAATACCGGGAGCGGAAGAGATTGCGTTGGAATTAAATTCGTTGAGCAAATCGCACAACATGGCAGGTTGGCGATTGGGTTGGGTTGCCGGGAAGAAAGAATATGTAGATGATGTATTGCGGGTAAAAAGCAATATGGATTCCGGAATGTTTCTTCCGCTACAACATGCAGCTGCTGAAGCGCTGAATGCAGGTGAAGCCTGGTTTAATGACCTTAACAATTTGTACAGCGAACGAAAAGAAGCTGCACAAAAAATACTAAATGAATTGGGCTGTGTTTATACAACCGATCAGTCCGGATTGTTTGTTTGGGCAAAGGCTCCGGATAGTATTTTGGATGTGGAAAGATGGATCGATGAGATTCTGTATGCCACCAAAGTTTTTATAACACCCGGGTTTATTTTTGGGGATGCCGGTAACCGGTTTATACGGATTTCACTTTGCAGTAGTGTTGAAGCATTGGAAGAAGCATTGACGCGCATTAAAAACTGGAAGAAATAGCAATTATGAAAACAACAGTAATAGGACTTGGATTGATTGGCGGTTCAATGGTGAAAGACCTTCGGAAAGCGGGCATTACTTCTTCCATTGTGGGTGTGGATGCAAATGAAGAACATAGAAAGGCAGCAGTAACACTTGGTATTGTGGATTCGGTTGCACCGTTGGAGGAAGCACTAAACAACGCTGAACTTGTCATCATTGCAATTCCTGTAAATGCCATTCAAAAGATATTGCCAACCATTTTGGATTTGATTTCACCAACCGCCATTGTGATCGATGGTGGTTCCACAAAATCACAAATTTGCAAGGCAGTTGAAAACCATGCGAAGCGACATCAGTTTGTGGCGGCCCACCCGATTGCCGGTACAGAAAACTCCGGCCCGACTGCCGCGTTTGAAGGATTGTTTAAGAACAAAATGAACATTATTTGTGAACCCAATAAATCAGGCGAACGCGCCCTGGCCGTTGCCGGGGAAGTGTTTAATGCGTTGGGCATGAATGTTACGTTTATGGAAGCAGAAGAACACGACAAGCATGTGGCGTATGTTTCGCACTTGTCGCACGTAAGTTCTTTTTTGTTGGGGCAAACCGTGTTGGACATTGAAGGCGATGAGAAAAATATTTTCACATTGGCGGGCAGTGGTTTTGCTTCTACCGTCCGGTTGGCGAAAAGCTCGCCAGAAATGTGGGCACCGATTTTTCAACAAAACGCACGACATTTAAAAAAGGCATTGGCAGAATACATTTCCCATTTGCAAAAGTTTCAACAATACCTGATCGATGATGAGGTAGATAAATTATACGACACCATGAAGCAGGCGAATGAAATCAAACGCGTGTTGCAAGGCATAGAATTAAAAGATCAAATCAGTAAAACAGAACCCATAGTAAAGTAAATTAGTGTTATGAAAAAGGAATTAGAATTAGAATCGATTTCAACCTGGTTGCCCACGAACAACAGACCACTTGTTATCAGCGGGCCGTGCAGTGCAGAAAGTGAAACCCAAATGGTAAGCACGGCAAAACTTTTGGCAGCAACCGGAAAAATCTCGGCATTGCGTGCCGGCATCTGGAAACCCCGTACCCGACCGGGTCAGTACGAAGGCGCAGGTGAAGAAGGATTGAAGTGGTTGGTGCAAGCCAAAAAAGAAACCGGGTTGCCGATCACTACTGAAGTTGCCAATGCAGCGCATGTGGAGTTGGCTTTAAAATACGGAGTGGATATTTTATGGGTAGGCGCCCGTACTACGGTGAATCCTTTTTCCGTGCAGGAGGTAGCAGACGCTGTAAAAGGCGTTGACATTCCGGTGATGGTAAAAAACCCGGTGAACCCGGATCTGGAACTTTGGATTGGCGCATTGGAACGCTTGAACAAAGCGGGCATTACCAAAATGGCGGCCATCCACCGCGGATTTTCTTCTTTTGAAAAAGGACCTTTCCGCAATGCACCGATGTGGGATTTTGCCATTGAGTTGAAAACCCGGATTCCTGAACTGGATATTATTTGTGACCCAAGCCATATCTGCGGAACGCGTGAGTTGATCCCGTTCATCTCGCAGAAAGCACTGGACCTGGATATGGTGGGCTTGATGATTGAAAGCCATATCCATCCGGAGGTAGCGCTGAGCGATGCGAAGCAACAGGTAACACCGGCAGCCCTGGCTAAAATTATTGAGGATTTGGTTGTACGTACAGTATCGACCGACAATAAAACATTCAAAGACACTTTGAGCCTGTTGCGTGAACAGATCGACCAATTGGATGATGATATCATGCAGAAAATGTCTTCGCGGATGAAGATTTCTGAAAAGATCGGTCAGTATAAAAAAGAAAACAACGTGACCATCCTACAGGTAAACCGGTGGGAGGAGATTATCAAAAGCCGGGTGCAGCTTGGACAAGCAATGGGCTTGGACGAGGGGTTTATGCGCGACCTGTTGCGGTTGATCCACCACGAATCCATTCAGGTGCAAACCAAAGTGATGAACAAGAAAGAAGAAGGCGCGAAGGTTTAATGTAGCCAACGTATTAATTTTGTGATTTAAAAACCAGAACGGCTTCACATGTATGTGAAGCCATTTTTTAACTTTCATTTAATTGATTTTCGAAATTAATACGCATTGAACAGGCTCTACACCATACAGCACAAAGGCAAGGAAGTTTTGATACTCGATTACTCCGAGCTTAAGGAATCGGAAATGATTTCCCTATTGGATGCTGCCATCAGTTTAGTGTTCCAGAATAACAAGCCTGTTCTGGTGTTGAGTATCTTAAAAAAGAATTATATCACACCGGATTTCATGCGGCATTTTGAAAAGGAATTGCCAAAGGTTGATCATGTAACTGAAAGAAACGCAATTGTTGGATTGTCAAAAGTCCAACAGTGGATTTTAAAAGCTGTTAATTTGTGGAGCAAGGAAAAAATCCATCATTTTGATACACGCGAAGAGGCGCTGGATTATCTTGTGCAGGAATTTTAATCCAAACATACTTTACTGTTCTAATTTTTAGAAGTTTCAATACTTGAACCGTTACACAATTTGTGATATTCAGTGAAATGCACATCTGAATTCATTTTGTCCGACATTGTTCAAGAATTGAACTTTTGAAGTCTCTGTCACTTTTCAGGATTTCAAAAAATTGATCCAGGTAATTGTGCATGTCTTTAAATTCGTATTTGGAAAAAAAGGGTTCGTGTTCATCAACCAGTGCATGGACAGCAGACTCCTTTTCCAAAAACTCTTTTCTGACTTCTTGCATCGCAGATACTGATTTGCAAAATCCACGGTATAACCGTTCCCGTGGATCACCTGTTCCAAGTTGAGGTGGATTTTCATGGGCATATCCGGCATTCACAAATCCTGACATATCAAAGTCGTAGGATAAGGGTATGTATTTTCCGTCAACGAACAACGTGTTACTGTTGTGTTGATAAACAGCCGACCAGTCGGCATTGCCAATCATATACTGGAAAAAATCATTTCGGATGGATTGTTTTTCGTCAAACACAGCAGGGCTTATACCTATTTCTTTTATCACTTTCCCGTTGCTACGTTTTGCCACCATTGTATTATCCTCCACAAAAAATGTGAGAAGGCTATAATCGCGCGGTTTTTTGTGCGAAGTTTCGGTAACATCAGCATTGGCCAATCGGGTTTGGAAATAGTAGGGTGAAAGTACCTGATAGAATTGATAGCACAGGTATTCCTTTCGAATAAGGCTATTTTTGTCTGATGATGTCTGGCAAGGTAGTACCAGCTTTAGCGATTTATTTCCTTTAAAGAGTGTTGATGATACATCCTTCTTTTTAAAATTCAGTTTTAATGGAGGAAAGTAACAATTCTTTAACCGAAAGTTTCCTCTCACACGTGCCTGCGCAGGTACATCAACCCAGTTGTTGGAATCACTTTCATATTGAAACTTTCCCGTAACAAATGTAGAATCATTTGAGTTCTTTTTGATAGATTTGATTGAGCCACTTATCCGAAGGTTAATGATATCCTTTTTTTGAAAGAGGGGAACCTCTTGCGCAAAGGAATTTGTGAGCATCAAAACGAACAGCATCCATACAAAATAATACTTTTTCATTGCCATGAGAATTTTAAACTATTTCAATTTACGAACATTTTTAGCATTGGCCATCTCACAGCTTGCTGCTTTTTTGGCGATCCATTTCCAAATCAAGTTTCATCTCGACCTCTTGTTGTTTAGCCTGTGTGTAGTCTTTCCTCTACATTTCTCCATGCAAACAGCCTTTAAGCGTAGAGACCGGGCACTGGAATACTTTAGTTTGTTTAAAGGAAGTGCGATGGCGTTGTATTATTCGTTTTGGATTTCTGAAGATTTGCCTGTGGAAAAGAAGCAAGAGGCCAATACTATGTTGAATGGATTGTTCGCTCAGTTGACCAGTCAATTGGAAAACAGGGATTCACTATATAAACCTTTTCAGCTTAAGCTCAATGAACTTTTCTTATTTATTGAAGCCCACCGCAAGGAAATCTCAAAGCGTAATACGTTGCGTATGGTTCGCTACCTAAAAGATGTAACCGATAGTTCTGCATATTTGATTGGCCTTGTTGGCCACCGCACCATGGCAGGTCTTCGGTTTTATGTCATATTCTTCATTGTCATATTCCCCATGGTTCAAGCGCCCATTGTTTTGTACCGGCTGGAGTCCATTGTTCCGGTATGGGCAATTTACATTTTCCTTGCATTAACTAGTTTGATACTGGTAACGCTCAGCAATTTTCAGTTAATGATTGAATATCCTTTTGACAAAAAAGGCATGGATAATATCAGCATTCAGGATTTCTCGCTGGACATTAATACCACAGGATCATTGGATTAGAAGGATGTAATTGGTGATTTTGGGAATGTTACGAAATATCAGATTATTAAAAAGCATACGTACCGTTGGCAAGGACTTTTACCTTTTTCAATTTTTTAGAAGTTTCAAAATCCTGATAGATCGGTTGAAGGTTTTTCCAGAATGAACTGTATACATTAAACGCATTGTTGATTTCGTTCAGGTTTTTATCAGAAAGGTGGGTAGGGAAAATATGTACCGGGATTTTTTCTTGCCCATTGTTTTTAGCTTCCACAGCAAGGATGTAGAGTTCTTTTATTTTGTCATCAGTGATGGGGATGCATCCAACGGTTACACAATTTCCATGGATGTAAATCAACCCGCCCGGTTTAAGTTTATCGCTTAGGATTTTATCAGCAGCATTTGGGTAATCTATGCCCAGCGAAAGATAGAAATTGCTGACAGGATTGAAATGGTTGATGGTATAAATCCCTTCGGGTATTTGCAGATCGCCTTCCTTTCTTTTCGGGCCGAGTGTTCCGGAAGAAGCACAGAAATTGTAAGCATGTAAGAACGAATATGTTTCTTTGTTTTTTTCTTTTATCCAGATTTCAACTTTCTTTTCTTTTTTGAAAGCGCGAATAAAAAGCTGAAACCCTGAATAGGAAAGGTTTTTGTCACTAAAATATTTTTTGACAGTTGCCTCACTGTTATCGTAGGCAGTTTTTACGCGCGTGTTTTTCTTTTGGATTTCTTTAAAAGACCCTTGCTGGATCAAAAGAATGAGCGCCATAACCAATACCCGGGCCATCATTGACTTTCCTTATTTAAAAATAATGTTTGGATAGGCAAACTCAATCCTTCCCCGCTCCCTTGTTTCCTTACATGGGATTCGATAAAAATACGAATAAAAATAGTAGTCATTCGCAAAGCATAAAATGAAATGACCATCACCATAGTGGCATAGACCACCTTGTTGCCAAATTCATTTAAGTCCAGATAGCTAATGCCAATGTAAAGGGATATGAAATTTAATACGGGCAGCCCAAACCGTTCCACCGTACGTACGAAGTAGTCATCCAAATTGGTTTCCGTGCCCTCAACCCATTTTTTTAACCAAGTAAGAACACTTTTTCGAAAAATACGGATGGCAACAACCCCAACAATCGTTATCCCAAGGGCGATCAAATAATCTTGAATGGTATTTCCGTGGTAGACTCGTTCTAAAAATTCTTGCATGGGAAGTTGGTATTTTATTTCACACTGGCCGGAAGTACAAAATTAACAGGTATGAAGGAATACCAAGATATAGTAGCTGAAGAATTGCTACGGAATTGTTTCCGTATCATTTTTTGATAACCAATATTTTTCGATCTTCACAACCCCTATTCTAACTTGTATACCTGTTATGAAAAATCTTCCCTGGAAAAAAATTGCTGTTGCTGCTGTTGCGATTGCTGTGTTTGTTGCCGGATTCTTCTATTTACAATCTTCAAGCGGAAGCCGCAAGGCGGTTCAGGCGATCAACCCTGCCTTTGGCGAGTATATTACATCATATACTGCGGGGGTGTTGAGTTCCGGCTCTTCTATTCGGATCATCCTCGCCCACGATGTAGTTGACTCTTCAGTGGTAGGAACGAGTCCATCTGCAAAGATATTCGAGTTTAGTCCGGCATTGAAGGGATCAACTACCTGGGTGGATGCAAGAACGGTGGAGTTTAGGCCCGAAAACCGAATGACTTCGGGGCAAGTTTATGAAGTTTCTTTTCAGTTAGGAAGATTGATGGAGGTTTCCAAAGAGCTGTCAACTTTTACCTATTCATTTCAGGTGGTGGCGCAGAATTATGATTTACAGATTGACAATGTGAAGCCGTATGTAAAGACCGATCTCAAACGCCAAAAAATAGAAGGTTCTTTGTTTACTGCTGACTTCGCTGAAGAAGCAGAAGTTGAAAAAATATTGAAGGCCAATCAAGAAGGCAATGGCCTGAAAATTTCATGGACCCATACGCCCGATGGTAAACAACATGGTTTTATTGTGGAAGATGTTGCACGAAAGGAAACTGCCTCTAAAGTAGAATTATCCGCTAACGGAAGTCCGTTGGGTGTAGCGCATGAAGAAAAGAAGGAAGTGGAAATCCCGTCACTCAGTGACTTTAAAGTGATGCAGGTAAAAGTAGAGCAGTCGTCCAACCAACATTTGGTGGTTCAATTTTCTGATCCGTTGAGTGAGAAACAAAACCTGGAAGGGCTGGTTCGCATTCAAGGATTACAAAGCCTGGATTTTGAAATTCGTGACAATGAAATATTGGTGTATCCTCCGGTAAGGCAAACGGGAAGTAAAACGGTTTATGTTGAAGCAGGTGTTCGCAACATCCTCGATTATAAGATGAAATCGGGCGGAACGTTTGAAGTCATGTTTGAACAAGTGAAACCTGCGGTTCGCTTTACCGGTAAAGGAAATATTCTACCAAGTTCCGATGGGTTGATCATGCCTTTCGAAGCGGTCAATTTGAAAGCGGTCGATGTGCAGATCATAAAAATATTTGAGGACAATGTTATCCAGTTTTTGCAGGTAAGCCAGTTGAATGGCAATTCTGAATTGCGAAGGGTGGGCAAACCTATTTTCAACAAACGGGTTTCACTTGAAAATATGGGCGTTACCGATTTAGGAAAATGGAACCGGTTTACGCTGGAACTTTCCAAGCTTATCAACACGGAACCGGGCGCTATCTATCAGGTACGCATAGGATTTAAAAAATCGTACCTGGCCTATTTTTGTGATGGTGCCGAAAGCGAAAGCGCGGATTTGCAAGAACTAACAGAGGATGAAAATTGGGACGAATCTCAGAATGAATATAGCAGTTGGGATTCGTACGAGAGTTATTATTATGATGAAGATTACGATTGGCAGGAAAGGGAAAATCCATGTCACTCATCGTACTACACCGGACAGCGCACCATCAAACGAAATGTATTGGCATCTGATCTAGGCTTGCTGGCCAAGCGTGGTGGTGATGAGAACACAGTAGTGTTTGTAAATGATTTGCGCACAACACAACCTGTATCCGGTGTGGAAGTGGAGTTGTTCAATTTTCAACAGCAATCTATCGGTACTGGAATTACCGGGTCTGATGGAAGCGTGTCGATTGCCTCAAAGGAATCGCCATTTGTTTTGGTGGCGCGCAATCAATCGCAGCGTGGATATCTACGCATGCCCAATGGTGAATCACTTTCACTGAGCAGTTTTGATGTTCGTGGGGAGGTTGTTCAAAAAGGATTGAAAGGGTTTTTGTATGGCGAACGTGGTGTGTGGCGCCCGGGTGATTCCTTGCACCTATCTTTTATTTTGGAAGACAAACTCAAAAAACTCCCGGCAACGCATCCGGTGATTTTTGAATTGCAAAACCCACAAGGGCAAGTAACCAACCGATTGGTACGGTCTTCTTCAGAGAATGGTTTCTATCGGTTTTCAACAGCAACAGATTCCGAAGCCCCAACCGGAAACTGGACTGCCTTGGTGAAAGTAGGCGGAACGCAATTCACCAAACCAATCAAAATCGAAACCATTAAGCCAAATCGTTTAAAAATCAATCTGGATTTTGGTGTAGACAAGATCACGCATGGAAATGCAAATGTTTCCGGTAACCTAAAAGTTAATTGGTTGCACGGAGCGCCCGGTAAAAATTTAAAAGCACAATTTGAAGTGGTGTTGTCGAAAGCAACAACAAAATTCGAAAAATATCCGGATTATACTTTTGAGGATTTATCGCGCGATTTTTATAGCGAATCGAAAACGATTTATGAAGGCTATACAGATGCGGAAGGAAATGCACGCGTAAGCACAACGCTCGATGTTTCAAATGATGCACCGGGTATGTTGACCGCTGTTTTCAGGGGAAAAGTTTTTGAAGAGAGTGGCAACTTTAGTATCGATAAATTTGATTTACCGTATTATCCTTTTGCCTCGTTTACCGGAATCCGATTGCCACCGGGCGACAAAGCCCGTGGCATGTTGCTGACCGATACTACACACCGTGTTGATGTAGTGGTGGTGAATGCAGATGGCAAGCCAATGGATCGCAGTACAGTTGAAATGTCAATCTTTAAATTGAATTGGCGCTGGTGGTGGGATGATGCCGGAAGTGATGTGAATTTTATGTCGGGCCGGTATGCACAACCGATTAGCAAATCCAATATTCCGGTTACAAATGGAAAAGGCCAGTGGACGTTTAAAATCAAGTACCCTGAATGGGGCCGTTATTATGTGAAAGCATGTGATCCCGTATCAGGGCATTGTACAGGAAAGGTTGTGTACATCGATTGGCCGGGCTGGGCTGGCCGGGCAAGGGAAGGTGCTGATGGCGCAACCATGTTAACGTTCTCTTCCGACAAACCCGCTTACAATATTGGTGAAAAGGCAAACATCGTTATTCCCGGCAGCGGACAAGGACGCGCGTTGGTGAGTATTGAAAATGGAAGCAAAGTAATACAAACGTATTGGGTGGAAACACAAAAAGGTGACAACCCTTTTAGTTTTGATATCACAAAAGAAATGACACCGAATGTTTTTGTGAATGTGACCATGATCCAACCGCATGCGCAAACCGTGAATGATCTTCCGATTCGATTGTATGGTGTTATCCCATTGAAAATTGAAGATCCACAAACGCATCTTACGCCAATAATTACAATGCCTGATGTTTTGGAGCCGGGACAGGAAGTGGTGATTAAAGTATCTGAAAAAGATAAAAGGAAAATGACGTATACCCTGGCAATGGTGGATGAAGGGCTGTTGGATATTACCCGGTTTAAAACCCCGGATCCGTGGAACCGTTTTTATGCACGTGAAGCGCTGGGTGTTAAGACTTGGGATATTTATGACCAGGTGATGGGGGCTTTTGGCGCCCGCATTGAACGGTTGCTTGCAGTTGGTGGTGATGAAGAATTGAAAAGCAAAGAAGACGACACGAAAGCCAATCGTTTCAAGCCGGTGGTAAAATATTTTGGGCCGTTTACGTTGGATGGCGGAACGAAGGAACACCGGTTCACCATGCCACACTATATCGGCTCCGTTAAAACAATGGTCGTGGCAGGGTATGAAGGTGCGTATGGAAATACAGAAAAAGCAACGCCTGTCCGAAAACCATTGATGGTGTTGGCGACATTGCCACGCGTGCTGGGGCCGGATGAAAAAGTAAAACTCCCGGTCACGCTTTTTAGCATGGACAAAAGCATTCGCAATGTAAAAGTGGAGATCAAGACGGGTGGTTTGTTGAAGGTGTCTGAGTCAATCAAAACGGTTGCCATGAATGATACTGACATGACTGTTGATTTTGACCTTTCGGTTGCAAGTTTGATTGGCGTTGGAAAAGTGGAAGTGATTGCTACTTCTGGAAATTTCAAAGCAACGGATGTTATTGAAATCAATGTGCGGAACCCGAATCCCCCGGCAACGCAAGTGGAGGAGTTTTTGTTGGAAGCGGGCAAAACATGGAACATCAATGTCGATCCCATCGGAATGGTGGGCACTAATTCTGCAATTTTAGAAATTTCCAGTTTGCCACCTGTAAACCTTGGCCAACGTCTAAAGTATTTAATGCAATATCCGTACGGTTGTATCGAACAAACAACTTCAGCAGTGTTCCCACAACTTTATCTTGATCAGGTTAAAGTGTTGACCGATGGGGAAAAGGAACGCGTCCAAACAAATATAAAAGCCGGTATCGAACGCCTGAAAACATTTGTGCATCGTGATGGCGGGTTTGCATACTGGCCGGGAGCAGACGATTCAGATAGTTGGGGATCAACGTATGCTGGTCATTTTCTAATTGAGGCGGAGGCAAAAGGTTATTATGTTCCGAATGATATGATTAAACGCTGGAAAAAATATCAAAAAAGTCAAGCACAAAACTGGAGGAAAAATTCTGCTTACGGAAGCAGTGAGTTGATGCAAGCCTATCGCTTATACACGCTGGCATTGGCTGGCGATGCAGACCTGGCTTCGATGAACAGGTTGCGGGAGCAAGCCAATGTGCCACCGGTAGCAATGTGGATGCTGGCCGCATCGTATGCAAAAGCAGGACAACCTGAAGCTGCTAAAAAATTGATCGCGAACCTGACAACCGTAGTGAAGCCTTATCAGGAGTTGGCGTATTCTTATGGTTCTGATGTTCGCGACAAGGCGATCATGCTGGAGACTTTAGTGATGTTGGATGAGCGAACCAAAGCGTTTGAATTGCTAAAAGAAATTTCAAAAGCGTTGAGCAACTCAAATTCATGGATGAGCACACAAAGTGTAGCCTGGTCCCTGAAAGCGGTAGGGGCGTTTGCCGGAAATGAAAAACGTGGGGAAATAAAATTCAATTATTCATACAATGGCAAAGATGTAAATGCAAATACACAGTTGCCTGTTTCGCAAGTGACGCTGGATGTTGATGGTGTAAAAACACGTGGATTAAAAGTGGCCAGCCAGGGTACGGGAACTTTGTTTGCGCGGCTCATTATAGAAGGGACACCAACCCGTGGTGAGGAAAAAGAAGGGGAAGCAAATATTTTGATGAATGTTTCGTACACCGATACGGATGGAAACAAAATTGATCCTTCCCGCTTGGAACAAGGAAAAGAGTTTATGGCCGTTGTTTCGATTACCAACCCGGGCTTGCGCGGAAACATTAAGAATATGGCGCTCAAGCAAATTTTCCCTTCCGGATGGGAGATCAATAATTTGCGTTTTGAAGAAGTCGAGAACCGCGTGAAAAGCGACAAACCGACTTATCAGGATATCAAAGATGATCGCGTGTATACGTATTTTGATTTGCGTCCAAATGAACGCAAAACATTCAGGGTGTTGCTCACTGCAAGTTATGCCGGTGCATATTATTTGCCGGGCGTGAGTTGTGAGGCCATGTACGACAATGGGATTTATTCAATGAAAAAGGGTTTTGATGTTTCCGTGGTGAAGCCGGTTGTTCAATAAATAATCTATAAACGCGTCAGACCACCTGCCTTTGCCGTAGCTTGCGCAGGCTCTAAGCGGTCTGACGTATAATCCGACCCCTCTAAGCGGTCAAACGCCTAATTGATCTTAGTCTTGATGAAAAATTTCATTCAAAGGAATAAATTTTATTTGATTGGATTTTTTTTCCTCTCCGGTATTGTTTATTTCTTCTCGCTGCCCGATCCGTTGTTCCACGATCCGTACTCCACTATTCTTGTTGACAAGGATGGTGAGTTGTTGAGTGCCTCTATTTCAGAAGATGGCCAGTGGCGGTTTCCCATTCAATTGGATTCGGAGGTTCCTGAAAAATTCACTGAGGCCCTTGTGGAATTTGAAGACAAGCGTTTTTATTATCATCCTGGGTTTGATCCCATTGCTTTTGGCCGCGCGGTGAAACAAAATTTCAGTGCAGATAAAGTAGTGAGTGGTGGAAGTACCATCAGCATGCAAGTGATTAGGCTTTCCCGAAAAGGAAAATCGCGAACGTTTTTTGAAAAAATCCTTGAGATTGTTTTGGCAACCCGGTTGGAACTGAGGTATTCCAAAAAGGAAATCCTTCAATTGTATGGAGCACATGCTCCGTTTGGTGGAAATGTCGTTGGGCTGGAAGCCGCATGCTGGCGTTACTTTGGCAGGAGCCCGGAAGGGTTGTCGTGGGCGGAAGCTTCGCTGCTGGCGGTGTTGCCAAATGCACCTTCATTGTTACATCCCGGAAAAAACCGGGAGCGGTTGGTTGAGAAAAGAAATGCTTTGTTGAATCGGTTGTGGGAAAAAGGATTGCTGGATTCATTATCAACATCATTGGCGAAGGCCGAACCGATTCCGGATCAGCCCCATCCGCTTCCACGATTTGCAAGGCATTTATTGGCGCGTGCATCCAGGGAAGGTTTTGCACAAAGACGGATTAAATCCACTGTCGACATCAACCTGCAAGGAAGGGTGGAACAATTGGTTCAAGACCACCATCGGCAACTGGTTTCCAATCAAATCCGAAATGCGGCAGCATTGGTATTGGATGTTGAAACAGGAAATGTGCTGGCGTATGTTGGTAATGTTGATCGAAGCAGTGCAAATGCAAATGGTACTGAAGTAGATATTATTACATCACCACGCAGCACAGGAAGTATTTTAAAACCTTTCTTGTTTGCTGCCATGTTGGATGAAGGACAATTGTTACCGAAGTCACTTCAGCCCGACATCCCAACGATTATTGATGGTTTTGTACCGAAAAATTTTTCACATGATTATGATGGTGCTGTAGCTGCTGATCAGGCATTGATTCGTTCGCTAAACATTCCTGCGGTACACATGTTGCGAAAATACCGCTATGAGAAATTTCATTCGCTTCTAAAAGATGTTGGAATGACAACACTACAATTTCAACCGGATCATTATGGATTGTCATTGATCCTTGGCGGCTCGGAAGGAACACTTTGGGATATCACCGGAATGTATGCCTCAATGGCACGCACACTCAATCATTATTTTAATTACGCGGGGTCGTTGCGCTATTCAAAAACTGATTTTCATTTACCTACCTATGTTTCTTTTGACAGTGGTGAAGAAGAGTTGGAGAACTCAACATATTTGAGTGCGGGTTCAATCTATCAAACTTTTGATGCGCTTAAAGAAGTGTACCGACCGGGAGAGGAAACAGGATGGCGCTACTTTGATAATGCAAAGAAAATTGCATGGAAGACCGGTACGAGTTTCGGCTTTCGCGATGGTTGGGCTATTGGGGTTGCTAAAAAATATGTTGTGGGTGTTTGGGTTGGCAATGCAGATGGCGAGGGGAGGCCGGGCTTGACAGGCACGGAGTCTGCCGCACCACTGATGTTTTCTGTTTTTTCATTGTTGCCCAATGCTGAATGGTTCAGTCAACCCAATCCGGAAATGGTTGAAATAGAAGTATGTTTAAAAAGTGGTTACCGAAAATCAAACTTGTGCCCGGATGTTAAGAAGGTTGCTGTAGTCAGAAAGGGATTGGAGAGCCCGGCTTGTCCGCACCATAAAAGTTTCCATTTATCAGAAGATTTATTGTTCAGGGTCAACAGTTCCTGCGAAAGTGTTGATAAAATGACAATGAAACCCTGGTTTGTTTTGCCGCCCATCCAAGAATATTACTATCGGGGCAAAAACCTTTCTTACAAAGCTGTTCCTCCTTACCGGGCTGATTGCTTGGCGGCTGAGGTGATTTCGCCTATGGATATTGTGTACCCGAAGGAAGGTTCCAGGATTTTCATCCCAAAAGGACTATCGGGCGATTCACAACATATTGTTTTTGAATCTGTACATCGAAATCCGGAAAAAACAGTGTATTGGCATGTGGACGGGGATTTTATGGGAACAAGTAAAAGAAATCACCATTTTGGCCTGAATCTGAATAAAGGAAAGCATATTTTGACCTTAATAGATGAAGATGGGGAGGTTATTTCAAGGAATTTTGAAATTATTTCCAATTGATAATTGACTGATAAGTAATGATTTATATATATTTGATTAATTCTTTACTATATTAAGATGATATTAATGAATTGAACAAAACTTATTGGTGCCATGAAGACATTCAGATTTTTTGCACTGGTGGGCATTTTTTTGGCAGTGTCCTTATCCTCAATTGGGTTTGGGCATTATGCTCAGCCCAATTCCGGTCAGTCCCCTAATTACGTAGTCATTGGGGCTTTTGCCTATCAAAAAAATGCGGTACGTTTTACCAATCGTGCAAAAGCATTGGAGATGGACGCAAGGTTTCAGATAAATACCAACCGCAATCTTTATTATGTGTACGTTTTAAGTACCGAAGATCGTGAAGTAGCTATCCTGGCAGCCAGGGGCTTGCGAAGCAATTCCGAATTTAAAGATACATGGGTGTATTCCGGAATGCTGGGAAAAACGGAAGCAGGTGTTGACATTCATCCGGACAGCGAGCAAAGAATAACAACCATTCGTGTAGAGGATACACCTGTAGTGGTGGAGGAAGTAGTAGAAACAATGATTGAAGAAAGCGCGGAGGTGGTCCCATCGGCTGAAGATCAATCAACAGAATTTGATGATGGGGAAGCGGGTACGGGTTTCTTGTTTAAGATACTCAGGGCAGTGGATGGAAGCCAGATTGATGGTGATGTTGATGTGATAGATATCGACAGGTCCAGGAAGATGGGGACATTTACCGGCAATACACCTGTACGGATTTCTTCACCAAAAAGCAAGTCGGGCAAGATTTCAATCGTGTGTGAAGTTTTCGGTTATCGAAAAGCACAGCAAGATCTTGTGTTTGATAATCCGGAATCTGAGGATGTGCAACTGGATGAAAACAAAAATGTAGTAGTCCCTTTTGAGCTTGCACGCTTGCAGAAAGGTGATATTGCTGTGATGTACAATGTGTTCTTTTTTAAGGATGCAGCTGTTATGCGCCCGGAATCCAAATTTGAAGTAAACAGCTTGCTGGGGATGTTAAAAGAAAATGAAAAGTATAAGATAAAAATCCATGGCCATACGAATGGTGGGGCAGCAGGCAAAATTATTTCAATGGGGAAGGGTTCTGACAATTTCTTCTCATTGACGAATACCAACGAAGGTGTAGGTTCAGCAAAGAAACTTTCGGGCGAGCGGGGGGAGGTTATCAAAGAATACCTGATGGTGAATGGTATCCCGGAGAAGCGCATTGAGGTGAAAGCATGGGGTGGAAAGCGACCCCTTCACGATAAACATGCAACGCGTGCACAGGAAAATGTGCGTGTTGAGATTGAAATCTTGGAAGATAAATAAGACCTATATAAAATATTTTATAACTTAGGCTTCTATGGATCCACAACATTTGAAGCTTAAGTTTTTTTATGCACTGTTATTTCTCTGCATTGCAGTTGTTCAAACGCCATTAACGGTATTTGCGCAAGATAATTCACTAAAGTATTACGCTATAATTGGCAGTTTCGCGATCAAGGAGAATGCGGAACGGTTTAATCGAAGGGCAATTGCCTTGAATTTTGATTCCAAAATAGGGAAGAACGAAATGCGTGATGTGTATTATGTATATGTTTTCTCTTCTGTAAATAAAAAAGAAGCGTTTGCGTATGCCAATGATGTCCGCACGAAAGAACTTTTTAGGGATTGTTGGGTATTCAACGGAGCGCTTGAGGAAGGTGATGTTGCACAGTTTGCCAATATCGACCAGAACCCTGGTTCAGGGACCTTAATGGATGATATTGAAAGCACTGATCTTGCACCCAAAGCTTCCATAACAACCAAAGAACAGGAAATTGTTGAAGCGGAAATTGTGGAGGAAATTAAGGAACCTGAAGAAGAACCGACCATCAAAACACCAACCCCGGTAGGGAAGCCGCTTGTTTTTAAAACCATGAATGGTGAGAGTGGGCAAGTTGTGAATGGGCTGGTCAGATTGCAAGAAGCTGCTAAGGCAAATCAGTATCGGGGGTTCAAGAGCAATGATAAAGTATATGTTGTATCACCGTCCAATAAAGATGGAAAATGGTATCTCTATTGCTCAGTTGTAGGGTTCAGGGAATATAAAACCGAAATCCAATATGACCAGCTTGAAGCCGATACCGTAATTTCACTTCCACTAGAGCGCGTACGAAAAGGTGATTACGTTGAGATGGACCGTGTTGATTTTTTAAAAAATGCATCGATTATGACACCTGCTTCAGTTGATGAGTTAAATGAATTGGTTGCAATGATGAAAGACAATCCTTCATACCACATTCGTATCCACGGACATACCAATGGAGGTGAGAAGCGGGATGTTATAACGTTGGGCAGCAGTACGGATTTGTTTGCAATAGATAAAGGAAATAAGCGCTATAGAACAACAGCAAAGGAACTGTCACGGCACCGTGCAGAATCAGTAAAAAAATATTTAGTGGAAAATGGGATAAGTGATAATCGGATTTCAGTACGCGGTGACGGTGCTTCGCAAATGGTACATGGAAAAGGAAGTCTCCTCTCCTCGTCAAATGATCGTGTGGAAATAGAGATTACCCGTAATTAATTTTGTTCATTGCTATCGATAATTCCTCCTTCAAGGTCTGCACCTAATTCGCGGATAACGCTATCTAAGTGTTCTCCACAATTTTTTAAATGTGCAATTGCTTCCGGAACCTCATCAGCAGGTAAGCGGGGGATCAAATTGATAAGCCCTAAAATTGTTGCTACCGGAGCGCGTAATTTATGAGCGTTAAGAAAAGTGTAATCGGTGAGTTTTTGATTTTGCAGGTATAATTGTTGGGTGCGTTCCTGAATTCTGGTTTCAAGGTATTTGTTTAAATCCTGTAGTTGAAGGTTAAGGTTTTTCAGTTCTGCTGCCTGACTTTGAATGGCTGTATTTTGGTGTATGATCTTTTCATTTTTTTCTGCCAGTTTCCTATTGGAAAGAAGTATTTGTTTTTGTTGACGAAATAGAAGTACAGCCATGGTTGCTGTAAGTAGCAAACCCACTGAAATTGTAATGATAATGGCCTGCTGATTTTTTAATTGGGAATTACTCAGCGTTTGCTGGTAACGGAGTTCCTGATTTTCCCTGGCGCGGACCTCTGTTTCATAGATTGTCTGCAACTTCGAAATTTGATCCGCCTTCTGTAGCGTATAAATACTGTCCTTCAAAAGGTTGTATTGGAGCAATGTGCTAAGCGCAGTTGAAAGGTTTCCTTGCGTTGAATCAATTTTATAAGCAAGAAAATAGTTATTCAATTTTAAATCCGGAACGTTGATGCCGGCAATCATGCTTGTTGATTTTTCTAAACTGGACTTAGCATTCGGAAAGTTTTTTTGCAATGTATACGCAGTTCCAATTTCCTGGTGGAGTTGAATTATAGACCTGATTTCCCCTAATTCTTCCCACATGGAGAGCGATTGGTGGAATAACTCATTGGCTTCACCATAACTCTTCTCGTATGCTTTTATTTTTCCCAGGCCCCAATAGCAATAAGCAATTGCCCGATTGTCTTCAATGGTGTTGGCCAACGTGAGCGATTGGCGAAAATAGTTTTTCGCTTTTTCATAATCACTCATGAAAAGGTAAAGCTCACCAATATTATAGAGTGAAATTGGCGCTTTGTTCTTTTTCAATGAGAGGGATGCGGTTAGATACTCAAGGGATTTTTTATAATCATTTAATTTTTTATAAACTTCTCCAATATTGTTATAGGTCCTTCCTAAACCCAGGCTATCGTTTATGTTTTGATACGCACGTGCAGATTGTAAGTAATACTGAAGTGCAAATTCGTATGCCCCTTCGCTCCAATACGAGTTGCCTAAAATAGTTAGCGATCTTGCTTTTCCACGCAGGTAAGGAACAGTATTGAGATCGATCAACCGGGATGCCAGCTCCCTTGATTTTGCAGGATTATCCTTTAAGAAAGTATTTGCGAGTTCATTAAATTGATCAATTTGAACCGAGTCTGGCTTTCTGCTATTTAGAATCGTGATGAGCGAATCAGAAAGCAGTGATTGACCACGCCCAACAAATGGGATGCATAAGATGAAAAGAACAATGACCCTTTTCATGTTTTCCTAATTTAGTTCTTACTTAACAGCAATTGCGCTTAACACATCGTGCTGTGTAATGATGTGGACATTGTGGTTTTCATCACGTACTAAAACGGCTTTATTATCTTTATTTAATAATGATGATAGAACGTCAAGTGTGCTGTCAGGGGCAACAAAAAGCATGGGTTGATCCATTACGTCACCCACTTTTTTGTTTTGGAATTCCGGATCTTGAATCATCTTATCAAGCAGGTTGGAGGATCCGATGCTTCCGATAAAATTTCCATCCTCAACAACCGGAATTTGATCAACTCCTTCTTTGCTTAAAATTGCGATTGCTTCTTTGATACTTGCATTTTTACCAACCGTAATCAAGCCCCCTTTTCCTTTCCTGTTTTCGACAATATCTTTTGCGGAACCGAACGAATGGGTTTCGAGAAACCCATGGTCTTTCATCCATTGATCGTTGTACACTTTCGCCAGGTAGCGTGTTCCATGGTCCGGAAGTAAAATAACCATCGTGTCATCTTCTTTCAGGTATTCCCGCGCATATTCCAGTGCGCCATGTACCGCTGAACCACTCGACCAGCCCACAAAAAGACCTTCTTCACGCGCCAGCTTTCTGGCCATTATCGCCCCATCTTTATCCGTTACTTTAATGAATGTATCAATGGCATCGAAGTCAACATTTTTCGGAAGGATGTCTTCGCCAAATCCTTCTGTTAAATATGGATAGATCTCCTTCTCATCAAACTCACCCGTTTCTTTATACTTTTTGAAGACAGAACCATACGTATCAATTCCTACTGCTAGTATATTTTTGTTCTGTTCTTTTAAGAACCGGGCAGTTCCGCACATCGATCCTCCTGTACCAACGGTGGCTACATAATGGGTGATGTTACCTTCTGTCTGTTCCCAAATCTCGGGCCCGGTAGAAAGATAATGAGCCTTTGCATTGGATGGGTTGTCGTATTGATTTGGATAAAAAGAATTCGGGATTTCCTTGTTCAACTTTTTTGCAATAGAATAATACGAGCGTGGATCTTCAGGTTCCACATTCGTTGGGCAAACAATCACTTCTGCCCCAACCGCGCGAAGGATATTGATTTTTTCCTGCGATTGTTTATCGGCCATTGTAAAAATGCATTTGTACCCTTTTGCTGCAGCAGCAAGTGCAAGTCCCATTCCTGTATTGCCGGAAGTGCCTTCAATGATTGTTCCGCCTGGTTTTAGCACGCCTGCTTCTTCGGCATCTTCAACCATCTTTAGTGCCATCCGGTCTTTGGTCGAGTTTCCCGGATTGAAGTATTCAACTTTTACCAATACGGTTCCTTTAACCCCCTTTGTTAGTTTGTTCAATTTTACAATGGGCGTATTCCCGATGGTTTCAATGATGGAATTGTAGTACATGAAATTCTATTTAAAGCGTAAGCAAAGGTAACAAAATTAGGCTTCTGGAAAGTTCTTGGCTAAGTAGCAGTGCCCGCTAATAAGTATAAAACAGCCATTCTGATAGCTACACCATTTTCAACTTGATTGAGGATAATGGAATGGTGCGAATCGGCAACATCGCTGTTCAATTCAACACCGCGGTTGATCGGGCCGGGGTGCATAATCAGGATTTGATCTTCTCTTTTGTCCAATAATTTTTTTGATATTCCATAGTAGATGGAATATTCCCGGAGCGAAGGAAAATATTTTATTTGCTGGCGTTCGAGTTGTATGCGCAGTACATTTGCTACATCGCACCACTGAATGGCTTTGTTTATATCGTGTTCTACGATTACCCCTAAGCTTGCGATATATTTTGGAATTAACGTTGGTGGCCCGCAGACCATTACTTTTGCCCCTAATTTAGTAAGCGCGAAAATGTTGGATAGCGCAACACGTGAGTGGAGGATGTCGCCAATGATGGCAATTTTTTTGTTTTTCAGATCACCCAATTTTTCACGTATCGAAAATGCATCAAGCAATGCTTGTGTTGGATGCTCGTGTGTTCCATCCCCCGCATTTACGATATTGGCATCAATATGTTTTGCGAGGAAGTGTGGCGCTCCTGGGCTCGCGTGACGTATCACCACCATGTCCACCTTCATGGCCAGGATATTATTGACGGTGTCCAGAAGTGTCTCGCCTTTTTTTACCGAACTGGTAGAAGCTGAAAAGTTAACGGTGTCTGCCGAAAGTCTTTTTTCTGCAAGTTCAAATGACAACCGCGTACGCGTGGAATTTTCAAAAAACACATTGGCAATGGTAATGTCGCGCAGGGAAGGGACTTTTTTAATGGGGCGGTTGATTACTTCTTTAAAATTGGCAGCCGTTTCAAAAATTAATTCAATGTCTTCTTTGGTGATGTTTTTAATTCCGAGCAGGTGTTTTTGACTGAGTTTCGACATGTATTAACCCTTATTGATCAACCAGATTTTGTTTTGTTTATGTCCTTGTGCCTGGAGTTCTACCAGCACACGTTGTGTTGCCATTGTATTTACAACCTTGCCGATATAGTTTGCTTCAATTGGTAAATCGCGATTGTGTTTTCGATCAATAAGCACCAACAATTCAACTTTTGAAGGCCTCCCAAATGTAATCATTGCGTCTAGCGCAGCACGAATGGTCCTGCCCGTAAAGAGCACATCATCTACCAATACCACACTTTTTTCCTCAATTACAAAGGGGACGCGCATTTCGTTGGCTTTTGCCGGGGTGTCCCGCCTCCTGAAATCATCGCGGTAAAAAGTTGCATCCAAGTACCCAAGCGGAATTTTGGATTTTGTGGCTTTTTCTAATTTCCCGTGGATTATCTCTGCAAGGTAAATCCCGCGTGGTTGCATCCCGAGAATGACTGTATTCTTAAAATCGTTGTGGTTTTCAATAAGTTGTTGGCAAAGGCGACTAATCGTAATGTCGAGCAGGTCAGAATCAAGGATGAGTTTCTTTTGCATAATGCCGGGGTCAAAGATAATTAAATTCCCCCGATTGGCCAGAAATTGATTCAATTATACTTGACCTTATTGATAAAGAATACATTTCGTTTACGCAGCGTGCCGTTGTTCCCCACATTTTCAATTTGCTGTGTGCCAAACGCAATAAAATACTCACCATACCAATACTCAAGTGAATTGTTGGAATTTGATTTTGTGATGATATCGGTTTCGTTTAGTGTCTGCAAGGGTGCGGTGGATTTTCCTTCCAATACGGTTTCGTTTTGTATAACTTTTGTCCTGATTTTATTTTCATATAAGTAAATCAAATCAATCTTGTCATCATTCATTTCAAGCTTCACATACTGCTCAAGTGTGAATGTTTTTACATCATTGATTTCAAAACTATTGTCCCAAAGCAATTT
The DNA here is from genome assembly GCA_964398945.1 of uncultured Roseivirgaceae bacterium. GTDB lineage: Bacteria > Bacteroidota > Bacteroidia > Cytophagales > Cyclobacteriaceae > JBGTGG01. Next base: position 67,742 of record CAYNOT010000003.1, on the reverse strand, counting down.
TCCTGTTTTATCAAAACACATGATCGCAGCATGGGTGTAGTGGTATCCTTCAAAAATCCTCCCGTCTTTGATAATCGTATTTGCACCGTATTCGGATGTAAAAAAATTTCCATAGTTTCTGTCTATTTGTCTGTACTTTGGATAAAAGGCTTCCCCGAGCAAAATATAATGGTCGTTATAAGGCACAAGTTCGTGTATCAAAAACCGATAGTTGATCCTGTTTTTCTTGCCTTTTATTTTTCTGCGTTCGATTCTGTTTTTGACCCGATGTTCGCGCTTTGCTTTCATATACTGAAAGAAATTTTCGAGGTCAGCATATTCGTAATAGCGGAGTTTTTGCAATCCTGAAGGGTCAATCGCTGCAATGAAAATCCCTTTTGAATATTCAGAGCTTTTGTTGCCAAAAACCCCGGCAATAATTTCGGTATTGTTCATGGTTTTAAGGGAGCGGGCAAAGAGTAAACTTTTCTTGTCTTCTGGCTCCAGGGCATAGCTGATTAGCAGGTTTCCATTTTGGTCATAATTTTTTACCCAGATTGTATTTTGGCGCATATAATTTTTGGCGCTGATCAATACATCAAAATATCCATTCTCCAGGATTTTAATATGTGTTAAATCACCTGCGGTATTAAACAATCCGGGAAGGATTTTTGATTTCCTGCTTTGGAAATCGTAAAAAATGGCGAGCGGAACGCTATTGAAATACCCTCCGATGATCACCCCGTAATCGGTCACTTTAAATTCGGTAGGGTTGAATGCGATAAACGGGTTGATTTGAATCTTAGAATAGTTGCCAGATTCAATATTGATACTGTAAAGTTCAAAAAAGAATTCTGTTTTGTTGCGGATGCGGGAAAGCAGGTGGAGTTTGTCGTTGTAAATTAATTTTGAAATTATTCCCCCACCGTTTTCCAGCGGAAGGAAGCCTGACCAGTTCACGGCTAGTGTTGTATCGAATTTTGTTAGTTGTATACTGTGCGTTTGATTGAAGGAGAATGAGCGATACGTAAAGAGCCCGGAATTTCCTGCAGGGACTACTTCAAAACCGGCTTCAATTCCGGCAACCGGGTATTCGAAACGACTGGCTTGCACAATTTGGTTATAGCCTTTTTGCGGGACCGTAAAAAGAAAGAGTATTAACAGGAGTGCGTTATCATTTTTCGATAACCACCTTGTTAATGTAGAATACATCGCGTACCCGATCTTCTTCATTGATGTTCCTTATCGTTTGGTATCCCCAGGTATAAAATACATTTTCAAACCAAAACCTCACACCTCCGTCTTTTTTTCGTTCAGATCGGAATTCATCGAAGTCACTTTTTAATTTTATTTTATAGCGGGCTTCTTTTTTCCTTTCCTCGTCTGCATCAAAAACAGTGACCACAAGTTCCTCTTCTTTTTTATAGACCAGAAATGAAAGGTCTTGATCTACTGAATAGAAATCAGAATATTGTTCAAGTGTAGGCATTTTGGTGTCATTCAATGCAACGCTATAATCTTTCAAAATGTTTCCTTGCGGTGTGTAGGTGAGCACAACGGTTTGGTGGAAACGGATCGCTTCATCGTCTTGATTGGTATTTCGCCCATATTGATAGCGGGAATACATTCTTCCCATTCCCGGGTAATAGTATCCCGGCCAGTAAGGATTATAAGAATACGGGTTAAGGGCATAAGGATCGTATGGATTTGTCAGATAATTTGAACCCGAGGAGGGCGTATAAACCTCGGCCAGAATCGAAAACCCATCCTTGTTTTCGAAAAGCCCAAAGGGCATGATGTGATTACTGTGGCTGGTTTTTCTCTTTTCTTTTATTTCCAGTTCAGTACGGGCTTTTATTTTCTTTGCCCGTTTTGGTTTCAGGTAGTCTAAATAGTGGTCAAGCTGGCCAAGATGTGAATAGTGAACAGGTTGATCAGCAAAAGGATTTATCGAGACGAAATAAAAGCCGCTTGCCTGTTTTGCCCCCCGGTATGTCCAACACCCGATGAGCGCCAGGTCTTCCCTGTACAATGAACTGGTAATGCCGGATTGAATGGTGATCTCCGGGTCCACCGGTATAATGTCTTCCAGCAATTGCTTCCCCGATTCATCAAATGTCCTGAAAATAATTTTCGGGTTTTCTTTCTGGCCCTTGTCAAACAGCACCACATTGAAGGTATTGTTCTGGTTGCTTCTTACATCGATAAGTTCATTGTCTTTTTGATAGAACCCGGGCAATATTTTTATTTGGTCTTCTTTGAAGTTGTAAAGGAATACACTGGATTCATTGACTACATAGCCTCCAAAAAAAATACTATTATTGACAATCCCGAAATGGGTGATTTTGATTTCGATCTCTGGTTTGAACACAAAACTTTCAGAAGTTGCATCGTTGATATTGATCCTGGCGAGTTCAAATTCATTTTTATTGGAGCTCCCTTTTCGGAACAAAAGAAAAAGTGCCCCATCGGTATACTCATACCCCATGGAAACATTTTTATTGTCGTATTCAAGCGTAACATCGTGCCGTTCATTCAAATCTTGATCGAGTAGGATGAGCTGATATGAGCGTTTCCCATCCTTGTATTTGTCCAATTCCCTGAATAGGGCAATCCCTTCATCTTTCATTGGGATAACGGTAAAATAGTTATCGGACGACTTTTGTTTTACTTCATACCGGTTGGGCTGTGTTACCTGCCCCAGGGTATCGGCTTTTGCATGCTCATAAAAGCCAACAATTAAAAAGAACAAAAAAAATGGTAAACCACGCATACCTGTTAATCCTCACTCATCATCAAAATAATATCAAATTCCTCTTCCCGTACTGGTTGTACGGATAACCTGGAATTTTTTACCAGTACCATATTCTGGAGCTTCTTAGAAGCTTTTATGTCGGCCAATGAAATTTGTTTTTTTAATTTTTTTTCGGGTGTAATGTCAACTACTACCCAATCTTTATCTTTTGGATCGGGATAGCCATCCTTTGCAATTTTAGCAATCCCGATTATTGATTTGTCCGACATACTATGGTAAACAAAAGCGCGATCGCCTTTTTTCATTGCGCTTAAATTGTTGCGTGCCTGAAAATTCCGGACACCGTCCCAAACTGTTTTTTTGTCTTTCACCAGATCATCCCAGGAGTAGGTGCCGGGTTCAGTTTTCATTAGCCAATAGTTCATTTTAATCTTTTTTCCAATTCGAATATACAAATGTTTATAAAGGGGTAAAAATAAAGAAGCCGCTATCAAAAAGCGGCTTCTTTAACAGAAAAGTCTAATAGTTTAATTGCCCACCATAACCAGTGTTTTGGGTAGGGTTGGAGTTTACATCGCGTTCACGTTAAGAATCAATACGCCCGCACGAGTTTTCCTTCCATGTAGTTTACATAGGCTTGGTTTACTACCCGCATGCCTCCGGGGGTCGGATATTGGCCTGTGAAGTACCAATCACCAATGTGGTTGGGACAGGCTTTATGTAAATTTTCTACTGTTTGAAATACAACTTGCACTTCGGCTTTTATATCGGAAGGACGAACAATTTCTGAAACCTTTTGGCTGATTTCTTCTTCTGAAAACTGGTTGTATAGCTCCAACACAAAATTTTCAGGTACTTTGTTTTTTACTGCGGATATGCATTTATCATAGACCTCACCTAAAAGATGTTCTTTTCCCCGCTCTTTTAAGAGTGCTACCATCGCCCTGAAAACAATAAAGTCTTTCATGCGGCTCATGTCAATTCCATAACAATCGGGGAATCTGATTTGTGGCGCTGATGATACGATCACTATTTTTTTCGGGCCGATCCGATCCAGCATTTTGAGGATGCTTTTTTCAAGTGTAGTACCACGCACAATCGAGTCATCAATGATCACCAGGGTATCAACATCTTTTTTGATCACCTCATAGGTGGTATCGTACACGTGCGAAACCATTTCATCGCGGTGTTCATCACCGGTAATAAACGTACGCAGTTTCCCGTCTTTCAAAACAATTTTTTCAATTCTTGGGCGGAAAGAAAGGATATCGTCCAAGGTATCCACGGAGGGTTTGCGCTCTATGATAATTTCCTTTTGTCGTTGAATCAGATAATCTTCTATGCCTGCCATTAATCCGTAGAAAGAAGTTTCTGCCGTATTCGGGATAAAAGAAAAAACAGTATTCTTTAAGTCAAAGTTGATGGCTTTTAATACCTGAGGGACTAGTAGCCGCCCCAGGTTTTTCCGCTCTTTATAAATGTCAGGGTCGTTGCCGCGTGAAAAATAAATCCGTTCAAAACTGCAGGATTTTTTTTCACCGATTCTCATAATCGGATGCTGGGCGAAATCGCCAGTCTTGTCAATGACCAATGCGTGGCCTGGTTTTACTTCCTCAATCTGATTGTAGTCAATATTGAAGGCTGTTTTGATGGCCGGTTTTTCAGAAGCAACTACCACTACTTCATCATCGGCATAAAAGTATGCGGGGCGGATTCCATTCGGATCACGTACTACGAAAGAAGTTCCTGAACCAATCATCCCGGCCATTGTATAGCCTCCATCAAAATCTTTGCATGCCCGTTTTAAAACCCGCACCATGTTGAGTTCTTTTTCAATGAACTCAGAAATTTCAGGATTGGTATACTGATCTTTATAGTGTTCAAAAATGCCCTGGACTTCCTCATCTAAAAAATGCCCGATTTTTTCCATTACGGTAACGGTGTCCACTTTTTCTTTTGGGTGCTGGCCTATGTTCACCAGAATGTCGAAAAGTTCATCAACGTTGGTCATGTTGAAGTTTCCTGCCATTACCAGGTTCCGGCTTCTCCAGTTGTTCTGACGTAAAAATGGATGTACGTTTTCGATGCTGTTTTTTCCATGGGTTCCATACCGCAGGTGCCCAAGCCATAGTTCGCCGGTAAAGGCGACATTCGCTTTTAGCCATGTTTCATCCAGGTATTTATCTTTTCCAGCTTTTTGTGCTTTTTGGTATTTCTTGGAGATTTTCCTGAAAAGATTGGCCACCGGGGCTGCTTTGATGGAGCGGTAGCGGCTGATGTACCGAAGGCCCGGGGGAACATCAATTTTAATGTTGGCGATCCCAGCACCGTCTTGTCCGCGATTGTGCTGTTTCTCCATTAAGAGATACATTTTATTAAGTCCGTAAGTAGGTCCGTATTTTTCAATAAAATACGAAATGGGCTTACGTAAGCGGATAAGTGCAACTCCGCATTCATGAAGGATTTGGTCGCTCATGGTCTCTCTCTAAGGCACAAAGTTAGCGCTATTCATGTAACACTTCAATGTTTTAAAGAAGTCATTTCAGGGAAAGGTAAGTTTTGTACAGAAAAGGGTAGTTATTTGAACTAAGGTTTCGGCAGGGTAAACCAGAATGTGCTGCCGGTGCCTTCTTCACTTTCAACCCAGATTTTACCGCCATTTTTTTCAACAAATTCCTTACAAAGGATCAGGCCTAACCCGGTACCTTTTTCGTTGGCCGTTCCACGGGTAGTGTAAGGGGCAGTCTTGTCAAACAGGATTTTTATAACGTCTTTGCTCATCCCAATACCATTGTCCTTCACATACACAAGCCAATCAGGCCCTTTTTCTTTGGCGCCAATCTCTATTTCCCCGCCTTCCTTGGTAAACTTGAGGGCATTGGTGATCAGGTTTCGCACTACGAGGTTAAAAGTGTTGGAGTCGGCAAAGGCAATTACATCTGAATCGATTTTGCATACCAACTTGATTTCCTTGGTGGTAATGGATTCTATCAATTGGATATTGTCATCCACGATTTGTTTCACGTTGATTTTGGCTGCCTGAAGGTTCAGTTTGTCCATTTGCAACAACGTCCAATCCAGCAGGTTGTTCAGTAGTGTTCGGGTATGGTTGAAACGGGTCTTTAGTTCACGGATGTGCATAGACATATCTTCTTCGCTTAACCCGCCTTTATCGAGAATATCGAGGAGCCCGGCCAACGCATTGATGGGGGAGCGTAGGTCATGCGAAATAATGGAGAAAAACTTATCCTTCACTGCGTTGAGCCGCTCTAGTTCTTCACTCCGTAATTCAGTTTCTTCCTGATGTTGCAGAAGGATTTTGTTGATTTCTTTTCTTCGCTGTCCGCTGCGGTATACCGTTATCAAGAGCACCATGCTCAAGGCAAAAACAACGGCCAGGATGTTTCTGATAAATTCTTGTCTTTTCATCTCACTCAACCGGGCATCTTCCTGTTTGTTTAATTCAGCGATTTGAAAATCTTTTGATTCTGTTTCAAAGCGGATTTGATCCCGGTAGAGTTTCCCCTGCATCTCCTGGTTGATAATCGAATCTTCTTCTTGCTTGTACAGTTTATAATTGAAAAGGGATTTCTCGTAGTCACCAAGTTCTTCCCAATGGCGGGCCAACTGGGAGTAACATTGTGTGATGAGTGTTCTTGCATTTAAACGCTTTGCTATCACCAGGCTTTCTTCTATTTTTTTAAGCCCTTCTGCATACCCTTCCTGATCGATTAATATAATGCCTTGTCCGAGGCGTACTTCTGCGATGCCATACTGATTATTGGTACTTTGATAAAAGGTGTTGGCGGTATCATAATAGGCCAATGAATTTTCAAAATCCTTTTTTCGCCTGTATGCCCGCGCGATTTTTGTAAGTGTCTTGGGTTTAAGGATGTCAATGTCCAGTTTTCTTGAAACTGCCAGGCTTTTTTTCAACGTTAGAAGCGCGGAATCATAATTGCCTGTTCGAAGGAAAATATCACCGTACTCATCCAATAGATAGGCCTCACCTTCTTTGTCATCAATTTCCTTGCTTAGTTTTTCCGATATTTTGAAGTGGCTCAACGCTCTGTCATACTGGCCGAGTTCTTTAAAAACTTTACCAACATTGTAAAGTGAAATGGTCATTTGAAGGGGTTTGTCTATGGCTTTTGCTACTTTGTAAGCATTGGTAAAGTAATAGTATGCTTCATCAAACTTCCCCAGGTTAAAATAACTATCGCCAAGGTTGGAATATCCGGTGGCTATTTTCAAGCTGTCTTTACTTACTATTCCGGCTTTAAGGGCAAGGTCATCGTACTTTAATGCAGTATTAAAATCACCGGTAATAGAGTAGTGATAGCTTATTTGAAGGTAGCAACTTGCTTCGAGTGAAGGGTTGTTCAACTGCCTGGCCAGCGCTAAAGCCTCCTCGGCAAACGGCAGGCTTTTTTTAAGGTCATGTTCCCGATACTCACGCGCAATGTTCAGAAGCGTTTTCACCCTTGAGGAATCGGGCAGATCACCATTTAAAACCTGTTGAAGACTATCGATTTTGCTTTGTGAAAACCCTGTAAAGGGTGTTAGGGAAATCACAAGGGCGAGAGAAGAAAGATGGATAATAAAAGACCTCACTAAAATTGGGGTTTGTAATTTTTTGTTTCTTAAACGGTTGCTTTTTATAGCTCACGAATATACCGAACAACTCTGATTCAGCGAAACTTCAAAAAAACTATTTCAGCGTGCGGGATGAAGTGTTTTCCGAATTCGCTGTACCCTTTGGCGTAAATTTTAATTTTTTGACATAAATAGTACATACAACCCCCTCAATTCCATAACGGGTGTTCCTCCAACTGCACGGCCGCATGAAAAAACATCCGTGCTGTCGATTCAAACGATTCTGTATAGTCAGAAACCATAAATTGTTCAAACGAGCCTGGATTGGAATTGATCAGGCTATGTTCTTCCAAATATTTTTTTAATGCTTTTGCAATTACTTCCGAAGAATCCAGGATGGAAACCTTTCCTTGAAAATAGGCATCGATTTCCTTTTTGATAAGCGGATAGTGGGTACATCCTAAAATCAATGCTTCTATCCCCTGGAGTATTGTTTCGGACAGGTATTGTTGAATAATATCATGACTGATCCGATTGTTTATAAACCCTTCTTCGATCATGGGAACCAATAGGGGGGTAGCCAAAGAGGTTAGTTCGATTTCTTTATTCGACTCGGAAATTTTCCGGCCGTATACATCGGATTGCACCGTTCTTTTTGTTCCGATCAATCCAACTTTTCCTTTCTTATATTTTGAGAGCACCAACTCTACCATCGGATCAATCACATTGATAATGTGCGCATCTTTTCGAACGTACTCTTTTAACAATTCATAGGAAGCTGAAGATGCAGAATTGCAAGCGATCACAATTACCTTACATCCTTTTTTCAAAAGTACATCTGCAATTTTTATAGAATACGCTTGAATGGCCGCTTCTGACTTGTCCCCGTAAGGGAGGTGGGCGGTATCGCCAAAGTAAACAATGTTCTCATTGGGAAGCTGCTGCTTGATGGCGTGCGCTACCGTGAGCCCGCCAATACCGCTGTCAAAAATTCCAATTGGGGATGTATCCATGTAATCAATTTGACCCCAAAACTATGATTCCAATAGGAATTTGTAATATTGTACCACTAGATTTTACAAAACATTCATAAACATGGCCTATAACTTACTAAAAGGAAAGCGCGGTATCATCTTTGGCGCGCTGGATGAAAATTCTATAGCCTGGAAAACAGCGCTAAAAGTAAAAGAGGAGGGCGGAAGCTTTACACTCACGAATGCCCCGATTGCGATGCGCATGGGGAAAATCAATGAGTTGGCGAAGCAATGCAATGCGGAGGTCATTCCTGCTGATGCCACTTCTGAAGAGGATTTGAATACATTGTTCACGAAGTCAGTGGAAGTGTTGGGCGGCAAACTTGATTTTGTACTGCACTCCATCGGCATGAGCCCGAATGTTAGAAAAGGCAAAACCTATGGTGATTTGAATTACGATTGGTTTTTAAAGACATTGGATATTTCCGGCTTGTCATTTCATAAAGTTTTGCAAACAGCTGAAAAACTGGATGCCATCAATGAGTATGGTTCGGTAATGGCGCTGAGTTACATTGCTGCCCAGCGCACTTATCCGGATTATTCGGATATGGCGCAGGCGAAATCCGTTTTGGAGTCTATCGCCAGAAGTTATGGCTACCGATACGGTAAATTGAAAAATGTTCGTGTGAACACCATTTCACAATCCCCGACAAAAACTACCGCAGGTGCAGGTATCACGGGATTCGATGTGTTCTATGACTATGCCAACATGATGTCGCCATTAGGAAATGCAACAGCAGAAGAGTGTGCCAATTATATTGTGGTGATGTTTTCTGACCTGACCAGAAAAGTAACCATGCAAAACCTGATGCACGATGGTGGTTTTTCTTCTACTGGAATTACCGAAGACCTGATTGAGCGCTTAACTGCAGGTAAATAATTTTTTTGACGTGGTAGTTTTCCCGCCTTGTAAGATCAACCTCGGGTTGAACATTGTGGCAAAGCGGGCGGACGGATATCACGATATCGATACGTGTTTCTTTCCTGTTCCGTGGACGGATATGCTGGAGGTCCTTCCATCTCAAAAGTTGAAGATGGAAGCTTCTGGTATTTTGATACCCGGAAATCGTGAGGAGAATGTGTGCCTTAAAGCGTATCACGTATTGGCGAACGATTTTAAAATTCCGCCTGTACACATTCATTTACATAAGGTCATTCCCATTGGTGCCGGGCTTGGGGGAGGTTCTGCTGATGGTGCTTTTGCTTTGAAGGCATTGAATTCACTTTTCGATTTGAAGTTGAGCAACGAAAAGTTAAAAAAGTATGCTGCCCGGCTGGGAAGTGATTGTGCTTTTTTTATTGATAGCGTTCCGGCCATGGGTACAGGAAGGGGAGAAGTGCTAAGTCCTATCGCCATTGACCTTGGCGGGAAATATTTGGTCATCATCAAACCAGACATCCATGTTTCCACCGCAGAAGCCTATGCGAATGTGAAACCAACAGCGTGGACTACCGCTGTTCAAAAAATAATCAGTGAAACACCGGTTGACCAATGGCGGCATGCTCTGGAAAACGATTTTGAGGAACCTGTTTTTAAAAAATATCCCGAGATCAAAAAAATAAAAGAGCATTTATACCAGGCGGGAGCCCTGTATGCCTCAATGAGTGGATCGGGATCGGCTGTGTTTGGGATTTTTGATGCTGAAGTTGAACCGGGTACATTATACTCAGGCTTATCAAATACCATGTGGTCTGGTTGGGTTTGAACTTTAATATAAATCCGAGAACTATCCAGTGTTTGCCTTTGTTAACTTTTAAGTTAACTTTGTCGAGTGAATGAAATTCGTCAAATCATCTTTCATGAGGGTTACTTCCTAGACTTTTTTAATGGTCAGACTGAAAAAGTAAAGGAAAAAATTGAACACGTGCTGTTTGTGATTTCAGTTGCGGAACGAATTCCTATAAAATTCTTTAAGCATATTGAAGGTACAGACGGGCTCTATGAAATTAGGATTGAATTCGGTGGAAATATCTTTCGGATTTTCTCATGTTTTGATGAAGGGAGACTAGTGGTGCTATTCAATGGGTTCCAGAAGAAGTCACAAAAAACGCCATCTAAAGAAATTGAAAAGGCAATAAAATTAAAAGCAGAATATTTTATAGAAAAGATAAAATCAAAAGGCTATGGAAAAGCGAACTAAAAAAGAAAAAAGAGTCACCACTTTTGATGAACTCATTGAAAGCAGGCATGGAAAAATTGGAACGAAAAAACGCACTGAATTCGAAATCAAAGCGAAGTCCTTTGCGATTGGTGAAATAATAAAGGAGGAAAGAAGGCTGGCCAACATGACACAGGAGGAGTTAGCTGATAAAACAGGTACTAAAAAAAGTTTTATATCACGGATTGAAAACGGGCACAGTGATATTCAACTATCAACTCTTTTCAGGTTAATTGAATTAGGGCTCGGGAGAAAGATATCATTGACAATTGAATAAGGACATGGGCTGATAATCGGTTTGGATTTTATGATAGAGTACAACCAATCGACACTATTGTGTGTCATAGAGAGTAGTAAATATTAAATCATGAAGGCATGGGTTTGTTTATTTTTTCTCGCGTGCTTGTCACTTTCCTGTGACAGGAATGAACCAGAAATCACCAATGGATTAAAGGGACAATGGATTTGGAAATCCACATGTGGAGGTATTGTTGGTTGTGTACCTGCGCCTACAACAATATCTCGGATATTGACTATTTCAAGTTCCGAAATGAAAATAGTCAATGATGGAAATATTGCCTTTGAGAAGACTTACTATATTAAAAATGTTTCCATTCAAGATAATTCTAAACTGTATGAAGTTGAATTTAATGACGGAATAGTTTGGACTGTAACACTTACTGAGAATCAGTTGGCAACTGACTACGCTTCAGTTATTTACTCGGTCTACAGCAGATTGTAGTTGTACAACTTTTATTCCCTTACTGACGAGGACTTATCGGACTCCGTTCATTGAGTACATCTACATCAGTAATCAGTCAATTAAAAATTATCCAATTACCCAACCCTCCCAAACCGTTTCTTCAAAACAGGATACAGAACCACTGAACTTAGAATAATCAGTGTGCCAACATAAAAATTGATCGACATCTTTTCTTTTTGCCCGAAGAGGATTACCGCCATGATGATACCGTACACAGGTTCCAGGTTGAGCGTTAGTTGAATAATGAAAACAGACATAGTCTTTAGCAGGCTCACCATTCGGGAGTATGCATACACGGAACACACCAAGGCCAGAATTAAAATGTAGACCCAATCCATTGCGGTAGGATTCAACTGGAGCATCCCATCTTCAGCAAAGTAGATTTTATAAACAGGAAAGAACAAAGCAGTGGAAATGCAGCCACCAATCATTTCGTAAAAGGTAATTGTGTAGCGATCAATACGTTTCACCAGGCGTGCATTGATAATAGCAAAGATTGCAGCGGTAAATCCGGAAGCAACACCCAACAACAAACCCAATGGGTACTTGAAATCAAAATAGAAAATAATGTACAGCCCGATAAGCACTAACACTCCCAGAAAAATTTCAAGTGGTTTTATTTTTGTACGGTATGATAAGGGTTCTAAAAATGCCGACCACAAGGAAGCAGTAGCAAAGCCTACTAAACTAACAGACACATTTGCAATTTTAGCCGAAGCAAAAAATGTGATCCAATGTACACCGATAATACACCCGACAAGTAAAAGTTTTATAAAATCATATCCTGAAACCTTGAAGCTTCCTTTAACGGATAGGATTAAAACACCAAGGCCAATGGCTGCCAAAAGTGTTCGGTAGAACACCATCTCCACCGAAGGAATTGAAATGAGTACGCCAAGAATAGCTGTGAAGCCCCAAAGAAAAACCAAAAAATGCAGGGTAAGATAATCGCTGGTCCGGGGCATTAGCGGGGAACATACTTATACATAAAACCAGAAATGATCCCGAAAATAATATTCGGAATCCAAACTGAAATCTGCGGCCCCATCGCACCGGCTTCCGCAAAACTTCGAAAGATTACAAAGAAAAGGATGTAGATAAAGGAAAGCAAAAACCCTAGCGCAATCTGAAAGCCCGTTCCTTCCCTGCTTTTTTTGGAAGAGACAAGTGCCCCCATGAACACCAGGATGAAAATTGAAAACGGTGCCGCGAAGCGTGTATATTTTTCAACCTCAAAAAACTCTACACCGGCCATGCCTCTTTTTTTCATGGTGGTAATATAATCATCCAGTTCCCCAATGGTCATGCCTTCATAATTTTTATAATTGTTTTCAAATTCCTTTGGGTGGATGACGAGTGCCGTATCGAGTGTTACACCGGTTTTTTCTTCCAGTTTTTTTTCAGGTGTTTCTTTTTTATTTTTTTGTCCTTCAAATATTTCATCTATTTTTCTGTAGCGCCAATCACGAAGGGTCCATTTGTTTTTTGTTGAATCCCACTCAATCCGGTTGGCTGTTAACTTTTCAAGCAATACATTCCCATCAAATTTTTCAATTGTAAAACGCATGCCCACATTGCTTGTATTGTTATAGCTTTCTAAATAAAGGTATTCATCAGGCGCTGTCTGGATGTGGATGTTTCGTTCGTTGAAAAAATATTTGCCACGTGTATATTGGTTTTCAAAAGCAATTTTTCGTTTCGTTGAGGAAGGAATAACCCAACCATTTAAAAAAAAGCTTGTTCCGGCAATCAAGGTTGCCCCGACAAAAAATGGCAATAGGAACCTGCGAAAGCTTACTCCCCCACTTAAAATCGCAATGATTTCCGTGTGGCCCGCCATCCTTCCGCAAACAAACACGGTGGAGATAAAAACGGTGAGTGGTGCGAGCATGTTGGTGACCCAGGCTACATAATCCCAATAGTATTGTGCAATCTCCCATGTGGTGACATCCGCTTTTGAAAGCTTGTCCATTTTATCCGTAAGGTCAATCACAATGATTACCGAAGTAAGCGTTAACACCACAAAAATGAAAGTGGTGAGAAAGCGAAACAGGATGTACCGGTCGAGTATTTTCATTTAATTTTTTTCCTGCTTACAATCTGCGGGTTACGCGTGTTGTCATTTCGTTTTTCCAAGTACTAAAAGTACCTGCTATAATTTCTTTTCGCGCTTCGCGGACAAGCCAAAGATAAAAAGTAAGGTTATGAATGCTAGCAATTTGTGCGCCCAAAATCTCTTTGTTAATGATTAAGTGACGCAAATACGCTTTCGAGTAAAATGTACTCACGTATCCCCCCAATTGTGCATCAATTGGGGAAAGGTCATCTTTCCATTTTTCATTCCGGATGTTGATGATGCCTTCTGCTGTAAAGAGCATGCCGTTTCTTGCATTGCGGGTGGGCATTACACAATCGAACATATCAATGCCCATCGCAATGCATTCCAGAATATTTTCGGGTGTGCCTACACCCATTAAGTAGCGTGGTTTGTCTGTGGGAAGAATGGAACATACCACGTCCGTCATTTCATACATCAGCTCATGTGGCTCGCCAACCGATAACCCACCAATCGCATTGCCCCATTGGTTTTGGCTGGCAATAAATTCCGCGGAAGCGATGCGTAAATCTTTATAAACACTTCCCTGTACAATTGGAAAGAGTGCTTGTTCAAAATTGTATCGTGGTTCCGTTTCGTTTATACGCTTCACGCAACGCGCAAGCCAGCGATGCGTCATGTCCATCGAGTTTTTGGCGTAGGTGTAATCGCATGGATAGGGCGTACATTCATCAAACGCCATGATGATATCCGCCCCGATGGTGCGTTGGATATCCATTACATTTTCCGGGGTAAAGGTATGTTTCGATCCATCAATATGGGATTTGAATACAACGCCCTCTTCTGTGATCTTCCGGTTGGCGCCCAACGAATACACCTGATATCCACCACTATCGGTGAGGATGGGCCTTTTCCAGCCAATGAAATTGTGGAGGCCTGCAGCTTTTTCCATCAGTTCCATTCCCGGACGGAGGTACAGGTGGTACGTGTTTCCTAAGATGATCCCGGCATTGATATCAGACTCCAATTCGCGCTGGTGGACCGCCTTTACGGTTCCTGCGGTGCCCACCGGCATAAAGATGGGGGTTTGTATATTCCCATGGTCGGTATGGAGGATTCCGGCACGGGCTTTACTTTTCGGATCGGTGTTGGTGAGCGTATAGTTCATGTTGCGGCAAAAATAGGTTCATTATCTAAATTTTCTTTTATCCTGCCCCCGCTGGTTTATATTTGCTGCTTTTAAATTCGGAGTCATTTGCAAGTTCTATTCTACGTCTTTTTAGCGGCAGCCGGCATCCAGTCGATCTACTTTCTAATCTTTATTATCGCCTTTAAGGGTAAAAGAAGCATTTCAGCGCATACGTTTCCCTCCGTTTCAATTGTGGTGGCAGCCCATGATGAAGAACAAAACCTGCGGCAACTGTTGCCTTTGTTATCCAATCAGGTTTATCCTGATTTTGAAATTATTGTGGTGGAAGATCGCTCAAACGATGAATCGTATGATTTTTTGTTGGCGGAAACAAAACAGAACAGCAAAGTCAAGATGGTGCGGGTGCAGCAGACCCCTGACCATATCAATAGCAAGAAATTTGCCTTGACCCTAGGGATAAAGGCAGCTAAGCACGAATGGGTTTTATTTTGTGATGCAGATTGCCGGCCGGCAAGTGACCAGTGGATTGCTTCCATGAGTGTTCGTTTTCAGGATGCAAAGAAGATTGTGCTCGGTTATTCACCCTATTTGCATGCACCGGGTTGGCTCAACCGTTTTATCCGTTTCGATACGGTTGTTACCGCTATCCAATACTTGGGATTTGCCCTTTTGGGTATGCCTTATATGGGCGTTGGGCGTAATCTTGCGTACAGAAAATCGCTTTTTTTGGAGAATAAAGGATTTAATGAAGTAAACCACATAGTGGGTGGTGATGATGATTTGTTTGTGAACAAGCATGCCAACCGGAAGAATACGGCTATCGCCCTTGGACCGGATACATTGGTGGAAACCATTCCAAAAACGAGTTGGGGCGGATTCTTTTACCAAAAACTCAGGCATTTGTCGGTAGGGAAATTTTATAAGGCACCGCACAAGTTTGTCCTTTCAATTTTCACATTGTCATGGATTGTGGTTTGGGTATTGGGGCCATTGCAACTTTTCTTTTTGGAAATGCCTCTTATAGTTGGTGGAATTTTGCTTGTTCGTGTAATTCTTATAACCGCAACCATACAAATTACCGTAAAAGCACTGGGTGATAGGTTTGAGGCCTGGCCCATCCTACTTTTGGATATTCTTTACCCGTTTTACTATATTACTACTGGGCTTGCTGCCATATTTACGAAAAAAGTGCAATGGAGGAACTAAAAAGGCAATTTTCTGAGAAAGCGTTGGAAGACTTTCGGCTTATCGATTTGGCCGTTGAGCATGATGATGAACAAGCATTTGCCAAACTCCTGCAGCGCTATAAGCGGCCGGTTTACCACATGATCCTGAAAATGATCCGCAATGTGGATGATGCCGAAGATCTGACCATCGAATCCTTTGCAAAAGCGTTCAAGAGTTTGCACAAGTTTAAAAAGGATTTCACTTTTAGTACCTGGTTGTTCCGGATTGCTACCAACAACACCATCGATTTTATCCGTAAGAAAAAACTTAACACACTCAGTTTAGACAATACCTTTACGGATGACAATGGCTCGCCCATTTCCATCGATATTGAAGATGAGAATCTAAATCCACAGGAAATCTCCATTAAAAAACAAAAGGCTGCATTGATCCAGGTGTTTGTTGATAAGCTTCCGGCAAAGTATCAGCGACTTGTTCGCCTTCGATACTTTCAGGAACTGGCGTATGAAGAAATTGCGAAAGAACTGGATGCCCCCCTAGGAACAGTTAAAGCCCAACTCCACCGTGCGCGCGAACTGCTGTATGAAATGGTGAAGCACAAGCGCGAGCATTTGTAATCTCCAATAGCCCCGACATTTATGTCGGGGGATAAATCAAAAAAAATCGGAAGGGCTTTAGCCCAACATAGTTTTGGCTAAAGCCAAATGCTCTTCCATCTATGTACCCCGACCTGAAGGTCGGGGCTATTTGCATAATAAATAGGTTTTTAAATTTATTAGACCAGAGCAATTTTTATTTCACAACACTACCCAACATTCTCAATTCGATACTCCCTCCCCCGAAACTGAAACGTATCGCCTTTTCTTTTGTGGAGGAGAAGCGCGCCTATCGGGGATGCACTTGAAATAGCAAAGTATTTTTTATTGTCGAAGGTGAGCTGGCCAATTGAAATAGAGATGAAAAAATTCCCATTGTTGGTGATGGCCAGGCTACCGTTGCGAACCACAGAATCTTCATTCTCATTCAATATTAATGAAGATAAAACCGATTTTTGTTGCTCTGCATCGTGAAGCTGCATCGAATACTTATCAATTTCCTGTTGGATCATCGCGCGTGCGGTTTCGTATTTATCGCCTGCACTGCTTTTGGTTTCTTCTTTAGACGATTCCCTGGCAAAGGCAATTGCCGTAGTGCATTCGGCAATCTTCTTGTCAATTGCTTGATTGCATAATTCAATTAATTGTTTTTTGATGTTAATCACCGGAAAATAAGTTGAGAAGTGCATAAAGATAACACGCTTCCTTTTACTTTTGAGAAAACACTTTGCAGTATGCCAACCGCTGATATTATTTTCAAGTATTTTCCTGACCTGTCGGATCACCAGCGGCAGCAGTTCAATCAACTCTATGATTTATATATTGAATGGAATTCGAAAATCAATGTGATCTCCCGAAAGGATATTGAAAACCTTTACATAAACCATGTGTTGCATTCGTTGGGCATTGCCAAGGTGGTTGCTTTTAAAAAAGGCGCTTCTGTGTTGGATGTGGGTACAGGTGGAGGTTTCCCCGGAATCCCATTGGCGATTTTATTTCCGGGAACGAATTTTCATTTAGTGGATTCCATTGGAAAGAAAATCACGGTAGTCAAGGAAGTGTCGAAGGGGATAGGATTAGAAAATTTAACTGCTGAACAAATCCGTGCTGAACAAGTTAAAGGCAAATATGATTTTATTGTTAGCCGTGCGGTCACAAGACTAAAAGAATTTTATCGGTGGATCCATCAAAAAGTAAAATCGGAATCCATCCATGCAATGGACAATGGGATTTTATACTTGAAAGGTGGTGATCTGGAAGAAGAACTTGCTGAGTTGAAAAAACTTCATCAGGTTTTTGAGCTATCTGATTATTTTGAAGAAGAATTTTTCGAGACGAAAAAAGTGGTGTTCGTACCCTTATAATTCATTAACCGCAAAGGCACTAAGGCGCAAAGTATTTAACTCATAGTTTTGATTTCTGGAAAATGATTGCAGTTTCTTTGATCTCTGCGTCTTCACGGTTTGAAATTATGAGTTGGCTTCAATCATATTCTTCATCACCTCAAAAGTTTGGTTTTTGAGATCGCCTGAATCGGAGGTAGTGAGCCCTTCGGTTTGGATTTCTTTTCCCACTATAATTTTAATCTCGCCTGGCCGCAGAGAAAGCTTCCCGGGCGGCATTAGTTTTCCGGCACCGATGATCACAATCGGCAGGATGGGTTGCTGAGTGTCTATCGCGATTCTAAAAGCACCATCATGGAAAGGTTGCAAAATTTTCTTCGACCTGTTCTGAGTCCCTTCCGCAAAAAGCAAAATATCAATCCCCTCTTTTAACGTTTGCTTTAATTTATCAATGCTTTTTTTCCGGCTGTCTGTGCTGGACCGATCTACGCTAATGGTGGCACCACCTACGATAATACCGAATACCGGAATTTTAAGAAGTTCTTTTTTAGCCAATGCCCTGAACGCGCCCGGTAGCGTAAGGACGACACCTGGAATATCCAGAAAAGATGTGTGGTTGCTAACGTAGATATACGATTTTTCTTTTTTGAAATTCCTTTTCCCTTCAATGGAATACCGGATGAAGGTGAGTTTGCTAAAAATCCATGCCCACGCTTTCAAAAATTTATAAGCGATCCAGCTAACCTTGTTCCCAAATAAAAATGGCAAGGTCATCATGGGGAGAAACAAAAGCATGAACACTGTAAACACCAGGAATACCCAACATGTAAATAGTGTTTGCAATATTTTTTTCAGGAAGTTCAAACCGAAATAGTTAAGCGGGATTTACAAGGAGAGCGGTGAGGTTTGAATAGTCGTTCATCAGCGCAATTTAACATGGAATTTTTAGTTGGCCAACTTTGATCTATGCTTCAATCTTTTTTATCAACGCCATGTAAAACCCGTCAAACCCTTCTGATGGAAGAATGGTTTTCTCACGGATGAGTTTAAAGTTCGAATGCTCTTTTAAAAACCGTTCAACCTGATGTTGGTTTTCAGATGGGAGGATACTGCACGTTGAATAAACCATCAGCCCATCTTTTTTAAGCAACACGCTATAGTCGATTATAATTTTCGCTTGTAGTGCATGCAGTTTTTCAAGGTATTCGGGTGTCAGTTTCCATTTGGCATCGGGGTTTCTTCTCAGCACCCCCAAGCCTGAGCAGGGAACATCCAACAATAAGCGATCAGCAGTGTTGGCTTGCCGCTTGATTACTTTTGAGGAATCAATTGTTTTTAACTCTAAATTACTTACACCACACCTGCGCGCACGCAATTTCAATTCATTGAGTTTCCATTCTTCCGTGTCCATGGCAATGATGCGGCCCTTGTTGTTCATCAATGCTGCCAGGTGCAATGTTTTGCCACCCGTTCCTGCACAGGCATCAATTACACGCATACCGGGTGAAACTTCAAGGTAGCGGGCCACTTCTTGTGAGGCGGCATCCTGGCTTTCAAAAAGTCCATCTTTAAAAGCTTGAAGCCGAAATGCATTCTTCCAACGCGGCAGGATAAGGGCATCCGGAAATCCTTCATCGGTTTTTGTGTCCACGCGTTCTTCGCGGAGCGTTTCAATCAAATCTTCTTTTGTTGTTTTCAATGTATTGACCCGCAAGACAACGGTTGGTTCTTCATTGAGTGCTTTGATCTCGTTGTCCCAGCCCGTACCTAATTCTTTTTCACCCAGTTCATCCAACCAATCGGGGAGTGACTCGCGATACTTCCGAATGGTCCTGGCTTCTTTCGCATGTTTGGCGATGTTGTTGGAATTCAGTTTACCAAACTCTTCCCACCGCGGCATCGGGGTTTTGTTCAACATCAACCAGGCGCCCAATATTTTCCAAAAATTATCTTTCTCACACTTGGCAATCGTATAGAGAAACCGATAATTTCGGATGATGCCATAGGTTGTTTGTGCGATAAACTGGCGATCGGGGTTTCTTCTTTTCGTGTTCTCTTTAAAAGCTTTTTCGATTACTTTATCGGCAAACTTATTTTCGAGGAGCACGTTCTCCAGGATGGAAACAATGGTGGTGGCCGTAGCGCGGGTAAGGTTCATGGCGCAAGTTAGGAAACCCGTTTGCTAATCACGCGTATTTTTTTCAGATAGTTTTTACACCAAAGGATTTAAAGATGGAAAGGATTATGGTTGTGGCATACCGTCCGTACAAAGGATAAAGAGGAAGCATTCCGCTCACTATTGTTCCGGCAGGTTGAAATTTATCGGGAAGGGAATTTACTGTTGGAGCAGGAGCCATGGTTCCTGCACTCCAAAGGTGGCGCCTACCTGTGTTTTTTCGCATGGAAATCCAAAGAAGTTGTTGAGAGCCTGGAAACCAACCCAAAGGTCCAGCAGCTATGGACTCAGTTTGAGAAAATTTGTTCCTTTGAAAAGCCCTCCTTGGGGCCAGAGCTTCAGGAAATGTTTAGCGACTTTGCGTCACTAAATAAACAGTTGTTATAAGGCCGGATTGCTATGAGTATCCTTGATTACTTATATTTGTTAAACCCTTATCAATTACCCAACGCTATGATCAGGCTTTTGTCCCTTGCCCTTTTAATGCTGCTGTCCCTTTCGGGCGCATCCCAGGTTCCTCTAAAAAAATTAAAAGATGTAGCGGTTAAGAACAAAAGCCAGATTTTCAAATATGGCAATACGATACTGGATGAAATGGACAAAGCCAGGGCCGAGTTTGATTCCACCGATTTTGACTATGCTATTCTATTGAGTGATAATTCAGGTTTGTTTGATGTAAAAGAAAAAGGCGAGTTGAATGCGAAGATTTCCAACATCAACAACATACAAAAATCATATAGGGAAAACGGAGTAGAGGTTGCCTTAACGGAAAACGAGACCAATGCAAAAGCAAATTTAATGGCAGGGGAACTATTTTATGCCAACGCACAATTTTCCAGTGCCGAGAAAAGGTACCAGATTGCACGTTCGATGTATGAAAAAATAAACCTTACAAATGATCTCGGTTATCTCAAAACAATTTCCAATCAGGGATTGCTCTTTGCAACCATGGGAAGGTTTACACAAGCAGAAGAAGCCACACTCCTTGCACTTGAAAAGCGAAAAGAAAAATTTGGGGAAGATGATCTGGGTGTGGCTGCTTCACGAAATAATTATGGCGTGCTCCATTATAATTTGGGGAGGTACAACGAATCAGAAAAAGAACTGGATGCGGTGGTTGCGATCATGGACAAGCAGCAAATGCAGGCATCCATGCAATACGCCATTGTGTTGAACAATCAAGCAATGTTGTTTCAGGCCATTGGCCGATATGGTGCTGCTATGGATAAATTGGTGAATGCTATTGCTGTAGCGGAAAAATTGCAAAGCAAAAAATCAAAGAACCATTTGAAATTCTTGTCCAACCAGGCGCTCTTGTATCAACAGATGGGAAAATATCCAGAAGCAGAAACCATTTATCTGGGCATGGAAAAGCGGCTGGGCAAAAACAATCCTGACTATGCGAGTATGCTCAACAACCTGGCTGCATTGTATATGACCATGGGCAAGGAAGAAAAAGTAGAAGATTTGATGAAGCGTTCGGTTTCTATTTACAAGTCAAGTTTTGGTGAAGAGAACCCCGCTTTCGCAAAGGCAACCAGCGACATGGGTAATTTTTATCGATACAAGGAACGCTATGCCGAGGCAGGGCCGTTGCTGGATAAAGCGTTGAACATTCGTAATAAAATATTGGGTGAAGCACATCCGCACACCGTGCAATCGAAGGAAGATGTCGCAATTTTATATTGGAAGAAAGGTGATGTTGTGAATGCGCAAATGTTGTACAGAGATGTGATGGGCCAATCGCTTGAATTCATCAACACGTATTTTCCACCGATGAGCGAGGCAGAGAAAACAAAATACTGGGATGTGTTGTTTCCACGCTTCCAACGTTTCTACAATTATGCTATCGATGCCGCAAAAGACAATAAACATATTTTGCGGGATTTATTTGATTATCAAATCGCGACAAAGGCGTTGTTGTTGAACTCTACCAATAAAGTAAAACAACGGATACTGGCGAGCGGTGACAAACCACTTATTGATGATTATTTAAAATGGCTGGATCAGAAAGAATTGTTGGCACGTTTGTATGCTTACTCCAAAGATGATTTGAAAGGCCAAAAGATAAACCTGGATTCGATAGAACGGGCAACGAATTCAATGGAGCGAAAATTATCAGAACGTTCCGAAGATTTCTCTGCGGGTTATTCGATTGCCAAAACAAGTTTCAGCGACATCCAAAAAATATTGACACCGGAAGAAGCAATTGTTGAAATTATCCGCGTACGGAAATACGATCAAAAATTTATTGATGATACACGCTATGTTGCTCTGGTGCTGACAAAAGGGGCCGAATTGCCCAGCATGGTGGTTTGGCAAAATGGCAAGCAAATGGAAACCCGCTATGCAACATATTTTAGAAATGCGGTACAACAGAAAATGGAAGACACCTATTCGTATGACCAGTTTTGGGCCGGCCTCGACCCTGACTTATTGGGGAAGAAAATCATTTATATTTCACCCGATGGTGTTTACAATCAGATTAGTTTAAACACGTTGAAAAAGCCGGGCGGTGATTATGTAATCAACCGGTATGATTTAGTAATGGTTGGAAACTCGAAAGATTTGATCGCGATCAAAAACAAGAAGGCAACTGTTTCGAAAAAGAATGTTACGTTCGTTGGTTTTCCTGACTATGGAACGGGCGATGTTCCTCCCTTGCCCGGAACAAAAACAGAAGTGGATGGGATCAGTAAAATTCTAACCCCTGCCGGATTTAAGGCAACACAGTTTATGCAGAAGAATGCATCTGAGTCCAATCTAAAAGCAGTAAAGGGCCCAACCTACCTGCACATCGCCACACATGGGTATTTTTTGCCGGATGTTGAAGGTACACAAGGATCGGCCTTTGGTGTGAACATGGAAAATGCGAATGACAATGCATTGCTACGTTCCGGATTGCTATTGGCAGGAGCCGGTAATGCTCTTGGAGATCAGATGCCGAATCTGGAGAGCAATGACAATGGGATCCTCACCGCGTATGAAGCCATGAACCTGGATCTGCAAGGCACCGACATGGTGGTATTGAGTGCATGCGAAACCGGCTTGGGGGATATCAAAGATGGGGAAGGCGTGTATGGTTTACAGCGCTCCTTCTTAGCGGCCGGTGCCGATGCGTTGGTGATGAGTTTATGGAAAGTAGACGATGCCGCTACACAGGAGTTGATGCGGAATTTTTATGCAAACGTGGTGAAGCTCAAAAACAAGAGCGTTGCTTTTAAACAGGCGCAACTTCAGTTGATGAAGAAATACAAAGAGCCGTATTATTGGGGAGCGTTTGTAATGATGGGACAGTAAATATTATTGTATTCAGGCCCCGGAATAAATCCGGGGTGGAGTGTGCGAAGAATAGAATTGAAAGGTTAAGATAAATTTCCGTTCGAGGCAGTATCCATACCGGATAAGTTCCGGTATCTTAATTCTCCAATGAGTTCTGGAAGTCAACAGCACAGTGTTGTTATATTTTAACTCTATGATAAATAAATAATCACGCAAAGTGCGCAAAGGCTTTTCGCAAAGAACGCAAAGCATAAATTTTTCGAGCGGATACTAAAGCTTTGTGATCTTGGCTCCTTGGCGGGCTTTGCGTGAAAGTAAGACATTAAAGATTGAACTCAGAAATCATTTTTTGGGAAAGGGGAGCGTTTGTAATGATGGGACAATAGATATCACGCAAAGTGCGCAAAGACTTTTCGCAGAGAACGCAAAGCATAGATTTTTCCAGCGGATACTAAAGCTTTGCGCCCTTGGCTCCTTGGCGGGCTTTGCGTGAAAGATATTCGTAATTAGAAATTATTTCGCAATTGGTTTTTCATTCCGCGACCACTCACTCCACGATCCCACATAAAGCTTTGCGTTTTTAATACCTGCTTTATCGAGCGCCAGTAACGTATGGCATGCGGTTACGCCAGATCCACAATGCACAATTACGTTTTCGGGATTCCGGTTTCCAATATGCGATTGATATTTTTCTTTTAAATATTCCGTGCTTTGATACGTTCCATCTTCTTTTAGGTTTGAAGGAAAAGGAACGTTGACAGCACCCGGTATGTGTCCTGCCACCAGGTCAATCGGTTCGCTCTCGCCCATGTAGCGATACGCTTCCCGAACATCAATGACAAGTGCTTCGGGATTATTTCGCGCATGCTCCACTTCTTCCATATCCGCCATGGGCAAAACCCATTCATCAAATAAATAGGCTTCAACAGGGTTTCGTTCTACTGCCTGATTCGAAAGTTCAATGCCAACAGCATGGATTGCTTTTAGTCCGCCATCAATAACCTGTATTTTTTCATGACCTGCTGCTTTCAACATCCACCAAAACCGTGCGGCAGCATTGGCGCCAGCCTTATCATCGTAAATGATGATGTGCGTATTTTTTTTGATCCCGAGTTTGCCAAGGGTTTTTCCAAACGTAATCGGATCGGGTAGCGGATGCCGGCCTCCGTGCGCAGCAGATTCTTTTTTTAGTGAAAGCTCTGTTTCCAAATCAACGAAAACTGCTCCGGGCACATGCTGGACACGATACTTTTTGTATGCTTCCGGCCCACCACTTGCATCGAAGATGAGGACATCCGGTTGACCAATATAATGTGGGAGTTCAGTAGCTGGAAGAAGCGTTGCCATCGTTCGTTTATTCACTACAGCAAGATACTCGTTTACGTGTTAAATGAAATCACTTTTCTTCTTTTGGTGATTCTTCCATGGGCAGTTGATCGAGCCTGCTCCATTCTTCCAGGCTACCATCGTACAGTTTGATATCATAGCCCAGCATTCTTCCGGCCATGTACACCACACAGGCCGTTTGGCCAATGAAACAATACATCACCACTTCTTTGTCTTTTGAAGCAACCGGTTCGAAATATCCTGTCAAATCATCCTTTGATTTGAAAAACAGGTTATCATCGACCATCTCATTGTACGGAATATTTTTAGCGCCTTTGATGTGGCCATTTCTAGGATTCCCGGTGGGTTCGCCATCGTAATAGCGCGTGAAGCGTGCATCAACAATGGTAGTGGTTTGTGAATCCAGGTTTTTGAAAACGTAATCCTTGTCTACCAATATGGGATTGATGGAGGCTTTGAATTTTCCTTTCTTCGCTTCGGGCACAACTGCGGTCAAGGTGTTGCCAGCTTTTGTCCATGCTTCCATGCCACCATCCAATAATGAAACACGGCCTTTTAACCCCAAATATTCAAGCGATAGAAACATCCTGGCGGTGGGTGTAATGTTGTTTCGGGTAAAATACAATACCACATGACTATCATTTGAAATTCCGAAACCCCGAAGCAAGCTGGTGGCCTCTTTCGTATCGGGTGCATTCATGTTTCCATACGGTGTGTTGGGCGCCAGCGAAGCAGGCCAGAGGTAGTGTGCATTGGGAATGTGTTCCCGGTCATAGTCATACTTGTTCCAGTCGACATGCAAGATCACGAGCTTGTTATCCTGAAGGTGGTCTTTTAACCATTCCGCGGAAACTATGATGGGCACATCTTCTGCTTTTGCAGCGAAAAAGATAATACATGAAAACAGTAGTGTTAATTTGTTGGCAATGCTTTTCATAGGGGTGGGGTTTTATTCATCTAACCGAATCGATTGGGTTTGGGTTGTCAATTTATATTAATGGTTAAATCCGGCAGATGAATGCACCTATTGGGGTGCATGCTCCATACAGGATGCTGTCTCTTTTTTGATTTCCCGTTTACATGCCTATCTTGCGCACTTTTAAATTTAAGAAAAGAATGGCATTCCTCGAAAAGCACCTTTACACCAAGAAGTCGACATTGCCCAATGCAGGCAAAGGCTTGTTCACCAAAGTAGCAATTGAAAAAGGAACACGCATCTGCGAATACAAAGGCCGCAAGACCGACTGGAAAGATGTGAAAGAAGACGAAGGCGAGAACGGCTATATCTTTTTCATCAACAACAAGACGGTGATCGATGCATTGAAAAGCATCAAAACGTTTGGCCGCTATGCGAATGATGCCGCTGGTTTTGCCAAAATAAAAGGCCTCACCAACAATGCTGAATATGTGGTGGAGGGCAAGCGTTGCTTCATCGATGCGAAAAAAGACATCCCTGCGAAATCCGAAATTTTTGTATCCTACGGCAAAGAGTATTGGCAAGTGATGCGCGACAACTGGAAGTTGGAGCAGGAAAAGCAGAAAGAAAAAGGGAAGAAAAAAGCTTCGAAGAAGAAATCTAAAAAAGGAGCGAGGAAGAAATAGCGGATTGCTTCAACCGTTAGATAAACGAGTTTTTCGGATATGACACAGACCCATCCCAGAGGCGGTTATAGGGCTAGGCTGAAAGCTAACTTTTTGATAGTTTACATTTTATAATTTCCCCGGTGGCACAGGTATGGTAAAATCATTGAATGGACTCTTCAAAAATAAAAAATCATGGTGCAGTCTCTGCTACTTTGTTACGGCATTCCACCCATCTTCAAACCCTTCTTTAAAGCTGTTAACATTTTGATGGAAGTCGAGGAGAAATGAAATGAGCATGCCTGAAAGTACTCCTACTATAAAAATTTTGAATTCCCTTTTTGTGATTTTCATGGTTTTGGTGGTTAAGGTTATTGCCAATGAAGGCTGAACTAAAGTATAAAGATTTTGAAATACAGTTTAGTTTTCTGTCTTAAAATAATGTTCATATCTGATTTTTAATCCCCAAAAACCAACAACGCCAATTAGAATTATGGAAGGAATTAGGACATAAAGCATATTATTCTCGGGTCTTGTTTCTTGAATTTCAAATGTTGCTTCGGTTGGATTATCATTTTGATAATAAACTAACACTTGGTTCTTCTTTTCCTTTAATTCTTTGGCTTTGGTTTCATACTGAGATTCATTCAATATTATCTCCTCTGAATAGGCCAGGTACTTTTTATTGTTGACGTTATATTCGAAAACCACTTTAAGAAATATTTCCTTTTCTTTTTTTCGTATACGTTCACTTAACTGGATGTCAATAAGCCTTGCTTTGGTTTCAGTCCAGTTTGTTTGTCTTTGAACCCAATATTCATGAACTGTCATAAGAACAGCCGCTATTGCAAACACCACTGCTAAGGCGGTCCCTGGAGTCCCAATAATTGTCCGTAGGTAACCTCTGTAATCTTTCTTGCTTTTATCCGCTAACATGGGCTTTTAAATTACACTTTCGAAGATAGGTGAATTGTCTTTTATCAAAGTTCGATCTGAACGGATTTTTTTTCTGATGAGGGATTTGCATTCCTCTTTCATTTCATTCGGCAAAAAGCTTTTGCCTATAAACAGATTCCATTTAGGGATTAATTTTTTGTACTTCTTAAAAATGTTTTCCATTACTTTTTGATCCAGGCCCGAAGTTTTCATCGAAGTTTCAAAGTCCGTTCTTTTTATTTTCTTCTTCTTTCCATTTAAATGAAGCGCAATATCTTCGTCTCCTTCTACAACCAATTCAGAAGCTACGAGATCATAAGCCGGACTTAATTCATAGTCTGAATCCCTTTTTAGCAAGGAGAAATTTTTAAGGTGCATATCATTGTTGCCTGTTAAAAAACTGAACAGGACTACTTCATAAAAATTGGTCCTCTATTCGTTAAGGGATTTAAGAATCGTTTCTGTCTGTAGGAACAGGCCCCAGTTCATGACCAAATAAGGATAGTACTTGATTGACCTTATCCATCATGAGTGCCTGCTTGCCTTGTTCAAGGTCACGGACAAACCGAAGCCCGACCCCTGCTTTAAAAGAGAGGTCTTCCTGCGTTAACCCGAGGGTTTTTCGTCTTTCTTTTACAAACTGGCTTAGTTTTTCCATATTTTTTATACCCGATCAGGTATAAAAATGGTAAAAATTAGATAAAATATACCCGATCAGGTATAAATTGTTTGATACAGGGTTGATTGTACCTGTGGGGGTATAGTGAGATGGATATACAGCATTAGCACACATCCCTTCAAATTATGGGGCATTGAGGCGGTCGGTGACAACCATCCGCAGCCTAAACCAGCCTTCCTTTTACAAAATGTTGGGTGCTGGCCTTTTTCTTGGTTGTTTCTGAAATTGTCTTTTTAGTTTCTGCTTTATCGAATACTCCAGTTTCGATTATTGATTTAACAAGTATGTCAATAACAGGAACAGAAACACTATTTCCAATCAGTTTCATCCATCTTGCTCTACTGTCAGGTAGAATATAGTCTTTGGGGAAACCTTGAATTAAACAAGCTTCTTCTTTTGTGATTCTTCTATAATTCTCCTTTTTATAAACCTTATTTATAAATTGTATTTTGTGCTCTGATTCATTTTTTGCTTTAATGATTTCGGTTGTAACAAAATCATTTGTGTCGCTTGCAACTAGAGTAGGGAAGATGTTTGAACTTGGAAGAAATATTCTGTTTACTCCATAAAGACCCGTACTAATTTTAGTGTTTTTGAAGTCATATCTTGTTTCAAACAATGTCAAAGCACCTTTTTCTAACAGGGATTCAATAGTCTTTGCAATTGAAATTTTTTTCAATTTTAATTCTCGGCTCGTTTTAAGTTCATCTACTATTAAAATATCTCCTTTGCATTTTTCTAAAAGTATCTGTTCATCTTCTTCAAGGCTTTCAAGTCTATCGGGATTTATTTGAAAAGCATAATCTATTTTTTTCAAAATCTCTAACTCAACTAATTCTTTAAGTTCATCTTTAGTGATTGAATTATCTAAATTTTGGAAATGCTTAAAAGATAGAGGATTGCCGTCTAAACAGCCATAAACACTTTTGCGTCTGTTTTTAAGCAATAGATAGCAAATTTCTTTTTGTCTTTCTGTTGTTTCTTTAATATCCCAAGAATGTATAGTTGAATGTCCGTTTCTTAAATCGTTGAATAGGAAATAGTCATTTAGTCCGTTGCTTGAAGACAAGCTCATACTCTTTTGAGTAATTACATTTCCAAACAAGTCACGCGGAAGTTGTATTATTTCACCTCCTGTTATTTTTTCAGTTAAATCATTTAGAATGTCAGCTAATTTCACCTTATCCTCAATTGGTTTAGGCAACCTGAATGAGTCCGCAAATTTTTGGTCTTTGAAACCAATTATATAAATACGGATTCTGTTTTGAGGCACGCCATAGTCAAAGGAATTGAGAACGTAATATTTAGCAAAATATCCTGCTTCTTTAATTCTTTCGAGTACGTATGTCAAGGCTTTTTTATTTCTAGGGTCAACCAATCCCTTTACATTTTCAAAAATGAAAGCATCTGGTTTTGATTGGTTAAGTAGAAAAATAGTATCATTCCAAAGTTGCCCTCGGTCATCATCAAATCCCAAATTTTTACCTGCAATTGACCAACTTTGACAAGGCACACCTGCCGTTAAAAGATTATGAGAGGGTAGGGATTTAATTTTGGTAATGTCCCCTAAATTTTTTTCTACGGGTTCATTTGAGTTTTCACAATAAGTATTTATTGCATCTGTGTTTATCTCACTAAAGTATAAACACTCACCTCCATTATTCGCCATTGCCATTCTGAAACCTCCAATACCTGCAAAAAGATCTATGAAGGTAAATTTTACTTTCTTCATATTTCCTTATTTTAAGCGTGATTCATCAATGTTCTCTGGTGGTTCAATCTCTAAAAACTCCCTGTATATTCTTTCACGATATTCTTTGCCGAGTTCATTCACTTCAGAAATAAATGTTTTATAAGTACCAGGCCCTCCTATCAAATCCCAAAACTCATTTCCAATCAAAACAGATTCATCTACATGCATATTAAACCAGCGCATTGGAAAAGTCCATTTATAATCTGATTTTTTACCGTATGGATTGTAAGCAAGAGCGTAATAGGCAAAATCTACTTGTTTTGGATTCATTGCCAATAATTTGAACATTTTTTCTTTGCTTACTTTGGTTTGGTCACTATTTGGCAAAGGGCCTTTTAATTCAAAAGCATATTTCGTGTTTGTATCTTGATTGTATATGAAAATATCACAAGTTACGCTTACTGGAATTGGTTTTCCGCCCCCTTTTTGTATGTATTCAAGTTCTTTAGACCAATCGGGTTTTGCTTTTTCTTTTCCCTTTGTTTTAGTTTCAAGGCTATTTAATACTTCCTGAATTCTTCTTAAACTTTCACTTCCGATTACCCCGTCAATTTTGTGTCCCATAGAGCAATGTCCGTGTGCTTCAAGTGCAACAACTTGAGCAAGTTTTTCCCAAACATTGCCAAACGGGGTCACAAATCTTCTTTCAAAATGTGCACCTTTAAATATTTCGTCTGGAACTAATGCTGCGTAAAGTGGTTTAGCCGAGTGGTGCTTCTCT
Source organism: uncultured Roseivirgaceae bacterium (assembly GCA_964398945.1). GTDB lineage: Bacteria > Bacteroidota > Bacteroidia > Cytophagales > Cyclobacteriaceae > JBGTGG01. The sequence goes on along the minus strand of CAYNOT010000003.1, from coordinate 37,648 downwards.
TTAATAAATGGGTCGTTAGTGAGGACATTGTTCATCACCCTGTCCATCATTATTGTAACCACACCTTTTATTGCTTCACCAACTCGTTTTTTCTTGCTCATATTTTCTAAAATATCGTCTCAAATTTACGTATAATAAATTTTGAATAGTTATTTCGTGACGGTATTAACACCTTTACATATGCAATCAGTTGCCAATATCATTTCCAAAATAGTGGATTATCAGTAGAACTGATCCTTTCCTATTAGCTAACATAGGCTTTTCCTGATGGCTACGCCAAACAAGATAATTAATTTGCTTATTAGGCTGAAGAATTTGGGAAAGTACTTTCGATTTTCAATCTAAACCAAGAAGCACTCCAAATGGCAAGGTCATCAAACCAGATGGTTCAATGTTAAGCCAATGATAAATTATATGCAATTAAGTATAATTGAAAGCAAAACAAGCAAATTATATGCTTTAGCGTATAACGGTTATCGCCTGCTTTCAATCTCCTCCACCCGCTGCAACGCACCAATTGCATACTCATCAAACCCAATGCGGATGGCTTCGGTGGCATAGGCTTTCAATAACTTCACCGAGCTGTTGTTGATCTGGATGGCTTCGGCCAATAAGGAATACGCTTTCAACTGGTCAGTTGAATGATCGCGGAAATATTCGGCAGCAGCAATCAGCCCTTCTACATGGTACGGGTTGTGGGTGCCCGCAATCTCAAAATTTTTGGAGGCATTCACCGTGTCGCCACTCATCACGTTGAGCAGGGCGGTGTACAACGTTTTATCCAGATAATGCGCTTGATCAAAGTCAACACCTTTATTGATTTGATTGGCGAGCGCGCGCACTTCTTTTCGGGAAGCCAGCATGCGCAGCTCCATATACTGAATGTCTTTGTATAATTTTTCATTCGTCAGTTCCAGCCCGCTGATTTGGTTGAAATATTGAATGGCCATAATTGTTTCACCGAGGTCAAAAGCGTGTTGTGTTTTGTCGAGCAATGCCTTGGCTTTGTAGTTTGTATTTTCTATCCCGGAAAGAATATTTTTCAGTTGAACGGAATCACGAACACCTAATTTGTACCGGCAGTATTGGTATTTTTCTGAATCGGTAAAGCCATTCAAACTTGTAGCGTTCAGAATCTTTTTCATTCTGTTGGCGATCTCTACTTGATTGGCATCCTTACTTTGTGCTACGGTGTCCCACGCAATCAACGCATCGTTCATAAGGTGTGCTTCACTTAGTGCGATGGCTTTGTAGAGTTTGGCATTCGTAAAACCATATTCAATGGCATAGTCAAAATAGCTGGCCGCCAATTCTGCGTTGCCTTGCTCAAGCGACCAAAGCCCCATGATGTAATTGAACTTGCCGGTATACGAATGGCTAACGGCTGCCATCTCCGCCAAAATTGAAAGTGCTTTCGTTACATTTCCTTTGTGATAATACGCAGCGGCAAGCGGTGCTTTGAGTGCTTCTTTGTAATCAAGGTTAAGGGAATCGTCAATTATTTTTTCTATGTTGGCGATGAAGGCGCTGTCAATGGTTTTTGTGTTGCGTACGATGTAGTTGTTGAGCAACGTTGCGGTTGGCAGGTCCAGCTTTTTAACTTCACTAAAATCCGGTGTTGCCGAAAATTTTTGGTCAAATAGGGTAGCAAGTGCCATGGCGTTGCTGACGGTAGCATTTGAAGCAGAACCGAAGTTTTGAAGAATCGAATCTGCGTTTACAGGAATCAGTTCGTTTGCCATCAGCGCAAAGAAATTTGCTTCTGCTATATTTTTAGTGGCAGGATATTTTCGTGCTTCACTTAAAGCGGATGCAGCAGAATCCAGGTTGTGTAGTTTTCCATAGATAAAACCAAGGTTGGTATACAATTCCCCGTTGTCGGGGAACAAGAGAATGCCTTCTTTTTCGATTGCTTTTGCCTTGAATACATCCTTCCGCCATAAAAATAAATTGGCTTCATTGGCGATGGAGTAGGGTGTGGGACGGTTGCTGTTGGCTAGTCCGTAATTGTACTGCGCCCTTTCGAGATCATTTTTAATCGTTTTGATTTTCCCAAGGGTATAGTTGGAGCGGTGGTTTTGAAAACCATAATTTCTTCCCTGTTCGTAATACGCTTCTGCAATACCTTGTTTATCAAGTAATGTATAGAGGTCGCCAATGTTGTTGTAAAACCCGGAGAAGCTATGGTACACATATTCTTTCCAATTGGAATAAAAAACAAAGGCCAGTACCGCTATTAAACCCGCAAAACGAAATGTAAAATAGGGCATCCTGTTGGGGCGGTACAACACTTTGTGCACATTGAGGTTTTGTCCCAGCAATCCTGTAAAATTGGAAACGATATAGATAAAGAACACCAATCCATATCCAAATTGAGAAAAGACAACGGCATCGCGGACAACACGCAGTGCCGGGTCGTTTCCATTGGCGATCAAATAGCCGGTAGTGATAAAACAAATGGTGCCAAAGGCTACAATCATGAAGCCACCAAAAGGATCGAACGAAAAAATATTTTGGTATAGCGGCTGACGGTTTTTAAATCCCCAGATGCCGAGGATCGCAGCAATGGTTAATACCAAATAAATATTGAGGTATACGAAATTCCAATCGATCAACCCTGCTTCGTGCATGTAAGTAATGAATACATTGAACAGGTAGATAAACGTAATAACAAACAGGTGTAAGAAGCTTTTCGAATTTCCCTGGCTGGAAAGATAAACGAAGGACGCAACCATTTCATGCGCGATTGTGAAAATGAAAAGTACAGTGATGACCAATCCCGGGGTATACGCAGTCACGGCCAGGTGGAGCATCGGGTATTCAACACCGGAAAAGAAAGTGATGACCAGTGCCAGTACCGCAGCGATAGCAAAAAAGGAAAAGAACCGAATGATCAACGAAGTTTCCGGTTTGATCCGGTTAAAGAAAAAGCTCATGCCGCCAAATAGCACTAATGTGGCAACGGTGGGAATTTGATTTCGCCACCCGAAAATGTTCAGCACTTCGAGGCGTAAGCTTACAACGAAAAGTATGAACAACCCCATAGCCACGAAATACCAGAACCGCTCCAGTGTGGTGAACACGGTCAACAAAATAACCGCACACACCATGATAACGGTCAGGAATAGATAAGATGCAAACAGGTTGGGTACAATTTTACTTCCGTTATAATATTGCGAGAGCAAATAATTATCACCGGGAACATTCAATTCAAACGGGCCAACATTAAAGGTATGAACAGTTGATTCAACAATGTTTTGATTATCGACCGTGTCCCAGTTGATCACTGCATCCACTCCGGTAAAGTATGAAGACCACAAAAAAAGTATCGACAATACAAAAATACCGGCAGTAAAATACCAGGCATGTTGATAGGTGGCTGGCCATTTTTTCCAAAACCAAAGAGCGTTCATTTATTGATTTATTGATTTGGTGATTGCACAATTTCCTGTTTATCTAAAAACAAATTAATCTAGTGTCTGATGTTTTAAACCTAGCGTCTAATATCCAGCATCTAGTCCAAAACTTTAGGGACACGGAAAAAATCCTCATCCTTCTGCGGGGCATTTTTCAATACCTCTTCGTGGGTCAGTGTCGTTTTTGCTTTGTCTTCACGAAAGGCATTCAGCTCATGCGACATGGAAGTAAGTGGTTCCACACCTTCGGTGTCTACTTCGTTGAGTTTCCCTACCCATTCCACAATGGTGGTCATATCCTGCATTACCTTTTCAGCATCTTTCCCGTCAAACTCCAGACGGGCGAGGTGTGCAATTTTATCCAACAGCGGGCGATCAATTTTCATTTGAGTTGTCTTTGTAGTTCTTCTTCGATAATCGAAAATGTTTTTTTTCTTAGTTGGGCAACATTCTCCAGTGTTAATCCTTGCGTACTGATTGGTTCATGAAAAATCAATTTCGTTGACCGCCAGTTCATCTGCAATTTGTCCGGGTGCAAAACTATCCAATTAAAAGGAATGGTAACAGGCACGATCTCAATTTGTTTTTCAATGGCAATGCGAAACGCTCCATCCTTAAACGTGGCCATTTGTGGAATATTTTTCGAAACGATTCCGCCTTCCGGGAATATCATCAGGCTTTTTCCATCATCAATGGCTTTGAGTGCATCGTGTATCGATTGTGACCTGCTCCTCAACTTTGTACGGTCCACGGTGATGTGTAGGTTGCGGTACATAAACCCGAAGAGCGGAACGGATTCCATGTCGCTCTTCCCAACAAAAATACTGTCGTGCGGATTGAGGCTCATGGAATAAATATCGAGGTACGAAAAGTGATTGGGACAGAAAATATATTGTTTTTGTTTGTTGAGCTTGGCGCGATGTTCAATACGATAGGGCATAATCACCAACACCGACCACCATTGGGCCCACAAGCGATTGGCCAGGCCTACCAACCTGAACTGCTTTTTAAAAATAATGGGGATGATAAACAGTGGCTGTAAAATCAGAAACAGAATCAAAAAAATAAGAAAGCAATGTGCGGTATGGATTGCTTTGAAAATTTTCATTTGTTGTTTTTTCGTAATCCCAAAAATAAAAAAAGGACCGGGATTAGCAGTCCTTTTTGTTGAGATAGCTTCTACTAAAAGCGATAATACAAGAATAATCCGTAAGCGGGGTTCATTGAGAAATTGAAGTTGCCGGTTTCAATATCCTTAATTGTGTTTGTGGGGTTCTCTTCTTCAATTTGGCTCCAAGTATATGAATACGTAGGCCCAAAACTGAATTCTGTTGACAAGTACAACCGGCTATTAATATTAAATCGGATGCCAAGAAATGGCATAAACCCCAAGCCTACCCTTTTATCTGTTGTTGTTTGCTTGTAGCTATTCGATGAACTATATTCACTATTGTAATACTGAAATGATGGGATTATGTCGCCCCCAAAGTACCAAACCCAGTTTTGGTTTATTTCCTTCTGAAACTCTTTTCCAATGACTGCACTGAAATTAAGATTGGATTGATTACTATAAGTAGATTGGGATTTTTCATTGATATCTGAAAGGTTCGCATTCAAACGAACCCCAAACCGCAATGGGTTATTATTGTCCTTGTACTTTTTGTACATCAGTGTAAAGGGCGTTTGACCTGAATTAAACACTCCGTTTAGTAAAAAGGTAGTGTTGAAACCAACATCGTTGGAGTACTTCTTTTCTTCAGAAGCCGTTTGTGCGGTGGCAATAAAAGCAATCGTGCTCAATGCTATTGAGCATAGGGTTGAATAAAAAATTTTCATGTGAATAAGGGGTTAAGTTATTCGCAACGAAATGCAATTATTAGACCAATAAACTTATCAACAACGGAATGGCTTAGTGTATCAAAATCAATTCGGTTTGCCTTCCATCGATATACCGAAACCCATCTTTATCATAGTAGCCATCTTCTTCCAGTTGGATCAGGATTTCTTTCTTCCACTCAGGAATGTTTACCGTTACACTCAATTCAATAGAGTATGCTGTGTTTAGATACATCGGATAATCACCGTTGAAAGGTACACCTTCCTGCATGTCCCACATACCAATGGTAGTGCCGGCTGCGTGGCCATGATAACCAATCGGATGTGTATAGATGGAAGGCTTTAAGCCTTGTTCAATTGCTTGCTTTCGTGATTCCGATAAGATTTTATTTCCGGTTTTTCCTTCCGCAAAGTTATTGGTGAGAATGTCCTGAAGTTTATTCCCCATCGCCAATGCATTGGTGAGATATTCCGGGGCTTTGTCTTCACCGGTTTTGAGTACATACGCATGTTGTTGTGTATCGGTGTTGAGGCGTAGGTAGGTAATGCCAAAATCAACATGGAGTAAATCACCGGGAAGGATCACGAGTGGTAAAGGACGCTTTGAAAAAACAGCTATCGGCTCATTGCGTTGAATCGATATTGTGGGTTGAAACCATGTATCTAATTTGAGTTCTTTTATTTTTTCACGGTACCACCACATTACATCATCGGTAGTGGTGACTCCGGGCTGGATTACTTTTTCTGAAAACCCTTCTTTGATGATGTCGTGGGCTATTTTACAAACCTGGGGATAGATCACCATCTCTTTTTCGCTCCGTGTTTCCAACCAAGCAACCGCAAGCTTATCTGCCGGCACAACTTTGTCTTTAAAGTCTTTGCTTAGATTTTCTTTTAAAGATTTTAAATGCGTTGCGGTAAGTCCATCGGCATGACCAAAATGATCGGAAGTATTTACGCCAATTTTTTTCGGTTTCCGTGCTTCAATAATTTTTGCCAGTTGTTTCCATTGGTCGGGTTGGTCTTCCGGAAACCATGCACGTTTAAAAACATTGCCAACATCGTAGCGTGCCACGGCCAGGTATTCCATTTCTTTTCCGGCACCCGGATCAAACATTACCAACATGGTTGTCCTTCTGGCGGCAAACCAATTGGCGGGAAGCAGGGTGCGGATCACCGGGTCTTCATTGTACTCGCGCGACATGATCACCCACATATCAAAACCTTCCCTGCGCATCAAAGCCGGTAATAAATTCCGTAGGCGGTCTTCCAACAATTCGTCAATTACTTTTGCCTGCTCGCGTTGGGTTAAGATCAATGGATACTGTGCGGAAGCAAAAAGACTGGTTAAAACAAAAACACTACAAAAAAGAAAACGCATCACTTATCTGATTTTAATTTCACACCGTTGATTTTTTAGGGTTTCGTAGGCTTCTTCAATTGTAAAATTCGACTTTGCTTCATCCATTTTTTGATTCAGCGAGAATTTTAATTCCCTTCTTTTGATGGCCTCCATGAAGCGTCTTATCTCCTCTTTGTTTTCCAGCACTAACCCTGGCACCGGGCTCGGTTTGTCATCATCACCTTTCGAGACCATGGTAACATACGAAGTGTTGGTATGTTTCACGGTACCGTTCTTCACATTTTCAGCGATTACTTTTATGCCAATAACAAGTGAAGTGTTCCCAACATAATTTACCGATGCATGTAGGGCAACCAAATCCCCCACCTCAACGGGTTGCAGAAATTCAACATTATCAACAGCAACTGTGACGCAGTAATTGCCGGCATGTTTGCTGCCACAGGCGTAAGCAACTTTGTCCATCAATGATAAGAGAATGCCACCGTGGATTTTCCCGCCAAAGTTGGCGTAGGAGGGGATCATCAATTCAGTGATCGTAGTTTGTGATTGACTTACAGGTTTGGGGAGTAGGTTCATGGTGTTTAAAATTTAATGTCCCTCCAAAAAATAATATTGTATTCAGAAGGAAGTATGGAATTTTTCAATTTACCATTGTGATTTAGATTTTTCAGTCCCCGATTCCCGGGGCAAGCTATGCTTCCCTCTGAATGACGATCCTTATGGATTTTGAGAGGTGGTTAAATTATGGAAAACCTGTCAGCTTTGAAAGCTATGCCATTAGTTTTCTTGAAAGCCTGTGAAAACGTACAACCATAGCGGCAGCCGTCAATGAAAGGCCGATCAACAAACCGTACCAGATTCCTTGTGCACCATATCCCATCGGAAAGGCAAGCCAGTACCCCAATGGAAGTGCAATCACCCAATAGGAAATCAAGATCAGCAGCGAAGGGATTTTAACATCTTGCAATCCACGCAACGCACCAACACAAACCACTTGTAGCCCATCACTTAGTTGAAAGAACCCGGCAATGACTAAAAGTGAAGCAGCCGCAGCAATTACTTCCGGGTCATCGATGTAGAGAGCTGGCAAGAAATTTTTCCCCACGATAAACAATATTCCCCACGCGATCATAATCACCGTTGCCATTCCAAATAAAGAAAATGCAATGTCGCGCATGGTTTGGACTTCTTTTTTGCCTAAGAAATTTCCAACACGAATAGTAGCAGCTGCGCCCAATCCCGAAGTAGTCATGTAACTGATGGTGGCGAGGTTGATTGCGATTTGGTGCGATGCCAACGCGGTTGTTCCCAACCATCCCATCATAATGGCGGAAAAACCAAAAGCACTGACTTCAAAAATAAATTGTACACCCGATGGTATACCGATATGTAGCATTTTGGATATCAACGCCCGACTGTAGTTGCCAATCGAAAAACCACTTCTGTATTTCCGGTAAGAGGAATGATAGTAGACATAGCCTGCCATCCATAGTCCCATTACGATGCGGGAGATCAATGTAGCCCAACCAGCACCATTCAATCCCCATTCCGGGAAACCGAATTTTCCATAAATCAATAAATAGTTTAATAAGATGTTAAGGAGGTTACTTCCCACCACAATGATCATCGCCATGCGTGTACGCGACAATCCTTCTGCAAATTGCCGAAAGGTTTGGAACAACATGGTCGGGATCAATGAAACCGTAACGATGTCTAAATACGGAAGTGCAAGTGTTACTACATCTTCGGGTTGACCGATGTAGAACATCAACTGCTGGCTACTAAATACAAAAGCAACCAACAACAAGCCCGTGATCATGTTGATTAAAAATCCATGGCGGAGCAGGTCACTTATTTTATGATCGTTGTGATTGCCATCGGCTTCCGCTACCAGTGGAGTGATGGCATAGGTGACACCAATCCCGAATGTCATCAACAGCATAAAAACTGCATGGCCCAGTGAAACAGCAGCCAATGGAGTAGCGCCCAGCCAGCCGACCATGATGCTGTCGGCAACGCCCGTCATCACTTGTCCCAGCATACTCAGCATCACCGGGTATGCCAGCAAAAAATTTTTGTTAACGTGGGTTGTGTATTTTGAAAAGTTCAATGCTTTAGACGTTAAGAAGGCGTGCTACTTTAAGGATGCCAGCAACACTTAAGCCATCGGTAATATTTCCGTTCATCACCATTTCCACCGCCTCGGAAAAAGGAAGTTTTTTTATCTTCATATCGGCTTCGGTACTTTCGAATTCCGGTACGCCTATGGTTAAGCCTTTGGCAATAAACAGAAACCCCACTTCATCGCACACCGAATTGGACGTATGGATTTTCATAAACTCTTCCCAGTGTGCTGCAAGAATTCCGGTTTCTTCTTTTAGTTCGCGCTTTGCAGTTTCCAGCGGTAATTCATTTTCAGGGGATCCGCCTTCCGGGATTTCCCACGACCATTCATTTAGCGTGTAGCGATACTGTCCTACCAACCACGTATTATTGTTTTCATCCAATGGGATAACACCAACAGCGACATTCTTAAAATGGACTTTTCCATAAATGCCCGGTTTCCCGGCAGGCGTGGTCACCTGGCTTTCTTCCACTTCAATCCAGGGGTTGGAATAAATGGTTTTTGAAGAGAGGGTAGTCCATGGGTTTTTTGGTGAACTCATAATAAATAGATAAATGCGGTGTCAAAGTTTTTGAACTCAGTTTAAAAACTTTGACACCGATAATACAATAGTTTAAACCGTAAAACTATCTTTTTTCGAGGATTAATCTGTGTACTCTTCGATTACGATTATCTTGCAGCGTGCTTCTTTCCAGTTTTACACATGATTTGATCGAAGCCGGCTGCGATGAGGCCGGTCGCGGTTGTTTGGCGGGGCCGGTAGTGGCCGCTGCCGTAATCTTACCCAAAGGTTATCAGCATGAACTGTTGAACGACTCAAAGCAATTGTGTAAAACAGAGCGCGAACAATTGCGAACAGACATTCTCAAAGATGCGTTGGCCTATGCCATTGCAGAAGTTGACAATATCGAAATCGACCAGGTCAACATTTTAAATGCTTCTTTTGTGGCGATGCACCGCGCGATTGAAAAGTTAACCACCGTTCCGGAAGTATTGCTGATTGATGGCAACAGGTTTAATCCCTACAAAGGGATCCGGCACGAGTGCATTATCAAAGGCGATGGAAAATACCTGTCGATAGCAGCCGCTTCTATTTTGGCAAAAACCCATCGCGATGATTTGATGGTAAAGTTTGCGGGTCAATTTCCCGGTTATGGTTGGGATACCAACTATGGCTATCCCACGATGGAACACCGTGATGGTATCCGGGCGCAAGGTATCACGCCATTGCACAGAAGGTCTTTTCAATTGTTGCCTTCACAATTAGAACTTTTCACCTGAATTTTTACTTCTCGTAATTATGTGTTTGATTTTTTTGGCGATTGATAAACATCCAAAGTACAAATTGATTGTAGCTGCAAATCGTGATGAGTTTTACAATCGAAAAACTGCAGCCGCTGGTTTTTGGAAAGATCATCCTGAAATTTTAGGTGGCCGTGATTTGGAAGCAGGCGGGACCTGGCTGGCGATGAATACAAAGGGGAAGATAGCAATGGTGACTAACTATCGTGATTTGCATAATCTCAAATTAGTTGCTCCTTCGCGTGGTCATTTGGTGAGTGGTTTTCTAAAAAATGATAGCGATGTTGAATCGTATTTAAAAGCGATTGAACCAACTGCAAAAGAATACAACGGTTTTAATTTAATTGTTGGAGATCAGGATAAAATCGGATACCTTTCCAATTATAAAGAAGGAATTGAAATCCTTTCCGATGGCATTTATGGATTAAGCAATGGTTTGCTCGATTCAAATTGGTTGAAGGTGGTTCGGGGAAAAGAAAAATTTACAACGCTTTTGCGAGGGGATGTAACGGCAGCTGTATTGTTTGATTTGCTGCGGGATGAAGAGCGAGCACCGGATGATCAATTACCAAAAACAGGGTTGGACATTGAACGCGAACGTGCGGTTTCTTCTATCTTTATTAAAAGTCCGGGATATGGGTCACGGTGTTCAACCGTGGTGTTGGTGGACCATAACAACCAGGTTGAATTTACAGAGCGGGTTTATGATTTAGAAGCGTTTACGTTTACCACCAATAGGTTTGAATTTTCAATATGAATTCAGTTAAAGCAGGTTAGCATGAAAAAAGACAAGACCCCGTTTTTATTACGCCTGGTGCAGTGGGGTTTCCCTAAACTGGAAAATATTTTTCCAGCGTTGGCGCATCGGTTGTTCATCACCTTGTTTTTCACACCACTTCGGTACAAGACACCACCAAAAGAAATCGAGATACGGGAAACCGCGGAAAAGATCCGTCTTAAATTGTCGGATGGGGTTGAAATTCAGGGATATTCCTGGGGAACAGGTCCCATCATTTTGTTTGTACACGGTTGGGCAGGAAGGGGAACACAATTTCTGAATTTCTTCCCGGAAATAGTGCATGAAGGGTTTCGTGTATTGGCATTGGACGGCCCCGCACACGGACTTTCCACCGGAAGAAATACTGACCTTGATGGGTTCAAAACCATGTTGTTTGAAGTTGAAAAAATGGTTGGGAAAATTGAAGGTGTGGTCACCCATTCTTTTGGTGGGGTGGCTACGTTGTATTCGATCATGAATGGTTTGAAAATAAATACGCTGATCAACATTGCTTCACCTGCCATTGGCAACGAAATAATCGATACCTATTTGAACGCGATGAATGGATCAAAGGAGACCGGGGAACATTTTAAAAGATACGTATTCGAACGAACAGGAAAACCCTTTTATGAATTCTCATCAGAATATTTCATTCAACATATCCCGGATAGCATCCAGGTTCTATTGGTGCATGATCGTGGCGATGTTGAGGTCCCGGTCACGCACCCTCAACGATTGGTCCAGTTACGACCTTCTACGCAATTGTTGATTACAGAAGGATTAGGTCATTATCGTATTTTAAAAGACCAGAATGTGATCCGGCAATCTGTAACTTTCCTGAAAGAACAGCGTCTCAACTCAGAAAATACGGCATAGTTCCTACCGTTTGGACAATTTGCCGACCACCAACCAAACAGTTCCTTTCGCGGAAGCTTTTAATGATGGATTTTCGCAATGAAGAATTTGAAACCAAAGCGGGTATAAACAGTTAAAGGAGATTATAACATTCAATTTTTGAACTTACATTGTAATTGAAAAAGTGAATTGACAACCAATAGCAGCATGAATCGCCATCAGCCAAATTATTAACACATGAAAATTATTGAAACACACAATATTTCGAGGATGTACAAGATGGGCAGCACCATCGTAAATGCCCTTCAATCCGTATCGATTTCTATCGACAAAGGCGAATACGTGGCTTTTATGGGACCTTCGGGGTCTGGTAAATCCACGCTGATGAATATTGTGGGATGTTTGGACACGCCTTCGGGAGGAACCTACATGCTCAACAATCAATTGGTAAGTGAAATGACTGAAAACGAGCTTGCCGAAGTTAGGAATAAAGAAATCGGGTTTGTGTTCCAGACGTTCAATCTGCTTCCACGCGCCACAGCGCTTGAGAATGTAGCGCTTCCCTTGATTTATGCAGGATATAACAAATCCGATCGGGAGGAAATGGCCATGGCAGCACTCGAAAATGTGAGCCTAGCCGATCGCTATCATCACAAACCGAATGAACTTTCAGGTGGACAACGCCAGCGGGTTGCCATTGCCCGGGCATTGGTGAACGATCCTTCTATTCTGTTGGCCGATGAGCCTACCGGAAACCTGGATAGCAAAACCTCCTATGATATCATGAACCTTTTTCAGGAATTGCATGACAAAGGCCACACGATTATTATGGTAACACACGAAGACGATATTGCCCATTATGCGCACCGCATTATACGCCTACGCGATGGGTTGGTAGAGTGGGATCGAAAGAACGAAGAAGTAACCCGCGGCACCCCTCCGGTAGCGGAAGTAAAATAAATAGAAGCCCCGGAAACAGGGTTTTTCTTTTTCTAAGCAAGTGATGCTGTTACCTTGAATATGATTTAAGCACGATAGCGCGAAAAGGGACTATAATAAAAAAGCCCCTGGATTCTCAGGGGCTTAAACCTTAAACTTGATTACGTTCCAAATATAATATATGGAAGAGGCTTGATCAAGCATTACATTGCAAATGTACGTTGTATAATTGTATTTTGTTGCTAATTATCAGAGAATTGAATTATAATAAACTCGAATATTTTTTATCCCAACCAAGGTTAGAGCGATTTCTAAGATCCACTGGAAACTCAAAATCTAAGGCTCAACAGTTGTATCGTATTAATTTACGAGTAAGTCAGGCATTCTATCCAATTCTTAATCTATTCGAAATTTTCTTAAGAAATTCAATTAATAATCAGGTCACTTCATATTTCACAAATCCTAACTGGATTTTGACCGAGAAAACCGGTTTTATGAATGATAACTCTCTTCAACCTTCAAGATATTACTTGAAGAATTCGGTACAGAAAGCTGAAAACACCATTCGTAGAAAAAGAGGGACTGTTTCCTCAGGTAAAGTAATAGCTGAGCAATCATTTGGTTTCTGGGCAAGTTTGTTCGAACCCCATCATTACCGTTTAATTGGAGGCGTTATTATCCATTGTTTTCCGAATAAACCCAGTAGTGTCAATAGAAGTTTAATTTCTCAAAAACTGAATAGAATCAGGGAATTTAGAAATAGGATTTATCACAATGAACCGATATGTTTCTATGGGGATAATATCGATTTCAATTCCGCTGAAAATATTTAGAGATGAAATCTTTGAAATTTTAAACTGGATTGATCTAAACCTAGCTTTGTACACCGGGTATTTTAATGGAATTAATTCTAAAATAGAATTGGTGAATAATCTATAACTTGTGTCAAGTGTGAATTAGCTCATGAAAGTAATTAACCCATGAAAATCTATACAAAAACAGGCGATCAGGGCACAACAGGACTATTCGGAGGCAAGCGTGTTTCAAAAAGCGATATCCGCATTGATACCTATGGAACAGTCGATGAGCTGAATTCATGGATCGGGCTTTTGCGCGATCAGGAAATAAATGCAAGTCGGACCGGTGTTTTAATTGAAATCCAGGACCGGTTGTTTACTACCGGATCCATCCTGGCAACAGCCCCCGATAATTCAAAAGTTAAAATCCCTTCCTTAGAAGCTTCTGATATTGAATATCTTGAAAAAGAAATTGATGCCATGGAAGCTACATTGGAGCCCATGAAGAGCTTTGTTCTTCCGGGTGGCCATCAGGCTGTTTCGTTTTGCCATGTTGCGCGCACCGTTTGCAGGCGTGCCGAGCGACTTGTTGTTCAGCTAAGTGGTGAGGAATCTGTGGATAGTTTAGTCATTCAATACTTAAACCGCTTATCGGACTATCTTTTTGTGCTTTCACGCAAAATGGGCAATGAGCTCAAAATTGCAGAGGCCCCCTGGAAACCGCGGATGTAAAAAATCGCAAATTCACCTAACAATCGTTAGCTGTCTTTAGAATAATGGTTATTTTTGGGGTCTAATAATTCAGATTATGGTAGACCTTCAAAAAATCGATATCCAAAAAGCAACTACTTCCCGACTTTCCCAGGTTGATTTCGACAACATCGTCTTTGGTAAAGTATTTACCGACCACATGTTTATGGCCGATTACAAAAATGGTGAATGGGGAAATCAGCGAATCATTCCTTATGGGAAAATTAGTGTAAGCCCCGCCACCCCTGCTATTCACTATGGCTCGTCCATTTTTGAAGGGATGAAAGCCTATCCGAATGATCAGGGAAATGCATTGGTCTTTCGCCCGCTTGATAATTTGAAGCGCTTGAATATTTCAGCAGACCGTATGGCGATGGCCAATGTTCCTGAAGAATTATTTATGGAAGGCTTGATTACCCTCATTGACTTAGATCGTGAGTGGATTCCTAAAACCGAAGGCGGCTCTCTGTACATTCGTCCGTTTTTATTTTCAACAGATGAATATGTAGGCATCAAGCCTTCCGAATCCTTTACGTTTATGATCATTCTTTGTCCTGTTGGTGCATACTATTCAGCTCCGGTGAAAGTGAAAATAGAAACACACTACACACGCGCGGTAGCCGGAGGCACAGGCTTCGCAAAAGCAGGTGGAAACTATGGAGGATCAATTTATCCGGCCAAGCTGGCACAAGCAGAAGGGTACCATCAACTTATCTGGACGGATGGAAAAAATCACGAATACATAGAAGAGTCGGGTACGATGAACATCATGTTTGTGATTGGCGATACGTTGATAACACCCGCTTTAAGTGATTCGATTTTAGCAGGGATCACCCGCGATAGTGTTTTGACCTTGGCGAGAAGTTGGGGAATGAAAGTTGAAGAAAGAAAAGTTTCTGTCAAGGAAGTAGTTGCCGCGTTGGAAACAGGAACAGTGAAAGAAGCGTTCGGGGTAGGAACAGCCGCGACCATCGCCCACATTGAATTGATTGGTCATGAGGGAAAAAATTATACCCTTCCACCAATCGATAAGCGGGAATTTTCAAACAAAGTATATGCTGCGTTGGAAGGGATAAAAAGAGGTGTTGATGAGGATGCGTTTAATTGGGTTGTGAAGATGTGATTGATTAATCATATTCCGGGTTTTTGAGGTTCGACCCTACAGGGTCGTCCATTTTTTTATTCAATTTCTATAAACATTGGACTCCTCTGGAGTCCATCGTAGGAGAAGCTAAACCCACTTGAGATTAAATATGTGGATTAAATGAATTTACAGCAAAACACCCGACCCGGAAAGGTCTAAATAAATTTCTTGTTACGGTTTCTAAAAGCAGGGTTGCATTGGGTTCCGGTGAATGCAAAAAATCCCGTAGGGATTCAATGTTTGTAGAAAGATGAATTCACAATGGATAACCGACCCTGTAGGGGTCGAACCGCTTTGGGTTTGGTTTTTGAAAAGCATGGTAACATGATGAAATTGTAGGCTGGAAGAGCAGACATCTGCAAATTTTCAAATTAGAAATTTTCAAATTCGTCTTCGAGTTCGTGTTTTCTTTTTAGATTTAGCCATAGCAAATCGATCCTGTGAAAGTCAAAGGCTTACTATTTCTTTTTTTAATGATATCTTCTATTGGCTATGGCCAACGAAGACAACTCGTTTTGCTAAAAGGTCAACGGGTGATTCAACGGTATTTACCGGGCGATGATATCCGAATCAAATTAAAGGACAACGATCAGATTATCAATTCGTATGTCAACAATCTCAGCGACACATCGGTCTTTGTGCATACCACCAATATCCCCTTCGAAAACATTGAACGCGTTTATTTTCATCGCAATACTGCGACCAATAAAATTGGGACTATTCTGGTGATAGCCGGTACCGGATTGTTCCTTATTGACCAATTCAACGTGGTGGTCGTGAATGGGGAAAAACCAAGTATTGATGAAGGTGTTGCCCGGTTTTCATTGGGGACTGTCATAATCGGTTTGCCCATGATGTTGATCAAAAAGAAATACATCAAGACCAGCTACAAATACAAATTGCTTTCGGTCGATGAATCTTCCTTATTTTATCAACATCCACCACCGATTTCCCCCTATCTCCATTAATACTTTCATGCATACTGATAAATGTAATGAGACGTTCCAGCAAATAACTTAATGTTTTTGGATTGTGAAGGGAAATCAGTAATCCCTGGTATTTTATTGTTAATTTACTAATCTACTCATCAGCAATTCGCTAATTAATCAATACATTTGCACATAATTTTTTATCGATGACGACCGAACAATTGAAAGATTTGAAAGCTCGTGCAACCGCCTTAAGGCGGTATCTTTGACTACGATCGTAAGATTGTAGAAATAAAAGATGAGGAGCGCATAACACAACAAGCCGATTTCTGGAATAATCCCAAAGAAGCCGAAGCCTTACTGAAAGTAATCCGACAGAAAAAAATCTGGACGGATGAATTCGACAGCGTAAACAAAGCTATCGAAGACCTGGACGTATTGAATGAATTCCACGAAGCAGGTGATGTAGGCGAGGAAGAACTGGAGCGCGAATTCAAAAAAGCCGAAAAAGCGGTAGAAGAGCTTGAGTTCAAAAAAATGTTGAGCAACGAAGAAGATCCGTTAGGTGCCATCATCGAGATAAATCCGGGTGCAGGGGGAACAGAAAGCAATGATTGGGCGGAGATGCTCAACCGCATGTACATCATGTGGGGGGAGCAAAATGGATTCAAGGTTTCCCAGCTCAATTATCAACCGGGCGAGGTAGCAGGTATCAAGTCGGCAACCTTGCAATTGGATGGTGATTTTGCATACGGAAAATTAAAATCAGAAATTGGCGTTCACCGCTTAGTGCGCATTTCGCCTTTCGATTCGAATGGAAGAAGGCATACATCTTTTGCTTCTGTTTTTGTATACCCGGTAGTGGATGACAGTATTAAGATCGAAATCAACCCGGCAGATATTGAATTGCATACTTCACGATCAGGCGGGGCCGGAGGGCAAAATGTAAATAAAGTTGAAACGAAAGTCCAGCTTACGCACAAACCAACAGGAATCGTTATTGTTTGCCAGATCGAGCGCTCTCAGCTTGCCAACCGGGAACATGCGATGAAAATGTTAAAGTCCCGTTTGCATCAATTGGAAATTGAAAAACGAAATGCTGCGCGTGATAAAGTGGAGGCGGGAAAAATGCGTATCGATTTTGGTTCGCAGATCCGGAACTATGTGCTGCACCCGTACAAGTTGGTAAAGGATGCACGCACAGGTGTTGAACGCACCGATGCACAAAATGTATTGGATGGCGACCTGGATGATTTCATTAAAGCATTCCTTTTGAGTGCACAGGAGGTTGCGCCAAAGGGATGAGCCAACCACCTCGATCCAAAGTTTATACCTCCCAATTTTGGTTCGTGTGCTTAAGTGCCTTGTTCTTTTTTGCAAGCTTCAGTATGATCATTCCCGAGTTGAATGATTATATCACGAGTTTAGGTGGGGCGGACCGCAAAGGCCTTATAATTTCCTTGTTTACATTGTCCGCCTTAGTCTCAAGGCCCTTTAGTGGAAAACTTGCCGACTTGATTGGTCGGGTTCCGATCATGATGTTCGGTTCCATCGTGTGCATCATTTGTAGTTTTTTATATCCATTGCTTACTTCTGTTTCCGGATTCTTACTGCTTCGCCTGGCACACGGATTTTCAACCGGGTTTACGCCCACTGGCTTGACAGCATATCTTGCTGATATCATCCCTGCGAACAAAAGGGGCGAGGCCATGGGTTTACTGGGAACAGCAGGAAGCATTGGCATGGCGTTGGGGCCTGCGATTGGTAGCCCCATTGCCAACTGCTTTTCGTTGGATGTGATGTTTTATTGTTCTGCTGCTTTCGCATTGATTTCTATTTCAGTTCTTTTTGGAATCAAAGAAACATTAAAAACAAAAACACGATTCACGCTTTCTTATTTGAAAATAAGCAGGTCAGAAATTTTTGAGCCTCGCGTTTTATTGCCGTGCATCATTATGGTGCTAACTACATATTCTTATGGAGCCGTGTTGACCGTGATCCCTGATTTTGGTGATTATGTTGGGATTGAAAATAAAGGGTTTCTCTTCACCATTCTTACCATTGCATCATTGGCAGTTCGGTTGCTTGCCGGAAAAGCCTCTGATCGTTTTGGAAGAAAAGAGGTATTGATTGTTTCTACTTTTTTCGGAATGACTGGAATGACCATTGTAGGGATTGCAATATTGCCAATTCATTTAATGATTGGTATTGCATTCTATGGAGTGGCCTATGGCATGACATCACCAACCTTGTTTGCCTGGGCTACTGATTTAAGTGATCCGAATAAGCGGGGAAAGGGGTTGGCAAGCTTGTACATTTTCATGGAATTGGGAATTGGATTGGGTGCGATTTTTTCAGGTTGGATATATGCAAATGATCCGATTCGATTTTTCACTACCTTCATGATGTCAGGCGCTTTTATTGCACTCGCTTTCATGTTTTTGATTTTTTTACAAGTACGGAAAACACCATGAAGAAAATATGGCTTTTTATTTTTTTACTGGCTGCGGTTAGTCAACTCATTGCCCAGTTTTTACCGGAAGGCTGGTTGCATTGGACCAGCAAACCGATGTTGATGGTTTCGTTGGGCGGTTATTATTTGACGAACACATCAAAAGTATCCTTTAGTACTGCGGTGTTGGTGGCGATTATCTTCTCTTTTTCCGGAGATGTGTTCTTGATGCTTCAGGATCAGAATGGAATGTTCTTTATTGTTGGATTGGTTTCTTTTTTGATTGCACACATTTTTTATTTGATCGCGTACCGGCAACATCTTTTTCCCGATGAAGGATTGGGGTTGAACAATGTTCAGAAAATACGGTTTTCTTTTCCCATTATGTTGTTGGGCACAGGATTGGTAACGGTATTGTATCCGGGGCTTGGTGGTTTGAAGTTGCCGGTAATTGTTTATGCAATCGTGTTGGTGGCGATGGTGTTGGCAGCGATGTATCGGTATGGGGGAACAACAACAAAAAGTTTCTGGATGGTTTTTGGCGGTGCGTTCTTTTTTATGGTTTCTGATTCCCTTTTGGCGATCAATAAATTTTATTCACCGATTGAAATGAGCGGTGTTTGGATTATGGCTACGTATAGCCTTGCTCAATTCATGATTGTACAAGGATTGATTGACCACAAAAAAATATAAAATGATAGTTCGCAAAGATGCCCTACCGCCAGAGATCACGATGTCTACTCATTGTAAAGTGATTCTTTTGCATGCTATATAGGCTTATATGCTTATTGTGCGACTGCGAACTAATTGTAAACATGCCAGCGATGTAGCGCACATCCACTGAACACTACTTTAGAACAATAAGTCCTGGGCATAAAAGGTATACCTTAAATTTTAGCTTAGGTATGTTTTACGAATCAGCAGAAAATACAAAACGTAGGGCCGCATAATTATACGGCCCTACATTTTCTTTTTATTTTACATCTTTCTTACTTTTCCGCTACCCGAAGCGTTAGTATTGATAGAACTGGGGTTTCCACGGTACGAAACACTTCCGCTTCCGGAGATGCTCGCATCCAATGCGGTTTTAACATTGATCTGAACGCTACCCGAACCCGAAATGGTCACTTTGCAATTGTCGGTTTCCAAATCAGCTGCGCGTACGCTTCCTGATCCGCTGATGCGGGCGGTTACACTTTTCGAGGTTCCTTCTGCTTCAATTTTTCCCGATCCCGATATTGTCATTTTCGCATCTTCATTGATCCTGAGTTTTGCGTTGATCCGACCGGAGCCACTTATACTGCTGTCAAAATTTTTGCAAATCCCGCGGATCATCATATCACCCGAACCGGATGCGGAGGCATCCAATGTATTCCGGACTTCAATATCGGCCGTAAGGTCGCCCGAACCGCTCACACTAAGCGTGAGGTCGGCTGCATTGATTTTATTTTTAGCAATTAAATTACCCGATCCGGATACAGATATACCATCAATGTTTTTCATCGTCACATAGATTGTTGCTTTCTTACTGCTGCTCCAACCCCGCCAGGAATTGTTATTGTCCTTTATGACCAATTTGTTTCCACGTACTTCTGTTGATATATCTTTCAATGTTTCTGCATCGGCCTCAATCACTACACTGTTTTCATTTCCTTGCGTGAGGTAAAGCGTTCCGGGAACACCATAGGCTAGTCGGGAGAATTCACCCACATTTCGGGTTTCTTTCTTTTGTGCAAAGGTGAAGGTAGAGACTATGATTAACGATAGGAATAAGAGGATGGATTTTTTCATGGTTTATAATTTATAGTACCGGATATTGATTTCCTTTGTTAGAGACTTTGATTCACAACAAATGGTTGCATGATTAAGACGATAAAAAATCAGTGAGCGTTACAACAATGTCTGTATTTTATTTTCGGACCATAAAAGATTCATCAGAAGGCCTTTTTAAAGAAAAAGGAAGCAAGTTTCTTGCGTTTGCTTTTCCTGTATGTTCAGAGGAGGAGGTAAAAGAACACCTTGAAAAACTTCGGAAAAAATACTTTGATGCGCGGCATCATTGTTATGCCTGGGTGTTGGGACCAGGGAATAACCGTTTTCGCGCCAATGACGATGGGGAACCCAACCATTCTGCCGGGGATCCGATTTTGGGTCAAATCCGTTCGCGGGATTTAACCGATGTACTCGTGGTAGTGGTCCGCTATTTCGGTGGAACGAAGCTTGGCATCAGTGGCCTTATCCAGGCCTACCGGACAGCAGCTGATGAAGCACTTGAAAATGCGGAGACCATCCGAAAGGAATTAATGGCAAATGGAAAATTAAAGTACCCGTATACGTCCACCACTGAAGTGCAACGGCTGATCAAAGACTTTGACCTTGTTATCCTGCATCAGGAATTTGGCGAAGCATGTGAATTGGATTTTCAGCTCAAACAAAGTTTGGTGGATTTGTTTTTTGAGAAAGTAAATTTATTGCAATCTACAGGAACGACACTCACACTTGATAAAAAGTAAATTGGTAAGATTGATTTAGCAATTATTGCTTTACTTTTGATTAAACTCCCCATTATGTCCAGGAAGCCTGCCCTCGGTTTTATATTCATTACACTGCTTATTGATATTACGGGCCTTGGTATTATCATACCAGTATTGCCAACCTTGATTACAGAGATGACGGGCGGTACGATTAGTGAAGCTTCACAATGGGGGATGCTGATGCTCTTTGCTTATGCAATGATGCAATTTGTTTGTGCTCCAATTATTGGCGGCATCAGCGATCAGTTTGGAAGGAGGCCGGTGTTGTTGGCATCACTCTTTGGATTTGGGATCGATTATTTATTTATGGCGTGGGCACCAACACTTGGCTGGTTGTTCCTCGGTCGCATGATCGCGGGGGTCATGGGTGCAAGTTTCACGACTGCTTCTGCTTACATAGCCGACATCAGTACACCACAAACGCGTGCACAAAATTTTGGGATTATTGGTGCTGCATTTGGATTGGGTTTTATTATTGGCCCCTCCATTGGCGGTTTTTTGGAACCGTATGGCGCACGTATTCCTTTTATGGTGGCCGCAGGATTTAGTTTGCTGAACTGGTTGTATGGGTTTTTTATTTTACCGGAATCTTTAAACAAAGAAAACCGGAGAAAGTTTGATTGGAAAAGGGCAAACCCTGTAGGCTCGTTGCGTAATCTAAAACGGTATCCCGTTATCCTGGGCATGGTGGCTTCACTTGTACTGGTATATATTTCTGCACATGCAGTGCAAAGCAACTGGTCGTATTACACAATGGAGAAGCTAAAGTGGGATGCGCCAATGGTGGGATACTCATTGACTTTTGTCGGGATTATGTTTGCCATCATTCAAGGTGGGTTGATCCGGATTATTATCCCAAAACTTGGGCAAGAGAGAAGTGTGTATGTAGGATTGTTTTTAAGTGCCACGGGTTTTGTTTTGTACTCATTGGCATCTACGACTTTCATGATGTTTGCTTTTACGATTGTATATTGTTTTGGTAGCATTGCGGGCCCTGCCTTGCAAGGGATTATTTCCACACAGGTTCCTGCGAATGAACAAGGGGAGTTGCAAGGTGCACTCACGGGATTGATGAGTGTGACGATGATTGTGGGCCCGTTGGTGATGATGGGATTATTTCGGGTTTTCACCGCAGCGGATGCCCCGGTTTATTTTCCGGAAGTGTCGATGGTATTGGGTGCATGCCTTACGCTCACTGCGGCTGTCCTGGCACGCAGAAGTTTAAAGAAGAATATTGTTGTTCCTTCTTAGCGGGTTCATACTTTGGTTTAATTTGGCTTAATCGCTTTTAACCTTTGATAGATTTGTAAGCACACCCATGCATCGGTCGCTGCGTATTGCAATTGTTTTTCGGTCAATGTTTCGGCTTCCCAATTGGATGTCTGGGCTGTTTTTGAAATCCGGAACCCCAATAACAAGGCCGTTAATTTTTTCACACTCTCTACTTCAAAACCTGCTTCTTTGCTGAGGTGGGTTAGTTCAAAAAAACCCTCAGCCTGAAAGCGCTTTAGCTTTTGCAACAACCGTACATCATCACGAATACCAATGCCGGGTTTAATGATTTTTTTGCTTTCAAAAAGCGGGATCATTTCTTCGGTTACCCCGGTATGGTTCAACCGGATCACGAACACTTTATTTTCAAGTGCCAGTTGAATCAGTGAGACATCATAGACTTGTCCTTTCCTGAAACTAGGACGTGTTTCGGTATCAAACCCAACTACTTTGTGTTTTTGGATTTCTTTAAACACGGAATCCAATTCCTTTCGATCTGTTATCAACTCAATTTTACCATCGTACGCCCCTAATGGGAGAAGATTGATTTCTTCATGCGTAATGGTTTTCCCTATTTCGCCCAACTCCAACTTACTTTTTGTCATCGCTAAATCTTCTGATCTTGATGTTTAGGTATGCAACGAGAATAGTCATAAAGGGACTAATGATATTGAAGAAACAAAAGGGGGCATACACTACAGTAGCAACACCCAACACCCCGGCTTGTGTAGCACCACACGTATTCCATGGGATCAATACAGAAGTTACTGTTCCTGAATCTTCAAGCGTCCGGCTTAGCACTTCGGGTTTGAGATCGCGTTCACGATAGGTATCGGCAAACATCCTTCCCGGTATGGCGATGGCCATGTACTGGTCGGCTGCGGTAACATTAAAAAACAAGCAGGTTGTTGCTGTGGAGGCAACCAACGACCCTGTTGAGTTAGCGAACCTGATAATCCTGTGTGCTATTGCTTTGAGCAGGCCACTTGATTCCATCACACCACCAAAAATCATGGCGCATATAATCAACCAAACGGTATTCAGCATACCTGCCATTCCTTTTCCAACCAAAAGGTTCGAGACCATTTCATTGTCGGTGGTGATTTGAATGGTGGTGGCCATGGCATTCATAAAAGCAATGAAAGACGATTTTAGGTAATCCCCTTCAATGCCTGAAACCTGGTCAACAACATTGGGTTGAAAAATTATAGCGAACAGCCCCCCGAGCAAAGAACCTGTTAGCAAAGCTGGCGCTGCCGGCACTTTTTTGATGATCATAAAGATCACGATCGCAGGAATAAGAAACAGTATTGGTGTGAGGTTAAACGATTTTTCGATTGCTGCCATTACTGCTGTGGATTCTTTCAAAGAAGCTGTGGTGTCGAGTGTGAACCCCCAAACCAAAAAAATGATTAGTGTAATGATAAAGGTAGGCCCTGTGGTAATGACCATGTATTTTACGTGTGTGATCAAATCCGTTCCGGCCACGGCAGGTGCCAGGTTAGTGGTATCTGAAAGTGGTGAAATTTTGTCACCGAAGTAGGCACCTGAAATAATGGCGCCCGCTATCAACCCTTCATTGATGCCCATTGCCATTCCAATGCCCAACAATGCAATTCCAACAGTAGCTACCGTGGACCATGAGCTGCCTGTGGCAAGGGATACGATGGCGCATACCACCACCGCTGCAAATAAAAATATGGTGGGGTTTAAGATTTTCAATCCATAATAGATCATGGCCGGTACGATACCGCTGAGCAACCATGTCCCCGAAAGGGAACCGATTACCAACAAAATGATGATGGCCGACATTGCGGAACTGATGCTTTTTACAATGCTCTTGTTGATTTCTTTCCAGGTATAGCCCAACCGCCAGGAAATAATTCCGGCTATCGCGGCTGATAATAATAGCACGATTTGGTTGGGGCCAACAATGGCATCCGATTCAAAAACCAATACCGTAATTGTAAGCAGGATAATTAAAAAGAGAATGGGGATCAACGCCTGAAAGAGCGTGGGCACCTTTTTTTCAACAGCCATTTATCAACAGTTATATAAGTCTATCAAGAGGGGTTTTGAAGTTTTGAAGATAGTAATATTTATCGAATGGCAAATGTCTTAAATTTTTACCGCTGTATGGAGCATTCGGACGTAAAGGGAATTGTGTTAATAATATTCAATCTGGATTTAGATTCGTACCTTTCATCACGAATCATTAATTATGCTCGACTCCACTGTTATTTTACAAAAGGCCAAAACCTCAACATTTTATTTGTGGGTTTTAAATTTCGCGCTGGCGCGGATGATCCCTTTCAATAAGCCCCATGGGTTCAAAGTGGTGGAGGTTGGTGACAATCATCTGCGTACCATCATCCCCTATAGGAAAAGTAATTTCAACCACATTCGTGGATTGCATGCTTGCGGGCTGGCCACCATTTCAGAATTTACGACCGGCTTTATGCTGATCAGTAAATTGGATATGAAGAAATACCGCATCATTATGCAGCGGTTGGAAATGGAGTATCACTATCAGGGCAAGATGGATGCGTATGCAGAATACCGGCTGGAAGATGCGTGGATGGAAAAAGAAATTTATGGGCCGTTAAAAACACAAGATTCAGTGGTGCTTCCTTTTGAAATCAAGATTTATGATGCCAATAAAAACCACCTGACAACCGGTAAAATATTTTGGCAAATTAAAGAATGGGAAAAGGTGAAAACGAAAGTTGCCTGACTTGGATTTTGGTGTTTGCTTTTTATCTGTAATTTTAAAGAACATTAAATCAATTTAACATGAGAAAAATTGATGCCCTGCTGTCGGAATATGGTGAAAGTCATCAAAACCCGACCAATAAGTTTATTCATTGGATTTGTGTTCCGCTTATTTTCTTAAGCATTGTTGGATTGTTGGCTTCCATCCCTTCTGGTGCGGTACAATCATTTTTAGGGGAAGGAAACCCGTATGCCAATTGGGCAGTAGTGGCATTGGTGCTCGTTACGATTTATTATGTTTCACTTTCCATTTCGCTAAGCATCGGCATGGCATTGTTTGCGCTGATTTGTATGTGGATTGTCGGCATACTTTCCCAACTGGATTTTGCACCGCTATGGGCGATCAGTATCGGGATTTTTGTAGTGGCCTGGATTGGCCAGTTTTATGGTCATGGGGTGGAGGGAAAGAAACCCTCCTTTCTTAAAGACATTCAATTCTTGTTGATCGGACCGGCCTGGCTGATGCATTTTATTTATAAGAAAATTGGTATTCCGTATTGATCCATCCGTATCAATTCCTTGAAATCAATGATGATGAAACACCTGTCGGTTTCGACTTGTGGTTGTTCCATGAAACAATGCATGTTCACCTTCAATCCCCTACAGGGTGGCGAACGTTTGCTGTTAAAAAGAAAGAGGAGATTGTTGCGCAAGTGCGATTTCATATTGATGAGGGAGTGGCACGTGCTTCCGTAAAAAGCCCTTTTGGAACAATCCAGTTTGATAAGGGGTTTCCTTCGGAAATTTTATTTTCTTTTATTCAGTTTTTTGAAGAGGAGTTGAAAAAAAGTGGTGTCAAAACCATTGTGTTGAAAAACCCTCCTGTGTTGTATGCGCTCCATCAACTTGAAGTCTTATCCGTTTTGCTTTTGAATTCAGGGTATCAGATTACCAATGCGGAAATAGGGGCAGTGATGAAAGTTGAAAATTCTTTTGAAGAAAAAATAGATTCCTGGGAGGCTCGAAAAGTACGACAAGCAGAAGAAAGTGGGTTGACTGCCGAACAATTGGAGATAGGAAGGTTGGAATCGGTTTACAATTTTATCCATGATTGCCGCATTGAGCGGGGGCAAAGCCTTTCGCTATCGTACCGTGAATTAAAAGAGGTTGTCGATATTTTTTCTGATCGGTTTTTACTTTCTGTAGTGCGCGACAAAGAAAAAATTGCAGCTGCTTCCATTGGGATAAAAATCAATAAACATATCCTTTATAATTTTTATTCTGGTCACCCAAAAGAATATGATCAAGTGAGTCCAGCCGTTTTGTTGATGAAGTCATTGTATCAATTTTGTGAGACAGCTAAATTCGACTTATTGGATTTAGGAACCTCCGCGTTGGACGGAAAGCCAAACTTTGGTTTGTTGGATTTTAAGCTTCGATTGGGGGCAACACCATCCCCGAAGTACACTTTTCAAAAAGACTTGAAGTAATGGAGTCTCCGTTGGTATCTGTTATTTGTCTTTGTTATAATCAAAAGCAATTTGTTTGTGAAGCGGTTGAATCTGTATTGGACCAAACCTATCCAAATATTCAACTCATTGTTGTTGACGATGCCAGCACGGATGGGGGCAGGGAGGTTATTCAGCAACTAAGCAATGCGCATCCACAACTTGAAATACTTTTGCTGGAAACGAATGTTGGGAATTGCGCAGCATTTAACAGCGGGTTGGCCTTAGCGAAAGGTGAATACATAATTGATCTGGCCGCAGATGATATTCTGTTGCCAAACCGTATTGCTATTGGTGTTGATAGGCTTGAAGGGTTGGGGAAAAAATATGGTGTGTACTATTCGGATGCGATGCTAATAGATGAAGGAGGAAAAGACATTGGGCTGCATTCGGCACAACTGCGTGTCCGGCATTTTCCCAGTGGGGACATTTATTCAAATGTGATCGCCAGTTTTTTTATTTGTTCACCCACCATGTTGGTTCGTAAAGAAGTGATGGATCAATTGGGCGGGTATGATGAATCGCTTCACTATGAAGATTTTGATTTTTGGGTCCGTTCTTCCCGGAATTATTTTTATGATTACTCACCTGAAGTACTGGTAAAGAAGCGCGTGGTAAGCGGATCGCTTTCGGATGTACAGTTTAGAAGGGGGAGTGATCATTGGAGATCTACCCTACGGATTCTTGAGAAGGCAAAAGAACTGAATAGAAATGATACGGAAGTTAAGGCATTGAGGAAACGGGTTTGGTATGAGGTTGGATATCATTTGAAAAGGTTTTCGCCCATTAAGGCTTATAAATTTTTGAAGCTGGCCTTTTAAACTATTTCTAACATTTGTTTTACCTTTAGTTTGCCTAACCGGATTTCCGTATGAAGCTGT
The DNA here is from genome assembly GCA_964398945.1 of uncultured Roseivirgaceae bacterium. GTDB lineage: Bacteria > Bacteroidota > Bacteroidia > Cytophagales > Cyclobacteriaceae > JBGTGG01. Next base: position 10,055 of record CAYNOT010000003.1, on the reverse strand, counting down.
CGATGTACAATAACCAGGAAACCTACCTGAATGGATTGATCGGGTTTGTTAAGGATGTGGATAGTGGTGCTTTCAATAAATAATTATATAGCCGTAAATAGGTGTACAAAGGGTGCATATACACGGTTGTGACGCATAAGCGTAGGACAACCAAGATAAATGAGACAATTTTTACTAATATTAGTTTTTACTATCACCACAGCGACAACGTTCGGGCAGACGAAAGAATTGACTGGAGTTTTGACAACAAGAAATGGAGATGCGATTCCAGGCTGCACTGTGAGAATTAAGGGGCAGGCGACATCTGTTTCGACCCAGCCATGTGGGGAATTTAAAATTACAATTCCAGACAACTATGAAGGCACCTTGGTATTCAGCTGTCTCACTCCAAGACCATGGGAGGTATCATTAAAAAAATTCAAGAGCATTGACAAAGTAATTATCACACTAAATGACTGGAAAGAATTTGAAGACGGACCGTGTGACAAAAACTTTAAAAGTGAAAAAAGAATAAAAATTAAGTAAGGCCGTGTTGACAACGCTGGACATTTCTGTCTGACCTTTGACTTAATGGTCGACTTTGACTCGTTGGACAAATTAGAAACCGACCATTGATAAAGACTTGTTAACAAATAACGGTCGACAGAAACGCCCAGCAGCCAACAAAAGCTATAAAACATGGCTGGGTGAAGTGTAAGCTAAAAGTTTTTATCTTCGTTCATTCGTTTGGTCACGTGGACAATTTACTAATCTTAGACCCACAACGTCACATACATAAACGTTACAGGCAAGCGTAGGACGACCGTGCAACAATTAACATTCGGACTGACAATGAACGAAAAAATGCCAACGCTTCGCAAAATTAAAAGAGGTGTTTTGCCAATGCACAAGCCGACACAAAAACACCACATTTAATTTTGCCCAAGCCCACCCACCACCCTAACAAGTGGACAGTGACAATTTGGAGACAATTTAAGCCTTAAACAAGAATGAAAAAACTAACTTTGCGACATATAAATTAAGAATAATAAACAGACAATGACCGACAATTTAGAATTAGAAAAAACCCTTTGGCAAGCAGCCGACAAACTTCGCAACAATATGGATGCTGCCGAATACAAACACGTTGTATTGGGTTTGATATTCTTAAAATATATTTCTGATGCTTTTGACGAACTCTATGAGCAGTTGAAAGCAACCGAAGCTGAAACAGGTGCAGACCCAGAGGACAAAGACGAATACACAGCCGAACGTGTTTTTTATGTGCCACCACAAGCACGTTGGAAATGGTTACAAGGCAGAGCTAAACTACCTACCATTGGCAAAGACATTGACGATGCAATGGATGCCATTGAAAAAGACAATCCAACTTTAAAAGGCGTTTTACCCAAAGACTATGCAAGACCAGCCTTAGACAAACAACGACTTGGTGAATTGATTGATTTAATTGGTTCAATCACATTAAGCAAAGGAAAAGATGGAAAAGGAAAAGACGTTTTGGGTTTTGTTTTTGAATATTTCTTAGGACAGTTTGCAGATGCCGAAGGTAAAAAAGGCGGACAATTTTACACACCGCAAAGCATTGTAAAAATATTGGTTGATATGCTTGCACCCGAACCCGAAAAACGAGTGTATGACGGTGCTTGCGGAAGTGGTGGAATGTTTGTGCAAAGCGAACGATTTATTGAAATGCACGAACACCGAAAAGGCAAAATTTCAATCTTCGGACAAGAGAGCAACCCAACCACTTATAAACTTGCCAAAATGAATTTGGCTATTCGTGGTATTGATGCCAAAATAGAATTGGGCGATACCTTGATGAACGACAAATTCCCTGAATTGAAAGTTGATTATGTCATTGCCAATCCGCCTTTTAACGTAAGCGATTACAACATAAACAAAGCCGAAACACACAAATGGAAATATGGCGTTCCGCCAACAGGAAACGCAAACTATGCTTGGTTGCAATTGTTCATTAGCAAATTAGCACCTTATGGAACGGCAGGCGTTGTATTGGCAAATGGCAGTATGAGTTCTGAAATTGCCACCGAAGGACAAATACGAAAAGAATTGATTGAAAACGACTTGGTAGATTGTATGGTTTCTTTGCCTTCACAATTGTTTTACAACACTCAAATACCGGCTTGTTTATGGTTCTTGGCTCGTAACAAAGAAGGCAATACCAAATTAAGAAACCGCAATAACGAAATACTTTTTATTGATGCCCGAGAATTAGGCACAATGATAAGTCGTAAACAAAAAGAGTTAAGCGAAAAAGATATTGCCAAAATTTCGGACACTTACCACAATTGGCGTTGTAGAGACGGAATGTATTCCGTCTCTACAACGCCATACAAAGACATTGCAGGGTTTTGTAAATCTGCCAACATACAAGATGTTCGCAAAAACAACTACATACTTACGCCAGGCAGATATATTGATTTTAAAGAAGTAGCCGAAGATGGAATTGCATTTGATGATAAAATGGGGTCATTGACCCTTTTATTAAAAGAGCAAATGCAAAAAGCCAATGAGTTGGATGAAGCGATAAAAACCAATCTTGCTAAAATCGGCTATGAAATTTAGAAATGTCACAACTGTTTAATAATAAATATAGAATACCTTCTGCCCGTTTGCATAATTGGAATTATGCAAACGAGGCAATGTATTTTGTGACCATTTGTACGAAAAACAGAGAAAATTATTTTGGCGAAATTGTGGATACAATATTACAACCAACCGAAATTGGAAAAATTGCCCATTCGGAATGGTACAAATCCATTGAAATGCGACCCGATATGAATTTGGAATTAGGGGAATTTATTGTAATGCCTAATCATATTCACGGAATAATAATAATCGGGGCAAATGAATATAATTCGTCATTGGATACGCAACGTAGAGACGCAATGCATTGCGTCTCTACCAACGCCAACGCCAACGCCAACGCCAACGCCAACGCCAACGCCAACGCCAACGCCAACGC
>CAYNOT010000003.1:0-6969 GCA_964398945.1 uncultured Roseivirgaceae bacterium | reverse complement strand
CAACACCAACGAATACAAAAATCAATTTGCCCCACAATCCAAAAATTTGTCGTCAATCATTCGTGGTTATAAATCTGCCGTAACCACAATGGCACGAAAAACCAGTGTTGAATTTGATTGGCAATCCCGTTTTCACGACCACATTATTCGTTCGATGGATGATTATCACAGAATTTCCAATTACATCATTAACAACCCTGCCCAATGGCAACAGGATAAATTTCATCAATTATGAGTGAATGGAAAACATATAAGCTAAGTGATTTGATAAATGTAAAACACGGTTTTGCATTTAAAGGCGAATATTTTTCAGATGAACCTACAAGTGACATTTTACTTTCTCCGGGTAATTTCAAAATAGGTGGAGGTTTTAAGTCTGATAAATTCAAATATTATAAAGGTGATTTCCCAAAAGATTACATTCTCAAAGAAGGTGATATAATTATAACAATGACCGATTTGAGCAAAGCAGGGGATACATTAGGATATTCAGCAAAAATTCCACCGCATAATGGAATTAATTATTTACATAACCAAAGATTAGGTTTAGTTCAATTCAAGAATAATGATGTTGACCCTGATTTTTTATATTGGATTTTAAGAACACAGCCATATCAATATTATATTGTTGGCTCTGCAACAGGCTCTACCGTTAAACATACTTCACCTACAAGAATTTGTAGTTATGAATTTGAAGCACCCGAAGACAAAGCAAAACAACAAGAAATCGCCCAAATCCTTTCTTCCCTTGACGACAAAATAGAACTCAACCTACAAATGAACCAAACCCTTGAAGCAATGGCACAAGCCTTATTTAAAGAATGGTTTGTAAATTTCAACTTTCCATCGTCTGAACCACTGATTAATGATGATTTACTTGATGACCTTGATTTAAAAAATAAAAAATCAGGCAAATCATTTAATCAAAAAAATCACAGTTCAGACAATTTGCCGAAGGGGTGGAGAATGGGGAAAGTAAAAGAAATGTATAAAACTACATCGGGCGGTACACCAAGCAGAGCGAAGGAAGAATATTATGTGAACGGAACAATCAATTGGGTAAAATCAAAAGAACTAAACGGTAGTTTTATTTTTGATACCGAAGAAAAAATTACAGTTGATGCAGTAAAGAATTCGTCAGCAAAATTAATTCCCAAACATTCCGTCTTAGTGGCAATGTACGGTGCAACAGTTGGTGAGTATGCAATTACAACAAGAGATACAACTTGTAACCAAGCAATATGTGCAGTCATAGAAGATGGAAGTTATCCGTTTACTTATTTCTTTGAATATTTTAAAATAAACAAAAACAATATTATTGGTCAAGCAAGTGGTTCAGCACAACAAAACATTAGCCAAGCATTAATTCAGCAATTAGATATTTTAATTCCACCAATTGAGGTTGTGAAAAAATATCATTCAGTTGTAGAAAGTATGTTTGTTAAAATGGAAGACAACTTGCTACAAATCCAAACCTTAACCCAAACCCGAGATACTTTATTACCAAAGTTGATGAGTGGAGCTTTGCAAGTGAAAAACTAAAAATGAAAAAATGGCAAAAGGAAATCAACATAACGCATCAAATATCATTTTATATAGTTCCCCTGAAGGCAACATTAAGGTAGAAGTCGTTTATTCGGGGGAAACCTTTTGGCTTACCCAAAAGCGTATGGCGGAACTTTTTGGCGTGGAAGTGCCTGCCGTGAGCAAACATCTTGCAAACATCTATGAATCGGGAGAATTAACAAAGGAGGCAACTATTTCCATTTTGGAAACAGTTCAACAAGAGGGCAACCGAAATGTAACCCGAAAAATGGAATTTTACAGTTTAGATGCTGTTATTGCCGTTGGTTATCGGGTAAACAGCCGTCAGGCAACACAATTCCGTATTTGGGCAACCCAAACACTCAAAGAATTTATTACCAAAGGTTTTGTGCTGGACGATGAACGATTGAAACAAGGGCAGCATTTCGGCAAAGATTATTTTGATGAATTGCTCGAACGCATCCGTGAAATCCGGGCAAGCGAACGCAGGTTTTACCAAAAAATAACAGACCTGTATGCCCTTAGTGCCGATTACAACAAAGATGCCCCCGCCACGCAAGATTTTTTTGCTTCGGTGCAAAACAAACTGCATTGGGCAATTACGGGCAAAACGGCAGCCGAAATCATCTACACAGAAGCCGATGCCACAAAACTCTATATGGGTTTAAAAACGTGGAAACACGCCCCTGACGGAAAAATATTGAAAAGCGATGTGAGCATTGCAAAAAATTATCTGAACGAAGCCCACATCCAAGAACTCAACCGCATTGTATCGGCTTATCTCGATTTGGCTGAGAACAACGCCAAACGCAGCCAACTGATGTTTATGGAAAATTGGGGGAAATTTTTGACAAACTTTTTGCAGCTATCCAATTATCCGATATTAAAAGACAAAGGAAAAGTAAGTATGCTGGAAGCAAAACTGAAATCCGAAAGTGAATTTGAAAAATACAGGGTGATACAAGACCGGGAATATGAAAGCGATTTTGACAAGGAGGTAAAAAAACGTCTGAACCCTTGATTAAGCTGATTAAATGATTTATTGTGATTAACGAAAAATATAAATATTCTGATTTGACTTCCAAAATAATTGGTTGTGCAATGACTGTACATAAAGCATTGGGTAATGGTTTTCAGGAAGTAATTTATCAACGTGCATTACAAATAGAGTTTGCCGATAATGGTATTGGATTTAGTCGAGAACACGAAATGCCCATCTATTACAAACAGCAGCAAATAGGCACACGAAGAGTTGATTTTTTGGTCGATGGTGTTGTTTCGGTCGAACTTAAAGCAATTACTCAATTAGAAGATGTTCATTTAGCACAAGCCATAAATTATTTAGAAGCTTATGATTTGGAGATAGGTTTGTTAATCAATTTTGGAGCAAAAAGTTTAGAATTTAAGCGGTTAATCAACAAAAAATTCAACCAGCAAAATCAAGGAAATCCAGAAATCACAAAAATCAAAGGTTCAGACAATGGCTAGCATCACCGAAAACGAAATAGAGGCAATTGCCCTTTCCTATCTTCAAAATTTAGGGTATTCCTATATTTTGGGGACAACCCTTTCGCCTGATGGCGAACATCCCGAAAGGCAATATACTGATGTGGTATTGGCTACCCGTTTGCGTGATGCTATTGATAAACTCAACCCCACCATTACCCAAGATGCCAAAGAAGATGCACTCAAAAAAGTATTGCGTGTTGGTAGGGACGTGATGCATCACGTCTCTACCAACGAAACCTTTCACAAATACCTCACCGAAGGCGTAGATGTAGAAGTGCGTACTGCCGATGGCATTCGTGGCGAAAAAGTGTATATCGTAGATTTTGAAAATGTAGAAAACAACGAGTTTTTGGTAATCAATCAATTCACGATTATAGAAGGTAGCCAAAACAAACGACCTGATATTATTCTGTTTGTAAACGGCTTGCCTTTGGTAGTAATAGAACTAAAAAATGCAGTTGACGAAAACGCCACAATAAAATCGGCTTACAACCAATTACAAACCTACAAACAAACCATTCCTTCACTTTTTACATACAACGAATTACTAATTGTAAGCGATGGTTGGGACGCTTTGTGCGGAACTGTTACCAGTGATTTTGGCAGGTTTATGAAATGGCATACCAAAGATGGTGAGACAGAAGCAACTCATTTAGATATGGGAATGCAAACGATGTTCGAGGGAATGTTGAACAAAAAAACATTGTTAGATTTAATCCGTCAGTTTGTAGTTTTTGAAAATTCGGGTAGAGACGGAATGCATTCCGCCTCTAAAAAAGTAGCCGCTTACCACCAGTATTATGCAGTAAACAAAGCCGTAGAAAGCACGGTAATTGCCAGTAGCAGCAATGGCGACAGGCGAGGTGGTGTAATTTGGCACACACAAGGTAGTGGCAAAAGTTTGAGTATGGTTTTTTATTCGGGCAAGCTCATTATTGAGCCACGAATGGAAAACCCAACGTTGGTAATTCTTACAGACAGAAACGATTTAGACGAGCAATTGCACGAAACATTTACCAATTGCCAACAACTTTTAAGACAAGAACCACAAAAAGCCGAAGACCGAAAAGATTTAAGAAAATTATTGAAAGTGGCTTCGGGTGGTATTGTATTTACCACCATTCAGAAGTTTATGCCAATGCAAACCGACATTGCACAAACTGAAAATCCAAACATTGTAAGCGAACCAAGTGTAGAATATATCGGAGCAGATATACAAGCATTAAGCGAAAGAAAAAATATTGTTGTTGTTGCAGACGAAGCCCACAGAAGTCAATACGATTTTATTGATGGCTTTGCCAAACATTTGCGTGATGCTTTGCCTAATGCAACATTCATAGGCTTTACAGGCACACCAATAGAAAGCACCGACCGAAATACACAAGCAGTTTTCGGTAACTATGTGGATATTTACGATATACAACAAGCCGTAAATGACAAAGCTACCGTTCCAATTTTTTATGAAAGCCGTTTGGCAAAAGTGCATTTTGCAGAAGATGAAAAAGTACATTTAGACGAGCAGTTTGAAGAACTGACCGAAGGCGAAGAATTGAGCAACCGCCAACAAATGAGAGCCAAATGGACACGATTAGAAGCCATTGTAGGCAATCCCAACCGTATTGCAAAAATTGCCGAAGATTTGGTGTATCACTTTGAACAACGAAATGCAGTTTTAGACGGCAAAGCAATGATAGTGTGTATGAGCCGCAGAATATGTGTGGAGCTGTACGATGCCATTATTAAAATTCGTCCCTTGTGGCATTCAGACGATGACGACAAGGGAACTATAAAAGTAATAATGACAGGCAGTAGCAGCGATGCCTTGAATATGCAACCGCATATCCGCAACAAACCAAAACGCAAAGCCATTGGCGACCGTTTAAAAAATCCGAACGACAGTTTGAAATTGGTTATTGTTCGGGATATGTGGCTCACAGGTTTTGATGCACCTTGTTTGCATACTCTGTATGTGGACAAGCCAATGCGAGGACATAATTTAATGCAAGCCATTGCCCGGGTAAACCGAGTATTTACCGAAGGAAAAGAAGGCGGTTTGGTGGTAGATTATTTGGGTATAGCACAAGAATTGAAATCGGCATTGGCAGAATATACCGCAAGCGGTGGCGAAGGCAAACCAACGCTTGACCAGGAATTGGCTGTTGCCAAAATGTTGGAGTTGCACGAAGCCATTGACTATCAATTAAGGCATTTTGATTGGAGAAAATTCTTTACACTTCTACCCGAAGAAAAACTAAAATTCATTCCTGTAATTGTAGATTATATTTTCAGTCAGGAAAACGGAGAACAAAGTTTTACCGACAATACCAAAAACTTGTTGAAAGCATTTGCTATTTCCGTTCCACACGACAAAGCAATGGCTATTCGTGATGATGTGGCTTTGTTTCAAGCCATTAAATCAAGATTGGTAAAAATATCCGACAGAAACGAAGGCGGTGCAGGTGGCGAGGATATGGAAACGGCAATCAAGCAAATTATTTCCGAAGCCATTACAGCCGACAATGTGATTGATATTTTTGATGCAGCAGGTTTGAAAAAACCTAACATTGAAATATTAGACGAACGTTTTTTGCAAGAGCTAAAAGACTTGCCACAAAAGAATTTGGCAGTTGAGTTATTGAAAAAACTACTCAAAGACGAAATAAAGAAACGCACAAAAATCAATTTGGTTGAGAGTAAGAAGTTTTCTGAAATGTTGGAAGATGCCATAAAACGTTACCATAACGGAATGATTGATACCGTTGAGTTTTTGGAGAAAGTTTTAATTCCATTTGCCGAACAAATAAAAGAAGCAGACAAACGAGGCGAAAAATTAGGGTTGGATTACAGAGAATATGCCTTTTACACCGCATTAGAAGTAAACAACACAGCCGTTTCTGTACTTGGTGACGAAATATTAAAACACATAGCACAAGAACTTTTAAAAACAGTTCGTAACAGCACGACAATAGATTGGACAATTAAAGAAAGCGTACAATCTGCATTAAGACGAAACATAAGACGAATTTTAAGACTACACGGTTATCCGCCAGACCTTCAAGAAAAAGCAGTTGACACAGTAATCACACAAGCAAAAATGTTAGCAGAGGACTTTATAAACAACAAACCGACAGACGAATAAGCCCACGCTTTTGGTAGCACATTTGCATTTTTCCAACCGCACAAAGCCAAACAAAAAATACAAAAGAGCTACCAAGCCACCGCTCTGACAACCAATACACGACAGACCAAACAACGACTGAAAGAAGGGTAGCTGATAACAAGCCGCCACTACGCCAAGCCCCGAAACCGTTAGCGGTCATTGTAGGACGACCACCAGACTGACAATTCCGACCGACTTTTTAATAATCAGAAAAAAAAATTGCGAAACCGAAAGGTTGCACATATATTTGCAACCGATTAGTTTCTTAAATATAAGACAGACAAAATGAGAAGAGATATTTTTCAAGCCATTGCAGACCCAACAAGGCGGGCAATTATTGCACTCATTGCATTACATGCAATGACACCAAACGCCATTGCCGAGCATTTTGACACAACACGACAAGCCGTATCCAAACATCTACGCATTTTGACAGAGTGTGAGCTGATAAAACAGGAACACAAAGGCAGAGAAATTTATTACCAACTTGAAATCGACAAAATGAAAGAAATAGACAAATGGCTTGAGCAGTTCCGCAAAATTTGGGAAACTCGTTTCAACCAACTTGACAACTTATTAACAACAATTAAAAAACAGAAGAAATGAACAGCAATCTCTTATTCGACTTTTCCGTGAACAAGGAAAACAAAACCATTCACATAAAACGTGAATTTGACGCCAACCTTGAATTGGTTTGGCAGTAACCGTCCGATAAACTACATCTTGCCAGGTATCAATTCACTTATCCGGTTTAT
>CAYNOT010000002.1:191128-329627 GCA_964398945.1 uncultured Roseivirgaceae bacterium | reverse complement strand
CCATGGGAACACAAATTTAGTTTAATTTTGTGTCCGGATTTATTAGACCATCTCACGTTGCCAGCCATTTATTTTGGATAGAGTATGTTACTACTACTAAATACCGACAGACCAGAGTACACAGAACTCGACATCTATTTAAAGTTTGACCAGTTGGACAACGGAGACGTTGTTGAATTATTGGGCGGACTCGACCGACTTTATAATGACATAATCGGACAGCCATTCAATTACTACTACAGACGACCATTCTTTCCCGAATTTTTTTATCCGTTTAAAAATATTCTTGAAGTACAGAGTATTGAAACCGGACAATCAATAAGATTTCGATTCAAAGAGGGTTGGAAACCAAACATCAGAATAAAGAAAAAGGAACTTCAAATAGACGTTCCGAGAAGACTTGGAATTCCAATAGTTGTTGTTTACCTCCTATTGACAAGTGTTCAAAAGATTGCTGAATTGAGAAATGAGATGTTGGACAACGAATTAAAGCAATTGGAGATTCAGATGAAGAAAATTGAGATATATAGAGAAATTGAAGATCAAAGGAATTCGGACAATAAGGACGAGGACTTTGTAAGACTGCAAAGACAAGCGGACAAGACAATAGAGTTTCTCTACTACAATAATTCAATAAATCGCGTGGAAATTAACGGACTGACAATTAAAAGTGAGGACAATAAATAAACGGCTGGCAACAAAAAGTTTATGCCAGCTGCGGGTGACGTGTAGGTACAAAGTTTAGTTTTCTTAATTTCGTTCAGCCACGTGGGACAAAAGCGCGCTTCGAAAGCCGCAGCCGTCATAAACTCAAACGTTGTGGCCAATTGACGGAATTGGTTCCCGCGGACTGTTTCGGCTTAACGAACAACTTTTCACCACGCGGACGCTTTCGGACCGACTTGGGACGAAAATGAAAAACTGTTTTCCTCCGTGGACTATTCCGGACCGGCTTTCATCCCGTGGACTGTTTCGACGACATCCTTTACCAAGAAATTATCTTTGTTTTCACGTTGTGATTTGCTTTCAACAAACGATCTTTGACATCGTGTTTATTGATTACAAGCCCAACAAGTGGGTTGTGATTTGCTTTCAACAAACGATCTTTGACATCATATCTAGTAGGAGAAAAACCACACTTCAGTTGTGATTTGCTTTCAACAAACGATCTTTGACATCTCCTGATTGCCGGGCATAATCAGTTTGCCTGTTGTGATTTGCTTTCAACAAACGATCTTTGACATCGCCATCCCTGTAACAAGCCCGAACGCTCCTAGTTGTGATTTGCTTTCAACAAACGATCTTTGACATCATGTTTGAGCGCTATAAGAGAGGTCGGGTGGTTGTGATTTGCTTTCAACAAACGATCTTTGACATCCCGAAACCGGGGATATAGTTTCAACGTCTGGTTGTGATTTGCTTTCAACAAACGATCTTTGACATCCAAAAATCCATAAGGATATGCGATAGTCTGTTGTGATTTGCTTTCAACAAACGATCTTTGACATCTTTCTTTCCCATGAATGCAAAGGTATAGGTGTTGTGATTTGCTTTCAACAAACGATCTTTGACATCCAAAATTACGAGGCATATTTTTGATGTTTGTTGTGATTTGCTTTCAACAAACGATCTTTGACATCCACTTGACCGTAATATCTATAAGGAAGAGAGTTGTGATTTGCTTTCAACAAACGATCTTTGACATCTAACGAGCAATTATGCCAATCAGGAGCCGTGTTGTGATTTGCTTTCAACAAACGATCTTTGACATCCTTGACGTATTGATAATAGGCAGCCCCCAGTTGTGATTTGCTTTCAACAAACGATCTTTGACATCTTTGATTTATCAATAAAACGCTAAAGACAGTTGTGATTTGCTTTCAACAAACGATCTTTGACATCCCGTTTTGATTGTAGATATATCGTTTCCTGGTTGTGATTTGCTTTCAACAAACGATCTTTGACATCACCAGTAACGCGTAAGCCTGTGATTTTTCAGTTGTGATTTGCTTTCAACAAACGATCTTTGACATCACTTGAAAGCTGATTTACCTATCAATTTTTGTTGTGATTTGCTTTCAACAAACGATCTTTGACATCTTTAAGTCCTGTAATTACTACAGGTACGGCGTTGTGATTTGCTTTCAACAAACGATCTTTGACATCAATATTTTGTCCATACTTCGTACTCTTTCGTTGTGATTTGCTTTCAACAAACGATCTTTGACATCCCAATTCGTTGAGCAAATCAATGCCGTCTTTGTTGTGATTTGCTTTCAACAAACGATCTTTGACATCATTTCACCGATTTATCAACCCCTGTTGGAGGTTGTGATTTGCTTTCAACAAACGATCTTTGACATCACTTTTAATTATAATCAACCACGCCCGGTCGTTGTGATTTGCTTTCAACAAACGATCTTTGACATCCGGCATTTCTATCAACTCACTACGATGACTGTTGTGATTTGCTTTCAACAAACGATCTTTGACATCTCCGGATTACAAATATTAATGCCTCCACACGTTGTGATTTGCTTTCAACAAACGATCTTTGACATCTGCTTGCATTGCTTAACCCATTCAGCCTTAGTTGTGATTTGCTTTCAACAAACGATCTTTGACATCTGTGGTATTTGGAAAGACTTGAATCCAACTGTTGTGATTTGCTTTCAACAAACGATCTTTGACATCCCTACAAAATGGATATACCGATGAAGGTGGGTTGTGATTTGCTTTCAACAAACGATCTTTGACATCAAACAGTAACGTTTTGCAGCACGGAAATGGGTTGTGATTTGCTTTCAACAAACGATCTTTGACATCAAGGATGATTCCCACATGGCTTTTATTTTCGTTGTGATTTGCTTTCAACAAACGATCTTTGACATCTTGTTTGACTGTTTGTATCATCCCAATACAGTTGTGATTTGCTTTCAACAAACGATCTTTGACATCCCATTCACCTGTTATCCTTTCGCCTTCCGTGTTGTGATTTGCTTTCAACAAACGATCTTTGACATCCTATCCATAGCGTACACCAGTTGCAAAATTGTTGTGATTTGCTTTCAACAAACGATCTTTGACATCTTTCCGGGTGTGTAGGTGAAGTTCCAATTCTGTTGTGATTTGCTTTCAACAAACGATCTTTGACATCTGCGGGATTCAATTTGCGCCTTGGTTGCAAGTTGTGATTTGCTTTCAACAAACGATCTTTGACATCTGATTTTGCTTTTATACCCTGTATATCAAGGCTTTAAAAGCAGTTTCCGAGGGTCAAAACAACCAATGGTGTCAAAAACAAAAGCCCGGCAGTCCAAAATTTTAGGGACAGCCGGGCTTTTTTGCTTCAATACTTCAATATATCATTCAGGGTTTTGGTGGCCTGTGCGAGTTCGTCCGGGTTGATCGTTCCCATTTTCTTCACCAAGCGGTCTTTCGAAACCGCCCGGATGTGGAAAACCAACATTTCCGATTCGTTCTTTAACCCGTTTGTTTGAGAGGGTTTAAGGACTGGGTTTCCTTTATAGTTCTTGGTTTTCGTGGTGAGCGGAACAACAATGACGACACCAAGGTGCTGGTTCAGCAGGTTTCCGCTTAACACAACTATCGGCCTGAAACCAGCCTGTTCGCTTCCTTTTACGGGGTTCAAATCGGCTTGCCAGATTTCCCCCTGCCGGATACCAGTAGGCATTATGTGTTAAGTTGATTGAGGTAATCGGCCATGCCTTCTTCGGCTATGGAAAGGATATCCGCATCGTTGGCAGCCTGCTTATACGATTTTATGTATTCAGCCTTTTCAAGGTGTTCTAAGTAAAGCCTGAGGGCATTTTCCATCAACCTGTTTTTAGGAAGCGAAAGTGCTTTCGCCTTTTCGGAAAGCAAATGGAGCAGATCATCCGGGAGTGTACTGGTAAACGTGGCCATAAAAAAATAAATTTACGTAAATAAAAACCATAAATATGATTTATAAAAGTATTCAAAAAAGCTCCAATTGCTGGGGTATGTCGGGCTTTTCTTTCTCCTCCTTTCCGTAAAAAATCTGCATCATCCCGAATTGCTTGTCGGTAATGGTAAAGATGCCGACATGGCCTTTGGGTGGCAGGTTTTTCTGCACCCGCTTCACGTGCACATCGGCATTTTCGCGGCTGGGGCAATGGCGCAGGTAAGCACTGAACTGGAACATGGAAAAGCCATCCTTCATCATCATTTTTCGGAACTGGGCATAGTTCCTCCTGTCTTTTTTCGTATCGGTTGGCAGGTCGAACAGCACCATGATCCACATAACACGGTATTCATTGAGGCGCATGGCCTATTGAATTTTGGGGTACATGATTTTCTTTGCTTTCCCCTCAAAACACTTTGCCAGCGAGGCAGTGGTCCTCTGGACAGCGATCATCAACGGGCTCCTTTCCCCATCCACTATTGTATCCACAGTGGCAATGCCCAACAATTGTTTTTTTATGGATGGGGCAAGTTCGTTGAAATCCTCACCGTTCTTGATTACTTCAATGACCAAAGCATCCGCGAACGGGCGGTACGGTTCCATTATATCATCGGCCAGGCAATAATGGTTGTATTGGTTGTGGTGATGGATGCCCAATGTGGGCAACAAGCCGGACCCTACCAGGCTGCGGGCAACCACTGCCCGCAGGATGGCGTAGGCATAGTTCAACAAGTTATTGGGTGGAATGCCTTCGCGCTCACGCCTGAAACCGGGAATAGCAGGGAAAATATTTTTCCAATAATAGGCAGCCGCCCGGGCTTCGAGGTTATCGGGATCGCCCGACCGCACATCCCCTGCCCATTTCATCAGGTTTCCGGCCTCTTTGCCAATGCTTTTCAGCACCATCGCCTGGTTGGCGATCTTTGCTTTTATGGTTTGCTGCCAGAGTTGTTTGAGCAAAGGCTGGCCTGCAGAAAGCTGGCTTCTAAATTTTGCGGATTGCAGTGTGTTCCCTGCCAGGTTGAGCATCAGCCCAATGGGGTGGTGGGTTTTATTGCACGTAACAAATGCAACATTGTTTTCGATCAACCCCTCCATCAGGTTTTGTGATATCACGATACGCGGATGGTCAAGTACCACCACACCAATGTCTTCAATCGGGATGGTGGCCTGTGCCTCTTTTTTAAACGACTCGGGCAAAGTAGGATTCTTTTCGACTTCCGGGAGGCGCACCACCAACTGCTCAAGCTTGCGGCTGAGGTACGCAGGGTTTCCAAAATAGAGGGTGCGTTTGATCATGGGGAATAATTTGCCAATCATCGTGCCAAAACCTTAAAGTGTTGCTTTTGGAGAAGTATTTAAAGTTCTGTATAACTGCTTGTTGTAAAATCGGGAATATTTTCCTTTGGGGTAGGAATGGCCAATCATCATTATTAATTTCTGAAATTATATTTGAATTATCCTGTCAAATGCACCGCATGTCCTTGCCTGAAATCACTAATCGCTAATCAATTTAAAAATTTTAGGTTTTAGAGTAGTGACTTGTCGGGAACTAGCTTATAAAACTTTCCACTGCCTGAAGACTTCTGTCAATTTCTTCAGAAGTATTGATCACGCAAGGCGTCAATCGCGCATAACTGGTCCGGTATGGGGTTGAGCTTCCAATAATCCCCTTTTCATGCAAAGCTTTTACAGTTTCTTCTGCCGTTTGTCCTTTTACTTCGAAGCAATTGATACCTGATGAAAGATTTTCATCCAGTGGTGTATACAATGTTACATGGTTCATCCCTGCCAAAGCGCCTTTTACTTTTCCGGCAAATTCACGCATCCGGGATTGAACCTTCTCCTTCCCCATTGCCAGTTGAAAATCAAAAGCTTCATTCAACGACCAACGGTGTTCGAAAGCATGAAACCCACCTGGCGAGAATTTGTCTGAAAAATTGATTCCACCCGGAACAGGAAAGCCCAGCCAGTCGCCATAGGAACCATCACTAAATGCCGGTATAATAGGAACCACCATATCCCATGCATCTTTTCGTCCCCAGACAATACCCGTTCCGCGCGGGCCAAATAGCCATTTGTGTGTTCCCGCACAGAAAAAATCACAGTTCATTTTTTCGATGGAAATGTCTTCTACACCAAAACCGTGGACGCCATCTACACAGAAATAAATCCGGTTGTCTTCGTTTCGTTTTTTATTTTCATCCTGAATCATGGCGCCTATGGCAGCAATGGGAAGTTTAACACCCGTACATGAATGCACCCAGGTAACGGCAACAATGCGTGTCTTATCAGAAATGCTTTTCTGCAAGTTGGTAACTACTTCATCTACCGTAACGGTAAAAGGATTGGCATATTCATCAATACGTTTGATACTCGCGCCACTTCGCAATGCCGCAAACTCCAGTGATTTTTCGGTGGCATAGTGATCGTGCGTTGTGGTGAGTATTTCATCACCGGCCTTTAATTTCAAGCCTGTATAAAGCGTGCCCAATCCTTGTGTAGTACTATCCGTCAAGGCTATTTCTTCCGGCTGGCATTGTAAATAGCGTGCGGCAGCCGCCAATACTTTTGGCTCGGCTGTTTGAAAATTTTCCTCCCAGTATTCAGCCGGGCTCTCATCAAATTTCTGACGGTGCATTTCAATAGCAGCACGCACAGGCGCTGGATGGGACGCGAACAACATTTGCGCCATTTGGACATTCTTGTGCGAAATAACAAACTGCTTGCGAACGGATTCCCACGTTCCATCAAGTGGCGGAACTGTTCCTGATCCAACGGTATGCGTTGCTTTGCTTTCACAACTATTTAATAATGGGAGCGTGCTAAAAGCACCGAGCGTAATGCCCGAATTTTGGATAAATCTTCTTCTGTCCATGAGGGATTGAGTTTGGTTGAAATCAAGTTACTGAATGCAGACGTAAGTATCAAGATGAATTGTAGATACCAGATGCTGGATACTAGACAGCATCTAGCATCCAGTATAATTGTTGGATGATAAAAAAATAATCGCAATTCAAATTGATTGGTGACTTAAGATTAGTGATTAGCGAATTATGATTTTAATTAAACCCCATCAACTCATATCCTATCATCCATAACTCAGAATTCCTACACTACAATCGGTGCCGCCAAACAACTATCCGGTATTTTAAAAGCTTCTACCAGCGGGACTGCATCCTGCCGTACTTCCCAACATAACAGATTTACCAACCTCCGGATCGCTTTCGTTTTCGTGCCCGTCATATAATCGTGCTCCAAATACCAGCCTTTGTTTTTCTCGATTTGCGAGAGCGCAAAGAGATCGCAAAGTTTCTTTAATGCAACCTTGCAATTTTCATCTTCTGTCCTTTCAACTTGCTCAATAAACTGCTCCAACACAATCCGCTCGATGTACGCATGGCCGACATTCAACAAATGAAACTGACATTGATTGAATGCATCGAACGAATCCATGCCGCTATCCAAATGCTTTTTCAACCTTCTTGCCGCGGATGTTAAAATATCACGCTCCCGATAACGAAAAGCATCCAACTGAAATCCAGGATCAAGCAAATGTTCTGTATCGGTTTTGCGCACAATGATCGGGTTCATTTCAGAAAATGAAGTGGCAGCTTGATCAACAACGTAATTCAAAATCCCAAAGAAATTCATATTGCTAAACTCCTGCTTAAATTCCGTAAGCCTGCTCTTGGCCACCAGTTGCATGAGCACCGTATTGTCGCCTTCAAACGTGGTAAAAATATCCGTATCGTTTTTCAACGCATCAATCCTGTTCTCGGACAAATATCCTTTTCCACCACATGCTTCGCGGCATTCTTGCAGGGTTGCCGTTGTGTTCCAGGTGGCGAATGATTTTAAACCAGCCGCCAGCGCTTCGATCTCTTGCATATCTTTTTCACTTCTGTTGAGAAACCGATTGGTCAGGTAGTGCAATGCGAAATGCAATGCATACACATTTGCCAACAATGGCATGAGCCTTCGCTGATGGGTGCGATAATTTAAAATGGGAACTTCGGGTGCATGGTCAGGCCCAAACTGCCTGCGTTGATCACCATATTTAATCGCAATGGCAAGCCCTGATTTAGAAGCACTGTTTCCTGATCGTGGGATTCCAATCCTCCCACCAACCAATGTGCCCAACATGGTGAAGAACCTGCGGTTGTCACTGGCGATCGGGCTGGCAAATTTTCCTTCGGCATCCACCTGCGCAAACCGGTCCAACATGTTTTCATAGGGGATGGAAACGTTGTCGAAATAAATCACACCGTTGTCAACCCCATTGAGGCCCATCTTTGGGCCACAATCTTTTATGGTGATTCCTTCCAACACGTTGCCCTTCGCATTCCGGATCGGAACAAGGAAAGCATTCACGCCATAATCTTTTCCATCCAATATAAGTTTTGCAAACACAGTGGCCATTTGGCCATGCAATGCGGCATTGCCAATGTATTCTTTTCGTGCGTTTTCCGTTGGTGTATGGATTATAAATATATTCTTCGCCTTATCGTAGGTTGCCGTTGTTAAGATTCCCTTCACATTCGAACCATGCCCGGTTTCTGTCATGGCGAAACAACCCGGAAGTTTCAAGCTGCCCGTGTCTTGCAAATATTTTTTATGATGTTTTTCAGTTCCCAGAAAATAAATGCTCATTCCAAACAAACCAAACTGTACGCCAAACTTGATCACCAAACTTAAATCATGATAGCTCAGTGTTTCCATAATTGCGAAGTACCCTTCCATATCACCACCACCACCAAATTCTTTTGGATACGCGCGTGCGCCAAAACCATGATGGGCCAATTGCTTGCACCAGGTCAACACCTGCTCCCTATACCCGGATAAACTTTCGGTTTGTACATAAGTAAATGACGGATCCGCAATTACTTTTTTTACTTTATCAATCAATTCTTTTTGGCTGCCATCCAAAATTGCCGCCAGTGTATCGACATCAAATGCATGTTCGGTTTTTTGTTTATCGGTAAGCGTTTCCCTGCTCTTCAGATTGAACAACAAGGCAGATTCGCCACTGATCACGCCCAGTTTATTTTCAATTTCAATCAAGGAAGGACGCACATCTTCCAACAGGGCACTATTGCCTCCATGCAAACTGACCAATTTATATCCCAATTCAACAAGTCCTTCGCGCTTCTCAATTGCCGATTGATCAGCCACCCGTTGTATTTCATCGTTCCATTGCTTGACTTCATACGGCACGGGAGGGTGGTCGGGATCAATTTGATCCAATAAGAATTCACGCTCATCATCGGAAAGCCAATGCTGGTCCCCGATCATTTTTTTTATGGATTTAATTTCATCAACGGTCACCACGGCATCTACCCACACAGCATAATACATAGGAAGAAATACAAAAAGGGAAGGATTATTTTTAAAAATTGTTGAGTGTAGCATAACAATACGTTGGGTTCATAATAAAAATACCAATTTCACTGGTAAATTGGAAGTTAAACAAATTGTGGTCTTTCTTCTTCATGATTTACAAACAAAAAGAACCGGTACAGGAACTAGCCGGAGTCATCAAAAGCTTTTGGATGATTGATAGCGAGGGCGATGCAACGATACGGCAGGAAAAAATTATCCCGGATGGATATCCCGAAATGATTTTCCATTATGGCGATCCGTTCCGCGCAAAAACATCCAACGAATGGTCGGTTCAACAAAAAGACTTGTTGGCCGGACAAATCAGCAATTACTTCTTTCTGGAAAATACCGGAAGGGTAGGAATGTTTGCATTAAAATTTCAGCCTTGGGCCTTGCGGAAACTCTTCTCTATTAAAATTGCCAACTATACCGATACGGTGTTGCCCATTGATTTGAAAGTATCCTCTACAATCCAGGCTATCAAACACGTTGCAATCCGTCCTTCTTCGTTTGATGAGAAGACAGCCGCCATTGAAAATATTTTGTTGGATTTTGTCAAACCCGGTTCAACTAAATCAAAAGGGGAATTAGCCACAGCATTGATCATTCACCACAAGGGGGCAATCACATTGCAACAAGTTCAGGAACAAATCGGAATCAGTGAAAGAAGTCTGGAGCGGTACTTTAAAGAATACATCGGCTTATCCCCCAAGTTCTACTGCCGGATTATTCGTTTTGCTTACATTTTCAGCCTGGTTAACCAAGGAACTATCGATTGGTCGGATGTTTCGTTCCTTGCGGGCTTTTATGATCAATCCCATTTTATAAAAAATTTCAAAGAGTTTACCGGGGAAGAGCCGTCCACGTATGGATTCACAAAAGAAACGATGGCCAATTTTTTTCTTTCATGATGAGTTGTCGGCTTTTTACAATATCCGGTTAAAAAAAATAGCGTGCTTTGTTCAAAAAAGAAATTAATGATGAGAAAAGGAATTGTAACGTTCGTAATACTAATACATTGTTTTTCAGGCCATAGCCAATCAGTGGAAGCGTTGGGTTTTTTAGCCGGGACCTGGAAAGTAGAAGGCAAAGAAACATACGAAGTCTGGGAAAAGACCGATGGCAATGAACTGAAAGGAAGTTCGTATAAAATAAAAGACGGAAAGAAAGTTGTAACCGAAACACTTTCTATAAAAAACGTTGATGGGGAAATCGTTTATGAAGCCACTGTGGCAAACCAAAACGAAGGAAAGGCCATTCCATTCACACTAAGTCCCGATACTTCAAAAGGCTACTCATTCGAAAACCCGGGCCATGATTTTCCAACAAAGATTATCTATCAAAAAACCAGTGATACAGGATTACTGGTCCAGGTATTGGGTGCCGATGATAAAGGTTTTACATTAAAGTTTATCAAACAATAAAGGGTTGGAGTATGCCCCAAACTAAATCAACGCTACACAATTCGCCCATTCGCACGAACGGCTTTTAATGCGGGAGTTTTTCACGAAAATAACCGTATACCCACGCACCGCCAATAGCGCTTAACAATGTTACCGTTACAACAGTAAAACCAATCCCGATTTGTGCATACAATGGCCCGGGACAAGCTCCGGTTATTGCCCAGCCAAAACCAAACAAAAGGCCACCGTATATTTTTCCTTTGTCGAATTTCTTGGGGGAAAATACGATGGTTTCACCCTTAAATGTTTTTATGTTAAACCGCTTGATCAAAAAAATGCTGAGCATACCCACCGCGATAGCAGACCCGATTATACCATACATGTGAAATGATTGCAAGCGAAACATTTCCTGGATACGGTACCATGAAATTATTTCAGCCTTCACAAATACGATCCCGAAAAGCAAGCCTACAAAAGCATATTTAAAATTGCGCAGAAAAGGATTAGCAGCATTCATGTTGAATATAAATTAAAGGGAGAGAATAAAAGGTAAAATCAGGTTGGCCATAATAAACCCGCCCACCATAAAACAACATGTAGCAATGAATGAAGACATTTGCAAGTTTGAAATGCCCATAATAGCATGGCCGGAAGTACAACCATCGGCATAGCGCGTTCCAAACCCAATCAGAAATCCACCTACAACCATCATGATGAATCCCTTTAAGGTGAAGAGCGTGTGCCAACTAAAAAGTTGTTCAGGAAGCAAGCCTTCAATGTGTGTAATACCGTACGTTGCTAATTCAGCACGCAGGTTTTCATCGATACTGATTGGGTCTCCACTTACCAACCAACTTGTTGCAACAACAGCCCCAATCAAAATCCCGGAGACAAAAAACAAATTCCAGGCTTCTTTCTTCCAATCATAGTTGAAGTACGGAATGTTGGATGGCATACACACGGCACAAATATGTCGCAAGGAAGAAGAAATCCCGAAGGAACGGTTTCCAATAATCAACAGGACTGGAACGGTAAGGCCAATCAACGGACCCGCTACATACCAGGGCCAGGGTTGTTTTATAAGTTCAATGATATTTGTCATAAAGGAAAATCAAAATGCAAAAGTACGCACGTTACCTTAACAGCGGGGCTAAAGCCACGAAACATTTTAAAACTATTTTGAAAACGGGTACGTGATCTGCTTCCAAAAAGATGTTGGGTATTTTTCATCGCTGGGAAAACCCAGTTCAATATCGCGCCCATCTTTTGGTAAGTAGTTTGTCTTAAAAATGTAATCCCAAATACTTAAACTGATTCCGTAATTTATACCATAACAACCATCGGGCAGGTATTTGGCGTGGTGCCAAATGTGCATGGCCGGATTGTTAAAAATATATTTGAGCGGACCGTAGGTTACGTTCAGGTTTGAATGGTTAAGATGGCCAATTGAAATCGTAAAAATATGGACAAGGAAAAAATCATCAATACCAAAGCCAATCATGGCAAGTGGTATGTATTGGATTGTTTTGTAAATGATGGTTTCCATCCAGTGAAAACGCAAATGTGCGGCAAAGCCCATTTCCTTTACGGAATGATGGAGTTTATGGAATTCCCACATCCAGGGAACGCGGTGCAACATGCGGTGTACATTCCATTGGATAAAATCAGCAATCACAAACATTACCAACCACTGAACCCATACGGGCCAGGTGGCCACATTGATTGCTACCACATTCGTGATCCCAAAAATCCCTAAAAAATCATTGAACGCTTTCACTGCAATATTTGAAATGGCATTGTAGGCCACCAACGAAAACAGGAAAAAATTAAAGAGCATATAGAAGCCATCGAGCCAAAAATCCTTTCGGATGATGCCCTGGTTTTTGCGCCACGGAACAGTGGCTTCCAACAACCAAACAGCTAGCGAAATCCCCAGCAACCAATAAAAATAATTGTGCCAGCTTGGATAGAGGATTTCATTTACCAGATAATTCCAATATCCGGTAAACGAACCGATAAATAAATTCCAGTATTCGTACATTCCTTACTATTTCACCAGTGGTTTTCCTGCTTCATTCCAGGCAATGATCCCACCCTCCAAATTATAGACTTCTTTGAAGCCTTTTTCTTTCATTAAGTCCATCGTCTTTCCACTTCTTCCACCTACGGCACAATACACCAGAATGGGTTGCCCTTTATCAAGTTGGTCGATCATCGAAGTGAAGGTAGTGTCTTGAAAATCAATAACCGTTGCGCCTTCAATTTTACCTTCCGCTACCTCACCCGGTGTACGAACATCCAGCACCAGCAATTTTTTTTTCCCATCCATCATCCCAATGGCCTGGTCCACTGAAATATCCGTAAATGAAGTGGTAGCATCAGCGGGTTGCTGCCTTGTGCAGGATATTATCACCAATGAAAAAACCATTGCAGGTACTGTAGTGAATTTGAAGGTCTTCATAATTAAACGATTGAACAATAGGTGCATCTTTGTGAACAAACTAAAAAAGCATTTTATTTTAAGGTAGTAGGACAAACATAATCTGTCCGGGGAACATCGGTTTCCGAAATCCCTTTAAACCCACCTTCTACTTCAATAAAATTTTCAATCCCCCTTGATTTCAAAATAGAAGCGGCAATCATGGAGCGGTAGCCACTCGCACAGTGTATAAAAAATGTTCCTTCCTTTGGAAACCCCGTCATGAGGTCGTTAAGGAAATCCAGTGGTGCTGATTGTGCTTTATCAACATGCTCAGCTTCATATTCGGATGGCTTACGTACATCAAACACAGTTGCCCCTTTTTTGTATTCTTCAGCAAAGCCAGCAGGGGAAATGGTTTGAATCCCGTCTGTGTCTTTTCCTGAATTTTTCCATGCGGTAAAACCTCCGTTCAAAAATCCCAGTGTGTTATCGTACCCAACACGCGCCAGGCGTGTTACCACTTCTTCTTCACGGCCTTCTTCCGTGATCAACAAAATCGGATGATTGACCCCGGGGACCATTGCACCCACCCATGGCGCAAAACTTCCATCGATTCCAATGTTGATGGAGTTCGGGATAAACCCTTTTGCAAATTCGCGGGGGTTACGTGTATCCAACACAAGCGCACCCGTTTCGTTGGCGGCTATTTCAAATGCTTCAGGTGAAAGCGGTTTCAATCCTTTTTCCAACACGTTATCAAAGCTATCATACCCTTCCTTGTTCATCTTCACATTTTCAGGAAAATATGCCGGGGGCGGCAACAACCCATCGGTAACTTCTTTTATAAATTCTTCGCGCGTCATATCGGCACGCAATGCATAGTTCATTTTCTTTTGATTGCCCAGCGTGTCGACCGTTTCCTTCATCATGTTTTTTCCGCAAGCGGAGCCGGCACCATGTGCGGGATAAACGATTACATCATCGGCCAGCGGTAAAATTTTAGCACGAAGGGAATCAAAGAGCATTCCTGCTAATTCTTCCTGTGTCATGTGGGCCGCTTTTTGAGCGAGGTCGGGCCTTCCAACATCACCAAGGAAAACAGTGTCCCCGCTGAAGATGGCATAGTCTTTACCATTTTCATCGCGCAATAAATACACCGTTGACTCAATAGTATGGCCCGGGGTATGCAAAACTTTTATTGTTGCTTTTCCAACCTTTAGCTCTTCGCCATCCGTAGCGATGTATGCATCAAATTTTGGTTCAGCAGTGGGGCCGTATACGATAGTGGCCCCGGTTTTCTTTGCTAAATCAATATGACCCGAAACAAAGTCTGCATGGAAATGTGTCTCCAAAACATATTTGATTTTGGCCTTATCCTTTTTGGCTTTTTCCAGATAAGGCCCTACCTCGCGCAATGGATCGATGATGACCGCTTCACCTGCTGATTCAATGTAATAGGCACCTTGTGCAAGGCACCCTGTATAAATTTGCTCGACTTTCATATCCTCTACTTTGTATTTGTATATTACACAAATGTCCGTGATAACGGACTACCAAAAATACCTATCCCGTCTGTCATTATCAGGAAAGAAATATTTCATTTATTATGATGTATGCCCCCATCACC
The DNA here is from genome assembly GCA_964398945.1 of uncultured Roseivirgaceae bacterium. Lineage (GTDB taxonomy): Bacteria > Bacteroidota > Bacteroidia > Cytophagales > Cyclobacteriaceae > JBGTGG01. Next base: position 314,847 of record CAYNOT010000002.1, on the reverse strand, counting down.
AACACAAACCAACCGAAGGCTACTTTTAGTTTCTTGCCTGGGATAAATTTAGACAAATAAATCCCCATAAAAATACCAGCAATAGCGATCATGGAAATCACGATCAAAAAAGAATAGTCAATTGCTGTTCCTGATCCAATATCCCCCAAGAATCCAACAAGCGATTTGACTGCAATGATAATAAGTGATGTCCCGACTGCCTTTTTCATCGGTAGCTTTGCAAAAAGCACGAGGGCGGGGATAATCAAAAAACCTCCACCGGCACCCACAATCCCCGTCAGCATCCCCACCACAATCCCTTCCAATACGATCATCGGATAATTGTATTGTACAGGCCCTTCTGTTGTGTCTATCCTATTTTCACGGATCATACCAAAAGCAGCGACCAGCATAATCAATGCGAAGAAAACCATAATCGCCATATCTTTTGTAACCAAAAAACCGGCAATGGCCCCGAACTCATCCGGGATAACCGGGATGAGGTACCTACGGGTCAAGTACACTGAGATAAAGGAAGGGATTGCAAAAACAATGGCCGTTCGAAAGTCAACCATTTTTGACAGGGCACTTCGAACCCCACCCACCAGGGCGGTTGACCCTACAATAAACAAAGAATAGGCTGTGGCCAATGTTGGTTCTATTGAGAACAAATAAACCAAAACCGGGACTGTTAATATTGAACCTCCCCCACCAATCAAGCCAAGTGAAATACCAATCAATGCTGCCGCAAAATACCCAACTAGCCCCATCCTTTTTCTTTAGTGCAAACATAGTTTTTCTATGCGATGAAAGCCACTTTCACAACCAACTCAATAATAAAACCTTGAACCTCCTGCTGGCGGGGCAAGGCGGGTGGGTTTGTGTGCGGTCGGAATCAGGGTGTAGAAGTTTCATAATTAAATGATGTCCAAAGTTGTCGGTTTAAACTACGGTTGGCCAACGTTTTTTTTTCAATTTAGCTGTTTCCCTTAATGGACGGTGGCATGGTGTTGAAGATTGGTGTATCTTTGTAGAGGGATCAAATCAGCATTATAACATTCCGTTTATGCGCAGCTTACAACTCAACGTCAATCTTAGCTTTCAGCAATTAGCCGATGCGGTTAAGCAGCTCTCGCCTACCGAAAAACTAAAGTTAAGTGACCTTATGTGGCGTGAGGGCATGGACATTCCGCTTGAACATCAGGAACTTGTTTTAAAACGTATTGAAAAAGCAAAACAAAATCCTGAAAGAATGCCATAGGCACGAAACACAAGATACATATCGATGCAGATGCATTACTGGATATTCAGGAAGCTACGGATTGGTATAATGAACAGTTGCAATAGTTAGGCACCCGCTTTTCAAAAATCAGGTAAAAGCTCAACTAAATATATTTAAGAAGAAACCCGGCATATAAGCAGAAATAGCCAATGGATAATTTTGAAGAATATTTACGGCAAGGCGAACCAAACAAAGCAGAAAAAGCAAAAGTTTGGAAAACGGCTATCGGTTTGCAACAAATTGACGGGTTAAAACCGTCTGACTATTTAATAGAAACTGCCAGGCAAAACATTGAGGGCGACATTACCATTGAAGAAGTAAAACAACGAATCGACACTTACTACAAACAACATCCAACCCAAACTAACGAAGACCGCACCGAAGAAGCCGACAAAGTTTCGGCACGCATTGCAGAAATTTTGAGTGAACAGACTTTTACGTTTTCACCAGCTGAATACCTTGCAATTCATCGCAGGTTGTTTCAAGGTATTTACAAATTTGCAGGTAAAATCCGTGATTACAACATTACCAAACAAGAATGGGTGCTAAATGGCGAAACGGTTTTGTATGGCAGTGCCGAGAGTTTAAAAGCCACGTTGGAATACGATGTTGAGCGGGAAAAACAGTTTAGTTACAAAGGGTTAAGTCAGCAAGAAACCATAGAACACATTGCACAATTCATTTCTTACTTGTGGCAAATCCACATTTTTGGCGAGGGCAACACACGAGCAACAGCAATCTTTCTAATCAAGTATCTGCGTAAACTTGGTTTTAAAGAAGTGAATAATGATTTGTTTGCCGAAAACTCTTGGTATTTCCGTAATGCACTTGTGCGGGCCAACTACGAAGATTTATCAAAAGGTATTCACAAAACGGAAAAATATTTTATACGTTTTCTATCAAACTTGTTGTTCAAAGAAAATCATTCCCTCAAAAATCGGGAAATGCACATTCAATACATTGACCCTGTAAACAGGCAAAATGACCCTGTAAAACCAGAAAATGACCTTGTAAATGACCCTGTAAAAGCAACCATCTTGCAACAGTTAAAACAAAACCCGAATGCAAATTACGCAGAACTTGCAGAGAAGACAGGATACTCCGTAGCAACAATAAAACGACATATTCAAGAGCTTAAAAAACTTGGTATCATAGAACGTATCGGAAGCGACAAAACAGGCTATTGGAAAATAATTGAAAAATGAAAACAGCGGTTTGGCGCAAGCGGGGTCCAGTGCTTCGTATGAACATTTGTGGGGGAAAAAACTGCCCTTGGTGTTCTTCACCAACAAGCACACTAAACGATAAGGCGCACAAACGCCTAAGTGCTGCTTTGATGGTATCGCATTTTGCGATACCATGTTTTCCACTTCCTTTTCAGTGAGTTGGAACATGAAGTTTTCCGGGAACCTCTGCCATTTCCATTTCAAACCACATAGCTGAAATCCTCCAGTTTTTCTTATCAAAAACCTCAAAACAACATTTCAAAAGAAACTATTGTTTACATCGGCACAAGTAGGCGCTTGTGCGCTATTCGGGGTCCAATTTGGTTTATTGAAAATAAAATTAAACCAATTTTTAAAGTCATTTGTACTGCGTAAGTCATGGATAAGCCGTGACCATTCATGCGTAACAATCGAAACAGGATTTGCGCTATTCATGGATGGCCGTATACCATAAACCGGTTTAACATCTTCAGACTTAAATGTTCCGAAAAGTTTATCCCAAATAATCAGGCATGCCCCAAAATTTTTATCCAAATACCCATCATTAGCGCCATGGTGTACGCGGTGATGCGAAGGTGTACTCATAAAGTATTCCAATACACCCAATTTTTTTACTTTCTCAGTATGTAAAAAAAAGGCATATAAGAGAATGATTTGATCAACCAACATTACGTTCAACGGTTCAAAACCCATCAGGCAAAGAGGCGCGCTATATACCATTACATAAATGGCAGTTCCCAAAGGGCCACGAATAGCAGTTGAATAATTGTAATGTTCTGAAGAATGGTGAATTGAATGAATTGTCCAAAATACCCTCACATTATGCTCCAGACAGTGAGCGCAATAATGAATTAAATCCAACAGGAGAAAGATCAAAATCCAATGGTACCAGGTTGACGTTACTTTAAAAAAAGAAAATTCATGCAGGGAATTAAGTGAAACCAAAACCAGGCCACGAAACGAAAGTCCCATTGCCATAAAAAAGATTCCAATGCAAATGTTCGTATAAATATCCTTGAGCCTGTCTTTATTTAAATCGTTTCGCTTTAGCTCAATTATTTCGGTCAAAATAGTGGCTGGAATAATGACAAATGAAAGGTAAAGAATGGGTTGCATAGCTGTTCTCTTTTTGTTGATCAAAACTGAGAAACATAATCCCGATGGCAATTCTATTCTCTACCAAGAAGAAGCTAAGGATTTGCATAGACTACCAATCAATAGATTCTTCAGCTACATTAATTGCAGAAAATGCAATTTGCATCCTTCAACAAAACCATTCATAGAACTTCCTCCCACGCTCCAACTCCCCTTGGCGCAAGCGTCCGCTTGTACCAATCTTCATCTCAAAACCACATAGTTCAAATCCTCCCTGCGCGCCAAATAAATCGAACAGCAAAGTTGATTTTAACACAGGATTACTACCTTTATCCGGTCAAATCAATAGTATTCAAATTATAAATACAACGTAATGGAAGTAAGAAAAAACAAGGTAGTTGCCATTAACTACACACTAAAAGACAACGGTGGCCAGATCATCGATTCAAGTGAAGGAAAAGATCCTTTGCATTATATCCACGGCATCGGGAACCTGATCCCCGGAATGGAGGAAGGGTTGGAAGGAAAAAAACAAGGTGATAAACTGGACATCAGGGTTAGTCCGGAAAAAGGGTACGGTGAGCGCGATGAAAAGATGGTCCAAAAAGTTGACCGTAAAGCTTTCGGTGACCAGGATGTAAAACCCGGAATGCAATTTCAAGCAGGTTCAGATAACGGAACACGTGTTGTAACGGTGACTGAAGTTGGCCCCGAACAAGTAACCGTTGATGCAAACCATCCCCTGGCAGGCGTTGAGTTAAACTTCGCAGTAGAAGTGATGAGTATACGTGATGCCAGCGAAGAAGAATTGGCACACGGCCATGTGCACGGACCGGGTGGCCATCACCATTAAACATCAATGAACGACAACTAATTTCGCACGGTGAACCTTATCACCATCAGGAGCCGATATTTTTAACTGATAAACATAGATGCCAGCCGGAACATAATTTCCGCTGGCATTTTTTCCATTCCAGATAATTTCATTCCTTCCCACATGCAAAACATTCGGTGATGCCAACGTCTGTATTATTTTTCCATCGACTGAAATAATCCTCAACTCCACCACTGCTCTATTCTCATCCCCATTGATCTGGATAGGAAAAACAAAAACATCGTTTGAAGGGTTGGGGTAAACAGGAAGGAACAGAATAGAGGATTCAGACTGCACCACAAATGACACTTCATAAAAGCCCTCACTGCTTACATTGCCGGTTGCATCGGCAGCTTCCACACGAAGCGTGTACATGCCATCCTCAAGATCCGTGGGTGTATATAAAACAGAAAAATCGGTAGTGCCCGTTGCCGCACTCCACACCACATTCACATCAGAAAAGTTGACCCGTTTAAATGCACAGGCACCTTCACATGGAAATTGAAGAAGTATTGAAACGCCCAGCGTATCGCTCTTTAAAAGATATTGGTTCTGGTCCCAAATCTTAATTTTCATTTTTGGATTTCGGGAAACCACATCACCATTTTGAACAACCCGGCCATCAATCGAAACTTCCAAAACTGGTTTAAAAGTATCTGCAGAAACATGTAAGTAACCCGGTAATTCCAGCACATTGTTTTCATAATACTGCTCCGGAACCAACCGCGGGTTCACAAAAACATTGATATCGTTTAATCCTTTTTTACCAAAGGTATTCACTTCAAAAGCAAAGGCGGTTGTTTGGCCCGGTGCCGGTGATTTGATATTGGTTAACACTTTTTCGGACGATCGGTTCGATTGGTTGTACACTTCTTTCCGTACTGCGATCGAATCCGGAAAAGCTGTTCCTGAAATATTTGTAAAACCATAATTGCCAATCCAGGTAGATCCTTCTTGTAGCACTATTGGTGTTGCTGTTCCTTCAAAACTTAAAATACCTTCCGGCACGGGTGTATACGTTACCAACCATTTCTTCAATTGCGTAGCATTAAGGTTTACCAAATCCTCAGTTTTAAAAATCAAACGCAATGTTGGATAGGCAACCGCATCAATAAACAAAAGATCGGTTGTGTTGGTGATATTGGAAAGTAAAACGGTTTCATTTCCCTGAAGATCAACGCCAACAATATCAAAAGAATGAACATCCGAGACATTGTTTTCTGCCTCCACTAAAAGTTGCTGCCAACTTAGCGCGGGGCCTATCAATGCGGATTTCATCACGCCATCGGTATAACGGCCCGTGATGGTTTTGTTGACAATTAAATCCTGCGATGGCAACGGAACCGTGGAAGTCTTCAACACGGTTGCAGAACCGGGTGCAATCCCCTTCTTCCCAAAAATTACAATTGGTTCGCCATCCACCAATGTTGTAATCTGTGAGGATGCGATCCCGAGTTCACCAAGTTTATTGATTACGTTGGCCGACCAGGATGGAAACCCGGCATAACCAACAGAATATAAAACCACCGAGTCTCCTTCCGGGATATTATCCACCCACGTGAAAATATCATCACCGTTTCCTGTTTCGAGTTCGTTCCAACGAAAACTGTTGATCACATTGGGTTCGCGACCACAAATCCGGCCTGCTGAATTTCTCCAGGTAAAAGGAATGCCGGGATAAGGAACGGTACTGGATTTATCAAAAGCAATTAAGTTAATGGTATTGTCACGGCAAATAAATCCCTGTCGTGTAAGATTGAATTCTGCGCCACCAATTTTTACACTCACATCCGTATTGCTGGCGGGATGTGCCCCCCCATAGGTGTGGATGTCAATCGGTGTTGTGGATTCAACAAAACGCAATTCACGCAGCTCGGGATCCTTTATTAATCCAATTGTATTGTTGTCAAGGTATTGGGGAAAATGGCGTTGCACCCAACCTTCGGGGCCATTGTTGATAAACGTAAACGAGGACATCACCCACGCTTCACTTTCGCCCGGCAACGGGTTGGCCAATTTTGTGCGCCAATAATACGCAAGTGAATCTGTACTTAACAATTCAAAAGGCTGGGTAGCGATAGTTGCTGCATCAATTGAAAAACCTTTTTTATATGGGCTATCAAAAGTATGAACCGTATCCACCTCGACCAACAACGTTCGTGTTTCTGTTATCAGATTCGTGCTTTGAAAAACCAGGTTAAGGGTTGGTTCATTAACAATACCAAAATCAACCGGGTACAGGTTCATGGTCCCATTCAAGGGTATAAAGAGTGTAGCGCCAGCGGTATTATTTCCTTCATTCAATTCATCAACATCATCTTCCGGATCGATTTCCACAAAGAAAGAATTGTTCCCAAAACCACTGGTGCGGTCTTTCAAAATGTTGAAGACAACTTCTTGCTGATAATAAATATCATAATAAATAGAATCGTGTGTAGTGGAAGTGTTGTCGTTAAAGGTGCGCGTTACCCGCACGCGAATGGAGTCGTTTTGCGCACGACCAAAATTCCGGATATTGATTTTCAAAGCAAATGAATCGGCCAATGCCGTGATGGGCTTACCATCATACGATTCAAGTGTAATGGAGCTGTCATTGATTTCATAATCAGGTTTGTCGGCACCAAATAATTTTACCGCAGGGTCACCCAGCAACATCATTTGCTGAACCTGGGTTATACTGGATGTTGAAGTTCCGTATTTTTGAAAATACCGCTTTGCTACTTCATTTTGAATATCCCCGATGCCCCGTTTCATAAATGTCGAATCACTATATGCCACTTCATAAAAAGTGGTGGAGTATGCCCGCAAGGTTGAAACATATCCAAAATAACTGTGTGCTATAAAACCTACAGCACCTTTGTTGGGCGTATTGATCCAGTCCTCACCAAAAATTTCACGTCCGCCAAAAAATGCACCAGCATTGCATCCATTGATCAAAAACATTGGATACTTTCCCTTATTATCATATCCCATTACAGGATCCGAAACAAACCCAACATCAAAGTCGAGTGTTGTGGAAGATGAATGTCCAAAAAATGTTACCAAGTTCAACCCCTTGTTTACATACTCAGCTACGTTTACCGTTACTGCTACTTCCGTTGAGTGCTTTGCCACAGCTGTGATTTCGGCACCCATATATTGTTCTTTTGCCAACGCCCCAAACTCTTCCATAAACTGGCTGAACAATTCCGGTTCCCCTGGTTCAATGCCACCACTTAAATGCAACAAATCTTTTCTCCATAACGCATTAAAGGGAAGGGCCTCCATTTCCTTTACTTTATCAAAATAGGCTGCAACGTGCTCCGGTTTTGTGGCCGGTATCCTGCCTGTCGGAACTCCCGGAACATTGGGAACCCCACCCAAGCCAGCTGTATAAAACATATCCGAACCGGGATTTCCTGCTGGGGGGACAAAATCTTTCAAAACCGGATAAGCAGTTGGGTTGCGATGATAGTTCCCGGAGACATCCAACCCTCTCCCCACTAAAAATAAATACTTTGGCAAATTGGTTGCTGCCAGGTATTTCATGAAATTAAAAACAGACCGTGGTGAAACCTCACCATAATTAAATTGATGATAAAGCTGATCGATATCAACAACCAGCGGACTGTAGTTCCCACCTTCCGAAGATGCACGATAGGATGCATAGGCCAATACCGGATCAGAATAATTCGCGGTTGGCTTCCGTAAATCCTTGTGGGTAATGATAATGTAATCGTAAGCAGAAGGAACAAGTTGCTGGAAATTTATTTTCTTGATAATGGGTGTACCAGCAAGATTTGTTACCAACAATTTCCTTGCGGTAGATGTATTCGGAATTACTGCGTTTAATGTACCGGTTGTAGTTGTACCAATGTAAACAAGGTTATTTGGATCCGTTATGTCCACAATTTTTTGATTGGCCAGTGGATTGCTGATTTCGATATAAGACTTATTTCCAGCGTTGGCAGATACATTAAATACTTTCTCTGCAACGCCATTCAAATGATAAGCTTGTGGATAGATAACTTTAATATAAGAAGCCGACAACCGGTCAGCCCCGCCAGTACCTAACGCCTTTACCTGAACTACCAACGTACCATCAGCCGCAATGTCAGACCAACTTAAATCCTGAGCAAAGGATGTTGTTGCAAACGCGGAAAAATTAACCGTGCCAACAGACCGTAAAGAACCAGTAGACGGACCTACAGAAATTTCCGCCACGTGCGCCATGCTGCCCCTGCCTACCAAAAGTACTTCTAGTTTTGGCAGCCCGGCAGCCTGTACTCCATTAATAACATTGGGGATTGTATAATTCTGAAATTGGTTTTGGCGTATTTCAGTTCCAGTCCAGCCTTCACCTTGATCATAGACCGTACTCGATAAATACGAGTTCTCTAAATAACCGTAGCTGTATTGATTTGCCAAAACCATTAATTTTTCATCCTGATGGGAAACCTCCCTGGGAATGTTTGTGGAATTGTTTTCAAAAAAATGGGCAACTCGCTTTCCTGCTGAAAGGCCAACCGTTAAGAAATAATATGTAGAGTCGCTGAACAAGCTGTGGTACGAATGCGGTTGGTTTCCTGTTGAATAGAGCGGCTGGTCGAGGGTTCCGTCATTCTTTGTTCCATAAAACTCAATGAAATCTAAAGGATCAAAATTCCCATCCCCCTGCCCCTCCACATAAATGGCCTGCTCTATTCCCCGATGGAAGATTTGAATATTTCGGGGATCAAGGGACGAAACCGAAACCCCCGCATTCTGAAGATCTGTGAACGTTAGTTTATACAGGCCATCTTTAGCGGTGGATATTTTGTAATACTCCTGGGAATAATTGATCCATTCATTGCCAAATTGCGCATTTGCAGCCATGCTCATGCCCAGAATAAGGAAACAAAGAAGGGGATTACGATTCATGCACTGGTTTCAGTGGGTAGATACAAAGCCAGTCGCAAAAGTAATCAAAACCGTGCTTTTTTAAGGAAAATTCAGGGGTTGGAAAAAATTGGCAATGATATATGTGTTTGCACTAAATCCTTTGCGATTTTGATTTTTTAAACAATTTTAGGCTATTTATCTTATTGGAACGATTGCTATCAGTGTTCACTAATGAACAAATAAGTGCATTTATATGTAAATTATATATACACCATAAGGATTATTCTCGTTAATTTGGTGTTTAGACTTAGCAAATAAGGACAATGTTACGCAACGCGCACAAATCTGTTTATAATGTCGACTTCGATCGTATCGGAGATGACAACCCTATAATTATTAGGAGTAAAATACTAGATGAAGCACTTGTTTCTATCCTTAATGCTGCAATCAGGGTGGCAAAGGATAATAATTTTGATCAGAAGGAAACCGATCAATTAATCAACATGATTAAGCATGCTTATTTTAATCGTAAAGCTAAGTTTTTCTTTGGCAGCAAATCACACATTCTAAGTAGAACGATTCAATTAATGAAGGAATCCATTAATGATTCTACTGAAACTGAAAAATTCTCAAAGGCATACTATTATAATAAAACTATGCATTCCTTAAAATCTTAATATGAGCGATTAAATTACACCATCGCCCAAGGGTTCCTTAGAACCCCCTAATCAAAAAATTGAAAGAGTCTTTGAACAGGTTGAGATGATGGCTCTTCATCAAGGCAACAATATTGATTTTAATAATTTAACAGACGATCAAAAGGATAAAATATTATCTGTTATGCAAAAGAATGAGGATCATGCTTTTGCATATAACACACAGAAATTACAAAATGAAAGAGAGATTAAGTTAGCAAAGATTAATGCTGGTATTTTCACCCATAAGACTAGTCGAATTACTTTCGTCTGTATTTCAGTGGCATTGTTTGTTGTCACCCTATCAATTTTGATATACAAAGACGAGTTCTTTATTCCATGGATTACATTTTTAACAGGCCTAATTGGCGGATCTCTTGGTGGATACGGGTTTGCCAAGACAAACAATAATACTTAGTAGAATTATTTCGCCTTAGACTCAAGTCTCAAGTGGTGATTAGGGTGTGTTTTCTAGCTTCTATTGGTTCATTCTCTATTCTAAAACCATTAAAACATCTTTGTTCTGGCCAGTCTTTTTCGATCGCCATTTTGATTGGAATCAATTCATAATCATCTGGAATCTGGGTTTTTAGAAAAAAATTAAGAAAAATTCATCAAGTACTTGGTCATACATAGTACTTTTCCGTATACTAGTACTATAAACGATTTAAAAATGGATTATGAATGTTGAAAACACCCAAGTACAGATGCGAAAGGGGATTTTGGAGTATTGCATCCTCCATATCATTTCGAGGGGCGAGGTGTACGCATCCGATATGCTGGATGAACTGACAGCCGCCCGGATGATTGTTGTGGAGGGAACGCTCTACCCCCTCCTCACCCGCCTGAAAAATGCCGGCCTGCTGGAGTACAAATGGATTGAATCCAAATCGGGGCCTCCCCGTAAATATTATACGCTTACGGACAAAGGCAGTAAATTTCTGGAAAAACTTACTGAAACCTGGGATGACCTCGTGCACTCCACACAAATGATCACCACCAAATCAAACGCATAACCTTCATGAAAAAGAATATAAGCATCAACATCAGCGGCATCATCTTCCACATTGAAGAAGATGGCTTTGATACCTTAAAAAAATACCTCGACTCGATCAATAAATATTTCTCTTCTTTTGAAGACAGCAGTGAGATCCTGGCCGATATCGAAAGTCGTATTGCGGAGATTTTTTTATCCAAACTGAATGAAGGCAAACAGGTGATTACTGCCGAAGATGTAAGTTCCCTCATTACCACAATGGGGAGTGTTCGGGATTTTCAGGCTGCCGAAGAAGAAGAATCCAACCAGGCGAAGGCATCTTCATCAGAGCAAAAAAACAATTCCCATTCAGAACAAAAACAACACACAACAGCAGCGCACAAAACCTTGTTTCGCGACCAAAAACGCAAAATATTAGGTGGTGTTTGTTCCGGATTGGGCACCTACTTAAATATCGACCCGGTTTGGATACGCCTATTGTTTGCCGTACTGGCCTTTGCCTATGGGCTAACCCTTTGGGTCTATATTATCATGTGGATTGTTGTGCCCGGTTCGTACGACTTGGATGAAGCGGAAGCAACCAAGAAAATGTATAGGGATACCGACCGTAAAGTTGTGGGTGGTGTAGCCGGAGGTGTTTCCTCATTTTTCGGCATCGATATCATTGCCGTCAGAATCCTGTTTGTGATCTTTTCGTTTTTTGGTGGCCTTGGAATAGTGGTGTATGCCGTCCTCTGGATTGTGCTCCCTGAAGCCCGGTCGCTTACCGATAAAATGCAAATGCAAGGCGAACCGGTTACACTTTCCAATATTGAATCCAACATCAAAAAAAACCTTAATGTAAAGGAAGATGAAGAGGAAGGTGTTTTTGTAAAAATCCTGTTACTTCCATTCCGCTTAATTGGTTTTTTATTGACAGGTCTTGGGAAAATACTCGGCCCGCTTGTTGAAGTAATCCGTGTTGCCATTGGGGTTTTTATTTTCTTGTTGGGATTGTCGATGACGATTTCGGTAGTGATGACTGCAGGAATACTTTTTGGAATCCTCTCCGGTGCCAGCATGCCCATCCTTTGGGGGCTCGACTTTCATGAAATCGGATTTCCGTTGGAAGCCTTTCAGCGAAGCTTTCCTGTATGGACAACATTGGCCGGGTTCTTTGCAGCCATAATCCCCGGCATTTTTGTAATCCTTCTTGGTGTTTCCGCAATAGCTAAACGAATTGTATTCAGTGCAACCGTGGGATGGTCATTGTTTATCCTGTTCTTCTTTAGTTTGATCACGCTTTCAATCGGAATCCCGCGCATTGTCTATAGCTTCAAAGAAGAAGGTGAATACAAGGTTGAAAATACATACGACCTGGCTGGGAAAACGGCAGTATTGAAAATCAATGAAGTAGGGTTGGATGATTATGATGTAACGCACCTGACGCTGCGTGGGCATGATGAACCAACCTATAAATTGGAGCAACGCTTTGAAGCAAAAGGAAGCACAAGGTCTATCGCAATGGAAAATGCACACATGGTAGACTATGCTGTTTCTGTTAACGATTCAATTTTCACGTTTGATTCAAATATCCAGTTTAGAAAAGATGCAATCTTTCGGGCGCAACGTTTAGATATGACCCTGTACATTCCCTATAATACGCCCTTTGTTATTGATGATGGCCTCTACAGGATACTCCGGCAATACGACTATTCATTGCGCAAAAAACAAACCTGGATCATGACAGAATTTGGGTTGCACTGTGTAAGCTGCCCGGAGACAAAAGACACCACGTATTATGAAGAAAACGTGGAAGATGCCTTTCGAGAAGGCGATGCTTTAGGTTTAACGGGTTTTGATGCGCTGGATGTAAGCGGGGCTGTCGATTTGCGAATTGAACAAGGGGATGAATATACGGTAGAATTGATTGGTTCCTCGCGGGAAAAGGACCGCTACCGCGTTTTTAAAGATGGCAATAAACTGGTGATTGATTTGGAAGAGAACCATCGCTTCTCCTGGAAAAACAATGTGGTCACCAATTTTGACGAAATGCGCATCAATATCACCATGCCCACCTTGCGTAAACTTAACCTGAAAGGTGCCGGAAAAATTTCATTAAAAGGGTTCAACGAAAAAGAAACGGACTTAAAAGTAATTGGTGCCATGAAAGTTCGCGGTGATATTAACGTTGAAAATTTATCCATAGAAATCAGTGGCGCCAGTGAAGTAAACCTTTCAGGAATTGGCCAGCGGCTCAATGCCGAAGTCCAGGGTGCTTCAAAACTCAATGCTTACGATTTTGAAGTTCGAAACGCCCGGATCGATGTAAACGGTGTGTCCCGTGCTAAAGTACATGTAACGGGCACCCTCGAAATGGAAGAAAGTTTTGCCAGTGAAGTTGCTTACCGCGGCAGTCCGCGCGTAATCCGGAACCGGTAGTTCATAATATACCAAAACAAAAAATCCCGATTGCTCGGGATTTTTTTGTTCACTTTTTAATCAGATTGTTTTGATTTCCCCTAAAGGGAATAAACTTAAAATGATAGTCCGCAAAAGATACCTAACCGCCAGGGACCACTATGTCTACTCGTGTAAAGGGATTCTTTTACAAGCTATTTAGGCGTTATATGCTTATTGCACGGAAATGACTTGTATCAGATATTTCAAATGGGTAGGCCGCGCATCAACTGCCCACTACTTTAAAACAATAAATCCCCCGCTATGAAGAAGGTATTCTTTAAATTTTAGCTTAGGTATGTTTATGGATTATCAGAAAACTTAATTTTACATCGTGCAACCCCGGCAAGTGTTTCTGCATCTTGTTACTGAAATCGTTTAAATGGAGTTCAAAATCTACAGGTCAAAAGAAGAGGAACTGGTCAAAGGATGCTTAAAACGCGACAGAAACGCGCAAAAGCAACTTTATGATGCCTATTCGGGCAAGATGTACTCCATCTGCTTCCGCTATGTAAAAAACAGCATGGAAGCAGAAGATGTACTGGTCACAGCCTTCACAAAAATATTCGATAAAATCGACCAGTTTAAAGCCGAAGGAAGTTTTGAGGGATGGATTCGCAGGATCATGGTTAACGAAGCCTTGTCATCCATTCGCAGGAATAAAGCAATGTACCTGGAAACAGACCTGGAGGCAGCCGATCGCCAGCCTGATTTCGACCAGCTTGGCAACCACCTGGAGGTGGAGGACCTAATCAACCTTATTCAGGAACTTCCGCCCGGGTACCGCGTAGTTTTTAACATGTATGCCATCGATGGCTATTCGCACAAGGAAATTGCGGAACAACTCGGCATCAGCGAGAATACTTCCAAATCACAATTAAGCCGTGCACGCGTTTTTCTCCAAAAATTATTGCGCGATCAAGAAACAGCATTACACTTAAACACCAACAGCGATGAAGCAGCCGGTTGATTCATTCTTTAACAAGAAGTTAAAAAATCACAGTGCAGAGGCACCCACTTCCGCATGGGATCGAATTGATGCAAATCTTTCACAAAAAAAGAAACCACTGGTGTGGTTAAAAATTGCTGCGGGTCTATTATTACTGATGGTGGCGGGGTCTATTATTTACACTACTGTACGCCAGCCCATTGTGCAAGTTGCTGAAGTGAAAGAAACAACGCCCGTTGAAATGGGGATTGCCAGTCCTGAAATTGTACCTCCGGTGGAGCCGGTAAAAACGCAAGAAGCAGTGCTACCACAAACTGCGATCACAGAAACCACGGTAGTAAAACATCCGAAGAAGAAAATTAAAATACCACAAACTGAAACACCGGATGTTGTAGCGGTTGTTGAAGCAACGGTTACACCTGCCATAACACTCGCTGAAAATTTGATTGCACCCGCACATAAGCCAAAAGAAAACCCAAGCGAAACAGAAATCCAAAATACAACCATCCTTATCTCTGTTGAAGAAGCAAATGCAAAATATTTGAATGAACAATTCATTGCAGATGCAACCACTGAAAACAAAAAGCCATCTAAGTTGCGAAACCTGTTTGAGAAAGCTCAGGAAATGGATCCAATCGGAGAAATCAGACAGCTCAAGAATGAAGTACTCGCATTGAACTTCAGGAATGAAAAGAAAGGTGAACGTAACAGATAAAAAAAGATGAGAAAGAAACTAATTATCCTACTGGTGATGGTAGTGCCGGCACAGTGGGCATGGTCGCAGCAAAAGCAACCCAAATCCGATACTGTAATCGTTGAGCTTGGCAAGAGCAGTAAAATCGTACTTACTGTGGGTGACAGCTCCGATCTCGAAATGTTAAAGAAGTACAATTTCCAAAAGCTTTTCGAAGATGTATTGCAGAAAATAGAAGATAAAGATACAGTGGCGATTGTTGAGCAGGACACAGCAACATACTACAGTTTAACTACAAAGGAATCGAAAGATGAGTATGATCCCTGGAGTGAAGATTGGGGAAATGACAATAACGATGATAACGATAACAAATACACTGACCGTTACAATTGGGAATACCATGGATCGAAAAGATATGGAGGCCGCACAAGGCATTCCATCAACTTTGAGTTTGGTATGAACAATTGGCTTGAGGAGGGCGAGTTTCCGGACAATGAAAATGCACTCTATGCCATCAAGCCCTGGGGATCGTGGTACGTAGGTTTTTCATCAATACAACGTACCCGCATGGGAAAGAAATTCTTCCTTGAGTGGGGAGGTGGAATCAGCTGGTATAATTTGAAATTTGAAGATCCGAGCGTGCGTGTATTGAAAGACGACACCGGAGTAAAATTTTACCTGGACGAAGATCCTGCCCATAGCAGCTTTAAAAAAAGCAAAATCGCAGCAACTTTTATCAATGCTTCGGTAGTCCCTGTGCTTGACTTCGGAGGAAACGGAAGAAAGCCCAGGTTGTGGGACAACCATCGCGAATCTTTCCGGATTGGGATTGGCCCCTACATCGGGTATCGCATCGACAGTTGGACACGCGCAGTCTACCGTGAGGATGATGACAAACAAAAGGATAAAAACAAGGGCAATTATTATATCAATAATTTCCGCTACGGGGCACGTCTCCAAATCGGATTCCGGTCAACAGATTTCTTTGTGAACTACGATTTCAATGAATTCTTTGCGGAAGGAAGAGGCCCCAACCTGAATGCCTTTAGTTTTGGGATTATACTGTAAGAATCAACATGAAACCCGGCTTGCTACAGCCGGGTTTTTTACTTCCTAAAAATCCTTCTTACGAATAATCATTTCACGCTCTTCCCCTTTTAATTTTAAATGTTTGGCCACCCGGTAAGTAGTGGGCCAAAAAGAAGATTGCAAAATCATGCCCATCACAAACAAAGCTGAGAACACTTGATGCTGGGTTAAGTAAAACCCAACCGTCAGTACAAAACAGCTGGAAGAAATAATCGCGTAACGAACGATTGTTATGGCCCTGTATTTTTCCAGCCGTTCACCAAAACCAATACGCTGGTCCACGGCCTTCATGCCCTTATGGAAAATTACAAATGACATGGCCCATTCAAAGATGACCACCAGGGATAAAACCCAAACCAACAGACTCGATTCCACGATTTGGGACATCAGGCTACCCGACTGTTGCTCCAGGTACAGGTACATAAATACCAGGAGCGGCACCAACAAGATACCATACAAGATGTTGTATAGCGTATTGAAAAATTCACGGATTGAATTGAATTTCATCTGTTAATCATTGTCTTTTAATGGACCCCGCCTTAGCGGGGGAATCATCAGGCTTGTTATCATAACAGTGGGTCTGCTTGGCTGATGGCGATTTCATAGTTTGAAAAGTTACCGCGCTAAAGTTAAAATCATTTTGATCGCCAATGTAGTCTGTCATTAAAATTAATTTTCATACTTTTGATGTCAACCAATTATGAACGAGTCATCAAGTTTATCCCGGAAAGAACAAGTCATTAGAAAAGCCGCTGAACTTTTCAAAGAAAAAGGATATGCAGCTGCCTCCATGCGTGATCTGGCACATATGCTTGGCATAGAAGCTGCCAGTTTATACTCCCACATAAAATCCAAAGAAGAAATCTTGAGAACCCTTTGCTTTGATATGGCAACGGAGTTTCGCGCCTCCCTGGATGCTGTTGAAAAACAAGATGTTTCCGCAAGTGAAAAATTGAAAAATGGAATTATCGGCCATATTCAAGTGATGGCCCGTGACCTGACTGCTTCAGCCGTTTTTATGAATGAGCACCGCCACCTCAGCGAACCATTTCTGCGGGAATTCTTGATTTTACGAATCAATTACATCAACCGCTTCAAAAGGATTATCGAGGAAGGAGTGGCTACTGGCGAGTTCAAAGCTACCATTGATAAGAAACTTTCGGTAATGACCCTTTTCTCTTCCCTGAACTGGATGCCCATGTGGTACAATCCTGATGGAAAGATTGAACCTGAATCCCTGGGCGACCAACTTGCCGATATGTTGGTGAATGGACTAAAAAAAGCCTAGGAACCTAATAAACCTTTCTTCCCTTACAAGTGTTTGGTATCTTTGGGTATTCGTGGTAATATCGAAGAATTAAAATCATTGAATCATGTACGGAGGCGGAAATACCTTTGAAGGAATAAAATCAGATGCTGTTGAAAAGGAAGACCCTGTACTATTGGCAGCGTTTGAAGCTAAAATTGAGCGGGGCGAAAAAATAGAGCCCACCGATTGGATGCCGGAACTCTATCGAAAACAGCTTATCCGAATGATCGAGCAGCATGCCCACAGTGAAATTATAGGTGCCTTGCCAGAGGGAACGTGGATTACCCGTGCCCCGGGCTTTAAGCGGAAATTGGCGCTTATGGCAAAAGTGCAAGACGAGGTAGGCCATGGTCAATTGCTTTACAGTGCCGCTGAAACGTTGGGGAAAAGCAGGGAGCAAATGATCGATGATCTGATCACTGGTAAATCAAAATATTCCAACATTTTCAATTACCCGGCCTTTACGTGGGCAGATGCTTGTTTTATTTCGTGGTTGGTGGATGCTGGTGCAATTGTAAACCAATTGGCCAATGCGAAGGGCAGCTACGGGCCGTATTGCCGTGCGCTGGATCGCATTTGTGCTGAAGAATCTTTTCACTTAAAGTATGGACATCATTGTGTCATCTATTTGGCAGCAGGTACAGCAAAGCAACGCCAAATGTTTCAGGAAGCATTAAACCGTTGGTGGCCACCGATGATGCATTTTTTCGGACCGGCTGATAAGATTTCTGTGCACACAGAAACGCTCATGAAATGGAAAGTAAAGATGTCTACCAATGATGATACCCGCAATCAGTTTCTGGATATGTATGTTCCTAAAATTTGGGAACTAGGCTTTACCATTCCGGATCCGTTGCTGAAAAAAAATGAAGAAACCGGACGGTGGGATTATACCGAACCTGATTGGGAAGAGTTCAAACGCGTGATCAATGGGGATGGCCCTTGCAATAAAGAGCGCCTGGAAGTAAGGCGTATAGCGGAAGAACGGGGACGATGGGTACGAGAGGCTTTGAAATCACCAACAGTAGCATATACTACACCGTTGGCTTAGTTTTTAAATAGAAAAGGCCCTGCAAGCAAATTAATTTCATTCCAAACAGCTTTAACGGCTTCACTTGGTGATGAAAAACAGCTCTTCAAATAAATCAACGTACTGCTGTCTTCAGGAAGATCATTATTGACCCACTTCAAAATATCATCGGCCATCAACAACAAATCATTGGCATGATAACGCGGATAGTAGCGATAGAGAATATCAAGTGCCCAGATAAAGTCGAGGTATTTCATGGTTTTGCTGATCCGATTTTCATAAGGTTTTCTAAAGATATCGTAGATGGAAAACGCAACATAGGGATGATAAGTTTTAAAAACCGGCTAAATCTAAGTATTCGATTCTATTTGTTTTCAAACGGTTGCATAAAAATTATATTTACCAATTAAATTAAATACATACTTGTGAAATCACTAGACCCCCGGGTTAACCGGCTTCCGGAAATCAATACCGAAATCGTACCAAAAAAAGCACTCGATCAACTCGGTACCTTTGAGGTTTTCGTACAACCGAAGGAAGGAAAACCTTTTCAACATGAGGGTATTGTACACGCATCAGATGCAGAAATGGCCTTTGTGCTGGCAAAAGAAGCTTTTACAAGAAGGTTTCTCTGTGTTTCACTATACATCACGGAAACCCGTAATGTGTTTGCCTCCCCCCTCACTGAAGATACCCAAAATGCTTACGACCTGATCGATGATCGTTTTGAAAAAGGAAAAGGGCAGACCCAATTTGAGATTTATCATTTGTTAAAGCGGGGAAAACAACATCAACATGTGGGCCGGGTAATGGCAGGCTCACACCACGAAGCCATGTTCAATGCAAAGCAAAGTGTAAAGGGTGATAAACAGGTTTTTAATATTTGGGCAATCCAAACTTCTGACATCCGCTTTACAAACCCTGAAGAATTGGATTTCTGGAATACGCTTCCTGAAAAAAAATTCCGCGATGCTTCCGATTATAAGGGTGGCGACAAATTGAAAAATTTCATAGAACAATCGAAATGAGGAAAAAGCAACCATTAACATTGCCGGAGTTGATCATGGTGCTGTTCGTGCTGGCGGGTGTCATCCTTTATTGGATCAATATAGATCCAACAGGATATCTGATGTATTCCAGTTTGATTGTAATGACGTTGGTAACAGTGGCCCGCCAACTGAAAGACAAAAGCCATGAATTTAAATATTCGAAATGGTTGCTCATTGGGATTGTCTTCCTAATTGTCATCACCGGAATAGACAGAATGGTTTTCAAGGAATTGAACCCTTCCGTTTTCACAATCTGTTTTATACTCTACATATTCATTCAACCGAAACCCACATGGATCACCAGGCACTAAAAGAACTGCTTTATAAAATTGCTGACGATCAACTTATTCTTGGCCATCGAAATTCAGAATGGACAGGCTTCGGTCCATTGCTGGAAGAAGATATCGCTTTCTCTTCAATGGCACAGGATAAAGTAGGCCAAAGCCATGCATTGTATTCTATCCTTCATCAACTGGGGGAACAAGAACCGGATACCATCGCGTTCATGCGAAATGCAAATCAATTCCATAATTGCCAATTGGTGGAGTTGCCCAATGGGGAATATGATTTTAGTCTGGTCCGGCATTTTCTTTTTGATACGGCAGAGGCCATCCGTTTTGAGATGCTGAGCGAATCTTCCTATCAGCCGTTGGCCGACTTATCAAAAAAAATCAAAGGAGAACTTCGGTACCATACGTTGCACGCCAATACCTGGATGAAACAGTTAGGATCGGCCACAGAAGAAAGTATTTCACGGCTTCAACATTCATTGAACTATGCACTTCCTTTTGCACTGGGTATTTTTGAAGAATCCCCTTTTGAAAAAGCATTGATCGGGCAAAATATTTTTGCAGGTGAAAACGAACTAAAGAACCGGTGGGTAAAGAAGGTTGAGGAAGTAATAACAGCCACGAAACTTTCCTTGCCAGAATGGGGTTCTCTGGTGCCAGTACGGGGTGGAAGAACAGGAAATCATACTGAACATCTACAACCGATGCTTGATGAGATGGCCGAAGTATTCCGTATTGATCCATCTGCAGAATGGTAATAAAATCCCAATTAATGACATCAACGATAAACGAATTAAACTCAATCGTTCAGGATTTTTCCGGACGCATGATGAACATACCCGAAACGGATTTCTCTTCAAAACCAACGCCCGGGAAATGGAGCAGGAAAGAAGTAGTGGGGCATCTTATTGATTCTGGCCAAAATAATCTAAGAAGGTTTATTTGTGGGCAGTATGAAACACCAGCGCCCAAAATTGTGTATGACCAGGATTTTTGGGTTGAAGCAAACGCGTATCAGCACTATAAACAAGAAGATATTATAGCGCTATGGAAACTAACGAATGCCCAGATCAGTTCTGTTTTAACAAACATGAAACCTGAAAACAGTAAAAAAACTGTTCGCTCTTCAAAAGATTCTGATGAAGAAAAAACGTTGGAGTGGGTGGCTTCTGATTATGTAAAACACATGAAGCATCACCTCAATCAAGTGGTTGAAAATGCTTTTGAAATAAGCTATCCCTGAATGGATTACACAAAGGATCAGATATTAAAATGGTTGGAAGAAGTAAAGGATCCGGAAATCCCCGTGCTTTCCATCGTGGACCTTGGGGTAATCCCTGAAGTTGTGATTGAAAATGAATCCGTAACCATTGGCTTGACCCCTACTTTTGTTGGTTGTCCCGCCATTGACATGATGAAAGACGAAATTATAGCAACACTCTTAAGCAAGGGTATTCCGAAGGTAAAAGTTGATGTCAATTTCCGTACGCAATGGACTTCTGATTTGATTACAGAAAAAGGAAAGACGGCACTGAAAAAATTCGGGCTTGCCCCTCCTCCATCCTCTCATTCCGTTATATCCGACCTTGATATACTTGAACATGCACATTGTCCGCGGTGCGATGGCACCAATACTGAATTAAAGAACCCATTTGGCGCCACCCTTTGCAGGTCGATACACTACTGCAACACATGTAAAGAAGCATTTGAACAATTCAAGCCCATTTAAGTTAAAACTTTGTTTAAACCTTACGTACATTGACTTTCAATAGATTGAAAGAAAACCCAATCAACTAAAGTTGCGTATTTCGCATTATGATTCAACAAATAGGGAAAATAGCTGGTATCCTGGTCCTTGGTGGTATTCTTTTAACAGGGTGTGGCCAAAAAGAAAGTACTGGTGAAGAACACGCCTTCACCAAGATAGACTCACTGACAGAAAGCTACCTTGCCTATAACGATAGCATCCTTCAAGCCTGGAACCTCATGATCAATGATGACAATCAAAAAATAAAATCCATGCGCCAGTTGGTCAACATGTTGTCGGAAAGCAATGAATTTAACCAGGAAGAACTTGAAGTTTTAAGTGAACGCATCAATCAACTACTTGAAAACCGGTACACACCGGAATCCTTGCGCGAAGAACTTATCGAAGAATATGACTTTGCATCCAATGCGCTGATTACGGAAATAACAACACGGGCAGAAGGATATTCAAAATTTGACCAGGATGAAAAACCACAAAAAATTGTAGCTGAAATTCTCGCAGCGGATCAACGCGTTGAAAAATATCGAAATGAATACGATCAGATTGTTGAACGCTACAACCAATTCCTTGTCATCAACCACCCAATCATTGAAGACGCTGGTAATTTGGACTGGGGCAAGAAATCAAAATTTGGGAACTAGAAAATTTGTCGATTGGAAGATTTGTTGATGTGATGATTAGATGATCTGTATCAGTTTCTTCATTCGCTAATTTACTAATCATCAAATCCGCAAATCATTTATAGTACGTGACCTCAACCCGAAACCTTGGATCGATCGCGCCCAAACGGTCATAGGCCGATTTCGAAATCTTGATCAATACCTTATCGTTCATCGCATTGTCGGGAATGGTTCCTATCACCCGCACAAACACTTCCCGGTTGTTCATCTCATTCCTGATTTTCAAAATTGTTCCGACAGGTGCTTTTCTATGCAACGCCAAATATTTTCGGTTGCCTTCTGTTCCTTCAATTAATTCTGCCAATCCTGAAGAAACCATCTCATCACTTCCACGTACTGATTCAGAAATGGTGATTGTTTTCTCAGTCACCGGAGGCTTCGGTGTGATTGTAGTTGGAGGATTGGTCACAGCGGTTTCAGCGGGCTTCGTATTTGTTTTGGGTTGTGCAACATATAACATCTGCCCCAGGCTCAGTTCGTTCGTAGCCAAATTGTTCCAGGACTTTAATTGATCAATCGAAACATTATACTCTTTTGAAATCGAATACAACGTTTCTTTTGCCGCTACCGTATGAACACCCGCCACGGACGTCATCGCGGGAACGGCAGGCCGTTCCACCACTGGTGTCGATTTCTTTATCACCAACTCTTGTCCAACCGAAAGCGAATTACCACTAAGGTTATTCCAGGTTTTAATATCATCAACTGAGATACCGTACAGCCTGGAAATTGAGAACAATGTTTCCTTTTCTGCTACACGGTGAACATAGCCACTGGTCGGTACTTGTTTTGCCCCACGTACGTACGGTACTTTTACAATCTGTCCGATCTCCAGGCCACCATCGGCAGCAGGATTAAATTTCAGAATCTCATCCACAGTAGTGCCATAGCGCCTTGACAAGGCATATAAGGTTTCGCCCGCATCCACTTTGTGGACAACCACAACTTTACCATTGATCGTTTCAATTCCAATGGAATCAGCAGGGACCGTGGGCGGTACATACGAAAATCCGAGAAGTACAAGAATCTTTATCATAGTTGTCTACCTAACGATTAAAAAATAGAATTTATTTTTTGGTCCATGATCGTAAAAAATTAAAACCGAATCATTTGTAAAACCCGTCAAAAAGCAAAAAACCAGCCAGAACTTTCCAGCTACCGAGGATCGTTAAGGGTTTAAGCATCCGGAACGACCATTTTAAAAAAAAATCCATAAACAAAAAATACAACCTAATTGTCTACCACAATTTATGGCTATTTTTATGCAAATTAAACCTATCCAAGTGGCTTTCAAAATGATCATTCGAATAATAGGATTTTTCGCCCTTTTTCTCGTTGCAGGAAATGCAATGGCCCAAAAGACACGGATCATGGTGATGGAAATCAATAGTGAAATTGACCCCCGTATGAGCCGGTATGTAAAGCTCGCCTTTGAGCATGCCAATGCAACCAATGCCGACATGGTAATCATTAAAATGGATACCTATGGGGGCGTACTCACCGATGCAAAAGAAATTGTTGAGGAGGTCATGGGCTATAAAAAACCGGTTTGGGTTTTTATAGACTCCGATGCAGCTTCAGCGGGTGCCTTGATTTCAATTGCATGTGATAGTATTTATATGGTACCGGGTGCAAGCATAGGTGCTGCCACGGTGGTGGATGGTACCGGTGAAAAAGCACCTGATAAATACCAATCGTACATGCGGTCCATAATGCGATCAACCGCAGAAGAAAAAGGCCGTGACCCCCGCATTGCGGAAGCAATGGTAGACCAAAACATTGCCATTGAAGGGATAACCGAAGAAGGCCAGGTAATCACATTCTCGACCTCTGAAGCCATCACACATGGATATTGCGAAGCGAAGGTTGGGTCGATAGAAGAAATCCTGGAGCGCAACAATATCAACAATTATGAACTTGACCATTTCAAACTTGGGGCCAGTGAAAAAGTAATTGCGTTTTTCTTAAACCCTTTTATCAGTGGCATATTGATCCTTATCATCATTGGTGGTATTTATTTTGAACTCCAAACCCCAGGGGTGGGCTTTCCTATACTTGCAGCTGGAATAGCGCTTGTCCTTTATCTGGTGCCGTATTACTTGAATGGCCTGGCAGCGAACTGGGAAATCATCGCACTCTTTATTGGCCTTGGGTTAATCGCAGTAGAGGTATTTGTGATCCCCGGGTTTGGAATAGCGGGGATTTCGGGAATCACCCTGACGGTCGGCTCATTGATCCTGATCATGGTAAACAATGATTTTTTTGATTTTCAATTTGTACCCATGAACGACCTGCTCTTTGCAACTGCCGCTGCTATGGGGGGTATTGTGGGAGGATTCATGCTGTTGTTCTTTCTTGGTGGAAAATTTGCCGACTCAAAAGCTTTTAGCCGTCTCGCACTTTCCGACACACAAGAGCGCTCCGCGGGGTTTACATCCAGCTTTTTAAAAGAACCCATGAAAGGGAAAACAGGCATAGCATATACAGTCCTTCGCCCGAGCGGAAAAATTATGGTCGATGGACAATTGTTCGATGCGCAAACACGCGGGGACTTTGTTGAAAAAGGTCAATCTGTTGAAGTGGTTGGTGATGAAGGGACTTCCTTGACTGTAAAACCCATTTCTTAAATTTCGTTTTGGATCCGGCATCAAAAATAAATGAGGTTAGCATCATCTGTGGAACCAATCGAACGGATGCTATTTCACTAGGAATCACCCAGGCATATCAATCAGCACTGGAAGATCTTGGTATTAAAACCAACCTCATCAACCTGGCGACACTACCACCCGATTTTGCATTTAGTGCGCTCTATGAAAACGAAGGAAAAAATGACCGATTCAATGTTTTTCGTGAACAGATGCAGGAAAGTGGAAAATTTGTGTTCATTGTTCCGGAATACAATGGCTCCTTTCCCGGTGTGCTAAAAACATTCATTGATGGATTGGCGTATCCGCACACCTTTCGAAACAAGAAGTGCGCATTGGTTGGGGTTGCTTCAGGAGGACAAGGTTCAAGCCTTGCCCTCAGCCATCTTACCGATATACTCAACCATTGCGGTACACACGTCTTGGCATACAAACCACGATTGGTAAAAATTGATGACCATTTCATAATGGGTGCCCTGGATGATCGCTATACATTACAACTGAAAAAGCAAGCACACATGCTACTTGAATTTTAGTAGAACCATGCAGTGGTTTCACAAAAATCCGCAGGATCATTGCTATACAAATCCACTACACGATAATTCAAACTTATACCAGCATTAAAGATTGTACCGACACCATCTACTTCGTACCCTCCAACCACTTGTCTTGGAATTTCAATGCGGTCATAATTTACATACGCCCGAACACGGATTCCCACTCCATAAAAATTCTTGATAGTGATTTCATTTCCGGAATACCCAGCTTTCTCAATGCGAAAAGAATAACGGGCAACATCGTGATAGGTCGCACTAAACTCTTCAATTTCATACTTTCCAACAAGGTCATCACGAACATCATACCGCGGCTCTACATAATAAAAATTACACGAAGCCAACAAAAACAGGAATGCGAACACTGAAATAATCCGTACCATAACCATAAGATTTTGAACCTGATTGCCAAAATGCAATTAGCAGGCCAATTTTAGGGCCACGTTTCAAAAACGAAATTTATTTAATCAATGGAATAGTGTGTTCGGCAACACCTTCAAAAGTCATTTTAACGGGCCGAATAGTTCCATCTGTATTAAACGCCAGCGTATCCAAACACATCACCCGATGATCACGTCCTTCATTAGGAATCGGCCTGCGGTGGTAAACCATGTACCATTGATCAGTGCCCGGAGTATTGATTACAGAATTGTGGCCGGCACCTGTTGCAATATCTTTATCGGATTCTAAAATTGTTCCCATCCTATTGAATGGCCCGGTTGCCTTTTCCGCCATGGCATACACAACTTTATAACTGTCATTTCCCCAACCGCCTTCCGACCACATTAAATAATAAATATCATTTCGTAAAAACATAAAAGGACCTTCTACATACCCTTCCGGTGTAATCTCTTTAAATAGGGATCCATCCTCCCATGGAACAAACCCCGTAAAGCCTGAATTTAAAACCCCCATGTTGCAATGCCCCCAACCTCCATAGAGGATGTAGTAAGTTTCATCCGTATCCTTGAAAACAAATTGATCAATCGGTTGCGCGTCATTATAAAAACCATCGATTAAAGGTTTCCCTAAATAGTCTTTGAAAGGCCCTGCCGGGGAATCGGCAACCGCTATTCCTATTCCACCATAGTGGTTGATATCGTTGTTTGGATCCCAAGAATCACGTTCCGGACGCTGCACATCATTCGCGGAAAAAAATAAAAAATATTGATCTCCTTTTTGAACAATTGCCGGTGCCCACATTGCCTGACGCGCCCATTTTATAATGGAAGTATCCAAAACATGTTCGTGTTTTTTCCAGGCAACTAAATCCGTGGAAGAAAACGCATTGAGGAAAACCTGCTTTTCATATTTATCGGAGTATGTTGGAAATATCCAATAAGTATCCCCGAAAACAGCGCCCTCAGGATCGGCATACCAACCTTCGACAATGGGATTGCCTGACAATTTTAAATCCCTATGATCCTGTGATTCTTTTGTAGCACAACCAACCAGTGATACTATCAAAAAAGATAAAAAACAATTTCTCATCGCAACCTTAAGTTTTATTAAAGTTAACGGTTTGATTAAACTGAACCAGGAATTATTGAAATTAAAACTGATATAATAATGCATTGATATTCATCCCGGCACCAACGGAAGCGAAAATCACTTTGTCCCCTTTGTCAATTTGATGGCCTTCCAGTTTTCCGTTTACTACCAAATCCAATAAAGTAGGGATGGTGGCAACCGAACTATTGCCCAACCATTGAATTGTCATTGGCATAATATTATCCGGAACAGGTTGATTGTACAACTTAAACAACCTTGCCAGGATTGCCACATCCATTTTATCGTTGGCCTGATGGATCAACACTTTTTTGATTTCAGAAATATCAACGCCTGCTTTGTCCAATACCGATTTAACAACCAACGGAACATGTGTCAATGCAAACTCATAGACACGCCTGCCATTCATTTTGATATACAAATTATCATCCCCACTTAACGTTGACAATGAGTTGCCCATTTGCAAATCCAAAATATGGTCAACAGCATAGGTCTGGGTTTTATGGGCGATCGTACCGTTTCCATTTAAACGTGCTTCTAAAACAACAGCCCCTCCACCATCACTAAAAATCATACAATCCCGGTCATGCGGGTCAATGACACGGGACAGTGTTTCAGTACCTATCACTAAAATCCTTTTTGCTACATCCGCACGAATAAAAATATCGGCCTGGATCATTCCTTCCAACCAACCGGGGCAACCGAATGGAAGATCATAGGCAACACAATCCGGGTTTTGAATTTGCAATAAAGCTTTTATACGTGAAGCCAATGACGGCACCATACTGGATCGGTTCCGATCAACTGAAACATCCCCGAAGTTGTGTGCAACAATAATATAATCTAAAGTTTCTTTATCAATAGCAGCGGATTCGATTGCTTGCTTCGCTGCCAAATAGCCAAGGTCAGAAGCTTGTTGGTCAGGGCGTGCATACCTGCGTTGTGCAATGCCGGTAATCTGTTCGAATTTTTCAATCACATTGCTATTGCTATTTTGAATAGCAACATTTTCCCTTTCCAAAAAATGATGGTCAATAAAACTTGCGTTGGAAATTTCAAGTTCAGGAATATAACTTCCCGTTCCAATGATTACGGAGTGAAGCATGTTGATGTGGCTTAGATAAAAAAGATGAGAACACAAATGCAATCACCATCCACAAAGATAAAGGCTTCTTATTTACTTCGAACGGATACGTAACAATAAAGTGAAAATAAATCAATTTATAACTAACAGTCGTATGTTGGTAGCGCTGGCTATCCAGGATTTGCAACTCAAAGTAAACACAATAAAAAAGCAATCAAGGCAAAGGATCGTTGTTGGCCGCCATGGACCGGGCAACAATTCCCAATGCTAGCCCCGATGCCATCATCGCAAAAAAAACCGGTCGTTTTTTGATAGTGACGATCCTGTTTACACCATACACCTGGGCCATCAGTATCAGGGTATCCAGATCATTTTGATTAACCCCTTCCCCAATGGATATAAATTCAAATGTATAATTGTTTGCACCTTTGTTTTTGGTGATAACGCAATCCAAAACCAAATCTTTATCAGTATAGTATTTCCATTTTTTATCGGTTTCCTTCGCTAAACGAAAAGCAGGGCCCCCGGGTATGCTTACCGAGAATAGTGAAGAAGCATTATAACTTATTAAAGCCACCAACTCGCCACTCTCTGAAATCAACGAATCCGTTTTTGTTTTACTATTGTAGCCAAAAGTGAAGGTACCGGACGGGGCTATTATTTTTCTGGCCACCGTCCTGTTTGCAATTTTTTTCTCATTGCCAAGCTTCCACTTTTGTCCTTCCTTTTCCAATTGTGCATAATCAGCATCACCATTGGGTTGCCTTGAAAAATTATATGTAAGTGTATCCGGGGTTTCGGCCATCCCCGAAAACTGAAAGAAAAAATTCAATATCAAACTGGCTATAACTGATCTCATATATTTTAAAAAATTATTTTGTTTTATCGGTTTTCTTAAACTGGTACCCAAAGCCAAACCGTATTGAAGATGGGCTTGTGTTTGGGGATTCTTTAATGCGCATTAAATCATACAGGTATAAAGCATGCCCTCTAAATCCTTTAAAAATAGGGTAGGAATAATAAACACCGAAATTCACTTTATCCTGCCAAACACCAAATTCTGATTTGCTTTGCTGCATGGATACCAGGTCGTTGTTCACGAACCGTTCATACTCCAGGTGGATATTTAATTGTTTGATTATTCTTACCCTTCCAAATGCCCTATATCCATGAATATCCAAGCCTGTTAATGTTTTGTTCTTAGAGGCAAATTCAATTCTTCTGTAACTGGCAGCCCCTGCGGATATCCTTCCTGAAATTTTGTACCCAAGGCTAAAAGCCAAATCCATAGACGGATTATTTTGACGCGTATAGACCTGAAATGTTGTTTCCGGAATTAAGCGTTCAATGAAAGGCTTTCCTTTCATTGGGTTCGGAACACGTTTAGGAAGCAAACGGGCATCTGCAAAATCGCGGTATTTCAATTGTGTTTTTGCTATATCATCCAGGTCCTTTTGCAATTTTTCTTCTTTCCCAACAAAGTGATCTACCATTTTCTTCTTTGCATTGGTTTTGAGGTCCTCCGGTTTTGGTGTATTCCCCCTTAGCTGCTCTACTTCCTTTTTAAGTTTCTCAGCTTCAGCCGTTTCCTTTTGCAACTCCTTTACTGCATCAATCTTCCCTAACTGGTTGTCTAACGTTTTATCGATATCTTTTGGCAATTCCCCTTCTTTAATGGAATTAGCCCCTTCCATAATTTCTTTTGCCTGCTCCGAATACTGGCTTAAATCTGAAATGGATTCTTGTGCTTCCTTTATTTTATCCAAACCATCAATGGTTGGAACTGAACCCTTATCAATACTGGGGAGGGAAGCATTATCAAGGTCCAGTTTTCCTAATACATCGGTATCCAATATTGGAATATCTATATCAGGGCCCAGGTTCAAACCCGGAGGCAGGCTTAAATTATCGGTCATTGGCAATTCAGGGATTTTTGAATCCACGTCTTTCACTATTTCCAACCGCTCACTAATGCTTTTGCCCCCATTCGATGTGAGTATGCTATCCAACAAGGAGGTCCTTTGGGAAATTATTGAATCCAATTTGGATAACCGTGTATCTTGCAGCATTCCTAAACTATCATACTTCTTTGCCAGGCCACTTAAAACCTTATCTTGAAAATCCTTATAAGTACTATCAACTTTTGAAGTGTACTCATCCAGGGAAAGGTTTAGGTTATTAAGGCTATCAAGTGTCCTGTTTACTTTTGAGGTTTCAGAATCCAGTTGGTTGCGAAGTGATGAAGCAATGCTATCTGCTTTAGTCGTGTAACCGTTGCCAATGCTATCAACGTTATTTACTTCCTTACTTATTTTGTTCTGGATTGTATCGGAAATGGCGGGTACTTCCTGACCATACAGTGAATGGACCAATCCACAAAACAGTAGCAAGGGCAATATGGATTTTATCGAATTACCCGGACCCATCCTTGTTTTGATTTTTGAACGATGTTATTTTTCCCCCCGCCCTTGTTGGTGTTCTTCACCAACAAGCACTCTAAATGATAAAGCGCACAAATGTACCCATCACAATGTGTTAGAAAACCCCAGCTTTTTACTGTAAAAGATTCCGTGCGTACTTTTGAGTGTTCCATCCTCTATTTCATGTTTACTTAAATCATCCCTTCCTGTATTCCTATCATCTCCGCATGTTTGTTGGTGAAGAACCTCAACAATGGCGGTAGAAGAATTTACGATTGAATCCTTTTCTTCTTGTTCAAAAAGAATTCTGTCCAGAAATAAATCTCACCAAACAAAATGACAAAAACCCCAGAGTACATACTGCTAACAAAGTCTGAAAATAATGGGATCAAAATCAATAGCGAGACAAGAATTACCCAAACAATTCCCTGAACAATTTTAAATAGTATATATTTCAGTAAGAGGCTATTAATTCTTTTATTTAGAAATGAGGCTGACATTAATAATATTAGACTAAAGACTATAAATATAACTACATGGTAGCCTCCTGGTAGTTCGGATATAAATTCTTTTGTAACGAATGAATTTAGAATTAAAACAAATAATTCAGTTTTATAAATAAATGCATCCGTACCTCTACTAGGAATTATATAATTTGAATCAGACTTTTCTTCTTCATTAACCACAAAATTACCCCGGTTACCCATTTTTCCAACGACAACAACCAAGCCTTCGTATGAGAATTCCCTAAAATTATCTAAGGTAACAACCGGGATACCTGCAAATCCTTCCTGTTCAAAATTAAAGTAAGCTTCCTGCGGAATACCTGTTGTGTCAACATCAAAGGAACTCAATCTGTCTTTGAACAACTTCGTTCTATACTTCAGTGGTTCGTCTTGACAAATAATCAGGGAACTAGTTATTATTTCATTGATTTCAAAAGCCATTTTATGTTTATGCTGGATCGTAAACATAATCTCAGGATGTTGAAATGAAACAAAATCAAGGACATCATCTATTTGGGCATCTGATAACCCCGATATATTAATAAATAAATACTTTTCACTTTCGATTCGACTTGAATAATGCAATCCAGCATAGTATGGAGGACAATCATATTTTAGTATAGGCTCGAATATTAGCAATGATATTAAAACTACAACTATCCTTATAAACCACTTTTTCATCTTTCTTTTCTTGACATTTTAAGTAGCCACTCTTGCCCTTGTTGGTGTTCTTCCCCAACAAGCACACTAAACAATAAAGGCGTACAAATGTTACCCATCACAATGTGTTGGAAAACCCCAGCTTTTTACTGTAAAAGATTCCATGCGTATTTTTTTTTGAGTGTTCCATCCTCTATTTCACTTTACTTAAATCATCCCTTCCGGTATTCCTCCCATCTTTCGCATGTTTGTTGGTGAAGAACCTCAACAATGGCGGTAGAAGAATTTACGATTGAATCCTTTTCTTCTTGTTCAAAAAGAATTCTGTCCAGAAATAAATCTCACCAAACAAAATGACAAAAACCCCAGAGTACATACTGCTAACAAAGTCTGAAAATAATGGGATCAAAATCAATAGCGAGACAAGAATTACCCAAACAATTCCCTGAACAATTTTAAATAGTATATATTTCAGTAAGAGGCTATTAATTCTTTTATTTAGAAATGAGGCTGACATTAATAATATTAGACTAAAGACTATAAATATAACTACATGGTAGCCTCCTGGTAGTTCGGATATAAATTCTTTTGTAACAAATGAATTTAGAATTAAAACAAGTAATTCAGTCTTATAAACAAATGCCTCCTTTCTTTTATAAGGGATTATATAATTTGAATCAGATTTTCTTTCTCCATTGACCACATAATAACCTCGCCTATCCATTTCTCCCACAATAACTACCAAGCCTTCGTACGAAAAATCTCTATATTCATCAAATGTAATAATAGGAATTTCAGTAAATCCTTCCTGATCAAAATTAAAGTATGCTTCCTGCGGAATACCTGTTGTGTCAACATCAAAGGAACTCAATCTGTCTTTGAACAACTTCGTTCTATACTTCAGTGGTTCGTCTTGACAAATAATCAGGGAACTAGTTATTATTTCATTGATTTCAAAAGCCATTTTATGTTTATGCTGGATCGTAAACATAATCTCAGGATGTTGAAATGAGACAAAATCAAGGACATCATCTATTTGGGCATCTGATAATCCCGATATATTAATTAATAAATACTTTTCAATTTCTATTCGACTTGAAGGATGCAATCCAGCAGAGTACTGAGGGCAATCATCTTTTAGTGTAGGATCGAATATTAGCAATGATATTAAAACTACAACTATCCTAACAAACCACTTTTTCATTTTCCTTTTCTTAATCTTTTAAGTAGCCACTTCAAAAACCCACTATCGTCTTTTGACCCTAATTCCCCCCACCGCCAAAATTTCTATTGTTCAATAAAAAAAGGCACCCCGATACCGGCAAAAAGTATTTACAACCAACAACCACTACGAATGGAGTAAAATACCTGTCATACCAGGGTGCCATGCCTTTACGGCCTGAATTCAATACAGGCCTAGTCTACATTGTCATGTAAGAATTTATTGTTTCCAAGTATGGAGTTATCATCGTTCAAATTATATTTTGAAATATGTTGCTCAGAAGAATGTGGTACATTCTGCATCTTCACGCCTTTGCGCAAGTATGCCGGCAACGACCACTTCTCATTGAACTCTTCTTTGCTCATTTCCGACTTGCGTGCATCTTTCAATTTCGACTGACGTTCTTTCGCTTGTTGCGCCAAGCGCTCTTTGGTAGAACGTAATTGCATCATGCCATCTTCATTGATGGTTTGATCTGAATACCGCTCCGCTGTATGGTCAAACTCATCTTCACCAAAAAGATCATCATTTGATTCATCGAAGTCATCGTGCGCATTATTATTCTCCACGCTTACGAACGGACCGGTAAAGACAAAACCACGGTCGTTGGAATCTTCCCGCGGTTGTTGCTTTGGCTCTTCGCGTTTCTGGTCTTTTACCTCCATTTTCAATTCAGGCTCGGTTGATTTACCGTTTGAATTATCTGCAGTACTCTCAAACAACCAACCTTGCGAGCGGTCCAAATCATGCACCTTTTTTTCCTCAGCAGGCTTGCTGTATTTTCTTCCCTCTACCGCAAAGCCTGTGGCAATAACAGTAACACGGATACGATCTTTCAATTCCTGATCAATACCATGACCAAAGATTACTTCTGCCTCATCACCTGCCTGATGCTGAATGTATTCTGTGATCTCCGTAAGCTCATCCATTTGCAACTCGGCTTCCACACCTGAGATGATGGACAACAAAATTTTCTGCGCTCCCATGATGTCTTTGTTGTCGAGCAACGGGGAAGCGAGTGCTTCTTGCGCTGCATTGATTGCGCGGTTTTCACCACGTGTTTCCGCAGCACCCATTACAGCGGCCCCTGCTTTGTGCATCACCGTGCGTACATCTTGAAAATCAACATTCACATAACCCGTAAGTGTAATAATCTCAGCAATACCTTTTGCGGCTGTTGTTAAAATATTATCAGCTTGCGCAAACGCTTCCCCTATTGCCAGGTTTCCATAAATCTCACGCAACTTATCATTTAAGATTACGAGTACGGTGTCACAGTTATTTCTCAATTCTTCTATACCGAGCTCAGCCTGCGCTGCTTTTTTCTTTCCTTCAAAACCAAAAGGGGAAGTGATAATCCCTACCGTTAAGATGTCCATATCGCGTGCAATCTTTGCGATTACTGGAGCCGCGCCTGTGCCTGTTCCTCCACCCATGCCTGCGGTAACAAATACCATACGGGTCCCCGCGAGCAATTCGCGAATTTGATCTTTGCTTTCCAATGCTGCATTCTTCCCAACTTCGGGGTTCGCACCGCAACCAAGGCCTTCGGTTAGGTTTACACCGATTTGTAATTTGTTCGGGATTTCAGAACTGTTGAGTGCTTGTAAATCTGTATTACAAACAACGAACTCAACATCTTTAATGCCTTGCTTGAACATGTGGTTCACGGCATTGCTCCCGCCACCACCAACCCCGATCACTTTGATAATCGATTTATGGTGTTTAGGGATTTCGAATTTGTACGATCCTTTTTCAAACATGATTGTAAATTTTTGTGGTTGTTCTCAATTAGTATTCATTTTTTTCGTCCAGGTCATCGATCAACAAACTCCTGGTTTTCGTCAGGATGTCGTTGAAAAAAGTCTTGGACGTAACTACTCGCTTCTTTTTTGCAGGTCGCAATACTTCCCTTGCTTCCTTATAGCGATCTTCACGCTCATCAAGCGAGCGGAACCCGGCAAGTACAAGTCCTACAGCCGTAGCATACATCGGACTCTTCACTACCTCAACTTTACCTTTTCCAAGGTGCTCATTCGGGTAGCCGATACGCGTATCCATACCCGTCATATATTCCACCAATTGCTTTAAGCAACTTAATTGCGCACCACCACCGGTGATGACAATACCGCCCGCCAATCGTTTTTCAAATCCTGAAGTAATAATCTCTGTATGCGCCATCTCCACAATCTCTTCCATTCGCGCCTGAATGATATTGGAAAGGTTACGCACGGAGATTTCTTTAGATGCACGATTTCTGATTCCGGGAATGGAAACAATTTCATTCGGGCTTGCTTCTTCAGAAATCGCTTTACCAAATTTCGTTTTCAGTTGTTCTGCCTGTTGTGGCAACACCATCAACCCTTGTTTGATATCATTCGTTACGATGTTTCCACCGAAAGGGATCACAGCCGTATGCCGGATGATGTTGTCGTAAAAAATTGCAATGTCCGTTGTACCACCACCAATGTCGATCAAACAAACACCTGCTTCTTTTTCTTCATCGCTCAACACTGCAAGGCTGGAAGCTAACGGCTCAAGAATCAAATCCTGGATTTCCAATCCCCCCCTTCGCACACACTTATTTATATTATTGATCGCGTTGGTTTGTGCTGTGATGACGTGGAAGTCTGCTTCCAATCGTACGCCCGACATACCAACCGGTTCTTTAATCCCTTCTTCATAATCCACCATGTAATCCTGGGGCATTACATGAATGATCTGACTACCAGGAGGCACCACCATCCTGTACATATCTTGTGTCAGTCTTTCAACATCATCGATTGTGATCTCATCTTCTTTAGAGGAACGGGTGATACCACCGTGTTGGATAAAACTCCGGATGTGTTGTCCTGCAATACCAACATTTACTTCACCGATGTCGATGCCTGATTGATCACTGGCTTCTTTGATTGCCCGCTCAATGGCATACACCGTTTTGTCAATGTTGAACACGATTCCTTTCACGACACCTTCAGATTCTGCTTTGCCCATGCCGAGGACTTCCAGTTTACCGAATTCGTTTTTGCGGCCAACAATCGCACAAATTTTTGTTGTGCCTATGTCGAGCCCGACAATAATTTTATCCTGTTCCATACGCTATATTTTTTTAGTGGTTGTGTTTTAAATCCTATTCAGTTACAATTTGTCCCTCATACTCCAGGTTTACCCGGTGATAGGTATTCCATCCCTTTTGAGGAAGTATCTCTTTATAAAATATTTTTAGCTTCGAAAATTTTACATCGATGTTTTCCAGTTTACCAAACTCTATTAGTTGTCCACCAATTTGTGGATACATTGTGATTTTGTGGATAGATGCCATATCGATCTGCGCGATTTGCGCTTTCCAGAATTCATCCTTCCTGATCAGGTTGATCATGGAGAACAATTCCTTGCCACCCCCTATCTTTAAAATGTTTTCTTCGTGCATAAATTGATGGGCTTGTGCTCCACTGATCAGCAACGTACGGACTGAGAATTTTTCGGAAGTAGGCATAATGGCACCATCTTCCGCGATATAAACACTGGGGCCATAGCTTTTCACAATCCGTGCGATTGGCCTTCTCAATTCAACATTCACCACCAGGTTTCCTTTGATATCTGAATACAGTTCTGCATTCTTTACAA
Source organism: uncultured Roseivirgaceae bacterium (assembly GCA_964398945.1). GTDB lineage: Bacteria > Bacteroidota > Bacteroidia > Cytophagales > Cyclobacteriaceae > JBGTGG01. The sequence continues at coordinate 278,315 of CAYNOT010000002.1, read as the reverse complement.
AAGCATCACGCTTGATTTTATTCTCGATCTCTTTTAAATTGAGTTGCCCGATGCTCGCGCCCCGCAAATTTTCACTGGTGATTTGCATAAGGTCAAGCACATCCTCTTCATCGATAAAATGGTTGTCTTCTGTGTTCTGAATTTTGATCACTACATCTTTAACAGAAACAGTACCCTGCATTCTTTCCGTAAAAGCGATGATTCCAAAAAAGACCACTACCGCAATGGTGATCTTAATTTCCCTTCGTATATTAAATTTAAACCGCATACTTCTCAGCAATTAATTTTTTAATAGGATTCACAAACGTATCAATATCACCAGCGCCAACAGTGGCCAGGACCTCAACATCCAGTGAATCGAATTTCTCCAATAGATCCTTTTTGGATGTCAGCATTTTAACGGGACTCGTTATGTTTTTAAAAATCATATCCGAATCCACACCTGCAATCGGCAGCTCCCGTGCAGGGTAAATATCCATAAGCACAACCGTATCGGCCATGCTCAAGCTCTCCGAGAACCCAGCTGCAAAATCGCGTGTGCGCGAATACAAATGGGGCTGGAAAATCACAGTGATTTTTTTTGCAGGATACATTTCCTTTAAAGAAGAAAGGAATGCAGTGATCTCGGTAGGATGGTGTGCATAGTCATCGATGTACACGACCTTATCATTTTTGAAAACAAACTCAAACCTGCGCTTCACTCCCGTGAAGGAAGCCAACGCTTGCTTGATCGTCTCCATCGGAACACCAACCTGGTGTGCAACTAAAATTGCAGCAACTGCATTTTCCACGTTATGAAAACCAGGGACACCAAGCGTTACCTGTTCAACCCGGCCGAAACCTAAAAGGTCAAACTCAAAAAATCCGCCCCTTGCGGTTATATTGCTGGCCAAAAATTGTCCCTGGCTCATACCGTAGGTAGTAACCGTTTTCGGTCCCACACCTGTTGCTATACTTTCTTTTATCGATTCATGAATAAATAAACTTCCTTCCGGGTTCACTTGTTTTACAAAATCCCTGAAACTTGTGGTGAGGCTATCGTGATCCCCATAAATATCCAAATGGTCTGCATCTGCATTGGTAATCACAGCAATGTTTGGAAACAAACGCAAGAATGAACGGTCAAACTCATCCGCTTCTGCAACCACAAGGGTTTTTTCACCAATCATGCCTTCCATCACCAGATTGGTTTCATAGTTGGTGGTGATCCCGCCAAGGAATGCGACCATGTCTTTCTTTGCATACTTTAAGATATGCGCAATCATAGAAGATGTTGTTGTCTTTCCATGTGTACCTGCTACCGCAATGGTGAAGTAATCTTTTGAAATCAACCCCAACACTTCAGACCTTTTCATAATCGTGTAGCCTTCACTTTTTAGATATGCATGTTCCTGATGGTCTTTGGGAATGGCGGGGGTAAAGATTACCAACGTCTTTTCCTTTTTAGATTTCACTTCATCAGGAATACTATTGACTGCATCATCATAATGGATAGTGATCCCCTCTTTCGCCAATGAATCAGTTAACGGAGTTTGAACACGATCATATCCGCTTACGGATTTTCCGGCAAGATTAAACCACCGCGCAAGCGCACTCATTCCGATCCCTCCGATCCCTAAAAAATAAATGATATCGTAATCCTTTAACCTCACGCGATCAATTTTTCAATTTCGTTCACGATGTCTTCTGTGGCATTTGGCTTCGCCAATGCTTTTATATTTTTACTCAGTTGTTCAGCACGACTTGTGTTGTAGAGCAATTCCAAAACCGCGGGCACTAATTTCTCCTTAGCTTCTTTGTCCGAAATCATGATGGCTGCATCTTTTTCTACCAATGCCATCGCATTCTTTGTCTGGTGGTCTTCTGCAACATTGGGTGAAGGGACTAAAATAACCGGCTTGCCGATAATGCATAGTTCTGAAATCGCAATTGCGCCTGAGCGGGAGATCACAACATCCGCTGTCGCGTACGCCAAATCCATTTCGTTGACAAACTCTTTCACCCGAATGTTCACCGCCTTAAATGGTTCCATTAATTTTAAATACTCATCGAAGTATTGTTTTCCGGTTTGCCAGATCAATTGAATATCACCCCCAATTAATTTTTCAATCCCTGCAAAAATACTTTCGTTGATCGTACGCGCACCCAGGCTTCCCCCGATCACCAATACTGTTTTCTTCTCTTTTGAAAACCCGAAGCTTGCCAATCCCTTTTCACGCTTTCCTTCAATCAACAGGATTTCATTTCGAACCGGATTGCCCGTCAAAACAATTTTAGATTTCGGAAAATAACGTTCCATCTTATCGTATGCGACACACACTTTGCTTACTTTATTTCCGGCTTTCTTATTGGTCAACCCCGCAAAAGAATTTTGTTCCTGGATTATACACGGCAAATTGTTTGAGGTTGCTGCCAACATCATTGGCCCGCTGGCATATCCCCCGGTTCCGATCACAATATCCGGCCGGAATGCTTTTACAATCTGAAGTGACCGGTAATAGCTCACCATAATTTTAATTGGCAACAATAAATTCGAAAGGGTAAGCCTCCGTTGGAATCCGCTGATCCAAAGCCCGATAATTTTATATCCGGCTTCCGGAACGCGTGTCATTTCCATTTTTCCTTCTGCACCAACAAACAAGATTTCAGATTCAGGATGGCGCGCACGAAAAGCATTCGCAATTGCCACGGCCGGAAAGATGTGGCCACCAGTCCCACCGCCACTAAAAATCAATCGATATGGTGTTGTTCTCACTTCCATCTATGCTGCTGAAACCTCATTCATTTCTTTTTCTTTTCTGTCATTCGTTGCCGTTCCCCATTCTTCATCGCGTTCGCCACGGCTTACACTTAAAATAATTCCGACTGCCAATCCGGTAAAAACCATTGACGTTCCTCCCATTGATATCAATGGAAGTGGTTGCCCGGTAATAGGGCCCAGCCCAACCACCACGCCCATGTTGATCATTGCCTGACAGACCAAATCAAAACTTAATCCCGCTGAAAGCAATCCGCCAAAAGCGCGTTCACTATTGTACGCTGCTTTCATTCCACGATGGAGCAATACGAGATAAAGCACCAAAACCACAATACCCCCAATCATTCCATACTCTTCAATTACAATAGCGTACACAAAATCAGAATAGGGATGCGGAAGGATGTTACGCTGATCACTATTGCCCGGGCCTTTACCAACAACACCACCAGATGCAATGGCAATGCGTGCATGCTTTGCCTGGAATGGAAGCTCTGTTCCATTGATAAAATTCATGAGCCTGCTCTTACCCGTATTGGCACGTTCACCAAACTCAAGTGCAGCTGCACCAGCGAGTACACCTACCAACAACAACATGCACAAATATTTTACAGGCACACGACCAATAAACATAATCAAGCCACAGGTACCTAATAATAAAAGTGCACTCGAAAGATTTGTCAATGCAATCAATCCGCAAATCACGCCACACCAAATCAAAATCGGGATCAGCGACTCCTTTATGTCATCAATATTCTGCTGCTTCTTCGAAAGCATACTTGCCATATTGATAATCAAAGCAAGGCTTGCAAAATCGGAAGGTTGGAAAGATGTATTGATAAACGGTATTTGAATCCACCGCGAAGCTTCATTTAAGGAAGTTCCAAACTTGAACGTGTAAACCAACAATGGAATACTTGCCCAAAGTGCCAGTTTGGAGAGCCTTGAGTAGTAGCGATAATCAACTTTATGCGCAAACCACATGGCAGCCAACCCTACACATACGTGCATGGCATGTGTGAACAAATACCGTTCAGGGCTCACCATTCTTTTGTATGCCAATGTTCCGATCGAGCTATATACAACCAAAACACTAATCATGGACAATGCAAAAACAACCGCCCAGATAACCGGATCGCCCTGCAAATTTTTATCAACCCATGTTTTTAGCTTGATCATACGAACTCGTTTTCTATTTCTTTTTTCAATGCCAATACTTCCGTGCGAAATTGATCACCACGGTCTTCATAATTTTTAAAAAGATCAAAACTTGCACATGCTGGTGACAACAATACAACATCACCGGCTTCTGCCACCGCTAATGCAATTCGCACCAACTCATAAACACTTTGTGTCTCTTCAATTTGCCCCACTTTATCCGCAAAATAATTTTTTAGCTTTGCATTATCTTTTCCTAAACACACCAATGCCTTCACGCGTTCTTCCACTAATTGATGAATGAGATCATAATCATTTCCTTTATCTACTCCACCCGCAACCCAAATGATGGGGTTTGTAAAACTTCCCAATGCATATACAACTGAATCCACATTTGTCGCTTTTGAGTCGTTGACAAAATCAACACCTTTGATGTTGGCTACATGCTCCAAGCGATGCGGTGCATTTACAAATGTTTTCAATGCCAACTTAATTTGCTTCTCGTTAACACCAGCTTTCACAGCAGCGGTAACTGCGGCCATGGTGTTGATCAAATTATGGGAGCCTTTTAATGTTGTATCCGATTGAGGAATTTTTAATCCATTTTCAAAACACATTGCCGATCCATCATAAAATGCGGTAGCATTTTCATTTCCATGTATGGAAATAGCCAACAATGATGCCCTGACATTTCTTTTTGCGATTTGAGAAGCAACCAAATTATCTTCATCAAAAAATATAAGGTTTTGCTCCCTGTCCATGTTCTTTACCAATTGAAACTTGGAGTCGACATAGTTTTTCATCGAGTACGCGTATCGATCCAAATGATCGGGCGTGATGTTCAATAAAATTCCTATCGCTGGTTTAAACGTCTTCGTTCCGTCCAATTGGAAACTGCTCATCTCAACCACATACCAATCATGGTTTCCATCCGCAACTTTTCTTGCCAGGCTTTCCCCAACATTCCCGGCAAGGGCAACGCTAAACCCGGCTTCTTTCAACAGATGATAGGTTAGTAATGTTGTTGTTGTCTTTCCATTGGTTCCGGTGATCGCGATTACTTTTCCGGTCAAATGCCTGAATGCAAACTCGATTTCATCAATGATTTCAATACCCGCCTCTTTCGCTCTCTTGATAACTTCCACCTTTTCAGGAATTCCCGGGCTCTTAATGATCAGATCAGCAGCAAGAATACGATCCAATGAATGAGTGCTTTCCTCAAACAAAATAGAATTGCACTCCAGTTCCTGCTTGTATTTTTCCTTGATCATTCCCTCATCCGAAACAAATACTGCGTAGCCTTTGGCTTTTGCAAGCAACGCTGCCCCTGTTCCACTTTCGCCTGCACCCAATATGACAAGTTTATTTATCATCTTAGTTTGAGGGTTGCTAGTGTAACAATCGCCAATAAAATCCCTACAATCCAAAACCGGGTTACGATTTTAGATTCGTGGAATGATTTCTTTTGGTAATGATGGTGCAATGGAGCCATCAGGAATATCCGTTTCCCTTCCCCGGTTTTCTTCTTGGTATACTTGAAATACGCTACCTGCAACATCACCGATAAACTTTCGATCAGGAAAATCCCACACAGTGCCGGGATCAACAATTCTTTACGGATCGCCAATGCTACCACTGCGATCACACCACCAAGTGTTAAGCTGCCGGTATCGCCCATAAATACTTGTGCAGGAAATGCATTGTACCAAAGAAACCCCAAACACGCCCCTACCAAAGCGGAGCAAAAAATTACCAACTCCGCCAGGTTAGGGATGTACATAATATTTAAATAACTACTAAAATCGACACGGCCAGACAGGTATGCGAAGATGGCCAGCGTAAGCGCGATTATCCCAGATGCACCTGCTGCAAGCCCATCAATTCCATCCGTTAAGTTTGCACCATTCGATACTCCGGTGATCACTATAATCACGACCAATACGTAAACAATCCAGGTATAGTCTTTCGGCAAAAAAGGAATGAGGTTTCCATAATCCAGTTCATTGTTCTTCATGAACGGAACAGTTGTCTTCGTAGAACGAACATCGTGATATCCTATCTTTTCAATTTCATCATCCTGGATTCCATCTTGCGCCACAATGCCCACCGCTGCGGGATTTACCTCCCGGATAACAACACTGTCATTGAAGTAAAGTACCAACCCCACAATTAATCCAAGGCCCACCTGGCCAACAATTTTAAACCGTCCTGCCAACCCTTCTTTGTCTTTCTTAAAAACTTTTATGTAATCATCAAGAAAACCAATCAGCCCCAACCATACTGTAGATATGATCAGGAGTATTACATACACATTGGTTAGTTGCGCAAACAGTAGTGTTGGAACCAGGATTGCAGCAATGATTATCAAGCCGCCCATTGTAGGGGTTCCCTTTTTCTTCGCTTGCCCTTCGAGGCCCAAGTCACGAATTTCTTCACCCACTTGTTTCTTTTGCAAAAATTTAATCAGGCTGCTGCCAAAAACAATCGTAATGACCAACGAAAACACTGCCGCCATACCCGCCCGGAATGAGATGTACTTGAACACCCCTGCTCCTATCAGGTCTAGTTGTTTATCCAAATAATCGAACAAATAGTATAACATTTGTTAATTTCTAATTCTATAATTACTAATTACTAATTCAATTTTGTCTTTCTGCTTGTCGAAACAATTTTTCCGATCACTTTTAAAATACTTTCAATATTCTCTAATAACGCCCCCGGTTTTGGGTAATCTTTAGAAAACTGACAAAGCTCCAACCAGTACTCAGTTTCCTCAGCTTCCTTATTTGCAATCTTTAACTTGTGTATAAAATCTGCTTTACTTTCAGCGTTTTGTGCTTCCTTTACATTTGCTCCAATTGAACATCCCGATCTCAAAACTTGATCGGCAAATGCATATCTTCTGTCATTTCTCAAGAGCTCACAGAAATTCATGATATCCAGTGCAAACTGAAATGTCATTTTTACAATCAAATTATCCGTATAGTTTCTCATTAGTAATTAGAAATTATTAAATCATTAATTAGCAAACAGTTTTATCATCCGTTTCACCACCTCCCGATCATCGAAAGGATATTTCACTCCTTTGATTTCCTGATAGGTCTCGTGACCTTTTCCTGCCACCAACACGATGTCATTTTCTTTTGCCATCATGCAAGCTGTTTTAATTGCTTCTTCCCGATCGGCCATCACCAATGTTTTTCTCGCATGGCTGGGGCCAATTCCGGTTTGCATCTCATGGATAATTTCCATGGGATCTTCATCACGCGGATTATCAGAAGTCAACACTACCTTGTCACTAAACCGACACGCGATCGATGCCATTAGTGGTCGCTTCGTCTTATCCCTGTTGCCGCCACACCCTACCACTGTAATCACCTGCTCGTTTCCTGAACGGAATGAAGCGATCGTTTCCAATACATTTTTAAGTGCATCGGGTGTATGTGCATAATCAACAATAGCAGTAAAGCGAGATCCCGGTTCCACCAATTCAAACCTTCCTGTCGCGGCCTTTAATGCCGACAATTTTGTAAGCACTTCATCGCTGTCTTCTCCTAAAAGAATGGCAGTACCATAAACAGCAAGCAGATTGTATGCATTAAAATCCCCGATCAATTGAAACCATACATGCTTATTGGCGATTTCAAGTTCCAATCCTTCAATTGAATTGGTTACTATTTTCCCCTTGAAATCAACGATTTTCCGCAAGCCAAAAGATTGCTTCTTTGCTTTGGTGTTTTGCAACATCACCATCCCACGTTTATCGTCCGCGTTTACCAATGCGAAGGCATCGCTATTCAATCCATCAAAAAACTTTTTCTTTGCGAGAATATAATTTTCGAATGTCTTATGATAATCCAGGTGATCGTGCGTGATGTTGGTGAAGATTCCTCCCTTAAAATTTAAACCGGCAATGCGTTCCTGATCAATGGCATGGGAACTTACTTCCATAAAAACATACTGACAACCAGCATCCAGCATTTGTGCCAAGAGTCCATTCAATTGCAATGGATCCGGAGTAGTATGGCTTGATGGAATTACTGAATCCGTAATCCTGTTTTCGACAGTACTAATCAAACCAGCAGGATATCCCAATGATGTGTAAAGTGAAAAAAGCAATGTAGCGACAGTGGTCTTTCCATTTGTGCCGGTAACACCAATCACGGAAAGCTTGGCCGAAGGGTTGTTATAATAATTTGCCGAAATGATGCCCAGTGCGTGCGCACTGCTTTTTACTTCGATATACGTGATGTGTTCTTCAATAGTCTCCGGAAGGTTTTCACAAACAACAGTGGTTGCACCTCGTTCAATTGCCTTTGAGATGAAAGCATGGCCGTCACTTTGTGTTCCCACAACGGCAACAAATAAATATCCTGCTTCTACTTTTCGCGAATCAAAAGCCACACCTTTTACTTCCACGTCCATGTTTCCATACGTGGAGGTAATCGATACTTTATACAATATGTCTTTAAGGATGTTCACGTTCAGCTTAGCTTTAAATAAATTCTTGCTCCGTTCGTAAACTTTGCGCCCGGGGTAATCGATTGCGTTGCTACTCTCCCGTTCCCTTCAAATGAAACACGAAGCCCCGTGCTTTCGAGCAAATAAATTGCATCACGGAACGTCATTCCGGTAACATCCGGAACAACCCCTTTTCCACCAATATTTTTATCCCAGTCAACAGCATTCCCATTTCGAACTGCACGTACCCACTCTTCCTCAACTTTTGCGTGATTGGAAATTCCAAGTTCATTGCAAATCATTGTTAAATCATCTTTGTACCCGGCACGGATTACCGGAAACACACCCGGTTCATTTAATCTTTTAAATGCCAGGGCTTGGTGCATTTGAATATCACGTGCATAAATATTGTCTGCTATTTCTTTGAAAACAGGTGCCGCTACATTACTTCCATACTGTTGCCAACCGCGCGGGTTTTTTATCAAGACAATCGCACTATACTTTGGATTATGCGCTGGAAAGTATCCCGCAAAAGAGGTAATGTATTTACGCGTATACCGGCCTTTCTCCAGAATTTGGGCAGTTCCTGTTTTACCGGCAATCTGATAGTGACTTCCCTTTATGCTTTGCGCGGTTCCGTTCTGAACAACACCTTCCAATAAAAGCTTCAGTTTGGTTAAGGTCTTGCTTGAACATATTTTTTTATTTAAGACTTCGGTTTCGTATTCTTCAATTACTTTGTCAGCCTTTTTTACCGAGCGAACAAAAATGGGTTTTATCATCTTTCCGTCATTCGCCACAGCATTGAAAAGCGCAAGCGTATGGAGCGGGGTTATTTCAAATCCATAACCATGTGCCATCCACGGCAGGCTAATTCCACTCCAACCTTTTTCACCTGGCCGTTTGATTTTTGGCATTGGTTCACCTGTAATTTGAATTCCCATTGGTTGGGAGAGTTTCAACCGATCAGTGTAGTCCACAAATTTTTGAGGACGTGCACTAAAATGCTTATCCACCAACTTTGCCATAGCAACATTCGATGAATGCTCGAAGGCCCCCTGAATAGTTACCTTCCCAAGCCCACCTTCTTCATGATCCCTTACTTTTTTATTATAAAAAGTGTATTCGCCATTTCCGGTATCAATACTATCGGTAAGTTCAATGCTGGTGTCTTCCAGCAAGGCCATCATCGTTACCAATTTAAAAGTGGAACCAGGCTCGAAAAGTCCAGCCGTTGCGTAGTTGTACTTTTCGAAAAAATAGCCCTTTCCATTACTGCTTAAATTTGAAATTGCTTTTACCTCTCCCGTCTCCACTTCCATTACAATCACCAGTCCGTCATCAGCATTGTGTTGCTGCATGGCCTGAAGAAGGGCCGTTTCGGCAACATCTTGCAAATTGATATCCAGTGTTGTTTGAATATCGTACCCATTAATTGCTTTTACATTGCTCGCATCAAAAACCGGTTTCCAAACACCCCCGGAAATTTTTTGGTAGTACGCATATCCATTTTGTCCACCGAGTTGTTTGTTGAAACTGAATTCCAATCCGGCACCTTTATCGTTTTCATTTACAAAACCGATGGTCCTGCTGCTAAGGTTTGAAAATGGACGATAGCGTAAATCAACCTTTTCAAAGATGGCCCCGCCACGAAGTCTGCCTTCGCGAAAAATTGGCCAGTCCATCATTGCTTTTTTATCTTGATAATCAATACGCGTGCGATTAAGGATTACATATTGTTTTCCCGATGCACGGGCATCCTGTAAAAGGCGCTTGTATTCTGTTTTCGATTTGTCTTTGTAAAATTTAGACAAGTTATTGGCTAGCTCTTCTACTCCGTTCTTAAAGACATCATCCTTTGCCAAAGTGGCATCAAATGCTACTTTATAAAACGGTAGTGAAGTTGCCAATAAGCTTCCGTTATCCGAATAGATATTTCCGCGTGTTGCTTTTACTTCTCTATAGTCAAAAGAGATACGCTCCCCCATCTTCACCCACTTCTCCCCTTCCACAAATTGGATATGTCCCGTCTTCACAATAATGGCGATCGTGAAAAGGAACACAAACAAAAATGCTACGCGTACACGTAATAATATGGACTTCTTAATATTCACCTTCTTCCTACTTCAATTTTACTGGGCGGTATCAAACTTTCTTTTAACCCTATTGCTTTTACTTTTTTTGCCACTTCTGATTGCTTGCTCGCAAACATCAAATCCGATTTCAATGTGGTATAATCGGCACGAAGGTCTTCCACATCATTTTGCAATGTGTTGATTTTACGTACAGTCTTTTCTGCATAGTGTGTGTTGCCGATGTAGATCAACCCGAGAAAAAGAACAAATAAAATCTTCGGGAGGTATTGGACAGGAAAACCTTCTTCAAAATAATTCTCCAACTTCAACCGCCTTTCGATCCCTGAAAAGAAGCCAGCTTTTCCACTGGAAGATGTTGCCCCTCCCATGTTGCCTTTCTTTTTCCCGATCCTAAATGTATTTCCCATCTTATATTTTTTCAGCAACCCGAAGTTTTGCACTTCTCGCCCTATTGTTTGTTTCTATTTCTTCTGCCGAAGCTTCAATTGGTTTTTTATTTACCGCACGAAAAGGCCTCAGTTGGTTTCCGTAAAAATCTTTCTCTACTTCACCGAATATCTTTCCTTTGCCTATGTAGTTCTTCACCATCCTGTCTTCAAGTGAGTGGTACGATAGTACCACCAGTCTTCCTCCTTCATTCATCACCTCCCCACACTGTAGTAAAAATTCTTCCAGGGCCTTCAACTCTGCGTTTACTTCAATTCGCAACGCTTGAAAAATTTGCGCGAAGTATTTATTCTCTTTCCCTCGCGGTGCAATTCCTTGAAGTGCCTTTTTTAAATCTTCCGTTCGGTGGAATGGGATTCTCACCCGCTCCTGGCAAATTTTTGCAGCTACTGTTTTTGCGTTTTTCACTTCCCCGTACATCCCGAAAATTTTATGAAGGGAAGGTTCATCATACCCGTTCAAAATTTTCGCTGCCGTAAGTGATCCTCCTTTGTCCATCCGCATATCCAACGGCCCATCGAAACGGGTTGAAAATCCACGATCGGGAGAATCTATCTGGTGTGAAGAGATTCCCAAATCCGCTAGTATCCCATCCACTTTCGTGATCCCGTTCAACTTTAAATACTTTTTCAGGTATTTGAAATTCGCCTGGCAAAATGTAAAAGAACGGTGTCGGATATTTTCCGCTTGTCGCTTTGCATCATCATCTTGATCGAAAGCTATTAATCTCCCCGTTGTTAGCTCTTCCAGGATTTTCATGCTGTGTCCACCACCACCAAACGTGACATCAACATAAATTCCATCGGCATGAATATTCAACGCGTCAACACATTGGCTGAGCATTACTGGGTTGTGATAACTGGAAGCCATACCTCCCTTACTCGTCCAAATATTTCTGCGCTAACTTCGACAACTCACCAGGATCGCTGATCATGTGCTTCTCATAGACCGATGGGTTCCAGATTTCAACTTTGTTTCCCATCCCCACCAATACACAATCCTTCTCAAGTTGAGCGTAGGCAAGCATATTTTTTGGGATGAGGAAGCGTCCGTTTCCATCCAACTCCACGGTAAAGGTCCCGCTGAAGAAGTTTCGCTGAAGTTTTCTATACTCTTCGTTGAATTCGCTTAATCCGGAAATTTTTGAGAAGACCTTCTTGAATTCCACCATAGGGTAAATAATCAGGCATTGCTCAAAGCCCTTCCGGATGACCAGTTCCTGGCCTCCGCTGTCGGGAAGTTGAGCCTTAATGCGGGCCGGCAGTACAATCCTGCCTTTTGCATCGAGCTTGCCTTCGTATTCACTTGTGAAAAAGGTCATAGACGTAGTGGTTGTCTAAAACAAACTTAGATAATTTTACTCCACTTTCTACCACTTTCACCCACTTTTTTACATAAATGAACAAAAAAGCACGTAAAACACCTGTTTTTGGCGTTCAAAATCGATTGAAATAAGGTGTGGAGCTAGATAATGATTCCTAAAGAACGGAGTTTATCCACCTTTTCAGCTTCAAAATGAAGGGTTTTGGATAAGATTTCGTTGGTATTTTCCCCAAAATGAGGCGGTGGGGGAATGTGGGTGGACATTGAAAATCCATTCGATTCTGCAACAAAACTTCGCAATCCCCTGACACCATCAACTGACTCCAAAAAAAGGCTTTTTGCTTCGGATACATCGAGTGCTTCCTGAATGTTTTGGATAATGGCAGCGGGCACGTTTACTTTTTTTAATGCTTCACAAAGTTCAGTTGCCTGAAAAGTGGAAATGCGTGGCCTTAATAAAATATTTAGCGACCCGCGATGGGCAACACGGCTTGAATTTGTTCTATACCGCTCATTATCAGGTAATTCATGTAAGGAAAGAACTTTACATAATTCTATAAACTGTCGATCCGAACCTACCGCCAGCAAAATTTCTTTGTTATCTGCACTCAGGAACAAATCCCCGTACGGGGCAATATTAGGATGGGCAGATCCCGATTTACGCGGCAACTTGTTTGCCACCAGCCAGTTACTCCCCTGATTGGCCAGGCTCGCCAATGCCGACTGAATGAGCGAAACTTCTACCAACTGACCTTTTCCGGTTCGCGCTTTATACAACAACGCCAACAGTAATGCCTCTTTTAGTTGGTGACCCGCCAAAACATCCATTAATGCCACGGGAATTTTTAAAGATGGCCCTCCCGGTTCACCATTCATAAACATAAACCCTGATTCGGCCTGAATGACGGCATCATAGCCAACACGCGGGTTTTTCGATCCGTATCCGGTGACCATTCCATATATCAAATCAGGTTTGAACCCGGCAAGGGTATTATAATCCATTCCGAGTTTTCCCGCATCCCCCGGCTTGTAACTGGCAATGACGATATCAGCCGTTTTGACCAAATCATAAACAATCCCCCTCCCTTCTTTTACTTTGAGATCGATTGCGATGGATTTTTTGCCCCAGTTTACGGAACAAAAATATGCAGACCGGTCATCTGTTTGCTCCCCTTGTGATCGCCAACTTCTGGTAACATCACCCCGTGTCGAAATATTTTCAACTTTAATTACTTCAGCGCCAAGCTCCGCAAAAAACTGCCCGACTGCCGGACCGGCCAATACGGATGCCAATTCAACTACCCTTAATCCCGCGAACATTTCTTTACTTTGCACTGTTGTAAAAATTCATTTGAAGCTAAATTAACGAGGTTCGGGGTAGTAGCCGACTTTTAAATAAAATATTAATGAAGAAAAGGGTTGTTGTGGGTTTGTCGGGGGGGGTTGATTCAAGTGTGGCTGCGTATCTGCTGAAGGAACAAGGCTATGAAGTCATTGGTATGTTCATGAAAAACTGGCATGACGATTCGGTTACGATTAGTGATGAGTGTCCCTGGCTGGATGATAGCAACGATGCGATGATTGTGGCACAACATTTAGGGATTCCTTTCCAGGCGATTGACTTAAGTGAAGAGTACAAAAAGCGTATTGTCGATTACATGTTCGATGAATACAACCGTGGAAGAACCCCCAACCCGGATGTGCTTTGTAATCGTGAAATAAAATTTGATGTCTTTCTAAAACATGCTTTGAAACTGGGTGCCGACTTTGTTGCCACCGGGCACTATTGCCGAAAAGGTGAAATTGAAAAAGACGGAAAGGCCATTTATCAATTGCTCTCCGGAAAAGACCCGAACAAAGACCAAAGTTATTTTTTGTGCCAGTTGACACAAGCGCAATTAAGCAAAGCATTATTTCCGATTGGCGGATTGTTGAAACCGGAGGTACGCGAAATAGCAAAGAACAATAATCTCGTAACCGCAGAGAAAAAAGATTCACAGGGATTGTGTTTCATCGGCAAAGTACACCTTCCTGATTTTCTGCAACAACGCCTTCAACCGAAGAAAGGGAAAGTGATTGAGATTTTTGCGGATGACCATCAATTCCAAAATGGAAATCATACAGATGATTTGGCATCACTTTCAAAACCGTTTGAGTATGCACCAACGATGGGAAAAGTAGCAGGCGAACACAACGGTGCGCATTACTATACCATCGGGCAACGGAAAGGATTGAATATAGGAGGCTATCCGAAACCTCTATTCATTATTGGAACGGATACTGAAACCAACACCATTTATATGGGGCAAGGTGAAGATCATCCCGGGTTGTATCGAAAAGGATTGTTTATCCCGAATGAAGATGAGCATTGGATCCGTCCGGATTTGAAATTGGAAATTGGGGAATCAAAAAAATACCAGGCGAGAATTCGCTATCGTCAAAACCTTGAAGAATGCACATTACATAAGGAAGCCAACGGACTCTATATCATTTTTGATGAGGCACAAAAAAGTATAACGCCCGGTCAGTTTGCTGCCTGGTATCAAGGTGATGAATTAATTGGGTCTGGTGTGATCAGTTGATGAAAGATGCCCGAACAGGTTCGGCATGGTGGTGCTTCGATTGAAATCCCCACCCGGCTTTGTTCTAATATGGTCTTTGATTGAATTCACTCCACCATGAATTTTATCCGGGATCTTTTAAATAAGTATAAGATGGCTTGCGGTAAACGATCATATCAAACAGAGGAACTTGCCATCGAAGCATTGATAGGTGCGCATACACATTTTGATTTCAACAAAGGAACGGGACCGATTGCAGTTTATAAATGTGAGGATTGTGGCAACTACCATCTCACCTCACGTGAACCTATGAATGAAAAACTTGCTTCCCTTCTGAAGGAAGGAAAAATCAATCAGCAAAAAGAAGCAGATCATTGGGAAAGGAAATGGCGGAGGTAAAGAAATGTCCCTAAAAAGGGGATTTAATTATCTTACCGCAAAGACGCAATGACGCAAAGAAATTTCTGGTTTCTTAGCGCCTTACCGTCTTTGCGGTTAAACACTGTAGAGGCGGAAAATCAATCAACAAAAAGAAGCGGGGTATTGGGAGCGGAAGTGGCAGAGGTGATTAGTATAATTTTTTAACTTCCATTAAGATAGTTTTTTTTATTTGTTCCCAGGAGATTCCGGACAATAGGGTTTTAGGTTGTTCATCAGTATTCGCATCATCAAAAAAAGTGAGGCTTCTGGCAACCATCATCTCGTTTCCATCTGCATATTTTTTGTTATAAAATTCAATCATCTGAGCAAGTGAAAACTCTTGAAGTAAAAAATAAATATCATAAAAATCACGCATTCGGCCACGCCCAGCAAAGGTTAAAACCAGATAATTCAGGAATAGAGCATATCCGCTCTAAAAGTCGGAATGTGCCGGGTGCAACGGTTTGCTTTTGTAGCATCTGAATTGATCTTTAGGTACTTCCAATACACAACTTAAAAAGCTAAGTGAACGCTCATCAAGGTCGCGTTCTTTTAACATTTCAGTCTTTATTAACGCAAGGCCATACAAGGCTTTTAATTTTTTCCAATCCGATGCCGTTCCATAACGCACTACACGTCCAATAACAAACCGGCTGCTTTTATTCCAATCTATTTTGGAATACTCCACATCCCAAAAAATTACAGGGGAAAAATCCATGAAGCAAGATAAACCTTTTTATCCATGGGTTAAATACTGTAGAAGTGGAAAATCGATCAGCAAAAAGAAGCAGATCATTGGGAGCGGAACCCTTCGACACCCCCAAACTTTTCAATTAGAATTGAATGAATTTTAAGAACGTCATCTAACTCAATCATTTTGCCAACCGCTCTAAGAGTTCTTTATCTTCAGTTAAAATTCTTCTTAGGTCCCGGGCTAGATTGAATTTTTCCGGAGAAATTTTCTTAACAGATTCCAAATAATTTAGAACTTCAGTAAGAATTTGTTCTGGTGTGTCCTCTAACAATTCGGCTATGGCTAATTTCATTTCTTCCTTGCTCATATTTTAAAATTAAGGGAATTTATGTTAGAAAAATAAGAATTGCGTACGAATCTGTTATCAGTATCAATCATTCACCTCCTTAAATCCGGAAACGCCACCCGAAACAATATATTTCATTGCAACAGTACCGCTTACATTCAATGGTCTTACATGTTCTTTCGGTACCACATAATGAATACCCGAAAAGGCGTATGAGTGCGGCAAATACACCGACACCATATCATTCAACCCCAACTCAGATAAATCTTTTTGGGTGATGAATCCAATTTGAAATAAATTGTTCTCCTTATTGATTGTGACCAACACCGGTTTGCTGAATTTTTTCTTCTCCCCAACAAATGCTTCAATTAAATCTTTAATGGAAGAGTAAATCAAGCTTAATAATGGGATTTTCTTTAGCGAGCTTTCAAAGAAATTCGAAAAGGTATTAAAAGCAAAATTGGTAGTGAGGTAGCCAAACCCGGTAATGGCCAAAATCAAAATCAAAAAACCAACCCCCGGGTACGGAATGTGCAACAAGCTGTCGAGCCAATCGAAGGACACGTATAAAAAGTAAGCAGTGGCTACCAACGGAACGATAAAGAGCGTGCCACTGAAAAAGTACCGTACCGCACGTTTGAATATATTGTTTTCCATAGTGTTATAAATTAAAAAGGGCTTTCGAAAATTACCGAAAGCCCTTTGGATTCTTTTTATTGTTAAGCCTACAGGGCTATTCCTATAAAAGATTTAAAGGCCAGTCCCATCAACCCGGTAATGAACATGGTAATGCCCAATCCTTTTAATGGTGCCGGTACATTTGAATATTTCATCTTCTCGCGAATGGCGGCAAGTGCAACAATCGCAAGCAACCATCCAATGCCACCACCAAAACCAAAAACAGTTGCTTCAGCCAGTGTGTAATCACGTTGGATCATAAAAAGGGATGATCCTAAGATTGCACAGTTTACCGCAATCAATGGAAGGAAAATACCCAACGATGCATACAAGGTTGGTGATGCTTTTTCAATTACCATTTCCACCAATTGTACAATCGCTGCGATGATACAGATAAACATAATGAATTGTAAAAACTCCAGGTTGACACTTTCAAACTGTGCCCCCAGAAAAGAAAGTGCGCCCTCTTTCAAAATGTATTCCTGGATCAACCAGTTTACTGGAACGGTGATCGCGTTCACAAAGACAACTGCTGCGCCTAGTCCCAATGCCGTTGTTACTTTTTTGGAAACAGCCAGGTATGAACACATGCCTAAGAAGTAGGCAAAGATCATATTCTCTATAAAAATGGATTTTATCCCGAGGCTTATCAATTCCATATCAATATCTATTTACAATGATTAATGTTCAACATATCCGGTTTTCGCCCGCTGTACCCAAATGATAATGCCCAGGATCATAAAGGCACCAACAGAATCCACCATCAATGAATTGGTAGTGTAGGCGAGTCCAATACTTTTAAAAACCTGGAAATCAAAAACTGATCCCGACCCCAATAATTCCCTGAAGAAAGAAACGGCAAGGATAATCCAGGCATAGCCCATTCCACTTCCAATACCATCCAATACTGAATCGTATGGTTTGTTCCCCATTGCAAATGCTTCAAGTCGACCCATTACAATACAGTTGGTAATAATCAAACCAACAAACGCACCCAATACTTTGTACATTGGGTAGCTGTATGCTTTCAACACTTCCGAAACCAAGGTTACCAACGTAGCAACAACAGCAAGTTGCACGATAATACGAATCCTGTTTGGGATGTAATTCCTCATCATCGATATAAGCAAGTTGGAAAATGCCACTACGGTAATCACAGAAATCCCCATGATCAGTGTCGGTTCCATTTTGATTGTAATCGCGAGCGCTGAACAAATCCCCAACACTTGTACGGTAACAGGGTTTTCTTCGTTCAGTGGGTCATTGACAATTTTTCTTCTACGCTTCGAAAAAATCGGCTCGGCCGTTTTCTTTACTACTGCTTCTAGTCCTGCTTCTAGTGTCTCTGCCATACTCTATATTATTTATTTGATGGATGCCGTTGTTGAACCGCTCCCAATTTTTTTGAAATAATTCTGATATGCTTCCAGGTATGCTTTTAGCATTTGGTTAAGTCCGTTTCCGGTTAGCGTTGAGCCCGACATTCCATCAACCTGATGAGGCTTACCTTTATAATACTCAATACTGGACACACCGCCCCCGTGCTCACCTTTCATCATTTGCACTGAAACAAGTTTGCCAGATTCATCAAATATCTTTTTCCCTTCATACCGGTTTTGGATTTCAGGGGTGGCTATGCGCTGGCCTAAACCCGGGGTTTCTCCTTTGTGGTCAAACGAAACACCAACAATGGTTTCCAACTTAGCATCTATCGCTACATATCCCCAAATCTTGTCCCACAAACCGGCACCATAAACCGGAAGGATATATGCCTCCACTTTAGTGGAGTCTTCAGCATTCATGAGTTTGAAAACCGGGTATTCCCGTTCTTTCGGATCAAGCTTATAATTCTTAAGAATATCCACTTTCTCTGCTACCACAGGATTGCCTTTTGCATCGGTCGTGATTTCATTTCCATCAAAATCAACCACGAGGGATGAAATGCGCCTGTCATAAATAGCAAGAACATCATCGCCTTCGTTGATCTTTACCTGGTTTTGCACAGCATTAAGAATGGATGATTTGGTGTCCAAATCAACAGAGCGTTGTTGTGCAGGGCCTAAAAATTGAGAAGCGCCTGCTAGCAGTCCACCTACTACAATAGTAAGCGCGACTGTGAATATGATGATATAACCGTTAGACTGTCGCACGTTTTAATCTTCTTTTTTTGTTGGCATTAACTACATAATAATCAATAAGCGGGGCAAACACATTCATTAACAGAATGGCCATCATAATCCCCTCCGGATAGGCCGGATTAAAAGCCCTTATGACAACTGTTAGGACACCGATTAAAAACCCATAAATCCATTTTCCCGTTTCGGTTTGTGAAGCTGTTACAGGATCCGTTGCCATGAATACCGTTCCAAAGGCCAACCCACCAATGACCAGATGATAATGGGCAGGCATCAGCATAAATTCATTTGCACCGATCAAATTAAAACCGTACCCTGTAATGTATGCACCTGCCACTACACCCACCATCACTTTCCAACTTCCTACTCCCGTCATGATTAAGATAGCAGCACCAATCAAACACATTAAGACAGACGTCTCACCAACACAACCGGGGATAAACCCAAAAAACATATTGGAGAAACTATAAAAACCTTCCGGTGCCCAGCCTGTACCAAAGGATGCAAATGAGGAAACTACATTTGTTCCTTCCAGTGCCTCAGCTGCTAGCGCTAGCGGGGTTGCCCCGGAAAATCCGGAAACAGCAGTTGCTCCTTCCGGGATATATGACCATACATCACCAGAAATATCGGCCGGGTAACCAAAGTATAAAAATGCCCGTGCCGTAAGCGCTACATTCAGGACGTTCATACCCGTACCACCAAAAGCTTCCTTGCCAATAATCACCGCAAAGATAGTAGCAAGCGCTACTTGCCATAGTGGTATATCCGGGGGCATTATCAATGGGATCAACATCCCGGTTACCAAAAAGCCTTCATTGACCGGATGCCTGCGGAGTGTTGCAAATAAAAACTCCACACCAAGACCGGCTGCATAGGAAACAATAACGACTGGCATCACCTGAACAATCCCTACCCAAATCATTTCACCGGTAGTGGCAGCAACCCCTGTCGCCAAAAAATGTTGGTAACCAACATTATAAATTCCAAACAACAAACACGGCACCATGGCAATGATCACGGTCATCATGAGCCGTTTCATGTCAATTGCATCCCGGATTTGTGCACCTTTCGGACCCGTTACCGAATCGGGGGCAAAAAGAAATGTTTCAAACGCTTCAAAAACGTAGTAGTACTTATGAAGTTTACCACCCTTCTCGAAGTTGTGTTTTACCTGATCAATTTGATTCCTTATAAACTTCATATACGATTAACTATTCCGCAATAATTCAATTCCTTCACGCACCAACCCTTGTACGTTGTGCTTCGACATGTCCACAAATTCACAAAGGGCAAGGTCCTCTTCTACCACTTCATAAATCCCCAAGGCTTCCATCTCATCAAAATCTTCTGCGATAATGGACTTCAGCAATTGGGTTGGAAGGATATCCATGGGTGTCACCTTCTCGAAAACCCCTGTTTGCACAAATGCACGGGGCTCCCCGTTGGTATTACTGTTTAGTTTGTGTTCTTTTTTCGGGAATAAAAAAGAAAGCAATCCAAAAGCGCGTTGAAAACTCACTTTGTTTGCTTGTGGCATGATCCAACCTAAGAATTCATGATGGTTTCCTTCCGGGATAACGGTTACAACATTATCAAAGAACCCAACATAACCATCTTTTCCAATGGATGTTCCGGTAAGGACGTTACCGGAAACAACCCGTACATGGTCTTGTTTCAAGTTGCCCTCCAAAAATTTCTTTATGGCTGCGCCTGTATAGGTTTTATAATATTGAGGCTTGACAACTTCTGAACCGGCAACTGCGATTACCCGTGAAGCATCATAAACCCCATTTAAGAAAAGTTTACCGATTTGGATTACACCAAACGGGTTGATGGTCCACACAATATCACCTTTATTGATCGGGTCAATGTGGTGGATTTGAACACCGACACAGCCTGCCGGGTGTACCCCTGAAAATTTATTGAGTTCTACACCCTTGGCTTGTGAAAAAATGGTGGCAATCTCAAGTTCTGCGTGAACATTCAAATGGATGAGCCCGGGTGTGAATTTTTTCAACACCGTTAACCCTGCTTGAAAATATTGCTCTTGCCCTTTAAAAATTACATTGTAATCGGGAGCCAATGGATGGGAATCAAAGGCTGAAATAAAAATTGCTTTCGGGGTCTCGTTCGGATCAGCAACAATACCATACGGGCGTTGTACCAAATTTGGCCAAACCCCACTTTGAAGCATTTGTTCCTGCGCCTCTTCCCGGTTTATTCCGGTAAGGTCAGAAACTGAATATTTTTTGAATTGAACATATTCGGGTGTTTTATCCGCCAGGATTTTTACCCCTAATAATTTCCGCTTTTCACCACGAACGATTTCCACAACCTCACCACTGATTGGCGCGGTGAAAACAATCTTATCATTGCGCTTCTCATGGAACAAAACCGAACCTGCTTTTACATTTTCCCCTTCCTTTACAATTACTTTGGGAAGGTAAACCCCTTCAAAATCAGTAGGTTTAATAGAAAACGTTTCAGGTTGATCGATTTGCGCAATGGTTGGAGAGGCTTTTCCTGCAAGTTTGATATCAAAGCCCTTTTTGAGTCGGATAAATTTACCCATGCTTTTAGTGACGATCGTTAATTAAAGAACGTGGCAAAAATAATAATTTTTTAGTACCAAAGAAGGATAAAATCGCAATATATGGTACTTAAAAAGCAGTTGTTTGGGTTCGGGGGCATATACCCCGATTAGGCCAAAATTTGTGTTAATGCCAACCGCACAACTTCGTCCACCTGCTCTTCAATAAACATGTGTGTAGTGTCAATTGTTATGGCATTATCGGCCTTTCTTAGCGGGCTTTCCTTTCGGGATGTATCAATCGAATCACGCCTGGCAATGTTGGCAATTACATCATCCAGGTTCACCAGTTGGTTTGCTTCCAACAATTCCTTTTGTCTGCGGATGGCGCGGGTAGCAATATCCGCTGTCATGAAAACCTTGAGGTGGGCATCGGGGAATACCACAGTGCCGATATCCCTTCCGTCCATAACGATCCCTTTATCTTTGCCAAACTTGCGTTGAAGCGCGACCATCGCCTGGCGAACTTCTTTAATCGCACTTACATTGCTTACCTGATCGGAAATTTTCATCTTCCTGATCTTTTCGTCTACTTTTAGACCGTTCAGGTAAATATTGGTTTCATTTCTGGCATCAGCCTTAAATGCAATATCCATGTTGCCCAACGCCTGCTGTATTTCCTTGGGACTGAATAGTGAAACGTGGTTTTCCAAAAAGTAATGCGTAACCGCCCGGTACATTGCCCCCGAATCGATGTAGCGATATCCAAGGATTCGGGCAGCTTCTTTCGCGGTTGTACTTTTTCCGCATGCAGAATAACCATCGATGGCAATAATAATGTTGGGTAGGTTCTTCATAATTAGCAGTCTTTTTGTGGGCACGGAATCGGTTTTCCCGGCTTTAATTTCTTATTTGGTTTGTTGGAAGCACATCCTCCCGCAAGTAAAACAACAACCAGTATGAGTGTAAGTTTTTTGACCATCTTCTTTATTTTTGAGGATTTTGATAACTCATTTGAAAACCTATTTTTTGGCCTCCACCCAAATCCGGTGTGTGCTGAAGCTTTTGAATCAAGGTGATGAATTTAACACGCGGATAGGGCAACGCCATTAAGTCATTTTCAATCGCCATGGCCAACGCAATTTTTACAAGCGCTTCTAAATCGTTAGCGGATACCGGGTGAATGGATATTTTATTTGAAACCGATTCAAGCCGTCCTTCCCCTTCAATAAAATAACGGTTCTCGTGGTTGATCATCACACGCGCCAACAAGTATCCGGGATCATTCACGCGGTTGAACTTATACGAATCTGACATGAAGTTGTAAATCATGATTTGCCCGAAATACCGGTTGATATCCTTTTCCAAAATATAAGGGTCCTTCATGGCAGCATGTTCGGCATCGAAGGTTACAATGTTGGTATGGAGTACAAAAATCAAAAGGTCACCGGCTATTTTAAGATGGAATTCATGCTCATTAATATCCGTGAATTCGATGGTAACATCATTGTCTTCCGTTTGCGCTGAGAGCCTATTGGCAATTCGTGTGGCCGTTTGCCGTAGAATTGAAAAAGAAGCCAGGAGATGCTTGTATGTAACTTGCTTTGCAAAAGACTTGGTCTCCAACAAATGCTTTATGTATCCTATATGGTCCTGATCCGTTTGCATATGATAAGGTAAATATAGTTGTTAGTTGTTGTTTGATAGTTTTGCAAGGCGTAAAAAATGAAGTTTATTTGCCATCAACCAATCACCATCAATTTGCCCTGACAGTTCTCAACAATAACCAACATTGAAATATGGAAAACAAAGAAGGAAATGCCGAACGAATGTTCAAAAATTTAGGAAAAAAAGCGGATCAATTCGTTGAAGAGCTTCAAGAAGCAAGCGAACGGCTTCAGAAAGAGTTTCAGGAAAAATACGAAGAACTTAAAGACTCCGCTGAGAAATTCCGGGAAGAGTCAAAAAACAAAGAACGGTGGAAAGAAGTTGAGGATAGCTTAAAGAAAGCGGGGGAAGAGCTGAAGAATGCTTTCAAAACTGCTTTTAAAGATAAAAAATAGTTAGTAGTTGATAGTTGGTAGTTTGACGATCTACTAACTACCAACTATCAACTACTAACTATCAACTAAATAACAGTTGTCTTCCACTTCCCGCGTTTGAAGATAATAATACAAGCAATGGCCAGTATTGATTCCGATATAGCAATTGCCGAGAAAGCACCAGCCGGCCCCATTTCAAATGTTATTGAAAGCAAATAGGCCAACGGAATCTGTAGCATCCAAAAAGCAAAGAAATTTAAGATCGTTGGCGTTCGCGTATCACCGGCCCCGTTGAAGGATTGGCTCAACACCATACCATACGCATAGAAAATATATCCTATTGAAACGATCCGCAGGCACTGTACCCCATAGTACAATGAATCATTGTCTGTCTTGAAAAACCCCAAAATAATATCGGCACCGAGGAAAAAAACCACTGAAATAAACCCCAGGAAGACCATCGTTAAAAAGGCCGACCGCCACACGGATTGCTCTGCCCGCTCAGGTAGGTTCGCCCCTAAATTTTGCCCCACCAAAGTAGCAGCCGCATTGGACATTCCCCATGCCGGCAATATCGCAAAGACAATTACACGTATACCAATCGTGTATCCCGCCAATGCAGCACTACCGAAGGTTGAAATAATCCGAATGAGAAAAATCCAACTCGCGGAAGCAATCAGGAATTGCCCTGTGCCACCCGCTGATACCTTTAACAACCGACCGATTATGCCCCAATCAACGACCAGGCTTTTTCTGTTCAACTTAATCAACCCATCACCGCGTGTCAGGTGGTAAATTTGGTAAAGCACTCCCGTACTTCTTCCGATAGTAGTGGCGATAGCAGCACCTTCAACACCAAAGCTTGGTATAGGCCCCCAGCCAAAAATCAAAATTGGATCAAGGACAATATTAAGGCCGTTGGAAAGTATAAGCGCACGCATGGCCAACGATGCATTCCCGGCACCACGAAAAATCCCATTGATAAGAAATAAAAGCATGATGGAAATATTCCCGCCAAACATCCAGCGTGTGTAGTTTACCCCAGTGGAGATAATCGCATCGGTTGCCCCCATTAATTTCAGGATGTCGGCAGCGTAAATAAATCCTGTTACTCCAAGTACCACTGAGATCGCAACGGCTATATAAATGGATTGCATCGCAGCGATCTTTGCAGCGTCAATATTTTTTTCGCCTACGCGTCTGGCGACCATAGCGGTAGCACCCATGCTGATACCAATGGCCACTGAATACACAAGCGTGATCACAGATTCCGTTAATCCAATAACCGCTACTGCATTGTTGTCATTCAGGCTTGAAACAAAGAATACATCGACAATAGCAAACAATGCTTCCATTGCCATCTCCAATATCATCGGAACGGATAGCAAAAAAATGGAACGGTCTATACTCCCCGTGGTAAAGTTTTCCTCCTCGCCACGAATGGCAGTTTTTAATAAAGCAAAAAATGATTTTATTTTTTGTAACATATAAAGTCCTTAAAAATGTAATTAACAATCGCGTCCCGGAACGGGTAACGGAAAACAGCGGATAGGGATGTAGTCAATTTAAGAAATCAACTACTTACTTTACGGACTTCATGGGCTTTAAAATTTGAAATGGATTCAATATGAAATTGAATCCATTCGCAAAAGTAATAAAATCTGGTCAACCCGGGCAATACCTATCGAAATGCAGCATCATTTTTTAGTTTTTAAGCGATAAAGCAGCATCAAAGAAATACCTTGTGGTACCAATTCTATTGTTCCGGATGCTGGTGTCTTTGTATGGTAAAATTCAAATTCCCCATTTAAAATAGATTTCCAATGTCTTGAGTACTGAAATGCCAAATCAATCCGTTTTGACACATTCATCTGCATATAGATTTTTGCGAAACCTGCAAAAACACCCGATTCTGATGACTCGATGTATGCAGAGAACACTTCATAAGTCGTGCCTTGATCAGCAATCAATACGTTCATGGTTGTATATGGAAAAACGAGGTAATAACTAATTCCAACCCCTAGTCCTACAAATAATTCCTTTTTCCCAATATGAAAAATCTTACCAGAAGTAACTTCAATTCTACTTACAAATATACCATAGTCGATAAAAGGGTAACGGTCAACGCTACTACTAATGGTATCACCTATAACAGGAACCAGATAGTAGCTGGTAATCCCTGCTTGCCCGCCAAAAATAACGGCAAAATCTGACTTGAATTTCTTTTGAAGTGAATAAACAAGAGTTGGTGAGAGCGACCTCCTTTCGGACAATAGAGTAGGGTAATTTGGTGTGAAAGTAAGCTTGTCCCCATAATTTATTGATAAACCTAAAAAACTTTGCGCTGTTGATTCCATACATAGCAGAAGCAAAACAACTACTACAGATATTTCCCATATTTTATTTTTCATCAACATATTTTATTTATAGATCACCAATCTATTATAAAGATTGGTGATCTACTAAAAAACTTACCATGAGAGTGTTGAGTTATAACTTATACCTTTGGCGTGGTAGTGTGCTCCATGTAATTCTCCATTTTTAACCGCTAAGTTGGTTACCGACACTTTTGCTTTAATTTTCCGTTTACGTTTTTCATTAGGGGAACTCTGTACAAAGCTACCCCCAGTACAATCTTGTCCAACCACATTCCCATATACTAGGGCACCAATTGTGGCTCCCCTTACTTTCCACTTACCACTCTTTTTCTTGTAAGACTTGGTAACTGCCTTAACCTTTCCCGGGCCAGCAAATGGGCCATCATAGGCCCTTACTTTCCATTTAATTCTCCAGGTACTTTCACTATTTTTTACGAAACCTTTACTTTTTCTATTGGTTTTACAACTTGAAGCTGCAAAGCTTACAGAATTTTTGGATCCTGCCGGAAAATATTTAACTCCCTGTGGTAAAGATTGACCCGGCTGAAAGCTTTTAATTTCGGCTAGTTGCGGGCATTCAAAATTTGGATCACATCCTCCTCCACCTTCATATGTATAGTATGAGTCGTCACTAAGGAAAACGTAGTAAAGTGTCCCCACTTTCAAATAACCACCCGCATTTACTAGGGTTCGTACTTCATACCCATCCATGTACAAGTCATCGGGGTCAGTTCCTGCTGTTTCGTCTCCTGCGGTATTGGTGAGCCAATAGTCTTCTTGGGCAGCAAGTAAAGCCCTTAAAGAATAAATGCCATACTGATTTTCAAAATTGATATAGGGTTGATCATCATTGAACCCAACAGTTTCCTCCATATCAGCAAATTCGTCATCACTAAGGTGGGTATACTGCAATGCGAAAGCATCACTATGTTGATCGTACATATACTCTAAATACGCAATGGCCTGCTCAACATCACTTACTGAATTGAATACGAGTATACCATTCTCATTCTGAATATAGGGCAGGGTGGGTACTGTTGGACCGTAAATCTCCACTTCATTGAGCCTTCCGTAAATTGTTTGGTTAGAAGGACCAAGTTGGCATATTATCTGAATTTCACGCAAGTCAATAGCTGCAAATGTGTGAGACCTCATTACTTGTGTGTTGCTTGTCACTACGACTAAATTGATCCATTGTCCGGTGGTTGTTGTACGATATTGTATAGTATAATTTCGCATAACATACCCAGAACTAGAATAGATATCTATTCGATCTACCTTTTTGAGAGATGTGAATTTCAGAAATACGCTCTCAGGCAATCTTCCACCTGCAGGATAATTATTTGCCCAGCTGTAGGATGGGCCCACTGTTGTATTTCTACTGCCATCCTTAATTCTCTGAACAGAATAACCAGGATAGGTTGATTCAGCGGTAACAGTTGCCTGTAATCTTAAATTCAAACTTTGCCTTCCAATTCCTTAATTCTTTTTTTCAAATGTGTCACAAGCCACGTTTGGTAGACTGACATTCCAACAAAACCAAATATAAGAATCCCATTAGCGTACGGTAAATGCAAAATCTTCATAAGAGCTGCTACAATAACAACTATGCTTGCAATCGAATAAATCAGTTTGTCATTTTTCATATTAATGTGTTTTAAATTCCTTTAGCCATTTGTCCAGATGCCGAGTCAATTTACTTAATTTCCTGTCGACCCGCTTTGTCGGTTTACTCGTCTCTGTCCACGAGCCAACCCAATTGTTGCCAACGTTTATGTTTATGACGGCTTGGGTGTTCGAAGCACGTCACTGCCCCACGTTGCTGACCGAAATTAAGAAAACAAAACTGCAAATTTACTCTTCACCCCAAGCTGGCATAAACATTTTGTTAGCGCCAGTTTTATTGCACTCTCTTTCTCAATGACCTAATAAAAATTCCAATCGTTTTTAGTCTACCTTGCGTCATGTCATTTGGTGAATAAAGGCACATCTGTCGGAGAACCAATAATTTGTCAATGTCCGATACTTCAATACTTAAAAACAACTGCCCCTTTGCGGCTTCCAGTCCAAAACCTTTCGACTCAATGAGCAGATCAAGTAATTTGTCTTTCTTCTCCTTTGCCAAAGGTGTCGGTTTCTTTGCTTTCTTTTCATCTAATAGCCCTTCCTTATCAAGCCATAGAATTGCTGGAGATTTAATATCGCCAAATCTCATGATGAAATCGATGTCGTTACTAACTTCTGTCCCAAATTTATTTTTTTGACTCGTGTCCTTTTTTAGCCAGTCAACACTTCCCTTCTTCTCTTCTTTTGATTTTTCACCTTTGGTCTTTATGTTTTGCAAATAGCTGATTCCGTCATAGCCTGTTAGTTCTACAAATGCAAATATTGCCTTTGCCTGCACTCGGTCATTCGTTGTCGTTTCAATAACTTGTTTTACAATCTCTTTTGATGTTGGATTGCTGATGTACATTAATGCGCCAATAAGATCTTCTTTTAACTCAATGTCCGTTGTTTCCTTGAGTACCTTTTCAATTCTTGCAATTGAGGATTCATAAATGGCAAGTAAACTCAAATAATTTGCCCAAGTCTTACTCCAATCTTTGTTGTCGGATTCTAAATTATCGAGAGCCAATTGCTCACCAAATTCACCAGTGAACATTATTTCTGAGTAAAGTGAGCTAATGGTATTTCTATCATTTGTTGGCTTATTCAAAAGTTTCAAGAACTCTCTTCCATCATCTGGTGAATGAATGATAATGTTATGACATAAGGCGAATACATTTTCGGTCGGTTTATTTATTAAGTCAGAATTTTCTACTTGCTTAAAAAGTTGTAGTTCCTTCTCAATTTGACTTTTTTCAAATGTCGTCATTGTCTCTCCGTAAATTGCCAAACCACTATATCGAAATAGTTCTGGCCGATACTTGTCAAAATGGGCTGAAATGTCTTTGTCCAATGACTCAACTGTTGATGAACTTTGAGCAATGACAATTGTCCCAGTTGTTAATATTAATAAGTATGTAAAAAGTGTTCTCATAAAATTGGCTACAACAACCGTGTATACGTACCAAAGGTGTTCATACACGCGCTGTATCCCTACCGCTAATCTAGCAAGATTTTTATTTTTTGGATGTTTTTTCCAATCCCAATTGCTCTTATTATCGAACAATAAAGAATGCAGCACAACCATCCTTGAACCATAAAAAAAGGAGCCCGAAAGCCCCTCTTTTTTAAATATCAAAACCGAATTCAATTATCCGATAGAAATACGCTTGAACTCAGCAACGGTAAGCCCTTTGGTAACACCATCCAAATACTGTGCAACCGTCTTTGAATTGTCTTTCACGAATGACTGCGGAAGCAACGTGTTTTCTTTGAAGAATTTGTTGAGCTTTCCGGCAGCAATCTTCTCTACCATGTTCTCAGGTTTTCCTTCTGCAAGGATCTGTGCTTTCGCAATTTCCAATTCTTTTTCAACGATCGACTTCTCTACAGAATTTTCATCAACACCCATCGGGTTCATCGCGGCAATCTGCATTCCGATGTCTTTACCTGCGGTTGCTGTAGTTTCTGCATTGCCGTTCACACCTTTCAACGAAACCAACACACCTAGCTTAGAACCCGCGTGGATGTACGGAACCACCATTTCACCATTCATGTGAATGTATTCGCTTACTTCTACTTTCTCGCCAATCTTTCCGATCAACTCAACGATGCGTTCATTCAAAGTAAGGTCACCAACTTTCGTTGCCAACAATGCTTCCTTATCAGCGGGCTTTGTAGTGACTGCGGTATCCAGGATCAGGTTTCCTAAATTTTGGAATTCTTCATTAATGGCAACAAAATCCGTTTCGCAATTCAACGCGATTAAAAAAGCTTCTTTTCCATCCTCGCTGGTCTTTACGAAAACAGATCCTTCTTTTGCATCCTTGTCAGAACGGGAAGCAGATACTTTTTGGCCTTTTTTACGCAATATTTCAATTGCTTTCTCAAAATCACCATTGGCTTCGGTAAGGGCTTTTTTACAGTCCATCATACCTGAACCGGTCATTTGTCTAAGTTTGTTTACGTCTTGTGCTGAAATTGACATGTCTATATTCGTTTTTATTATACTTCTTAAATTATTGAATGGCCTTAAAAAATTAAACACCGACTGGAAGGCCGATGTTTAATCTGGATTTTATTGTTAAGACTGGCCTTGCCTCCAATCTGTCCTTAATCTTAATTTGATTCTACAGATTCCTTCTCGTCAACACTTTTCTTGGCATCTTCTTCTTTCTTCAGTGCTGCATCGTCCTTCTCCTTCTTACGCTCCATCAACGCCTCTTCGATCACTTTACCAATATAGGTGTTGATCAAGTGGATTGATTTATACGCATCATCGTTGGCAGGGATTGGGAAATCCACGCCATCCGGATCAGAGTTTGTATCCACCATCGCAAAAACAGGGATGTTCAATTTTTGTGCTTCAGAAACCGCGATGTGCTCACGCTTTACGTCAATCACAAACAAGGCTGCAGGAAGCCTGTTGAGGTCGGTGATCCCGCCCAACAATTTCTCAAGCTTTGCTTTCTCACGTGTCAACATCAAGCGCTCACGCTTTGCCATGTTCAGGTACGCTTCATCTTTCATCAATTTTTCAATTTGGGAAAGTTTCTTTAGCGACTTGCGGATCGTGGCAAAATTAGTAAGCATACCACCCAACCAACGCTCGGTCACGTATGGCATATTCAGGCGCTTTGCTTCTTCTGTTACGATATCTTTTGCTTGTTTCTTGGTAGCAACAAACATTATTTTACGACCAGAGCGAACGATATTCTTAAGCGCAAAAGCTGCTTCTTCGATGCACTCAAGCGTTTTGTTCAAATCAATTAAATGAATACCGTTGTTTTCCATAAAGATGTACTCTGACATCTTTGGATTCCACTTGCGGGTAAGGTGTCCGAAGTGAACCCCTGCATCCAACAAACCCTGATATGTTAATTTTTCAGCCATTAAATTTTTCTTGTTATGATTAACGCTTGCTAAACTGGAATTTCCGTCTTGCTTTTCTTCTTCCTGGTTTCTTACGCTCTACCATTCTTGAATCGCGCGTGATAAAACCTTCTTTACGAAGCGGGGACTTGTTCTCTTCGTTGATTTCAGACAAGGCACGGGCAATACCCAAACGGATCGCTTCCGCCTGACCGGTAATTCCACCACCTTCTACATTGATAGTAACATCATATTGTCCGTCCATTTTCACCGCTACCAAAGGTTGTTTTACCTTGGTTTGGTCAATTTCTGACAAGAAATATGATTTGAATTCTTTATTGTTGATTGTGATCTCACCTTTTCCAGGTGTAAGGTATACCCTCGCTACAGAGGTCTTTCTTCTACCGATCGTGTTGGTTATCTCCATTAAATTAGAATTTTAATTCTTTAGGTTGTTGTGCACTGTGCTGATGTTCAGGACCAACATAAACATGAAGGCTACGGAACAATTCGCGTCCTAACTTGTTTTTAGGAAGCATTCCGCGAACAGCATGCTCAACCAAACGCTCAGGATGCTTTTCACGAATGCGCTCAGGGGTATGCTCACGCTGACCACCCGGGTATCCGGTGTGTGAAAAAAGTACCCTGTCCGTCCATTTCTTTCCGGTCATTCTTACTTTTTCAGCATTGATAACGATTACATGATCCCCGCAATCATCGTTGGGACTGTAGCTAGGCTTGTGCTTGCCACGGATAATACGTGCCACCTGACTTGCCAAACGGCCTAAAACTTGCGAATTGGCATCAACTACGACCCAACCTTTTTCCGCCTGTGCTTTGCTCGAATGAGCTGTTTTATAACTATTGTGATCCACTTTTATAAATTAAAATCAATAAAATACACCCTCACCTCAAAAAGGGACACAAAGGTAGTTTCTTAATTTTTGAAATGCAAGTTTGGGCAAAAACTTTGATTTCAGGCCTGAGAGGCCACTTCAACTGTTTAATTCTAACTGCCTGATTAAAGCCCTCATATCTTTTGGGTAAGGAGCCTCAATTTTTACTGTTTTTAGGGCTAAATCCTGAAATTCCAGTGAAAAGGCGTGCAAGGCCATTCTCGCCATTACGGGCTTTTCATCTTCATCTTTTTTCAAATTAAACTTTCGTTTAACACTGGAGAGATAAAAAGGGCGGCCACCATAGGCCAGGTCACCGGTGATCGATGCCTTTAATAAAGACAAATGAATCCTGATCTGGTGGGTCCTCCCTGTTATGGGCCGGCATCCTATTAATGTATGGTTTCTATAGGTGGTAATGGACGAAAAAAAAGTCTTTGAAGGTTTTCCTTCCCGGTCAATCTTCACGGTTCCATCCGACCGCTTCAATATTGGGGCATCCACCAACTCCTCATTGAAATTATGGATTCCATCCACCACAGCATGGTAAACCTTTCCCATTTTCCTCATTTCGAACTGGATACTGGCATGACGGTAGGCTGCCGGGTTCTTGGCGATTAAGAGCACTCCGGAAGTATCCCGGTCCAGGCGATGGCAAATTTGTGCATCACCAACATACGCTTTTGCCAACTTCAACACATCCAGTGGGTCATTCCGGTCTTCTAATGAGGACAAAAATGGCGGTTTATTGATGGCCACATAATCATCATCCTCAAAAAGGATACTGTCTTCTATCTTAAATTTCAATTTTCGGCTTCTTATTTAGAATTGCGCGGCAATTTAAAACTAAATATGGAACCTTCCCCGGGTTTGCTCTCGACTTCTGCTTTTGTGCCATGGCCTTCCAGGATATGTTTAACAATCGCCAACCCAAGGCCGGTACCTCCCCTTTCCCGGCTGCGGCTTTTATCTACGCGAAAAAAACGTTCAAAAATCCGGCTTTGAAATTCTATGGGAATCCCCTCGCCCGAATCCTGAACATAGGTAGTGATGCTTTTTTTGGAAACATGAAAGCGAATCCGGACTTCACCTCCTTCTCTACTGTACTTAACACCATTTGAGATCAGGTTGGTCATCACCTGGTTGATCCGCAGCCAGTCGGCATAGGCGGTGGTTTCTTTATGGGATTTCTCAACAATAATGGTAACATCCCTCCTGGCGGCCTTGTCTTCCAGTTGTTCGATTACCTCCTCAGTGATCTTGGCCAAATCGATTTTTTCAAAGTTCATTTTGATCTGCCCCGTTTCAATGTGGGAAAGGGTGAGCAAATCCTGCACGAGTGCATCGAGGCCATCCAAACTTTTGGCGGCTTTTTTTAAAAATTTTGTGCGGACCGTTTTATCATTGACTGCCCCATCAATGAGGGTATGGACAAAACCTTGTGCCGCGAAAATCGGTGTTTTCAGTTCGTGCGAAACATTGGCGATAAATTCCCTGCGAAAGGCTTCCAGTTTTTTAAGCTCATCAATTTCCTGTTGCTTGATTTCAGCTAATGTAAAAATTTCGTCATTGATGTTCTTGAGTGGGTTGAGGGCTCCCGGGCGTTGCTTGTTGATCCCTTTTAGTTCCTGCTTCTTCAGTTTGTTTAAAAGTTTGTAAATCTTATCGATCTCTTTAAAGATCAGAAATTCAAGAATGACAAAAATCAAAAGATAGGATACAGAAAAACTTATCCCAAAGCCAACCAGCAATGCGTTCTGGCTCACACCTTCCACCAGTGACAAAAAAAGAACGGTGATCAGCGCTATGCAAAAGGCTAGCAAAAGGGAAAGTACCCTGGCGCTATAAACCATTTTTAGTTTAGGCTAAGCTTGTACCCAACGCCCTTTACCGTTACGATAAAGTCATCGCCTATTTTTTCCCGCACTTTACGGATATGGACATCCACAGTACGGTCGATCACGTACACATCCGAACCCCAGATTTTTTGCAACAACTCATCACGGCTAAAAACTTTGTTGGGATGTTGTGCCAAAAAATAAAGCAACTCAAATTCCTTTTTGGGCAGTGTGATTTCTTTGTCATCCCGCTTAATCGTATAGCTGGTTCTGTCAATTGTGATGCCGCCCATTTGGATAATGTCATCCGGCTTGTCCGTTGCTTTCGATTCCCTTCTGAAGAGTGCGTTGATCCTGCTAATTAGAGCACGTGGCTTAATCGGTTTTGTAATG
Source organism: uncultured Roseivirgaceae bacterium (assembly GCA_964398945.1). GTDB lineage: Bacteria > Bacteroidota > Bacteroidia > Cytophagales > Cyclobacteriaceae > JBGTGG01. The sequence continues at coordinate 244,184 of CAYNOT010000002.1, read as the reverse complement.
TAATCATCAGCGCCCACATCAAAACCTGCCACTTCAGAATACTCCTCTGATCGTGCCGTGAGGAATACGATAAAGGTTTTTTGCAATTCCTTCATCTCGCGTAAGCGCCTGCACGCTTCTACACCATCCATTACGGGCATCATGATGTCGAGCAGTACAAGGTCGGGGATAAATTTTTGCGCAATCTCAACGCCTTGCGCACCATCCTTGGCCACCTTTACTTTAAAGCCCGATTTCTCAAGGTTGTATTTCAATAGCTCCCGTATCGACTCTTCATCATCAACAACAAGTACTTTGTAATTCTGTGTAGTTGGCATTAATTTTCTTTAAACCAAAAGTAGCGAGAAAATGGTGTAATTAAAACCACAATTATGGGGCTTAACAATTCCTTAATAATGCCATAATCCATCACTACAATGACGGAAAACGATTTCGGAGGTATTGGATGTAAGCGATCAGGTTGCTTCCAAATTCTTCTTCAAACTCTTTATTGAATGAGTACTGCTGCGATTGATACAGTAAATACGACATGAAGTATGCATTGTTGGGCAACTGTTCTTTAAACCTTGCGGTAAGGTTTTCATAAGAGGACAAAGAAAGTGTATCAAGGGTATTCACTATCTCCGCAATCTTTTCATTCTTCAACCTCAGTTTTTCTTCCCGTGGCAGCGTATCATCAAACGCACTATAAAGTTTATCCAATGCACCTGCACCGCGCAGCATGTGGTTCACTACTGTTACATAATCCTGGTCCTGGGCGATAAAAATTTTATATACTTCAGCATCTTTTCCATACGTGGAAATCAAAAAACGTTCGGCACCACGATCGCCAATAAACGATGCCAGGTTCTCGTTGAATTCCACACTGTCTTTCACAAAAATTGTTGCGTGCGACATCTCATGGATGATCAGGCTTGCGAGATCGCCATCTTCCCGATCCAGCATTCCACTAAGTATTGGATCCGTAAACCACCCCAGGGTTGACCAGCCTCCAGGATTCCGAATGGTGACATCATAGCCTTCTTCTTTCAATTCCTTTCCCAACGCAATTGCTGCTTCTTTATCGAAGAAACCTTTGTACGGAACACTTCCTAAAATCGGGAATGACCACTCTTTGGGTTTCAAGCGAAACGCTTCCGAAGCAGTGACGACCCACATAATCTCCTCACCCTTTTGATCATAAAGGGTTTTATAATTATTTGAATCGTGTAGCCCCAACGAATCAATGGCATACGTCCTGACTTTTTGAATGAACCTCAATTTTTGCTTCAACGTATCCGGGAATTCGGGATCTTCCAGATAGGTTTCAATTGGTTTCGCATTATGAATAATGGTGAATTGCCCAATCCCCTGCTTGATGGCATAGGAAAGCATATCGAAATAAACGACCACGAGCAGCAGGAAAACCACTCCCAGTATTAAAAAGAACCTTTTCAGAAATCGAACCAAAGCGAACTACAATTTTGGGCAAGATAAGGGGGTACGGCAAAGGAGACAACGCTGGCAGCACGCAAAAATTATCCTGACAACTCCTGTCACGAAATATTGAATCGCTTTTTATTTCGATGGCGGATCACGTACTTTGACCAATATTAAATTTAGCCAACAAGCAATACCAATTATTATGAGTGAAGCAAAAGAAAAACTAAAAGCCTTACAGCTTACCCTGGATAAACTTGAGAAGACCTATGGCAAAGGTACCGTCATGAAGTTAAGTGACGAAAAAGTTGTTGATATCCCGGCCATCCCCACCGGGTCCCTCGGGCTTGATATTGCCTTGGGGATTGGCGGAATACCGCGCGGCAGGGTAACTGAAATATATGGACCGGAGTCTTCCGGTAAAACCACACTCACCATGCACATGATTGCCGAAGCGCAAAAAAGAGGTGGTCTTGCTGCATTTATTGATGCAGAACACGCCTTTGATAAGGTGTATGCCGAAAAACTGGGCATCGATATTGAAAACCTTTTGATCTCCCAACCTGACAATGGTGAGCAAGCGCTTGAAATTGCCGATCACCTGATCCGCTCCGGGGCAATCGATATTATTGTAATCGACTCCGTTGCAGCCCTTGTTCCAAAAAGTGAATTGGAAGGTGAAATGGGCGATAGTAAAATGGGATTGCAAGCGCGTTTGATGTCGCAGGCGTTGCGGAAACTTACAGGTACAATCTCTAAAACAGGTTGTGCGTGTATCTTCATTAACCAGTTGCGCGAAAAGATTGGTATCATGTTCGGAAACCCGGAAACAACCACAGGTGGAAATGCATTGAAATTCTATTCATCTGTCCGGCTGGATATTCGCAGGATTGGCCAAATCAAAGAAGCTGCGGATGACATTACCGGAAACCGCGTAAAAGTGAAGGTGGTGAAAAACAAAGTTGCACCTCCCTTTAAAGTTGTTGAGTTTGACATTATGTATGGCCTGGGGATATCCAAATCGGGTGAGATTTTGGACATCGGTGTTGAACTGGATGTAATCCAGAAAGCAGGTTCCTGGTTTAGCTATGAAGGCAATAAATTAGGACAAGGTCGCGATTCTGTTAAAACCCTCATCGAGGACAATCCGGAATTGATGGAAGAATTGGAGATCAAGATTAAAGAGAAAATCTCCGGCAAATCTGCAGAGAAAGAAAAAGTACGGCAAGATGCCAAAGACAAAGTAAAAGCCGACAAGGCGGAGAAAGCGGAAAAGGCCGCTCAAGCTGAATAACGAATTTCTGATTAAACAATTTCCAATATGCTGATGAGACGGTTTTACCCTCATTGGCATATTGGAAAAGCAGAAATCAGTTAATTATTTTATGATCGAATAGCTTCCACCGGATCCATTCGGGCTGCCATTGCAGCGGGCACGATTCCCGAGATGAGCCCAATCGCGGAAGAGACCCCTAAGCCCAGCACAATATTTTTTATTGTCAATGAAACTTCCAGGCTTCCCATGGGAATAAACGTGATCATGTATACCAACAATAATCCAGCAAGCCCACCGATGAGACTGAGAAAAATTGCTTCGAACAAAAACTGGAAAAGGATAAAGTAGTTCTTTGCTCCAATTGATTTTTGCAACCCGATAATACTGGTGCGTTCTTTCACCGAAACAAACATGATATTGGCAATACCAAACCCCCCCACTAAAATTGAAAAACCACCGATGATCCAGCCTGCACTACTCACTACATCAAATATGCCACTAATCGCATTCATAATGGCCTCGGGCCTATTCATTGCAAAATTATCTTTATCGGTTGGCCTTACTCCTCTCCTTCCGCGTAAATAACCCCGTGTTTCGTTTTCCAATTCAACCAGGCCAATATCATACGCCTGACCCTTGATCCCAATCGTGGAGCCAACTTCATTCCACCGGCCACTACCTGTCTGGAATATCTTACGAAAGGCTTGGTATGGTATAATTGCGTTATAATCGTTGGAGGTCTTGCCCATAAAGCTTTGCCCTTCCCTTTTGATCACACCCACCACGGTGTATCTCATATTCTTGACTTTCACAAATTGACCCAGCGCATTTTCATCATTCGGGAAAAGTGCTTTGGCTACTTCATAACCCAACACCACTACACTTCGGCCCGCTTCAATTTCAGCAGGGGTAAGGTACCTGCCAAACTCCACGTTCATTTCAATAAGTTTGTCAAAACCATCGGAGGCACCAATCAAACCAACCTCCCCAATCGCATTGCTCTCCCTTTTCAGCACCATATTCCCGCGGTTAGCAAAAATGGAAACATTGCTGGCATGCTTTAAATTAGCTTTCAGGAATTTGTACTCATTATAAGAGGGGGTAGGCCTGCGAAAGTAATCCCACCACTTAAACTCCTCCCCGTTTTCCGGAATCCATGGCCATTTTTCAACATAAATAACCGAGGAACCTAAAAAAGAAAGGCTGTTCTTGATGTTGGATTCCAGCGAGTCAACAAGTGTAAGCACCGCAATAATGGCAAAAATGCCTACGGTTACCCCTAAAAGGGACAGGATGGTTCTTAAAACATTTGACTTTAAAGCGCTCCAGGCGAATCGGAAGCTCTCATAAATTTGTAACAGTACATGCATGATCTTTTCTATACGGATTGTCAGCGAAAGGGTTTGTCGCCAGTTTCCCACCAAAATTACCCATTGCTAAGACTTCTGCGGCATATTTTTGTTACAGTTCGCAAAAACATACTATTACCTTCGAAATTGACAAATATTGCCTTACTTTTGCATCCTCATTTTTATAACTAAATAGGCATATACTGCGCGTATGAAATCGTCACCAATAAAATTCACCCTGGAAAGTGAAAACACGGAATTGGCGATTCCCTGTCTGCCGCCAGTTTGGTATGTGTCCCACTAAAAAGCAACTATTGATACATGAAATCGCCATCAGCCAAGCAGACCCACTGGTATGATAATAAAGCCTGGCGATTCCCTGTCTGCCGGACAAGCAGGCATATATCCACTAAAAACAATTATTAACATATGAAATTATCTGCATTCAAACTTGAACTCCCAAACAATCTTATTTCACTGCGCCCTGCCGAAAATCGTGACGAATCACGGTTAATGGTTGTCCATAAAGACACAGGGGAAATCGAACACAAAGTATTTAAAGATGTTGTTGACTATTTCAATGAAGGGGATGTGATGGTTGGAAATGATACGATGGTATTTCCTGCCCGCTTATATGGACGCAAAGAAAAGACAGGCGCTAAAATAGAGGTTTTCCTACTGCGCCTATTGAATGCAGAAATGCATTTGTGGGACGTGTTGGTCGACCCGGCCCGCAAAATCCGCGTGGGCAACAAACTTTATTTCGGTAACGGGGACCTTGTGGCCGAAGTAATCGACAACACCACTTCACGTGGAAGGACTATCCGCTTTCTTTTTGACGGCAACACGGAAGATTTTGATAAAGTAGTGGAAACTTTAGGGGAAACCCCGCTTCCAAAATACATCAAACGCAAAGTTGATGCTGATGACAAAGAAAGGTTTCAAACAATTTACGCCAAAAATAAAGGAGCAGTATCCGCACCCACTGCCGGTATGCACTTTACAAAGCAGTTGATAAAACGCCTTCAGCTAAAAGGTGTTGACATGGCGTTTATCACGTTGCACATTGGGTTAGGAACCTTTCGTCCTGTGGATGTAGAGGATTTGACAAAGCATAAAATGGATTCTGAAAATTTCAACGTACCCGCTGGGACAGTGGATATTGTCAATAAAGCCATCGCCAATAAAAACAAGGTTTGTGCCATTGGAACAACTTCCATGCGCGCATTGGAGTCTGCGGTTTCGGCAGGCAACCTATTGAAGCCAAAAGAAGGATGGACTGACAAATTTATTTTCCCGCAATACGAATTTAAAATTTGTAATGCGATGATCACCAACTTTCATGCACCTGAATCAACCTTGTTGATGATGGCAGCAGCGTTTGGTGGATATGATTTGATCATGGAAGCATACAAAGTTGCCAAAAAGGAAAAATACAAGTTCCTTACCTATGGCGATGCCATGCTGATTATCTAACCCACTTCTTTAATTAAATAAAGAAATAAGGAAATGGCCAGCGGGTATACCAACAGGTATTGGACCGCAGGAAGGAATATGCCGATGAATATACCGAGTGGCGCGAGCAACAGGAATATCCCGGCAAATAAAATAAGTGCTTTTTTAGGGGTTGAAATTGGGGATTTGATCACCTGAAGCATGCGGTATACCAAAAAGCCAACCACTGCAACGTTGAAAAACAACAATAACATTCTTAGAATTACCATGTTTGTTTACTTTTAAGAATATGCAAGTAAATGAATTTGCGCTAATAGTTGCAGGGGGAAAAGGGACACGGATAAAAAGCGATCTCCCGAAACAATTTCTGGAGTTGAACGGATTGCCAATCCTCATGCATACGATTCAAGCCTTTCTCAGATATTCACCCGGTATTAAAATTATTTTGGTATTGCCCGCTGATGATTTTCCTGTCTGGCAGCAACTCACAAAAAAACATTCATTTCACACCCCGGTCACGGTGTGTTCTGGTGGTGAAACACGGTTCCAGTCCGTAAAAAATGGGCTGGCACAAATTTCAGAAGATGGGCTGGTGGCCATTCACGATGGCGTTCGCCCACTCGTGAGCGAAGATATAATCGCGGCTTCTTTTCGGTTGGCGGGTGTGCACAAAGCGGCCGTTGCTTCCGTTCGTTTGAAAGAATCCATCCGTGTTGTCGATCAGGACAATACGAAAGCTGTTGATCGTTCCCGCTACAGATTGATCCAAACACCACAAACATTTATGGTTTCTTTTATTAAAAAAGCATACGAAGGTAAAGAAGATGAAAGCTTAACTGACGATGCCTCTGTTGCAGAAAAAGCCGGACTTACCATCCCGCTTTTTGAAGGCAGCTACGAAAATATCAAAATCACCACGCCTGAAGATTTATTGCTGGCAGAAGCTTTGCTTTCAAAAAGGAATTGAAATCCCTATTCCCATTCGTAATTTTATGCAGTGTTGTCTGTGGGATTTTTACAGATAAAAATCAATATCTAACACATATTCATTATGTTAGTGTTTTATCCACAGCCAAATTTACACACATGAAATGGGCCATGTAAATACTTTTCACCAACCGAAATGATTATTTCAGCCATTCCATGTCTGCCGATCAGGCAGACATGTGACCTTAATCTAAAATTATAAACACATGAAACAGTGTATTCTATTTTCATCATCTATTTTGATTCTTGCATTGCTTTCTATTTCAAACAACGCAGTATCACAATCTCGAAAAAAAACAAACATGGATGAAGGATGGAGATTCCATTTTGGCCATGCCGGGGATCCTGCGAAAGACTTTAATTATAGCCTGGCAACCATCTATTCAAAATCCGGTGGCACGGCCGGGACAGCCATTGACCCAAAATTCAACGATAGTACCTGGCGCGTGTTAAATCTCCCGCATGATTGGGCCGTTGAACTTCCATTTGAAGAAGTCGATGATTTTAATGTGATGGCCCACGGATACAAACCCGTTGGCGGCCATTTTCCGGAGACCAGTATCGGCTGGTATCGTAAAAATTTCACAGTTGCAAAAACCGATTCAGGCGCGCGTTTTCAACTTCAGTTTGATGGGATCTTTCGCGATGCAAAAATCTGGCTAAATGGATTTTATCTAGGCAACAATCAAAGTGGTTATATCGGTGTTGCATACGATGTTACCGATTATATACATTTTGATAAAGATAATATTCTGGTCGTGCGTGTAGATGCCACGCAATATGAAGGTTGGTTTTATGAAGGTGCCGGAATCTACCGCCATGTCTGGCTGAATCAATACAACAATTTGCATATTAAAGATGGAGGTGTTTTTGTTTACACAGATGTCAATGACAAATCCACAACCGTAAACATTGAAACCACAGTACTCAATCAAAACTTATCCAAGGCATCTGCAACAGTAAGTGCCTATATCACCGATCGGAATGGAAAAAAGATAGGGACATCAAAAGAAGAGCCTATTGCACTTGATGTGAACAAAAGCGGGACCGTAAAACAAAAAATAAACATTACGAACCCAAGACGCTGGTCGGTTGAAGATCCATACTTGTACAAAGTAGTTGTGGAGATAAAATCGGGAAATAAAATCATCGATTTATTTAAAGATCGTTTTGGTGTACGCACCTTTCGGTTTGATGCGGAAAAAGGGTTTTTCTTAAATGGGAAACACATGAAATTGCAAGGCACCAATAACCATCAGGACCATGCAGGTGTTGGAAGTGCATTGCCCGACTACCTCCAGTATTATCGCATCAACTTATTGAAAGAGATGGGCGTAAATGCATACCGCACCAGCCACAATCCACCAACACCTGAGTTGCTGGAAGCCTGCGACAGTTTAGGTATGCTGGTGATGGATGAAACCCGGTTGCTCAACAGTAGCCCGGAGTACATGGATCAGTTTGAGCGCATGATCCTTCGCGACCGAAACCATCCTTCCATTTTTATGTGGTCGATTGGAAATGAGGAGGGTTGGATCCATACCACCAGTAATGGAAAACGCATTGCACTTTCACTATTGGCAAAGCAAAAAGAACTCGACCCAACACGCACTTCAACCTATGCTGCTGATTTGCCAAACGTATTCGAAGGAATCAATGAAGTCATTCCTATTCGCTCGTTTAACTACCGCCAATTTGCAGTAGCCGATTATCACAAAGACCATCCAACACAGCCCATCATCGGAACGGAAATGGGAAGCACGGTAACAAGCCGGGGGATGTATGAACTCGATAGCATTCGTGGTTACCTGCCCGATCAGGATATCACTGCTCCGTGGTGGGCAAGCAAAGCGGAAGAGTGGTGGATGTTGGCCGCTGAAAATCCATATTGGATGGGCGGTTTTATCTGGACTGGTTTTGATTATCGTGGTGAACCTACCCCTTTCAAATGGCCAAATATCAATTCACACTTCGGCATCATGGACATGTGCGGCTTTCCAAAAAACCTGTACTACTATTATCAATCGTGGTGGACAGACAAAGATGTTTTGCATATTTCCCCGCACTGGAATTGGAAAGGAAAAGAAGGCCAACCGATTGATGTTTGGGTAAATACAAATGCCGACAACGTAGAATTATTTTTAAATGGAAAAAGCTTAGGCAAAAAAGATATGCCGCGGAATAGTCATTTGAAATGGTCGGTACCTTACGAACCCGGAAAACTTCAGGCTATCGCGTATAAGAAAGGCAGAAAATTGGAAGCATCCGTTGAAACCACAGGGGAGCCGGTTGAAATAGTTTTGACACCATACCGCACAACGATTGAGGCCAACGGTACGGATGTTTGTGTGATCAACGTAACAGTGTTGGACCGACAAGGGCGAGAGGTACCGGATGCCAACAACCTGATAAAATTCAAATACTCCGGGGATGCCAAAATCATTGGCGTTGGAAACGGGGACCCCAGCAGCCATGAACCTGACAAGTATTTGATTGATAGTTTGTGGCAACGAAAACTTTTCAACGGTAAGTGCCAGGTAATTTTACAAGCCGGAAAAAATATTGACAAAGTCCATTTCGAAGCAACATCAGAAGGGCTTTATGCAGGCAGCACGGACATCCATACGATCCATACCGGGAAACCACAACGTGTTACTTCCAAGATTAACAAAACAAATAAACCGGTCATTGACAAAATGATCGGTGCCGACATTTCTTTCTTGCCACAGCTTGAAGACCGTGGAATAAAATTTTCTGACAATGGTGTTGAAAAAGATGCGATCGAAATTTTAAAAAATCATGGTTTCAATTATGTACGGTTGCGCGTATTCCATAGTCCTGAATTGGATAGCGGCTATTCACCGGGAAAAGGGTTTTGCGATCTGGAACACACATTGCAAATGGCAAAGCGTGTGAAAGCTGCGGGAATGAAATTGCTATTGGACTTTCACTATAGCGACTATTGGGCCGATCCCGGAAAACAATATAAACCCAACGCATGGAAAGGTTTGGACTTTGCACAATTGAAAGACTCGGTGGAAGTCTATTCACGAAAAGTAGTCAAAGCATTAAAGGATCAAGGCACAACACCCGACATGGTACAGATTGGAAACGAGATCAACCACGGAATGATTTGGCCGGAAGGACACATTGGCAACCTGAACAACCTGGCCCAACTTATTCAGGCGGGAATTGATGGCGTACTTTCTGTAGATCAATCCATCGCGATTATGCTGCACATTGCACTGGGTGGCCAGCACGATGAAACAGTTTTCTTTTACGATAATATGTTGGCCCGCGGTTTAAAGTTTGATGTGATAGGAATGTCGTATTATCCAAAATGGCACGGCACATTGGATGACTTACGCGATAATTTGATCCGGATGAGCTCGCGCTATGAACAGCCGATTATTGTTGTTGAATATTCGGCCAAGAAACGAGAGGTTCATGAAATTGTATTCAACCTTCCGAACGACAAAGGAAAAGGAACCGCTATCTGGGAACCACTCAACACCTGGGAATCCATTTTTAGCAAGGATGGGAAATCGAATGATTTGATTCTTATCTATGACGAAATGAACAAAAAGTTTATTGAAAAAAGATAGATTCAAATTACATTTTCTATATTCAAGATTCTACTCTAAACCATTGATATGACTTTCGAACTTTTCCTTCGCTACATCCATTTCATCAGCATCTTTGCAATTGTGGGCACACTGGTTTCTGAACACCTGTTATTGAAACCCATGGTGCGAAGAGCGGACATCTTACGCTTGAGCCGCATTGATGCAGTATATGGCATTGCAGCGTTGACCCTCTTGACTGCGGGACTTACCTTGTGGCTTGGTGGAATTGGAAAACCCGCTTCGTTCTATTCACAGAATTGGATCTTTCATATTAAGCTCACCTGTTTTGCAGTCATCGGGCTACTTTCTATTTATCCCACTGTATTTTTTATCAAGAATCGGAAAGGCAATCCCGTTGACGAAGTCACGATACCCAAAGCAATTTTCTTGTGCATCCGGATTGAAATCCTGTTGTTGTTTGTCATCCCCCTACTGGCCGGGTTAATGTCAAGGGGAGTAGGGTATTTTGGTGGATAGAAATTTATATTTCAGCTAACCATCAACTTTTCTAAAACCCGGCAACGCTAACTTATACCGCACGGCCAGCAATCGGATAATGATAATCACAACAATGGAAATCAACAAGGCTGGGTTGCGCGGTATCTCCGTAAACCTATCAAGGACCAAGTAGACAACAGCCCCCATCAAACAAGCAGTGGCATAAATTTCCTTCTTGAAAATAACAGGCAACTCGTTGGTAAGCGTATCCCGGATCACTCCCCCCATTACTGCAGTAAACATTCCCATGATCGCGGCAATCTCCGGACGTACGCCAAGGCTTAACGCTTTTTCCACTCCCAGTATGGTAAAGAATGAAATCCCCAGTGTATCAAATAAAAATAATGTCCGGGAGAAGGTGATCAGGTATTTGTTGAACAATACCACCAGCAATAACCCAATAAGGATTGCGTAGAGGAAATTGATGTCGCCAATCCACACCAACGGGTAACTTCCCAATAGGACATCGCGCAAGGTACCACCACCAATAGCAGTTACAAATCCGGTAAAGCCGATCCCAAACCAATCGTGCTCCTTGTTTTGTATTGCCAGTGCACCGGAGATCGCAAAAAATCCCGTTCCCATCAACTCGAGAAAATATTGAAAATCCATAGCTACGAAGGTACTTCAATTCCCGCTCATGGATCAAAACCACATCAATATTAAAATGTGTGCTTTTCGAAAAACATTTTTCCTATATTCATGTTTAACGAATAGCCCATTCAACTAAACTACAATTATGAACGTTGATCACTCAACAAAAGGCCATTCTACGAGCGCAAACGCTATGGTGGAAGGTATCCTATTAACGTATTTTGGCTTCGGTATTATTCTCTCCTTTTTTTACGGCACCTGGTTGGTCGGCATTGGGGTTGGCGCCCTGATACTGGGCCTTTATTATACCGGGAAAATAATTTTCGTAAAAAGTAAAATCCATCCCTACATCGCAAGCATGGGGCTAGGCCTTTACATGGCACAATTCATTTATCAAATGCATGGTCTTTTCGAAATGCATTTCACAGCTTTTATTGGTGCCATTGCGTTGATCATTTTCCAAAACTGGCGGGTCTTTATCCCCTTCACACTAACAGTGGCTGTCCACCATGCAAGCTTTGCCTATATACAATACTATGGCTTCGTGAACAATGTACCGCAATACCGGAATATCTATTTCTCGCAAATGGATTACATGACACTCCAAACCTTTCTCTTCCATGTTATCCTCTTTGTATTTGCAGTATTGTTGGCAAGTTGGTATGCCAACTACATGGGGCAATTAAACAAGAAAAACGAATCCGATATTAAGAGCCTTGAATTGTTCAAAGGCGCTACCAACCGCAACATTGTATTTGCCAATGCAATCGCCAAAGGTGATTTTGATTATGCCCATGAATCAAAAGCCGATGATGAATTGGGAAACGCATTGGAGAACATGCGGAGCAACCTTGAGGAAAGCCAACTGCGTGAAAAACAAGACCGGTTCTTAAACCTGGGGCTTGCAGAAATCAGTGATATCATTCGAAAAAACGATGGCAATCTAAACGCCATGTGCGATCAACTGACCTCCTATCTGGTCGTATACCTTAAGGCCAACCAAGGGGCGTTTTTTGTTGTTCAGGAAGATGAAAATGAAAAGTACCTCACGCTAAAATCGTGCTATGCTTACGATCGGAAAAAATTCCAACAAAAGAAAATAGAAATTGGACAGGGCATGGTAGGCCAGTGCTATCTCGAAAAACAGACGAATTACATGAAAGTAATTCCAAAAGACTATGTACGCATTACATCCGGCCTTGGCGAAGCAACCCCCAATACGCTTATCCTGGTACCAATGATTAGTAATGAAGTAGTTGAAGGGGTGATGGAATTTGCATCCTTCCGGGAGATTGAACCTTACCAAATTAGTTTCCTGGAGAAGGTTGGTGAATCCATTGCTTCCAGTATTAATGCCGCAAGTGTTAATGAGCGCATTAAGCAACTATATGCTGAATCGCAACAACAAACTGAGGAGATGCGCGCACAGGAAGAAGAGATGCGTCAAAACATGGAAGAGCTTGCAGCCACACAGGAAGAGCTGGGACGCAACGCAAATAAAATGCAGGATCAAATTCGTGCGATGGACAATGGTAATCTTGCGATTGCTGAATTTGATATCAACGGGAATATCCTGGAAGCCAACAATTCGTTCCTCAAGGTAATGAACTATCAACTTCATGAGGTTACAGCGCATCACCATCGGATGTTTGTTGATGACGCATACGCAGATTCGGAAACCTATGCAACTTTTTGGAAAGAGTTGGCATCCGGAAAAGCACAATCGGGCTTAATCCATAGAAATGGAAAGTACGGAAAAAAAGTGGTGTTGGCTGCAACCTATGCCCCATTGGCCGACTCCGATGGAAATGTGTACCGGGTTATCAAATATGCTTTGGATATGACCGATGTTCATGTGAACGGCAAGACCAAGAAAGATCAGGTGGTTGACAAAACCGGTAAATCGTAATGCGCATACTTCTAGGAGTGATATTGATGGGTGCGATGGTAGTGGCAATCGGATTTATTTTCTGGCACCAGGAAATACAATACTGGACCCCTACCCCCATACCTATAAATGTAAAGCAAGTTAGTATGGGGGACCGGGTAGATATCAATGCGTGGATAAAACCAGACAACGATAAACCAACGTTCCTTCACTTTTACAATTTTGATTGTCCTTGTTCACGGTTTAATATCAATGAATTTCAATCCATGTATTTCCGTTACCGCGACAGTGTCAACTTTGTGGCGATAGTGCAATCTGTAGATCCTGATCCGAAACTTGCAGAAAAATTTCAACGCTTAATGGGCGTAACTATTCCTACCCACATTGATACGAATGGGGAGGTCGCACAGGCAATGGGTATTTACTCCACACCACAGGCTGTGATTATCAACAACCAAAATGAAATTTTTTATAAAGGGAACTACAACTCCGCGCGCTACTGCACTTCCCGGTCAACCAAGTTTGCAGAAATGGCAATGGAGGATATCCTGAATGGAAAGCAAGCACCCCGCTTTGCTGAAACCTATATTGACCTTCCGTATGGATGCCTGATTCCTGCGTATGAAACCCATCAGGTAACGCCCACTATTGGGTTGTGAATAAATAATTTTATGTTCACACCATAGAATTGATTTAGATGGGGTATAGAATCATATCTGAATTATTTTATCTTTAGTACAAAACCAACCTTACTTAATACTATGGAAGAATTATCCATCAATTACGTAGCAATACTCGTAGCGGTAGTAGCTAATTTTTTTCTGGGCTTTATCTGGTACACGCCCCTATTTGGAAAAGCCTGGGCAAAAGAAATGGGATTTGACACTACTGTAAAACCAAGCGGTGGCCAAATGGCCAAAGGCATGGTCTTTATGGTGATCGGAAATTTTTTAATGGCGTATGTCTTTGCACACAATATAGCGGCCTGGGGTTTTGTGCCCGGTATTGAAGCGCTTGGCGATATCGGCAACATTATGAACTCCGCCATATTTACATGGTTAGGATTTTACTTACCAGTGGATATCGGAGTTGTTACCTGGGAACAAAAGTCATGGAAACTTTTTTGGATCAACACCGGATACCATCTGGTAATGTTGTTGGTTGCCGCAACCATATTGGTTTGCATGGGGTAATCAAAAACGTGGGTACAGGTGAAATTTGTTCGGGATTTCCCCTGTACTTTTATGTATTCAAACTCGACTTCTCCGGATGCTTCGCGGTGAACTGGCGATAGAAGTTTTGTATTTCAAGTAAGTCCCTGGCGTAATCCCCGGTAGGATGGTACAAATCACCGAAGCCCGCCACTTTATTTCCATAGTCGAGGTAGCCCATCACAATGGGAACGCCTGCGCCCATAGCAGTATGATAAAAACCCGACTTCCATTCTTTCACATAACTTCGGGTTCCTTCCACAGGGATCATTAAGATCAACTCGTCACGTTCGTTGAACATTTCAATCATCGCATCCACCATGTTGGTATGCCTGGAGCGGTCAACAGGAATACCACCGGTTGCGCGCATCAACCAACCCAATGGAAATTTGAACAAATTTTTCTTGGCCAAAAACTTTGTACGCACACCGCATGCATAGAGTGTGGCCAATGAAATGGGGTAATCGTAATTACTGGTATGCGGGGCTGCAACCAAAACACATTTCTTAATGGAAGGATCCAGAACACTTCCGATTTTCCAACCAATAAGTTTTAAATATAAACGACAAAGCCATTTCATTCCTCAACATTAGCACAAACAGGCAAATAAATAAAATCCCCGGCACCAAAAATAAATGTGATTCATCCATCAGGGATTCCCATTATCGGAAAATCCATGAAGCCCATAAAGTCCCGCACTATTCTTGTTGTCCCAATAGAATTAATTTCATTAAAATAAGAAATCATGACTACCGCTGTACTCTATGGTTCTGTCCGGGAACAACGAAAAGGGATTCGCGCTGCCAAATATATTTGTGATCAATTGCGCGGGAAAAAACACACCGTCCATTTTATCGATCCGATGGAGTATTCTTTACCGTTGCTCAACAAGAGGTACAAAGAATATGAAAAAGGATCTGCTCCGGAAAATATGGAAAAGGTTGCCAACCTGCTTCACGAAAGTGATGGTTATATCATCGTAACAGGTGAATACAACCACAGCATTCCTCCCGCACTAAAAAACCTGCTTGATCATTTTCAAAAAGAATATTTTTTCAAACCCAGCGGAATTGTTTCCTACTCTGCCGGATCCTTCGGGGGCGTTCGTGCAGCTATTCAACTACGGGCCGTTTTAGCTGAACTAGGCACTCCCAGTATACCCAACACGCTTCCAATTCCTAAAGTACAAGATGCATTCGATGAAAAAGGAGGGCTGTTAAAAACTGAGGTCATTCAAAAATCAACTGATAAATTTTTGAAAGAATACGAATGGTACCTAAGCGCTTTTAAAACACAACGTGAAAAAGGAACGCCCTATTAGCCGATGCTTCGCCCCGGAGGTGTGCATTTTCAAAATGTATAGTTTCTAAAAATCATTTCAAGCTCTTTATAAATAAGCGTGTGATCATCTTCGCTTAGTTCTTCAGCGCCTGTGCTGCGCAAATCATCAAGCAAAGGCTTGTAATACTTCTCATTTAGCGGCTCTTGCAGTTTTTCCATCAATGCTTTTTTGATGAACGCTACTTTTCTGTCCGAAAGCTCCTGAATGCTGAAGCGGGTTGCAAAATGACCCCGTAAATGGCGTTCATCCAGGAAATCCTTGATCAGGTCATTGCGTACATTAAGCAATGATACCAGCAACGAATCGCCATCTTGTTTTTTCAATATTGATTGATCCATAGAGGGGGTTTTGAATAGCAAGAAACAAAATCCGACTGACAACTTATGCCGCCAAAACAAAGTATTTTTTATCACCTCGGTAAACCGCGTTCAAAGTGGATTTTTACTACTAGATTAGCAGAAAGAGCATAGGGTTGTTTATGAAATCTATTTCAACTTTCGCCTTAAACGGTGGATTTTAGTATCGGTTTTTTGAAAAAATGGTATTGAAAAGATTAAAATTGTCAAACATTTTGAATAAAAAAGCATGAAGTCTACCCAGCGTATCGGATTGTTGCTAACCCTGGTGTTTTTGTTGCCGGTACTCTTTTATTCAGTATATGAATTGTCATCCTTGGATGAGGATGAAAAAATGATCCAGGAAATTTATGATAAGCAACTTGAATCCATAATCTTTTCAGCCAATCAATACGCAGACGACATCATCGGAAACTGGATTTCCAAATTTGAAACCGGGCTTTCACAACACGCTACCGACAGCATGCCCGCAGCCATTAAAAACCTGCTCAACTTAAACTCGGCACTTGCTGGTGTTTTCATCGTAGATACAATCGATAGCCGACCCGTACTGCACGAATATTCAATGAAAGACGAAATTTCCCACGACCTATGGGCCAAGACTTCTACCAGTTTAAACCAGCACCACAACCTTATCGGGAAATTTTTGTCGTTCAAGCAAAGTGGTTTTCAAAAGGTAGAACCCATCACCATCATAGACAATGACAATCCAAACTTACATTGCCTCATCTTTATTACGCAACTAGGCGAAGGTTATCGTGTGGCCGGTTTGTTTATCACTGCCAATCTCTTTATTGAAGATGTTGTCGGCCCAAAATTGCAAGCTATTGCCAAAGACCAATTCGTACTTTCGGTATTGCTAAAAGACACCGACCAGGTAGTATATACAACCATTAAGGAAGCAAACGTGGTGCGGCCTGTAGAAGCTGTCACAAAAGAGTTTTGGATCCTTCCTGATTATTCATTGGGGATCAGCGCAAAAGTAAGCACCATTGAAGAAGTAATACGCGAACGCACCAGAACCAACATGTTGTTGCTGGCAGGGTTGGATGTCATTTTGATCATTGCGGTAATCCTTGTTTTCCGAAACTTAAGAAAAGAAGTAAACCTGGCACAAAACAAATCCGATTTTGTATCCAATGTTTCACATGAGATTCGAACCCCGCTTGCATTGATCAGCATGTTTGCTGAAACATTGGAAATGGACCGTGTGCCCACGGAAGAAAAAAAGAAAGAATACTATTCGATTATCAGCAGTGAAGCACAACGGTTGACTGGCATTGTAAACAAAATTTTGACTTTTAGTCAAACAGAAGCAAAAAAGAAAACACTGCACATTGAAGAACTCCATGTTGATACAGAAATAAAATCAATTTTAAACACTTATGATTTTCATCTCCGCAACAAAGGATTTGATTACACGTATGCAGGGGATAACAACCTGAAAATTTTGGCCGACAAGCAAGCTTTTGTAGAAGCAATCATCAACCTGGTTGACAATGCCATGAAATACAGTGATGAAAAAAAACGGATTGAACTCACTACAGGCCGTGCTGCCGCCATGGGGTTTATAAAGATCAAAGATGAAGGGGTTGGCATCAGCAAACGCGATCAAAAACACATTTTTGATAAATTCTATCGCGTTTCCAGCGGAAACTTAGCCAAAAGCAGGGGCACCGGATTGGGATTATCATTGGTGAGTCAACTCATGGAATCACAAAAAGGAACAATCACAGTAGAAAGTGAACCCGGAAAGGGTTCTCAATTCACACTCTATTTTCCACTTGCATAATATGGTAAACATACTCATTGTAGAAGACGAACCCGCCATGCAACTTGGATTGAAAGACAACCTGGCGTTGGAAGGCTATCATGTGGAAATTGTTGATGATGGTGAAAAAGGGCTTCAGCAAATCAAGACCGGTAAGTATCACCTTGTTTTATTGGATGTAATGTTGCCCAAAATATCGGGCTTTGATGTTTGCAAAGCTGCAAGGGCTGCTGATATTTCCACACCCATTATTTTGCTCACCGCACGGGGGGAGGAAATCGACAAAGTATTGGGCCTCGAATTTGGTGCTGACGATTACATCACCAAACCTTTTAGTGTGCGCGAGTTATTGGCAAGGATTAAAGCCATGCTCCGTAGAAATCAGTCGAACGGATATTCCCAGGAAAATCAATTCATTGCCCTCGGTCGGTTGCAAATAGATTTCAATGCTTTTGTGGCAAAAGAAAATGAAATCGAAATAAAACTATCGCACAAGGAGTTTGAAATTTTAAACTATCTGGTTGCCAACAAAAATAAACTGATTACACGCCATGACTTGCTACAAAAGGTGTGGGGCTACGATGAAGATATTACCACGCGTACGGTGGATAATTTTATTGCACGCATCCGGCAAAAAATAGAGGAAAACCCGAATCAACCAAAAGTTATCCTGACGGTCCACGGGTCTGGATATAAACTCGTTAGCTAAGGTTAGTTTCCCGCGTTTCCCCCGCTTGAAAAGGTATTTACAATCTTGTTACAACTTGTTACAAACCTTTACCATACGATGACATCTGCCATCGCAACCTTCCGTTTCTTCACATATCATTTAACAAAAAGAAAACGATATGAAACAGAAACCCACCCTCGCCCTTATTGCAATTGCCACCTTTCTAAGTGTAGCCTTGAACGCGCAACCCGTATCCAACACACAACTTCCTTCGGCTGAGTTTGTAAAGATTTTGCCCACCACCGAACGCGGGATAATAAAAGTCATGCATGCCCAGGAGTCTGAGACCCCCGTTTCTATTAAATTTTTTACCCGTGACGGGGAAGTCGGCCAAGATTATGTTGCAAAAAACAAATACGAAAAAGGATTTACAAAAAATTACGATGTAAGCACAATCAATGGCAAAGAGTTTTGGATTGAAGTCAGTTCATCTGTTAGCTCCGTGATGTACCGTGTTGTGCCAAATAAAGACAAAAAGACATTTGATGCCTACCTGGAAAAGATTTCCTATTATCATACTGTAGCATCAAATAACTAGTTTGGTTTACTAGTGAATGGGAAAAGGTGGGTGACCGGTCGCCCACCTTTCTTTTACATTTCGTATTTTAGAAAAAAAATTAAGCAGCGTTTGAAAAAGGCCTTGGTTTCCACAGTATTAATTATGTTGTTGATACAGCTTGCATTTGCGCAAACCATCAACTTAAAAGGTCGTTGGAAATTCCATGTAGGTGATGATGCTGTGTGGGCATCGCAAAATTTCAATGACAGCGGATGGGGGACCATTCGTGTTCCTGCTACATGGGAAGATGAAGGATTCAACGGCTATGATGGGTTTGCCTGGTACCGCACCAGGTTTGATGGGCGA
This sequence comes from uncultured Roseivirgaceae bacterium, assembly GCA_964398945.1. Classification (GTDB taxonomy): domain Bacteria; phylum Bacteroidota; class Bacteroidia; order Cytophagales; family Cyclobacteriaceae; genus JBGTGG01. The sequence continues at coordinate 224,817 of CAYNOT010000002.1, read as the reverse complement.
AAACTAAACAAAAATGAAGTCTACTATTTAAACCTCGGTTTCATTGACGATGCTGATGAGGTTTATTTAAATGGCAACCTTATCGGGTTCTCCGGAAACCTGCCACCGAAATTCAAGACTGCTTACAACAGCGAACGGAAATATGTATTGCCGAATATGATGATCGACTTTGGGGGTGAAAATGTATTGGCCATTCGGGTATTCGATGCCATCCATGCAGGTGGAATTGTAGATGGCGACATTGGAATATTCGGGGTATCAGAAGGTGCACGATTGCTAATAGACCTACAGGGTATCTGGTCCTTTGCACCGGTGAAGTGGGGTGAAAATATTGCCGATGTACGGGAATGGAAAAAATTAATGGTGCCCGGAGCATGGGACAACCAAGGCTACAAATACTATGATGGCTTTGCATGGTATAAACGCACTTTTAGCGTACCCAAAGACTTCACAGATGCACCACTCGTATTGTTGTTGGGCAAAATCGATGACTTCGATAAAGTTTATTTAAATGGAAAACTGATTGGCATTACAAATGACCACAAAGGCTATGGAAATAGTCGCTCGTATGAAAAAAACAGGGTGTATTCCATCCCACCAGGATTGCTGAAGCCAGGCACAAACAATACCATTGAAATTTTGGTCGAAGACATCGGCAATTTTGGTGGTATCTATGAAGGTATTGTGGGGATCACAACAAAATCCAACTATGATCGCTACTTTGATAAATGATTAGTTTGCTAAATCATAGTACGACTCCCAACCTTTCCGGGGTGGCTCCCCCACTAGCAATTGATCCGCGATAGCGTTGTTCTTGATTTTCTTTTTCTTTCGGTCAAATTCAATTTTAGTATTCAATCGCTGCGCAATTGTTCCCAAAATAAAAACCTGACTTAGCGGTGCCGATATTTCAAAAGGTGATCGCGTTTTCTCCTCACCCTTGCAGGCTTTTGCAAAATTTTCAAAATGATTCGAAGGGCTTTCAGGAACAAAAGGAAGTTTAGACTGCATGTCTTGCGCTTTGCCTTCCGGAATAATTGACAATGTACTTCCGTGTGAGCCACCTTTAAAAATCAATTCCTTGCTATAAATAATTTTTCCCGGGTTAAGTGTAGTCCGCTGAATTTGCCCAGTGCTGGCCGCAGGAATATTTGGGTCAAGTTCAGATTCGCCATATCCTTCCGGCACCTGCGGCACATTGTCCATACCATCATACCAGCTAATGGTTAGGGGTGGCATCTTGCCGCGCTTCGGAAATTTAAAATCGAGGGTAGTAGCTTGCGGAAAAAACAAAGGATTGTGCCCTTCAATTTTTACAGGGTCCACTTCGTAAGGCAAGCCCAGGTCCAAAAATTCATGTGCAGTATCGATGATATGTGCGCCCCAATCACCCAGGGCACCCATACCGAAATCATACCAGCATCGCCATTGGCCATTAATAAAGTCTTTGTTATAATCATGGTTGGCAGCGGCCATCAGCCAGGTATTCCAATCGAGTGAGTTGGGGATGGGCTCAGCCGGTGGAAAATTTTTCATACCGGTATCCCATCCATGCCACCGCCTGCGACCGTTCATGTGTGCGGTGATTGCAGTTACATCTTTAATAATCCCGGCATCCACCCATGCTTTGAATTGAAAATAGTTTGCTTCTGAATGTCCCTGGTTCCCCATCTGCGTGACCACCTTAAATTTTTTGGCAGCCTTCATCAATAACTCTGATTCCCGGAAAGTACGCGACAACGGTTTTTCCACATAAACATTTTTGCCCATCGACATGGCCAGCATCGTAATCGGGAAATGGGAAAAATCAGGAGTGCCCACACAAACAGCATCGAAATCTTTGTGTGCTTTGTCAAACATCAATCGAAAGTCCTGAAACTGAGGCACCGTTGGATGTGCTTGCAGCACCGGCAGTGTATACTCGGCACCCATGTCTGTATCGCAGAACGCAACAGGGTTGACCAACCCGGTATTCATAAAATCATCAAAAATCTGGCCGCCACGGTTTCCAATCCCGCAAAAGGCGATGTTGATTTTATCACTGGGCAATACGGTCGCGGCCTTTATGATTACGCCTGCTTTATTGATGACGGCTGGTTTCGAAAAAATAACGTGGCCCGGAAGGATTGAAATAGCACCGAATGAAAGTGCTCCTTTTTTTAAAAAATCACGTCTTGTATTTTTCTTGTTCTTCATGTTCGATGATGTAGATTAATTGTCGGTCGATGTAGGAAAAGCTTTTGCTATTTCAATTCATGAATTTTTATATTCCGAAATGAAACCGTGTTCCCATGATCTTGAAGAAGGATATGGCCTTCCGGTAATTCACCAAAATTTTTCCACACCTTATACTTACTCTCCGATACTAATTTTCTGTATTCAGGAGTACCCCGATCATACTCCAGGATTTTAATTCCATTCAACCAATGCTCAACATGGTTGTCTTTTGATTTAATGTAGGCCACATTCCATTCACCAATCGGGTTCACCAATTTATTTTCGGCTTTGATCAAATCATATAACGAACCCAGTGTACGGCTACCTTCGTGATTACCAAGTTTCGCATCGGGATGTTTTTCATCATCCAGAATTTGATATTCCAATCCGATGGAAGATCCTTCCCCTTTATTGATTTCCGGATCGACATAATACTTGATACCCGAGTTTGCACCTTCCGTAATTTTAAAATCAACTTTCAATTCAAAGTCTTTGAATTTTTCACGGGTAATGATATCCCCTGCGCCTGCTGCCTCTCCTCCACCTGATTCATAAATCGTTAATATCCCATTTTCAACTTTCCATCCGGAGGTTGGGAAACCCTCAAGCTTTGCGCCACGCCAACCTTCCACAGATTCTCCATCAAACAATAATTTCCAGCCGTTGTCTTTTTCAGCAACCGTCAATGTATTCACTGTATTAACAGCGGGCAAGGAAGAGGCTGTTGCATACTTACGCGGATTGTCGGTGATGATGCGAATATTTTTCCAGCGAACTGTAGCACCTTCCAATTCCTCTTTATCACCAATATCGTGAACCTGCAAACCGAAAAAACCTGTGCGTGTCATGTCGTCAACGAGGTGTGCAGCAGGAACACCGTTTACAAATGTTTTAATGGTGTCACCAATCGCTTCTATTCGAAATGCATTCCATTCTTTGTGCTGATAGGCTTTTTTCGCTTGTGGATTTTCTTCCAGGGTTACCAACCATAGCCTGCGCGCCTCATCGTATATGCCCGCAGTCCATTGTCGGTCGGTTGGGTCAAGTTCCATCTGATAACCATGGACACGGCTGTTTCTATATTCCGGGAACGAAAGACTTCGAAACTGCACCCCGGAATTTAAATCGGCATCTGCCTTAAAACTAAATTCAAGTATGAAATCAGAATATCCACGATCGGAACACAAAAAAGTATTGGGGGTGTTGCGGGTTGCTTTCCCAACCAGCATCCCATCTTCAACATAATATTCAGCCTCCCCATTTTCAATGTGCCAGCCGTTGAGGGTTTTTCCATCAAACAAATAAACCCAGGGAGTATTGTCCTTTTTTGAACTGCAGGCACAGAAAACAATTACTATTAAAACAATGTTGCGCGAATTTTTTACAAACGAATTCATTTCTTTCTGATTTTTGGAATTTAATATACCAATTAAATCAAGCTTCTACCAACTATACTTTTTAGAAGGTCGTTTTTGGATTGCAATTGGAAGGATCAATGTCTACTTTTGCACGAGCACCCCAAAGCAGGTTACAAATCGTTTGAATCATGGAAAAACATAATGAACTTTCCGATATAGAATTCGAAAGACAATTTATTGCTTGTGAATTCGACCCGGGGGATTTTTCGCACGAAGCCCATCTCCGGCTTGCATGGATCAACATCAAGCGCTATGGAATCGAGCAAGCAGAAATAAATGTGCAGGATCAACTACAAAAATTTGTGGGGTTTGTTGGCGCAAAGGATAAATACAACAAGACCTTAACGATTGCGGCCATCAAAGCGGTTGACCACTTTATTCGCAAATCCAAAACGGTTGAATTCAGTGACTTTATAAATGAATTTCCGAGGCTAAAATATAACTTCAAAGAATTAATGGCGACCCATTACGGTTTCGATATCTTCAATTCAATACACGCCAAAAAAGAATTCATTGCACCTGACTTGGTCCCTTTCGATTGAGGATAAACCAAGGCAGGTATCGCTTTCAAACATTTACAAAAAAAGTAAAAACCACCGTTGTTAATCTTGCCGAACGGGTTTCTTTCTGGGTAAAAGTGGCTTCTTCCTTTGCCCTCCTTTTTGCCAGGCAATCATCTTCTTTACGAGCCGGGTTTCATCCGTTGAGAATTTTGTTTCTTCCTTTTTTTCGGTTTGCAGATATTCATCTACACTCGAGAAAAACCTAAGGCGGTATTTGAAAATGATTTTGCTCCCAATGGCGAGTTTGAAATCGCGCAATGTCGAATCTTCCCCCAACCAATACATCACCAGTGCATGCCCGTCTTCCGGAGCACCCGCCATCCAGGTGTCTTTCAACTGCAAGTGTAAGGCTTCCCTAAAGCCCTTCTTGCCATCAATATATATCGTTGACCAAGTCATATTCTGTTGTTCTTACTCTTATCAAATTCGGGGATCAACCATGCACCACATAATTAATCCCAACACTTTATTCGGTTAGCTTATTTGGAAGCACTCCATGCGAATAAAAAGTAAATGCTATTACGAAAAGGGTTAGAACGGGCAAGCATAAAAATAAGTTTCACGTATCTGTGATTCATTCAACATTTAAATGAGCAGATACATGAAACCTAAACTTCAAAGACTATTGTAGGGTTTTTAATAGTCCGCAATCAATATGGGTTATCCTTCCATTTGTTCCAATTCCCTCCCTTTCGTTTCATACACAAACTTGACCACGAAGAAAATGGAAATGATCGCACAGATGGTGTAAATACTGTATGTAAATGCCAATCCCATGGAAACCAATAGTATTGGGAAGGTAAGGGTTATCACAAAATTTGAAACCCATTGTGCAACTCCTGAAACCGCAAGCGCAGAACCACGAATTTGATTGGGGAACATTTCGCCCAACATCACCCACATTACCGGGCCCCAGGAAAAATTAAAGAAGATAACGTAGACATTCGCTGCAATCAATGCCAATACCCCCATTGAATCACTTAATTCAAGGGTATTGTTTATGCCCAATGATCCTGTTGAGAATGCAAACACAACCAGCGCCAATGTTATACTCATTCCAATGGAACCAATCACCAGGATTGGTTTCCTGCCAATTTTATCCACCAATAGCAACGACAAGACAACGGCCGCAATACTTAATCCACCAGAAACTACATTGATCAACAGTGCATCGCTTTCACCAAAGCCTACCGCCTGCCAGAGCACAGATCCGTAATAAAAAACAACATTGATCCCCACCAACTGTTGAAAGGTTGCCAATCCAATACCAATCCATATAATAGGGCGAATGCGTTTCAAGGTTTTATCATACAAATCAGAAAGCCTTGGTTTATGGTCTGCCGCAAGGGAATCGGCAATCTCATTTAATTTTTGCTGGCCTACACTGCCGTACAGCCTGTTGAGAATTTTCAGCGCTTGCGCTTTGCGATCCTTCACCACCAAAAAGCGCGGGCTCTCCGGGATGAAAAACAAACAGATGAAAAAAGCACCTGCCGGGAGGATTTCCACCCAAAACATCCATCGCCATGTCTCAAAATCCATCCACAAAATATTTTCGGCTGAACCTGAAATATTGGCCAGCAAATAATTACTTAAGAAAGAAAAGAACAACCCGGTTATAATCGCGATCTGCTGAACAGTTGCCAACGCCCCCCTGTATTTTGCAGGCGCAATCTCACTGATGTAGGCCGGGGCCATTACCGATGCAGCACCCACCGCCAAACCTCCGATGATCCTGTACACTATAAATTCGATGGAGGAAGTTGCAATTCCGGATCCCCAGGCAGATATGATAAAAAAAACTGCTGCCACAAAAAGCATCGTCTTGCGGCCAAAAAGATCCCCAAGCCGTCCGGCAAAAAAAGCCCCAACAGCGCAGCCTAAAAGCATGGACGCTACATTAAACCCACTACCAATATCCTCGGAATTAAAAGCTATTTTTAAACCCGTGACGGTTCCATTGATTACACCACTGTCAAAACCAAAGAGAAACCCCCCTAAGGCTGCAACAATGGTAATGAGAATAATATACAGGTCGTTGGTTTTCGGTTGTTCCATGAGTTTGGTTATAAAATTAGGAGGCCAATATAAACCTTATAATCAAAATGACCATAAGATTTTTCATTTAGTTATTTGGGCAGAAAATCGATTCATTCCAAATTATGGGAAGCAAGAAGCGAAAACTAAACCCAAACAAAAAGGGCTGGGGTAAAATATTCCGGGCTACTTTGCCTGAGACATTCATCCCTATGCGTTCAACGAAATGTTTGATTGGGTTTCGGTGAGCCACAACAAGTATGACCAGCATCCAAATAATATTAACTTGCAACCATCCATTTATTTTATAAGGTTAGTTAAGTGGTTCCCTACCTGCTTTCGAAAGTATATAATGGCTATCATTCAGTATAGAAACAATTTTATTAAACTATGAAAAATATATTTCTTGCCCTTTGTCTTTTCCTTATTCAGTTTGCTGCACCCGCACAAGTAAAAAATTGGGAGGAAACTTTGAATCAGACACTTCGGGATTTTAAAGCTTGCATGTCTAAAGAAAATAAAACGGTTTGCCAAACCTATACTGCCAAGGCAATCAAACAAGTGTATACTATCAATGACTTCTATCAGGCTTCTTCAAAGACTGATATGAACCCTTTTGAAATACAGGCGTACATTACCAATTCCTCTGCATGGACGAAGTTGGGTCAGGCATTTAAACCGGAGGTTATGTCGAAAGCACAAGGGTTGTGCAATGCCGGAAAGCCTGTGTTGATTATTCTGAGAGGTGAGGGCCCTGCTGATGCACATGTCAGTTTAGTGCTGCCCGGGGACTTGCAAACGTCCGGCTCCTGGGGTATGCGTGTACCCAATGTGGCGGCTTTTTTCACCCACAATCCCGAAAATTCATTTGTAAATAAAAGTATTTCTTACGCGTATACAAAAGGAATGCTGCTTCAACTGGAGGTTTACGCAAGGAATTAGTACACAGTTTTTCATTCCTTTAAGCTTCCAATAGCCAAACGAATGAGTGTACTGATTGCATTACTTTAATACCAACAACGGAACGTTTGCTTCATACATCATTTTGCGGGTCATGCCAGCACCCGCTGTATTCTTTGTGCTGGCAAATAGTTTACCGATCGGGACCCTGTCGTTTCTATCTTGCTAAATAACCACCATCTACAGGATAGTAGCCCCCTGTCACAAAGGATGACTTCCCGCTACTTAACCAGAGAACCAATTCTGCAACTTCTTCACTTTTGCCAAGACGGCCAATCGGATGTAGTGCAACCAATTGCTTTTTCATTTCCGCATCGAGCACATTCAAAAGGGGCGTCTCAATAAAACCAGGCCCTACCGCGTTTACACGGATTTTTTGTGCGGAGTATTCCAATGCAGCTGTTTGCGTAAGTCCTACCACACCATGTTTCGCTGCAGCATATCCGGCTGACCCGGCAAAACCAACAGCACCCAAAATGGATGATATATTGACAATACTTCCACCTCCATTTTTTAACATGGCCGCTATCTGGTATTTCATTCCATAGAAGAGGCTGTTCAGGTTTATGGATATCACCTTTTGCCAACCTTCAATGCTCATGTCGGCAATAGGGTTCAGTTCACCACTAATGCCGGCATTGTTTACAGCAACATCCAGTTTACCGTAGGTTTTAACAGCGAAAGCCACCAGTGCTTCCATTTCTTCAGGGTTGGAAACATTGGTTTTGAAGAAAGCTGCTTTGCCTCCTGCCGCCACAATGCTTTCGACAGCAGTTTTTCCTTCAGCTTCCTGTATGTCGGAGAGGACCACATTTGCACCTTCCTTCGCAAATAATTCAGCAGTTGCTTTGCCAATGCCGGAAGCGGCACCGGTGATGATGACTGTTTTATTTTTCATGATTTTGAATTTATATATTTTACGAAACGAATATAATCCAAACCAGAAGGTGCAGTAATGATGTGCATTGGCATAAAAGGTGATTTAAGTCAGAAACTTTTCCAACGATGGTGATGCAAGGTCATGGCCACCATTCAAACAGAAATGCTTTTGTTTAGGCTTTTATGACTACATCGCCAAAAAATATTTTTTTGCAAATAAAAATCCTGTTTTGAATCGTCTATCTAATCCCTTACAGGAAGAACCCTACCGGTTGACCCACTTGGAAATGCAATCTGGAGCAGCGATGAAACCGTTGGGGCAATGTCGCTTACACTTACACGCTCATGGCTTACCTTGCCCGCAGGAATATCCATACCATACCAAATGATTGGCACATGCGTATCGTAGGAATATCCGGAGCCGTGTGTAGTTCCGGTAAGTTGCCAGCGCATTTCGATGTAGCCCGGATCCAGTACGATTGCGATATCACCAGAACGTCTTGCATGATACCCCTTTGCATAGCGAACAATCATGGGATCGGTCGAGGTTGCATACATCAAGACATCCGCCGGGATCGCTTTTGAAATCGGTTCAAACTGCTGCAAAAAATCCGTGCAAAACCGGATTACTTTTTCTTTACTGATTTTTTTATCCTGCATTTTTTTGTGGTCAAGATAGATTTGCAGGTTTTCAACGTTAAGGATCAGATCATCACCAAACGCTTCCATCAATTGCCCGCGTAAGTGTGCGATAATTGAATTATCAAAATTTCCTCCATGTAGTTTCTTGTCGTTCAGAAATTGAGGATTGTCCGACACACCGTGATCGGCAGTCAAGAAAACCACATAATCCTTATTCGGAAAGTTGGTTTCCAAAAACCGGAAGAACCCTGCCATGTCTTGATCGAGGCGAAGGTACATGTCTGCAACTTCTACCGACCGGGGCCCGAACTGGTGCCCGATGTAGTCCGGTGTGGAAAAACTCAGCATTACTAAATCTGTAACGCCATTCTTTCCCACTTTCTCTTTTAAAATAAGCTCTTTGGCAAAATCAATTGTTAACGTATTGCCACCGGGGACACTACGGATAAGGCCAATTCCCTGATTCTTTGAAATCTCAGAAAGGTCATACGGGAACACGGGTTTTTCAACGCCTTTGTATTTTCCTTCATAGGGATTTCTATCTTCAATACTCACCTGTTGCAAACGTTCCATGGATGTAAGTGGTTTCCATACCTGCTTCAGGTATTTTGCAGGAAGTTTTAAACCGTTAAACGCATTGACCCAGTCGGGCAAATCTTTCATATAATAACTGGATGTTATAAAGTTGCCGGAAACATCATCAAACCAGTAGGCTGCGTTGGCCGAAGTACCGGTTGATAAAATAGCGCCCCGGTCTTTTAGCGCGATACCAAATACCCGCGATTTGAAATTCGATCCAAGACGAAGCTCATCACCAAAGGTTGTGCTGAGCAATCGCTTCGGGGACATTAGTCCTGCGTTGGACTTGCTTCCAACAGTGTTTACTGAATTGTCCTCGGCACAGTACACCAATTTATTCCCTGCCCGATCAAACCACTCATTTCCAACAATTCCGTTCACTGCAGGAAAGGCCCCTGTTGCAATGTTGGCATGGCCGGCAGCCGTGTAGGTTGGAACATATTCGTAATGTGCATTGGAAAAACTATACCCCTCTTTGACAAGCTTCTTGAAGCCATCGTTGCCAAATAAACCCCAATAACGGGTAATATAATCGTACCGCATTTGATCCACCACTATTCCCACTACCAGCCCTGGTTTTGGTTGATCCGTTTGGGCAATAGCAAGTTGAAAAAACGAAATAGTGGAGATCAAAATCAAAGTAGGCAGTCGCATTGATAGCATTAATAAAGGTGTGTAAAAAATGAAAAAACCAATTTCGAAACCAAAGTGCAAGGTACAAGTAAACGGGAAAAATCGTGTTAAAATTTCTGTGTAGGATATAATACACTACGGTAGCGGGTATTTCACTTTGCCGTATGGATAACCACGGAACCCAACGCTCACACCGTTGGGTTCCTTTTTTGAGCAAACGAAGCAACCATTCAACCTCAAGGAAAACCAGGGACTTTGAATGTGCATTAACTTTTGTAATTTTACAAAAGACAATCCACCACAATGGCGAATACCGAAAAAATTGAAGGAGCTTTTACCATTGATATGATTATTGATTTGATCCGGTCCACGCGGAATCAGCACGTAAAAGTGTTGCTGGCCGGCAATACCCTCAATACTCATTACGAAAAGAAATCCGGGAAAGAACTGTCCGTTGTCAAGAAAGAGTTTATCAAAAGAGACCTGCAATCTTTACTGATCATCCCGCTTGATCTCAGCCATTATAGTGCATTGATTAGAAAAATCAAAGAAGAGAATGCGCGCACGATAGCAGATGAGCATTTTCATTTTTTTATGCTGGAGATTGATGGCATCATTGACAGGTATATTATTTGAGTTTTAGGTTTCTTACAAGAACATACGTTTACAAGTTTCAGGTTCGGGGTGAGTTGTTCGTTTACCGTGGTACTCCTGACATAAAATTGTCGTTCCCTTGAGCAGGTTTGGCCATTATTAAAAATATAATTAGTCTTTAAAGTTGGCAGGCAAGTTGACAACCCTTTGGAAACTATTCAGGAAACAAGCAATGTCTTTTGAATTGCATCACGCAGGTCTTCTTTTACCTTCTTTTACCTTCATTTTGTCCGCATACTGCGGCCATTTTTTAACTACCGTATTGATTTGCTTGATGATCGTTCACAATGGTCTTGTTCTTTTATAGAGAGGCTAATGTTTCTTTCCCGTTTCTTCTCGAACATTTCAAATCACGAGCCACTAAACGATAAGACGCACAAATATTATCCATCACAATGTGTTGGAAAACCCCGGTTTTTTACTGCAGAAAATCCTGTGCGTACTTTTGAGTTGTTTCATCCCTCTGTTTCATTTTACTTCCCTTCATCTTCCGCATGTTTGCTGGTGAAGAACACCCAACAAAGGCGGGGGCAATTTATGTTGATTCTGGCATAAATAGAGGCATGCTGAATATTTTGTTCCTTGCTTTTCGAAACGCTAAAACGAATTGAAAATGTCTGTATAACAGTACTTTTAAAAGTTAAAACCCTCAAATCCACTTTTGCCATCAGTATTTTATCTACAATTCTAAATGCGTGGGTCTGTGGCACTTAATTTATTATCTTCCGTACCAAATGAGGCGGAGTTAAATATTTCAATCGACATAGAGCAATTATAGTGATTAACCCCTTCCCTTACATATCAGTTTACTAAACCTGTTTATCCCCTTACAACTGACATCAGTAGAAGTGCAGCGGAGAGTTTCGCTATGCAAATAAAAGCCCTGCTAGGTGGATCAATAGGAGAATACTACCTGACACTTTCAAATGAAAAATATTTGACTGTGAAAAGGCGACATGTATGAGGTTAAAGGAGTAGATGTTGACATTCCGCTGACTGTTTTTCCAAAGGACAATTTTTCTAATGGCCACCGGGATGCTGTTCGGCAAGTTATTAAAATCATTGAGCATCAGTAGGCGTTCTTTAATCGTAGCACATGTGCATTACAAAGTGCATAAAACAACTCTTTATTTTACATTGTTTCCTGAATCAGATGCTATGTTTATTCCCGTTCGGGAACATTTTAGTATTAGGTGTCTTGGTTATAATAAATATTCCCGATCGGGAATTTAATATTGCAAAATACGTATTATTGGTGTAATATTACCGTTCGGGAATAAAATATGCCATATATCACTACAACACAATCCCTTGGTGACCTTGTCAAAAGGACGCGTAAGGACCTGCAACTCACCCAAAAGGACCTGGCACTGACGTCCGGTACGGGGCTGCGCTTCATTATCGAACTTGAGCAAGGTAAAATCACCTGCCAGATAGGGAAAGTATTTACCGTATTACAAACACTGGGCATTCATATTGAGTTGCTACCCCCGGTGGTGTCAAAAAATAATCGCACACCATGAAAGGGACACTGGACGTATACTTGCATACAACATTGATTGGCCATCTTCTCCAGGATGATCACGGGCAGACGTTGTTTGAATATGCCCCTGACTGGCTGAAAAATCCAGTTGCTGTGCCGTTGTCATTAAGCCTGCCCCTGCAAACAGAAACTTTTGGTGAGAAACAGTGCAGACCATTCTTTGCCGGTGTTTTGCCGGATGATGCCAAGCGCAGGATTATTGGGCGCAATTTGGGGATCAGTGCCAACAACGACTTTGCCATGTTGGAACAGCTTGGAGGCGAATGTGCTGGCGCTGTGATGTTCCTGAAAAGCAGCATACCTATACCAGTATCAAACGATGAGTATCGGCCCCTGACGCAAGATGAACTGGCTACCATTCTTAAAGACCTGCCTGACCGTCCCTTGATGGCTGGCGAACATGGAGTAAGGCTTTCGCTGGCGGGTGCCCAGGATAAGATCGCTGTGCTTAAAAGGGACGATGCCTTTATGCTACCGTTGAACACCGCAGCCAGTTCCCACATCATCAAGCCAGCTATCGCACAATACCAGGGTATGGTATTCAATGAAGCATTTTGTATGCAGCTGGCCCAGCAAATGAATCTTCCGGTGGCTGCCGTGGAAATCGGAAAAACAAATGAAACGGAGTACCTGCTGGTCGAGCGTTATGACCGGACTATCACCACCACTGGCAACATGCCCCAACTGCAGCGAATTCACCAGGAGGATTTTTGCCAAGCACTGGGAATTATTTCTGAACGAAAATACGAGACGGAAGGTGGTCCCTCGATCAAACAGTGTTTTGATCTCCTCCGTGCACATTCCAGTGTTCCGGCCATTGATTTAATGCATCTTCTCGATGCGGTGATCTTCAATTTCCTGATTGGCAATCACGATGCGCACGGCAAGAATTTTTCACTGTTGTATGTTTTGCCGGAAGGTAGCCAGCGATTTCGTGCTGTTCGACTGGCACCCTTGTATGATTTGATCTGTACTGCGATCTATCCCAACCTCAGCAATAAAATGGCCATGAAAATTGGCAAAGCCTATGAACGTAGTGCGGTAGATCCGGATCAATTTGAAAAGCTTGCAGGTGAAACCGGGTTCGCCAAACCCCTTGTAAAAAGTAAAGTCATCGATCTGACAAAAAGCATGTTGGAAGCAGTTGATCGTGTAGCACTGGAACATCCTATCGTAAATGAAATCAAACACTTCATACGGGATCACTGTACGGTGGTGTTGGATCGCTTTACAAATGGGGCGAAGAAAAACAAAAAATGAACAGCTCTACTATTTCTTAAAGATGATCAGCCCGGTACAGGTCAAGCCGGTGTCGGATATAATTTACCCCCTGATTTTTCAAGATCGATAAAAAAATAACAAGCACACTAAACGATAAGACGCACAAATATTATCCATCACAAGTGTTGGAAACCCCCCGGCTTTTTACTGTAAAATCCTGTGCGTACTTTTGAGTTGTTTCATATCTCTGTTTCACTTTACTTAAATCATTTTTCCTGTATATTCCTATCCTCCGCAGATGGATCGCCCCAATGGCATCGTAATGACTATACTCTTTACAGTAACTGTACGCTGACACTTTTTTACCTGTTTCTTTTTACTATGACTATACTGATTTTCCTTTGTCTTTTTTCTTCTCACCTGTTATTCTTCGTTCATCTCGTTTGCGGGTGAAGAACACCCGCAAAGGCTGAGGGCATTTCAAGCCGTTCAGTAATCTTTCGACTTGACAACCAACACAATCTGCACAACTTCATTAACTGCAGATGGCTTCCAATTAAATCCTTAGGCCAAGTGCCACCCCGGCAGCAAGGTATTGGTTAATAATATTCTTAACATCTTCAGTCATTCCCACAGAAATAGTGTACTTGGAATAAACACTCAAGTAAAGGGTTTTGCCCAATGCTAAATTCATACCCACTTTTGGGCAAAGGGCAAACCGTGAAATAATTTCTTGCGAATCTTCACTAGTAAATGGATCTTGTCGCTGAAATGCAAAATTGGTATAATGCAATCCAAAATCACCACCATAGAAAAATTCAACCTTGTTTGATAGCAAAATATCATATCTTCCCGTAACCATTAACTGGTAAGAGGTATAATCCTCATAATGGATTGTACCATACTCTACTCCGTTATTGCCAACAACTTCATAGTAGAAAATATCCTTCTTTGGCTTCATGGCTGCATATCCAACCATAACCCCAAAGGAGTTCCGCTTTTTTTTATACTGCTGGGTCTTGAAGTAAAACGACAACTGGTATGCAGGTGAATTCTGATAAACATCCCCCATTTCCATCATTGGAACTTCATATGATGATCCAAGGGAAATTTCAAACTGTCCAAAGGAAGGTTTTGACAGAAGTACCAAGGTGAAACAAATCAAAATTATTTTCATAAATATTATTTCTCAAAAAGTATCACATCCAGTATTGATTTTTTCGAATCAAATTTCACTAGCAATTCACGCGATGGGTATACATAGCTCAGAAAGCTGACTTTATTGCCCACATCGCTTTTGCTTATGTATGAAAGTGATCTCGTTGTTGATTCATTAAGGTAATAGGCTTTCCAATTGTGGCCTTCATACTTAGGTTGGATTTTTGATGGCCCGGATGGATCAAGAAGGAATGGAAATGTGGATTCCCTTATATTGATTGTTGCAATCAGGTTGTCGTTCTGAACCGGGATCAACTGCAACCCTCTTTCCATAGGCGTGGCATGTACGCGAAAAGCCCCAATATTCATTAAATCACTAGTCGCCATTTCTTGTTTCTTCCAAGAAAGCACCCCCGAACGATCAAATTTATGAACATAGAAACCTTCGTAGACTGGGCCTACGTTCCGAAAGGGTTTGGGGCCAAACAAACCATAAACATAAAATGAATCATGAAGATCACTGTAGGCAATATGGCCAAATGCCCCATCAGTAGGGACAAGTCTGGAAACGCCAGGGGATGTACCAGTGCCTGGACTTTCCTTCCAAACCCGATCCAGGTTTACGTTTTGGCACCCCCAATAATTTTCAACTTCAGTTTTTGAAGGCCTTGTAAATCTATTATCGTCCAAAGAAGTTTCCAATGATAATACTTTCCCAATTTTCCCGGTTGAATCAAAGGGGGCCACAGTGAATCGATTTAAGCCTTCACTCTTATTTATATTTTTCGATGCCAAGAATTTTTCATTGGTATTTTGCCCGATCAAGGACCAGAATATAGAGTTTTCCCCACCTTCAATTGTTGGCAGGTCAAGTATGAACCGCTTGTAGGCCAACCCCTTATGATCAAAGCGGTTTAGGATCAACTTTTCTGCATTTTTCTTCCTATTGGACATTTCATTCCCATTGTCTGTTGCCAGGTAGTATAGAAAACTATTATCACAAAA
Organism: uncultured Roseivirgaceae bacterium; assembly: GCA_964398945.1. Classification (GTDB taxonomy): domain Bacteria; phylum Bacteroidota; class Bacteroidia; order Cytophagales; family Cyclobacteriaceae; genus JBGTGG01. The sequence continues at coordinate 209,308 of CAYNOT010000002.1, read as the reverse complement.
AATTGTTTGAAGGTTTTTTCCAAATTCCTCACGGCCCTCCAATTCGAATTTGGATTCATCCCCGTTCAAATTAAAATGACTGATGTAATGTTTTTTATCAAAATAACCACTATTGTGCATCAGTATAAGGTAGATATGTTCCCCATTTGGGGAGACAACCAAATTGGCCTTTGTATATACATATATGAATTTTCCACTAACAGTTTTACTCCAAACCTGATTTCCATTTTCATTAAAATAACGGACATCCACATCATGTTTGCCCCCCACTCGAATACCCAACCCAGTGACAAGGATAAAGCCCTTCGAAGGCAGGCGTGACTGTGCAATTATTTCTTCGTGGTTTTTTAGCTTAAGTGATTCGACTGTTTTTTGAGCAAGGATTGGGGAACATAGCAATGTGGATAGGATAATGATAATATGTTTCATGGTGCCTAAGGATTCGTTTAAGGCTGCGAAACTATCGGATTTTAATCCATATTAAAAGTTCACCCACATTCCCATATATTAATGATGTAAGGTTTTTTATGGTATAAAGGGATCTTTATCCAACCAGTTCTTGGCAACGCATTGTCGAATAATTTTTTTTATTTTTTTGATATCGCCCATCGCTGAATTGTGAGCAACCTTCCTTTCGGTTTTTAGATAGAACTCGAAATCGTTAATAAACCCAAAGCCAATGGTCTTAATATCGATATCCGGGTTTTTGTATTTCCATTCCAGAAAACCTTCCAGTGAGCCTAGGCAAGTGCGATATTTTTTAAATGTGTTGATGGAATATTCACTACCTACCAATGCTTCAAATTGTGTGTTGTGATGACGGAATATTTCTATCAACATTCTGGGCTTCTCCTCTACTCCATGAAATGAACCTCTAAATGACTCACCAGTTATGTCCATTTTGGAAGCGACTAACTCCCTATGTGTAGCGAAAATTCGCATTTCAAAAGTGTTAAGGTAATCGTTCAATTCCCTGGCTTCCTCTGTGCGACCAATTAATCGGCCGGTTGAATTGTTCCAGCGCTCTGGATCACAAAATCGATTTACAGAGATTTCTGTGCGAGCACCGTTTATGTTGATTCTGGCATAGATAGAGGCATAATCAGCTTTTTTACTTCGGGTTTTTCGAATGATAAAACGGTGAGAAAAAGTCTTCATAACAGGATCTTTGATAGTTAAAACTATGTCGATCAGGGAGGGCAATCAAGATGTTTGCGAGGTGTACCCGTTCATTGAGTGGGTTTCTGGTGAGTCCAAAATAGGAGTACCTTTGGACTCACCGAATCACTCACCAGAGTTTTGCAAAACCTTGAAAGTTATGGAGTGGCTGTAAAGCAAAAAACCTCACAAACGATATGATTTGTGAGGTTTTAGTAGAGAATGATCTCTGAAACGTAGTCCGTACGGGAATCGAACCCGTGTTGCCAGAATGAAAATCTGGTGTCCTAACCCCTAGACGAACGGACCGTCTTGTAATTAAGGCTGCAAAGATATGTCGCCATTTGCTTTTTGCAAACCTGTGCGAAAATATTTATTTGGAATGCCCCTTTATTTCATTGGTTTTGGCACCCTACTATTATATTTTTGCCCCGTTCAATAAAAAAATAAACCCAAAAAGATGACAAAAGTAGGTATTAATGGCTTTGGCCGGATTGGCCGTCTCGCGTTCCGCGCAGCTTCCAGCCGCCCTGATGTGGAAATTGTAGGGATCAACGACCTGATTGATCCTGATTATATGGCGTATATGTTGAAATATGATTCAACACACGGTAAATTTGATGGAACCGTTGAAGTAAAAGACGGAAACCTGGTGGTAAACGGTAAAACCATCCGCGTAACTGCCGAGAAAGACCCAGCCAACTTAAAATGGTCAGATGTTGGTGCTGAAATCATCATCGAGTCCACCGGGCTTTTCCTTACCCAGGAAACTGCGCAGAAACATATTGATGCCGGAGCAAAAAAAGTAGTCATGTCAGCTCCTGCCAAAGATGATACACCTACGTTTGTAATGGGTGTAAACCACAAAGAATTGCAAGGTTCCCAAACCATCGTTTCCAACGCAAGTTGTACCACCAACTGCCTTGCACCTATCGCGAAAGTGTTGAACGATAAATTCGGTATCACCGAAGGATTAATGAGCACGATCCACGCAGTAACGGCCACACAAAAAACGGTTGATAGTCCGTCTGCAAAAGACTGGCGCGGTGGCCGGGGTGGCTACCAAAATATTATTCCTTCCTCTACCGGGGCTGCCAAGGCCGTTGCGTTGGTAATCCCTGCATTGAAAGGAAAACTTACCGGTATGTCTTTCAGGGTCCCTGTTCCGGATGTTTCCGTTGTGGACCTTACGGTGAAATTAGAAAAAGCTGCATCGTACGAGGATATCAAGAAAGCAATGAAAGAAGCTTCTGAAGGCGAAATGAAAGGAATCCTAGGCTATACAGAAGATGAAGTCGTATCGCAGGATTTTATTGGTGATCCGCGTACCTCCATCTTCGATGCAAAAGCCGGTATTTCATTGAATGACAATTTCGTGAAAGTGGTATCGTGGTATGATAATGAGTGGGGATATTCCAACAAGTTGATTGACCTTGTTCAAGAAGTCGCCAAGAAATAGTTATAAATTATGAGTTATAAGTTATGGGTTATTAGTTGATAAACCCTTAGTAAGATAAAGAGGCTGTCCGGAAGGATGGCTTTTTTTGTTGGTACAGGTTACTGGGTTTAAGGTTGGCTCCGAATTGTGGTATTGCGATAACAAAGGAAAGGCCGTGACACAAAGTTACCACAGCGTTACACAAAGCTTTCCCAACACTCATAACTCATAACTTAAAACTTATAACTCTTCAAGTTTCTTACGCTTCTGCACAACATGCTTGTACCAGATATTTAAAATCACACCTGTGAGTACCACGCCAATTCCGATATACACCTGAGCAGTGAAGTGTTCATCAAAGAATACCACTCCAAAAAACAAGGCGTACAAAATCCCCAGGTATTTCATGCTGGATATTTTAGAAAGTTCGTCTACCTGATATGCGCGTGTCATAAAGTATTGACCGAGTTGCGCCAGGATTCCGATCAGCCCCATGATCGCCCAATCCCACCCCTGTGGCATTTCAAATTGAAAGAGTGTGAAAAACCCCGTGATCGGTAACGTGACCAACGGAAAATAAAATACAATCACCAATGGGTGCTCTGAGTTTTTCAACATGCGGATCATGTTGTACGCCAATGCGGAAAAGATGGCCGAACCGATTCCCAACAATAAATATTCAATACTTACACGTGAGTCGAAACCCTGGATCAGGATTACACCGGAGAACGCCATCGCAAAAAAGAACCACTGCAACGGTTTCACGTTTTCTTTCACTAAAAATATTCCGAGCACGGTGGTGAAAACCGGGGAAAGAAATTGAATGGTGACCGCACTGGCCAACGGCATGTTTTGTAAGGTGATGAAATAAAATACCAAACTGGTAGACCCAAAAAAACCACGGAGGATCAGTCCTTTAATATTTTTACCCGGCAGGGCAATGCCTTTCACTTTGAGGATTCCATAGGCTAAACTCACTGACCCCAGTGCGCGAAAAAATGCAATCTCCACAGCAGGTAAATCCACTGTTTTCACGAGCACATTCATGAGCGCAAAAAAGAAAGTGGCGAAAAACATATACCGGATCCCTGCACTAATCATTTAAACCGTCTCGTTATTTTGTTCGTTTATAGATGCAAAATAGGCTTTACAATCAGCAATCGTGTACTTTCATTATCGAAATCCGTAAATTGAACTGTGGCTACCTATTATCACATACTGGGATTGGACCATTCGGCTGACGCCCATCAGATCAAGTCTGCCTTTAAGCAACTGGCCATGAAATACCATCCGGACCGCAATCCCAATGATCCGGCTTCGGAAGAAAAATTCAAACGGATCAATGAAGCGTACCACACGCTATCAGACGCACTAAAAAAATCGCGGTATGACGAAAAATTAGGCATTGGTATTACCGCTGCTCAAACAGAAAAATTATACCGCAGAACATATACGCATCCACCGCGCTACCAAAAACCTCCGGCTGAATCATACTACCGGCTCGACAAAAATTATTTCAAGATTCAAGGCCTTGCGTTTCTTACCTTCTTTATCATTTCAGGTTTTTGCTTTGGTGTAGTCCATACCATTTATTTTTTTATTGAAAAAAGCAGGGAGAAAGAATTTCTTGCCAACAAGATGTTGTTAACAGAAGTGTACTCACTTTTCAACACCGGCCACGTTGCACCAGCGCTGGATAAGTTACAGGCACTCGATAAAGAAAAATCTTTTCAATATCAATTTCGCATTGCTTTTGATAGCCTTCGTGGTGTGATCCGCAAACAAGCCGATGAACATTATTTGAAAGGGGAGTACCAAAAATCATTATCGTTCTATAAAACATTAAACCACTATGAAATCCCCCGAACCCAAACGATTGAAAGGATGGCCACAGCCGAATATTATTTAGGGAATTTTGATGCAGCACTACGATCACTAAAACATTTACACAACCAGAATCCGAATGACCTTAAACTCACCTATCAAATCGGGGAGATCAATCTTCTTCAATTGCAAAATTATAAAGAGGCAACGCACTATTTTACTTTGGGAAAGATACAACTAAAGAAAAACCTGGTATCGGTATATGGAGAAGCGTATGAAGTGGTCATGAACCCAAAGGATGTTCCCGACCTTTATTACTTCATTTTTGTATCGAGTGCCAAAGCCAACCTGGAACGGGGGGAATACGAAGAAGTACTAAAAGACTGTGAATGGGCAACCTACCTTCGCCCCGAAAAGGAAGAACCCATCGCCTTGCGCAAACAAGTCAAATCGAAAAAATAAGTTACTTTTGATTACCGTCATCCCGATAATTTGACGAAATTAAACACAAAGTTGTAGTCATACCCCCCATTTAACTGAAGCATTTATGATACCCAAACTAAGTCCTGATCAGCTAATTTCAATTAAGCGTAGTTATCTCAACATTTTGGGATTATTCATAACAGACGATAAAATTGAAAGCCGTTTTTTACGCTGCCTGCTGAAATGGGGGTTCCAATTGAGAATGGATGCAGACGACTTACGCGATGCCAAAATCGATGTTACCGACCTGCAGTTTAAACGACCGGAAGACAAAATTGAAAAACTGGAGGCGATCTACCACCTGATCTACATGATCTACCTTGACGATGTGGTAGAAGATGTTGAACTTGAAGTTGCCACCATCTATGCCCAAACCCTGGGGTTCAAACCTGAGGTAGTTGCCGACCTTTTTAAATCCATCGCAACGGAAGCGTATGATCAAACCATTCCCCGTGATGTGCGCCAGGAGGTAATCGATTTTATGAAAGTAGAGGAAGAAAAGGAATCCTTGTAGCATTTAAAAGATGCACGAAATTGACCGTTTCTAAAAATCCCTAACCCATCCATCGATACATAGCCGATCGGTATAATCTTACCAATAAAGGGAGAAAAGTATTTTAAAGCCCCGACCAAAAATGGCAAGGGCTTTTTTGTTAGCTAATCAATTCGCTGTGTGCGGATGTCACTGCCTCATAATGTTCACGATCATCCACTTGCCATCATATTTGGCCAACTGAAAATAATCCGTTCCCCATGATATCCAATTATTCGCTACGCAACGCGTTTACCGGATTTGCAAGCGCGGCACGAATGGATTTGTACCCGACTGTAAGCAGCGCTATCAAAATTGAAATTGCACATGCCGCAGCCAGGATGAACCAACCAATCTCAATCCGATACGCAAAGGAACTCAACCAACTTTGAAGCGCCCAATAGGATACGGGTACCGCCAGAATAAAGCCGATGCCCACCAGTTTAATGTAATCGGAAGAAAGCATAAATGTTACTTGCGCCACAGACGCACCCAATACTTTTCGCACACCAATTTCTTTGGTACGCAAAGCGGTATTAAAGGACGCCAACGAAAACAATCCAAGACACGCCAATACAATCGCGATAATGGCTGTCATACCAAACAACTGACCGCGTTTGGCATCTTGTTGATAATTCTCTGCCAATCGTTGGTCGAGATAATTTGCTTCCAACACATGTTCACCATCCACTTCATAAAAAATTTCTTGCATCGCTGCCAATTTCTTATCCATGTCTTCCATCGCAACACGAACGGTAAAATAATCGATGCGATGGACCGGATTGTTTCGGTAGGCGATCACCATCGGTGCCACCTTTTGATGTAAACTTTGAAAATGAAAATCCTTTACAATACCAATAATCTTCACCTTGAAAGGTTCCCGCAAGGGAACATCCGTTACTGACATATTCACCGAAGGGATCACCGCTTCAAGCCCCGGTTCCGTTATCCCCAAAACCGCTGCAGCTGTTTCGTTGATCAAAATAGAAGATGAATCAGCAGGCATTGACGAACTGAAATTACGTCCTGCTACCAATTGCATTTTAAAAGTTGAAAGGAATTCTTCATCCGCTCCAATGAAATACGCCCGCGGGCCATTTGGATTGTCGAATGTATTCAATGGAACCGTGGGGAAGTTTTTCCATTCTCCCGGAATACGGGAAGAAACGGAAACACTGCTCACACCCGGTATATTTGCCAGTTCATTTTTAATGGTTTGAAAACCATTTCGCACCGCACTGCTATTGATATCAAGTATAACCAATTGCTGGTGGTCGAACCCAAGGTTTTTATTGCGGATATAATCGATCTGTTGATACGCTGTAAGCGTGGCGATGATCAACATGATAGAAAGTGCAAATTGAAAAACCACCAAACTACTCCGTATCCAGGAGGATTGCGAGCCCTTCGAAAACCCTTTCATAATTTTAATGGGCTGTAGCCTGCTCAAATAAAATGCAGGATACCCGCCTGACAACAAACCGATAACAACCGTAAAAGCAACATAGATCACCAGTGAAAGTGGTTGCGTCAATATCTGGGTACTGATTGACTTCCCTGCAAAGGAATTAAAAGCCGGCAGCAACAACGAAACCACGGCCAGCGCGAAACTTACAGCAATCAAAACCACCAGCGTACTTTCCATCATAAATTGCACAACCAAATACCCTTTGGTTGCGCCCGCTACTTTCTTCACACCAATTTCTTTTCCTCTTATGGTAGACAGTGCCGTTGATAAGTTCACATAATTGACAAGGGCGATAATCAGAATAAATAAACCGATAGCAGCAAAAATATAGACATAATAAATTTCCCCAAGGCGGGCGAATTGCCCTCCGCGTATTTCCGCTGAATGAAAATGGATGTCAGTAATTGGCTGAAGCCAAAAGTGAAAAGGTATGCTGGATTCCTGGCGGTTTTTAGCGACCAAATCCGTTAGCGAAGTTTCCACATCCTTTACATCCGCAGTGGAGTTCAACAAATAGTACACAACAAAATAATTTGAGTTCCAGTCAGATTGCAAGCGGTGGTACCACTCGGCACTTTGCACACTTCCAATGGAGAATAAAATGTTCATGTCGAGATGCGAGTTGGAAGGAAAATCTTCAATCACACCTGAAACGGTATACGGCTGATCATTCTCGGCATCAAAGACTTTCCCGACAGCTTCTTCGGTCCCAAAAATTTTAATAGCTGTTGACTTTGTCAGCACGGCCGTATAGGGGGCTGTCAACAGTTGATCCCTGTTGCCCGACAAAACGTTGAAATCAAAAATCGAAAAGAATGCCTGGTCAACAAAATTGAGTTGCTCGTAAAACATATTCGAATTTTCTTCATTGGAAATATTGGCGCGGCCAATGTTTAAGATGAAGGAAGTTTCTTCTACATCCGGTATTTCATTTTGAACAGTAGCAACGCGCATCGGAATACCTGCCAGATCAGATGACTCTCCCTGTTCATTGGTTTCATTTTCAATTACCCGATAGATACGATCTGCCTTCGCATGCATCTTGTCGAAGCTGAGTTCATCAATTAAATAAAGCGTAATAAGGAATACCGCAACTAAACTCAGACATAAACCTCCAATATTAATGAGGGAGTATTCGCGGTTTTTAAAAAGGAAACGAAAGGCAATGGTGAGGTGCTTAAACATATTAGTAAGATTCAGATGACGGCAGTAAGCCAAATACCAGTCCAAATACGAATCTTTTGAAATTGGTGAAATTTCAAACATTCAATATTTCACACTGATCGAAGGCGTGCGAAAGTGTTCGCCAGCGGTCGGCTGGTTAACCTGGGTTTTTGTGGGCTTTGTTAATAAAGGCAGGGTCTTTACATCCTTACGGTTTTTGCCTATCCTTGCTTTATCATTTCTATCCCGATGAACTACAATCCCGATACTTTTCTTAACCACCTTGCACAAACTACCCCGTTTCCATTTCTAATTCCCGTTGAACGGGCAGAAGGCATTTATTTGTTTAGTCCAGATGGAAAACGATATACCGATTTAATTTCAGGAGTTGGTGTAAGTGCGTTGGGCCATGGGCATCCGAAAATAAAAGAAGCGATTAAAAACCAAGTGGATAAACACTTACACGTGATGGTGTATGGTGAGTACATCCAGTCCGCCTCAAATCAACTCGCTGAAAAACTAACGTCACTCCTTCCCAACAATCTGGATTGCTGCTATTTTGTGAACTCCGGAACAGAAGCCAACGAAGGTGCTTTGAAATTAGCAAAACGTTTTACCGGCAGAACCGAAATAATTTCCTTCCGGGGATCCTACCACGGCAGCACGCACGGTTCCATGAGTGTATCGGGAAATGAAGTGAAGAAGCAAACCTTTCGTCCGTTGTTACCAGATGTGAAGTTTATCCATTTCAATATTGATTCTGACCTAAAAGAAATCACTGAGAAAACCGCATGTGTAATTGTTGAAACCGTGCAAGGTGATGCGGGTGTTCGAATACCGGGCTCGGGTTACTTAAAAGCCTTGCGTGATCGGTGCACTAAAGTTGGTGCGCTTTTAATCTTTGATGAAATCCAGTGTGGGATGGGAAGAACCGGGACGTTGTTTGCCTTCGAACAATTTGGGATCGTACCGGATATCCTGACCATCGGAAAAGCTTTTGGTGGCGGATTACCGATCGGTGCTTTTGTCAGCAGCAAAGAAACCATGAACGTGCTCACACACAACCCGATGCTGGGGCATATCACAACCTTTGGCGGAAACCCGGTGTGTTGTGCGGCTGCATTGGCTACGTTGGAAATCATCGAAGAAGAAAAAATAATCCAACACGTTGAAGCAAAAGGAAAGTTGTTTGAAGAACTCTTGGTCCATCCGTTAATCAAGGAGGTGAGAAGGATCGGTTTGTTCTTCGCGATTGATTTTGATTCAGCGGAACGGGTAGATAAAATTGTAAAGAAAGCACTTGAAAAGGGTGTGGTTACGTTTTGGTTTTTATCGCACCCGAATAGTTTTCGCATTGCCCCTCCGTTAACTATTTCAGAAAATGAAATAAGGGAATCCTGCAAAACAATTTTGGAAGCAATAGAAAGTACGGATTGATCAAATCCCCTTTGTGAAACTTTGGGCTTCTCTGTGCGACTTCGTGAAATAACACCTATTACACAAAGTGCCTCAAAGAAATTACACAAAGGCCCACAAAGTATTTAGCCCCATCGAACTTCCCACACCCGCAAACATCTTTCAACCCTTTTATCCATAAGAAGGATTAGTGAATAGAAGATAGGAAATTTCTACTAGCGATTACATCTTCTCAATCACGAGATTGTGATTTGTGTAGATACAAATATCAGCGGCAATGGTTAAACTTTCCTTTACAATTTCTTCTGCACTTAAATGTGGGGCATGTTTCTTCAACGCCAGCGCAGCCGATTGTGCATACATCGAACCGGATCCAATGGCCGCTACTTGATTGTCCGGTTCCAGCACATCGCCTGTTCCGGACAAGACTAAAATTTCATCCTTGCTCGCGGTGATCAACATTGCTTCTAATTTTCGAAGGTAGCGATCCATCCGCCAGTCTTTTGCCAATTCAATGGCCGCACGCTTCATGTTGCCACCGTAGCTGTTCAATTTTTCTTCAAAGCGCTCAATCAACGTAAACGCATCGGCCGTGGAGCCTGCAAAACCCGCTAAAATTTTTCCATCATGCAGCTTACGGATTTTCTTCACATTGCTTTTCGCAACGGTATTGCCCATGGTGGCCTGGCCATCACCACCAATGGCCAATTGACCATTGTGTAAAACTGCAAGGATTGTTGTCGCGTGAATTTTTTGCATGGCTTCTTAAGGTTTCTTGAAAGACTCTTCACTACCGCTCTGAGTGACGCAAAAACTTAACGTCATTCAAAGGAACAGCTTGCCCCGGGCATCGGGGACCGAAAAATCTTTAAGTCGAAATTTTTAAATTAATATTCTAACAGGCTCTTCCAACAAACCTTTAAAAGTTTTCAAGAAGGCTGCGCCCACTGCACCATCCACTGCGCGGTGATCGCAACTCAAGGTTACTTTCATCACGTTGCCCGGCACTACCTGACCATTTTTAACAACCGGGGTTTCTTTGATCCCGCCAATCGCCAGGATACACGCATCGGGTGGATTGATGATCGCGGTAAATTCTTCAATGCCAAACATACCTAAATTGGAAACTGTAAACGTACTGCCTTCCCAATCACTTGGTTGTAGTTTTTTGCTTGTTGCTTTTTGCGCAAGGTCTTTTACTTCGGCACCGATATGCGACAATGATTTATTGTCGGCAAAGCGAACAACCGGAACCAACAATCCATCCGGAACTGCAACTGCCACACCGATATTGATGTGTTGATTTTTTCTGATCTTATCGCCCAACCAGGAAACATTTACATCCGGATGCTGACGTATGGCCGCAGCAACCGCCTTGATGACCATATCATTGAACGATACCTTTATTGGGCTCACTTCATTGATGCTCTTCCTTGCTTCGATTGCTTTGTCCATGTTGATCTCCATGGTCAAATAGAAGTGCGGTGAAGTAAACTTGCTATCGGCCAATCTGCGCGCGATCGTTTTCCGCATTTGCGAAACGGCTACTTCCTCAAATTTTACTTCGCCTACTACGGAAGGCAATGCAATTGGCGCTGCGCCTTCACCTTTTGTTGCCGGAGCAGCGGATGGTGAATAGGATTCGACATCGCGTTTTGTTACACGTCCGTGGTCTCCACTTCCCTGAATCTGGCTGATGTCATAGCCCTTTTCTTCTGCCATTTTTTTGGCAAGCGGGGAGGCTTTTATACGACCATTGCTGGAACCGCCACTTGTCGATGGTGCAGCAACTGGTGCCGGGGATGAAGCAGGAACTTTCTTTGTTTCTTCTTTTGGTCCGGTAGATTTTTCGGGGGCAGCACCCGATGATTCATTCCCGTGTGCTTTCAACAATGTTTTGTAATCCGCACCTTTCTCACCAATCACGGCAAGCACACCATTTACCGGAACGGCACTGCCGGCTTCGGCACCAATATATAATAATGTGCCATCGTGATAGGATTCGTATTCCATGGTGGCTTTGTCGGTCTCGACTTCCGCCAACAACTCCCCGGTTTTTACGGTATCGCCAACTTTTTTATTCCAACCCGCAATTACACCTTCTACCATGGTGTCGCTCATTTTGGGCATCAATACGATCTCAGCTTTAATATTGGACGTATCTATTTTTTCAGTGGTCTCACTTTTCCCTTTGGAAGACTCCTCTTTGGCAGCTGGTTTAGCTTCTTCTTTTGCTCCTCCATCGGCAGCAGCACTGGATGCACCCTCCAACAAGGATTTATAATCTTCCCCCTTTTTTCCGACTACGGCCAGCACATCATCAATTGCGACTGCTTCGCCTTCTTTTGCACCCAGGTATAAAACAGTGCCTTCATTGTACGATTCGTAGTCCATGGTGGCTTTGTCGGTCTCGATTTCCGCCATCAATTCACCTGATTTCACTGTGTCCCCCACTTTTTTATGCCACTTCGCGATCACACCTTCCGTCATGGTATCGCTCATTTTGGGCATCCGTACTAATTCAGCCATGTTCTTTAATATTTATAATAGGTATAAGCAGCCAAAAATAGCATCAAAAACCGCGATATTCAAGCAATTGGTAAGTTAGAAATTGCAGTTGACCGTTCTTTTTTGCCCGGGTAAGTCACGCTAATTGTTTCTTCGCGTTGGGACGATTTGGGTAATAATCGTGTGCCTGTTACGTGAAAAGGGCAATCAAAAAGATTTCACCCTACCGGGCATTAAATTTCGGTTAGAAATTGAAGGTGCCCAGTAAAAATTCAAACATAGTTGTAGAAGGCTGCAAACCAATCGAATACCGGAAGCCAACATCCAATTGTGGCCGAAAGCGAAAGATATTGATATCAAATTTTACTTCGGTGCCAACGGAGGTATAATTCATATTTACGCCTCGGTATAATGAATTGATCCCAACACCATAATCAAAGAAAAAATTGGCTCGCAAGCGTTGGATATTCAAGATCGGCCCCATAGCAATATCCGGGTACCACACCGGCAGTGCATAGTTTGCTGCCATCGAATAAAACTCCTGAAACCGTGGTACGCCTTGTCCACGCACCAGCGGAACAGTGTTCCTAAACAAGTAATCATCAAAAGTGCGGTCCACCAAATATTTTTGATATGCCAAGTGCCCATAAAATGAATGGTGTTTGAATATGCCCGGAAAATATAACCGACCCCAAAACGAAAATAATCCACCGTCAAGATCACTTCCACTGAGGGTCTGATAGTAATTCATAGAAAATGCCTGTCCCCACCGTGGCAATATGTCGCGATAACTTGTCTTAAGAAAATTTGAAAATGAAAGGTTAAAATGATTGTAAACTAAATTATTATTACCAGTATAATAAAACATTGGATGGATATAGGGGGGGCCAATAATCGAATCGTTCCTAATTAAGGAAGGAACATATCTATCATCTCCAAAATCTGTATGAAATCCGGACGACTGAATATACCCGATGTAACCACCCAAACTTAAATTTCTATAATACTTTGACTGCGTGAGCAATAGTGGTATCCTCAAACCAACTTCAATATCTTGTTCTTTCCATTTTATTTTAACATCCTTATTTACAATCGAGGTATCTATTCCCTCTACAACATAAATCGGAAATTCGTTTTGGTCTGCGCGGTTCCCAAACCGATAGGCCACATCTACAATCGGAAACCAACCCTGATAACTCATACCTGCCTGCCAAAATCCGGTGCGTTCATTCAAATCAAAATGATAGCCCAAATCAATTGCCGTGGTACTCAATAAATCCCGTGAACTAATACCTATACTTGCGCTCGTTAAATCACTATCAACAAAAGCACCCCAACTATACGGATTGATGATCCCTTTCAATTTTGAATATTTTGTTACCGGGTGTTGTGTATCCGGAATGCCTGATAATAATTCTTTGCTACCTGTTTCCTGATCAACCAAATGCTGATATAGGTTTGGGCCTGAATGCGGTTGCCCAATTGATTTCCATGATGCCGGATCAAATGGAACCTTCACTACATCCAATCCATCCTTTGTTTGGTCGTTGTAGTAAAGAATGGTGCGTTCTTTATTAACAGCCGGATTGTAAGCACCGTATTTACTTGAAGTGACCTGGAATTTTTCTTTTGTGGAAAGGTTAACTGCATAAATATTATCGATCCCGCTAAACGGTGAATTGTACAACATGTAACCGCCCGCTAATACAGGGTATCCAATATTCTCATCCGAATAGGGCAATAGTAATTCTTCCCTACCTGATTCAACATCGATCAACACAACCGCTTTTTGCTTCCGGTTTGCTTTCAGCGTCACAATCATTTTTCCATCTTCAGAAAAACGTGCCATGGAATAATACTCATTGTTTGGGTTTGGATATTCATGCAACACTTTGCCCGAAAAAAAATCCAGCACAACAATATTGGATTTGTAATCTGTATCCGTACGAACGGTTACTACTTTATACCCATCTTGTGAAAGTGCCGCACCCACATAACGTGAATGTTTATCGGAGACAACAAATTGCGTTTTGCTTCCTACATCATAGCTTTTAATCAAGGAATAGTTTTCAACACGCCAGCGCGGATCATATCCGTATTCATTCCATACCACTTTCGAGTTGGTGGCCGACAGCATTCCGGCATCGTTCATGATACCCGGTGTAAAGGCTTTTGATTCCTTTCCATCTTTCAACAGCACAAATTGCTGAATGTCCCCAATACCGGATTTCAATGCGAGCACACTTCCATCTTCCAACGGTTGAGGAAATTCATAATCAGTGTAGGCTTTTTTCGTTCGAATATTTACCCGTTCAAATCCTGTAAGTTCAAGCTGGTCAATTTCGGCTTGCCAATCTTCTTTTAGTTCATCGGCCATCTCTTTGTACAAGTCGACTACATACAACCCTGTTTCTTTGTGAATCGCATTTGAAAATGTGAAGGGAACAAAAGACCACTTCCACGCGCGCTCAGAAATTTTTCCCCATATTTCAGGATCATTGGTCTTCCTCCGTAAATAACTCACCATGTGAAAACCAAACACATAATGGTTGGGGATAAAATGTTTGTAGGAGCGTAAATATTGTTTGTGGTAATTAAAGGTCCTTCCTTCCATTAAATTGGACTTAAAAACCAAACCAAAGTTTGGGATTTTTCCCCGGCCTGTTGGTGTATAGGCAGTTTCAATGGCCACCGCGTCCCCTTCCCAAAACCAATCCGGTGCCGAAACATGGGCCATGGCAGAAAATGTGTTGTTGCCAAACAACGTATATACAAACTTATTGAAGCCAACCTTGGCATGCTCAAATTGGACAATGTGCCGGTACTCGTGTGAACTGATCATATCCAACCAATCCGTGTTGCCCAGAAAATTATAATTCTGTGAAGGCATCATGTAAAATTCAGATCGTCTTGGCGCCACGGAAACAAATGCATTCGAAACGGAAGATTGGCTTTGAAGGATAATCGAAATTTTCTTGGGCTTGGTTCCCAATGTGACAGCTTCCGGACTATGGATCGCTTCCAGTGTATTGGCCACACGCTGTGCCTGTGTATCATCCCCGGAAGGAAAAAGGACCCTGAAATGTGGTGTATTGATCTGGCTCCATTTAATTTTTGGTGGATTGTTCTCCAAAACAACCTGCGCAAATCCACTGACGGTTAGGAAGCTAAAACAAAGGACAAGGCAGGCTTTTCTCATTACGCTCTTACTAAATCAATGTGAAAGATTGGATAGCCACGTTACAAAACCAAGTATTTCGGAAAAAATTGTTGGTGCAGGAAGCTGGATACTAGATTCTGGATTCTGGGCTGGATGCTCACTACGCCTGGCATTCCTCAAAGAACAAGAAAATAGGATGCCGGCCTGGTTCTTATTTCTGTGGAAGCGACTTCTCTTCCAACGTAGCATAGTACTGTTCAAAGACGTAGTGGATAGACCGATACGATTGTTTTAACGCGAGGTATACTTTCTTCTCCCGCATCCACCGCACCTCTTCAATATCTTCTTCACTACAGCCTTTCATTTTTGAATCATCAATCAAATCCATGTAATACCACTTGGTTTTCTTGAGCATCGCCCTGCGGTTCATGGTGTAGGTATGCCAGGTGGTACAAATTCTTTTACCAAGCCTTACCGTTACATTGCACTCCTCTCCTACTTCGCGTACTGCCGCTTCCTTATAGGTTTCCCTTTTTTCTTTTTTTCCTTTTGGAAGGTCCCACTTCTTCATCCGGTAAATCATGAGGAACTTTTCTTTCTTCTTCACCACCAATCCTCCCGCAGCTTTCACAATCTTAAACTTCATTTTAAGATAGACTTTAATCCGGGCATAATCCGTCACGCTCAGGCACACAGACAATACATTCAAAGGCACTTTCGAATTGAGCAAATGCAAAATCTTGTCAAAAATTTTCTCATCGACACCCTGTACCCATACATGGTTGATAAATTGGGACTTAGAAATATGTTCTTTCCGGGCATCAATGATGTGGTTAAAGCGATCCTTGTCTGGATTTTCATTTGGCCCGGCCAATTGCACAGGGATATCGTTGATAAAAATGATCATCCTAATCGGGGTTACTTCAGAAGCATGATCGCAAAAGAGTAAATAATTCGCACGCACACAAGTGGAATTTAGAGTTTTTTGAAAGAAGTTTTCTTTCTCGCCAAAAAAGCGAATTACGGTTCAAAATAGTCTTCTGCCATCGCCCACTTTTTACTGGCGAAGTCATAAATTTGGCGGATGACCTATATCCGAACGAAAAAAGAAACCGCAGAACTGATCGTCAGCCTTTTGTTAAAGATCGAGGCTATTAAACTGAATGTCGAAAAGCCCTTCACCTGGAGTTCTGGCTGGAAATCGCCTATCTATTGTGATAATCGCATATCGCTGTCCTATCCGGAGGTTCGAAAAAAAATCACGGAGGGATTATGTGAAATCATTCAGCAGGAATATCCCGAAACGGAATCGATTGCAGGTGTGGCCACTGCCGGTATAGCCCAGGGTGCTTTAATCGCTGCTGCACTGGAAAAACCTTTTTTGTATGTGAGGCCCAAACCCAAAGGGCACGGAATGGAAAACCTGATTGAAGGAAAGATCACCAAAAAACAAAAGGTGGTAATTGTGGAAGATTTGGTTTCCACGGGTGGAAGTTCGTTGAAAGCTGCCGAAGCATTGAAAGATGCCGGATTCGAGGTTTTGGGCATGGTATCGATTTTCAATTATGGTTTTGAGATTGCCGAGGAAAATTTTGCTGCAGCCAAAATCACACTCACCTGCCTGAGTGACTACAGCCATTTGATCAGCTATGCCCTTCAAAATGGAACCATTGATGAAACCGTAGCAACTTCGCTGAAGGGATGGCGGGTTGATCCAGGCAACTGGAACAAATAAAATGGATACGCCAAACCTCAATACATTTTCCCCATCATCAATACAAATTGCCGATGTGAATGCTTTTGCACTGCCACCCAAAAGCCACATTACGATTGTTGGGGCCGGGGCGTTTGGCGGATGGAGTGCCTTCTATCTGCAACGTGCAGGTTTTAAGGTTACCCTTATCGACTCCTGGGGGCCAGGGAATTCGCGCTCGAGCTCAGGAGATGAAACGCGTGTTATCCGATCAACGTATGGAGCAAATGAACGGTATTTTAATTCCAACGTCCGTGCCCTTGAACTTTGGAAACAACATCAAAAAGAATTCAACAAGCAATTGTTTTTTAACACGGGTGTGCTGTGGATGTGCTATGAAGAAAACACCTCCATGGTAGTTGATTCACTTCCTTTTGCGGAAAAAAATAACATGCCGTATGAATATCTTTCACGCGGTAACCTTAAAAAAAGATATCCACTTCTCAACACGGAAGATTTACATCATGGATGGTTTGATCCTTTCGGAGGATACCTAAAAGCGCGGGAAAGTTGTCAGGCGGTTGTCGATCAATTTATCAAAGAAGGCGGGACCTATATTCAGCAGCATGTAAAACCAGAAAAGTTTACCGGCAATCGATTGGATACAATTTTACTCAGTGACGGAAGTGCACATACCGCGGATGCTTTTCTCTTCGCCTGCGGCTCTTGGTTGGGATTAATTTTTCCGGAATTAAAACACACCATTACCTGCACCCGACAAGAAGTGTATTATTTTGGTGTCCCTTCCGATTCTTCTTTAGTGTATGAAAATTTTCCGGTTTGGATTGATGTGGATGGAAAAGATTTTTATTACGGAATCCCGGGAAACAACCATCGTGGGTTCAAGATTGGTGTTGATAAACGTGGGGAAAAATTTGATCCCAGCACAGGCGATCATCTTCCCGATCCAACTGTTCTTCAGGAAGCGCGTGATTTTTTGAGCAAACGCTTTCCGGGATTAAAAAATGCACCATTGATTGAAAGCAGGGTGTGCCCGTATGAAAATTCACCCGATGGTAATTTTATTTTTGAAAAGCATCCGGGCGCTGATAATGTAATCTTTTTAGGCGGTGGTTCCGGGCATGGTTTTAAACATGGTCCTGCGTTGGGGGAGGCAGTAAGTTTGGCGTTTCAGGGAAAGCCAAATTGGTTTTCTGTTTAAAATTTAGTGCATGGTATATCGTTCGTGCAATCGTGTCGAAGGAAATGAATTTTTTCATCGCACGTTTGTAGGCGACACATATAAAACCGATACTTTAGCCACGGGTTGCACCCG
>CAYNOT010000002.1:0-191028 GCA_964398945.1 uncultured Roseivirgaceae bacterium | reverse complement strand
GCTCCAACGGAGCTTATTTTGTGTCTTAAGAATCAAAATAATTAGATGCCGGAACTTAGTCGGCATGGGCTGCGATTTGAAATGTTGATCTATCTGAAAATTCTTTCCGGGTGAGCACCTGAAAAGAACTTACGTGCAATCGTGTCGAAAGAAATGAATTTATTTCATAGCACGTTTGTAGGCGACACATATAAAACCGATACTTTAGCCACGGGTTGCACCCGTGGTTAATAAACATACCGCTCCAACGGAGCTTATTTTGTGTCTTAAGAATCAAAATAATTAGATGCCGGAACATTGTCCGGCATGGGCTGCGGTTTGAAATGTTGATCTATCTGAAAATTCTTTCCGGGTGAGCATCTGAAAGGAACTTACGCGCAATCGCAGTTCGTCCCAGCGGGACGGAATATTTGTAGAAAAAATTAGCGTTATCAGAAACCGTCCTGTAGGGACGGAACAAAGAAGCATCACAATAACATTCCAGTTGCTGTTAGATCACCGGGTTTTTTTAAGAAATTTCTATTCATCTTTATTTTTCCAGGATTTTGTCACCTGATTGAGCACTTCAATTTTCTTTTGAAGATCGCCTTTCACATTGTTCCGGATCTGGTTCATGTTGGCTAGTAAATCATCCATGCTTTCCGGAAGGACGGATTCAAAAAATTCGCGCAATCGTTTTGCCATCGTGGGCGATTCGCCATTCGTAGATATCCCTAATTTCAAATTTCCTTTTGAGACCACACCTCCCAAATAGAAATCGCAGAGATCAGGTGTGTCGGCAACATTTACCAGCAGGTTTTTTTTCTTCGCAAGCAAACGTATCTCCTGATGGAGTTCGCGATTGTCGGTAGCAAGAATTAGCAATTCTTTTCCTTCCAAATCTTCCGGCTTGAACAATCGTCTATGGATAATTACTTGTGGGTGGTGGGTTGTTAATTCAGCGATCGCTTCCAAAACAGTTTCACCTATCAACGTAACCTTTGCTCCCGGACTGCTCTTTAATAATCCGGAAATTTTCTCGAGGCCTGTATTGCCTCCGCCCACAATGAGCACTTCAAGGTGTTCAACTTTTAGAAATACCGGATAGAGTGCATTCTTCTTCATCCTACTTTGCGATCCATTTCCCGATCTACAAAGTGGATATTATTTTTTTGTTTCGCAAATGCAGCAACATCCCCCACCACAATTAAAGTAGGGGCCTGACTTGGTGCTTCCTTCATAATTCGACCTATCGTTTCAACAGAAGCTACAACCAACCGCTCCGAAGGAAGTGTACCATCCTGAATGACCGCTACCGGGGTATTCCCCTTCCCTGCGTCAATAAATATTTGCATAATCTCATCGATCTTATGCAGCCCCATTAATATCACTACCGTTGCTGTTGATTGTGCGGCAAGAAAAATATCATTCGATAAATTGCCGGTGCGTGTTGTGCCGGTAATTACCCAGAAACTTTCGCTCACACCCCTTCGTGTAAGGGGGATGTTGACATTTTCAGGAACAGCAATAGCCGATGTGATGCCCGGAACAACTTCAGTTTGAAGTCCATGTTGCGAAGCATACTCCAATTCTTCATGACCTCTTCCAAAAATAAAGGGATCACCACCTTTCAATCGCACAACATGTCCGTGTGTGGAAGCCAGCTCCACTACCATTCGGTTAATCTCGTCTTGCGCAAAAGATTGTGTCCGCAATCGCTTCCCAACAAACCAGCTCGGGATTTCTTCCGGGATTAATTTTAAAATTTCTTCGGATACCAATGCATCATACAGTATCACATCCGCCTGTTGAATGGTCTTCAATCCTTTCAACGTAAGCAAATCCGGATCGCCAGGACCCGCCCCTACTAAAGTTAGCTTGGGTATAATTTTTCTCTTCATACTGCCTGAAGTTTATTCTTTTGCGCGCGTATAAACTGGACTTCTTCAAGAAACGCCTTCGACTCTTCCCAATAACGGGATGCAAATGATTCGCTTGGTTTCTCTTTGTTCATCTGCAAAACAATTGATCCGAAATCAGCAACATTGATTTTACCTGTTTCCACAAACTTCTTTTGAAAGTCATTGATGATTTGAATATGCGTGCTCGGTTTCACGTTTTCATCCAACAACAACGCCTTCGCAGTGTTTAGGAAAGCGCTATAACTATGATAGATCGCATCCCCATAGCGACCTTCCTGATGAGCTTCTTCCGCAAGGGTTAATTTTTCCTCCGATTCCAGAAACAATGTTGAAACAAGATCGATAATTACACCGGCACATTCCCCTACTGCGGTTTCCAGCTTGTATTTGTCTTCGCCACCCCAGTCAATATATTCCAGCGGTGTTGTTTCCGAAACATCGGCCAATGGTTTTAATACATCGTAGAAATATTTCCTGCCGCCCATCCGTGCATAATAGTTATGGAAATATTCACCTTCGGTTGAATTCTCCTCATAGTTAGTCAACAACAAACGCAAAGCTTCCGGGCCGCGCTTGCTTGGTATCTTGATGATTTTTTCAGCGATCAGGCCATCACCGTCTTTTAATTTTCCACCACCCAACAATACCACCAAAGCCGGTAATACATTTCCATTCGTATCTTTAATTGAGCTTCCATGGAAACCGATACTGGCCAGTCCATGCTGGCCACAAGAATTCGGGCAACCGCTTAATTTTATTTTGATATCGAGGTTGTGAATCAGTTCCGGAAATTCCTCTTTCACAACATTCTCCAACGCCAAACTTACCGCGGTGCTGTTTGATATCCCCAGGTTACAAGAATCAGTTCCCGGGCAAGATGTAATATCAGCAACGCTATCAAACCCCGGATCAGCAAGGTTCAATTCTTTCAACGCTAAAAATAAATGAGGCAAGGCAGATTCGTTTACATACCGAAGCAAGTAGCCTTGGTTAACCGTGATGCGCAATTCGTTGCTCGCATACCGGTCTATAATATCAGCAAATTGATGCGCCTTTGTTGCGGACATATCCCCCAACGGTAACTTTACATATACACCAAAGTATCCGGATTGCTTTTGTTCAAATACGTTTGTGGCTTTCCAGAGTTGAAATGCTCCGTGGTCCAAATCATCAATGACATCATATTCTATTTCAGGAATAGAAAAGGAAGGGATATTATCTACATCAATAGGAATAGTGGTATGTGCCAGTGCAGCATTTTCTTTCTCTACCAATGCCAACACAGCTTCCAATCCTAAATCCTTTAATAAAAATTTGAAGCGGGCTTTCATTCTTCTATTGCGTTCGCCATAGCGGTCAAATACACGCAGCAAACTTTCTGCAAAAGGAATAATTTTATCGGTCGCCAGAAACTCATACGCTACAACCGCTGCGAGTGGATTGGAACCCAAACCTCCACCAATCACTACTTTAAACCCGCGCTCTGCCCCTTTCATTTTTGGAATCAGCCCAATGTCATGGATGAAGGTAAATGCGGTATCTTCTTCTGTTGATGAAAACGCAATCTTAAATTTCCTTCCCATTTCCTGGCAGATAGGATTGCGCAGGAAATAACGAAACATGGCATCTGCATACGGTGTCACATCGAAAAGTTCGTTCGGATCGATTCCGGCCGTGGGCGATGCAGTGATATTCCTCACGGTATTGCCACACGCTTCGCGTAAGGTTATGTCATCCTGTTCCAACTTGGCCCACAATTCAGGGGTACGGTCCAGGCTCACATAATGTAATTGAATATCCTGACGCGTGGTGGCGTGCAGATTGGCACTTCCATACGCTGTTGATATGTCGGCAATCCTCCTGAGTTGGGTTGTGGTAATTCTCCCCATCGGTAATTTTATCCGGATCATCTGAACTCCTTGTTGACGCTGGCCATAGACCCCACGGGCTAGCCGGAGGCTCCGAAACTTCTCCTCATCGATCTTTCCATCCCTAAAAAGGGCGATTTTTCGATCCAAATCAATGATATCGCGCGCAACCACCGGGTTGTCAATGTTCTCTAACTCTGTCCTAAAGCTTTCCATACCTAGAAAATTAAGGGTAAAGGTAAATAAATATATTAACTCTACAGAGTTGATAGACTTTATATTTTAATAATGAAGATTGCGGCATTTTCAAACGATTGTTCGAAATGTAAGATTGATTCTTGGCCACAGGATTTTCCTGGTTTTAGGAAGACTATGCAGCCAAAATGATTGGGTAGTTCCCCTTCATAATCATTAAGCTTCCATGCTCCAGCATCAGCTCAACTTTCCGGGAATTATGTTTATGCTTAAAGGCAAATATCCGTTGGGCTCCAAGGCTAACAGAAGCGATTGCACCATTTTTCTTTAAATCCTTTCGGTATCGCTATGCCAGGCCATACCCTTCTCCCCTGAATGGTACAAATTCAACAGACAAGAATTAAAAACCTCTTTTGAATTTTCCTCCACAATCGACTTTAATTCCAACAATCCTATCGTCCACGGAAGCGCTTGTTTGATTGTGTTCGAATAGGTGTACGCATATCGTTCATTCGCATACCAGGCAACTTTTCTTTTGGTAGTGATGCGCTTTCCCAAAAATCACCGCTTCGTCATGTTTCCACGCAATTGTGTCGAGCAATTCATTAAAATAATGATTCGCACTTTTCCCGGACAGTACAGGGCCATAGTAATGGACAATACCATCACACTGTAAAAGATTTTGGGCCGGTCAATCAAATCCTTAACAACCAGCAAATGCTGCTTGCCACCCGAAATTTGCGGATTATCGGCTAGCTTTACGCCAGGCGCACGCTGCGACCATATTGTGGCACAGTAGCTTCCTTTTTGCTTAAGTGGAACAGCATTTTCATATGCAGCTTAAGTGCAACCCAAAAATTTGGGTTTTCCTGATACTGTACACCAAAATCTTCAGCCGTTTCTTTGATGATACGTGCCAGCGGAATATAATGCGCGTGGCAAATGTGCGGAAACAAATGATGCACAACATGGATATTGATACCCCCTACGAGCCAGGTTACAAATCTATTTTCGCGGCTAAAATCCGCAGTCGTTTCCAACACATGGATAAAATAATTGTTCTCAATGTTTCCTTCACTATCGGGCAAAGGATAATGCGTTCCTGAATATACATGCGTAACCTGAAACAATAATGCAAAACATAAGCTTGGAAGGATGTGCAGGTTTATCCATGCAATTAATATCCACCACCAAGGTGATGACAAAACAAGGACAGGTATCGCCAAAGTAACAGTGTAATAAAAAAACTTTGATAGAAATAGGATCACATACTCCTTTCGTGGATGGCGCAACCGCTTTTCATTGCCAATATTCGATTCCGCAAAAATCCATTTATAATCTTTCACCAATACCCAATGGATCATTGTGAGTGTGTATAAAACAGGTGTGTAAAGATGTTGCCAGCGATGCTTCGGCTGCCAGGGTTCGTGTGGTGTAAACCGAAACATCCCATGTGTTTCCAATGTAACGTCAATACCTGCTATGTTGACAAACGCATGGTGGGCGTTGTGCATCTTCGTAAACAAATAACTATTCCCACCGATAAAATTCATCGTGTATCCCAACCAATAATTCACTTTGCTGCTTTTTGAAAATGCATTGTGGCACGCATCATGCATTACATTAAACGCTAAAAAAATATTGGTGAACCCGATACCCATGTAGGTTAGCAGCAACCACCAAAAACCAGCACTCACAAATCCTGACAGGATAAGTGAATAGAATAGTATCCAAACAGAAAATCCAAATACCGCCTTTATGATTACAGTTGAATTTGCATGATGGCTAATCTTGTTTGTCTTGAAATAGTTGTTGATCCGGGCGCGGAGTTCACTTGCAAAATTATCTTTTGCCGGATTGCTCTTATAACGAACAACTTTATCGGTGGTGGTCTTGGCCAGCATAGGGTTTTGATTTTGATTTCTAAATCAAAAAAAAAGAATCAATCCCCCATGGCAAGGTCAATTAATGAAACTTCTAAAAAATTGATTTGTATTATTCAATTCTTAAACATGGGGATAGGGTATTTCTTGCAAAAAACCCCGGGACCTATTATTGGAATTCAATTAAAACCGGTAAATGGTCCGAAACACAATTGCCATTTTTCATTTTGTCATCAATGTGCCGATAGCTTTGAATGGATAGCCCTTTGGTAAAAATAAAATCAATGCGGTTTTCCAATACCGCGTGTTTATCAAACCCATTGAATGTTCCAAGCGGGCCGTAGATACCTGTTGAACCACCATTTACCAAACCGTTTGATAAAATCCTGATCGGCTCTTCGTCCGGGGTGCTGTTAAAATCACCCATCAGAATCACGGGGATATTCTTTTGATTGAGTTCCCCGATTTTTTTCACCAATAACTTCGATGAATTCACGCGCGCCAACTTTCCAATGTGATCATAATGCGTATTGAAAACATAAACTTGCTTTCCTCCCTTTATCTGTTGAAACAATCCATAGGTACATATTCTTTCCAATGCTGCATCCCATCCTTTCGAAACCCGGTCGACTGTATCCGACAACCAAAAGGTAGATTGCTCCAGCAGTTTCAGTTTCGTTGTATCATAAAAAATTGCAGTAAACTCACCCTTTACTTTTCCATCATCGCGGCCAACACCGATCATGCGGTATTCTTTTAGATTTTCCTGAACATACTGGAGCTGATGCACCAATCCTTCCTGCAAGCCAAATACATCCGGATGATAATACGCGAGCAAACCAACCAATTCTTCCTTTCTATTGTCCCACCTGTTTTCACCATCACCGGGATTGTCGTACCGGATGTTGAACGTCATGGCACTTTTTACCGGGCTTAAGGATTTTATAGAGGCGCAACCGGCCATACAGAGGAGTAACAAGAATGTAAGCTTCATCAAACAGCGTTTTATAATACTTCAAATAATTGTTGAAATTAAAAAAATATTGTGTCATATAACGCGCTATTTTCGAGACTAATACCCGGATATGAATAAAAGCAAGATCGAGCAACTGTTGAAAACGCATCACCGTGATGCATTTTTGTGGGCCCGGCAATGCTGTTATTACAATTCGGATGAAGCAAAAGAAGTACTGCAGATGACCTATTTGAAAATATTTGAAGGAAAGGCCAACTACAACGAACAATCCAGTTTCAAAACCTGGTTGTTTTCGGTGATCCGCTTTACGGCCATCGATCATTCGAGAAAACAAATTTCCTTTGAAGGATTGGAGCACATCAATTTAAAAGTCGAAGATACAATTGAACCTGACACAATAAATTACAAAGAACTGCTTTCCAAACTTTCGGAACGCCAGCATCAGGTATTGTTACTTTCCTTTTATCACAACATGACATTGGAAGAAATCGCAACGATAACAGGGTTGCATATTGGAACCATACGGACCCATTACGAACGCGGTAAGATTGCTTTGCGCGAGCTTATCTTAAAAGTAAAGAACTATGAAGAAATCTGAAGATGAACTAAAAGACTTCTTTGCAGAAATGCAAAATGCTGATCAAAAATTGGAAGTGCCGGATTTTGATTCACTTCATACCAAAAAAAATACAACCAAAACAAGAACCTTGATCACGTGGGGCATTGCGGCTTCTGTATTGTTCGCGATCAGTTTCTATTTTTTGATGAATGAAAAAAACACGCAAACCGAACCTGTTGAATTGGTGATCACATTGACCACCACACCAGAAATCAATACAGAAAAACTAATTACAAGGGAATCCTCCATGGACGCATGGATGTCTCCTACCCGTTCACTTATTGATGATTTTTAATTAACAACAAAAAAGAAAAAAACAATTATTAACGTATGAAAAAATCCATAATTATTCTAACAATCTTATTCAGCAGTCTTAGCCTGTTTGCACAGGAAGATTTTCAGTCTGAATTGTTTTCTGCTGACCTTGTTTTAAAATACCGCTCTGAGATTGAGCTTTCCACCACGCAAGTAACAAATGTCAAAAAAATCCACGACAGCAAGATTTCCGAGTTCAATTCACTGAAGTGGGATTTGGATGCCGCGCTGGTAGCGATGAACAAAAACCTGTCTTCTCCAAAAGTAGATGAAAAGGCTGCCATGGAGCAAATGGAGAAAGTAATGGGGTTGGAAGATCAATTAAAAAGGATTCGTTTCGGGATGTTGATCAACATCAAAAACGAACTCAACCCATCACAACAGGAGCAACTAAAAATACTACGTAAGGATAATGATTGGAATGGATTGAGCGTCATCACCCCGATTAATGAAAACCCACGCGTGGTGCTGAAAGTGGATGGCGGAAAAGCAAACGGTCAGCCGCTCTACATTGTTCGTGACAGCAAAGGTGAACGCAGGGTAAGCGATGTTAGCGGCATAGACCCCAACAACATAAAAAGTGTCAACGTGTTAAAAAATGAATCCGCTACAAAAGCCTATGGTGAAGCAGGAAAGAATGGTGTGGTGATTATTGAAATAAAGGGCGGGAATTAGAAACAAACAGCTTAGGAAAAGCGTGCGTTGAAAGACGTGCGCTTTTTTCATTCTCAAATATCTATAACTGGCTTATCAAGTCCTGATATCAATTTATTAAATGAAGAATCTCCTGACTTTTAGGTTCTTCATAACCGCATCGTATGTGCACACTGTCGCTCTGCTCTTTAGTACTGATCTGACGTGTTCTTCAGTATTTCTTTCAGGTAACTCATCTTATTATCCTCTTCATTTTTTCAATTATGATTTCTAGCCGCTCATCAGCTGTTTCATAAAATAGATGTGCTGGAATAACACCTCGTATTTTTTCATCCCCCAGCATTTTAGCAACACATTCTTTCAAATAATGCCTTACATCCTGTTCCGCAGCAAGAACCTGATCAGCCACATTTGAAACATAGTTAAAGATATACAGGATGTCCTCGAAATCATGACTGGCATAAAGATCGGCTATGCCTCGATCAAAAAATGCTTCCATCTTAGCGGCTAAAAAATAGGGCAACGGCATTAGTTGAATTTTGATTTCGTCCAAATCATACCGTAGTGCT
This sequence comes from uncultured Roseivirgaceae bacterium, assembly GCA_964398945.1. GTDB lineage: Bacteria > Bacteroidota > Bacteroidia > Cytophagales > Cyclobacteriaceae > JBGTGG01. Next base: position 182,048 of record CAYNOT010000002.1, on the reverse strand, counting down.
TTTGTAAAACCAGGCTTAAACCAGTGGTTAGTTGGAGCCCAACCAACTGCCTGAGTGGACATCACATCGATTAAAAGATCATCCAACCTAAACCTACATATTACATTGTCCTCATGTGATTGGCTAAAACCTTTCTTTGACAGATTTCCCCTCAGCTCTTCAAGTTTGGCTACGGTGGTAATTTGAAAAGTTAAGTCAATGTCCTTAGTAGGTCGAATATCTTCCGCAGCAGGATCATCAATGTAAAGGCTCACAATCGCTCCTCCCACAAAAACCACTTCTTTGTTTAGCTCATCCAAGGCTTGCGCTACTTTGATGGTGGCTTTACGGTTGATGATTTGGTTCTTCAACTTATTTTCTTTTTTAAAAGCTCAATAGCAAGGTTTTTCTCCCTTGCCTTTCCTACCCGTAACGCATCAACCAGCGCGAGCAATTCGTAAAGTTCCTGGTCTTGCTCGATTATAGGTAGAATAGCACTAAACAAGGGTTGTATTCCATGCCCGCGCACATTCCCTTTCGCGTATGGCCACACATATTGCTCATCACTTTGTATTAGGCTCTTGAGTGGAGCAGCACTATGGGCAGTCGGGATACCCCGTGTTACATTGCCCGGGTGTTGAGGAAACATGAATGGGATACCATATTGCAATAAATCCATCAAGGGCCCACGGGCCACTTTTCTTCCCTTTTCAAACAGGAGTCGAGCATAGCCCGATCGTGCTAATGACTCACTGACCTCTGACTGACTCATGGCCAGTGCTTTGGCAATGGAAATTTGAGTCCAGGGATTACCCTCCTCTAATACCAGTTTGAGGAGCAGTACTACATCCTGCGGTCTCATGGCAGGTATGGCGCTTTTTCTTTTCATTATTGTATATCGCGATACGCAATAATATAACATTATTATCAATATATCAATTAGTTATATTATTTTATCGCATATCGCGATATGCGATATTAGCCACAGTCCTGTACCTTTACTTTCTTCCTACAGTTCTGGAAGACGAGTTTGAAAATCTTAACAACTCCATTACGCTCTCAGCACATTCCTTATTCAACCTTCCATCCGCATCCAATACATCAACAAAGCCCAACGTACAATTGTGAATCTTATCCATGCCTCTATGATAACTTCCTTTAATAGGTTTTGAATTTCTGCTTGTTGATGGGTAAAGCAAAACACTGTGGTAACTAGACCAATACAAGTTGTAGGCAAAGATCTGTTTTAGGTCACCATCATCGGGTTTGGTGGAATCGATAACTTTCCACTTGGTATCCATAACAAAAACCTCGGTTTGGTTTTCTAATTTCTTTGTAATCACTAAATCCGGACGGATCGTTTTCTTTTCCCAAAAGGGTTGTGAATTCTGGAAACTTATCGCTATTCCTTCCTCTTTTCTTCGGGACAGGATTCGATAAATATACTCCTCCCAAAGTTTGTTCATATCAAAAAGCAAAGCCAGCATATCCTCTCGTCCTCCGCGTATATCTGGCGAATAGTTTAGAATGATCATGCGCGCGATCTTAATGGCTTCATGATATTCCGTTGTTTTTCTATTAAAAGAAAGCTGATCAAAATGATGTTTTTGAATAGTGAGTTGTTTGATCGCTGGAAAATCCAATTGCACACGGGCTAACCGATCTTTTATAAAGGGACTGGTGGTAATTTGGTTGAGTATTACCAAGGCACGCAAAAGGATTTGATTGATTAAATGGTCTTGATCGTATACCTGATGATTTGTATAGAACCTTTCCTGATGGACCAAGTTCTGCTGGATGTTTCTACTGAAATTCAATCTTCCCTTTAATACAGCAAGATTGCCCTCCGTTTTCCGATATTTTTTTGCAAGCCCATGATGGAGTAACCTTTCTACTTCATCTAAAAACAATTCAAAGTATAAATCCAAAATGGAGTGGTTCCGCTTTTCCAAGCTTGCTTCTGATACTGAATCTATTCGTATGTGCCTGCAAATCGCCAACATCCGTAAAAGGGCATTGCGCCATTTTTTTGTTGCAGCATTGTGCTCAATGTCGCTCTGTTCTTTGTACTGATCTGCTTTGGGCAATATTTCCAACGTTAAGCCACCTATTTGAATCACCCCAACATAACTGTTGAATTTCACTCCATCCCGGATTCCGGTAAAATAGAGGTTATCATGACGATCGTTGTAATCGTAAAGCTTTTTAAGTTCAGCAGGCTCCAGTTTTTGACCCCACTTGTTTTTGTGGAGTGTTAGTCGTTCGTGTTCAAAAACCTGAATGGTTCTTTTCATTTAGCAATATTATTCATAGATGGAGACAAAGTTCCATTGTGCTTCATCTCGGATTTTGAATACAGCCCTTTCCTTTAAGTCTGTGGTAATGCCTTCATCATACGCATCAAACTTTGCGAATTCGAATTCACCCTCTACCTTTTCCACAAAGCTGGTTCCCAGTACCAATCCAATCTTGCCAAAATCTCCAAAGAAGTATTCTTCCAATAAGGGAATTACCTTATCCCGGAATGCACATTTCAGGTCGTCCTCGTTTTTAATATCCATAAAATAAGAATGGCCGATCATGTGGTCTTTATCAATCAGCTTTCCGATGCGTTCGTTTATTTTCCTCAGTAGAATAACCACATCTATTTCACCAATTTTTCCGGTTGGTTTCAGACTGCCCTCTGATTTTATCAGGCCTGGGTTGGAAGGCATCTCACGGAAAGAGAACCTCCGTCTCAACGCGGTATCCAACGCTTCAATGCTCCGGTCTGCCGTGTTCATGGTACCGATCAGGTACACATTGTCCGGTACTTTGAATGGTTCCTTTGAATACGGTAGCGTTACTTCCAATTGTTCATCGCCATCCGCACGTTTATCTTTTTCGATGAGTGTAATGAGCTCCCCAAAAATAGAGGACACATTGCCCCGGTTGACTTCATCGATAATCAACACAAATTTTTTGTCCGTTTTATCTTCTGCTTTTGTTTGATGGCCAGTCGCTACAAAGAAATCTTTTTTGATACCACTACTATCGAGTTTGTAGATGGTTGATTGCGACAACTTACGATCATAGATATTGTCGATGGGTATTATCTGATCGAAAAACAGCCATTCCACAGGTCTAAAATGATTGAACCGTATCCCCGCATCGGGTTTGTACTCGTAATCACCTGTTACTTTTCCGAGTGCCCGCACATAGTTGTTTCCATAACTGGCCAATACGTAATTATCCTTCTTCAGGTAATGGATAAAATAGTTGAGTACTTGTGCAGTAAAATCACTTTGTTCAAGCTCTTTGCTTTTTCGTTTAATTTCCTCCTCATCCATCCCTGTAAAGTCATTCATGCCGCCATAGCCTAAAGCAATACAATTGTTCTTGATGCAGTAGTCAAAAATTTCCTGATCCTCTGGTTTGTTGCTATTGCCTAACGAAATCTTATAAAAAGAAGCTTTTTCCAACGTTTCTTCATTCCACGACAAAATCCTTTCGGTTTTTATTTTTTTGGATGTGCGACTATCTTCTGAAAGGCGGCAAATCCTTTTAAAGATTCCATCTTCTACCACATACTTCAAATACTTATCATCCTCCGTTGGCTTTAATGGTTTTATCCCCTCCACAAAATCTTCATAGCTAAACGATTGATGAAATGTGCAAAAAGCAATCTGGCCGTTGGGGGTTTCCCAGTCTTTAATAAGCAACTCGCGAAAGCGCACTTTTAATTTGCCCCGATCATGTTGATGGGTTTTGTAAAATTCAGGGTCTACAATTTTAATGGCCTCATTGATGGTGTGGTACGTTTTGCCGGTGCCCGGAGGGCCGAATAAAATTTGGTTGAGTGCTGTCTCCATACGGTTTGAATTTTCTTCTCGTGTGGTTGATTGTTGTGTGTCTTGTGTTGCAGGTGCTGTACGAAGCGCCAGGGTATTGTTTAGCATTTCATCAAACTTCCCGTCTGAAATAAACATTTCTTCTTTGCCGGACTTGCGGATAATGTCATCTATCACGGGCTTCACTTCTTGAAGATAATACGCCAAGCTTTTGAAAGGATCAGTCTCCGTAAAATCCAGGCGATACTTGGTTTTGGTTTGCATTTTCATGCCGAAATGGTTGATGATGGACTGGTACAGCCCGATAATTTCCGAATCGGTTTCTCCATTGTACACCACTTCCATGTGGGTGGGTGTAGTTCCATCTTCATTGATGCCAATTACCCAACCCAAACTGCGGGTCATGTTGGTGCCACCGCTGCGTGCCCAAAAGGAAAGAAAAATGTAATTGTCATTGCCTTGAAACCAATACCCGTTGCTCAGGCGATCACCACGATCCCGCTGGCGTAACCAAAACTTAAAATCTGGTTTTTGTTCCCGCTGTTTGAGCAGGTAATCCAACAGTTTATTACTCCAGGATATTACGTGAGATTCTTCTGTCATGTTACTCTATATTTAATTAAATGGTGTTGTATTCGGCTTCGGTTGAATTTGGATTCAAATATCTTTTGTAGGTCGTGTTGGTTCATTCGTTGGCCGGTTTCTTTTTTCCAATTTCAAAGCCAATCGGCCTTGCGTCCTTTTCTTGTTTGATCAATTGTTGAATGGTATCAAATACAATCTTAAACCGTTGATCATACTTCTTCTCCAGTTGCTTGATTTTTGTGGCCAGTTGTGTATTTGAAAGCATCAGTTTTCGTAACGCTACAAACGTGCGCATGATGGCGATGTTTGTTTCTATCGCACGCTTGCTGTTGAGAATACCGGAGAGCATGGCTACACCTTGTTCGGTAAAGGCAAAGGGAGGGTATTTTGGATGCTTACCTCTGCCACTCGTTAAGGTCGCAAATTGCGTCCTTAAAGAATCCCATTCATCAAGCGTCAATTCGAACATGAAATCATCAGGAAATCGCTCAATATTTCGTTTCACTGCTTCCTTTAGTCGCTTGGTTTCAACTCCATACAATACTGCCAGATCAGCATCGAGCAGTACTTTTTCATCTCTCAGAAAAAGGATTTTAGTAGCAATGAAATCAGGCGTGGAGAGTACAGTTAGTTCCTTCATTGTGCATTTATTTACTTTCTAAGGTGACGAATTGTGACCCTTAGAAATTTGATAACAGGTCGCTTCGCTGATGAATTCGTAGATATCTTTTGGTAGAAGAAGTGTATTTTCTTTCGCGTTTGTAAAGAATCTGCTAGGCATCAAATTTTCTTATACCTAAAAATATTGAATCATCGAGACAACTCTTGTCATTTCATCCCAACAAAAAACCAACCTCCTCCTCTCAATTTAAAGAGTAGTGGGATGGGGCAGTTTAAAAGTAGGGTAAATGACCTGAAAATGGAAATTGTTTAGGCTCTTTGGATGGGGATTTGGATAACTCCAAATAAAAAACCCCGCTTGTTCCAAGCGGGGTTGATCAGTTGAGGTCTCGAGCGGATTCGAACCGCTGTAGGAGCTTTTGCAGAGCTCTGCCTAGCCACTCGGCCACGAGACCATCTTTTTAAAGAAAATTACAACTGGCCTCGTGGTACCCACTTCCCCGCTCAATCGCGGGGCAGGCCCAATATCTATCGGGACAGGCTGGCCACGAGACCATTGTTACGTTCGCAAAACTAGGAAAATCGCCTTGCATTACAACGCAACGCAATAAAAAAGGTGGTCAATTCACACCGACCACCTTTTCTTTATTAATCGATATGGTTACTCCCCTTTTGGAGCGTTCATTCTGTCTTTCAATGCACTCAACGCCTCCAGGTCGCCAAGGGTAGATTTCTCTGACTCCTTGTTGATCTTGTCGATCGTGTTGCCCTTCGAAGCGGATTTGCGCTTTGCAGCAGCAGCCGGCTTGTCTTCTTCTTCATTCGACCAGGTAGCCTTGTGCGAAAGAACGATTCTGCGGTCGTCTTTTGAGAACTCCAACACTTTGAAATCAAGTGTTTCGCCATTCTCACCTTTCGAACCATCTTCTTTCGCCAGGTTCTTCGCTGAACAGAACCCTTCGATTCCGTAAGGAAGTTCTAACACAGCACCTTTGTCGTTCTTGCTGATGATCGTACATTTCTGTACAGACCCGGAAGTAAACACAGTTTCAAAAGTATCCCAAGGATTTTCTTCCAGGTGTTTGTGGCTAAGCGCTAATCTACGGTTGGTAGCATCAAGCTCAAGCACAATCACTTCCATCTCCTCGCCTACTTTCACAAACTCAGAAGGATGCTTGATTTTCTTCGTCCAGCTTAAATCTGAAACGTGTACCAATCCATCAATACCTTCTTCCAATTCGATGAACAACCCGAAGTTGGTAAGATTACGAACCACACCTTTGTGCTTGGTTCCAATCGCATACTTCTCCATCAAATCCTGACGTGTCCAAGGATCTTCAGTCAATTGCTTAATACCCAATGACATTTTGTGTTCATCGCGATCAAGTGTCAATACAACTGCTTCCACTTCGTCACCAACGGTCATGAAATCCTGCGGGTTGCGCAAATGCTGTGACCATGACATTTCAGAAACGTGGATCAAACCTTCAACGCCTGGTTGTAGTTCAAGGAACGCCCCGTAATCCGCAACATTTACAATCTTGCCTTTTACTTTAGATCCTACTACTACATCGGCAGACAATGCATCCCACGGATGTGAAGTCAATTGCTTCATACCCAATGAAATTCTGCGTTTGTCTTCATCGAAATCAAGTACAACCACCTTAACGGTTTGGTCAAGGCCAAGAACTTCTTCAGGATGGTTGATACGGCCCCATGAAATATCGGTGATGTGCAACAGGCCATCAACGCCTCCAAGGTCGATGAACACACCAAAGTTGGTCATGTTCTTAATCGTTCCTTCCAGTACCTGGCCTTTCTCAAGGTTGTTGAGGATCACTGCTTTTTGTTCTTCAATATCTTTCTCAATCAACACCTTGTGCGACACTACTACGTTGTCGTTGGTGTAGTTGATCTTGATCACTTTTACTTCGATTGCTTTTTCAACGTATACATCGAAATCGCGGATCGGCTTCACATCGATTTGTGAACCTGGCAAGAACGCTTCGATTCCAAATACGTCTACAATAAGACCTCCTTTGGTCCTGCGTTTTACAAATCCCTCAATCACTTCATCTTTATCAAGCGCAGTTTGAACATACTCCCAGCCTTTCACCAATTTGGCTTTTCTACGGCTAAGGATCAGTTGCCCCATGGCATCTTCACGCTCTTCCACAAATACATCTACTTCATCGCCAGCCTTTAGATTTGGCTTGTCTTTGAATTCCGTCAGGGATACAAGTCCGTCAGATTTAAAACCGATGTTCAAGATCACATCACGGTTGTTGATACCAACAACTTTTCCTTTTACAACTTCGCCAGAGTTTACACTGGTAACTGTACCGGAGTACATGTTCTCCAATTCGGTACGTTGGCTTTTGTTGTACCCTTCACCGAATCCTTTGCGCTCAAAAGCATCCCAATCAAATTCACCGGGAACGGCTTTTACAGGAACAGATTTCTTCAATTCGGCAGCAGGAATCGCTTCTGTCTCAATTCTTTCTTCTTCCTTTTTACGCGCTTTTTTTTCTTCGAGCGACTCTTCAAGGTCTTCTTCCTCTTCTTTTACCTTTTTTCCGGTTTTTTTTGAAGGAATGATCTCATCCTCAATAGAATCAATCTCTTCGATTTTGGCCTTTTCAGGACCTTTTTCAGGTTTTGTCATTATCGTCCGCCCTTGATTACTTGCCGGAAACGGGCTTTTCCACGGCAATTTTGTTTAACAATGCCTTTTTACATAAAAAAGGCCCACTCTAAGTAAGTGGGCTGCAAAGGTAGGAAAAATATGTAAAATACGCTACTAGGGATTCGTTTCGAACTTTAAAATCCCAACAGCGAAATCAAGGGCTATTTTCTGAAAAAGGAGATTGAAGGTGGCTTGGGCATAATTGGTTTCTGCTTCCACGAAAGTACGGTTAGCAACTGTGTATTCTACAAGATTAATAATCCCGAGACTGTACCGCTCCTTTTCAAAATCAAAGGCCATCTGGGCAGCTTCAAATTGTGATTGTGATACTTCATAGGCCTGAAGCACATCTTGGTAATTATTATATGCTCGAATCACGTCACTTTTTACTAGTATTTCTATATTCTCGCGCGCAAGCTTAGCATTTTCATACTCTACTTTCGATTGCACCGATTGAAACCTGTTTTCTAGTCGATTAAAAATCGGAATATTTAATGTCAGCCCATATTGAAGGCGTTGATTAGTATCGAACTGATCATTAAATTCTGGAACTGATGCATCCGTATAAAATGAGCCAATGGAGCCAAAGGCAGAAAGCGATGGTAATGCCAATGTTCTATTTGCGCTGTATATATGTTTCGATGCACTTTCCAATTTTATTAAAGCTTGATAGTCCGGTCGGTTGGCTAATGCTGTTTCCACCAATTCTCCAAGAACACCACCCCCGTTTTTAACTTCCAATAAATCCCATGAAGGATCACCTAACTCAATAACCGTAAGTGGATCAAGTTGTAAGGTTTGAGCAAGTGTGGCCAGGTCATTTCGTAATGCAAACCGTGCTCTTAACAAATCCAACTCCGTGGTTTTCGTTTGAGCCATCTGGTTATACTCATCAACCTTTGCGCGGGTTCCTATTTCAACAAAAGCAATGATTTGTTCGAGTTGTTTATTCTGGGATTCCAGATTTTTTTCCTGAATAGAAACCAATTCTTTGTCGAGCAAACATTGCAAGTACTGTGCAGAAACATTGCTGATGATAAGTTGAGTTGTTCTGTTTACAGTTTGAAGTTGGGCATCAAGCATGTTGTCTGCAGACTTCAGCATGTATATGTTATTAAACCAACTGAAAAGCATCAAAGAAGAATTGACACCAGCTTGTAGATTGGAAGTTTGGGCATCATTCACAACCCTTCCCTCAGATTCAATAAATTGATTTCCATGTGTTTTATATGCATTGGCACTTAAATTAATCCTGGGTGCCATGGCTCCGATTGCCGAATTTTTTCTTGCGGCACCTGTTAACAAACGATTCTTCTCGGTGTTAAGCAACACATTCTTCTCTAACGCAATTTTTACAGCTTCTTCAAAAGTTAAAGTAACAGTCTCCTGCCCAAAAACCCCACCCGCTATTAAAGCAAATCCCACTAAAAAAAATACCTTCTTCATGACTTTGCAACTTCGCTATTTACTTGATTATCGGTACTCACGGCACCATCTACGATTTCAATGATCCGCTTTCCATACTTGGCATTGTCTTCTGAATGCGTTACCTGAATGATGGTCATGCCTTCTTCATTTAATTTTTTAAAAATGTCCATGATTTCTTTTCCTTGTTCGGAATGGAGATTGCCGGTGGGCTCATCTGCCAATAATAGTTTTGGTTGCCCAACAATCGCGCGGGCAACACCCACCAATTGTTGTTGCCCACCGCTGAGTTGCTCCGGGAACAAATCTTTTTTTGCCACCATGTTGAAACGATCCAGCATTTCAGCCACCATGCTTTTGCGCTGGCTACCATTTACACCTTTGTACAACAAGGGGGTTTCAATGTTTTCATACACCGTGAGTTCATCAATGAGGTGGTAGGCTTGAAAAATAAACCCAATGTAGTTTTTGTGCATCTCCGACTTTTGGCGCTCTTTCATTTTATGCACCGGTTCATCAAAAAAGTAGTATTCACCGGCAGATGGCTCATCCAACATCCCGATAATGTTCATCAGTGTTGATTTGCCGGCACCGCTGGGGCCCATAATGGTTAGAAAATCGCCCTGGTTTACGGTGAGGTCTACACCTTTCAAGATAAATGTCCGTTGAAACCGGGAGTCAACGCATTTATCTATATCTTTTAGTTGAATCATAACTCCATTTAAATTCCCGCAAACAAGCCAATAAATATGCCAACGACCAAAATGTCTTTAAATCGCTATATAATCAACTAATCTGGTGTCCTGTCCGTCCGCATTTGCAAAAGAGTGTCCTATATCGGACGGTCATATTTTAAAATATCAGCGGGTACAGAATCACATCTACCCTGCGGTTCATCCGCATCCCCGCATGGGAATCATTCCTGTAAACGGCATTTTCAAGCCCCCAGTCTTTTGTGGAAATTTTGTGTTCGGGAATTGCCCGTTGAATGAGGATTTCCTGTACGGCCAGGCTGCGCATTTGGGAAAGCCAGGCGTTGTACTCCTTCCCGCCTATGGGGTCGGTATGGCTGATCAGTTGGATTTCATAGCGCTCCAATAAATTGGGAATGGAATCAAGCCACTCGTACAATGTTTCCATTTGGAACTCATCGACATAATAGCTACCGCCCCTGAAAAAAATGCTCTTGCGTAGTTCTTCTGTTTGCCCTTGCTGTGCATTCACCCACATGGGCATCCCCAACAAAACACAAAAGAAGATTTTCTTCATGTTGACAGTAATTTTTACGCTTGCTTTTATTAACTCAATACTGCCTGATTTGGTTCTTGAAATTATTTTCCGGATGCTTTACCGTAGTTGAGCCAGGCAACATTCGCATCCCCATCACCAAACACAGAAACGATCAGCACATTGTCATAATCATCATCTCCCCAATCCGGATACTTTTCTTCCCCCAACAGCTCATTCGCTACCCATGGGATTGTATTCGAATGGCCTACCATCACAATTGTTTTTCCACGGCCCTCCTCCATTATTTTTTTAAGTGCTTCCTTGTCTTTAGGGGCATACACTTTTAGCGCCTGGCTTTTTACGATTGCCAGTGGCGCAACTGTTTCACGGGTGCGATTATAGGCTGTAGTGTAAATCGCATCCACCTTCGTTTCACGAAGTAAATCAACGAGGGCTTGTGCTCGTTCTTTTCCGGCATCCGACAAAAAAGGATCACGTGTTCCGTCATCTGCTTTTTCAGCATGGCGCACCAATATCACGGTAGTCACTTCTTTTTTCTGGGCACATCCAGAAAACGTAATGAGCATACAAAATGCAATTGAAAAAAAATACTTCTTCATCTTTATTTAAATTGTGTTTGAATTTCTTCGGGTATAGTACAGCCTTCCTTTTGGCGTGTATCCACTAGGTGAAAAATTTTCCAACCATCATCCCGTTTGATCAATTGCCAGGCATCCACACCGCAGTGGCTAAACGTTTTCCCCAGATAAAACGCATACTCGCATGATACAAGTGCCAGGTCTCCGCTCATACGAATCATTACATTCCAAATGGGTTCATTGAAGGGTTCCTGCTGCCCTGCAACGGCTTTCAAAAAACCATCCAGGCTATTCTCCCAGCGTAGCGTGGCTTTTCCTTCTTTATTCTTAAAGACGGTTGCCATGGTTATTCCATTCTCAAAATGTTTGCGAATCAAGGTGCTATCCCCGGTTGCCATTCCTTTGAACATATCTTCAATGGGTTTCATGATTTCCTTTTCCTCCGCTGAATATTGGCCATATACCACGGTCATGGGAAGTAAAAGGAACAAGAAGAGCGAAAATCTTAATTTCATATTCATATTTTAAATGTGCTATTTATTACCATCAAGGTTAAGGTGCCTGTTAAAACCGGACAATTGACCGATGATAACCTAAAGTTCACCCAAATTATTAAGAATTAAATCTTAATTTTAGCCTCTGTACAAATATTAAAATATGTTCGCCAAATTCAATACTGCAATCTTCGTGGTTTTATTGATTTCTTTCACGGGTTTTGCCCAACATGACAATTTATTGGAAGTGTTGGATACTGCACAGGCCGAGTATAAAGTAAAAACATTAAATGAATTGTTCAGGGCCAACATGCAATCCGACCCGGTTAAAGCCCTTTCTTACACCCGTGAAGCCTTGGGTTTGGCGCTTGAAATCAACGATCGAAAAGGAATTGCGGCCTCCTACAACAACCTCGGTGTGGCGTATCGCAACCAAGGTGCTTTCGATAAAGCGCTGGAGTATTACATAAAAGCCCTGGGTATTTATGAAGGACTTAAAAATGTTGAAGGGGTGGCTACGTTAAAAAACAATATCGCGAACATCTATTCTGTAAAAAAAGAATATGGACAAGCCCTTCGCTATCTGGAAGAGTCATACGAATTATTTGTGCAGGCCGGTGACCAGGAAAAGATTATTGGATCGATGAACAATCTCGGAAACCTAAACCTGGATTTGCAACTGTATGAAAAGGCATTGAAAAATTATTCGCAAGCGTACCAGCTAAGCCAACAACATGGTATTAATTTTCCTGATCCGGTAAACAATATTGGCAACATCTATTTCCGGCAGGGCAATTACCAAAAAGCCATTGAAAACTATATGAAAGCCCTTGAGATTGAAAGGGGAAACAACAACCGCATTGGGATATTGAATTCCATAACCAACATAGGTATTGCATTCGCAAAGGCCGGCCAACCCAAACCTGCCGCACAATATCTTGATGAGGCTGAAAAACTAGTGGAGGAGATGCAAGCCTATAGTTTCCTTCCTTCGATCTTAAAACTCAAATCAGAAATACTATTTAAGCAGGGAAATTCAAAAGATGCTTACCTGACCCTTATTGAATATGATTCGTTGCGCGAAAAAATTTATGGTGAAGAAAGCACACGGAAAATTATACAGATGGAACTCGTGCTCGACTTTCAGGAAAAAGAGAAGGAGCTTGATATGTTGAAGAAAGAAGGTGAAATCCAAACACTCCAACTGCGCAACAGCAGGCTCTTTATTGTGATGATGATCCTCGGTGGCCTCATCATCATTGGTGTCATCAACCTTTACTTTATGGGGGGGAACAAGAAAAGATTGATCCGTCCTTGATTACCTTAGAACAAGCACGCACGCTTGTTGATGTGCGCTGCATACCTGCCATGTTACAATTAGTTCGCAGTCGCACATTAAAATACCTGATACAAGTCATTTCCGCGCAATAAGCATATAACTCCTAAAATAGCTCGCAAAAAAATCCCTTTACCTGAACAGACATAGTGGTCTTTGGCGGTTGGTATCTTTGTGGAATATCATGCTCGGAACATAAAATTTATCCGATTTGGTGATAATTTAGGAGTATAAGTTTCCAGATTTACTCCGAAACCCTACCTTTGCCTGACTAAAAAAACACGATTATGTTTCACCAATATATAGGTTCCGGAGCCAACGTTTTTATCGCCATTGTAGCCGTTATCATCGGTTTTGTTGCTGCAGTGGGATATACAGATTTTCTAAAGACAACTAAAGAAGAAGAAAAAAAGGACTAATTCCCTTTTTCATAAGCATAAAAAAATGCCCCTCGGTTTTTTCGTGGGGCATTTTTTATTGCGTTTTCCCTAAAAGGGGATATCGTCTGTGGGTTCATCGCCCACAGAAAAGGGCTCATCAGAAGGAAAAGGGGCATCACTTCCACCTCTGGATTTTTCAATTTTCCAGGCACGGGCTTCTGTATACCAGCGGCCATTGTATTCACGGCTTTCCAAATCAACAGAAACTGTCAAATCATCACCATCTTGTACATTGTATTGATCAACTTTATCGCCCCAAATCGAAAGGCAAACCTTCTTTGGATATTGACCGGGTATTTCTAAAATAAATTCTTGCTTTTTCCAGGGGCCTTTCTTGCCCATGCCGCTTTGTTGTGGTAACAGTTGCAACACTTTGCCTTTTAATTCCATGCTCATTTGGTTATCGTTAAATTTTTAGTTGTGTTCGTTTTCAGGTCGGGTTTTCCAGCGTTTGTGCATCCACACCCATTGTTCCGGATGCTTGCGTATCGTTTCTTCAATAAAAGTAGTTAATTGTTGTGTATTGAAAACCTGATCGGCTTCTTCATTTTCAGTGTGCCGCATTTCAACTTCCGGCAAGATGTGCATGTGTTGCATTCCATCGTTGCTTAAATAAATATACGTGGGCACAACAGCAGCCCCGGTTTTCATCGCCATGATGGTAGCACCTACCGGAGTGGCAGCTTGCATCCCAAAGAAATCAACAAAAACGTTTTTTACTTTTGTGTCCTGATCGATCAGCAACGCCACCGATCCTCCGGATTTCAAAACTTTGATCATCCGAAAGGTTTCCTTTCCACGCGCAATGGCAACGGCTCCATGACCATTGCGATAATTCCAAAGCAATTCATTTAGCCGTTCGTCTTTCAATGGTGTACCAATTATATTTGGATCCAACCCACGCATGGCCATGTTGGTCACCTGCATATCAAATGCCCCGAGATGGCACGTCAAAAATATCACCCCGTTTCCTTTTGCATTCGCTACTTCAAAATTTTCATAGCCATGAGTGACTAAAACTTTATTTAACTGATCCAGGTTTTTTATTCGTGTGCTTCGCAAAATATCGCCACCGTTTTTACCTAAAAAAACAAAAACCTGTTTGGCGAGCCTGCTAATCCCATCTGCTGATTTCTCACGAAACGCCATTGCAAGGTGTCGCTTGGTCAGTCTTCGTGTTTTAGGCATCACATAATAGGTTATCCCGCCAAGCCATCCACAGATGGAGAGCCATGCCTTTCGTGGAATTGCATTCGAAATAAAAACCATGAACCGAACGGCATAATAGATTAGTGAATATTTTATTGATCGGGGCATAGTAAAATTCGAGTCGCAAAGATAGTATTATTCAGTAGTTGTTGGTTGATGGTAGTTTGTTCTTCATTTGTTCACATCAAATTTGCGGTTTTTTGAATTTTTGAAGTATCTTATTAAAAGCAATCAGAATCCTGTAACTTGAAAAATAAAAAACTTTCAACAAACACAACCACGCACTGTCTTGAAAACGCTCTATCTTATACGCCACGCCAAATCAAGTTGGGATAGTCCTGCCCTTCATGATTTTGAAAGGCCACTCAACAAGCGTGGAGAGCGTGATGCGCCCAACATGGCCAAGCGCCTCAAAGAAAAAAAAGTACTTCCGGATATGATGCTTTCAAGCCCTGCCAACCGTGCACTTACAACCTGTAAAGTTTTTGCGGAAACACTCGGATTTTCAACGAGCAAAATCATTACCAATCAAGCACTGTACCATGCAAGCGAAGAATCTATTCTGGAGATTGTCAAAACAACACCTGCTTTTGTGAAGACGCTTCTGGTCTTTGGCCACAATCCGGGCTTCACAGATTTTGCAAATGAATTGACAAAGGAACGCATCCAAAACATTCCGACATGCGGAATTGTTGCTTGTACGCTTTCCATCCAATCGTGGAATGAAATAGACTGGGGAACTGGTGAAATGATTTTATTTGATTATCCGAAATCCCATAATCCGTAAACATACCTAAGCTAAAATCTAAGGAATACCTTTTTATAGCGGGGATTTTATTGTTCTAAAGTAGTGGAGTAAAGCTGATGTGCGCTGCATAGCTGGCATGCTACAATTAGTTCGCAGTCGCACATGAAAATACAATAGGAGGGGCCACTGGAGGTTAGGTGTCTTTACGAACTATCATTATCCGAAAAGTAAAATCTAAAATCCTAACGCGGATGGAATTTCCTTCACACTTCTTTTGAGGATACCGAACTCCCGAAAGCGATAGCCCACCAAAAATCGAAACGTGCTGGTGGAATTTGTGAAACGAATGTCCTCAAACACTGCACTGCGTGATTGTGTCACAAAATTCAATCCGGTAAAAAATTTATCACTGTTGTAACCAATGCCAATCCGGAAGGCAACAAAGGCATTGATATTTGTATCGTTCTTTGCTGCCCCATCTTCCCGTTCAAAATAAATCCAGTTATGGGCAGGCCCAAAAAAAAGCGTTGTGTTTAGAAAAAAATCTTTATAGATAAAATTGTATGCATAGCCTGGAGAAATGCTAAAAGTAGTGTGCTTTAAGGTTTTAAATTCAGATTCCTGGCCAATAAACGTTTGTGCCTGATCCGAAACGACCGAAGAATCCCCGTTTACTTTAAAAGAGTTGATTGTTCCGATCAATAGAAAAGACCCGCTACTTTTTAATTGACGCTCCGCAAAATTGTAGGCTGATTTAAATGAAAATTTAGTATCGTTAAAAATATAGATTCCTGAAATCCCCAGGTTGCGTGTGTTGATATCGTTGCGTTGGGGAAAAGGATCATCTGGAGGAACCGGGACATTTGGATCATCAATATAAAAATGGTTATACTTCTGGTAAAAAAAATCAGCGCCCCATTTTTTTCCGAGTGCATTGATCTGAAAATCACGTGCACTTGAACTACCAAAACGCGCATGGTTTTTTTCATCAATAGGAATTGCGAATGTAAGTTCAAGCCCTAAATCAAAGACATACACACCCACCCCTAATGTGTAGGCATTGTTTGGCTTATAGATCAATTTCTCCTTCCTGCTAAGGTTGTTTTGTACCTCAAAACTTAAGCTGCGTTGCTTGATTACCGGCCAAATAAAAAAATGATCAGGAAAAGATTGAATATTGGTTGCACGTATTGAATCATGCTGTATCCTTTTTAACGAATCGTTTTCCTGCCCAAGGGCAACTGCCGTAAAAAATAAACCGACAATTACTAACCGGATACGCATTACAGAATGTACTCGCTCAAATCTTTATTCTTAACCAGGCCACTTAGTTTTTCTTTCACAACGGTGGCATCAATCACAATTTTAGAATGGGCATCAATCAGATCAGGGACATCAAACAAATATTGATTCAACAATCTGCTCATCACGGTATGCAATCTTCTTGCACCAATGTTTTCAACTTCGGTATTGATCTCAAACGCTGTTTGCGCGATCTCCAAAATGGCATCTTCGGTGAATTCCAGCGAAACGTTCTCCGCTTCAAACAACGCCTGATACTGTTTCGACAATGCATTTTTAGGTTCCCCCAAAATCCTCACGAAATCTTCCTTTGTTAAATTGTCCAATTCCACACGAATCGGAAAACGTCCCTGAAGTTCAGGAATCAAATCAGAAGGTTTTGATACATGGAACGCGCCTGCAGCTACAAACAACACATGATCAGTTTTGATCACACCATGCTTCGTATTAACCGTACTTCCTTCTACAATGGGCAAAAGATCACGCTGCACACCTTCACGGCTAACATCGGGACCACCTCCACCTTTCTTTGAACCCGATGCAATCTTGTCAATCTCATCGATAAAAATAATCCCCGCATCTTCCGCTTTACGAATTGCTTCCTCCTTCACTTCATCCATATCGATAAGCTTGGCAGCTTCTTCTTCCAATAAAATCTTTCTTGCTTCCGCAACGGTAACTTTTCGCTTTTTATTTTTCTTCGGCATCATGCCGCCCAGCATTTCCTGCAAATTGATCATCGATGCTTCGTCCATCATGCCGGCACCAATCATCCCCACATTGGGGCCTCCACCCTTTATCAGGATATCAATCTTGCGATCTTCCAACTCACCATTGCGAATCTTCTCCCTGAAAAGGCTTCGGGTACGTTCGTTTAGTTCAATATCATTCGATGGGGCTTCTTCTGTATCTTGATTCTGAAGCACGGGCCGAACATTTGGTTGTTGCCGCATTGGCGGAATAAGTGCATCAAGAATAATATCCTCAACAATGGCCGCGGCCTTGTCTTTTACCATTTCCTTTTTTTGCGCTTTCACCATGTTCACCGATTGCTCCACAAGGTCGCGCACCATACTTTCCACATCACGGCCTACATAGCCCACTTCCGTAAACTTGGATGCTTCCACTTTCACAAAAGGTGCATCCGCTATTTTTGCGAGCCGTCTCGCAATCTCTGTTTTACCAACACCGGTAGCACCAATCATTAAAATATTGTTAGGGATAATTTCGTCCCGCATTTCCGTTTTCACGCTCATTCGTCTCCAGCGATTACGCAATGCAATCGCTACGTTTCTCTTTGCATCATTCTGCCCGATAATATATTTATCAAGTTCGGCCACAATTTGTTTCGGTGTTA
Source organism: uncultured Roseivirgaceae bacterium (assembly GCA_964398945.1). Lineage (GTDB taxonomy): Bacteria > Bacteroidota > Bacteroidia > Cytophagales > Cyclobacteriaceae > JBGTGG01. The sequence continues at coordinate 164,207 of CAYNOT010000002.1, read as the reverse complement.
AAAAACTTCCGTCTATCATCTCTTTATGAAATTATTAAAATTTGAAAGTAAGGCAAACGAGTAACCGGCACTTCCCGCAACATACCCTCCCCTACTAAATACGAATTCAAAAAACTTTGTACGTGCCACCACTCCAAATGATACACCCGCACCTCCACCTCCATTCTCAAGTTTCAAGTCTTGATGCGTCAGGAAATTATAGCCCACCAACACATTCACCTTCTTATGAAGAAGAACCTCAGCCCCAAAGTTAAAATGCCTGAGTACCTTATCCAATCCGCTCCGCTCATTATCTTCAACTTCATCATTTATTGATGGATTCATCAACTGATATGCAGTGAATGAAAAACGTAGCGGCATGTGTTCAGGTTTAAAGGTAACACCTACCTGAACATCAAACGGCAGGGCAGAGGAGCTCGACTCCGTGTAGTCTTGCAGTACAAAACCAATATTTTTAATCGCCATCCCGACAACCAATTCCTGAGTAGGATGTACAAAAGCACCTCCCAAGTCAAAAAGTAGTGCGCTGGAGCGGTATCCGGCCAGGGATGAAAAAACTGGTTTCATGTTTACACCAAACCTGAAACTTCCAACCTGATGGCTTTTGCTAATGATCAAAACGGTTTCTCCTGATTTAAAGTCATTCGTTGCTGCGCCCGTCTGATCATATCCTTCAATCGTTCCATATCCAATATGTTGTACGCCAAAACCAATCGTGCCCACTTTATCAAAATCATGAGCATACGAAAAAGTTGCCTGGCCAATATCGGCAACATAAAATTGATACCCCAACGATCCCCAGCCTGCCAAGGAATCACTTACCAATGCAGGATTGGACATGAAGAAATTTACATCCTTATCGAGGTATGAAACGTTGACCCCTCCCAATCCTGCAAGGCGTGCGGTGTTTGGGACATTCAAAAATTCATACGACTTCCTTCCTCCGGGCTGCGCTATCGCAACCGTAGACGTGAATAAAAAAAGGAACACCCATTTCAAAAATGAAACAGGTGTTTCGAAAGCTCTATGGTTTCCGTGGATTCCCAAACGAGATTATGATACCGGGATTTTCAGATCAGTCAAATCAAACAGAATTGGGTTCTTTACCTTGTCACGCAACAAAGCAATCTTCAATACTTCATCCACGGTTGTTACAAAATGGAATTTCAATCCTTTCAAATAGTGCTTCTCTATTTCATCGATATCACGTTTGTTGCGGGCACTTAAAATAAGCTCTTTAATGCCGCTTCGTTTTGCAGCCAGGATTTTTTCTTTTATTCCTCCAACCGGCAGTACTTTTCCACGCAAGGTAATTTCTCCGGTCATTGCCAGTTGGGATTTTACTTTTCGTTGGGTAAATATAGAAGCCAGTGATGTAAACATCGTAATCCCTGCCGAAGGCCCATCTTTTGGAACTGCTCCTGCAGGCACGTGAACGTGAAGATCGTATTGCTGGAAAATCCGATAATCAATGCCCAGCCTTTCTGAATTTGATTTCAAATACGACAAGGCCGCCACTGCAGATTCTTTCATTACATCCCCCAACTGACCCGATAACGTCAACACACCTTTTCCCCTGCTCAGGCTACTTTCCACAAATAAAATCTCGCCACCAACTTGTGTCCAGGCCAATCCTGTAACAACTCCTGCCACATCATTTCCCTGATATAATTCTTCATCAAAAATTTCAGCGCCCAATACTTTCCGAATTTTTTCATCGGTAATATTTTTATCGAATTTTTCTTCCATCGCTACCGACTTGGCAATATTTCGAACTACCGTTCCGATCTTTCTTTCCAGGCTTCGCACGCCAGATTCACGGGTGTACGCATCAATAATTTTTGCGACTACTCTTTTATCGAATTTAAGTTGTGAATTTTTCAAACCATGTTCCTTGATTTGTTTAGGGATCAGGTGTTTCATCGCAATCTCCACTTTTTCCTCAAGCGTGTAACCGGTGATTTCAATAATCTCCATCCGATCGCGTAATGCCGGATGAATCGTGTCCATTGAATTTGCTGTCGCGATGAACAATACTTTTGATAAATCGAATTCCACCTCCAGGTAATTGTCACCAAACGTTCCGTTTTGTTCCGGATCCAACACCTCTAGTAGAGCAGACGATGGGTCGCCCCTGAAATCCGATTTTACTTTATCGATTTCATCTAAAATAAAAACCGGATTGGAGGATTGTGACTTTTTTAAGTTTTGGAGAATCTTGCCCGGCATTGCTCCTACATACGTTTTCCGATGGCCACGGATTTCTGCTTCATCGTGCAAACCACCGAGTGACATGCGTACATACTTTCTTCCCAATGCTTTTGCGATAGACCTGCCCAATGAAGTTTTACCAACACCCGGGGGGCCATACAAACACAAGATAGGCCCTTTCATATCCTGCTTCAGTTTCAACACTGCGAGGTACTCCAGGATACGATTCTTCACTTTCGTTAAACCAAAATGATCTTTGTCCAGAATCTTTTTCGCGCGCACTAAGTCAAAGTTGTCCTCTGTGAATTCCGCCCACGGCAAATCCAACATAAACTCAGCATAGTTCATCGCTACCGGATATTCAGCAGCTTGCGGATTGATGCGCAATAATTTATCAAGTTCTTTATTGAAATGCTTGGCCACTTCCTTCGACCAAAATTTCAGTTCCCCTCTTTTTCGAAGGGCGTCTACTTCTTTATCAGGGCCATCAAAACCAAGTTCATCTTGCAACACACGAATTTGCTGGCGCAAAAAATAATCACGCTGCTGTTGATCGATATCGGTATGTACTTTCTTTTGGATTTCATGTTTGATCTCCAACATTTGAATCTCATGCGACATGTATTGCAACAAGAGCGTACCGCGATCGATGATGTTTTGTGTTTCTAATATTTTTTGTTTGTCGTGTACTTCTACATTAAGGTTGGAAGACAAAAAGTGTATCAGGAAAGACATGCTTTGGATATTGTCCAACGCCACTTGCGCCTCTTGTGGAATTTCCGGGTTCAGTTTTAAAACTTTTAGCGCGGCATCTTTTAACGATTCACCAAGCGCTTTCGTTTGCTTATTCTGAACATTTATTTTAGGCTCTGTTTGGATTTCAAAACTTGCCGTCAGGTAGGGTTCTTCCTGTAAAAATTCTTTTACTTTAAAGCGGCTCTTCCCTTGAATGATGATGGTTGTATTTCCATCGGGCAATACCAGCATTTTAATAATTCTGGCGATGGTGCCCGTACGGTATAAGTCATCGATCACGGGTTCTTCCGCAGCGATCTTTTGTGCCACCACGCCAATGATGCGACTTCCCTGGTAAGCCTTCTTTACCAGCTTAATGGATTTCTGACGCCCCACCGTAATGGGTATCACGACTCCCGGAAAAAGAACTGTATTTTTTATTGGAAGAATGGACAACTCAGTAGGAAGATCTTCGGGTTTTATATCCGATTCCTGTTCAGGATTGATCATTTGGATCAAATCCTCCGATTCGTCCTGGATTAATTGTATCGGTAACGCTCTAAACATATCTATGATTAAGCCAATATGGCACAAATAATTTTGTAATGCTATTTATCAAAAGGAACACCCTAATGTTCAATCCTGGTGCCAGAGAGTTGTAAAAGAACCAAATTTGTGTCAACTTTAATCTGGTTTACGTTATTTTTTACCAAACTACTGGAACGTGAAAACCTTTCACATCATATTAATCACCTGCTTTTCAGCCCTTTCCATCGGTTCTGCCTTTGCGCAGAACCCGAAAAAGAAATTTAAAACCGGTGGAATCGTCCAATTAAACGATAGTCTGACAAGCTTCAGCCAATCTGACATCTTTAATTTTCCCAATGTAAATAAGATTAAACGGTATTATGATGCGAATGCACTAAAAAAAATCAAACAATTAGAAGCCTCCGGAACTGAGAAGCAACGCTACGAAGCAATTAAAAATTATGTGAGCAACTTCGGCATCGAAAACTTTGCATATGATACCAATCTGCTCTGGGAATTGGCGAAGCTGGCGGAAACAGAAGGAAGTCCTGGAGAAGCTGTGCTGCTATATAAATTGGTATTAAAACACCATCGCCAGGATATTGACGAAAAGCAAGTGCGAAAAGAATATGATACGCTAACCCGCTTTCAAAAAGATTTATATGTTCCGTTGAATTACTACTACGAACTGGTCGCCTTTCGAAAAGAGATCGACACGCTTCGTCCGCCTCATGGGGTGTTAGTAAAAATGGGTGAGTGGGTTAACTCAAATAAAGCCGATTACGCTCCTACGATTGGCAACAACGATAACATCTTGCTTTTCACCTCCAAGCGAAATGCACATGCCCGTAACCTGGAGCGCAGCTATGATGAAGATTTATTTTTCACGGAAAAGGTTGGTGATGCGTGGTTGGAAGCTCAAGAATTTAAAACCATCAACACGCATTACAATGAAGGTTCGGCTTGCTTAAGCAAAGATGGAAAGAAACTTTATTTTGCCCGTTGCAACTCTCCAGACTCGTATGGTGGTTGTGATCTTTTTGTGGCGGAGATGAAAGCTGACAGTACGTGGGGCAATGTAAAGAACCTTGGAAAAAACATTAACTCATCCGGTTGGGATTCACATCCTTCCCTTTCCCATTCGGGGGATACACTATTCTTTACTTCCGATCGGCTTGGCGGATTTGGCTTAGCGGATATTTATTATAGTGTGAAGAATTCGGATGGAACGTGGAAACCTGCCATGAACATTGGTCCCATTATTAATTCGCGCAACAATGAAGTGAGCCCGTTTTTCCATCACAAGTTTAATGTGTTGTATTTCAGTTCGAACGGCCATATCCTCAACTTTGGCGATTTCGATATTTATAAATCCTACAAAATAGGATCCACCTGGTTGGAACCAAAAAATATTGGACCACTGGTAAACGGGCAGGGAAGTGAATATTATTTTACGATTGATTCAGAATCCAATCAATTATTTTATGCTCGATCGGAAGAAGATGATATTCAAAATCTAGATCTACACGCATTCCCAGTGCCGATGGGCGCACAACCCGAAGCGGTTGTAAATCTAAACGGTTCACTCACCAATTCGCAAACAAAAAAACCGATGCAAGGCATTGTCTCGATCATCGACCTCGACAAAGGTGTTGAAGTAGCACCAAAGTTTTTACGTGAGGATGGTACGTTTGATTTTAGTCTGATCAACAAACGAAATTATTTACTGATTATTCAGGGCGATGATTTTTTCAGAATAGAAGAAATTTTCTTTTTGGATGGTGATATGGAAATTCACAAAGAAACCGAACCAATTGTAAGCAGGATTAAATTCACTTCATTGGAATTTGAAAATGGAAAAGCAAACATCCTTCCCGCCATGCATAGTGATTTGGGAAAGGTAGGTAATTTTTTACTGGACAGTCCGCATTTGAATATCTCTATCTCTGGCCATACCGATTCACAAGGAAACGAACAATCAAACCTTAAACTTTCGCAAGCCCGTGCAGATGCCATTAAAGAATATCTGGTAAATGAATTCCTAATTGATGCCGAACGTATCACCGCCATTGGCTATGGAAGTTCCAAACCGATTGTGGAAGAAGTTACCGATGAAGACCGTGCGCTAAATCGAAGGGTGGAGTTTGAGATACAGCGGAAGGATTAGTTGCAAGTTACCAGTTTCCGGTAACCGGTGACTGCCAACTTGCAACAGCATTAAGCTCCGAAATAAGGAGCAATCAACTTCCAAATATCGTTACCAAAAACAAACACCATCAAGGTAAGCAACAATAGCATTCCAACTTTCTGGGCATTTTCCAAAAACCTATCAGAAGGTTTACGACCCGAGATCATTTCATAAAGAAGGAAAACAACATGGCCACCATCAAGAGCCGGAATAGGAAGTAAATTCATAAATGCCAATACCATGGAAAGCAATCCGGTTAAACTCCAGAAGCGAAACCAATCCCAATCGCCACCATATGCTTGTGCGATTCCAATCGGTCCGGATAGCGATTTACGCAATGACAAATCACCACTAAAAATTTTCTTGAAAGCTTTTAGCTGAACAAATACTACAGCGAATGCCTTTTCTGTTCCAACGCCAAGTGATTCTCCAAATCCATATTCAATCTTTGCTAATTTTTCTTTATCCCAAGGTTTGCTAAAAAATCCTATGGTTGAGTCTTTGACGAAACTCTCTTTGAAAGAAAGTATTTTCCCATCACGTTTCACCTCAAAAGATATTGAATCGCGTTTTGCGGATTTTACAATCGCGACTACTTCATCCTGGTACGTTACAGGGACATCATTCACTTTAATAAACTCATCATCTACTTGCAATCCAGCCCGTGATGCAATACTATTATCTGCGACTTCACCAATAACAGCCTTAAAGCGTGGCGCCACAAAATTAGCGGCAGATTCCTTGTCACTAAATGATTCAATAAAATTAGTTGGGATCTCAATTTTTATTTGCTGTCCATCCCGCAACACCGTGTAATACGCATCCTCCGTGAGTAAATTATCGGGCTTGGTGATTTGTAGGAAATCATCAAAATCCTGACCGTTGATCTTCACGATTTTATCTCCGGTTTGAAGTCCAATTTCTTTTGCCAGATCACGGGCATAAATACCGCCATTCTCATTAACAAGGTCTTTCGGGATATACTCATCACCATAGAAAAAGGTGAGCAAAATGAAAATCAACATTCCCACAAGAACATTCACAATAATTCCGCCCAACATCACAATCAATCGCTGCCATGCCGGTTTGGAGCGGAACTCCCACGGTTGTGGCGGTTGGTTCATCGTTTCGGTATCGAGCGATTCATCGATCATACCAGAAATCTTTACATATCCGCCCAACGGAATAGCGCTGATGGCATATTCTGTTTCGCCTTTTTTGAAGGACCAGATTTTGGGTGGAAATCCTATTGAAAATTGCTCGACCCGCATTCCGAAATATTTCGCGGTAAGCAAATGGCCAAACTCATGTACTGCAACTAAAATCGAAAGACTCAGTAAAATCTGAGCCGTCATTATCAAACCTTCCATCAACTATTAATTAATAAATTCCTTTGCTTTACTTCTTGTCATTTTATCCGTCTGCACGTAATCGTCATACGCAGGATTGGCAACATAATCCATTTTTTCGAGACATTGTTCCACGATTGCCGACATTCCCAAAAAACTAACCCGATCCTCCAAAAAAGCGGCTACCGCTATCTCATTGGCAGCATTCAGGATGCAGGGCATGTTACCACCGCGCTTCAATGCCTCGAAAGCCAGCGCAAGATTACGGAAAGTTTTTAAATCGGGCTTCTCAAATGTGAAGGAAGGGTAATTCAGAAAGTCGAAACGTGGAAATTCAGAAGGCAATCGGTCCGGGTAAGTCATGGCAAACTGGATGGGTAAACGCATATCTGGGAGCCCAAGTTGCGCTTTCATCGAGCCGTCTTCAAATTGTACGATCGAATGGATAATGGATTGGGGGTGTACAATTACCTCCACTTGCTCTTGTTTCAATCCGAACAGCCATTTTGCCTCAATTACTTCCAGGCCTTTATTCATCAAAGAAGCAGAATCAATCGTCACTTTGGCGCCCATCGTCCAATTGGGATGCTTGAGCGCTTCTTTTTTAGTAACAGACTCAAGTTCCTTAAGTGATTTTCCCCGGAAGGGCCCACCCGAAGCGGTTAAAATTATTTTTTCGATTGGATTATGAAATTCCCCTACCAGGCATTGAAAGATTGCCGAATGTTCCGAATCAACCGGATAAATATTAACAGCTTTTTCTTTCGCAAGATTGGTGATGAGTTCACCGGCAACCACCAGTGTTTCCTTGTTTGCCAGCGCGATATTCTTTCCTGCATTGATCGCATTGATGGTTGGCAAAACGCCCGAGTATCCTACTAGCGCAGTGAGCACCAAATCAATGGTATCCATTTCTACGACCGATGCCAGAGCTTTTTCACCGGCATAAACTTTTATATTGTGTGGATCCAGTGCTTCTTTCACTTCTGCATACAAATCCTCATTGACGATGACAACTGCATTGGGATTGAACTGCTTTGCCTGCTCAATTAATAAAGCTGCGTTGTTTTGTGCGGTCAATACCTCCACTTCAAAATTGACGGGATGTGAAGCAACGACTTCAAGTGCTTGTGTTCCGATTGAACCGGTGGAGCCGAGGATTGCTAGTTTTTTTCTTTCCAAATTAGTTGTTAGTTGTCAGTTGTCAGTTGTCAGTGTTGTCGATGGTTGAAGATTCAAACCACCAACTAATAACTATCAACCAACAACTAAAGTGTTTGCAATTTTCCGATCATTCGACAACCTGGGTACTTTGTTTTGTCCGCCAAGTTTGCCGAGTGATTTCATATATTCAATAAAAGCATTTTTACTGAGGGGCCTGATCACCAACGTTCTTAAAATATTACCGGTGATCAAATCATCGTAATAAACATTCAATGCACGCAATTGGTTATCGAGTTCCAGCGAAAAGGCTGTCAGGTCATGCGGTGGATTTGAAAACTCTATAAACCATTCGTGGTGCGGCAGTCCGTCTGTGGGCGTAACTTGTGGTGCTACGGTAAATTCAACAAGCTCCACTTCCGGAAATTTTGCTTTCGCAAACTTCATTGCTTTCTCCACTTCTTCCCCAATCACATGTTCACCAAAAGCGGAAATAAAATGTTTGATGCGGCCTGTTACCAATAACCGGTACGGATCTTTCGAAACAAATTTGATGGTATCACCAATCGAGTAGCCCCAAAGCCCGGCATTGCTGTTAATGACCACGGCATAATTTTTACCCAACTCGACTTCTTCTATTGAAATCCGGGTTGGCTTTTCATTAAAGTATTCATCTGTAGGAATGAATTCAAAAAAGATCCCACTGTGGAGCAACATCAGCAATCCTTCTTCATGTTGCGTATCCTGATAAGCAATAAAACCTTCCGATGCCGGATACGTCTCAATTGAATCAATTCGCTTTCCTACTGATTCAAACAATTTTGTGCGATACGGTTCAAAATTTACACCCCCGTATACAAACAATGAAAAATCCGGAAACACATCCTTGATCAGTTTCCCTGTGCGTGCTTGAATACGATCAAAATACATTTGCACCCACGGTGGAATTCCTGAAATGAGCGACATATTTTCATTGATCGTTTCGTCAATTATTTTCTCCAGCTTCTCTTCCCAATCTTCGATGCAATTGGTTTCGTAGGTTGGTTTTTGATTGGTGCGCAAATACCCGGGCACGTGGTGGTTTACAATTCCGGACAACCGGCCCACGTGGATTCCGGCTTTCATATCCAATACCGGACTTCCTGAAAGGAAAATCAGGCTCTTGTCGAGGTAAGCAGCTTTACCTGTTTCGTGCACATAGCTCAATAAGGCATTCCGTGCACTGTTAATGTGATTGGGTATGGAATCTTTTGTGATGGGGATATATTTTGTCCCCGAAGTTGTGCCTGAGGTTTTTGCGAAATAAGCAGGTTTGCCCGGCCACAAAATATCCGAGCCTCCTTCTAAAATTTGATTGACGTATGGTTTGAGTTCCTCATAATCCCGTATGGGAACCTGTTTCTTAAAGTCTGCATAAGAGCGGATGGACTCAAATCCATGATCCTTTCCAAAAACCGTTGGTATTGCTTTCTTTACCAACGAATGAAATGTGTTCTGCTGGCTCAATTGGGGTTGAAGCGACCATTTTTTCGTCTGCCCAGCAATTAAAGCAGCAAAAGGTTTAGCAAGAACTGATCGAAATCCCATAGCTTACAAAGCTAAAAAAAGTTGGGAGTACCGCGGAAAAAGTTTTGTAAACCAAAACCAAAAAATGGGCGTTATCTTCATTGCACACTAGCTAGGAATACCAATTTTACTTAATTTCGATTTATGGATACAGGAAATAAACTCAGGAACAATCTCATAAGGAAAATCCAACATCTTTCAGAAGATAACTTGTCGAAAGTCAGCGAAATGTTGAGCCAATTAGAGGGCAAGTTCAAATCCAAAGATAAAACTTTGAAGTTGGCAGGAACCTGGAAAAATCTTGACGAAAATATCTTTTCGGATTTTACAGAGAAGCTTCACGAGAATAGAATAAAGGATCGCCAAATCTAAAATTGTGTTGAAGTCCATTGTAGATACAGATACGCTTTCGTTTTATTTTCGTGGTGAACAACAGGTTGTTGGTAAGGTTGATGAGTACTTAAAAATTTACGATCAACTGAACATTTCAATAATTACGTACTACGAAATTTTAGGTGGGCTTAAATACAAAAATGCAACGAAGCAACTTAATGACTTTGAGGAATTTGTGTCTAACAACCACATTATCCCACTTACTGAAGAATCTGCAAGAATATCAAGCGATAAATATGCAGCGCTTAGACAAGCGGGAATCACCATTGGAGCATCTGATATCCTGATTGCAGGCATTGCCATTGAGAATGACCTTTGCCTGGTAACCAATAACGAAAGGCACTATCAGGCCATAAGAAACTTAAGAATTGAAAACTGGAAAAAATAAGTATCGATTTTCGTTAGAACTTTTTATAAACAAAGAACATCTATAGGGATTGTTTGCTCGTTGAGCTTCATATAATGACTGAAATTATTACGAAATGAAAAATACCTTAAAAACAATTGTTGTTGGATTTATTGCCGGGCTGGCAGGCGCTTTTACAGTGATTCACTTGTATGCACCCGAACCGATTGGAGAGATTGCACAATCAATACAACCGGTGGAAAATAGAGTTCAGGACACGTACAATACAAATTACCCTTCAAGTTATGCTGCCGAACCTGAAATAGTTGACTTTAGTTATGCCGCATCAAAAACGATTCCGAGTGTTGTGTACATCAACAGTATTTCAAAAGGCGTAAGCCAATCCTCTTATTTTGATTGGATTTTTGGTGGCGGTGGGCCACAAACGCAAGTGAGTAGCGGATCAGGTGTCATCTTCTCAGAAGATGGCTATATCGTAACGAACAACCATGTGGTAGAATCCGCAGAACGGTTGGAAGTTGTTTTAAACAAACGCGTTTACAAAGCTGAATTGATCGGAAGCGATCCTTCCACCGATCTGGCTGTTTTAAAAATTGAAGAAAAGAATTTACCAGCCATCGCAATCGGCAATTCCACCGACCTAAAAGTTGGTGAATGGGTTGTTGCCGTAGGGAATCCCTTCTCGTTGGCTTCTACCGTAACGACAGGCATTGTAAGCGCCAAAGGAAGGCGCATTGGGATTTTGGAAGATAAGTTTCCACTAGAATCTTTTATACAAACCGATGCGGCCATTAACCCGGGGAACTCCGGTGGGGCACTGGTCAACAAGAGAGGTGAACTCATAGGAATCAATACCGCAATTCTTTCCCGCACCGGTTCGTACACGGGCTATGCATTTGCCATCCCGGTGGATATTGCCAAAAAAGTAGTTAGCGATTTAGTAAAGTATGGGGTGGTTCAAAAAGCATTGTATGGTGGCAATGTTGTTGAGTACGATTATCAAAACGCAAAAAAATATAATTTGGATACTGACATTAAGAATTTCAACGGTGTGCTGTTGGAAAGTATCCTGAAAGATGGCCCCGCCAACAACGCCAACTTAAAACCGGGGGACATCATTACAAAAATCAACGAGACACCAATCAATAGCAAAAGTGAATTTGAAGAAGTGATCGGATACCGTTATCCTGGTGACAAAATAAACATCACCTACATCCGCAATAAAAAAAATAACACTACACAGCTAACCTTGACCAATCGGAATGGCGGGACCGATATTATCAAGCGTGAAATTATAAAATCTTCCGCACTCGGTGTTGAGCTGGAAGCAACAGAATATGGTGTGAAAGTTTTTAAGATCCAGGAAAATAGTGTGTTGAAGCAAATTGGGATTACAGAAAATTTTACCATCATCGCCATCAACCGTGAGCGTGTAAAGGATCCAAGGGAAGTGGAGAAATTTTTTGACAACTATCGTGGCCGCGGCTACATCTACGGGATCAACAGCGTCAAACAACAACGCGAAATCCCATTCACGATTCGCTAAAGGCGGCCTGAAATAAGTGGGTTCTGAAATAGTAAAATTCTGCATTTTAGGAAATCAACCTACTGAAATACAGAATTTTACTATCTTTAGCTGTCCATTCAACTACATGTGAACCCAACCTCTGCACATATAGATCTTACCGCGGAATCTTTGACCAGGATCCTTGACTCTTTGCCTTACCCTTTTGTGATTGCGGTTACTGAAAATGATGGCATTTATAACCGCTTCAACAATAAGAAATTCGAAGAAGAAATCGGATATACACTCGAAGAAATAAAAACAATTGATGATTGGTTCCTCAAAGCCTACCCCAACTTAAACTACCGTGCAGAAATAAAAGCAAAGTGGATGGCAAAAATAGATGGCGCCCAACGGGAAAACAGGAATTATGTAATGGAGCGTACACATATCACAACCAAACACAACGGAAAAAAATGGTACGAGGTAAAAACTTCTTTCACAGGGAATATTCAGTTTGTTGCATTTGTGAATATCAATGATGTTATCGAAAAAGACGAACAACTCGAACGCATCAATGAAAACAAAAATAAAATCCTTTCTATCCTGGGGCACGATCTAAAATCCCCATTGCAAAACCTCAACCAGCTTATCCACATGCTGACCGATGGTGGGCTTACCCCCGAAGAATTCAAGGAAAACCTGGTCGTTATACAACGCCTAAGCAGCGAAACACTCCAATTCATTGACACTACACTCACCTGGACACGCAGTAATTTTGAAAACCATCAACCCGCAATCCAGGAATTTTTACTTGCGGAAATTATCAATAGTGTATTAGTGATATATCGAAAAGACCTTGAAACAAAAAAAATAATTGTAAATACAGATGTTCCCAGCTGGGCATCCATTTTTTGTGATCGTGAGATCATCCATATAGCGCTCCGCAATTTAATTTCGAATGCTGTTAAGTTTGCACCTCCCGAATCCATTGTCACCATCTTACACCATCAAAAGGCCGGGAAGGATTATATTACGGTAAGTGATTTGGGTGAGGGAATACCAGCAGAAGTGGTCACAAAAATCCTGAACAACCAATCGAACAAAACTTCAGGTGCTGGTTTTGGTATGGGGCTCCGTCTTTGTAAAGAATTGCTACAACAAGTAAACGGGGAAATGGAAATCAAAAGTGAAGAAGGAAAGGGGACTTCCGTTAGTATAGTGATCCCTTCGACTGCAAATTAAAGCACCTTACTTTTCACCAGTCGATCCGCGTAGTCAACCGCCCTGGCTGTTAATGCCATGTAGGTAATACTTGGGTTTTGTGTTCCCGAACTCGTCATACATGCTCCATCCGTTACAAACACATTCGGTACACCATGAACCTGGTTCCATCTGTTCAGCACACTTGTTTTCGGATCATGGCCCATGCGCGCAGTTCCCATTTCGTGTATACACGCGCCCGGTGCAGTCTCTTCGTTGTACGAACTTATATCTACACAACCCGCGGCTTCCAACATTTCAACAGCGCACTTCACACCATCTTCACGAAGCTTGATTTCATTCTCCCGAAGTTTTGCATCAAAGGTTATGATGGGCATACCGTGTTTATCTTTTTTATCAAAATCCAGAAACATCCTATTCTCATGGTACGGCAACATTTCCCCAAAACAACCCATCGATATCGTATAATCACCCGGTGTAAAAATGGTTTCCTTCAACTCTTTTCCAATTGCATCCTCCGCAATATTGGCCCCACGGGAGGCTTCACCCTGATAACCAAACCCACGCAGGTACTCCGGATGTTTCGTCTCTTCATCAATGTTTCGAAAACGCGGGATATAAAATCCTGATGGCTTTCGCCCTTTGTAGTATTTATCGGCAAATAATTTTGGCAACCTCCCATGCGCCCCCATTCCATAATGATGGTCCATCAAATTATGCCCGAGTTCACCACTGGTATTTCCCATTCCTTCCGGAAAAGTTTCCGAGCGGCTGTTCAACAGAATCGCGGTTGATCCAATGGTACTCGCATTGCAAAAAATAATGCGCGCGAAAAATTCTGTTTCCTCTCCCGTGTTTGCATCAATTACTTTTACGCTTGATGCTTTCTTTTCTTTCGGATCATAGACAATCTCCGCCACGATGCTATCGGGCCGGATCATTAAGTTGCCCGTGCCCGCAGCGACTGCAAGTGTTGCCGAAAGGCTACTGAAATAAGCACCATAATAACAACCACGCCAGCAGCGGTTGCGTGTCTGGCATTGACCGCGTGTTCCCTTGTGTATTGCCGGATCATATTCAGAAAGGTTGGCCACTCTTCCGGGAGTGATCACACGTTGTGGATAAACCTTTGCAACAGATTCGCGAAAATGTTGTTCGGCACAATTCAGTGGAAATGGTTTTAAAAACTTTCCGTCCGGCACTTGCTTTAATCCTTCCGCTTGCCCGCTTACACCAACAAAAGTTTCAACATAATCATACCACGGCTCTATGTCTTTATACCGTATTGGCCAATCAACTCCAATTCCTTCTTTCTTATTGGCTTCAAAATCAATATCGCTCCAGCGGTAACAATGGCGGCCCCACATAATCGATCTTCCTCCCACATGATGGCCACGAATCCAATCAAACCGGTTTATTTCATTGTACGGATAGTCAGAATCTTTATTGACCCAATGCTTGTTTTCTTCCTTTACCCACCATCCCAATCGGTCTTGTTTAAAATAGTGCAGCGCTTTTTCTTCAGCCGAAACCAAATTTCGATTTGGCAAATCCCACGTATCCATTTCCGCAGTTGGATATTCACCATGCTTCACCATGCGTCCGCGTTCGAGCACCAGGGTTTTGTACCCTTTGTTGCACAATTCCATAGCAGCATACCCACCACTAATCCCCGATCCGATCACAATCGCATCGTATGTTGCATTTTCTTTTTCTGCTGTGCTCATATACTCCAGATTTTACCGCCTACTGATTCCAATGGGATACACGGTTCATAGGCTCCCGGTACCGGCAGGTAGTTTAAAAATTTCTCTCCGATTACTTCAGAAGTCAGATAATAGGAGATGGTTTGTTGTTTCAAATCCAGATAGGCCCGTTGTACTTCCTGTCCTGATTGAGTCGCCTTTTTAAGAATCGCTGGTTTTTTTTCTTCATCCGCTTCATTGAAACCTTCATCTTTTAAATAACTGACAAAAGAAGAAAACCTTTTCGCATACACTTCCTGCTCTTCCTTGGAATACACCTGACCAACAATCGTATCAATGGTTTGATCCACACCTACTGCACTTGCGGATGGACTATCCGTTTGCGGAAGTATGGTATCCACCAGGCTTCTGACCAATTGAAAATCTTCGTTGCTGAAAAATTGTGGTTGGAAATCAGTGAGCGTTTCCTTTTGTGCAGAGCACCCCGCTAATATGCTGGAGAGCAACGGGCCGGATACCACAACACCTGTCATCATGGCCGTGTATTTCAATATTTCTCTTCGGTTCATCCTGAAAGTTAAGAAAATGATTGAAATCAAAAACGAAGAACTGAAATTACTGTTCGACATGTGAATGTCAACGACAGATGGTTGGGATTCTAAATCCTATTTGTGCAGGGTACTATGAATATCCATCCAAAAATTTTTTTTGGCCGTGGGGGGACGCTACAACCAGAGGTGAGGCTTCGGCAATGGTGCCTGCTTAATGTTTTTGGTATTCCATCCGTAAATAATCATCGTTATCCCTTTAAACTTTCGTAATAAACAATAAAAATGAAGGCCTGTGTTATTCTTCGGTTTATTGAAACCAAACGATTTATTCTAATGAATCCTTAGCTTCAACTTCTTGCTAAGGTCTTCCACTGATGCTTTAAAGTTTGCATCGGTCTTCATCATGTCTTCAACGGATTCCAGTGCATGGATCACCGTGCTGTGATCACGTCCACCAAAATTTTCCCCAATCAATGCCAACGTAAGTTGTGTGTACCGCTTGCAGAAATACATCGATACCTGGCGCGGGATCACGATCTCGCGCTTCTTTACTTTGCTCTTTAGTTGCTCCACGTTTACTTTAAAATATTCAGAAACAGTTTTCTGGATAAAATCAACGCTCACATCCGATTGGATTTCTTTAATGATGTTTTTCAACACCTCTTTCGCCAACTCCAAATCAATTTCTTTCTTCAACAACGTAGCATGGAAGATCAGCGAGTTCAACACACCTTCCATGTCGCGCAAATTGGTATCCACACTATACGCTAAATATTCGGCCACTTCCGTGGAAATCTGGATACCATCAGCACCCATCTTACGATAAATGATGGCAAGCTTGGTTTCAAAATCAGGTTCCTGCAAATCGGCTGTCAATCCCCACTTGAAGCGCGACAATAGCCGGTCCTGAAATCCTTTCATGTCACGCGGTGGGCAATCACTGGTCATGATGATCTGCTTGCCCGATTGGTGAAGCTGATTGAAAATATGGAAGAATATCTCTTGTGTTTTCTCACGGCCTGCCAAAAACTGCACGTCATCCAAAATCAACAAATCCACTTGTAGATAAAAATTCTGGAAATCCTGAAGCTTGTGGTTTTGAAGTGCATTTAAGAACTGACTGGTGAAATCGTTCTGATCGACATACAACACCACCTTATCAGCGAAATTATTTTTGATCTCATTGCCAATCGCTTGCACAAGGTGCGTTTTTCCAACACCTACCCCACCATAGAGCATCAACGGGTTGAAGGAGGTGATCCCGGGCTTCTTCGCCACCGCCACTCCAGCAGAACGCGCCAGGCGATTACAATCACCTTCAATAAAGTTATCAAATGAATAGCTGGAGTTTAGCCGGCTATTGACAGTTTTCGGATTTAATGCCTTGAATGTAAACGGGGAATAATCACTTCCATTTCCTCCCGTATTGGGACGGCCATTTCCATTGCGGAAGTTTACCGCTACCGGAGGGTTCTGTTGATTGCCACTATCGACAATCACCGAATATTCCAACCGGCCTGTTGGGCCTAAGGTTTTGCGAATTGCCTTTTTAAGAACAGGGACGTAGTTATCTTCCAGCCATTCATAGAAAAATTGTGATGGGACCTGAATGGTCAACACATCCCCTTCTACTTTTAATGGTGAAATGGGCTTGAACCAGGTGTTAAAATCCTCATGACCAACCTCTTCTTGAATTAAGTCGAGACAATCATTCCATACAGTACCGGATTCTACTTCCATTGAGTTCAATTCGTTCGGATAATTACTTTTTTGTATCCCGTTTGGGAAAGGGGAGACAAATATGTGAAAAAAGGTTCTAACAAAACAATAGTTCCACGGCTTGACTTTTACGAAAAATTTACTCCTCCTTAATTTTGATTTAATAACGGCTTCATTCACAAAATCTATGTAAAATTGTTTGTAAAAAAATTTTCATGACCGATCCCGCCCCGATCAATGATTTGTTAAAAGAATTTCCATCCTCCACCAGGGAGCAGTGGACTGCTTTGGCAAAAAAAGAATTGGGCGATCAGGACCCTTTTGAAACATTAACACGTGTATCGGCTGATGGCCTGCATGTTAAACCTTATTATGATAAAAGTGATTTAAACCCCGGGGCACTTCATAATTTCCAACTGGCAGCGAGCGATGAGGAATTCAAAGGCTCGCGGTCATGGGACAACCTCCCACCGGTCCGGGTTATGGATGAACCGGTCGCAAATAAAAAAGCGTTGGAACACCTTACTGCCGGGGCCGAAGGGATTTTATTTGATCTTGCCCAAAAAGAACGCGTGGATTTCGATAAGTTATTGACCGGCATAGCGTTGGAATATTGTAACGTATCATTTCTTGTTTCTTCGTCCGTTCAAGCCAGTGGCTATTTTAGTTATTTGGAAAATAAAGGGTTGGACAAACAGCATATCATCGGTACATTCTTTTGGAAAAACTTGCCAAATGAAATGATTGCACCCCAGTCCTTTCAAAATTTCCAATGCTATGGAATTTCAATACCTGCCTCCCATCCGATTGATGAAATCAGCAATGCGCTGGTGATTGGCAACAATTGCATTCAACTATTATTAAAGAAAGGCTGGAAAATTGAAACAGCGATTTCATCCATCTCTTTTTCAATTGGCATTGACACAGACTTCTTTGCCTCGATTGCGAAAGTAAAAGCCCTGCGCTACGTTTGGTTTCAGGTGGCACACGCACATGGTTTCACTGATTTTAAACCGGGGAGCCTTGTCATTCATGCCCGGTCAGAAGCCTGGGTCAACCCCGACTTTCAACCACACGGGAATCTATTGAAAGAAACAAACGCTGCTATGGCCGCAGTGCTCGGTGGGGCAAACGGGCTTACAATCTATCCTGAAGACATCGAAAATGAGGTGATGAACCGTATTGCACGAAATACCAGTCATATCCTTCGCGAAGAGTCACATCTCAACAAAGTAGCTGATCCATTGGCAGGTGCTTACCTGGTGGAAAACATGGTGGCGGAAATTGCAGAAAAAGCCTGGGCTAACTTTCAATCTCAATTTTGATGCAGCCCGATTTCAAAAATATTGCCTTCAATTCATTTACCCCTGTAAAGGAAAAGAACAAGGCACCTTCCTGGAAAAGCGCTGAGGAAATTGAAATCAAACCGGAATACACCAAAATTGATTTCGATACACTATCACACACTGATTTCACGGCCGGTATTCCTCCATACCTGAGAGGCCCATACGCATCCATGTACACTTCGCGTCCGTGGACGATCCGGCAATATGCAGGGTTTTCTACTGCGCGTGATTCCAATGCGTTTTATCGAAAAAATTTAGCAGCCGGTCAGCGGGGGCTATCAGTGGCTTTTGATCTGGCGACACATCGTGGATATGATTCCGATCATCCGCGGGTAAAAGGTGATGTCGGCAAAGCAGGCGTGGCGATCGATTCAATTTTGGATATGAAAATTTTGTTCGATCAGATTCCGCTCGACAAAATGTCGGTATCAATGACGATGAATGGAGCGGTTATTCCCATTATGGCATTTTACATTGCTGCCGCACAAGAAGAAGGCATCAAGCCAGAACAATTGAATGGCACCATTCAAAACGATATCCTGAAAGAATTCATGGTGCGCAACACGTATATCTATCCACCCGCACCGTCCATGCGCATTGTTGCCGATATCTTTGCATACACTTCGCGCAACATGCCCAAGTTCAATTCGATTAGCATTAGTGGTTACCACATGCACGAAGCAGGTGCGCCCGCACATATTGAGCTGGCGTACACGCTTGCAGATGGATTGGAATACATACGTGCAGGCATCAAAGCAGGAATCAAGATTGATGACTTTGCCCCCCGCCTTTCGTTTTTCTGGGGCATTGGTATGAACTTCTTTATGGAAATTGCCAAGATGCGGGCAGGAAGATTGTTGTGGGCCAAGATTGTAAAACAGTTTAACCCGACAAAAGAAAAGTCGATGGCGTTGCGCACGCATTGCCAAACCTCCGGGTGGAGTTTAACAGAACAAGATCCGTATAACAATGTAACCCGCACGTATATAGAAGCGATGGCTGCCGTGCTGGGCCATACACAATCCTTGCACACCAATTCATTGGATGAGGCGATTGCATTACCAACCGATTTCTCAGCCCGCATCGCACGCAATACACAATTGTTTATCGAAAAAGAAACAGGAGTAACACAATCCGTTGACCCGATGGGCGGATCGTACTATGTTGAATCACTCACCGCTGAACTTGCTGAAAAAGCCTGGGCATTAATTGAAGAAGTTGAGGAACTTGGCGGCATGACCAAAGCCATTGAATCCGGTATTCCAAAAATGCGCATTGAGCAAGCAGCTGTTGCCAAGCAGGCACGCATTGATTCCGCGCGCGATGTGATTGTGGGGGTGAACAAATACCAGGTTGACGATGTCCCGGATTTCGAAATCCGGGAAGTGGACAACACCGCGGTGCGTGATGAACAAATTCAACGCTTAAACGAATTGAAAGCCAATCGTTCTTCCGAAGATGTGGAAGCCGCATTGAACAAACTCACCGAAAATGCAAAGACAGGGGAAGGCAATCTTTTGGAACTTGCTGTGGATGCTGCATTGAAACGTGCCACCCTTGGTGAAATTTCGCAAGCATTGGAAAATGCTTTTGGTAGGTACAAAGCCACGATAAAATCAATTTCAGGTGTATATTCGGGGGAGATGAAAAACCAACCTGCTTTTCAAGAAGTGTTAAAACTTTCAGACCAGTTTGCTGAAATGGAAGGCAGGCGGCCGCGCATACTCGTTGCGAAGATGGGCCAGGATGGCCACGATCGTGGTGCAAAAGTAATCGCCACCAGTTTTGCGGATTTAGGTTTTGATGTTGATATCGGGCCACTTTTTCAAACACCTGCTGAAGTGGCGATGCAGGCAGCAGAAAATGATGTCCATATTGTAGGTGCATCCAGTTTGGCAGGCGGGCATAAAACATTGATCCCTGAATTAATTGCAGAACTAAAAAAAATCGGCAGGGCCGATATTTTAGTTGTGGCAGGTGGCGTCATTCCTGTTCAGGATTATGAATTTTTAACGAAGTCCGGAGTATCCTTCATTTTTGGCCCGGGAACAATCATTTCCGAGGCAGCCAAAAATATCCTGCAAAAACTTATTGCTCCCCGCTGATTATCGAGAATCAATTTTGAATTCCTTAAATTAGAGGTTCATTTCAAAAATCCCCTTATCTATGAAAGCGTTTCAGCTTCTACTTTTTAGTTTCCTGATTTGCCTCCTCTGCTCCACTCCGCAACTATTTGCACAGAAAAAGCTGCAAAAATTCCTGAATAAATCAGATGCTTCCTACAATGCCGGGGATTTCGCAAAAGCCAACAAATTCCTGACAAAGTATAAAGGGCAAATTACCCCGAAGCTGGGTGCTCAAAATGTCTATCTCGCTACCTATTACTTGCGTGATGGACGATTAAAACTTGCATTAGGAACCCTCGATGGATTTGAACCAAGTTTAAATACTGCACTTGACAACAGTCTTGCAAGCAGCGGTGAAAACTCAGGCGCGTTTATCAATGCCCTCCTTGATGTAGCTGCTCTTTACAATGAATATGGCAACTACCGTTTGGGTATACACTATGCAAACCGTGCTGATTCATTGTCGGGGCTGATTTCCGATATGAAACCAGAAGATCATGTAAAGCTTGCTCTGGTCAAGAGTGAAGCACTGATTGGACAAGGGTATACGCATAAGGCCCTGGAATTACTGGCAGCACAAGAAAAGTCAATATTCGGAAGAGCGGTTGAAAAGGAATCGTATGTTGAAGACGGAAAAGTAAAAACCAATAGACTTGAGCCCGCTGAAGTGTATCAACGATACAGCGACTACGCAAAATTTCTAACATTGAAAATGTTGGCGTATTCAGAAATGGGGAAAGTTTCCCTTCCTGGCGGAGATGAAGATGCTTCTGTTATTTTTGATTATGCAGCAGGATGGATGAACCGGAATTCAAAACTGCTCGGTGAAACAAGCACAGCGGAAGTAAACTTACGGTACCACTACAGGACAACGTTGGGCAATTATCAAAATGAGAACCGGGATAAAAAACTTGAGTTTGATAACATCTTAAATAGTTTAAAAAAGAAAACAACGCCAACCAATCACCTTGCCCACGAAATTTACCTAAGCTACCTAAAAGAACTGTTGGAAAGCGAAAGTCGCGCACGCTATCAAAACACCAAGTTGGAGTATCAAAAAATCCTCAACAAATATTTTCCAAAAAACAGCGTACATCATATCAACATGGAAGCAGTGGAATTTGATTCGAAACTAAGCCGGGATAAAACAAAAAACCTGGAAAAAAGCGCACTCGTTGTTTTAAATTCAAAAGTACTACCGCAAAATTATCCAACCACCATCCGTATTCTTGACTTTCTTGAGAATGTGTCACTTCAAGAAAAAGACTATGCCAGTGTGGAAAAATACTTGAACCAAAAGAATGAGGTCATCAAAGAATTAACAGGTGAAAATTCCACAGCATATAAACTTGCTTTAATAGAACTTGGAAATTACTATCTCGATTACACCAATAAAATTGCTGAAGCCGGTACTATTTACAAAAAAAATTGGTATGAAGGTGTTTCAAAAGAAATTGGCATCCAACATAAGGATATACTTGAAATATTGAATCATCTAGCCTTATGGGCAGAGTTAACCGATCAATACAAAGAATCCTCATCATTACTTAACGCTGCCACGGAATCGGCCAGGATTATACACGATAAGGGCCACCCATTATTTGCTGCCGAGTTAACCAAAGTGGCCAACCTTCAACTGAAAATTGGAAAGTATGAAGATGCGGATGAAAACTTAAAGACCGCTATTAAAATCCTTGAAGGGGAACGAAAAAAAACCAGATGGCTGGGAGCTTATGTAGCAGCAGTAGAAACACAAGCCAGGTTGTATGGTATCTTCGGAATGTTTGATGAAGCGCAGGCAAATTTAAAACGCACCGGAAAAATAATTGGCAAAGCCAAAGTTGAAGTGGGGAATGAACAAACCTCTGCAGAAGAACTTTCAAGTTTATTGATTCAACTCGGGCGTTTTTCACAAACCGATCAGTTATTAAATACGCTAATCCCGGAATACGAAAAACTCTATGGAAAAAATTCAATTCGATTGATCGAACCATTGGTCAACAAAGGACAAATTGCCCTCGCCCGCGGAGAGTATACCCAAGCTGAAAGTATCGCCCAGCGGGCCAATACAATCGCTGTTAGTGCCTACGGTGAAATCTCCACTAAAACAGCCTCCACCCAAAAACTTTTCAGTGATATTTATTATACCATGGGCGATTATGACAAAGCAGAGACCAACATTACAAAAGCACTGGCCAGTCAGGAAAAACAATTTGGAAGAGAGCATATTGAAGTGGCCAGGTCCATTTCACAATTAGCCTTAATCAAATTCCACAAAGGCGGCAATAAAAAAGAAGTGGAGAAGCTTCTCCTGGAAGCAAAGGAAATCACGGCCAAGAAAGTGGGGATCGACAATCCACTTTACGCAGATGTCATGAAAAATATTGCGGTACTCTACATTTCTGAAAAACGCTACGACCTTGCATTCAATTCCTTAACGGTTGCTGAATCTATTTGGCGTGCTAAAACCGGGAACAAAAACAACATCAATGCGGCCAGCATTTACTCCCTTACCGGGGATGTATATTACCAACAAAAAAATTATGCACAAGCAGAGTCTTTCTACAACCAGGCAAGAAAATTATATGCGGATCATTTCAGCAAATCGCACCCTGAATATGTGAAAGTACTCTCCAAGCTGGGCCGGGTAGAGTACATGAAGAAAAACTACAAGCAATCGAAACTGTTGATTGAAGAGGCGTTGGGCAATTATGAGAACTTTATAAAAATCTATTTCCCTGCATTAAGTGAACGTGAAAAAGCAAAATACTGGAATACCATACGGTCCGACTTTGAATTTTATTATACACTGGCATTTTCCAACATGGAAGACTTCAAGGACTTAACAGGAAAAGTTTACGATTACCAATTGCTTACCAAAGCCCTTCTACTAAGCTCATCCATAAAAATCCGGGAACGCATTATGAGCAGCACCGATGAAACCCTAAAGCAGCAGTACAGCAATTGGGTCGAGAAGAAAGAACTACTGACCCTCGCGTTATCCATGAGCCCCGATCAACTGATAGAAAATGGAATTGACCCGGCATCTTTAAATCAGGAAGTCGAACGTCTGGAAAAAGAGTTGAGCCAGAAATCTGAAATGTTTGGCCAAAGCTTTGAAGCTTCAAAAATAACATTCGACAATGTTCGAAAATCTTTAAAAGATAATGAAGTCGCGATTGAGATGGTGCGCTATAGACATTTCAACCATGTTTTTACAGATTCAGTAGTATATGCTGCCATGTACCTAAAGAAAGATTTTTCGAAGCCAAAAACCATTTTATTAAAGGATGGCGCCCGCATGGAAACCCGATTTTTCAAATATTACCGGAATGCAATCATGGGTAAAATCCACGACAACATTTCATACAATGTTTTCTGGGCACCTATACAAAAAGAAATCGGCCAAACTTCCTCCATCTTTTTATCTGCGGATGGTGTTTACAACCAAATCAACCTGGAGGCTATCCCAACACCCGATGGAAAATACATTATCGACAACTCCAATATCGTGTTGGTCAGCAACACAAAAGATTTGTACCTGAATAAAATCAAGAGCAACCGGAAAGCTGAAAGCAACACCGCTTTTATGTTTGGCAACCCAACGTTCTATGCATCTGCTGCAGGTGATCATTCGATCCCCGCCCTGCCGGGAACAGAAAAAGAAGTAAACCAACTACAGTTTATGTTGAAGCAAAAAGGATGGATAACCAGCCAATATGTTGAGAAGACAGCAACAGAAGAACAAGTAAAGGAATTGAACAGCCCGAAAATATTCCACATTGCTACGCATGGATTTTACAAGCCGGGCAAAGAACTCACCCTCGAAGACCAAATGGAAGGCAACGAAAATGCATTGACCCAAAACCCATTGATGCGTACCGGGCTATTGTTAAAAGGTGCAGGCGACTTACTCGATAAGACACAGTACAATTATAATATGGAGAATGGCATCCTCACTGCATACGAAGCCATGAGTTTAAATCTTGACAAAACAGATTTAGTAGTGTTGAGTGCCTGTGAAACCGGGCTCGGTGAATTGGAATCCGGTGAAGGTGTTTATGGATTGCAGCGGGCATTTCTGGTAGCAGGTGCAAAAGTGTTGATCATGAGTATGTTTAAAGTAGATGATGAAGCCACTCAGAAGTTAATGCTCAAGTTCTATCAAAAATGGCTCAACAGTGGCAACATGCGCCAAAGCTTCATGGATGCAAAAATCGAATTGCGGACAGAGTATCCGGAGCCTATTTTTTGGGGTGCATTTATGATGATTGGACTGGAGTAAATTGAACTGGCGAAATTCAAAAACCCTTACGGTTGTTATTTACCTGAAAGACTTCCCCAAAATAAAAAAGGTTGCCCGTGGGCAACCTTTTTTATAGGATTTAAGGAAACTAGTTGTTCTTCATTTTTTCCATTTCTTTGTCGAAGGTCTCTTTAAACTTCTCGTAGTCATAATCGATTTTTAAGCGGTCATCCTTTGACATCCGCTCATTGTAAGTAGCAACTAAATCATCGGCAGATAATTCAATCGCAATGTACGTCTTGTAATTTCCACCATCAGTCTTTACCAACTTCTCACAAATTGTTTTGATACCGGTAAGTTTTTGATTTACAATCTCCCTGTTCAATTGCTCGAAGCGTTCTTCCACTTCTTCCTTGTTGTTCATCTCGCGTGAGTTCACATAGTTATCGGTAACCGCTTTTACAGTGGTTTCAATACTGGCAGCAAGTTCACCACGGGCATTCGATAAGGCCTTCTTTTTCGAAGTTACCTGGTCCTGGCTTTCCCCAATGGAGTTTGCCCGGAAGAATTTATTGGTGGTGAAGAAATCCGAACCGGAACAAGGAACATTAATTTCCACTTCTCCTTTTGGTATTTTCTTCGATTTGCAACCAACAGCAAAAAGCGCAACCAGCGCAAACAATGTCAGATACGAGTAAGCTGATTTTTTCATAATTGATAATTTTAGTTTTCAGTTTTTAAGGGTTTAGGCAATTTCAATACCAATTTAAACAATGCTATTGATTTATTGCAAAATCGTGTTTAGCAAGTCGGTTATATAATTTTTTTCGAGTGACTCCACTGCTTTGTTATATGCATCCTGGCTGGAGCGATCATAATCCAAACCATATCCTTTGATGCGGTCCAAGGTGGTGCTGTATATTTCCTTTCCATCATTTATATCCGCTACCCGTATCAATCCATTCAAATACGTAATGAAAATACTTCCCGAAACTGAACCTTGCTCCGAATCTGCTTTCACATCTACCCAAAGTTCAGCAGCATCCCGGTCCCCGGTAAACTCAAATCCTTCTATTGCCAGCAGGTTCTTTATCTTGTTGGACAATTGTTTCGAATTTTTACTTAGCCCAAAATTCTTTTCATCTGTTGTGAGGTAAACAACCGGTCGCTGTACCTGCAACAAAACTTTTGCGGTGGGGATACTAAACGTACTGGAAACTAATTTATAAACGGCTGATTCCGACAGATTGCTCAGTTCATCGAGGTCACATGTAACCTCAATGGTCTGTTCAACATCACGTGAATTGATTTTGCTCAATAGAATTTTCGCTTGTTGCAAATCGTTGGTTTTGTAGGTTGGAAAAACCACCCCGGACCCTTTTCCGAAAAAAGCCTTGACCGGAACACCAGCAGCAACCCCAACGTCATCGCGAAACGATGTGGAAAGCATGATCGGCTGATCGCTGATCCGAACACGCCTGTTCACAACAATTTGAGAGGGTTGTACGCTCAGGTTTATTAAATTCAACAGGCGTTGAATGTTTCCGTAAATTTCATTGACCAGTAAAATATCACTTCCTTCCCGGCTAATCTTAATGGCATCCGCAAGGTATTGTTCCACACTTCGGAACGCTTGAAAATAATAGCGGATTGCCTGTAACCGCATTCCTTCTCTTTCTGCTTGTTGTCCGCGATCAAAAAAATCAGATGCCAGCGAAACTGCATTTCGTTTTTCCTCTTCCTTAATTTGGCGGTACCGCTCTTTCGAAAGTTGGTAATAAACCCAGTAGTTTAAGCCATCTTCCCATGCATCCACCAACTCAAATTCCTTGATGTTATCTTCGGCTGTTGTTTTGATAATCTGTTCGTACCGTTCCTGGAATTTTTTGTCTGTATCGATCATCGTCAACACCGAAGCACTTGAAACGGTGACACTGATTTCGGATACAAGGTCGTCCAACGCGCTTTTTTTCGCGACCTGGATATAGTTATTGTCCCCTTTTGTAGCGTGGCCTATACCGGTGTAATACCCTGGTTTATATGGCTTAACCCCAAGCCATACAGGCTTTGCCGGAGCGGTATCCAGTGGAACTTTGGGGCCACAGGATGCCAGGAAAATGAGGAGTAAGACAATAGGCCGGTTCACAAAATATTAATCAATAGATTTCGTTTTCATAACCACTTCCATGCCAATATGGTAAAAAGGAACCAATTTCTGACCAGATTGTTATTGGTGAAGTGGTTAATATTTAGTTCCTTTAATGCTCAAAGATAGGTGTATGAATCGAATAATAGTTTGCCTCCTTGTTATCATTATTTTGGCCAGTTGCCAGGAAAATGCAGTTACCGAAAGCGAATTCACCGGAAGGGAAACAGTTTATGCCCTCCAACCGGGTTCGCAATACGCGATTAGCGGAACGGTGACCTTTAAGGAACGTACCCTTGGAAATACAGCTGTTCTCATTTCATTATCCGGTACAGAAGGGGGAATCCAGCACCCTGTACACCTTCACTTAGGCGATATCAGCATGCCGGCAGCTGAAATTTCAGCGGTTTTGAACCCGGTACTTGGTAAAACAGGAAAAAGTGAAACGATCTTGGCCCAACTAGCGGATGAGTCCATGGTCTCCTATCAGGATATTATCGAAATGGAAGCAAGCATTAAAGTCCACCTGGCGGAATCAGGACCGGATCGGGATATCATCCTGGCTGGTGGCAATATCGGTGAGCTAGGCAAATCCATCTCATCAGGAAGAATTGATATGGGGGTTTGCAAAAGCAACTAATTCTTATTCACCCTTTTCAGGCTTTTTCTTTTTTTCTTTTTCGTTATCCAGGATTTCAATTACCTCTACAAGTTCCGTATACCAGGCCTCTCCGTACTTTCGGATCAATGGCTCTTTTAAGAATTTATATAGTGGTACTTCCAACTCCTTTCCTAACGTGCACGCAGGCGAACAAATGCTCCATTTATTATAATTGATCGCTTCGAAATTTTTCTTTTTGGTGATCCGGATCGGATAAAGATGACAGGAAATCGGTTTCCGAAAACCGGTTTTCCCTTCTTTCCAGGCATGCTCGATACCACATTTTAAAATTCCTTTGTCGTCATAAATTGCGTAGGCGCATTCCCTTCCTCCAATGGTTGGTGTTGAATAGTCGCCATCAGGATCAAGAACATAGGTTCCTTGTTTTTCAATGGCGCGGATTCCTTCAGGGGTCAAATAGTCTTTAATTTTTGGATAGGTCTCCTTTAAAATATCCAGTTCCTCCGGCTCCAGGGGTGCTCCATAATCCCCTTCCACACAACACGCACCTTTGCACTTTTCAAGGTTGCAAACAAACTCCTTCTCACGAATGTCATCCGAGACCAATATATCCCCTACTTGTATCATAGCCCCAAAATTAAACCCCTTTATCGAATTCTAAGCATTAAAAAAGTTCTCTAATATAGAACAATTTCAATACTTTTACGGTTTAGGATCATCATGGAGAGGATATTTGCCAAAAGTACTTTACGGGAGTATTGGAAAAAACACGCTGATTCAGAACAATATCTTAAAACATGGTACGATACTGCAAAAAACAGCGACTGGAAAACACCAGGCGATGTCAGGGAAACGTATGCCACCGCTAGTGTATTGAAAAATGAAAGAATCGTTTTCAATATTAAAGGAAACGCGTATAGACTCATTGCGAAGTTCAACTTTAAGAAAAAATGGATATTCATTCGTTTTATTGGTACCCATGCTGAATATGATAAAATTGACGCAAACACTATTTAAACACCGGCAATCATGGAATTAAGACTTATAAAAACAGAAAAGGGCTATAGGAAAGCACTTAAAAGATTGGATGAAATTTTTGATGCTAAAATTGGCACTGCTGAAAGTGATGAAGCCGATGTTCTTGGGCTTTTAATTGACGAATATGAAAAGAAATATTTTCCAATTGATGCGCCTGATCCAATTGAAGCTATTAAAATAAGGATGGAGGAAATGGATTTGAAACAAAAAGATTTGGTAGGCATTATCGGTGGCAAAAGCCGTGTATCCGAAATACTTAACCGAAAGAAAAAGCTTACAGTGGAAATGGTAAGAAGCCTTGCGAGTAGATTAAACCTCTCTGCTCAACTTCTCATTACCGACTATACCCTTACAAAATGAAAATCCCCGGAGAGTCATTGAATTGCTTTAAAACAAACCCATTTGCACCAGCAGCCGTCACACCAAAATCGTCTTTAAGAAAATCTTTTGAAAAAGTTGTAGTAGCGGAACCCAACATTAAACTGGTTTTTCAAAGGTAGTTGATTTTCTGTGTCGACATACCGTGAAATATTCAGGGGTTTAGAACACCCTGGATTATTAATATGACTATTTCTGTCGGCATGGCGAATTCGGTTCGTCTATTGAATTAAAAAAAATTAATTTGCGGGCGTTTATGCCAGACTACTTAGAATCACTTAACGAACCTCAACGCGAGGGCGTAATCAATACCGATGGGCCCTGCATGCTTATTGCCGGTGCCGGATCAGGAAAAACGCGGGTGCTTACCTACCGCATTGCGCACCTTATGGAAAAGAATGTTGACCCCTTCAATATTCTCGCGCTTACTTTTACCAACAAGGCCGCCAAAGAAA
Organism: uncultured Roseivirgaceae bacterium; assembly: GCA_964398945.1. GTDB lineage: Bacteria > Bacteroidota > Bacteroidia > Cytophagales > Cyclobacteriaceae > JBGTGG01. The sequence continues at coordinate 134,648 of CAYNOT010000002.1, read as the reverse complement.
TGCGCCATCGGTTGGAACAAGTAGTAGGCTCCGATGCACGAAACCTATGGATGGGAACTTTTCACTCGGTATTTGCCCGTATCCTTCGTTCGGAAGCACATCACCTGGGCTACCCCAACAACTTTACGATCTACGATACCGATGATTCCAAATCCATCCTTCGGAAGATTATCAAAGAAATGGGGTTGGATGATGCAGTCTATAAAGTAAATACGGTTTATAATCGAATTTCGGCAGCAAAAAACAGCCTGATTGGCTGGCAGGATTATCTGGCACATCCTGAATTAATGGGTGACGATGCAGCCAACATGCGGCCCGAGATTGGAAAAATATACAAAACCTATGCGTTGCGGTGTTTCAAATCCGGTGCAATGGATTTTGATGACCTTCTGTTCAATACCGATAAACTTTTCAAGGAACATCTTGAAGTATTGAATAAATACCAACACCGCTTCCATTATATTTTGGTGGATGAGTTTCAGGATACGAACTTGTGCCAGTATTTTATCATTCGAAAACTTTCGGCCGTCAGGCAAAACATTTGTGTAGTGGGGGATGATGCGCAAAGTATCTATGCCTTTCGCGGTGCAGACATTACCAACATCCTCAACTTTGAGCGTGATTATCCGGACCTGAAAATTATTAAACTTGAGCAGAACTATCGCTCCACACAAAATATTGTAAACGCGGCCAACTCTGTTATCAAAAAAAACAAAGCCCAGCTTCCCAAAAATGTATGGACTGCCAATGACGAAGGTTCACTTATTGAGTTGATAAAATCGGTATCGGATAACGAAGAAGGCAAACTGATCGCAAGCTCCATCTTTGAAGAGAAGATGCAACATCAGCTTAAGTACAGCGACATTGCAATTCTTTATCGTACCAATAGTCAATCGCGTGCAATAGAGGAAGCCTTGCGCAGGATGAACATCAAATATAAAGTTGTAGGTGGGCTTTCGTTTTATCAACGTAAGGAAATAAAAGACTTGCTGGCGTATCTGCGGTATACCATCAACCAACAAGATGAAGCTTCTTTCCGGAGGATCATCAATTATCCAAAACGTGGCATTGGCGATTCTTCCATTGATAAAATTGTAGTAGCAGCAAACGACCATGCTATTTCCATTTGGGAAGTGCTGGAAAATGCAACATCATTTCTGGGAAGCCGGTCGGCTGGCGCGATTGATGATTTCGTAAGCAAGATCAAACACTTTAGTATCATCATCTCACAGAAAGATGCATACGAAGCTGCCCATGAAATCGCCAAAGGATCGGGGTTACTGCGCGAGCTGTATGAAGACAAGACTGCGGAAGGACTGAGCCGGTATGAAAACGTTCAGGAATTATTGAACGCCATCAAAGAATATGTTGATGATCCTGAAAAAGAAGATAAAAGTTTGGGTGCTTTCCTTCAGGAAGTTTCATTGATTACGGGCCAGGACGAAGACAAGGACAAAGACCCTGAAAAAGTGACGTTGATGACGATCCACATGGCAAAAGGATTGGAATTCAGGTACGTTTATATCGTTGGATTGGAAGAAGATTTATTTCCATCGCAAATGATGTTGAGTAGCCGTGCGGAACTGGAAGAAGAAAGAAGGCTTTTTTATGTTGCCATCACGCGCGCAAAGGAAAAACTGATTTTATCGTATGCACTCACCCGCTATCGCTTCGGGCGTTTGAAAAACTGTGAACCGAGTCGTTTTTTGGATGATATCGATTCACATTTTTTGAAAGTGAGCACAAAGTTCAAAGGGTTTCAATCAGAAAAAGCCCCGGCCAGCAATTATGCCAAAAGCCTGGTGAATGGGATTCGAAAAACTACCTCCTCCTCGCAGGCACCCAAAAGGACAAGTGCCTACAAAGCCCCTGCTAATTTTGCCCCCAGCGACACCTCCGGCTTATCGGATGGGATGAAAGTGGAGCACCCGAAGTTTGGCTTCGGCACAGTGGTGCAAATGGATGAATCGGGCGCTGACCGCAAAGCAAAGATTAATTTCGATGATTTTGGTGAAAAGACGTTATTGCTTAGCTTTGCCAAACTCAGGATACATAATTAATGACCAATTAAGCCAATTATCCAATCCAATGGCTTATTTGCAAGCAGTACAGACAAGATCCAGGTATGAATATTCACAAATCAAAGGAAGGCAATAGCACGAATATCCCATGTTGGATTAAAAGTTAAATACAGCAAAGGATAACCTGGGCATTCTAAAGCCTTAAAATTTTAAAAATTATAACAATGAGTTTGGAGTACAACAGTCAACGCGAGGCTATTATTTTAAAAGAGTATGGGCGCAATGTCCAAAAATTGATCGAATACATTCGACAAGAAGGCGATAAGGAAAAACGTACTCAAATGGCGCACACCTTATTGGAGTTGATTCGCCAACTTACCCCTTCCATAAAAGAACAGCCTGAAAACCCACAACGTTTGTGGGATGATTTGTTCATCATTGCAGATTTTAATTTGGATATCAATAGCCCCTACCCTGTTCCGGAGCGTGATATTTTATTTAAGAAACCCCGTAAAGTAGAATATCCACAAAGCAGGATCCGCTACAAACATTATGGCAAGAACATCGAAAAGCTTGTAAAAGAAGCACTTAAAATCGAAAACAAGGAAGACCGTGATGAAGCAATTGTGTACCTCGGCAAATTAATGAAAACATTTTACGGCAGTTGGCACAAAGAAACACTGGACGATGCTGTAATCTTAAAAGATATCGCCTTGCTATCCAATGGCGAACTCACCCTGGAACTCGATAAGGTAAAAGAGGATAACCTATTTGAAATGCTTTATCGCGAAAAGCGCAAACCAACCCGGCCACAACCTACTACTGCTGGTAGTCGACAGGGCGGACACCGCAATTTCAAGAAGAGCAATAACAATAACAACAACCGCAGAAGAAGGGATCAATAGTTCCGCATGTGGTTCAAGCTGAAAGTAGTATCTTTCCCCAGTAAATTTTTTAACGATGGGAAGGATTTACCTTCCACGAAACTAATCAAGCATGGCAGTTTTTAAAATCCGCGGTGGCAAAAAACTTTCGGGGGAAATCACCCCGCAAGGCGCCAAGAATGAAGCACTGCAAATTATCAGTGCAACATTGCTCAGTTCACAACCCATTACCATTCACAACATCCCCAATATCCGGGATGTCAATAAACTTATTGAGCTATTGGGCGACCTTGGCTGCCAGGTCGAAAAACTTGAACCTGAATCATACCGGTTCACGGCCAATCAAGTGGATATCAATTTTTTGGAATCCGATGTCTATAGGAAAAAAGCCGCAGCACTTCGTGGTTCTGTGATGTTGTTAGGGCCAATCCTTGCACGCTTTGGAACTGCCAGTCTACCAAAACCAGGCGGGGATAAAATCGGAAGAAGAAGGTTGGACACGCACTTCATAGGCTTTCAGAAACTGGGCGCAAAATTCAATTTCAATTCAGAAGACCATCTCTTTCACATTGATGCAACACAACTGAAAGGTTGTTATATGTTGTTGGATGAAGCCTCCGTAACAGGAACGGCAAACATTGTGATGGCTGCAGTATTGGCAGAAGGAACCACCACTATTTACAATGCCGCTTGTGAACCGTATTTGCAACAGCTATGTATGATGCTAAACCGAATGGGCGCCAACATTTCGGGCATTGGCTCCAACCTCCTAACCATTGAAGGTGTGAAAGAATTGAAAGGAACAGAACACACCCTGCTTCCGGACATGATCGAGATTGGAAGTTTCATCGGGCTTGCCGCTATGACACAATCCGAAATCACCATTAAAGATTGTCGTGTGGATATGTTGGGCATGATCCCTGAAGTATTCAAACGCCTGGGAATAAAACTGGAAATCAAAGGGGATGATATTTATATCCCGTCACAAGAACATTACGAAATCGAAACGTTTATTGATGGCTCCATCCTCACCATCAGCGATGCGCCATGGCCGGGCTTTACGCCTGATTTATTGAGTATTATTCTGGTGGTGGCCACGCAGGCAAAAGGAACCGTTTTAGTGCACCAGAAAATGTTTGAAAGCCGGTTGTTCTTTGTCGATAAACTGATCGACATGGGCGCCCAGATCATTTTATGTGATCCGCACCGTGCTACTGTTATCGGGCTGGATCGCAAACAATCCCTTCGCGGGATCAGCATGTCTTCACCGGATATCCGGGCGGGGGTTTCTTTGTTGATAGCGGCCCTTTCCGCGCAAGGCGAAAGCATCATTTCCAATATCGACCAAATTGACCGTGGATATCAGGATATTGATGGGAGGCTGAAAAAACTAGGTGCCGAAATAGAGCGGGACGAACAATAAATTTGAAATTATTTGCGTTATTAGCCGTTGAAATAAGTTAACGGTAATACCTCTATGAAAAAAAATATTCTCCTCCTCGTTTTTTGCGCAACAGTTTTAATGGCCAATGCCCAGGAAAAAAATGATGTCTTTAAGGTACCAAAGACCTTGCTTAAGCTTTACCCGCAAGCATTTTTTGTCAATACTTTCCAATTAGGTATTGAAACGTTTAACCCCACTTACTCCAGAAGTTTCAATCTGGATTTAGGGCTCCGTACACGAAATGAAAATTGGGATTCATGGTATTCAGGATTTTATGGGGATATCGCATATCGTAAATATTTTGTCCCCATGAAATTGACGGATCGAATCACCAGGCAGTATTACATGGGTGTTTATTATTCCGTTGGATTTAAAGCCGGATACTATCAAACCCGAAGCTATGAAGACATCAATGGAACCTATGACTATGTCGATTCTGAACTTTGGAGCTATAGTCCTTATTTTGTAATAGGATTACAACGAACATTCTGGGAGGTCCTCTATCTGGATGTGTTTATGGGTGGGGCTATCGGTATTCCGGTCTATCCAGAGAATGCTTATGAGATTTCATACCCAGAAATAATCGATCCTGCATTTAAGGGGATCTATCCAAAGATTGGGGTTAAAATTGGAGTTGGGCTATAATTCAGACACCTCAAGTATACAATACATAAAAGTCAACAAGTAAAAGGGGGATTGCACGCATTACCGATGGAAGTATATACTTCAAATATTTTGTTCCCGTTAGTTGTGCGTATGCCAAAATAACCAATCCCACCACAATGGATGCCCCGCCTATCATAAGGGCACGCTTATGTCCATCGTGGTCCAACTGCAATGTAAATACAAATATCCCCATCAAAGAAACTGCGCAACTGATCCACAATACTTTCGGCACAATCAACCATGCTAACATCTCCGTCATTCCAAATTGCTCATCCTCCTTTCTGGGCATCTCAATAACTTTAAAGCTTGACAGAAAGTAGGCAACGGAAAGTAAAACGAGTGAAAACTTTAAAACAGTTTTGTCTGTACTCAAATAACTAAGTAGCAAGCCAACAAGAATTCCTGTTAAAAAAATCTTTTCTGCTAAATCCAAATACGGTAACACTCTCAGAAATAGTGGTGCGGGTTGTTCTGGCATTTATCCTCCTTAAACTAAACGTATTTATTTACCTTTCTCAGGATTCCCCTTTTCATCTCCTTCTGGTGCCTTCTTGGCTTTCGGTGCCGGGTTAGCAGCCGATCCTTCCTTTCCTAAATAGGTTGGCAACTCCAATCCTGCCATTTTAAATACCTCTTGCAAAGGCGGAACGGACTGATACATCCCCGACAAGAAATTGGCAGTGGATGTTTTTCCATCTTTACCGGTACCGCCATCCCATACGGTAATCTTATCAACCTTGATATTCTTGATCGCCTCGGATTGCAATCTCACCAATTCTGGGAGTTTATCAGCAATGATCAACATCGCAGCATCTTGGGAGCTGTTGCCAGCAGCATGTACGATCTGTTTAAGACCTTCTGCTTGTTTGGTCAAGACTTCAAAAATACCTTGCGCTTCGGCTTGCTTGCGCATCAGAATTGAATCCGCTTCACCTCTGGCAATTCGTCTTATTACTTCCGCCTCTGCCTCTGCCTCAATCTCTATTTTTTCTTTCGCGATCTTAGCTGGAATAATCACGTTGGCATTTTGTGTTGCATTATCACGCTCAGCACGTACTTGTTCTGCGTTGCGTTCCGCAGCGTATGCCTCCTCTAACGCTTTTGCTTGCTTTACTTTTTCAGCAGCAATTGCTTTCCGCAAAGCCTCTGCTTCCTTCTCCCTTCGTTCAGCCTCCGAATTGGCAACATCAATTTTTGCTTTATTTTCTCCTTCCACCGCTCGCGCATTGGCTTCCGAAACCGAAACACGTTCGGAACGATCCGCATCCGCAGCCCCAATATTTGCTTTCGCTTGTGCTTCTGCCTCACCGATTTGTGCGAAAGAGTTGGCACTCGCTACTTGAATCCTTTCCTTTTGCTTTGCAGTAGCCTCTCCTACCATTGCATCCGCGTTTGCATCCGCAACGCGAACACGTTGGTCTTGATGGGCAATAGCTTCACCAATCGATCCGTCACGATTTTTCTCTGCCACCATTTTCTTGGCATCGTTGATCGCTTTTGATGCCGCTTCTTTTCCTAGCGCCTCTATATAACCCGACTCATCTTTAATGTCTGTTACGTTTACGTTGATCAGTTTCAATCCTATTTTCTTCAATTCTGCTTCAACGTTCGAGGCAACATTGGAAAGGAATTTATCACGGTTGTTATTGATCTCTTCGATATCCATCATCGCTACTACCAAACGCAACTGACCGAAGATGATATCTTTTGCCAAATCATGAATGCTGTCTTTCGCCTGGCCCAACAAACGTTCCGCAGCATTTTCCATGACCCCCGGCTCAGTAGAAATACCGACCGTAAAACGCGAAGGAACATCCACCCGAATGTTCTGTTTGCTCAATGCATTGGTAAGATTTACCTCAATAGAAATAGGTGTTAAATCAAGAAAGGCATAATCCTGAATAACCGGAATAATAAAAGCCGCTCCTCCATGAATACATCGAGCAGACTCGCCACCGACTTTACCATATACCACCAACACACGATCCGAGGGACATCGCTTATATCTCCTCAGAAAAGTAACGATGATAATGAACACAAAGAGAACTACCAGAACAAGAACAGGCAACGTATATAAGCTCATAAAATTTATTTAGCAGTAACTAATAGAATATTGTCATTAATAATATTGGAAACGGTAATCACCTTTCCTGTTAGTATATCTTCTTCATCATCTGTAAGGGCATCGAGGGTGCGTACCGAACCTTGTACTTTAATCTGCACCTTACCGATACTTCCTCGTTTTGCCTGAAGGGTGAGGTAAACTTCACCAACCAGTCCTATTGCACTTTTCATTTTCAACGTACCACTTACATTCGCTTTGGAAATGAAATACATTAAAGTAGCCATGATTGCCATCATGGCCAAACCGGCTAAAATTGAAATGAAAATTGAAACACCAACGGATAAACCTGAATCAATACACGCAATCCCTGTCCAGGAAAATATGGTGAAAAAAGCAACCATATTCTTGAGTGTGAAAAACTGGAAAGCCACACCTGAATCGGCATCAACTTCTGCATCGGGTGTATCATCCATCGCATCACCAGCGACAAACGTCATGATGAGCTGTAGAATAAAAAACAGGGTAAAAGGAATGGCAATGCCCCAGTAGATTTTCAAAATCAAACTAAGTCCTTCCCACCACGAACTAAAATCGCTCATTACTTTTGAGATTTGCCTCTCAAAGTAAAGGTTAATTTCTTTATTCGCAATATGAAAGGAATATTGGCTATGAAATTTTTACAGCGCCAACCGTATTCCCACCGGGCAATGGTCGGAACCAAAGTACTCGTTATAGATTTCCGCTGATATTACCTTTTCAACAAATGCTTCCGGCACTAAAAAATAATCAATGCGCCAACCTACATTCCTGTCGCGGGCAAAAAATTTGTAATTCCAGTACGTGTATTTTATTTCATCGGGATGGAGCCTTCTGAAAGTGTCCACCATGCCTGCATTCAGGTAAGCCTGAAACCCATCAATCTCCCGCTGGGTATATCCCGCTGATTTATCATAGTTCTCTTTTGCACGGGCAATGTCGATTTCCTGATGGGCAACATTTAAATCTCCACACAAAACAACAGGCTTGGTTTCCATTAATTTTTTGATGTGTTGCAGAAATGCCCGGTCCCAGGTTTCACGATAATCCAACCGTGCCAGACCATCACCGGAATTCGGTGTATACACCACCACCACAAAAAAATCCTTGAACTCAGCAGCAATCACGCGCCCTTCCTGGTCATGCTCTTCAATGCCCATGTCATAAACAACATTGAGCGGTTCGGTTTTGGAAATAATGGCGGTGCCGGAATATCCCTTACGTGCCTTGGAGGAATTTACATATACCTTATAATCCGAAAGAAGTTCAAGGGCGGTTTTGGTTTCTTCACTGGCAGCTTTTGTTTCTTGCAGGCAGAGGATGTCCGGATTGAGGGCTTTAATGTTTTTTACAAAATCTTTCTTAATGATGGCGCGGATGCCATTTACATTCCAGGAGACGAGGTGCATTTACTTGTTTTTTATTGGCGATTCTTACTTCAACAACTGCAAAGAAACAAAAAAGCCCCGCATTGCGAGGCTTTTGATATAATTAACCGAACTGATTATTTACCAGCGTTGGCTTTGAATTCTTCCTTAATTGCTTCGATATCAACATTCTTGATAACCGGCTTAGCACTCTGGATTTGCATGTGCAGCTTTCTGACTTTTGATTTAGAACGGTCTTTGCGAAGTTTTCTCTTAATACGTGTTACACTCATGACTTCTTATTTTAGGAGCGCAAAAATAAGGGTTTCATTCATTCTGGCAAACCATACCCTCAATTATTAATGAGGAATTGTGCGCTTGCCGGGGCCTGTGTCCCCACAGACGCACGGTTCAATGATTCTTTTCGGTCTAAAAGGCACAGAACAGGGGAAAATTATGCCAATACCCGAAATGATAATTAGCTTTGCCCCAATATGGAAAAACCCACCTTACCCAAAGGAACCCGCGATTTTGGCCCGGCTGTGATGGCCAAACGGCAATTTATCCTGGATACGATCCGTACCGTTTTTCAGAAATATGGATTTCAGCCACTGGAAACCCCTGCCATGGAAAACCTTTCGACCCTTACGGGGAAATATGGGGATGAGGGGGATCAACTTCTTTTTAAAGTGCTAAATTCCGGTGATTACCTAAAAAAAGCAGACGACCAGACCCTTGCTTCAAAAGACTCTAAAAAACTAACTTCAGATATATCCGAAAAAGGCCTCCGCTACGATCTCACCGTTCCCTTCGCCCGCTTCGTGGTCATGAACAGAAATGATATTGCCTTTCCGTTTAAGCGCTATCAAATCCAACCCGTTTGGCGTGCCGACCGCCCGCAAAAAGGCCGCTACCGCGAATTCTATCAATGTGATGCTGATGTAGTGGGAACCAAAAGCCTGATCTGTGAAGCCGAAATCATTTTGATGATTAAAGAAGTGATGCAGGGATTGAACCTCTCCGACTTCTCTATCAAAATCAATCACCGTGGTGTCTTGATGGGCTTGGCCGAAATCCTGAATGCCAAAGGAAAAGAAACCGATCTTTTCGTTGCCATCGACAAACTCGACAAAGCAGGGAAAGAAAAAGTAAAAGAAGAACTGATAACAAAAGGATTTTCTTCTGAACAAGTTGATCAACTCTATGAATTTCTAAAACCAAAAAATTCGAATGCCGAAACATTGGATTTTTTAACAAACACATTTTCATCTTCGCAAGAAGGACAAAAAGGAACCCGGGATTTGTCAAAAATTTTTTCTTTGCTAAAAAGCTATAACGACACAGATGAAAATGTGGAGCTCGACTTATCATTAGCGCGTGGGTTAAGCTATTACACGGGCTGTATTTTCGAAGTCAAAATCAACAATGTGGGCATTGGCTCCGTAAGCGGTGGCGGGCGGTACGATGACCTTACCGGTAACTTTGGAATGCCCGATGTTTCGGGTGTTGGTTTTTCTTTTGGTGTCGACAGGTTGTACGATGCATTGGAAGAACTTAATAATTTCCCCAAAGAAGCAACGATCACTTCGAAATTATTAATCTGTCATTTTGATGAAGCATCCATGCAATATGGTTTGGGTGTTCTTTCTCGCGTTAGACAAGCAGGGATATCCGCAGAGATGTACCCCGATCAAGCCAAACTAAAAAAACAATTGGACTTCGGGAACAAAAAACAAATACCTTACTCAGTAGTCATTGGTTCAGATGAAATGAAATCAGGCAACCTGGTATTGAAAAACATGGGGACCGGTGAGCAGGAAACGCTCACCCTTGAAACACTTATCACTAAACTCCGCTAACGAATGGTTCATTCCATCTCCGATAAAAAAATTGAACTAGCTGATCTGCAAAAATTTTTGCAACACGATATCACGCTTGAACTTTCCCCATCCGCCAAAGAAAAAATCACAAACTGCCGGACCTATCTCGATACCAAACTGAAAGAAGCAACCAAACCCATTTATGGGATCAACACAGGTTTTGGATCGCTTTACGGAAAAAATATTTCCAATGACAACCTCGAAAAACTTCAGGAAAATTTAGTGAAGTCGCACGCGTGTGGAACGGGCGCTGAAATCCCGGAAGAACTCGTGCGCATCATGTTGTTTCTAAAAGTGCAGTCGCTGGCGTATGGTAACTCCGGTGTACAATTGGAAACCGTTCAGCGGTTGGTGGACATGTTCAACAACAATATATTCCCTGTTGTTTATGAAATGGGTTCCCTGGGGGCTTCGGGTGATTTGGCCCCGCTTGCACATTTGTCATTGCCCTTGATTGGGCTTGGGGAAGTCAATCACAATCAAAAGAGAATATCCGGAACTGACCTCAACAAAGCGATGCAATGGAATTCGATCCACCTGCAAGCGAAGGAAGGACTGGCATTATTGAATGGAACACAATTCATGAGTGCATACGGAACCTGGTGTACACTCCATGCACAGCGCTTGATTAAACTCTCCAGTATCATTGGTGCCTTGTCGCTCGATGTTTTTGATGGGCGTATTGAACCCTTTCTACCGCAAGTACATGCCATTCGTCCGCATTCCGGACAAGTAAAAGTTGCTGCCGCTATAAAAAATATTTTATCCGGTAGTGAATTGATCACACAATCAAAAACACATGTGCAAGATCCGTATTCGTTCCGGTGCATACCACAAGTACATGGTGCCAGTCTTGATGCAATTGATTATGCAACCCAAGTTTTCATCACCGAAGTCAATAGTGTTACCGACAACCCCAATGTGTTCCCGGAAGAAGATATGATTATCTCTGCCGGGAATTTTCACGGACAACCGCTGGCGCTCGCATTGGATTTTTTAAGTATTGCTGTGGCAGAACTGGGAAGCATTTCTGAAAGGCGCACGTATCAATTGATTTCCGGATCACGTGATTTGCCGAATTACCTGGTGGCCAATCCGGGCATCAATTCGGGATTGATGATACCACAATATACCGCAGCTTCACTTGTGAGCCAGAACAAACAACTCTGCACTCCTGCTTCCATTGATTCCATTGTCTCTTCCAACGGACAAGAAGACCACGTAAGTATGGGTGCAAACGCAGCCACAAAAGCATATAAAGTTGTCAAGAATTTGTATTCTATTCTTGCTATTGAGTTATTGACGGCATCGCAGGGACTTGAATTCAGAAGGCCGATGAAAACCTCTCCCCAACTGGAATCTTTTATGGATACTTTTAGGGAAGTTGTTCCGTTTATTGAGGAAGACCGCGTACTCCATGACGATATGATGAAAGCTGAGAAATTCTTACAAGCGATTGAACTCGAAGCATGAGGCTTTTCAGGATTTGGATCGCGCTATTCATTCTTCTCCCTGTCTTTGCACAGGCACAACCTTACACCAGCGTAGGGGGTACTTTTCAATTAGTTGAAAAAAATGGCTGCGTACCGTTTTCTGTTACCGTAAATGTTCTTTTTCCGAGTGTATGCAATGGAGCAAATCCTTGTGCTGTGGATTTTGAAAGGAACGGGAATTTTCAAACGCTCATCACAAATCATACCTACGAAACACCCGGCAGTTACTGGCTACGGGTTTTGTACCAGGCATTGGTGATCGATAGCATCCAAGTCCAGGTCTATAACAATGTAACACCAACATTTGAACTCTACACATGTAGTGCCAATCAAGTCCAGGTCAATATAACAGACACAAATTATGATGAATATATTCTTGACTTCAATGATGGAACCGTAACAACGGTGCTTTCAGGTTCAATGACCAATCATGCGTTTGTACCTGCCGGCAATAAAAGTATTTCCGTGCGCGGAAGAAATCTGAATTCAGCTGACAATTGCAGCGTGAGGGATCAAACTTTTTTAGCACTACCCGTATTACCACCTGCTTTTATTGATGTGTTAACCGTACTCACCGGAAGTGAAATCCAGCTTGACTTTACGGGACTACCCAATGTGCTGTATCGGTTAGAGATTTCCAACAATGGAGGCCCGTTTCAATTTGTGCGAAATCTTTACAATGAAAGTTCAACCACGGTCACCGGGTTACAAACCGATAACCGGTATTATTGCTTCCGGCTACAAACGTTTGATCCCTGCACAGGTACCATCACACCCTCCAATATTATTTGCAGTGCGGATTTTGATCTTGCCTTACAAAACAACAACAACCGACTTAGCTGGACGACATCCAACACAGGCGTAACCGACTATAGTTTGAATCGGGATGCGGCACCGTTTGTAAATGTGCCTGCCGCCAATTCTTCAGAGGATGATAACACCGTGGTCTGCAACACAAATTATTGCTATCAACTCATTCACAACTATGCAAATGGTAGCCGCAGTATTTCGCTTTCAAAATGTGGAACTGCATTTTCAACTGACATCCCAACGGCCACCACAAACATTAGTGCGCTCGTAAATGCAAATGGCGTTGATTTGGTATGGACACAGGACGCTGCATTTACCGCCAGTGAATACTCGGTTTTCAAAGCGGTAAACGGAAATCCTTTTTCTGTTATTGGCACATCATCAGTTCCTACATTCACTGATGCGGAATATACCACTGAAGGGAATTCTTGTTACCGTATCAATTACACAGATGCTTGCAGCAATGTTAGCCCACCGGGCATTGATGCTTGTCCTGTCCGGTTATCTGGAAATCTAAATCCCGACAACACCATTGATTTAAGCTGGTCGGAATATGTAGGTTGGGAAAATGGAGTATTGGAATACACCGTTGAAAAATTTGATCAAAATGGAAATTTGATTTCTTCCAACCCAACAGGAACAACCACTACCTTCATCGATGATGTGGAAGACCCCACCAATCAAATCTACACCTACGTAATTTATGCTACCGCTATCGATGGCGGAATCATCCAATCCATTTCCAATGCCATCACTATTATTAAGGAACCTAAACTATATTATCCAACTGCTTTTACTCCCAATGGCGATGGTCACAATGATGAATTCAAAGTTGGCGGTCAATACATTTCGACATTTGAAATGAAAATTTTCAACCGTTGGGGTGAGCAAATGTACACCTCAAGTGATATCAATCAGGGATGGGACGGCACCTTTCGGGGAAATGCAGTACCGGAAGGCACCTACGCTTTTGTTGCCGATCTTACCGATTTTTCCGGACGAAAATTCACCCGTTCCGGATCGGTTGTTCTTCTTCGAAAAAAATAAGCAACTTTGCTTCTCAAAATAAAATACACACTTTAATCAGAATGCTATGTTTGATATGATGAAGATGATGGGGAAGATGAAGGAAGTGCAGGCCCAACTAAAAAAAGCGCAAGACAATCTGGTGAATATAAAAGCTGAAGGTGAATCCGGTGGTGGTATGGTCAAAACGGTGGTTAATGGAAAACGCCAACTTATTTCCATTGAGATTGATCCGTTACTATTAAAACCGGAAGATAAAATTATGCTTCAGGACTTAATTGTGGCGGCTGTTAACAAAGCCTCAGAAGATGCTGATGTATTGGCAAAAGAGGAATTGAAGAAAAGCACAGAAGGACTTATTCCAAATATACCGGGAATGGATTTAAGCGGCTTAATGGGATGAGCCGTGTTGCAGTTGTTATCCTCAACTTCAACGGCAAAAAACTTTTAGCGCAGTTTTTGCCTTCTGTCATTTCAAATTCCAACGCGGCCACCATTTACGTTGTAGACAATGGCTCAACGGATGAGTCGATCGCATTGTTGAAGACCAATTTCCCGGAAGTAAGAATTATCCAACTTGATAAGAACTATGGCTTTTGTGGTGGATATAACAAAGGATTGGCAACACTCGAAGAAGAATTTTTTATTCTTCTGAATTCAGATGTCGAAGTAACCCCCGGCTGGGTTTTGCCTTTGGTAGCCCTGGCGGATAGCAATCTGAAGATCGGGGCCATTCAACCGAAAATTTTAGCCTACAATCACAAGAACAAATTTGAATATGCCGGTGCCGGGGGCGGTTTTATTGATACACTCGGTTATCCCTTTTGCCGTGGGCGCATCTTTGACCACGTTGAAGAAGACGAAGGGCAATACAATGACACGTGTGAAGTTTTCTGGGCCGCAGGTGCCTGCATGTTTGTTCGATCAGCATGTTATAAAGAATTGAATGGGCTGGATGAAGATTTCTTTGCCCACATGGAAGAGATTGACTTTTGCTGGCGATTGAATCGCAGCGGGTATGCAGTTTATTATAACGGGGAAAGCACCGTTTATCACTTGGGTGCAGGCACCTTAAGCTATAATCATCCACGAAAGGTTTTCCTGAATTTCAGAAATGGGTTGGCCATGCTGCTTAAAAACCTGGATGGAGGCGAGGTTGTGTATAAAATACCAACACGAATCCTGCTGGATTGGCTTGCGGCAGCAAGTTTTCTATTCAAAGGCCAGTTCAAAAATTTCCTGGCTGTTTTTAAGGCACATTGGAGTTTATTGGGAAGTGTCAATTCAATCGTGAGAAAAAGAAAGGCGCTTCGTGCGGAATACCCTACCTATAGCCGCGACACTATTTACCCCAACCTTATTATTTTTGATTATTACCTGAAAGGCAAGAAAAGGATCCCCCAACCCTAAAAGGATTAGAAATCCCAGATCGTATGTCTGCGCATGTGTTTGCGGATATTGATGATAAACGCAAGCGCCAGGTACACCAAAATCGGGGATCCAAAGGTTAGAAATGAGGTATAAATGAAAAATACCCGAATACTCGTGGTTGCCACCCCCAGCTTTTCACCCAGCTTGGTACAAACACCGAAGGCATATACCTCAAAAAAGCCTTGAATCCTATCAATCATGCCCTTCATATAATCCTTCATAACTTTAATTTCGTCTTGAAATTGTGTCCACTCATCGATCAAAATACAGAAATACAAATATAATGGCCGGAAGCCCCTAAATTGGGGTCAATAATCTTATTTTTTTGAGTATTATTGCAAAAAAAGCTATATAAAAGTAGTTTTGCAACCTGTTTAAACCAACCAAAAATTAAATCCAATGAGAAAAATTGTTTACTCATTTCTGATCATCGGTGCATTAAGCCTTGCGGGCTGTACTTTGCCCAAGATGGTGAAAATGGCCAAAGAGCAACAGTTAACCGTGACTCCAAACCCACTGGAAGTTCATAAAGATACCGTTGCCTATGATATGGCTGCCAACTTACCCGTTAAAATGTTAAAAAAGGGTACAGTTTACACCGTAAATTCCTATTACAAACATGGAGACAACGAGGTAGCACTCGAGCCTATAGTTTTCAAAGCTGAAGACTATCCAAATAGCGCTACTGAGCAACCTAGGGTAACACAAAGTTTCTCTTTCCCTTATTCTCCTGCCATGAAAACAGGTACCCTTCAAGTTGAAGGAGTGGCTGGAAAAGGTGAAAAAACCAAAGTAACCCCACGTATGGACGTTGCAGTTGGTGTAATTACTACTTCTAAACTTGTGAAACCTGTCTATTTTGCTGCCTATGCAGACCATGGATACAACAACCAGGAAGAACTTACCCCTATTGTAATCCCTAATTTCATTTTCGATCAAGGCCGTTCTGTTTTGAAGACTTCTGAGATCAAAAGTGAGAAAGGAAAAGAATTGGACGCTTTCATCGCGTCTAAAAACGCTACCCGTACCGTAACTATTACTGGTACCCACTCTCCTGAAGGTGCTGAGCGTATCAACAGCAAATTAGCACAAGAACGTGCTGCAGCTATTGAGAAATACTACCGTGCACAAATGAAGAAATACGACTATAAAGGAATGGCTGATTCTATCAACTTTATCCTCAAACCAGTAGTTGACGATTGGAATGCTTTCAAAACCGCCCTTTCTGCTTATGAAGGAATCTCTTCTGAGGAGAAATCTGAATACATGAACATCATCAACAACGGAAGCGATTTCGAGGCACAAGAAAAAGCACTTCGTAAACTTCCTACTTACAAAAAAGTATTCAAGGATGTTTATCCTGGCTTGCGTACTGCGCAAACTGAAATCCTTACCGTGAAAGAAAAGAAAACAGACGAAGAAATCTCTGTTCTTGCCAAGCAGATCACACAAGGAACCCAAAATTCAGATGCACTTTCTTTCGAAGAAATGATGTATGCTGCTACCCTTACCCCTTCTTTGGAAGAAAAAGCTTCGATCTACGAAGCCGCGACCAAAAAAGGTACAAACTGGAATGCACACAACAACTTAGGCGCGGTTTACATTGCCCAGGCAATTGAAAACCCTTCCAATGCAACTTCATTGGCTGAAAAAGCGAAAGCACAGTTGGAAATTGCTGCCCGCATCAACGCTGCTGCTGAAGTACACGCTAATTTAGCTTCTGTTGAAATGTTTGGTGGCAACGCATATGCTGCTTACGATCACGCCAACAAAGCATTAGATGCTGGATTACGTGGTGACAATGCAGCTGGTGTGAACGGTGTTAAAGGTGCTTCTGAGATCGTAATGGCAAAATATAGTGATGCTGTTCGCTCTGAATCTTCTGCTACCAGCACTGCTGACAACCTTTTCAACAAAGGCCTTGCCCAGGTATTGAACAAAGACTACCAAAATGCAATGACTTCATTCAATGAAGCAACAAGCCAAAACAGCCAATTGGCAATTGCCTATTATGGTGCTGCTGTGGCCGCTGCAAGACTTAAAAATGCGGATGCTGTTGTGAGCAACCTTACCGATGCAGTTAAAAACGATCCTTCTTTGAAAGAAGCAGCGTTAACTGACCTTGAGTTTGCCAGCTATGCAGCAACTGAATCATTCAGAAATGCTTTGAAATAAGCATTCACCATTGGATTTACAAAAAAGCCCTCCGATCAAATCGGAGGGCTTTTTTTTTACGCAAATGATTAACGTATTAAATACCCATATTCTTTTGTCAAAACAACCTCAGATACTATTTTTACACACTTTTAATTAGCTTATGAGAGAGATACAATTTAGGGAAGCCCTTCGCGAGGCCATGAATGAAGAAATGAGAAGAGATTCCAAAGTATTTCTCATGGGTGAAGAAGTTGCCGAATACAATGGCGCCTATAAGGTTAGCCAGGGCATGTTGGATGAATTTGGGCCAGCACGCATCCTGGACACTCCAATTGCCGAGCTTGGATTTACCGGAATAGGTGTAGGAGCAGCCATGAACGGGCTTCGTCCAATTATTGAATTCATGACCTTCAACTTCTCATTGGTGGCAATCGATCAGGTGATCAACTCGGCTGCCAAAATGATGTCGATGTCGGGCGGGCAATTCAACGTTCCGATCGTGTTCAGGGGGCCAACCGGAAACGCAGGTATGCTGAGTTCCCAACATTCTCAAAATTTTGAAAACTGGTACGCTAACTGCCCCGGGTTAAAGGTGGTGGTTCCTTTTACCCCCTATGATGCAAAAGGCCTTTTGAAAACCGCTATCCGCGACAATGATCCCGTGATCTTCATGGAATCGGAATTGATGTATGGCGATAAAGGTGAAGTACCTGAAGAAGAATATCTCATTCCAATCGGTGTTGCAGATGTTAAACGGGAAGGTTCTGATGTAACTATCGTATCCTTCGGCAAGATTATGAAGGTGGCGTTGGAAGCTGCTGAAGAACTTGCCAAAGATGGCATTTCTGCTGAAGTAATCGACTTGCGCTCCGTTCGCCCAATTGATTATGATACCGTGGTGGCATCGGTGAAAAAAACCAACCGCTTGGTAATCGTGGAAGAAGCGTGGCCATTAAGCTCTATAGCCACTGAAATTACCTACCACGTCCAAAAATATGCATTCGATTATCTGGATGCACCAATTCAACGGGTAAACAGTTTCGATGTTCCCCTGCCATACGCTCCTACCCTTATAGAAGCAATTCTTCCTAACGTGAAGAAAACGCTGGATGCTGTAAAGGCAGTGACGTACCGGTAATTACAAACACTATCTGATTTTTTGAAGGAGCGGGAAGAAACCCGCTCTTTTTTTTAGAAAAACATGCGCATATTGAATACTGCCAGACAATTACAACCCGACACAAACTACCCCGCCAACAACTAAATTGATACCTTTGTAAAAAAATGAAGCCATGTTTAACGACCTGAAGGAGCTCTATAAAAAGTACAAAGTGTATGTTCGGGTGGATCTCATCATGTACGCAGTACTGATAGTGTTGATCATGCTTTACTTTATCTATTCATTGATTACTTCCTAGACGTAAGACTTTAGACATAAGACACAAGATTCTTTCTAGGAATCCAGTATCTGGCATCCAGTATCCTAATCTAACGTCTTATCTCTTACAGCTTATGTCTATTCAGAGTATGCGCGTGGGTAATAGGAATGAAGGATCTCTTTTACATTATCCCGGATATTCTTTGAAATATCATCGGTTGGCAAATCATTGGGGTCCAGCCCAAACGGATCTTCGATTTCTTCTGCAATCAATTCAACACTTAACAATATGTATGCGATCAAAACAACGGCAGGAATGGCATAGTATTGAAACATAATCACAAACCCGAACGGCAACGTAAGGATGTAGATAAAAATAAATTTTTTGATATACATGGTATAGGAATACGGTATCGGGGTATTCCTGATCCGTTCGCATGCCCCCATCAGGTCAATAAAATCCTTCAACTCTTTATCAAGGTTGATAAATTGAAACCCATCAATTACCTTATTTCCATACAGGGCGTTTACACGTTCATACATCAACGCTGAAATTCGATTTGGCTTGTGCTTTACTTTTTTTAAAGCAGGAATAAGCTGTTCATCCGATTGCTCCATTTCATCAAACTGAACACCTTTTCGCAGATGCTCTTTCATCGCATACGCAAAGTTGGGAATCATGGAAGCAAACCAATCACGCGAGTGATCATCATCTTTTGGCAAGTAGGCATTTAATTTAAGTGCAAAGTTGCGCGTACTGTTCACCAATCCCCCCCACAACTTTCTTCCTTCCCACCAGCGGTCATAGGCCGAATTCGTTCTGAAAACCAAAAAAAGTCCTAATACAATACCCAGCAACGAATGAACAGTGGTGGTACCCGAATATTGTGAAAAGTCAAATTGGAAGTAATCCACAAACAAATAGCAAACGCCAAAGGTCATGAGGGTCACAAAAACCATGGCTGGAAGCAATGTTTTCATTACATGTTTCCCATATGAATGGACAATCAGGCTGACCCAAGTCTTAGGATTATAGTTTACCATGTTATCGTAAAAACACGAATTACGGCAAGTATAGCGTACCTACCAAACGAATTTAAAACCCGAACACGGGGGTTTGCGTTAGTGATTTATATTAATATCTTTATAATATCAATTTAATATCATGTCTATGAAAACTGAACACGAAACAACCCCTATTTCAGGCTACATAATGCTATTGGCGGAAATCATTCTGCTGGGAATTGGCATTATGGGGTGCATTGCAACCAAGAGTCCTATTTTATTGCTTGTTGTATTTTTTGCCGTTGTGTTGATGCCCGGCTTTTTCTTTGTAACACCCAATGGATCAAGGGTACTCGTACTTTTTGGTGCTTATAAAGGAACGGTAAAGGCCAATGGCTTTTTTTGGGTCAATCCCTTTTACACAAAACAATCCATATCGTTGCGTGCAAGAAATTTTGATAGTGAAAAAATAAAAGTAAACGACAAGGTTGGAAACCCAATCCAAATAGGTGTGATCTTAGTGTGGCAGGTAAAAGACACTTTCAAAGCTGCCTTCGAAGTTGACAATTACGAAAACTTTGTTCGTATCCAAAGCGATGCAGCCGTTCGGAAATTAGCAGGTATGTATCCGTACGATAATTTTGATGACGACTCGGAAATGACGCTTCGTTCCGGCCACGATGATGTAAACTCCGCACTGGAAGAATTCCTTCGCAACCGCCTGGACATTGCCGGTATCCATGTAATAGAAGCGCGCATTGGTTATCTCGCCTATGCCCAGGAAATTGCCGGGGCAATGTTGAGGCGCCAGCAGGCAACAGCAGTAGTAGCTGCACGCTTTAAAATTGTAGAAGGTGCTGTGAGTATGGTGCAGATGGCACTTGATCATCTGGCCAAAGAAAAAATTGTAGACTTGGATGATGAGCGCAAGGCAGCCATGGTGAGCAATTTAATGGTGGTATTGTGTGGCGATAAAGATGTTAGCCCTGTTGTAAATGCAGGGACCTTAAACACATAAACAATGGCAAAGGAATTGTTTTCTGAACAACAGCAATTCAATCAAATTGTAATATGGATCCTTGTCGGGATTGGAACCATACCGATGATGGCCATATTGGGTTGGGGGATTTATCAACAACTGATCCTTGGTCAGCCGTGGGGAAATGAACCCATGAGCGACCTTGGTCTCTTGTTGGTTACACTTCTTTGCCTTGTAGTAATGATAGGCGTTGTTTTTTTGTTGCGTTTCATGAAATTAGAAACTAAAGTTGATCGCTGGGGCGTGCACTATCGGTTTTCGCCATTGATCAACCAATGGAAAGAAATCAGTAAAGTGGATATTCATGAATTCCGGTTAAAACAATATTCCTTTCGGGGATATGGAATTCGATGGGGGCTTGATGGGATTAAAACGCTAAATGTAAAAGGAAACAAAGGGATCGAATTTCACTATGGCAAAAACAAGAGACTAATCATCGGCTCGCAACAACCCGAAATGTTTTTAGCAGCACTTGAAAAAATGATGAACCCGGAACTAGAGTAATATGGCACAGAAAAAACCATTTGCATTGCGGCTCGACCCTGAGGTATTGAAAGCTGTTGAGAAGTGGGCAGCGGATGAATTTCGAAGCACGAATGGTCAATTGGAATGGATTATCACAAAAACCCTGAAAGAAGCAAACCGGTACAAGCCCAAAGGAAAAACCGATTAGCTACGCTGGTATTATATTTTAATCTTAAATTTGAACCCTATTTTAAAATCGATATGAAAAATTTCACCATCATCCATGTCCTGTTGTTCCTGCTCATGCTGCTGACCTACACATGTGCTTCGGGCCAAGCTACAGGAGACTATTTTGTTAGCAATAAACTGGATACGATTTATGGAAAAATAAAGCCGTTGGATTTTGGGCCTGAACCAAAAGTACAGATACAAACCGCAGACAAAAAGAAAACCTCTTATTCTATTTTTGAAACAAAGGCATACACGTTTAATGGTGATACCTACAAACCCGTAAAAAATTTTAACAAGTATGAATTCATGAAAGTAGTAATCTCCGACTACCTTAGCTTGTATACATTCAAACCTGAAAATCAAACCACCTACAACGGTCTTTTCTTGACGAAAATGGATGGTAGTATCATGGAAGTCCCGAACCTTGGGTTCAAAAAAAAGATGGAAGCTTTTTTAGGCGACTGCGGAACCATTGGAGAGCGGATTGAAAGCGGGGAACTTTCGCGCAACAACCTGGAGGAGATCATCAACGAATACAATGCGTGCATTTTAAACAGGACCCACGAAAAGCAATCACAAGTAGCAACAGCCATTGTAAACGAGGAGAAATCAGATCCCTGGAAATCACTTGAAAAAGAAATAAAAGAATCGGATGATTTTGAAGGAAAATCCAGTGCATTGGAAATGGTATCAGAAGTAATCAACAAAGTTTCAAAAGGCGAGAAAGTTCCTTCTTTCGTAATCAATGGATTGAAAGATATCCTAAAAGGCCAGGAGGGTTTAAAGAAACAACTGACTACAGCCCTGGAGTCATTGGAGAACTAAACTATTAGCCAGAAAAAAAGCTTTAATCTTTTTCATGTGTTAATTGATTTTTTAGTGGACATACGCCTGCCTGTTCGGCAGACAGGGAATCGCCAGGCTTATTATCATACCAGTGGGCCTGCTTGGCTGATGGCGATTCACCCCCTCTAACCAATGTCCATTTCCATAGGAGGGAAGCCCGTATTTCTTTTCTGAAAAAACCTTACTTTGCATTAGAAATCAGGGCAACATGAAAAAGCTGGAAATCTCCGAGAACATTGCGCAAGCAAAAACCCTTTCTTCCGAATTCTATATTGACCCTGGTTTTTTTGAAACTTCAAAAGAAAAAATTTTTGCACAGACGTGGCATTTCATCGGGGACAGTGCGTTGGTTTCAAAAACAAATTCAGTGCATCCGTTTACCATCCAAAATACACCTTTGCTGCTGAGCAAAGATGTGGACAATACAATCCATTGTCTCTCCAATGTCTGTACCCATCGCGGGGCAGTGCTGGTAGAACAACCCTGTACATTAAAAGACATCCGGTGCCGCTACCATGGCAGGCGATTTACATTGGATGGTATTTTTCAATCCATGCCGGAATTTAAGGAAGTAAAAAATTTTCCTGCAGAAAGTGATAGCCTTCCTGCCCTCGATTTATTTCAATGGGGACCGATGCTCTTCACTACATTTTCAAAACAAACCAATGCCAATCTTTTCTTTACAGAAATGATGGCCCGTATGGCATGGCTTCCGATCGATGAATTCAAATACCGGCCTGACTTGTCAAGTGATTATGAAGTCAATGCGCACTGGGCACTGTATTGCGAAAATTATTTGGAAGGGTTTCACATTCCATTTGTGCATCCCGGGTTAAACCAGGAAGTAGACTATGGAAATTATACAACCGAACTTTTCAAATACTCAAATTTGCAACTCGGTATCGCAAAAGAAGGAAAGCCTTGTTTTGATTTGCCTCCCTCCTCGCCCGATTATGGAAAGCGCGTGGCAGGTTATTATTTTTGGGTGTTCCCGAATATGATGTTTAATTTTTATCCGTGGGGCCTCTCTGTCAATGTGATTGCCCCTATTGCCCTTGACAAAACCAAAGTTTCCTTTATTGTGTACGTGTGGGATGAAAACAAACTTGATCAGGGAGCCGGTGCTGATCTGAACAGTGTGGAAATAGAAGATGAGGAAATAGTAGAGAGCGTACAGCGTGGAATACGCTCACGCTTTTACGACCACGGAAGGTATTCTGCTAAACAAGAAAAAGGGACGCATCATTTTCATCGGTTGATCACTGGGTTTATGAACCGATAAGTTTACTTTGGCCTCATCTTTTCAAGTAATTCCGGGTGGGTTATAAAATAAACCGAAACAAAAATAATGTTGAGCAACATAAAAACCAAAAACGAAATCACGTAGACAAGTATACCTTTGATAAAAGGTCCAAACCCTTTCCCAAACATTGACATACAAGCAAATCCAAAGTAAAAGAACATTAACCGGAAGGAAAATGCTGTTCACGGTCAGGCCTGTAAAGAAAAAAAGCAATACATTTATGATTGCCAAAATTTCCAGATGACCATACCAATAAAATGTTGGTACCATCATTTCCAACAATGAATGACCTGATTTCCTAAAAAAGACTTTTAACCAAAGGGCGGTAAGTGGAACAAGTAAAAATTGAAAAATCCGTAAATTCTCCGAAAACATTTTTACCACCATTTGAGTCGCTGCTTCCTGGCCGGGCGTGCTGGCTGTATTCCCGAAAGGATTGCCAGCTAAGGACAACGCATAGAAATCAATATTAAGAACACTCAGTGAAAGGATAAAGATTGTAAGCATTACAAAAAAATAACCCACCGGCCCCACATACTTGACACGATTTCCCTTGATATAATCAATTGCAATTTTTCCGGGCTGAATAGTTAAGTCCTTTAAAGTCTGTGGGAACATCCCATCAAACCCATACACACGCGATTGAAAATCGTGGTACAGATTTAATAAGGAGATTTTCTTAGGTGGGTTCTTTTGTCCACACGTTGGGCAGTAGGCTGTTGAAAGCGCATTGCCACAATTAATACAATGAGAAGGTATATCCATTTATGCTAAATAAGTCATTCAAGTTGCCATGTTTTATCAAAATTGTACAAAATTTTATCTCCTGCAATTTCGAGCGGGGAGGGAAAATTATTTTCATACAACATGCCTGTTCCCAATCCTTGCGGAAGAGCATTATCATAGTTTGCGGTAAACTGACAAATTGCATTTAATCCGATATTGGATTCCAATGCAGAAGTAATCCACCACTGAATCTTCAGCAATTCAGCCAACGCAATCCATTCGCTACATCCTTTAAACCCACCATGCAAGGTTGGCTTAAGAATAATGTAGTGCGGACGGATTTTTTTTAGCAAAGCTTCCTTTTCAACAAGGCCATTAACACCAATCAACTCTTCATCAAGTGCAATCGGAATGGGCGATTGACGACAAAGCTCTGCCATGAATGGTTGCCCTGCTTTAATCGGCTGCTCAATGGAATGGATATTAAACCCCGTCAATATGTTCAATTTATGCAAAGCTTCTTCCGGTTTAAATGCACCATTCGCATCCAGGCGAAGCGTAATGTCCTTATCAAAGTATTTATTTCGAATGTAGCGGAGAAGATCACACTCCCGCTCAAAATTCAATCCCCCTACTTTGATCTTGATACATTGAAATCCCTGGCTAATTTTTCTGCTGATTTGCTCCAGCATAAAATCCATTCCCCCCATCCAAATCAAACCATTGATCGGAAGCGGTTTGCCTTTCACAAAACCGTTCTCAAATAAAATTCGCTGACCTCCATTTTTTAAATCCAGCAACGCCATTTCCAATGCAAAGCGTATGGCAGGAAATTCTTTTGGGATCAGGGCCTCAATGTCAACTTCTTCAATACGAAAATCCCCTATCGCTATTTTACTGATCAATGTTTCAAACTGTTGATCCATTTCGTGCAGCGGGTCAATGCTCAATCCCGGCAAAGGACCAGCCTCTCCGATGCCAACTGTTTCAGGATCAGAGTCGTCCCAGGTTTTTAAGAACCATGAATTTTTATCAGGCATGGCGCCCCGGGAGGTACGGGCTTTAAATGCAAATACAAATGTGCGTTTGAAAAATGATGCGCGAAGGGCCATCCGCAATGTTACGAAGAAAATGAAATACTCATGTACCTTTGCACTGTTGGTTATAAAACATGGGAAAGATTCTTCACCGCCCCTGGTGGTTCTGAATGACGGCAGGAAGAAATTTTGATCCCCAACACAGAATGGAAGCTTAAGCAGAATAAAAAATGTCAATTCCTATAAAAGAATTCACCTACGATTTACCCGATGCGCGCATTGCCAAATTCCCGTTAGCGAAACGCGGGCAATCCAAGTTGTTGTGTTTCAACAAAGGGGATATCCAACACCAACAATTTTCAGATCTTCCCCTACTCCTTCCGGAAAACACCCACCTTTATTTCAATAACACAAAGGTAATCCCTGCGCGCTTGCATTTTCAAAAAGAAACCGGAGCCAGCATTGAGATTTTTTTGCTCAATCCTGTTGAACCCTCTTCCCTGATGATTGCAGCCATGGAATCAGAAAATAGTTGTACATGGAAATGTGCTATTGGGAATTTAAAAAAATGGAACGATGGACTGATCTTAAAAAAAGAAGTAAACAAAAACCTCTCCATCACCGCGGAATTGCTTTCCCGTTCTGAAAACATGGTGAAATTATGTTGGGATGCGGATGTCACTTTTGCAGGAGCAATAGAACAAATTGGGGAAACGCCTCTCCCACCCTATTTAAATCGGGAGGCTGAAAAATCGGACAAAGACCGTTACCAAACAGTGTATTCCAAATGGGAAGGTGCCGTGGCTGCCCCCACTGCCGGACTTCATTTTACACCGGAAATTTTAAATCAAATTGAAGCACGCGGAACCCGATCTGATTTTCTAACACTGCATGTAAGTGCGGGTACGTTTCAACCCGTGAAAGTGGAGGATGCTACACAGCATACCATGCACAACGAACAAATCATTGTCACCCGAAAAAACATTCAGTCACTTCTTCAACCGGATCAATTTGTGTTGCCGGTTGGAACCACCTCCATGCGCACATTGGAAAGTCTCTATTGGTATGGCTGTAAATTATTGAAAGATCCAACCTCACCTTTTGAAATCCATCAAGATGAACCCTATAGAGGCAGTTCGGTGACAACACCGACCACAAGTGAACCAACAAAAGAAGAAGCCTTGCAGGCTGTGCTAAAATGCATGGACGAAAACAATACGGATCAACTAGCGGGTAGTACTTCCATTTTTATCCTACCGGGGTATCAGTTCAAAATATGCAACGGGTTGATCACCAACTTTCACCAACCCGGCTCTACATTGATGTTGTTGGTGGCTGCATTTATTGGCGATGGATGGAAAGAAGTCTATAATCAAGCATTGGAAAACGATTATCGTTTTTTAAGTTATGGTGATAGTTCGTTGTTGATTCCGTGAGAAAATACATTGACGTGTAAGCTATAAGTTTTTATCTTCGTTCTACACTTTTTACACATGGTTATCGGATGGTTCTAACAATCCTATAAATGACTAGCAAGAAAACAACAGCACTTATAGGAAAAGCCATTCGGGAAGGAAAATACCTTAACATTACCTATAAAAATAAAAACGAAGAAATTACGCCCTTCTGGATGAGTGTTCTGGATATTCATTCAAACGGTGAACTTCGTGTGAATATGTTCAATGTCACGAAAGATGGCCCGATTACAAATGCAAAAATATTTTTATCCGGGATTCAAACTGCTGAAATCCTTAAATTTTCACAGTACGATGTTCCGGAAAAACTGATTAAAAAAATTGAGGAGGACGAACATTTGCAGGAATATGAATTTGACAGGTATGACAATAAGATATTAAACTATTATTTGGAATGCTACAAAGCAAACAATGATCCATTCCTTCACAAAACGCATTTGATTCCGAGTCTGGACTTAACTGAATTAATAAATAACACCCCCTATCAGCTAAGCGATGAACAACAAAAGCTAATCATAAAAGAAATCTATCATACTGATTACAATAGATTTTATGATTACGAACTTGCCTTAAGTGAGTTCTCGATTGATTTGGAATCAAAAGGCAAATTTATTGTTGCCTTTAGAAAACTAACCTTTGACCCTGTTAACAAAACATTACATATCGGAAACAAAACAAATTTCAACGCAAACTTCTATATCAAAGGTATCAAATACTCATTGTCTTATTATACGGATTTAAGTCCTGCTGATTTTGAGCTGCTATACCTAAAAGACAAAATTGGTACGATAGAATTCTTAAAGCGGAATTTTAATACAGGAGAGCTACCCAACACCAGACCTGAGATTATTGTTCTGGGCTATGCCCAAATAGATATCTCCAAAATTTATGATCATATAAATTCAGAACATGCACAGAAAGAAATGCAAATTCCGTTAAAAGCATTCTTCCAGAATTTATCCCTGCTTGACAGAAAGAACAGAAAGGAACCCTACATTGTACTGTATGACAGCAATGTCAATATCGACCAACTTCGCACCATTTATAATTCGTTAAAATATCCCGTCACGTACGTACAGGGACCTCCCGGCACCGGGAAAACACAAACCATCTTAAATATTATCGTTAACTGCCTAACGAACAATAAAACATTATTGGTTTCCTCAAACAATAATATTCCAATTGATGGGATTAAGGACAAAATGTCGATAGGGAAATACAGAAATAAAGCGATTCTGCTTCCAATAATCAGGCTTGGAAACAACACTTGCGTAGCACGGGCATTAAAAACAATAGAAGAATTATTTGAGTTTGAAACAAAGGATGTCCCGAAAGAAGAACTCTTGTTTAGTTTGAAAGAAAAGTCAAAAGAAAAAAATAAAATATTGCTGAAAAAACTAAACGACTATGAGGATAGAGTTGATTTAGAGCAAAATCTGGAATTCATTAACGGATTATTGTCAAAGAATAGTTATGGTCTACTTGAAAAAGAAAAACAGAAACTTGAAGAAAGACTGAAGCAGATTCCTGTAACCACAAACGATGATGTAAACGGAATATTTGAAGTGATTAAAGGAAATCACCAGTTGTTGCAATTCTTTTATTATGAATCGTTAAAATATGTAAAACGCCTGAAAACCAAGGATTACAGCCAACTACATGAAATCCTGAAAATTGAAACACAAGACAAGCGCGTAAAAGAATTTAATAAATGGATTGCAGATGATGAGAATTTGGAAAAATTCACAAAAGTATTTCCCATTATTCTTACCACTAACATTTCAAGTCGTAAACTGGGGAAGAAATTCAAATTTGATTTGTTAACGATTGATGAAGCCGCTCAGTGTGATATTGCCACAAGCCTTATCCCGATTTCGAAATGTAAGAACATGGTTTTAATTGGTGATACCAATCAACTAAAGCCCATTGTGATTTTTGAAGAAACCAGAAACAGGCAGTTAATGAAACAATTTGACATTGATGAGCAGTATGACTACTTCAATAATTCAATACTTTCCGTATATAAGCGGATCGATAATATTTCACGTGATATCTTATTGAGCTATCACTATCGCTGTGGGAAAAAGATTATCAATTATTCAAACATGCGATTTTATGAGAACAGACTCAATCTCACTGCAATTAAAAACATAGGAGAAGTAAAATTGTTGGATGTAAATAATGTGAACCGAAAAGAAAGAAATGCATCACTTGAAGAAGCCCAGGAAATTGTTAATTACATAAAGGTTAATCAGCTAACAGATGTCTATATTTTAACCCCGTTCCGAAACCAGGAAAAAATTTTAAATTATTACTTGGAAGAAGCCAAACAAAAAGGAGAAATAAATGAATCCGTTAGTTGTGGCACGATACACAAAGTACAAGGGCAAGAAAATAAAACAATAATGCTATCGACTGCAATATCACGGAGTACCTCGTCCCGAACATACGATTGGATAAAAAACAACAGCCAGTTGATCAATGTGGGGGTTACACGGGCAAAAGAAAAATTGATTGTTGTTACAGACAAAAAAGCAATAGACATCTTATCAAAAAAGGATGATGATTTATACGCGCTGATAGATTATGTACAAAAAAATGGAACTACAGAAATATCGCAAAGTGTCGTCAATAAATTTACCATTGGGTTTTCCAATCATTCAAGATTTGAAGATGAATTTTATAAAACAATGAGTCATTATTGTACAATACAAGGCACTCGGTTTGAGAGGAACGTAAAAGTGATCCATGTATTTCCGAGAGAAAGAGATAACCCAGCGGTAAATAAAAAAGAATTTGATGGTGTAATCTATCAGGGAAATGTCCCCAAAGTTGTTTTTGAAATAAATGGCACAGAGCATTACAAAAATAAAAGAAGAATAGAATCCGATAAGGTTAAAGTGCAATTATTAAAAAGCAAAAACATTCCTTCCCTCGCGATCCCGAATCAATATGTGAAGCATTATGAATTTATACGAGAATTAATTAAAAAATTCAATGGAGGTGCTTATCAAAAATCATTGTTTGACGGCTATGATTAAGAGACTGCGGTTGCGGTTCGGTGACAACACGACCGCTAGCACAATATCTTCTAAACAAGACACATTGACGTGGACTGCCACAGAAAACAATCAAGTAATCACATAGTATAAAATTCATCCAAGAATTGTTTCTTAGTCTTCGACAATATTCTTAAATGATTCTTTATAATAAATTCCGGAACAGGGGTAATGTGACTTTGTAATGTGAGGGGACGTAATAAATCAATCCTTGTGTAATGTTCATGTCCTCCTTTTGTTCGGGTACATTTACATCCAATATGTTCCAAGTATTTTCTATAATCGTCAAGCCCAATATTCCTTAAATGATGAGTAGACATTAACTGGATTAAGCGGGAATAGCTACAGTTTCGTCAGTTTTACGAAAATTCTTTTCCGTAAAAATCTCTTCCAAATAACTCCTGCTTTGTAATAAAGCCGAAAGAGAAGGGGCTGTTATTTTTTTCTTTTTAGATATTGTCCATCCAAGTCGCTCAAGTTCTTGGAAAACTGTCTCCTTGTTGGAAGTATACTTAAGAAACTCCTCCATGGCAAGGTTATAAGACTCCTTTGCTTCCTCTTCAGTTTTGCCATAACCTGTCAAGTCCAAAGCAGGGGAATAAATAAAGTATAATCCCTCTTCTTCAAACTCAATCAAGCTTAATTTTACGTTAATCCAATTGTGACCATCCCTATACTGAGAAGTGTGATCAAGATTTTTAGGCATCTCTATTTAGTGTTTTCAGACTGAGGCATCAATATAGCCGAATTTGAACTAAAATTGCAACCTCATTCGTCCCCTTCAACCCCGCTATGTAGGATTTAGTTTCATTTTTCAAGCAAAAACATAGTTTTACCTTCGTTATTACGTTTGGTCACAATGGATAGATTTTATCAAATACTCACAGGGAACGCTGATCTATCAAATGTCTTTTTTATTAAGCAAAGAATTTGAAAGGATCAAGATTCTTCGGTCGTACCTCCCTCAGAATGACGTTGTAATAAAAGCAGATCAATGTATCGCAATCAACTCCTTCTTCCAAAACACATCCAGGGTTTTTGAACTGCTGCGGATTCTTCGGTTCTGTCGAGCATTTGTAGTGCTTGTACTTTTCCACGCAAGGCTTTTGCCCGGTTGGTGCGGTTTTTCAAACTGATATCAAATTGTACCAATGCAGGCTTCGACTTCAAAAAAGTATATGCTGATTTCTTGATTGATAAATACAAATAAAAAGAGTTAAAATTAAAGGTGAATATCTCCTTTATTTCACAACCAATTTACTCTTCCATTCAGTATAGGCATTAAGAACCGCTTGCGGCTTATCCGTATACCAAGCATATCCGTTTCTACGCTCATACCCTATTTCGGCCAACGTGTTTTTCTTGATACCATCGCGGTCACAAAAGAAAGGCCTTTCAGTTTCCAAGTCATAAAACCTTGCCCACACCGCAGGCGCATCCTTATCTTCGACCACGATGCGATCCCGCTTTTCATCGTCATTGGTTACAGTGGTTATCCGTATGCCTTCTACCGTATGTTCTTCAAACCATTTTACGGCTGCTTCTATGGATGCAACAATTTCTTTTGACGGGCTTTCGATATCCATTAACAACATCACAATACCCGCAGATTCTGCCCCACTAAAAGATGGAAGCTCGTACGTACGTGCCTTTGCAGGGGCGAATGTTTTTTCATCGTGTTGCGCGCACCATACTGTTGGCTTTCCTTCAACAACAATTTGTGTTTTCAAAATGCATGCAATTCCTTTATCGAAAGATATCTTGGCATTTTGTTTTACTGCATCATCAACGCCTAAAGAGAGAAAGGCTTTCTGATCAGTATAAATTTCTTTAAGGAATTTCAGGATATTGACCATCGCATCATCGTTGTAAGTGATGTGGCGGGAGTAGTAATCACCATCGCGCTGGACGGGAAAAAATTGAGGCCATCCCCCATTCTCATATTGCGAAACAAAAATATAGTGCAATCCCTTTTCAAATGCTTCCTGATAGCGCGTGTCTTTTATATATGTATATACTTTTGCAAGAAATCGCAACTCCGTAATAGTGGAACCATTGTCGAATGTTGCACCCACCTCAGCTTTCCCGTTTAGAAAATCTTCTCGCTCAGATTGTGAAAGCTCGTGGTGATACGGAATATTTTTTGACCACCCACCAATATCCTTTTGGGCGAGCAACACATTCTCCGCTACGCGCTTTGCATCATCCGAGCCATACCATTGATCTGGCAATTCTGTTGCAACGTACCGCCAGTGCATCGTCTGGTAATTGGCAGTATTGACCTGCTGTTTGTCTTGCGCAAAAACAAAAGTTGTTTTAAAAGCAACAAATATGAGCAGAGCTAATAATCTCATGAATTCTATCTTTTGGTTCGTGATAACATAGAAGCCATCAACTATTCCTTCTCTAGAATTTCTATATGCAGAATACGGACATCCATCATCGGGCGGTCCAGGCTATTGGTCTGTACGGCAGCAATTGAGTCCACTACCTCAAGGCCGGAGACCACTTCACCAAAGACAGTATAGTTCTGGTCAAGATGTGGCGTGCCACCAATTGTTTTGTAAACCACACGGTGCGCTTCCGGAATTTTATACGGATCAAATTGGCTGTACCCTTTTGCCAATTCCCTGAAGTTGGTATTGATACGTGCGAATGTTTCATGATCTTTATTTTCAAATGCTGCATTCAAGGAATCGAATTGGTTTTTATATGCGGGATCATGCTTGATATAGTATTGCGCCAGCCATCCATTGATGCGTGTTTCGGCAGCATCGAGCAAACTGTCTGTAAAGATTTTTCCCTGAACAATATAGAATTGTGTACCACTGGATGCGCGTTCGGGATGGTCATCCCTTGCCGCGGCCAATACCCCTTTTTTGTGAAACAACTCCGCTGTGATTTCCGCAGGCACGGTATACGGAAGATCACCATCACCAAGTGTATCGCCAGGCTGTGCATGTTTGCTATTGATGTCGCCTGCCTGGATCATGAAATTTTGAATCACGCGGTGAAACAACACACTATCCAGCACATGGTCGTTTATGATTTTGATAAAATTATCGCGATGAAGCGGGGTTTCATCATAAAGTTGCAAAACGATTTCACCATAATTGGTAACAAGTTTAACCTTGGCAAGTGCTTTGATTTCTTCCTGTTGCTGCCTTGGGGTGCAACCCAACAGTGAACAAAAACCGATTAACAATAAAAGCTGGTTTGATTTCATAGTATACGTTCGATCATCAAGAGTTGATTACCGAATATACAACCCATCTTTAACTTTAAATCGGGATTTTCTTTAGACGGTCTATAATCTCCAACACCGCAGGACATACCAACGTATTTCGATACGTGAGGTCCATCAACTGCACCATTTTCTTCCGATCGGTGTGGGGATATTCGCGACAAGCTTTTGGGCGGTTGTCGTATACCGAACAATAATTGTCTTCCCCCAGAAAAGGGCAGGGCGAATTTTTCACCACGAAATCGCCATCAGCATCCATACGCAAATATTCCACCTCAAAATCCGCAGGCTTCATGCGCATTGATTTTGCAAGTCTTTCAATATCGGCTTTATAAAAAATGGGGCTGGTGGTTTTGCAGCAGTTGGCGCATTCCAGGCAATCAATCCCTTCAAAGACTTCTTCATGGGTTGTATGAAAAATATCGTCCACAATCCGTGGATTCTTTTTCTTCAAGCCTTTCAAGAATTTTTTATTCTCGTCAGCTTTCTTTTTGGATTGATTACGGAATTTTTCGAGGTCCATACTGTAAAAATAGGTAAGCAATGAAAATGATTTCAAGCAAAGCAATCAAAGAAGGCGCAAAGCACGCTAAGTTTTATGGTCATTCAATAGACTTCGCGTTCTTTGCGCTAAACTTGGCGGTCTTTGTGTGAGACTACCGATGGCAAATATCCTTATACGCACAATACCTGCAAAACTCTTTCTCTTCCGTTTGATCAAAAACTGTTGACGGATCAAAAATATCATTCAACAAAACTTGCAAGTCTTTTTTAAAATCTTCCATGTGCGGGCGTACATCTTGCAAACGACTCTTATTCATTTTGAAGCCAAACGAAAACTCATCGGCAAAAAGGTTCATCCGGTTCAACAATCCCGGCACCACCGGCACATCATCAGTCTTGCGG
Organism: uncultured Roseivirgaceae bacterium; assembly: GCA_964398945.1. Taxonomy (GTDB): domain Bacteria; phylum Bacteroidota; class Bacteroidia; order Cytophagales; family Cyclobacteriaceae; genus JBGTGG01. The sequence goes on along the minus strand of CAYNOT010000002.1, from coordinate 100,654 downwards.
TTGCTTTGGTACAACAATGTATAAATCAACGTTTGAAAAGCTGCTTTGTTCCGTTTCTTATGCGGCACAAACAAGGAATGAACATCGAAAAAATTCAGATCATCCTTACCTGTTTTGTAATCGATGATGCGCAGCACTTCTTCCCCATCCTCCTTCACACGATCTGCCCTATCCACTTTTCCGCCCAACACAGCGTAGCCCGGAGCATGGTCAATTTTCACCCGATGTGTGAACGCTGATTCTTCCAATCCTTCAATAAAAAAAGGAACGTAGCTTTTATCATTCGCGATAATCTTATCCGCAAAACTATTCACCATCTCTTTTACAATCAACCGCTGCCCTTCGTACTTCACCGTTTTTCCGCTAAGGTTAAACGTCTTGACAAACATCTCATCAATAAGCTTGTTTATTTTCTTTTCAGCCAATGCGTAATCCTCCAGCACAATCTGATTCGATTTTTTTGTTTCGATGATGTCTTTATAAAACCGCTCCATCACATCATGGAGAATATTCCCCAACACGCGTGCATCCAAATCCTCCTCTACTTCATCCGCTTCCTTCACTTTCGCTATATACTGAAAGTAGAATTTCAATTTGCAATCCATGTATGCATTAAGTGAAGAAGGGGAAATACCTTTGAACCGATAGTTTCCCTCGTTCAGTTTCGCCAATTTTTCAAGAATGGTTTTGTCTTTTTGAATTACAATTGGCTCGCTCACGTTGGGCACTACCGCATTGTGTGCAACCCTTCGCTTTATCGGAAGATTCGATTCATACATCAACTGCCGCAGATATCGGCTCATCTCCCCTTCGCCCAAATCGTCAGTCTCGGTATTGTAAAACAAAAAAACATTTTCAGCGCGTTGCATCGCGCGATAAAACAAATACGAATACATCGAATCCTGATGATCAATGGTCGGCAAACTATATGCTTTTCGAACCGTATGCGGAATAAAAGAGCCTTTTGAATTTCCGCCTGGCATGCTGCCTTCATTCAGCGAAAGAAAAAATACATTTTTAAAATCGAGGTTACGGGTTTCCAAAACACCCATGATCTGTAACCCCTCCAACGGCTCCCCTGAAAAAGGGATTTTTTGTGACCGCGCCAATTGCCGGAACAGGCGAAGGAACAAACGCAAATCGGTAAACTCATTGCCAACCACCTCTTGCAAGCGGTTGAAGAACGTATAAAAATGAAATGCAAATTCTTTGTCCAACCCATAGGTGGCTTCATCGCTTCCAATTTCATAGACCACATTTTTGAGATAGTCAATAATATGTTCGATGCCAACCCACTGAAAAACCAGTTGATGGATTTTTAGATCCGTGGCCAACTCTTCTTCCGGGATACACACCCAATTTTTTTTCAAGATATCTTTTCGTTTTCGGTTCGCAACAGCCGCATCAATCCCAACCAAATATGGATGCCCCAAAATTGCCAGCACTTGTCGATGGTTGAACCCTTCCTCCGAAGCCGCGATCTGCATCTCCACCATCAACTCAATTAAATTGAACATCGGTGTACTGCTCAACGGAAAACCCATTGTTACATTAAACTTCTCCACGCTATCCGGAATTCCGTACAACACCGGCAGCATCATCTTTTCATCTGGCAATATCACCAAGGTTTCCTCCGGCTTCATCCCTTCGGCAAATCCGTTTGCCAAAAATTCGGCCAACAACTTTGCTTGCCCGACTTTCTGCACTGCGCCTACTTGTTGAATAGATGTAATTGAACTCAAATTGGAAGGGATGTCGGACGGAAATGTTTTTCCCAGTACGGAGTGTTGTTGATACTCGCGGAAAAACCTTCCGGCCTCTTGCTTTTGATCATGTAGATAATACTGATCCAGGTCCCAATGGATAATGGTATTGCCTTCCGTTACAAGATGGCTAATCAGTTTTTCTTCCACACGCGTGAGCGCATTGAAACCAACAAACTCATATTTCCCCTTTAATAAGATTTTGTTCGTTGTAATCTGCTCAGCCACTTCACGCTGCAACATGCCTTCGTATCCCCAGTTTTTCGAAACCAATTGCTCCTCAAACTGATGGTATACCGTAATCAATTTCTGCCAGAGAAAAAGGAATTTCTGTTTGTGGTCAGAAGTAAATTCTTCAAAACCTGCCCAAAACGTTTTCAGGAACTCCTGTTGTTCTTCGGTGAAATAATCCAGGTTGGCATCCAGTTCTTTTTGACTGCTCAAATCTTTGAACAACAAATCGGCATCCACCAGATATTTATCGAGTTCATCAAAATCGCGCAACAACATTTCGCCCCAATAATAAAATTTATCAAAGGCTTCCTCACCGGGAATAATCTGCTGATAAGCTTTGTATAGTTCATGCACCAACTGAAGTTTATCCGGAACGGTTTTCATGGTGTGGGCTTTGAAAAATTCTTCAATCGTAATCAGGCCCGGGGAGAAAACGGGTTTGGTCAATCCTTCCGACAAATACTTGCGAAAGAAAAGTGCTGCCCTCCTGTTTGGAAATACGAATGTCACATCCGCCAACGTTGGGTTTCTTTTCAATGCCGATTCGGCTACTTCCTGTAAAAATTCTTTTGCCATATTATAACCCTAAGCCCAACTGGTTTTCGTCTTTTACTTTTGATACTTTACTCCTGGTAAGCGAAACATTCACTACCTGGTTTGTCTTTAAATACAACAGGAACCCATTCACTTCCGCAAAATTCATTTTATAAAGCCATTGGATATAATCGCGTACTTGTTCCTGGTCTTTCTTGCTTGGATCCCCTGTTTTAAAATCGATTACCACCGCGGTATTTCCACTCGTAATCAAACGGTCGATCCTGCGTTCTCCTTTTTCCGGAAGCAATAAGGGCACTTCTGTTCGCACTGTCCATTCCGGATCAAACCACGATTTTATTTTCTTGTTGGTAAAAAGTATTTCCAGTTTCTCGCGCAAGGATATTTTATCCTCTTCCAGAATCACACCATCAAAACACATTTTATCCAAGGAAGCATCTAAATCCGCAGCAGTATGGATCCGGGATAAAATCAAATGCATGTGTATCCCTTCCAAGCGTTTTTGCTGGGCAACATCTTCTTCCTGATTGAAAAATGTTTTTCCCGATTGACGGATCACCATTTTTTGTCGCCAATCGGTTACACGATATGCAGTCAATGTTACTTGTCCATCTTCATTGGAAACAGTTTTGGGTTTGGTGAACGATTTTTCACCCGCTTCCCAATGCAGCCCGGTAATTTTCCATTTTGCACTAAGGGCCACATCAGCGGCAATGGTGCTCTGTAATAATTGGGCAGTCGTGTTGATCTTCTTCTCCTTTCTGGAATCCTTTGGTGCAGTGAGGTATAATCCTTCTTCCGCGCGTGTCAATGCAACGTATAGCAAATTCAGATTGTCAACATAGGTGCGTACCTTCTCTTCCTTATAGAACGAATGAAAGAATGTTCGCTCCAATGTTGAAGAATAGTTTATGGGCAAAAAACCGGCTGCTTCAAATTCCGGCTCTACACTTTTTACCCACAACGTTGGTTGTTTCATATTTTCATGGTCCAAATTCCAATCACAGAATGGGATCATCACCACTTTAAACTGTAGTCCTTTTGATTTATGAATGGTTAAAATCCGGATAGCATCAATTTCTTCCGGCACCTGTATGGATTTTTTAAACCTGTTTTCTTCCCACCATTCCAGAAAAGCACCCAAATCATTTTTCTCGCGTGTATAAAAACCCAACACCACATCCTGAAATGCCTGGATAAAAGGAAGTTCGCCTAGCTGATCACCCAATTTAAAAATCCCGATCAGCGACTCGGTCATTTCAAAAAGTGGAAGTTTTTTTAAGCTCCGTTTTTGCTTTACAAATTTTTCGGGAAGCATGTTTTCAAATGTGGTGGCATTGCCCACTTCAAAAACCTCATTGAGGTACATGTCGCGGTTAAACAACCGTGCATATTCGTATGCCAGTTGTGCACGTGCCACGGAGTCATCATGGTTTAACAAATAACGCATGGCACCCAGGAGTAATTTCACCGAAGCGGCACCATCAATAATCAACGATTCATTTGACACCACATCGTAGCGATAAATACTATTGACGGGGTTCGTGCTTTGCTTTTGCAGAAGATGCTGTGCTATTTTTTGCCCTTCACTATTCTTCCGGACCAAAATGGCGATATCTTTTAATGGTACACCAGCATCCTGGATGGATTCCAAATCGGTAACCAGTTTATCCAACGCAAGGTCTTCAAACCCTTCATCTTTATCCCACTCCAAAAATTCAACTTTCACAAAACCTGCAACATCCGTTCGGGTAACACCCTGACGAGCTGTTTCAAAAACCGCTTCCGGCAAAGCATCATCAACGAGTTGAACAATGTTTTTAGCAGCTGCATCAAAAAAAGTATTGTTGAAATCAACAATCGCAGGTGTGCTTCTATAGTTTTTGTCAAGTTCGTGCACAGCAACCCGTACTTCCCCGACCTGGTCCAGCACACGGTTTTGCAACAGCGACAAATCCCCACCACGCCAGCGGTACACGGCTTGCTTCACATCCCCCACCAACATTCCCTGATAGCCTTCATCCAGACTGTTCATCAGCAAGGGTTTGAAATTCGCCCATTGAAAACCGGAAGTGTCCTGAAATTCGTCAATCAAATAATTTTTGTAAAACGATCCTACCTTTTCATAAATAAAAGGAGTATCGCTGTCCTGGATAATCCCGTTGAGGAATTGTGGTGCATCGGCCAGCAACATCAAATTGTTTTGGTCTTTGTATTCCCGCAGTTTGCGCGCGATGTCCGTTATCAAACCAAATGCATAAAAGTTATTGAGTGCAACCTCTGCTGAAAGTGCCTTTGTCAAATGTTGATCGGAAAATTCAAGAATACCAGTTAAAAGTGCGGCTAGCTTTTCTTTTGCAAGTTGGTTTACCAATTGCTGCTTATCACTTTTCTTTGCTCCCCACTTATCCACATCGTTAAAATAGGTTGTCAATCGGGAACCTACTTCATACTTCGATATTGAAGAGAGTGCTGCAACCGTTTTGAAAAATGTATAGGGTGTTCCGCTGGTGTAACTAAAATCCGTGGCAACTAAATTATTTTTTTCGATAATGGTGACTGCCTCTATCGCTTTCTTTTGAATAGTAGCCAGAAAACTATGTTTCAGTTTAAACAAATTTTCGCGTGTGTCTTTAAAGAATGAAGGATGCTTTACTTTTTCAGCGATTTCCCCTTCCACCATTTTAAACTCTTCTTTAAAGATTTGCTCTGCAAATTCCTTTAGCCCTCTCCGTATATCCCAACTGCGTTCATTCTCTAAATTTGATTTCGCGAATTCCACAACCCACTTTGTAAGTTCTGTTCCTTCTTTCAGTTCATCAATCAAATTATCGATCACTTCTTCCAACACCATATCGGTTTCAATTTCCAACCGGAAATCACCCATCAAACCGGTCTCGCGCGTAAACGAACGGATAACGCGTTGAAAAAATGCATCAATGGTGCTGATCGAAAACTGGGAATAATGATGCAACAATTCGCCCTGTACTTCCTGCGCATGCAACTGAAAAGTATTGGGATCATAGTTTAATGCTGCAATAAGTTCTTTCGTCAGGTTGTTTTCCTCTCCCTTTGCAAAATCATCAAGATAATCCAGGATGCGGTCTTTCATTTCCTGGGTTGCCTTGTTGGTGAACGTAACCGCCAGAATATGTTTGAAATAATCGGCCCGAAAGCGAAGGGCAAGCAATAAATATTCTTTGGCCAACGTGCGGGTTTTCCCCGACCCGGCTGAACTCTTGTATATATGAAACAACTTGGCTGACATTTTCCCGAAGTAACGTAAAGCATCAAAGAAATAAAACTGTATGGACAGATACTGTCAGTAAACGAGGGCTTACAATGATTTTTGGATGATTTACAATTGATATATCCACCAATCGATATCCGTATTTGCGAAATGTGCGAAAAGAAGGCACCACCCTGCAACAAGATTGTAAACGCACATTATTACCCTATGCTCGAAGGTTTTTTTATACCCGCGGTCTGTCGGAAGAAGTTATCTTTGAAAAAATCTTATATTATCACAAATATTGACGCATGCAGCGGTTGATTCCCTTTTTTAACGCATTTTATTACTCTTTTCCGGTACAATTGGTCCTCAACAACCTGAAGCGTAATCATGTCATGTTGTTGGGATGGATTGTGCTTTACGCAATGGCAACAGGCAATTTTGGGAAATACCTCGGTATCCCCTATCTGTTTCTCGACCCCGAATACCTCAACGAAGTAAATTTCACAAGCTTTTTTATTATTGGTGCCACCCTGGCGGGATTCACCACCGCCTACCACATCACGAGCTACATCACCGATGGGCATCGGTTTTCATTTGTGGGCGCGTTGGCAAAACCGTTCACGAAATTTAGTGTGAACAACTCGGTCATTCCGATCTTATTCCTGATAATCTATTTACGACAAATCATTGTATTTCAGGTAAACAATCAGAGCCTTACGAATAAAGAATTGTTTTATTGCGTGTCGGGCCTGCTCATTGGTTTCGGGGCCATGACGGCCATCTTCTTTGTCTATTTCATATTGACGAACAAAGATATTTTCAAGTATGTGGTGTGCCGCCTCGATGAAAAGATCAAGCAGAACGTGCGGGTAACACGCGCCAGCGCGATGAAGAAATTGGATATCGCGCGGAAGAAACAAGTGCGGGTCGATAACTACCTCGACCACAATTTGCGGTTAAAGAAAGTGGATGATAGCAATTTCTATGATCGCGAAACAGTGTTACAGGTTTTCGATCAAAACCATTTTAACCTGGTAGTGATTGAATTTTTCATTTTTGTTTTTGTATTGGTGCTGGGCATTTTCAAAGACAACCCGCTATTCCAGTTGCCGGCAGCGGCAAGCTTTATTATTTTCCTGACCATCTTCGTCATGCTCTCCGGTGCATTTTCCTATTGGTTTGGTGGGTGGGCCGTTACAACAGCACTGGCCTTTTTCCTTATTTTCAATTACTTAGTTGGTGAAGATTATTTTAAAGTCAGAGACAAAGCTTTTGGCCTCAATTATACACTTGAACCGGTTGAGTATTCAGTTGATAAGCTGAAAAGTTTGAACGACACCGCCACGATTGCCAAAGACCGGGCCATCACCTTAAAGGCACTCGAAGCTTGGCGGTCAAAATTTGATGAAAATGAGAAACCAAAAATGGTTTTCATAAATGTAAGTGGTGGCGGCAAACGGGCAGCCCTCTGGGCACTCACCGTTTTACAAACTGCGGATGAGCAAACCAACGGTGGCTTGATGAAAAACACCATGCTGATAACAGGGGCTTCCGGTGGCATCATCGGGGCAAGTTACTACCGTGAATTAAAGCTTCGTGAAAAATTGGGGGAAGAAACCGATCCGTACGATCCGCTCCATCGAAAATCCATTTCTGCCGATAACCTAAACCCGTTGATTTTTAGTTTTTTGGCCAACGACATTTTTGTAGGGTTCACCAAATATGAATACTCCGGATTGAAATATGTGCGCGACCGCGGCTATACGTTCGATGAAGAGCTTAATGGGATCACGGACAAATTAATGGACAAGTCCATCTCAGCGTATCATGATCCGGAACAAAAATCCATTATCCCCATGATGATCTTGTCGCCAATCATCACCAACGATGGCCGGAAATTATATATCGCCTCTCAACCTGTTTCGTACATGAATTTTGAAATCGCGGCATTCCCGGAATATCCGAGCAATAAAATCAGCGGTGTTGACTTTCATAGACTTTTTGAAAACCATGGAGCTGCCAACCTTCGATTTCTGTCGGCCCTGCGGATGAGTGCAACGTTTCCATACATCACACCCAACACGGCCTTACCGACTGATCCTGCGATTGAGATAATGGATGCAGGGGTTTCAGACAACTTTGGGATTTCCAATACCATTCGCTTTATCTATTCCTTTAAAGAATGGATTGCAGAAAACACAGGCGGCATTATTATCATTTCCATTCGTGACTCACCAAAACTTGGCACCATCAGTCCGAAAATAGGGGAAAGTATTATCGACAACCTGACCCAACCGATCAGCAATGTGTACAACAACCTTGAGAATTTTCAAGACATCAACAACGATGCACTTATCGGCCAGACACGATCTTGGTTTAAGGGAACAATTGACCGCATCGATATTCAATATCAAGTTGAAAACTACGTTCCTATTTTACAAAAAATGGATAGCTTGCGTCAAAATAATGCACGTGCCTCTTTAAGTTGGCGATTGACCCAACGGGAAAAGGCTGGAATAGAAAACAATATCTATTCTGAAAAAAACAAAGAAGCCCTTAGTACGCTAAAAATGCTTATTGAAAATTAAGGATGCATACGTTGATCCTTACATATTGCCTAACCCTATGTGTCTTGCTGGGGTTTAATCCCATTTCAAATGGCCAAGATCAAAATGACCTTGATAGCCTGAAAAGAACAATTAAAACCATTAAAAATGACTCTGTTAAAATTGCATCATTAAATGCATTGTCGCAGGAATATTACAACAATGACTTAAAACAAGCGCTTCGCTTTGCACGCGAGGCCTTTACGCTAGCCCAACAACAACCGAATAGCATTGGGCTATTGGGGGCACAGACCATGTTGATGCGAATCCACCGAAGATTGGGAAATTTCGAAATTGCTATTCGGTACGCCTTGGAGAATGTAACGCTGGCTACAGCATTAAAGGATTCCGCACACTTGTTTGAAGCATATTCTGCGTTGGGGAATATCCATTCAAGTTTGATGAACTATAAAGAAGCTGATCAATATTTACAACTCGCATATCAGGTGGGGTTGAAAGCCCACAACCCGAGTGTATCCGCCACACTAAATTTTATCGGCAGGAACCTTGGCAAGATGGGCGAGTACGATAGTGCCAAGTTGTATATCCTAAAAGCAAAAGAGAGGGAGGAAACAAACCCCCAACCGGGACATACGTTGTCGTATATTTATAATAACCTGGCAGAAATTTACCTGGGCACGAAAGAATTCAACCTTGCACTCTATTATTATAATTTATCAAAAGACTTACCGGAAGCGAAGAAGAGTCCTTTTGGTATGACTTTTACGTATAACGGGTTGGCGTTGGTGTATAGTGCTAAAGGTCAATATGAGATGGCCATTGATGCTATCAAAGAAAGTTTGCGGATATCCACCAAATATTTTTACCGCGATAAGGTAAAAGAATCCTACAACATCCTGTACGAAATCTATGAATCACAACACGATTTCGAAAATGCACTGGAAGCCTATAAACTTGCCAACCTATACAAGGATAGTATTTTTAGTGAAGAAAAAATCAGGACCATTGAGAACTTAAAAATCAATTACGAAACCGAGGTAATGCAAAGTGAGAATGAATTGCTGAGAAAAAATGCACAATTAAAAAGTTCGCAGCTAAGCAAACGCAACCTCTTACTGGTGATTGGTGGCGGTGGCGGACTATTCCTCATTCTTGTTATTTTCTTGCTCTATCGAAATGTTCAGGAAAGGAATGCACACAACCGGTTGCTTGCTGATTATAACACCAACCTTGAACATCAGGTAAGGAAACAAACAGTAGACTTACAAAGCACAAACCTTGAGCTTATCAAACACAATGGCCAGCTTGAGCAGTTTGGGTATATTGCATCCCATAATTTACGTGCACCTGTCGCACGCATTTTAGGGTTGGCATCATTGGCAAAATTAGAAACCCCGCTATCGGATAGCGTATCCGATATTGTGAACCGGCTGCATGAATCAGCAACCGACCTGGATGAAATTATTGGCGACCTGAACACTATTTTGGAAATACGAAAAGGCGCGCACCTCAAAGTAGAAAAGGTAGACCTCAAGCATAAATTTGAAAAAGCCAGGAACGTATTGAGTGAAACGTTGCAAAATATCCAGGCCACCATCACACAGGATTTCGCTGCCGGAAAAGAAGCGAAAGGTGTGAATGTATATTTTGAAAGCATTCTTTATAACCTTCTTAGCAATGCTATAAAATACCGCAGTGATGAAAGGCCGCTACAGGTTTCTATTAGCACAGCAAAGAAAAACAATCGCCTTGAACTTATCTTTTCAGATAATGGTATCGGTATTGATCTGCCTAAGTTCAGAAGTAAATTGTTTTCCCTTTACCAACGATTTCATACACATGTAGAAGGGAAAGGGCTGGGGTTGTTCCTTGTAAAAACGCAGGTTGAATCCATGGGTGGAACGATTGATGTAAAAAGTGAAGTAGGTGTAGGAACCACGTTCATACTCACTTTTCCCCGCCAATAATTGTACTCCAGTATTTCCGTTGAATTGATGAGATGCTGATCACATTCAAAACTTCTCCCACTAGTTAGGAACCCCGGGCCCAAATACTACCGTACCACTTCGCATACCCGTATGTTTACCGGAACTCACCACACGTTCACCATTTACAAATACATATTCAAAACCTGTTGAATAGGCGTGGGGTTTTTCAAAAGTTGCCTGGTCAGCAACGGTATGTTCATCGAATACAACAATATCAGCAGCCATTCCTTCACGAATAAGTCCGCGGCCTTGTAGTTGAAATTTCTGTGCCGGCAGTGAAGTCATCCTGCGGATTGCTTCCTCCAGTCGAATCACTTTTAAATCCCGAACATACATTCCCAGAATCCGTGCATTGGTTCCGTATGCGCGCGGGTGTGGCATGCCCGATCCAAAACGAACAATACCCGCATCGGATGCTGCCATATTAAACGGATATTGCATAATGCGCCTGAGGTCTTCTTCATTCATACTAAAAAATACCATCTGCACCCTTCCCGTGGATACCATACTAAAAATAGTTTCAACTTCTTCGGAAGCTTTTGCCTTTCTTCCGCGGATTTTATTGGCTTCTGAAATACTCAATCCATTTAGTGTAGAGTCTGCTGAAAACCTGGCAATCACTGCATAGCTATAATTTTTTAACTGCTTCCTTTTAAGGGTCGCTAACATTTCCTTTTTGATCTTCTCGCGGATATCCGGATCGGCTAATCGATATAGCAATGAATCCCTTCCTCCACTAAAAGCCCACGTAGGCAATGTTGTGTCCAGTGAAGTGCTGCTGGCCACGTAGGGATATTGATCAATTGTAACATCGATGCCTTCCTTTCGTGCTTTTTCAATGGCATCGATTGTATGAACAGATCTTCCCCAATTGGGTTTGTACGTAACTTTAAAGTGGCTGATCTCCACTGGCATGTTGGCTTGTCGACCAATGTTTATGGCTTCTTCAATTGCCTCCAGCACGTTGTCACCTTCATCCCTGATGTGGGAAGCATACACACCATTATGTTTTGCGGCAGCTTTCGCTAAGTCAATTACTTCTTGCTTGGATGAATACGTTCCCGGCACATAGATCAACCCGGTAGAAAAACCAACGGCACCTTGCTTCATCGCTTCTTCTATAAGTGTCTCCATTTGTTGTTGTTCTTGCGTTGTGGGCTTGCGGTCCTCCTCTCCCATCACCGCCCTGCGCACACTGTTATGGCCAATCAGTGTGGCAATATTGATGGAGGTTTTTACGCTGTCCAACCGGTGAAAGTAGTTGGCCATGTCAACATTTGAAGAACCACAATTTCCCGTGACAACGGTAGTAACACCATCGTGGATAAAGTTATCAGCTGTCGGAACAAGGATATCATTTCCTTCGATATGGGCATGGACATCAATAAAGCCGGGTGCTACGATCATGCGTTTTGCATCAACCACATTTTTAGCTTCAGTGGCATCGATCTGCCCAACCTTCATAATCTTTCCGTTTTGAATTCCAACATCGCCCCAATACCAGCCATTGCCGGTACCGTCTACAATTTTTCCGTTTTTGATAACAGTATCAAAAGTCTGTGCGGTTGTTGAAAAAGAAAGCAAAATCAAGGGCAGGTAAGATAGTCTCATGTGATTGGATTTATGAAGGTGAAGCTAAACGACTTTTGGCTGCAAGGCAAGTCTATCCAATTATTTTCCATCAACGGCCTACCTGTCATTTACATAAGGGCAAGTAGTGGGAATAAGATACACTTCACTGTCCACCAAAGGTGGTCCCCTTTATCCCCAAAAACAACAATGCTTATCTTCTTCAACAAGTTTTGTGAATTCTTCTATTGTCAATACTGTTGGTTTATGAGAATAGTTATGCCATTTCAAATCTGACATCATCCAAAAAACTTTCCAATAGTTTTTGGCTTTTACAAAAGTAGCTTTAGCTACTGGGTGTTCTCTTATAATTTCAGGTTTGTTGAACTGCGGTCTGATTTCAAAAACAAAAACGTCTTGGCCTTCAATTTTGTAGCCAATGTCTAATTGTTTTCTGATGTGTTCGGGTGGTCTTTTTCGTTCAACGAAATTTTCCAATGCCTCTATTACATTTATCGTTTGTAAACTGTCAAGTGCCATATTCTTACATTTTTCCAATTAGTAAATCCGTTACAGCCTGAAAAGCTTCTTCGTGATTGTATTTTTCGTCAGGTCTTAGTAAGGCCATTGTATCGCCTAAAAATTCGTTGTCTGTTTTCTTGCGTTCTATGTTCACCAAAAATTCATTTTTAGTTGGAATTGGTTTTTCCAACGAATATTTCATATACTCTTTGTAACATTGAATTACTAAGTCTGTGTCGGGCTTTGCCGTTGTCAATGCTTTCCAAAGGTCAAACAAATCCCTGCCTTTTCTTCGTTGGTACAATGCGCGAAGTTTTGTCCCTAACAGTTCTTCTAATTTGTAGGTTGTTAATGCACATTTCCCATTGAAATAGCTTGATGTAACCTCAAGATCTTTTTTCTCCCAACCCAACACCGAAAAATGCTCTCTGCAATTTGTTTCCACTTTCAATTTTAAAATTTGCACAGGTGGAAATTCAGATTCAAACTTGTAGTAAATCGTGTTGTTGTCTTTCTTGGGCGTTACGTTTGATTTTCCTAAAAACGAAAGTACTTTTTGAAGTTGCTGTATGGTTTCTTTTATAGGCTCTGCCCGAATTTGTACCAAATCAATATCTTCCGAATATCTTGGTTGTGGCTGTAAATACAATTTGTGCAAAGCCGTTCCTCCTCTAAACGCTAAACTTTCTGCCAAAAATTTATTGCTGAAAATTTCGGTCAATGCACGGCAAATAATTAAATCTTGTTCAACTTGTTCATTTGTTTTCCATGGAACAAAATTACTCCATTCAGTTATGTATGCTTGAGGTATCATTCTTCAGATTACTTCGGACAATTTTATTTTTTCAAAGGTCAACGAACCGACTTTTGAAAAGTGTATTACTTATTGGTTAAAAGTCGGTTTCAATTTCTGCGTTAATCCAAATTTTCCATTTATCGTTTAGCTGTTCTTGGTTTTTTTCGCCTGCTGCTTTTAATGGAATAGTGTAAAATTTCACTTTTGATTTTTTGCAAAGCGAAAAAAGTTTGCCGGCTAAATCCTGTTTCCCTAAAATTTCTTCCAAAATAAAACCCAGGCGTTGCAAGGTTGTTACACTTGCGTAAGTGACTAATTCTCGTGTAATGTCTTTTTGTTTAATGCTTTCCAACAACTCGTTAACGACAGTTGTTGCCCGATTTAAACCTCCAATTCGCTTTTCATAGTTTACTAAATCAATAGCCGTCAAAATAGGATTTGAAACATTGATGTAACCTGCTTCGGTTTTCTTTTTTTCAATCAAACTTTCGGGCGGAAGTTGTTTTGTGCTGATATAATTGATTTTAATACCTCGTTTGTTGGTAGGTCGCAAAACAGGATATTCCGTTATTACAAAGTATTCCTGCGGTTGCTGATGTCCTGCTCCGTGCAAAGCGGCTGCATTCAACAATCCAACATAATAGTTGCGTTCCAAAAATTTCATCAGTCCGTCAATGAACAAGGCGGGTGGCAAAATTCCTTTTGACAAATATTGTGGTGTAACGATGACATAATAACCTTTGAAAATGGAAACGATTTTTTCTTTCTCAGAAAGTCTGTCCAACGCCCTTTTTAAAGCTGTTTCGCTATCGTTGGCAAAAGTATTTTTGAGTTCGGCACTACTGAACGCCAACTTGCCTTTGGATTGCTGTTCTTCAACCCAATATTCCAAGCGGTTATAATTACTGTCCGAAATCATTCGAGATAATTTTTGCAAAAAATACCATTTTTTGGTACATATTGCAAAATATTTCTTTGTTGATTTTTATAGGGTAATTTCAGAAATAGTAATAATTGGCTGTTTCTCAATTGTGTTTTACGGAAAGTAAAATTTCAAATTGTTTAGTGGGAATTGTATGGCCTTGGGACTTGGATTCCCACTGCCTGCCCAGTGCCTCGAAACCAAACGTGATTTGAAAAACTCAACTACAAATTTACACCGCACCCCGCCATTTGATTATGCACTTTCTGGCGGTTGGGCTATTCCCTAATTTTTAGTAGTGTATTCTTTCAAATTTTTCCCTGTCAGCCATTCTTTATACAAGTATGTTTCAATTTTCTTTTTCAGAAATCGTTTTCTCATGTATTTTCCAATTTCATCCTTTTTTATCAACCTTATCGTAGGTTGTCGTGGATAGTCGAAAAGGCTCTGGTTCAAGAAATCGCATTTCACGAAATAAACCTGTCCTTGTTGCAGGGAAAAAGGGTACTTTATCGTCTTTCTCTTTTGATAATTCGTCCTCTTGTCAGCATTTAACGAAGGTGCTTTAGCAGTCGCATGAAAAGAAACCCCTTGGTCATAAGTCTCTAGAATAAAGACATCATATGTTTTTATACGTCCTAACAAACTGTCCTTTGAAAACAGGTTATAAATCCATAATGAAAAATGCTGAAGTCCTGAATAAAATAACGGTCGCGGGTTGCTCGCAATTTGAATTAACAGCCATGTCCTGGGAGAACGAATTTAGGTTTAAAAGGAACCAACCCGATATGAAAGTGATGGTTTTTACGGCAGTCATAGATTGAGGTCTTAGGTTATCTTTTAACTTTAATCCAGTTAAAATATTGTCCTTGGTCAACCTTGTTTCTATGAAACAAAACGTCCTTTGCCTTGCTGCCAACATGGCCGCTATGAGCAATCAGACAGGTAATCACTATCTTTACGCATGACTTTTGCGGACCGGGTAATTCAATTCAATAAATCACTGGTAGCCCCCAACGTACCTACCGGAGTGGACGTGATGAGTCCTTTTTTAAACCCGGAGACACTACGCCTTTCATCAATTTTCTACAAAAAGTATTACAACGATACCAACAAACGAATCGCTATCCTGGGAATAAACCCCGGAAGGTTTGGTGCCGGCCTGACCGGAATTCCCTTTACCGACCCTAAAAAACTGGTTGATATCTGTGCGATCGAAAACAACTTCCCAAAAAAAACTGAACTTTCCGGGGATTTCATTTACTTGATGATCAATAAATTTGGTGGGCCGGAAAAGTTTTACCAAAAATTCTTTTTCAATTCTGTTTGCCCCCTGGGTTTTACCAAAGATGGAAAGAACATGAATTACTACGACACAAAACCCTTACAACTTGCAGTAACGCCTTATATTATCGAATCGATTCGTGCTGTAATTAAAATAGGATTGGAAACTTCGGTGGTCTTTTGCTTAGGTGAGGGAAAAAATTTTGAATTTCTGAGCAAGCTTAATGCTGAACATCAATTCTTTGAAAAAATTATTCCCCTCTCGCATCCGCGATTTGTTATGCAGTATAAACGGAGGTTTCTGAAGGAGTATCTTGCGGATCATGTTGATAAACTCTCTGGATACTAGATGCTGGACACTAGAATCCAGTATCCAGTATCCAGTATCCAGAATCCAGTATCCAGTATCCAGTAACGAACAAACAACAACTAATAATTACATGTCAATTGCCGAGCAACTCAATCATACATTGGCACTAATAAAACTCGAACGCCAGGCCGATCTGGAATATTATCGTCAAAAAATCCTGCTCCTTCCCTTGCATCGAAAAACAAAAGAAGGGAAATGTTGGTATCCCGTTAAGGTCATTAAAAATTATATCGGCACAGGGGAACGGTTGATCATCGAAGTAGAACGAAAGACCGAACTTGACCAACCACATGTATTTGGTAGCGGAAAATTGGTGAGCATCTTCTCAAACCACCGGAACAGTCTTGAAAAAGACAACACCGGAGGCGTGATCAATTACGTGCGCGACAATAAAATGGTGATCACCTTAAATGCGGATGACCTACCCGACTGGTTTGATCATGGCCAAATTGGCATCGATGTGATGTTCGATGAAATGACCTATCGCGAAATGGAGTTTGCACTAAAAATTGTAATGCAGGCTGAGGGCTCCAGGCTTGCCGAATTACGTGATATTTTATTAGGCGGGCAAAAAGCAAAAATTGAATATAGTGAAACACCTATTGATACTGACCTCAATGAAAGCCAGCAGAAAGCACTTGTAAAAATCGCCAATGCAAAAGACGTGGCGATCATTCACGGTCCGCCCGGAACGGGAAAAACCACTACCCTTGCACATGCCATCCATCAAACAGTACAAAAAGAAAAACAGGTATTGGTGTGTGCACCCAGCAATGCTGCCGTAGATTGGATTATTGAAAAGCTGGCAGACATTGGGTTGCGCGTTCTACGCATTGGCCATCCGGCACGGGTGACCGAACAAACCCTTAGCAAAACACTCGATGCGCAAATTGCAAATCACATCCATTACAAAGAGTTGCGTACGATGCGAAAAAAAATGGAGCAGTTGAAGACCAAAGCTTCCAAATACAAACGCAATTTTGGTTACGAAGAAAAACAGCAGCGTAGATTATTAAACCAGGAAGCGAAAGCATTGAAAGCAGATGCCGATGTGTTGGAGTTCCATATTGTAAATGATTTGCTTAATTCCACCGAAGTGATTGCCTGTACACTGGTGGGCGCTTCGCATTATGTAATCCGTGGCCGGAAGTTTAAAACTGTTTTCATCGATGAAGCCGGGCAAGCGTTGGAGCCTGCCTGTTGGATTCCGGTTATCCGGGCCGGGCGTGTGGTTTTTGCCGGTGACCATTGTCAACTGCCGCCTACCATCAAATCGAAAGAAGCTGCAAAAGGTGGATTGGAAACTACCCTGTTTGAAAAAGCGATCCGTCATCATCCCGCGATGGCGGAAATGCTAACCATTCAATACCGCATGCACGAAGCCATCATGACATTTTCTTCCAATTATTTTTACAACAATGAATTGGTCGCTCACGATTCAGTGAAATCATCCGCGCTACAAGAGGATATTCCTCCTGTAAGTTTTATCGATACTGCCGGATGTGGCTTCAATGAAAAACTAGATCCTGAAACGTTGAGCAGGAACAATGAAGAAGAAGGTGACCTGTTGTTAAAAATCCTGGAAAATTTAATCGGGCATGTCGGCATACAATCCTGGAGCGCAAGCATCGGTATTATCACACCTTATCGTGCACAGGTAGAATACCTGACGAAAATAGTTGAAAACTCGGTGATGTTTTCGGAGCTTTCTGAATTTATAACCATCAACACCGTGGATGCTTTCCAGGGACAAGAACGCGATGTGATTGCCATCAGTTTTGTTCGCTCCAACACCGAAGGTGAAGTGGGTTTTCTTTCCGACATCCGCAGAACCAATGTAGCGATGACACGTGCGAAGAAAAAATTAATCATGGTAGGCGATAGCGCAACCCTTGGATCACATCCGTTTTATATGAAGTTGCTTGAGTTCGTACAGGAGGGCGGTTTTTATCAGAGTGCTTGGGAGTTTATTAATTGATGGTTGTTTGTTGTTAGCAGTATGTGAATATTTTGAACGACAAGTTTCCGGTTACCAGTGACCAGTAGCCGGAAACCAGTAACTCGCAACATCCCACTTTTGATAAAAATTCACCATTCATCAAAACAAGATTCCAGTAAGAAAGGAAAATGATTAACTTCCCTCCCAAAACCTAAATCATCATGAACAAACTAGTTGCAGTGTTGGCGCTAAGCCTTTTCGTAATCGCGTGTGGGACAAAAGAAAGTGCCCCCGATCCGAATGACGGTGTCGCGTCTTTTTCCGTAAAAGATTTTGAATCACGTATTGTTGAATTGTCTTCCGACAACTATCAGGGAAGAATGCCTTTCTCGGAAGGGGAAAAAATCACACTGGAATATCTGCAACAAGAATTTAAAGCGATGGGTGTTGAGCCCGGCAATGGTGACAGCTATTTACAAGAAGTTCCGTTGGTAAAGATTACAACCACCGCTGCGCCTTCCATGGAAATAAAAGGTAGCAAAAAATCTTTTTCACTGGAAGGTCTAAAAGATTACGTGCTCTGGACGGAACAACCCGTGGAAGAAGTTACTTTAACAGAAGAGGATTTAGTATTTGCCGGGTTTGGTGTAGTTGCGCCCGAATACAATTGGAATGATTATGATGGCGTTGACGTGAAGGATAAAATCGTTGTAGTATTGGTGAACGATCCCGGGTTTGGTGCGGGTGACTCGACATTGTTCAAAGGAAACACAATGACATACTACGGTCGCTGGACGTATAAATTTGAAGAAGCTGCGCGACAAGGTGCGAAAGGATGTTTGGTCATCCATGATGATGTTCCGGCAGGATATGGTTTTTGGGTCGTGCAAAATAGTTGGAATGCAGGCAAACTTTATTTGGATGAGCGCGGAAAAGAAACACAGAAATGTGCAGCGGTCGGATGGATTTCCCAACCTGCTGCCAAAAAATTATTCGAAGCTGGTGGCCTTGACTATATTGAACAATTGGCCAACGCCCACAAAAATGATTTTGCATCGATTGCTATGAACTTAAAAGCTTCGACTTCCATGAAAACGGAAGTGAAGTATGACATGAGTTACAACGTGGCCGCAAAAATCACAGGTACCACTGCACCTGATGAATACATTGTCTATTCTGCACATTGGGACCACCTGGGCATTGGCAAAGCCGATGAGAAGGGCGACTCCATTTACAATGGTGCATTGGACAACGCAACCGGAACAGCAGGTTTGTTGGAAATTGCAAAAGCATTTACGACACTAAAAACAAAACCGAATCGTTCCATTTTATTTTTGGCGGTAACCGCAGAAGAACAAGGGTTGCTGGGTTCTGCTTACTATGCACAAAATCCAATTTACCCGAAAGAAAAAACCGTTGCCAACATCAACATGGACGGCATTAATCCCTACGGAAAAACCAAAGACATTGTGTTGGTGGGTATGGGGCAATCAGATATGGAAGATTATTTAACGGAAGCTGCAAAAAATGCTGGTCGATATGTTGCCCCCGAACCCAATCCTGTTGCGGGCTACTATTTCCGTTCTGACCATTTCAATTTTGCAAAGATTGGCATCCCCGCATTGTACACCGGCAATGGTATCGACATGGTGGAGGGCGGTAAAGAAGCGGGTAAAAAACTCGAAGAAGAATATGTAGCCACTTACTACCACAAACCTTCAGATGAATACGATGCCACGCGCTGGAATTTAGAAGGTGGAGTTGATGACTTGATCTTGCTTTTCCAGGTTGGAAAAAAATTGTCGATGGAAACCAGTTGGCCGAAATGGAAACCAACTTCGGAGTTTAAACCGATACGGGATGGGTATATGAAGTAAAGCACAGAAATGTTTTTTGAGGGCCTTGTCCTAATTGTAAATCAGAAGATATAGAATCAATCGAACTTATTAACGCGCTTCAAAGAATATTTTATTTAGGCACAAAAAGGGTTCATTGTAAAAAATGTAAGACAAAATTTATACTGTGAGTACCTACTAATAATCGCAAATCAATACAGTTTAACATATAAATGATTGGTGGATTTCCCTGAGTCAACTATTTTGTAATCATTATCAATCTACACACTATGAAAAATTTGCTTCAACTTTTATTACTTGCTCTTCTTTCTTCCTGCACCGTCCAAAAAGTAAGCAAGTCAATCAAAAAATCCGAAGTGTTTGCAAAGGGGTTTATCGGTTGTATGATAGTTGATCCCGCCAAGGATAAAACCTTGTATTCCCAAAATGAAAGCCTGTATTTTATTCCTGCCTCCAACACCAAAATATTTACCTTTTATACGAGCTACAAAGCATTGGGTACCGGAAAAGTGAACGGGCTCAATTATATTATAAAAGAGGACTCCTTGATCTTTTGGGGATCGGGTGATCCCAGCTTGTTGCATCCGGATTTGAAAGACACCACGGTAATCAATTTTCTAAAAGAAAGTCCGCAGCAACTCTACATGGTGGATGATTTCAAACAAGTAACATCGTTTGGCCCGGGCTGGTCGTGGGATTGGTACAACTACTACTATGCTACCGAACGATCTGTATTTCCAATTTATGGAAATGTGGTGCGTTTCGAAAAAAAAGAAGACCAACCCAACTGGACGCTTTATCCTCCACGGTTTAAATCCGTGCTAATAGAAGATACATCCCTTGCACGCGGAAATTATACTGTTGAACGTGAGCATTTGAAAAATAACTATCGCTATGCGATCCGCAACACTCCATTGCTCGGTTTTTCTACTGACAAACCTTTTATAACCTCAGCTGCATTTACTGCGGAACTACTTTCGGAAAGTATTGAGAAGCCGATCACGCTTATCCCTAAAGGCAATTACCATCACCAGCCCCATCAAAAATTAATGACCACTCTTGTGGATTCCATCTACGCCCAGATGTTAAAGATCTCTGATAATTTTCTTGCCGAGCAATTGCTGCTGATGGTGTCGGATCAATTATTTGATTCCCTCAATACACGATCCGCCATCCAGTATGCCAAAGAAAACTATTTACAAGACCTGCCTGACGAACCACAATGGGCGGATGGATCAGGGCTTTCTGCTCATAATATGTTTACACCGCGCAGTATTATCAGCTTGCTGAAAAAAATACAAGCCGAGGTACCGATGGAAAAAATCAAGGCGTATTTTCCGGCCGGAGGGGAATCCGGTACCATCCGAAATTACTATAAGTCCGACCCGGGCGAACCTCCTTATGTGTATGCAAAAACCGGAACCCTCTCCATGAGCAATGCATTGAGTGGCTACCTGTTTACAAAAAGCGGAAAGGTTTTACTATTTAGTTTTCTGTTGAACAACTATACCCTTCCCTCCAATGATTTGAAAAAGGAAATGGAAAGAGTTTTGTATACGCTGCATGACCGATACTGAGGGTGTTGTATGTTGCAACGGTTCTTAAACTCAAAGTGCCAGTGTAAGAAAGGGTTGGTATGATTAAAATCAGTGACGCCTGGACAGCGTCACTGATTTGATCCAATACTATTTTAAAGTCTGTATCCAACTTTTAACCCTGTAGTTATTCTTCCATCTGAATCCTCAAACCACGTTCCATAACCAAAGTGTGGGATAATTCTAAAGTGATCTCCAATAGAAATAGCCCATCCTAAGTTCAACCCAATGGTAAGGTCACCGTCCGAAAAGTCGGAGTCCTTTACCGAACGTGAAATAAACGTAACATCAGGGCTGACATAAAAACCTTTGTAGGCTTCTTTAAAATAATATTCACCCGAGATACCAATGGCGAATGCATTAAGCTTTGAATCGGATTGTGATCTGCTAAAAAATCCAAGATTCACGGATCCAACAATTTTCTCTGTGATAGCATACCCGCCAGCCGCCTCGAACCCTGACAACAAATTACAATTGACACAAGCTGGAGCAAGTATACCAAAGCCTGCTGAAACCATAATTTTTTCGCTTTGTGCGAAATTAATGGTAATGATGCCGAACACCAATAAAAAGGACAGTCCTAGTTTTTTCATAATCAATTGGTTTAGTTAGTTGTTCAATCAAGGTAAGAAAAATGATTTAGAAATCGATTGCGGAGCAAGGAATTAATTAAAATGAACAAGCAAAAAATTCATTGAGCGTTGTGTACCACCCCGTATCCAGTGTTGCCTTGGAGTTTTGTAACAAAATTCAAATCCCTCAATCCGATAAAATTCGCTGTGCTTTTTTTAGAGCATACATCGATTATACTATTTGATCAGAAGCTTCTCGAATTATTAGCCCTATCGCAACAAAAAAAATGGGGTTTCATTAAACTGTTCCCAATCGGTGTGGAGCTGTTTGTACAAATCATCAAACTCATTTTGTACAAGCCCTGCTGTCTTCAACTTTAAAATGTAATCCATTAAACTATAACACGTAGTAAACTGGCCACATGCAATCAGGTTGTCTTGCCGTTCGAGGTGTATATCCCTTTCGTCCCACCACAAGGTAGTGGGTGTTTCGGAAGCAATAAGGGCAGCAGCCTTCAGGCGCACACTCGGCAGTGGCGATATCGCTTTATTAAATTGTTGCTTTTTGTATAGCGTAGGTTGACCGTTCAATTGATATACCGTAGATGTAATGACCCGGTTTTTTAATTCCTCTTTTGAATACAGCAAGTCGTAATTCATTCTGCGGATTTGCTTTAAAAAAATATCGTTCACCATTTTATAAGTAGAGGTAATCCGTTCTGAAAGCATCCTGCGCACAAGTGTAATGTCAAGGTTTGATAAGCTGGCCACTTCATCGAGCAATACTTCAGGTACTTTTCTTTTAAATACAGAATCGAACCAAGCCAGGCCAAAACGTTTCGTCACGCTTGTGATCAAGCCAAAGCCCGTTAAGATGAGCCCCACTCCTGAAAGCAGACCACCTACTATATATACCGCTGGCCAGGCTTGCTTAAAACGAGCATGGAATTGAGTATCAGCATAAGCATACCGGCCACTAAGATTGCCCAATAATACCAACGCATATCCAGGTACTTCAATAAATCAAGGATTGATTCCTTTACGGATTTCTTTGTTCCGGGAATTCCACTTCCTTGTATCCATGGATCCATACGATAGCCGCCAACATCATTCACAATAATCAAATCCAGTTTTCGGTCACGCAATTTTGAATCACCCATATTGATCATACTCCCAATACCCTGATTGTCGACAATGCCGCCATCCATCACCCCTACTCCATCCACAAACTGATCACGTCTTTTCAATGCTTTGTAGTCTGGTGCATCATGGTTGGAAAAATAGTCATCCGGAAAAATCATGGGCTCGAAACCAAATGGGAAACAAGAAGAGGAAGCTATTGCATCTGCAACCTTCACTTCCCGCTTAACGGCATTTAATTCAGCACAGTTTAATGGCTTGTTTCCAAACAATCCTGTATTCTGAAAACGAAAGGCCAGACCGAATGAAAAATCTGTTGCATTAAAGCAAACTTGTTTAAGATGTGATGTTTGATTTGTCTGTTCAAAAAAATCAAACGTACCCTGTACAAGCAGTTCTTCATAGGCCAACGCAAAGGAATTAATCAGCGAACGTTTCTTGTGGATTACTTTCCATCGTTCATCATCTTTTAAAATATTGACAGCAGTTTCCGTTAGTTTATCGTCTTTCATAAACTGATAGAAACTTTTAAAAAACTGATCGAAGGGTGTTCCATTTGCTTGCGAAACAGCATATACCACACCCGTTAATGTGCCACCGCTGACGGTGCTCAGTGCATCTACATTTTCCAGTAAGGGTTTTTCATTCAACGTTACACGTTGCAAATAGGAGAGCACACCCAGTGCAAATGCCGAAGCACGATAGCCACCGCCACTAAAGCATAACCCGATGGTTTGAAAAGGGATGAAGGGAGGTGCAGTGAGGCGATGGTGCAATTCTTCCATACATTTAAGATAGTTCTACTAAACTATGATTACGGATTAATTTTCTTTAGAAGCGCTCGATTCTATATCCATTATGTAGTGGGGGTTAAAAAGATTTTTAAAATGGCTTGATTTAGTCAACTCGCTGTACCACAATTTTAGATAGCCCTTTAATATGTCTCCGTCCAGTTTTAAAATCGCTCGGAGTCAGTATTAAAATTCTCTCTTCCATGTCGCTGATTTTCTTCCCGTCTCTCGATGTGATTACGAATAAATTGTTACCTGTAGGTGAGTTGAAAATTTCATTCCATGAGAAAACCACCTTGTAGTTGTCGACTGCTACAAAAGTCAGATAGAATTCACTATACCGTTTTGGGCTTTCTTCTATAAGCTCCAGGTTTTCCAATAAGTCTTTTACTAAAATTCCTGTCAAATGCTTTGCTGTTCCACGCGGTTCACCTAAATGGTTTGTGATCACCACATCTCCAATTTCCTTTGAAGGATATTTTTCAATGTCCGACAAAGTGAATTTTAATTCTTTCTTTACTTGTCCGGTTACAACAAACCCATTTGTTGCCAGGCTTGTCTTTTGACCCAAAACCGTAAAGGAAATGAGTAGTAAAATTAAGGTTGTCAGTCTCTTCATTTTTCAGTCAATTTTTCGAATTCACAATCATAGCCCTGGTTAAACCGTGGGCTATGTATGCACAATATATGGAAATGGTTTTAACTATTTAAGCCTGTTCCCGATGCCCAACCCATGTAAACCGTTTGATTACATATTCAGGATTCGTGAATCTCACAGTCCGGAAGGATTATGATCCTGCTACCGAGGTTTCTTTTCCCTCATCTTTTGCAAATAGGCTTTCATTTCTTCAAAAGTCATGTCTTGCATATCTACATTCATTTTGTCTCGGATGGCCCTTAATTTTTTCACCAATCCTTTTTCGGTTTTTACAGTTACCTTACTCATAAGTTCCAAGTTCTAAAGGTGAATAAATTTCAATCATTTTATATCCCATTTTCAGATTTACAGAATTATAGCCACGAATTCTATCAATGTTAACAATATGCTTGAAGTTCCAACTTACCAAAATATCAGCGTGACTGTGGGTTGCCAAAGCGATGTGCAAACAATCAGCATAGCTTGTTTTTTCGACTACCTTCTCCGCTATATAAGTTTGGCCAATTTTTCTGCTTCTGAACTTACATCAATAGACCGAACTTGATCATAGGGAATAATGTTGATTAAGTCCCGCACATGTTCAGGTGCGTTTTCAAGTTCAGCTAAAAGAACCTCCGAAACAATCAACTCAATATTCTCCCTAATAATTCGATCAAAGAAACTGACAGTTGATTCAGAAAATTCCTCATCAAAGTATCCTCCATAAACCGATGTATCCAAATATGCTGATTTAATCATATTCAAAGTTACATGAAAGTGTTATCAGATACCAGCAGATACTACCCCTTCACCGGCTCCCGATGCCCAACCCATGTAAACCGTTTGGTTACATATTCAGGATTGGTGAAGCTCGCATTACCGGATGGGTTTCCACCCGTTACATGGAAATCTGAAAACGCTGCATTCTGGTTCATGTAAATCCCGCCTGTTAAATTAAACGAAACAGGGGTTGCAGCTAAACTCATTTCATCAGCAATTTTTTCTTTTACTGCTTCATCTGTAGTATATGCACCGCATGAAATCGCACCGTGCGCAATCGCCATCTCCTTTGCCAACGCAATGGATTCCTCAGTGTTTTTGGTTTTGATCAGCAGCGCAATCGGGCCAAACAATTCTTTACTGAATACTTCTTTGTTGGCTGCTTCCACTTCTACAACAACGGGTGTGGTGACACGCGCATTTTTGAACATGGGGTTTTCAAATGTCCGGGTCTTCATCCACACTTTCCCCGGCAGGATTTCTGCTTCCCGAACGCGGCTGCTAGTCTTCGGATTTTGAATCGCGCCCAACACAAACGGGCCGGCTTTCGGATTATCAATAAGCCCGTTGATGTTCTCCACAAACTTTTGTGCAAATTCATCAAAGGAAACATTTCCATCCGGTCCGCTGATCCCACCTTCCGGGATATAAAAATTCTGTGGCGCGGTACACATTTGGCCGCTGTATAAGTTCACTGAGAACGCAAGGTTCGCGGCCACCTTATCCACATCTTCAACAGAATCCAAAATCACGGAATTGACGCCTGTCTTTTCCGTGAAAACTGCTTTCCCCGGAAGGGCTTCCAGATAACTTCCAAAAGCCGAGTTGCCTGTAAAATCAATCAACTTAACATCGGGATGTTCGGCAAGTGCTTTTGTGTTCATGTCATCAAACGTATCCGCCCCCAACTGACAAATAGTTGGATCGAGATTATTTTCCACCAGCACGTTTTGAATTTCTGCCACTACAATCGCAATTGGCAAGATGGCTCCCGGATGGGGCTTTACAATCACCGGATTGCCGGTGATCAAACTTCCATAAATTCCTGTCACGGAATTCCATGTCGGAAAAGTAGAACAACCAATCACTACAGAAACCCCTTTCGGAACGGCACGCCATTCTTTGTTGATCTGAAGATTATATTTTCCCATCGGCTTGTCCCACAATGCTTTTGCAGGAAAACGTTGCAACTCTTCATAGCCGGCAGCAATTGCTTCCAGCGCGCGGTCGGCAGCATGCGGACCCGATGCCTGAAACGCCATCATGTATCCTTGTCCGGTGGTGTGCATGGTCGCATACGCGATTTCAAAAAAACGGTCCTTCACTCGCTCCAACGATTCGATCAGGATACCTGCGCGACCTTGTGAAGAAATTTTTCGCCATTGATGAAATGCTTTCCCGGCTTTTTCCACCAGCGTTTGTGGTTGAAAAATCGGATAGGTGATTTTTAGTTCATCCTGTAAATACGGACTCTCCTCTTGTCCTGCCCAAGAAGTTGGGTTTTCTTGTTTTAATTCTTCAAACTTTTTTCCGAGCATCGCCTGAAATTTAGTACGGCCTTCTTCATCGGCTTGTTCCCCATATACTTTCGGTGACGGATGTTCCGGATAGGCAGCGTAAAATGTACGGGCGTGCAGGGCTTCGATAGCTTGATTTAATAGTGTTTTATGTTTTTCGAAAAGGGACATGAGTAGTTGTTAGTTGTTAGTTGTTAGTTAGTTGTTTGGTTGTTGCCTGTTAGTTAAAGGTTTAAAAGTTTGAAAGTGTCAACGTGTAACTTATAACCTGAAACGTCTTATGTCTAAATTCTTATATCTTATGTCTATTCTTACTTCGCTCCAAATACTTTTTTCAATAATTCCGTTGTGCGTTCAGCAGGGTTGTCGCGGATTTTTCCTTCTTCTTCCGCAATGAGTGTAAACAATCCTTCAATCGCTTTGTCAGTAGCATACGCATCCAGTTCAGGATTTACTTTTTCCACCAATGGAACTTTGTTGTAGGTGCTTACGATGTCACCGTAATATTTAGTGGCGTTCACTTTGTTCAATGAGTTTTTTATAACGGGTTGAAACTTCTCTTTCAACTGCGTTGAAGTGGTGCGCATTAAATATTGGGTAGCCGCATCCTTGTCGCCACGCAAAATGCTCCACGCATCCTGAATGGTCATGGCCTTAATAGCGGAAATAAAAATCGGCTTGGCTTCTTTGGCTGCATCTTCTGCGCCCCGGTTCAACGTCATCACAAATTTATCCACTTCACTTCCCAGCCCCAGCTGACGAAGTTTGTCTTCCACTTTTTTAACTTCCGGAGGGAAGGGGATTTTTATCTTCGGGTTTTTAAAATACCCATCCAGTTGTGATGCCTGGTCCGATCCTTTTGAAATTCCTTTGATCAAAGCTTCCTTTAAACCTTCCGCAACTTCAGCGCTTGTCAAAGGCTGGTCCCCGCCCAATGCTTTGTTGGCATCGTTAAGTGCCTGGTTGATTTGTGCCGAACTACATCCCAATACGAAGGCAATTCCTAAAATTAAAATACCAATTGAATATATTTTTCCCATAAATTTTAATACTTACTTCGTTAAACAATCCCGTGTAATCCCTTTAATATTCCTACAACCCGAAAGCCCCATTGTTAATTCAAAGTCGGCCATAAAGTTACGCAACACATCGTAAACACCTTGCTGCCCGTTGATCGCCAATCCGTAAACATACGGCCTTCCAATGCAAACCCCCCTTGCGCCCATCGCCAATGCTTTAAAAACATCCGCGCCACCCCGTACACCGCTATCAAATAGTATTGGTATTTTTTCCTTTACCACCTCCACAATTCCCGGCAAGGCGTCAAAAGATCCGATGGCACCATCCACTTGTCTGCCCCCGTGATTGGAAACAATAATCCCGTCCATTCCAAAGTCCATCGCTTTTTTTGCATCATCAGGATGTTGTATTCCTTTCAACACAATAGGAAGGTTGGTGTGCGATCGCAAAAATTTAAGGTCATCCCAGGTTGTGGAAGGATTGGAATATGTACCAATAAATTTCCGTACTGCTTTTACAGGCCGACCGGATCGCAACTTGGAAAAAAAACCGGTGCCGGGATATCGCTTTACCATCTTGATCAATCCCAATAAAGATTGCATGGTAATGTCCGATGCCGGGGACTCATCTGCTTCTTCAGCCATCATTTTTTGAAAAACCGGATCGGAAGTGTACTGCGCAATTCCCTTTCCTTCCAAAAAAGGTAAGTACGCTAAATCAAGATCGCGTGTACGCCATCCCAGCAGGGTAGTATCAAGCGTGACCGCGATAGCTTCACAACCGGATTTTTCTGCACGCGCTACTAAACTTGCGACCAGGTCATTTGATTTACTCCAATATAATTGAAACCACTTTGGATTGTTTCCCATCACCGCTGCGGTGTCTTCCATGGAAACAGATGCCTGATTCGAAAAAATATAGGGGATCCTGAGTGCGGAAGCCGCTCTTGCAACTGCTAAATCCGCATCTGGATGAGCCATTTCCAATACACCAATTGGGGCTATCAAAAAAGGCGTATCGTATTTTTTTCCAAACAGTTCAATACCAATGTCGCGCACACCAACGTCCACCAACATGCGCGGAACAATTTTATATCGGTCAAAGGATTGCCGGTTGGCCAACATGGTCCCTTCAATGCCAGCACCGCCCGCTATATAGGCAAAAGCCTGAGGGGTTATTTTCGTTTTTGCAATTTGTTCAAGCTGGGAAAGGTCGATTTTGATTTCAGATGTATGGCCAGCAAAACCACCGGTATAAATTTCCTTTTGCCGGTCAACTGCAGAAGGGTTTTTTTTTGGCTCGGTCATAATCTTCACATTTCAAGAACAAACAAATTAGGATAAACTTTTCTATCCCCCAAAGTCATTTTTTACTATTGATTGTTTGAATTGTATTAATATTTGCAATTTGGCGCAAATCTTTAAGTATGAAGTCAATAGTTGCGGAGATTGTTTCGATAGGCGATGAGTTATTGTATGGCCAAACCCTGGACACAAATGCACATTGGATCAGTGGTGAATTAAGTCTGGTAAATATCCGTGTATTAAGAAGGACCACCATTGGGGACCGGGAGGAAGAAATTTTAACCGCATTGGCAGAAGCTGAAAAGCGTGCCAACATTATTTTAATTACCGGAGGCCTGGGGCCCACCAATGATGACCTTACCAAACCTTGCCTTGTAAAATATTTTGATTCCCCATTGGTAATGGATGAAGAATCCTTGCGGCACGTGACTGAATTTTTTAAAAGCAGGGGACGCGAAATCACGGAAGTCAACCGGCAACAAGCGGCCCTCCCAAAAGCATGTACTGCCATTCAAAACACATTGGGCACCGCACCGGGGATGTGGTTTGAAATGAATGGAAAAGTTTTCGTTTCAATGCCGGGGGTTCCGCATGAAATGAAAGCGATGATGAAAAATTTTGTGATCCCAAAACTGAAAACCATTTTTGAACTTCCCATCATCACCCACCGCATTATCCGCACTGCCGGAATTGGGGAATCCTTTCTTGCAGAAAAAATTACCGCATGGGAAGCTGAATTGCCACCACACATCCGACTGGCTTACCTCCCTACATTGGGAAATGTAAAGCTTAGGCTTACGGCAACAGGCGACAATAAAAAAGAATTGGAAAGTGAACTCGATACATTGGTTGAAAAAGTAAAACCGATTATCGGACAAAATATTTATGGATATGGCGAGGAAGAACTTGAATTTGTAGTGGGAAGAAAATTGAAAGAAAAAGGATTAACCCTTTCCATTGCAGAAAGTTGTACAGGTGGTTATCTCACCCATTTGGTAACGAGCATTCCCGGTAGTTCCGATTATTTTCTTGGTGCGATGATCCCGTATGCTTACGAAATTAAAATGCGTCAACTTGGTGTAAAACCTGAAACACTCGAAAAATTTGGCGCGGTAAGCGAACCGACCATCATCGAGATGGCGAATCTGGTGCGGGCAAAGTTCAATGCCAACATTGGTGTGGCCACCAGTGGCATTGCAGGTCCCGGAGGTGCAACACCCGATAAACCTGTGGGCACGATTTGGATTGCCTATTCCGACAAGGAAAAAACGGTGACGAAAAAACTTCAATTATCGCCTGATCGATTGATCAATATCAAAATCACCGCATCGGCAGTTTTGAATCTGATCCGGTTAAATATGCCACACTAAAATTGCCAGATTCGACTTCTTGCAAAATTACGTTTGGGAAGCGTCAATATCCTCAAAACCCGCGGGCAATCGTTAGCGGGTGGTTAGAAAAATACTAACTTTGTTACCTGATTAAATACTATCCGATATGGCCCTGGTTGAATTGATAATGCCCAAAATGGGTGAAAGTATAATGGAAGCCACTGTTTTGTCCTGGTTGAAAAAACCCGGTGATAAAATAGAAGAAGATGAATCGGTGTTGGAGGTTGCAACCGATAAGGTGGATACCGAAGTTCCATCAACACATGCTGGCGTTATAAAAGAATTATTAGCGAAGGATGGTGATGTTGTAAAAGTTGGTGCGACCATCGCTATAATTTCAACGGATGGTGAAGCAAGTGCCGGTGGATCAAAAGAAAAACCAGCAGAAGTTTCAGAAGAAAAATCAGAACCGGCCGGTGAAGGAACAGTTGCTGCTGAGTCCAATGGTGCCATGCATCACGACTTCTCTTCAAGCGATCGCTTTTATTCACCTTTGGTCAAGAATATTGCGAAAGAGGAAAATATTTCGGTAGCTGAATTGGAAACCATCCCCGGTACCGGCCAGGAAGGAAGGGTTACGAAAAAAGATATTTTGTCTTTTGTGCAAACACGAAAATCAGGTGGTGGGATTGCTGCAGCAAAACCAGCAGCGCCTTCCGTTTCTGCTCCTCCACTCGTTCCGGCCAGCATCAGCGGTGCAGATGAAATCATTGAGATGGACCGTATGCGCAAAATGATTGCCGAGCGCATGGTCGATTCAAAACGAATTGCACCACACGTTACGTCTTTTGTAGAAGCAGATGTAACCAATGTGGTGACGTGGAGAAACCGCAACAAGAAAGCATTCCAAACCAAATACGGTGATAGCCTTACTTTTACACCGATCTTTATCGAAGCAGTTGTAAAAGCCATTAAAGACTATCCGATGATCAACATACAAGTTGATGGTACCCGGATCATCAAAAAAGCAAACATCAATATTGGTATGGCGGTGGCACTTCCTTCCGGCAACCTGATTGTTCCGGTAATTAAAGATGCCGATCAATATACCATCACCGGACTTGCCCGAATTGTAAACGATCTTGCAAAACGTGCCCGCGAAAACAAATTGAAACCCGATGAATTGGCCGGTGGCACGTTTACCATTTCCAACGTAGGTTCCTTTGGCAACGTAATGGGTACGCCTATTATCATGCAACCACAGGTGGCAATTCTTGCCCTTGGCGCGATACAGAAAAAACCTGCCGTAATCGAAACCGCGCAAGGCGATGCCATCGCTATTCGTCACAAAATGTTCCTTTCCCATTCTTATGACCACCGCGTTGTGGACGGTTCATTGGGTGGAATGTTGGTAAAGCGGGTTTCTGATTATTTGGAGGGGTTTGATATCAATAAATCTGTTTAGATATTAGTAACAAGTATTTAGACATAAGACTTGTCTTGTGTCTTATGTCTATTATCTTACGTCTTAATTTAATCGGGCAATGGCCAAAGTCATCTCTTTCATTAGTCGTAAAGGTGGAACCGGAAAAACCACCAATGCCATCAATCTTGCTACCTCTCTCAGCGAAGCAGGAAAAAAAGTTTTACTGGTGGAAACGGATGCCAACTATACCTTGAGCACGCTCCGAAAAATGGAGATGTTCCAGTCACCGGAAAAAGCACTCCCATTTGAAATTGTCGGCTCAGATGATATGCGTATTGCCGATGAACTGGTAGTCATCAAAAAAGACAAGCACCTGGATATCGTAATTGTGGATAGTGCCGGCAAAACCACCGATGAAGGCATCAAGAAATTATGCCTCATTAGTGAAGTGGTGATCGTGCCGACCAGTTTGACACAAAATGATTTGCTGGTCACGTATCAAACCATCACCGACCTTGCGCCAGCGCGGGAATTGAATCCTTCATTAAAAATATTAGTACTTCCGAATCGGATACACAGCGCCACCGGATTACATACCGTACGCGATAGTTTAAATAATCTGGATGCATTGATCTTACCGATCATCGTTCCACAAAAGAACCTCTTTGTAAACTTTAGTACCTTGAAGCCCGAAGAAGGGTATCAATCCATTGCTGATGAAATTCTGAAACACGTATGAGTAAAAAGAAAAACACACTCAAGGACCTCAATGAATTTCTGAAGCAACAAGCTGCCACGTTGGTTGCGCCTGCTTCGCTCAGTGAAAAAGTATCCAAAGAAGAAAAAAAATCGCAACAAAAACCGGTAGAAAAAGAGGTTGTAACAACAACAGACAAAACCGATCAGGAAAGGCTTGCGTTGTGCGATACAATAATAAAAACGTTGGAAGCAAAACCCCATCTTGACCCTGAAGATATGATGCTCATTAATACTGCGTTGTACATTAAGAACGGTAAAAACTGGAAAGAAGCGGTAAGGGAGTATTGGCGGGGGAAATAGTTGGTAGTTGGTAGTGTTAGTTAAATGGTAAAGTTAGATATGAAAAAATTAGTTGTAACGCTACTACTCTTATCCAACTGCACTTTTTTATTCTCTCAAATAAATAATGGTTTAGATGTTTCGTTACGATATCCATTACACGATTAGAAAAACCTGCGAAAGGAATTCCTGATACATCATTTAACCGAAATATTCAGCTTCTATACCCTGCCGTTGGGTTGGTTTGGAGTTTTAATCCAGAGAAATAGAAAAACTCTTTTAAATCGTTAAGTCAATAGTGACTTCTACGACTATATTTCTGCTATTTTTGATATTCAGAATTAATCGCTCTAAAAAATGAAATTCGGAACCAAAGCAGTCCATGCGGGTGTAGCGCCTGATCCTACCACAGGCGCCATCATGACGCCCATCTATCAAACTTCTACCTACGCACAGGAATCTCCGGCCAAACATAAAGGCTATGCATACGCACGGGGTGCCAACCCGACCCGCAATGCCCTTCAAAAAAGTATTGCCGCATTGGAAAACGGTAACTTTGGGATCTGTTTTTCTTCCGGGATGGGCGCAACGGATGCGGTCATCAAATTATTGAATCCGGGTGATGAAGTGATTACCAGCAACGACCTCTATGGCGGCTCGTACCGGATGTTCAAGCATATTTTTGAGAAATTTGGAATTAAATTCCATTACGCAGATTTAACCAATCCGGATACCATCAAACCCCTGCTCAACGACAAATCAAAATTATTCTGGTTGGAAACACCCACCAACCCGTTAATGAACATCGTTGATATCAAAGCGTATGTTGCCATCGCAAAACAAAACAACATGCTGGTAGCGGTCGACAATACCTTTGCTTCTCCCTACCTGCAAAATCCATTGGACTTAGGTGCCGACATCGTAATGCACTCTGTCACAAAATATATCAGTGGCCATTCCGATGTGATCATGGGTGCGTTGGTGATCAACGATGAAAAACTTTATAAAGAGCTTGCCTTCATTCAAAATTCATGCGGTGCCGTTCCCGGGCCACAAGATTCATTTTTGGTGTTGCGCGGAATCAAAACCTTGCACCTCCGTATGGAGCGGCATTGCAGCAATGGAAAAACAATCGCTGCATTTTTGAAAGCACACCCCAAAGTTAAAAAAGTATACTGGCCAGGTTTCGAAGACCATCCCAATCATGCTGTTGCAAAAAGCCAGATGCGGGATTTTGGCGGCATGCTTTCTTTTACACTAAAAGAAGACAGTCTCGAAAAAACGGTGAAGTTGATGGAAAGTGTTGCACTATTTTCTGTCGCAGAATCGTTAGGGGGTGTAGAGTCCTTGATCAATCACCCGGCCTCCATGACACATGCCAGTATACCGAAAGAAGAGCGTGAAAAAAGCGGATTGCTGGATTCACTTATTCGGTTAAGTATTGGTGTTGAAGATGCCGAAGATTTAATTGAAGATTTAAAGCAAGCGCTGGACAAAAATTAGAAATCATGCAAAAAAAAACCTTAACATTCCTTCTGGTGATGATCACCGTTACGCTTTATGCACAAGATCGATTAAAACCTGGTCAGCTATATCCGGCAGGTTCTCCCTTATGGGGACCACGCATCGGTGTAAAAGCAACGGTGCCTGAAAACTGGAATGGCCTGCTTCCGCGAGATGAAGAAATTTTTTTGCTTTCCTCCACAAATTCATTTGCCGAGATTTTTGTGATGGGCAGTGAGAACGATTCTTTTGATTCCATTAAGGAGCGATGGAAGAAAGGTGTTGAATTAGGAAACAATATTTTTGTAAAAGCCGATGGGGAACCCATGCTTCGTGGTGGGGATATCCTTGCAGCTAACCTGACGGCAAATAATTCTATCGGCACAAAGGGTTACATTGAAGCGAAATGCGGCCCCTTTAATGTCTGCCTGATTTCCATGATGACATCCGATCCTCAAAATTATGAACGAAATAAAAAAGGGGTTCAGGAATTCATGGATGGCGTACAATTTGAAAAACCATCTACTGAAAATCCCTATACAAATTTTGATTGGGATCCATTCTTACGCAACAAACAACTGGTAACCTTTGCATTTGACGATCGCAGCAGCAAAGAAACCATTATCAACCTCTGTGCAGATGGGACCTTCAAAGCCAATTTGAAAAAATCCGGGTTGTTTAAAGAAAATGGATTAAAAGGAAAGAAGACTGGCACTTGGACAGTAAATGGAATTGGCCCAACCACCAAACTTGTACTTACGGTCGATAAAATGGGGACCATTGAAACCACTTTGGAAATACGCGATGAAAAAGTGTTTGCCAATGGTGAACGTTATTTCGTTTCTGCCGCAGTGGAGTGTAAGTAATAGTGCTATTCGTCACTCTCGATGAAAATCAATTGCTTGTATTTGTTGTACAAAAATGAAATAACAAGAAGCAATATCCCCAACGAAACAAGGACAATAGTTTTTGAAATAGTATCCAAATCGGAGATATCATAGAAAAATAATTTAAGCAAAGTAACCGCGAGCAAAACAATTGCAGCAACACGCATAAATTTTCTTCCTTTCCAGATACCGATGACTACCATCACCATAGCATAAATGCCCCAAAGAATGCTCAACCCAAGTTTATAACTTTGATTTGATCCGCCAATATCCATCCAATTGATCAATTCACTACTGAGAATCCATAATACCGATGTATAGAAAAATACAACAAACGGGATTTTTACATTCAGCCTTATAAAGTCCTGGCGTATGTGCTGATTCATATACCAAAATAATCCTGCTACCAATCCGATCCCAACGTAACGAATCCACAGATTGGCTAACCCGTTAAAAGTTGGGCTCGCTGACTGATTCAGATAACTATCACGCAGTTGGCTAAGTGCCAGTAATTCCTGCGTTAAGAAACTAAAAATAGTCAGTGCACTTAAAAGCAAAACAATAATTCCAAATACCTCACTTCTAAATTTCTTGATATTTAAATAAGACAGTATCAAAAAGTAAAAAACAGAAAAATTAACCAGCCAAACTGTCTGCAATCTTCTTAAATTAAAATTTTGAACACCAACATTATTCGCTTCACCATTTGCGGCTACACCGGAATCAATAAATAATTGATCCCAATACGTCATGATCTCAATACGAAAGGTTAAAAATACGGAAGAAAGAAAAATTATCGGTAAGCCAAATAAAACAACGACATACCAGTTTTTCTTTTCAAGGGTAGAAACGGAATTCTTGTTCCGATGTACATAGTTGATGAAACCGAAGGCCACTATTGACAATAGCGAGGTAAAGAATTGAATATTCATAAAAATATTTACCCTGCTTTCAGGGACTGAAGGATGATATTGATTGGAAACTGTGACCCAATCATGCGCCAAACTTCCAAATGCAAGCATCATCAATGGATAGGATAAAATTTCATAAACTGTTGCACCTTTGGCGCGTCCGATCCAAAAAAGTAAAGCGGATTGAAATACCCAAACCAGTGTCACCCAGTTCCCATCCAGTTGAACCGGGATACTAATCGTAACATAGACCAACACCAAACCAGTGACAAAAGAAACCAAATTTTGATCGGCCAATTTCTTCACGATTAAAACTCGTGCAACAACAAAGTGAATGAATGCATTAACCAGGGTAAAAGCACCCAAGAAATCCCTGCCAATATTGTGGTCTTCAAGAATAGTATACCCCAATCCATAAAATATAAATGAGTTCGCCAATAATAGTACTATATCCTCTAATCCAAACTGTATATTTTTTACCAGCTTATAGGAAATAAAAGTGAAATAAAACATTGTGAAATAGATACATAAAAATCCTAGTGCTATCCAGAAATCATTACCTCCCACAAACTGATCCCAATACCAGCCCGCATATATAATCCATGTTAAAATAAAGGCAGCGTAAAATAACGCCTTCCAATATTTCCGAAAAGAGATAAAAAGCAATCCCGCATTGATTATCGCGATGTAACTAAATAAAATATCAATCCTGCCTGAATCGTTACTTAATAAAAAAGGCACAGTATATGCACCTACCATTCCCAGTTGTGCGATAATCTGTTGATTATACTTTAGTGATGCAATAACCGTAAACACCGTAAACATTACCATCAAAAAAAATGTAAACGGTTGCGGGATTAATCCATAAAAGCTGTATGCAGCATACGTAATGAAATAAAGAATTGCCATCGCTCCGCTCAACAGAACGGCACTGAAATTTTCATACCCCCTTTTCAGGCGCATAGAAAAAGCAAACAGGCCAAGGCCAACTAAATAGCCAAGCAATATCCTGGTCAACGGGCTGATAAGCTGGTGATCGATCGCGTACTTTGCACCGATCCCAACACCAATCACCGTAATAACAATACCAATTTTACTAATTAGATTTTCTCCGATGAAACGCTCCCAATCACTTCGTTGCTTCGTTGATGCAACCACCCCACGAAGTTTTTCTTCAAACACCCGACTTTCCTTTGCTTCACTTTCATTCGCTTCCTGTGTCTGTAATTTTGAATCAGAAGTTACCCCGGTTATCTCAGGTTTTTCAATAGTTGGTTCAGCAGGATGTTGGAAGGGCGCAGATTGTTGTTGTTCTCCTCGTTTCAGCTTTAGGAGTTCAGATTTTAAAGCATATATTTCTTTTAAGGAAGCTTCTTGTTTCAGTAAAAGCAACTCCAGTCGTTCATGTAAGCTTTCCAATTTCCCGGAATCGTACGAATCGTTTTCCATTATTTGATCATTACTTGTTGCTATAGGAAACGAAAGCTATTCAATTCTACTGAATAAACCTTTCCAATTCGGCAAAGAAATTCTTGGGGTTTTGCCAATAGCTGCGGCTAAATACCATCCGGTACCGCCAATTTTTTTCTTCTAATAAGGAAGGCACAAAAGCATACGCATCCTTTACTGAAGGGCTTTCAAAATACCGGGCATCATCCGTTTGGATCGCAGCGAAAAAACCTTCCTCTTTTCCAACATTCACATCGCAATACGGAAGCATATTATC
Organism: uncultured Roseivirgaceae bacterium; assembly: GCA_964398945.1. Classification (GTDB taxonomy): domain Bacteria; phylum Bacteroidota; class Bacteroidia; order Cytophagales; family Cyclobacteriaceae; genus JBGTGG01. The sequence continues at coordinate 62,876 of CAYNOT010000002.1, read as the reverse complement.
TTCAAGTGAAAACCCCGGCTGCTGATCCCCCCAGGCCTTGATCTGTTTGTTTAAATACCAGGTAGCATTCCCTCTTTCCTTTTTAACAGAAGAAACAAATTTATTCTCCGAAATATCCTTCGCATACTGCAAATAGGATTTCAAAAGTTTAGGGCCCTCGTTTTTCGTCTCTTCTACACGAAGTTGCTCCGGAAAAATACTCGTGATCAGGATAATTTTTTTGCGGGCACGCGTTACCGCTACATTTAACCGATTATCACCGCCCGCTACATTCAAGCTTCCAAACTGCATCATCATCTTTCCTTTTTCATCCGGTGCATATCCTATTGAAAAAATGATGATGTCCTTTTCATCACCTTGTACATTCTCAATATTCTTTACGAATAGTGAATCCGGAATAGAAATACTTTTTGTAGCAGCAACCTCATCCAATAAATCCCAGATCAGCATTTGTTGCGGTGCATTGAAGGTAACAATACCAATATCTGCTACAGGATTTTTGCGAAGGAGGTCAATCACTGTTGTAACAACCTGTTCCGCTTCTATCCGGTTGGTTTGGTTTTCCCAAATACCATCTACTTTACAATAGGTAATTGCGGTTTCTGTTTGGTTTACAATTTCCCTGTCGGGCAATAGTTTTAATTGCCCGTTGTAAAAATGTTTGTTGGAGAAATCAATAAGTTCCAACGCCTGGCTTCTGTAATGTCCTTGCAACATTGTGGTCGGCAAGTAGCGCTCTGACAATTCAAGCAACGAATCCAATTCCAATTCGGGTGTATCGGTTTCTTCTTCCCAGCGCACCTGGTACAATTCACTTGGCCGAAGTTGTTTATTATCGCCCGCCACCAAAATTTGCTTACCACGATACATAGCCGGTATACCACGCTCTGCAAAACATTGTGATGCCTCATCAAAAATTACGAGATCAAACATTTCCTGCATTGGAAATATTGCGGATACTGATTCGGGCGAAGCCAGCCAGCAGGGAACTATGCGAAACAATTCATCTGAAAACCCAGCAATTACTTTTCGCAAAGGCCAAACCTTTTTCTTCTTGGTAACCTGATGGTGAAGGTCACGATAGGTAACGCGATTGTTCAACCGGTTGTACTCAATATCTTCATACACACGTTCACGCGCGCGCACGGTAAGGATGCTCTTGCTCAGTTTCTGTTTCTCCGCAACAAGGTGCTGCAGTTCCAATTGCATTTCACCCATCACTTGCGATGATGCCGTGCGAAGGATTGGGTTTTTTGTTTCGATGTGTTCAATCCACGCAAGGCGCAAACTTCGCTGAAACAACTCCGTTAACCGCACAGGATCCCATTCCTTTATTTGATCGTGCAAGCGAATGATTACCTCCTTTTCATACGGACGCATCTCTTCATTCAATCGGTCAAACTCACACAGTTCATCAAAATCTTCACGAATGGTTGCTACATATTCAACTTCCAGGTTTGGGTTGTTGATCAATTGCGTGATCTGATAGGAGGTTATCCAATACAGCCAATCCTTTCTTTTTTCCGGGATTCCCTGAAGGCACCGTAAAATATCCCTAAACAGCTCGATGAACTCTTTTTTATTATAGGATTGCACATGTATGCTTTCACGAACTTCACGAAGGGTATTAAAAATCAATTTCGCCCGGATCGCAAGTTTTTGGTTTTCAAACCACTTTTTCCATACCGCAGCATCATATCCTACAGGAAAATCCTTTAACCATTCTTTCGCACGTAGCCCCGTAATGTGATGCTCAAGATTCAAACGGTCGTCAATTTTCGCTTCCAAAATCCGCATACCGGTTTTGTTGTATTCGAGGTTGTTGGCCACCAAAACGCGTTTCACCCAAAATTTATCTTCCGAAAAAAATTCCCATCGTATTCGTTTGATCAGGCTTTTGCGTGCCTGCATCCGTTGTTGCAATGCCAATTGAAATTTTCCCAACTGATTGGCAGGAATCGATATTTCAGGACCTTCGTCATTATAGCAATTCATAAAGACACGCTCCATATTCGAAAACCAAAGCAAACTGGTTTCGTCTTCGTCTTCATCAATCATGTGTTGAAAAAATGAAAACGTATCTATATTTTTCAATGCACTGATCATTCCCAATATATCATCTTCACGCGCCAGCAATGACTCGCATTCTGCCAGGTTTAAATTGTGTGGGATAACTTCGCGAAGTTGATCGGTGATGTCAGCCTGGTAAATACGGACAGACTCAACGGTTTCAATCAGAAAATTGCGATCCGATAATTGCAATTCAGCAAACGATTTTCGATGACGCCAGGGATAACCCTCAACATCCGCTTTTACTGCATAATTTGCATACCGGTTTAGTTTTCGGAGGAACCCGGGCAGTTCGTAAAATTTAAAGTATTGATACTCTTGTTTTATGTTGATCGACTCTTCATTGATCAAAGAAGTCAGATAAAGTTCTTTAACGGAAAGCCCGCATTCCTTTTCATCAAAAAGGGCCTGGCGAAATTCCTCCAGTTCCTCAACGAGTTGATCAATACGTCTGCTAATCTGGAAAAATTTTCGTTCGGTTTGAATAACATCCACCGAGCGATTACGGTCTTTGAAATCATCAATAGCATCAATCTGGCGCGCGATCTTTTCAAATATGGGTTTTCGGTCATCGCGAAAGTCATGGACCAGGCCAAGAAAATCACCAAGGTCAATTTCATTCAACCGGTTATACACCACATCAAGTGCAGCCCGCTTTTGGCAGACGAGCAAAACATGTTTTCCGGAGGCCATCGCATCGGCCATGAGGTTGCATATCAATTGCGATTTCCCTGTTCCGGGAGGGCCTTGTACCACAATCGAACTTCCATTCTTCATTGCACGAATGGCAATTTCCTGATAGGCATCTGAATTAAATGGCAAAAATAATTTTTCTTCTTTTACAGCACGCACCGCAGAATTCCAATCCGATTTGGTTTGCAGATGTTCAGCCGGGATTTGTTTTACGAAAAATTCTTCCAAATCAAGAAATGCGTCTTGTTCCAGCAAGTGCAAATAATCCGGCACCAACTGTGACCCGGCTTGTGGGAACATCCCCAAAACTGCTTCCGGAAAAAGTTTAAGTTCACCATTCTTATGATCTTTATTAAACTCATCGCGCTTAAAAATCGAAAAAGGCAACAGTTCATCGCGAAAATTATCGGGATTGAAATTAAGTTCAATCTTGTCTTTCAGGAGTTGATAAACCTGTGTTCTGAAAACGGTACTGTCGGTATCAAAGTCTTCAAAATTGGTTTCCAGCAGTTCTTCTTCCAGCTCCAGCTGATTGTAGTAGGCATACGAAAGCAGAAATGATTTATTGAAGGTAAGGCCAACATCTTTCCTTGGTTTCAATACCCATGTATTATTGGTTTGTTCCAAACTAACCGGAAAAAATAGCAAGGGGCAACTCACCAGTGTGCCATCCGAAAATTTTCCACGAACAAATGGCCAGCCGACATGCAAATCATTGGATCCACGCTCTTCAAAAACAAGGCGATCGGTACGGGCAATTTTTTTTAACCTTCTGCTGGAATCATTGCTCGCCTCTACCCTGCTATCCAGCACCGGACATAATTTTTTTTCCTTTCCTGCAATCAATGCGTTGATAATGGAAAAAGAACGTTCCCCATTCAAAAAACTGAATTCTTGCAAATCCATCAATTGGTCGGCATAAAGCCGAAGCAAAAGAATGGACCGGTTGTTACCGGAAAGGTTGGTAAGCCTTCGCAAGTATGTTTCAAGTATATTTTTAATCGATGTGCTCAATGCTTACTCAAAAATTAAATAGGGTTTGATTTTTTCCCGTTCTTCAATAGTGACGACAATAATTTTTTTCAAATCCTCCGGCATGTTGTACTTGCCATGCTGAAAACGATACGAAACAATTGCTTTTGCTACTGATTTAGAAATATAAGGATGCTTGCTTAACTCCGCTTCCGTTGCCAAGTTGATGTTTATTCCCACAGGTTGAAAATTATCTTCGATGAATGTATGTTCGAGTAGCCGGGCAATTGTAACCGAATCCAATTGATACACTTCTTTTAATTGGTCTTCATTTACAAAACCACCGAGTTGATTTCGATACTTCACAATGCGTCCGGATAAAACCGTTCCAATTCCTGAAATCTGTTTTAACTGGGTTGTATCGGCAGTGTTGAGATCAAACGCCTGAATTTCCTTTTTGGTGTATTCCGGCTTGGTATATCTTTCATAAACGGGTTTCTGAGCTTCAACTTTATCGGGCAATAAAATATACGGCTCTATTTTTTTGAAGAGTGAAGGTTCAATTCCATAGATTTTTTCCAAATCTGATTTTACACGAAACTTGCCACCTTTTTCCCGGTAGCTGACAATCCGCTTTGAAATATTGGCGGGAAACCCCATTCGCATAAAGTCTTCTGCCCCTATTTCATTTGGATCAAAAACAAAGTATGTAATTTCTGTTTCTTCTTTTTTAGTATCAAGGGAAACTTTGCTGACAAACACGAGTGAATCAAGGAAAGCAGCGTCCGCAGAAAAATCGGGCGGTGAAAGTGTGATCCAATACCGGTAAGCCGGAACCGAAAAAACAATTACAATCATGAGCGGGATCAAAATCAAAAAACCGTTGATCTGGTTTCCAGAAAAACCAAAATAATTACGGATCAATCGTTTGAAATATCCTACCATAAATTAGCCTTGCTAAGTAAACAACTTTTATCATCGGGCGACACCCGCCACATCTTATTTAGAGTGATTCTAAATTAGAACTTAACAACTATTTACAACGCTTTAGAACTGCCTCGATATTATTTTTGTGGCCGTATGCAAAATTTCAAAGCATTTATCCTTACATACAAAACCGCTACGGTGCAAATTCGGGAGCAAGTCGCGCTTTCTGAAGCGCAGGCTAAGGAACTTTTGGGATTTTTGAAGCAACACACCCCGGCAACCGATTTATTGGTAATCTCAACGTGCAACCGCACCGAGATATATTATCAAAATCCAACGCCCCTTTCAACTGAAATCCTGCATGGAATTAGTCGGATCAAAGGGGTTTCAGGGGACTTCGCTCCGTATTTTAAAGAAATCAACACCACCGCAGAAACAGTTCGCCATTTATTCCATGTGGCCATTGGGTTGGATGCGCAGGTAATTGGCGATCTGCAAATTTCAGGACAAGTAAAAAACGCCTACCAATGGGCAGCCGATGAAGATACTGCAGGTCCGTTTCTACATCGCTTAATGCACACCATTTTCTTTACGAACAAGCGAGTGGTCCAGGAAACGTCCTTCCGCGATGGAGCTGCTTCCATATCGTATGCAGCGAAAGAATTAGCGGAAGATGTGGGTGCCAGTCTGAAAGCGCCACGGGTGTTGCTGATTGGTGTTGGTGAAATTGGCAGGGATGTTTGCCTAAACCTTGCCTCCTCAACTTTTAACCACGTGACACTCATCAATCGGTCACCCGGGAAAGCAATGCAACTTGCACAACAATGCAACTTTGGGTTTGCCCCTTTCGGGGAATTGGAGAAGCTTGTACTACAGTCGGATATTATTATCAGCACCGTGGCAGGCGCTGAACCCATTATCACAACGTCCATATTTGAAGGCGGGTCGCTGATCCGGCATAAGTTCTTTATTGATTTATCGATGCCACGAAGTATTCAGGCGGCTGTTGAAAATATTTCGGGGATCGTACTTTACAATTTGGATGACTTGCGGGAAAAAACCGATGAAGCGCTTTTGAAAAGGCAAGCGGCCATCCCTGAGGTTGAAAAAATTATTGAGGAAGCATTGGTAGAGTTCAACGATTGGTCGAAAGATATGTTGGTAATACCCACCATTCAAAAATTGAAACATGCGTTGGAGCAAATCCGCAAAGAAGAAATTGCCCGCTTTTTAAAGAAGGCCAATGCACAGGAGGCTGAGAAAATGGAAGAACTCAGCAAAAGCCTTGTACAGAAATTTATGAAGTTGCCCATACTGCAATTAAAAGCTGCCTGCAAACGCGATGATGCCGATTCATTGGTGGAAGCCCTGCAAGAACTTTTCGACCTGGAGCGCGAAAATACAAAGTCCCCGTTCTAATTTATTATCCTTGCCTTACTGATGTAATTATCTTTCTTTAGTTTCGACTAAAGGATTGACTTAAATCTATGCAATTGCATTCCCAGGAAGTTGGTTTTGTTGAGTTAGTGGATGCGCACCAGGGCTTGATTCATAAAGTATGCATTCTTTATGAAACCGACCATGATGCGCGCGAAGACCTTTTTCAGGAAATCGTCCTTCAATTATGGAAATCATTTCCAAACTTCCGTGGCGATTCAAAAATTACCACCTGGATGTACCGCATTGCGTTGAACACCGCAATCTCTGCACTTCGCAAATACAAACGAAAACCTTTTACGGAAGACATTAAAGAATTCCATTTTAATATCTCCGAACAATATGATAATGAAGAGCAGAAGGAAAACCTTCAGAAACTTCAATGGGCAATCCGTCAGCTTCCTGAAATTGAACGCGGGATGATCATGATGGCATTGGATGAAATTCCTTACGAGGAAATTGCCGAAACAATCGGTATCACACAAAATAATGTTCGGGTTCGAATGAATCGAATTCGTGAAAAACTACGAAATCTTATGACATAATCATGGAGCTGGACGATCTGAAAAATATCTGGAAACAAAACCCTCCCTTCCCACATAAAAATGCCGAAGAGATTGCGGCCATGCTGAAAAGCAAAAGCACTTCCATCATTGAAAAATTAAAACGAAATGTTTGGATCGAACTCATCTTTACCGATGTGGTAGGTATCGCTTTGTTGGTTTATGCTTTCACAATTCCTCACGGTAGAATAAAATGGATGATTATTTCCATACTACTAGTGTTCTTTCTCTATACGTTTTACTTTATTAAAAAATTACTATTGTTAAATAGGTTTGAACAAGGAAAAGACATCAAATCAAGCCTGGAATTGCTGGCAAGCCAATTGACCAGTTACCTTTCTTTCTATAAAAAAAGTTACGCCATCTTATACCCGGTCTATTTTATTATTGGATTGCTATTCGTGGCTGTGGAAAAAGGAATGGATGGATTTCTACACTCAATGTCCCAACCAAGATCACTAGTCTATCTGATTGTGATGTCGTTGGTATTCTTGCTTTCCAGTACCTGGTTTGTTCGCTGGTATTTGAAAAAACTGTATGGAAACCATGTGGAAAAACTGAAAAGCCTATTGCGGGAAATAGCGGGCCAGTAGCAAAATTATTTTGGGCAAGCCCTTCATCTTGCTCATATTCCCGGCAGCAGGCTAATTGCGGAAATGGTAAGCCTTTTGGAAAAAGCCAAAGCAGTTATCCCTGCCGATCAACTTTGGGTCAACCCGGATTGCGGATCAAAAACCCGCCACTGGGAAGAAACCAAAACAGCGTTGGTTGAAATGGTAAATGCAGCAAAAGAAATGAGGCATTCAGTAAAAGAAATCGTAACCGCATAGTCCGTTGCACAATGAAACCAACATGATATACCTTAACATCATGTTGGTTCCATCTTTCCATTAACAACATTTTTTTTTCAGATGAAAGAAAAAATAGTTTACAATTATAGCTTATATTATTCCATAAATTCATCATAAAAGAAACTCATGGAAAAGAAAGATGCCATAAAATTATTTGAAGACAGGAAAGTCCGTGCTTTATGGGATGATGAACAGGAGAAATGGTATTTCTCTATCGTTGATGTTGTCCGTGTATTAACAGATAGTGTTGACCCAACTGCCTATTGGAGAAAGCTCAAGCAAAGGCTCAAAGAAGAAGGAAATGAAACCGTGACGAATTGTCACGGTTTGAAAATGCAAGCCCCTGACGGCAAAATGCGCCTAACAGACGTAGCCAATACCGAACAACTTTTCCGGCTCATACAATCCATTCCATCGCCAAAGGCAGAGCCGTTTAAGCTATGGCTGGCACAGATAGCATCGGAGCGTTTGGACGAAATGCAAGACCCAGAACTTACCATTGACAGGGCTTTGGAGCAATACCTGCATCTGGGCTATTCTGAAAATTGGATTAACCAGCGATTGAAAAGTATCGAGATAAGAAAAGAATTGACAGACGAGTGGAAAAAGAGAGGCTTAAAAGAAGGTATGCAGTTTGCCACGCTTACCGACATCATTACCAAGGCATGGGCAGGCAAAACCACCAAAGAATACAAAATACTGAAAGGGCTGAAAAAAGAAAACCTGCGGGACAACATGACGAATACGGAATTGATTCTGAACATGCTTGCTGAAGCATCCACCAAAGATATTTCACAAGCCACAAACCCCGAAACATTTGAAGAAAGCAAAAAAGTAGCGCAACAGGGCGGCAATGTAGCCAAAGTAGCCCGCTTAGAGTTAGAAGCTAAAACAGGCAAAAAAGTAGTAACCGCTTTAAATGCCAAAGCGGTTTTGGGAGAAAAGAATACTGATAAAAAACTAAATGCTCAAAAAACGAAGAAGAAATGATGTTGAGAGTTGGGTATATTCATTTGTTATACGCAATATTTAAATCAAAATCCTATTTGTACCTAATTATATATTTACACCCAATATTTAAGCAACAACGACCATGACATCATTTTCACGATACTACAAAGACAGAAAATTGATTGACGTCTCAATGATTGAAATGGAAACTTTAATAAAGGACAAAGAGAATCAAAAACTTATTGCTGAACACGTTTATGAAAGACTTTACAATCGCTTTCTGAAAATATTTGACTTTTCAGCCGACATTACAAAAGACTATGAGAAGAGTGGAAAATCAAAAAAAATAAATGTATTTACCGAAGAATACAAAAACGGCTTTCTCATAATGACAAGTTGTTCCCTTTTGATAGAAACTTTCGCTTCATTCTTAGTTGGTCAAAATGAAACACCAAGAGGAAAGTCTGCGGACATGTTTAATAATGTCTTTGAATATGCCGAAACTAAAAAAAATGATCTCAAGCAATTTAAAAATGGATTGTTTTATGGTAAAATTCGTTGTGGACTTCTTCATCAAGGAGAAACTTATGGCAAATTTAAAATCACAAGAAAAGGCTTGAAATTATTAGACAATGAAACAATTGATGCAATTCTTTTTCTTAAAAATTTGAAATCGTTATTGCAGAACTACAAAGACGATTTATCAGACGGAAATTGGGACAGCAAAGAGTGGGACGCTTGCAGACTAAAAATAAGATTCATAATATCAAATGCGAAATAATACTGGGCTTGACAATAGGCGGGCTTCCGATTGAAGTTAGTGCTAAATCCTGCCCATCGCCAAACGCGAAACGCTTTTCAGAACATTTGTATTGACACAAAAACAATTACCTGTATTACAATTAAAAATTGTCTGAATACAAAATATATTTCAACCGGAATAGCAGAAAATATAACAATGTGGCTAAAGCCAATTTAAATGATTTATTATTATACAGTTTGCTAAAGCAAACTGCAATAAAAAAAGATAGTACTTGCAGTCAGATTTATCTGACTGATAAATATAGAAGTTAAATAAGTTTGGCTTTAGCCACATAAAACAACAATAATATGAGTTGGGTTAGAATTTGGGTTCATTTGGTTTTCTCTACTAAAAACAGGGAACCATTTCTTAATTCAAAAGAACTGAGAAAAAAAGTATTTCAGCACATTAAACAAAATGCTGAAGCAAAAGATATTTGGCTGGATTGTGTAAACGGATATACCGACCATGCACATTGCCTGGTTTCATTAAACAAAGAACAATCTATCAGCAAAGTAGCACAGTTAATAAAAGGGGAGTCTTCATTCTGGATAAATCAAAATAAGCTTATTGAAAGAAAGTTTATGTGGCAGGACGATTGCTGGGCTGTCAGTGTGAGCGAAAGTCATTTGGAGCAAACAAGGCGATACATATTTAACCAGGAACAACATCATGGCAAAACAACATTTAAAGATGAGGTAGATATATTTATGAAAAAGTATGGATGGCAGCATATAGCGGATTAGCATGAAACGGAAATACAAAAACATATTTCAATTGGAGCCGCGGAAAAATGATAAAGCATGAAATCAAATATTGCCCCAGTTGCAACAACACCTTTGAATGCAAGGTGGGTTCAATATTGATTTGCCAATGCACTGCTGTAACACTCAATGAAAAAGAAAGGGATTATATGCGTGAAAAATTTGACGACTGCCTTTGTGCCACTTGCATGAAAAAAGTGAAAGCAGAATATCACAACAACAGTCTGAAAAGAAAAATAAAATGGTTAATGGGGAAATTTTGAACAAACTAATATTTCATGGAGGCAGTGAAGTAATATGACACGGGAAGAAAGAATAATCCTATCCGAAACACACATCTTTAAAGCTGTGTTTCCGAACACTACAAACCACTATGATACTTTGTTTGGTGGAACTGCCATGAACCTGATGGATGAGGTTGCTTTTATCACAGCAACACGTTTCAGCCGTCAAATAATGGTAACGGTAAGCAGCAACCGGATCGATTTCAAAAAACCAATCCCCGCAGGGACTATTATTGAATTGGTTGGGAAAGTAACTTCCATCGGAAAAACCAGCTTGAAAGTTGGCGTGGACATTTTCATTGAGCAAATGTATTCTTACGATAAGGAAAAAGCCGTAAGCGGGGAATTTACATTTGTGGCAATTGACGAACATAAGGCCCCCATAAGAATTACATAATGCGTAAATAACCTTTGCACCGAATTCAAATTACTTGCTGTTCACAACAAAATCCAACAATTCACCACATACTTAAACTAACCACGCCAAAATTTCGTCTATTCCATGGTTATGGAATATTCAAAGAACCTCTCTCCTGAACTTTCTGCCGCAAAACCAGACGAAGCAGTCACCTTTGCCGAAAGACTCACCGAACCATTCCCTTATTATTTGGAAGATGATCGGAAAAACCTCGGATTGATTACCGGAATAGCACTGTTTGTGATTGTCTTTTTGCTGATCTATCGGCCTTTTGGCCAACATCTCCCCGAGCTCACATTTCCACAAGTTTTAATTTTCTCGGGTATTACGTTTTTGGTACTGACCATCAATATCATCGGTTTTCCCAGATGGTTTCCCGAATTGTTTGAACCCATGAAATGGAATCTCGGCAAATACTTCCTGTTCAAAATCTGGCATCTTTTCCTCATCGGAATTGCCTCCACAGTAGTGGATGTGTATTTTATTTGTCCGCAGAATAGTTTTTTCGAAAACCTGATCCATGCCAATACGCAAGTTGCCCTTACGGGAATTATCCCCATTACGGTGATGACGCTTTTCCTGAAGAACAGGGTACTGGCTGAAAACCTTCAAAACGCCATTCAAGCCAATCGCGAACTGGAAAAAATAAGCAGGCTAAAGAAAAAAGCAGAAACGCTCCGAACCGAAACATTTACCATTTATTCCGACACCAGTGAATCCTTAAGCCTGCAACTAAAAAATTTGCTTTTTGTGGCCGCCAACGACAACTATTCAACCGTTGTTTGGAGTGAAGATTCACGGACCGAGAAAAAACTATTACGCATTAATCTCAAAAACCTGGAAGCGCAGCTGGACAATTCATTTGCACTTCGCTGCCATCGGTCGTACCTGGTCAACATCCATGCTATTGAATCCCTTACGGGGAATACAAACGGGTATAAAATAAAACTTCGCGATTGTGAGGAAACCATTCCCGTATCGCGGCCAAAGGGAAAAGAATTGATGGTAAAGATCAAGCAGTTGAAAAGCATGATGGAACTTGGTTAGTTGTTTGCCCCAATCAATAACCATCCACCACACGTCTTTGCATTTTACCACAAAGCCTGCACATTTTACGGCAATAGTACTTTGCACTACGATATGATTTTGTGTTTTGCGTTACCTAGCGTACACCAAAAAACAACAACCATGAAATCATTTTTTTCATTGATCACCGCATTGTTCGTTTCCGTATTGGCTGTTGGCCAGGAATTGCCACGGACCGAATTCACCGCTTCACTTTCTGAAAATGCAATCTCCATTAAACCCGGGGAAACAAAATCACTAACCGTTTCTATTCTACGTTCTAAAGCATGGACAAAGTCGGAGTCATCGCTTAGTATTCCGGCTGCACTTCCGGAAGGAATAAAAATTTCGTTCGAACCGGCAGAAGGGCTTTTCGCAGAAAGCACAATGCATGTTGAAGTTGCCCCGGATGTAAAAGCGGGTGTTCACACCATCATGGTCCGTAGTGAAATCAGGCACAAGAAAAAAGGAAATCTGCTTCGCATTGAAGTTGACAACACCTCCACGGCTATCACCGGGATCAACAACTAATTGTCTCCAAAAAATTCACAATTATCGGAATAGCTGTTGCTCGTTGACGAATGATTTGTACATCGTGTCGGATGAAATGAAACTATTTCATCGAAGGTTCGCAGGCGACACGGCCAATTTTTATTTTTGGCCGCGGGTTGCACCCACGGCTAAAAAATATTCCGATCCTCCAGAGCTTCTCGGGTTAAATAATAATTACAAAGCCTGGCTGCACCACGCCAGGCTTTGTTTTATTTCTGAATAATGCCTTGATGCATCGTGGGCACTTGCCCATTTTTGATTCCACTCCAACTCAATCCCCAAATACTGTTCATCAGAAAATTGTGTTCGCAGGTAGGTTGTAAACCCATCGTCAATTCCCTTGTACGGTTCATTGAATTCAATTTTCCAATCGGGAAATGATTTCAGCAATTGCTTGCGCCAGGTTTCACAGAACTGCTTTTCATTTTTCCGGGAAGGATCAAACAACAAACCGATATCAACATTCCGTTCTTGTCCGCTAAAGAAAGGCGTAAATGTATGAACTGATAAATGGAGCACCGGCTTTTTCAGTGATTCAATATGGGCTTGTACCCGCTCACGATACGGAAGGTAACGTTCCTTTATCAAGGAATCTTTCTCTTCTTTTGCTAAACCCCTGCTAAACTCAGAAAACAATTCAGGATGGTTTAGGGAACGATTAGGTTCAATTAAAAGGCGCGTGGAAAAAAAGGGGATGGCTTCAATTCCAAAATGCTTTCCCAATGATTCGGCCAGCGGCCATGCACCCGGATCCCAACCCCGGTGGGAGTTTAAAACATCGTGTTTATTTATAAAAAGGGAATCATAGGGTGGTGGCACCGTATTGCCGGCATGTTCGCAGGTTATCAACAGTGAATACAATTCCACTACGGATAGAACATTTTATTTTGCGCGAGACAATCCGCCAAATGGCGATACACCTCAACAATTTTTTCGTGCGCTGGCGTTGGCCCTGTGGCTTTTAAAATCCGTGACGATAAGTTTCCTTCTTTTAAAACCACATCCAATTCAGGTTTCCATTTTTCAAGTGTGGTATTTCCTTTCGCGATCAAATGATGCAATATATGTGACCATAGCGTGCCAACGGACACTTCTCCTTTGTATAAAAAAATACCGGCAAAACCTTCCTCCACCATTGCCTGCTGGCCTTCTGTAATTGTTTTATTGAGCACCGCTACCAACATATCTGTCTTCCATTTCATTTGTGCTTCGTGGCTGATAAATTTACCATTCACCAACCCTTTCACTGTTTCGATTATCAATGAAACGATTGCCAATTCAGCAGCAGGGCATTCCTGACTATCCATAAGACGAATTTCAATAGAGCCGCGATCAAACCGCGCAATCGCCCCGCGTGAATTCACCCAAATCGGGTTCATCATTCCGGCAGGATCATAAGGTGCCACATCCGTTTTAATTTTTTCATATATACTATTGAGATAATTCCGTTTGGAAAAAACAGCCTCGGGAATAACCTTTCCTGTGATGGAAGGTATCTTCGCTTGATTTGTACGATAATAAACAAGTCGCGTGTCTTGTTCCCCGGTAATCTTTCCCTCCACAATAGGTGAACTTGCACAAAGTGCAGGAATCATTGGCAAAACCAAGCGTACAGCCGCATGAAGTTTTGCGAATTCTTCATCATCATAAAACGGCAAGTTAATGTGTGTGCTTTGAAGATTTGACCATCCGTGGCCTTTACAATTAAAAATGGCATTGTAAATTTCATACACTTCATTGTTGTCGTGCGGCCAAATTTTGGTTTCCTTTTCCGGATCAACAAAAGGGTGCGTTGCTGTGGGCAATAGCATTGCATTCCACTTCGTAAGGATCGCATTGATGCGCGTTACATTTTCAGCAAATCCTTTTTCCAACCCGTTCAGGTTTAATTCAGGACGTGTGGATTTAAGTTCAATTACATGCAACACTAATTCATTCGACCAGGTAACAATTCCATTTTCGAAATCACTGCCAACTCTCCCCAACTCATGTTTTAACAATTCATCGGCAATAGGCTTTATCTGTAAACTGTCACGATCAACAATCATGTATTCCAATTCTACGCCATAGCCTTGAAAAAGATGGATGCGGTTGGGTTGTGTCATCACTTATCAGATTTAACCTTGTTGAACAATACTTCCATGATGGTGCTGTATAATTTGTCTTTTAGTATCTTATCTTCAACCCCGGCATCGATGTTTGGGTTGTCGTTTATTTCAATTACATAAAACTTTCCATCCAACTCTTTCATGTCAACACCATACAGGCTTTTACCAATGAGTGCGGTCGCTTTCAGCGCTGTTTTAATTAACCCCGATGGTGCCTGGTCAACTGAGATACATTCAAAATTTCCTTCCCTGCTACTTTCGGCCGCATTCCAATTCACAATTTGCCAATGCTCAGAAGCCATAAAATATTTGCAAACATATAACGGCTGACCATCGATAATCCCCACACGCCAATCGAAAGGGGTTGGAAGAAATTCCTGCGCAATCAACAAATCAGACTTTTGGAACATCAGCGATCGTGCTTTTTTGAATTCCTCTTTGTCATTGATTTTAATTACCCCTTTACTAAATGCCCCATCGGGTTCTTTTAAAATAAAAGGAAACCCCAATACCTCCGGAACCTGCTTCGCATTTTGCCGGCTCAACACAAATGATTTTGGTGTAGGGATTTTATGGGCATTCAAAAGTTCATAGAGGAATACTTTATTGGTACACCGCAAAATCGATTCCGGATCATCGATCACGGCCATGCCAAGGGAGTTTGCTTTTTTTGCAAACCGAAATGTATGGTGGTTTACATAGGTTGTTTCACGAATGAATAGCGCATCAAATTGTATCAACTTATCGAAATCACTCTTGGTGATCAGTTCCACATAAAAACCGGCATTGTCGGCAGCACGGATAAAGCGCTGCATCGCTTTTTCATCAGAGGGTGGATTGGTGTCGTCTGGATTTACCAAAATCGCCAAATCATATTTTTTCTTATCGGGCCGTGTATCGCGCTTGCGCGAAAAATAATGCATCAGCGATTTCTTCAGCAACTCACTATCACCGGATGGCACTTCCAACAAACTCAATGGTTTAATGCTTTGCAATACCCACTTGCTTTTTTTAATGAAGATAGCGCGCAGGCAAGGGGATTGGATGTATTGAAAAAGTTGATTGGCCAGCTTGTTCAAATTCTCCATTTGAGTTGTCCCGAAATAAATATTGAACTCAACGCGCTCGTTCGATTCATTCTTAAAAGAACTTTGGATCAAATCATCGAAATCCTGTGAGTCATCGCGCAAGATGGAAGGAAATCGAAAATCCTGTAGTGTAGAGACCGCAGGCAATACTTTGTGCCGTCTTGCTTCCGCCAGTAGCGAAACATAATACCCCAAACTTTGATACTGGTACGATTCACAAAGGTTGATTACGCGAAGGCGTTTAGTCTGCTGATATAGCTCTTCTGAAATGTATTGTTCCGGACTGATTACTACTACTTCATCCAAACTAATCGACCAGGCTTCTGGTCTTTCTACGATTATCAATTTTTGCATTGCTAACGTTTTGGTTTCTTGGGTTCGATAATCAACAGATTTGCATCATACGTAATAACCCCCAACATGATGCTGTTGATGAGGCGGTGAAAGTTTACGCCATAAATCCGGCCTTTGTTGAGCGGGTTTGGCGTCATCGGATCAGCAAGGTATGCCCAATCTTTTTCATCATCATATCCATTGATCACAACAAAGTGCCCGGCCGGATCACCTTTTATACTGTCGTATGTGTTTAGATCCGGGGTTTCACGCGGGGTACCGTACAGATAGGTGGCACTCAGCCCGGTCAAAATAGGTATCGATCGTGAAATAAAACCCTTTACAAGGTGGTCATCCAGTTCGGCATACCGCAGTTCTCCACCAAGTTCCAAAAATTTGATATATCCTTTTGATGCTACCACCAGTTTTTTGCGCCTGGCCTTAACTTTCATTTGCTCTTTCAGGAACTTGACCATTTTGTCGGAAGGATATTTAAACCAGGAAGGGTCAAAAACATTTAGGTTGTAGGTGAAAATTGTTGCCTTGTATCCGCGTTTCAGCGCATGGCTTCCCAGCATTACGGCAAGGGTACCTCCACCACGAAGGCTTCTGGTTTGTTCAATCACTTCGGTCAGTGAAATGGGGTCTTTATAATATTGGTACAATGCATGTAAACACGTTGGCCCACAGGTCACTTCATCGGGTTGCGCCTCAATATCAAAATCCAATCGGAGTTCTTTGTGCATTGGGTAATGATGAAATAATACTACAAAGTAGTATACATTCTATCATATTTTCACAAAGGGGCTTACTTTTGTTTTTATAAACCCAGACCATGAAAAAATTTATCCTTCCGCTCTTCATACTTTTTTACACCTCTGCGCAGGCCTGGGGGCCTACCGGCCATCGTGTAACCGGCTGGGTTGCTGAAAGGCATCTCAGCAAGAAAGCAAAAAAAGAACTTGAACGGATTTTAAGCGGCCAATCGTTGGCGATGGCAAGCACCTGGATGGACGATATCCGATCCGATACTTCCTACAATTACATGGTAGATTGGCACTGGGTAACCATACATGAAGGAAAGACCTACGAAGAAGAAGATAAAAACCCCAACGGTGATATTATTGCCACCATTGAAAGGGTGATCGCAGAATTAAAATCTGGGAAGTTTTCCGGAAAGGAAGAAACTGAAAGGGTCAAAATTTTAATCCACCTGATTGGGGATTTACACCAACCGCTCCACGTTGGTATTGGAACCGACAAGGGCGGGAATGATGTGAAAGTAAAATGGTTTGGTTCGGATAGCAACCTTCACCGGGTGTGGGACAGTGATATGATCGATGGCACCCACTTGAGCTATACAGAATTGGCGCAGTCGTTGATCTTACCGGATGCAGTTACACTAAAAAACTGGCAGGGAAGTACGGTGCGTGCATGGGCAAAAGAAAGCATGACCTTTCGAACGAGTGTGTACGCTACCGGAAATGGACGGTTAGGGTATCGTTACTCCTACGACAATCTCGATATTGTAAGAACCCGCTTGTTGCAAGCCGGTATTCGGTTGGCAACTGTGCTGAATGATATCTATGGTTAATGCATCAATGCAATAATCTCTTTTTCATTGATCTGGATATCATCTTCCCCAATATCATCGAACGGATTCTCAAGGTGGTCTTGAATATTGTCAAGGCTTACGAGGATAAAACTATAGAGGATTGGCATCACGTACCCTAAATTTGCTGAGTAGGTTTTAAAGGTATTGGCAAAATACGGTCCGTATATAATCGGAAAAATATACAAGAACACTTTACTATACGCACGCAACGTGATTGGCGTGCGGTAATGATAAACCACCATCATGTTGTCGAAAGCAATTATCATTTTACTCATGTATTGGTTCATACGCGAGATCTCCCCGCTTTGAACGCCTTTCGTTCTTAATTCTTTTGTCAAGGAAGAAAGGTTGGAAAAAATTTGATAGAACTCCATTTCCAAGGTATGGGCTATTTCCTTATTGGGTTCTTTTAAAATCCGCTGCAGGCTGATAAACATCCCTTCCAACGTTTGCTGCATTTGCTTCGACACCTCTTGCCCATCGGTAGCAGGCCAATCGCGCGTTGCATAATAGAGTGCGATCGCATGGCCTTTAAAATCGGCTAATTGTTTTAGCGCATTTTCCCTGCGGGTGAAAGCACTGTTGATGGAAAAAACAACCGGAAAAACGATGGCTACCCCAACCAACATATCAGGGAAATTCGCAGTGAGGTGGTAATGGTAACATAGATACGTGGAGGCCAGCGACAAAACAGCAATGATTACTGTTTTGTAGTTGATGATCATAAAAAAGCTTTGTAGAATCCGCTTCATCGTCAGCGATGGGTTTAAATTAAATTAACATTGAATTTAAGTTAAAGTAACAAACAAAACGACTATCAGTCATGCAACTACAAAAAAAAGAACCTCGTTTCACCCATACTCTTACAAAGCTGATAGCTTAAGTAAACAACTTTGTCAGGGTATAGCATAAAAAAGAGCCCCGTTTCCGGGGCTCATGGGCTCTCGATTAAAACAACCAGCTTAAAATTTTTATGTTACTCTTGCAGGACTTCAACTTCAACGCGGACATTTTTCCGGGCATTCGGTCCATTCTTGTCATGGATAGCACGCTTTCCTCCCCATGCTTTCACTTCGATTCGACTTGCCGCAACACCGTTGGCAATCAGGTATTCTTTAATGATTTCAGCACGTTCGGTAGAAAGCTTTTTCGAGGTGCCCATCGATTTCTTCACATCATCCCCCATGGTAAAAAAATCACCCTCGGGTGCCCGTGAAATAATTGTTCCGTGATAGTTACCGTTGGTATGTCCATGGAGTTTGATCCGGTAATTTGGATTTTCCTGCATCATCTGAAGCAACGCATTTAGCTCCGGTTTTGATTCCGGCATCATGATGGCGGCATCATTATAAAAATATACATTATAAAGTGTGGCGATATCACCTTTGTGATAACGGATCATTGGAAACGTTACCACCAATGTAGTCCCCATCAACTCTACAAAATTTTCAACCGTGTCTTGCAACGGAAGCGGATAGGTAATCTCATGTTGGACCTTTCGATAGCCAAAGACTTCACCGATCAGTGTAACTTTACCTGATTTGCTTTTCGGGTCCGGCAAAATGAGGTATTCATTTCCGGAAACATCCGTAATCAAACGCGCACGATCTGTATCAAATACATGTACTACCCCATCAACTATGCGGTTGTTGGTGGCATTAAATAAGCTGAGAAAAACCTCCGTGTTGCCAAGTGTCATGGTATCGTATTGCACGATCCCTTCTTCCTCTGCTTCAACGAAAGGTTCCTCCTCAGCTACGGGAGGGTCTTCGGATTCTATTGGATCAACCGAAGAAACAGGGCTGGATGGATCCACACCTGTTGCCGTAATGCTTTCTTCCTTCTTTTCTTCCTTCCCGGCTATCGGTTTAGGGTTTGTGGCAACAATGTCGCCACTAACCACACGGACCCAGGCATCAATAAACTCACCTTTCTCGCGAGTCGCCAACATATCGCTTATACCTTCACGAAGCGTTGAAAAATAATTCAGGTAAACAAAGTATAAATTCTTAGGCCTGTTGAAACCATACCTGGCATCATGCCCTTTTTTAATTAAGTGATTGGTAAAGCGCGTAGCATAAAACTCCTGGCCCTCAGCGTAGGCTGCTACGGTTATGTAATATCCGGGTGCTAATTCGCCCTCGCTTTTACTTTGTGCATGAGACGAGGTGATGATATGCGAAATCATCAAAAAGACCATAAAACTTAAAAAATATCGATTCATTCAGCTAATGGGGTTTCTCAGAATAATCATGTAAGAAATTGGGTCTTTCTGCCATAAAAGTATTCATTTTTTACAAAAAATCAATACAGGATACATTTTTTGATAAATAATCAAAAAAATTGATGTGTATGATTTAAATGGTTTTTAGTGAAAAAACGACCTATCCGCGAAGAATAAAGCGTATTCCCTCTTTCAAAAACCCCATCCCGTACGCAAAAAGTTGGATAAAAGAGGTGATCGCACTGTAAAGCCCTACCGCCAAGCTTTTATTTTGAATGGCAGCAGCAATCATGTTCAACAGTTCAAATACTAAGAACAGTGTGATCAAAACCATAAATAAGAATGGGCTGATCAGGTAATAGAGAGGCATGAGCAACACAAAAAGCGTGAAGCCTGCCGGGAAAAAATGGACAAGTTTCAATTCTGATTTGTGGTACCTGAAAATATTTATCCGCGCGGTTCCGAAAAAATGAAGCTGTTTATAAAATTGTGCAAAGCTTGTCCTCCGTTTGTGGAACACAAAAGCATCCGCTATCAATCCTGTTTTGAAACCGGCTTTGATTATCCGAATACTGAATTCGATATCTTCTCCTTTCCGCGGTAAAATATAGCCGCCTGTTTTTTCAAATACTTCACGGGATATCCCCATATTAAAACTTCTGGGATGGTATGGTCCCAATTGTCTTTTCTTGCCACGTATCCCTCCGGTTGTAAGGAAAGAAGTCATGGAATAACTAATTGCTTTTTGAATGGGCGTGAAACTTTGATGGGCTACATCCGGACCTCCAAATGCATCGAGATATTCCTTTTCCAACCGCTTGTTTACCACTTCAAAATAATGTGGCGGTATTAAACAATCGGAATCAAATACAATGAAATAATCTCCACGTGCGCGTTCATATCCATAATTCCGACTAAAACCCTGCCCGCTATTTACTTTATAAAAGTACCGAACATCCAGGCGATCAGTATATGACTTTACAATCTCTTCACACTTTATAGTTGATCCATCTTCAATGACCAACACCTCAAAATTTGTATACGATTGTAATGTAAGGCTCCCCAGGATCTCATCGATCTCCTTTGGCCGGTTATACACCGGGATGATTATAGAATATTTTGGCCGGGAATGCATACGGCTCGCAAAATACAGAAATTTGAAATCCCCCCTTCTATCCATTGATCAGTGTAGTTTGCGAGCAGTTTGATTTTTGTTACATTGAACAAAAACGAATGTTATGAAAAAATTAGTGGTCCTTCCGCTATTGCTGGGCGGATTCCAATTGTTCTTTGATGGCGAGCGCTACTTTGTAACCCATATTTTCTGGAGTGCCGAGTCGATGGGGTTTCCGTTGCCTGAAAAATATCTGTCAAAATAAAAAGCATGAAAAAGAAAATATTGATTGGGCTTGCTGTGGCCACCGTTGCCCTGTCAGGGTTTGCTGTTTTCGGAATCCTTGTTCCGGCAGGAAGTTTTAAAAGCATTGAACCACATTTTGCAGGAACAACGGAAGTCATTCCTATTGAAATTGCCGGACCGGAAGATATTGAGATTGACAGAAAAGAAGGCCTCGTTTTTATTTCCGTTGATGATAGGAGAAATAACCGGAGTGTGCGGGGCGGTATCCTGGTGTACAAAATTGAAGATGGAATTCATGCTATTAAAAATGTAACCCCTCATTCACCCTCCGATTTCCATCCACACGGAATCTCGCTTTTCCGCTCAAACGATAGTACCCTCTATCTTTTTGCAATCAACCATCAAATTTCGGGAGCGCACCGTGTAGAAAAGTTTGCCTGGAGAAACGACTCGCTTGTTTTTATCGAATCATTCGAAGACAAAAACAAAATGACCTCCCCCAATGATCTCGTGGCTGTTGGCGAAAGGGGTTTTTATGTAACCAATGACCATTATTATACGGAAGGGCTTTCAAAAACCCTTGAAGAATATTTGCAGCGGACAATTTCATTCGTAAACTATTTCGATGGGGAAACCTTCCAAACTGTTGCCAGCGGTATAGGCTACGCCAATGGCATCAATCAATCGCCTGATGGCAACTATATTTTTGTGGCAGGCTGTACAGCGCGCGTGCTTTATGTTTATGAAAAAGGAGTGAATGGAACACTTACCGAAGTTGAAAAGATTAAAGTGGGCACCGGCCCGGACAACATTGATTTTGATGAAGAAGGAAATCTGCTGGTGGGATGCCATCCGCAGCTATTAAAGTTTGTGGCGCATGCAAAAGATGCAAAGAACTACTCCCCTTCCCAGGTAATTAAAATCAAATTCACAGCACCCAACGATTTTACAGTGGAAGAAATTTTTCTGAATGATGGATCAATGTATTCCGGTTCTTCCGTTGCCGTTATGTACGGAAACAGCATGCTGATCGGCTCCGTCTTTGAACCTTCTTTATTGTATTGTACTTTGAAAAAATAAACCATGCGAATTTCCATAACCATTTTAATGTGTGTACTGCTACAGTTTTCTGCTACCGCACAAAAGAAGAAACCAGATTACACAAAATTAGCGGAGGAACATGCGGTAAAATCACTTCCCGAATTTTATGAAATGCTCAGCATTGCCAACAATGCACATTATCCGGAGCAGGTTGAAGCCAATATCAACTGGTGCGAAAAAGCCTTTCACAAAAGAGGGTTCACAACACAACGCATCAATAAAGAGGTGTTTCCACTGTTGTTGGCTGAACGAAAAGTAAAAAAACCAGTCAAGACCGTCTTGATCTATTTACAAATTGACGGACAACCCGTTGATCCTTCACGATGGCACCAGGAAACACCTTTCACCCCAACCTTAAAAGAACAGCAACCGGATGGAAGTTGGAAAGCAATTGCCTATGAAAAATTGTACGAAGGGTATGATCGGGATTGGCGAATCTTTGCGCGCTCAACGGCAGATGCAAAAGGCCCGGCCATGGCTTTTCTGGCTGCACTTGACGCAGCAGCAAACGCGAAAATTGAACCCAACTATAATATCAAAGTCATTATGGACTTTGAAGAAGAACTGGGCTCACCGCACCTACCCGCTGCGGTTATTAAATATAAAAATGAACTGGCTGCCGATATGCTCATTATTTATGATGGGCCGCGCCATATCAGCAACGAACCAACCTTAAGTTTTGGGGCGCGTGGTATTTGTGAAATTACATTGACTGTTTTTGGGCCGCGCCAACCTTCGCATAGTGGTAACTATGGAAACTATACGCCCAATCCTGCCATGCGCCTTGCACAACTACTCGCTTCGATGAAAGACGATGATGGCCGGGTTGCACTTCCGGGATTTTATGAGGGCGCGGTATTGACCGAGGAAGAAAAACAAATCCTCAAACAGGTACCGGATGATGAAGACGAAATCAAAAAATTTCTTGGGATTGCCGAACCTGATAAAATCGGGGACAACTTTCAGGAATCGTTGCAGTATCCTACTTTGAATATTAGAGGCATGGATGCATTGTTTGTGGGCAAAGAAGCGCGAACACTCATACCGGCAACAGCCACTGCGGAAATCGATATCAGGCTGGTACCTTCGAGTGATCCTGAAAAACTAATTGACCTCGTGCGCACGCACATAAAAAATAAAGGCTATTACCTGGTTGAAAAAGAACCGACCGAAGAAGAGCGAATGAAATATCCCAGAATTGCTTCTTTTCAATCCACCATTTCATACGGATCATTCCAAACACCCTTTGATTCCGACTGTGGTATCTGGTTAAACAAAGCAATGGTCAATGCATTTGGAAAAGAACCGATCAAAATCAGGATGATGGGAGGTTCTATTCCCATCTCACCTTTTGTTGTGACACTGGGTATTCCTGCAGTGAGCGTACCCACCGTCAACCCCGATAACAACCAACATGCAGCGAATGAAAATATCCGGGTTGGAAATTATGTGGATGCTGTAAAAACATTTATCGCAATTTTGGCGGAGAGGTTTTAGTATGATGAAGGTTAAGGGGCTCGTTTGTAAACCCCTGTGCTCAGATCAGCAACGCTGGTTAAATTCGGAACCAC
The DNA here is from genome assembly GCA_964398945.1 of uncultured Roseivirgaceae bacterium. Lineage (GTDB taxonomy): Bacteria > Bacteroidota > Bacteroidia > Cytophagales > Cyclobacteriaceae > JBGTGG01. The sequence goes on along the minus strand of CAYNOT010000002.1, from coordinate 39,127 downwards.
ATCATTTGATAACAGATCAGCGTTTTCTACGAGTAACGCTGATCAAGGATTAAATACTATGGAAGTGGCAAAAAATCAGCAACTTAGTTGTGGCAAAGTAGGTTAATTAGTACAATTTCTATTTGTCAGTCGTGGGTCGGGCATTCTTTCATTGACAACTATATCAACTTACACTACGTTGAGTGCACTCTTTGGGTCATGTGTGACGAATGAAACGGGGCAGGCCGATTCATTTGTACATACTTACGTCTTGGTAATTTTCTTTGTCAACTCCTTCGTCTGCAATTCTAAAGACTTAATTATTTCAACATCTGTTTGAACGTCAAAAAGTCTTGATATTCCAGATTCTTTTGTCTGAATTAATATTTTCATAGAGTAACCCTTACCCATTACAGCCCTTTCTAATTTCTCAATCGCATCCTCTACCGTTTCATACTCTCCTTGAATTTTTACAGGAACTGGTTTCCCTTCAAAATGTTCTTTTAAGAATCCATCAATTCCTGAATTGCGTTGCACAGGAAAAGCATTTATATCAAGAAGCAATGCTATTTCCTTTTCCGTTTTCTCGAAATACTCGCTTGTGCCCTTGTTCAATAAATTAGATTCAGTGATTACCATTTTTTCAAGACGTGAATTAGCCAGATTGACTGCGTCTGGTGAAATATCAATACCTATATAATTTCTTTTCAATGATTTGGCAGAAACACAAGTTGTACCGCTACCACAAAACGGATCTAAAACGATATCACCTTCATCTGTTGCAAGATTAATGATTTGATTTAGCAAGAGAACAGGTTTTTGAGTTGGGTATCCTGTTCTTTCTTTTGCTTTTGGATTTAGGTATGGAATTTCCCAAACATCGGATAGTGGCACTCCTTTTTTTTCTTTACCTATTATGATATTGCCATTCTCATCTCTCTTGTAAATTGATTTTCCATTTTCATCTCTTTCCCTGTCTTGTAAAATTTGATCGAGATTGGTTGTGGCAGAATAATCCGTATATAAAGTATTGAATTTAAAATCTTCTGACTTAGAATAGAAGAATATAGTTTGATGCGAATTAAGAAGCCCCTTTTTTGAATTGGACCAGCGTTTATATGACCATATTATTTCGCTTTGAAAATTATCTTTTCCAAAGACATTGTCTAAAACAATTCGAATAATATGTGATGCTGTTTTATCACAGTGTAAAAAAACACTTCCTGTACTCTTTAATACTCGCTTACAATGAATCAGTGTTTTTTCGATCAACGCTAAGTATTCTTCAACGGACTCATATTTATCATCGAACGCATAAGTTTTTGAGTTGTCCCGGGAAGACAGGGTATGCTTTTTCTGAGTGAAGAAAGGTGGATCAAAATAAACCAAGTCAATTTGGTTAGCTTCCAAATTTTGTAGCTGTTCAAGACAATCACCGGGTATGATTTTATTGATCTCCATTATGAGGTGTCCTTTCGTTTGCGATTTCAGTTAGTATAGCTTTTAAGTCGACTCCCGTATACTTCTCTAAGTATTCCCACGCCTCGTTTCCTCCGTAGTACTCTCCTTGAACACCTGTGTAAAGTGTTTTTAATGTTTCCTGAATTTTAATTGCTTGATCTCTTTGAGGATAATAGAACATTACCCTTATCGGTTTATAGCCGTGTCCTTTGATTACCTGAACCCTTGTATGTTCTTTGGTTATATGGTCACCATCGGTTGTCGCATCTTTCCATTTAACTTCCAGTGCATCATTTCCATTTAAGAAATCTATTTCAAAAGTTTTTGGCCGCTGCCCAATAGTATTCACCACTTTAGTCTTTATTCCTTCCGGGAATTTAAAGCTTAGGCATAAAGTAGCGGCTTCCTCTAAAAACGAACCTGCATACTTGTACAGAAAACGGCCAGTATTTTGGTAAGAATCAATTCGTTGTCCTTCCCTGGTAGTAATTCCTAATACCCGGTAAACCAGATAGTGAGAATTATCGTCAGCTTTCATCTCTTCTTTTCTAGCCTCAATTTTTCCTTTGAGGTTAGCAGAATAGGTTTCCGCAAGAGTCTTTATTTTCTTCTTCAATTCTTCCATTTAAACTGAATAATATTCGCTTTTAAAGGTACAAAACTTCAAATTATTAGTCCGGGTTTAAAGTCAGCAGCTTATAAAAAATGAATAGTCCAGCCACACCAAAGAAAATTATTGAAATAGGTGTAAACTTCAGGGGTTCGAATGGAAATATTCAAATGATACCGAAAAGCACCAGACTGTGAAAGAGTTGGTTCAAATGCTAGCAGGTATTGAATGAAATCAATCAAAAAGGCGGGAACAGACTTTGAAATTAATAAGGAAATATTTCCGCCAGGCAATACATTTTTGAGAATGTGGTCATTTTTATCCCGATTTATTCGCAGAAAACCCTGATCCTTTGTATCAGCGAAACTCAACGAATAAAAAAAGCTTTCAAGTCACCTTGAAAGCTTTTTTTGTACCCCCGCTAGGAATCGAACCTAGACCTAGAGTTCCGGAAACTCTCATTATATCCATTTAACTACGGGGGCAAAAATGGAGTGGCAAAAATAAGCAAAGCATCCGTTTGAAAAAAACGAACTTCCGAGGTTTCCGAAAAGGAGGTTAACTAACCCGGCTGCACATCCACCAAATTCACCGGAATCAACTCGACATTATATTTATTTACAATCATGTTCATGATTGGGTCGTTCTTGATTTTTTGTTGGATACGCTGGGTTTGCGCCTGGTCGTACCCCATTACCAGTTGATCGGTAAGCCCCAAAGCTTTTACCGCATAGAAAAACCCCGCGATCACATACGGGCCAAAAGGCGTGAACGGGATATCAAAGGAACTGCCGGTCATGTTAAAAATGGTATTGGCGGGATATTCCGAATACGTGATCCCTTTTAAGTTTAAATAATACTCGGCTGCCAGCACGCGTGAAGCCATCCGTGGATCGCTCATGCTCAACAAGCCCGCCAATGGCTTTTGCACTTTTGATTGATCCATCAATTTTTCTTTTGTCCCCCGGTCGTTCTCTACATGATCGCGAATGTAGCGTTGCATATCATCCCAAAAAGGAACTTCCGGGTCACCGTCATCCACACGGATCAGCGAATGGATGGCATAATCCTGAATACCACAGGTGATTTTGATATCGAGCATTTTCAATTCGGAGTCGTTGGCAATTGTTTTCTCCAGGATCGTGCGTTGTGAGCGTGTGTGCGTCCTTAATAAATCAATGCTTTTTATCCAGTCGCCCGCCAAATAGCCATCGTACGCATAGTGTTCCTTCAGCAGTTTCTTCACCATGGTATCGTTATGGATCGTTCTTACTTTTCCTTTCACCATAATCTCCGGACACTCTTGCACAATCATCTGCTCGATCTCAACACCAACACTCGAAGCGTTCAGCATCCCACAGTTGAGCGCGGAGCCTGGCACAATTTTCAAATCGTGCACATGGCTCACATAGCTTTCGCTGGAATCGGCAGTGAGGTGGCCATGGGTTTGGATGTGGACAAAATAAGCGATCGGAATGTCGAGGTCTTTTTCTTCACGCTGTGCTTTTTCAAATGTCCGTTTAATATCCATCACCACATCGGGTGTAACAAAAGAACCTGCCGACCGGATTTCATGGAATTCGATTTCAATTCCTTTTTTTAGATACTCATCGATCGTAAAGGCCAGTCCTTCCACTTGCACATAGTTGAGATCACGTGCATCGGCACATCCTATGCGAATGTGAATTTGCTTTTCATTTATTTCCTTTTGCAAAGGTTCATCCGTGTTGGTGGAAGTGTCGTTTGTGCCCATCTCTATTGCCATAGTATATCGAATTACCTGTCAAAATCAACATTTTTATTCCTATACTACAAAGTAATTATCAAATTAGCAGGTAAATAATACTATGGGGGCATCAAAAAAAATCATAACTGCGTTGCATGCGCTGAGCGCCAAGCTTTCAGGGAAGCAATTCCTGATTTTCTCCAGTGTGATGGTGGCGCTTTGGTCGGGCATCACAGCGGTGGTGTTAAAAAGTTTTGCCCACTACATCCATAAAGCCATCGTTCTCGAAGAAGGTGTATCGCTTCCCAATATTATTGTGTATGTATTGCCCCTTATCGGAATCCTGATTACCCTGCTGGTGATTCAGGTGCTGTTCAAAAAAGGATTTGAAAAAGGAAGTTATAATGTGCTATACGCGATTGCCAAAAATTCTAGTCGCCTGCCCAAGACACAAACCTATTCGCATGTACTTACCAGTGCCATCACCGTTGGGCTTGGTGGGTCAGCCGGGTTGGAGTCGCCCATTGTACAAACCGGTGCTGCCATCGGCTCAACGTATTCTTCTTTCTTTCCCATTACGTACCGCGATCGTACTTTATTATTGGCCTGCGGTGCAGCATCCGGAATTGCCGCAGCGTTTAACGCGCCCATTGCGGGTGTCCTCTTTGCGATGGAGGTGTTGATGATCAACGCAAGTGTTTCGGCTTTCATTCCGTTGTTAATGGCCGGTGCAATTGGTGCCTTGTGTTCTATTATTATGTTGGATGAAGAAGTTTTGTTTTCGTTCCATCTAAAAGAACCGTTCGACTACCACAACGTTCCATTCTATATTTTGCTCGGGTTGTTGGCCGGGCTGATCTCCGTCTATTATATACGTGCGTACATTGCAACCGAGAAAAAAATCAACACCATGCTCCCCAGGCCCTGGACACGCGCACTGGTGGGCGGATCGCTATTGGTGTTGCTGATTCTTTTGATACCGCCATTTTTTGGGGAAGGCTATACCAGCATTCGTAACCTCGCAGACCTGAAACCGGAACTACTTTTCAAAAATAGTATTGTTGAAGGGCTGACTTCCAATACCTGGTTGATGATTGCTTTTATTTTGATAGCTGCACTCTTAAAAGTTTTCGCCACCGTCATTACGCTGAGCAGCGGTGGCAATGGAGGCAACTTTGCACCTTCACTTTTTGTCGGTGGCTTTCTTGGGTTTGGTTTTTCGCATAGTATAAATGAGATCGGGCTAACACACGTTCCGGTGGCAAATTTTTGTCTCGTGGGCATGGCAGGGGTCCTTTCGGGAATATTTCATGCCCCTTTAACAGGAATTTTTTTGATTGCAGAAATCACCGGTGGCTATGAATTAATGATCCCCCTGATGATCGTTTCTGCGATCAGTTACATGGTGGCAAAATTTATGGAACCGCACTCATTGGATGCAGAGAAGTTGTTGCAAAAAGGATTGGCGCATTCGGAAGATCGTGACGAAAGTATACTTACAACCCTGGCTACCCAATCGGTAATTGAAAAAGATTTTAAAACCGTGAGCGTGGAAACCAACTTGCAAGGATTGATAAAAACGGTAGCGCAATCACGAAGAAATATCTTTCCGGTGGTGGATACTGAAGGGATGTTGAAAGGGATTATTTTGTTGGACAACATCCGCGAAATCATGTTTAACCGCGATTTATACGAAAAAACAACGGTTAACGAACTTATGCAGCAACCTCCGGCCGTGTTGGATGTGAAGGAAAATATGAATTCAGTCATGGACAAATTTGACAAGACCGATGCCTGGAACTTACCTGTTGTAGACAATGGAAAGTATGTTGGGTTTGTTTCCAAGTCGAGTATATTTTCTGAATACAGAAAAAAATTAATGGAGAGTACGCTTCATTGATTTGGTTTTGAGATGCGCATTTCGCCTGAAACTTACGGATCACAAGTACCTTCACTTTCATTTTTTGTTGAAGAATCACGTTATAAAAAATGAAACCGGAAACATTTTTTGACGGAAGAAGAACTTCAAAAATGGTTTAAAGTTTTACATGAAGGCCATACACAAAGGGGGCACTTCTTACAACATTTTTTGTAAATTAAATTTAAAGTATTAACTTCAACTCGAATTTTAAACTAAAGTTTAACTAAACAAAAAACGCTATGGCAAAGAAAGCGGCAAAAAAGAAAGCAGCTCCTAAGAAAAAAGCTGCTGCTAAAAAGAAAGTTGCTAAGAAAAAAGCAGCTCCAAAAAAGAAAGCAGCTCCTAAGAAAAAAGCTGCTAAAAAGAAAGCAGCTCCTAAAAAGAAAGCTGCCAAGAAGAAAGCTGCCAAGAAGAAAAAATAATTGTGCAGTACAAAAAGAAAAAGGGTTAGCAATGCTAACCCTTTTTTATTTCGCATTAACCCTGATCCTCATGTCTGATGGTTTTGAATTTCAAAAAAACCGATCATGCACGATTGGAAGTTGGATAAATGCAATCCATTGGCTTGAAGTTTATTAACGTTTCTCCTTTTAAACAGTCTTCGAAATTGAAGATCTGGCAGATCATAATGGGGCTTGCGGAACAAGTGTCAAAATCCGGATCGCCCTTACAAACTAAGGGTATACAGTTTATCATTTAAAACACAAAAGCCCCAATTCAAAAAAATTGAGGCTTTTGTTAAAATTGTGGAGTCGCAGGGATTCGAACCCTGGTCCAGAGAAGATAAACCCGTAGATTCTACATGCTTAGTTGTCTTTGGATTGTCGGGAGTAATAAGCTAGACAACAACCTAATTCACTCCGTAGTTACTGTTTCTCACGAATGCACCGTAACACAGCATCCGCCAGTTCTTACAAACGACACCGCAATTCAACACCCGAAGAACGGAGGTGTTGTACGATGATGGCCCACCCTGATCTGATCAGGGCCGAGGCTAACCTAACATATCGTCAGATTAAGCGGCCATGGCGTAAGTATTTTCGCCACGTAAATTGTTGGACTATCTTTTAAGGCTCTCACCCAATGAGCCTGCATGCTGGCATACGACCTTACGCAACCTGTCAATTCCGGTCGACCCCAATTTTCAAAGAACTTCAGAAATATGGTTACAAATATAATCCCAAAATCGTTCCCCAACTCAATTGGATGTATTTCAAATTATCGTTCTGAACTAAAGTCCATTAAAAAGAAAAATCATTTCCCACGCACTTAAGTGCGTGGGGAATGATATTTAAGGGGTTTGACGAAATATCCTCGACCCCCTGCAATCTGGCGTGGCCTACACTTTTGGGAAATATGATGCATCAGCTCAGCTATCCGCGCAATAAGCACATCCAGCTTAAATAGTTTACAAATCACAAATGAACACAGACTATCGTTTTGCCTAATCCATGAGGTTGGTTTATCTTGCGAGCGCATGGATAATTTTGTTGTATCGGCACGGAAATACCGCCCACAGGGGTTTGAGGAAGTAGTAGGGCAAGAGCATATCACCACTACTTTAAAAAATGCCATTGATACCAACAAACTGGCGCAGGCTTTACTTTTTTGCGGGCCCCGGGGCGTAGGAAAAACGACTTGTGCCCGTATTGTTGCCAGATTGATCAATGGATTCGAAGAAAAGGGGGAACAAAGCTCCCTCAACATTTTCGAATTGGATGCTGCCTCCAACAATTCGGTTGAGGACATTCGAAACCTCATCGACCAGGTACGGTACCCACCGCAGTTCGGCAAATACAAAGTCTATATTATAGACGAGGTCCACATGCTTTCGAATTCGGCTTTCAATGCTTTTTTGAAGACCCTGGAAGAACCGCCTTCCTACGCCATCTTTATCCTGGCCACTACTGAAAAGCACAAGGTAATCCCTACGATCCTTTCCCGTTGCCAGATATTTGATTTCAATCGGATCCAGATATCAGATATTGCCAACCATTTAAAAAGGATTGCCGATACTGAAAATATCCCGGCAGAAGGTGAGGCCCTTCATTTGATTGCCCAAAAAGCGGATGGTGCCTTACGGGATGCCCTTTCTATTTTTGATTTAATGGTCACCTATTCTTCAGGAAAAGGTGTTACGTTTTCAGATACACTGGCCAACCTCCACATCCTCGACTATGATTATTATTTCAAAGTTGTTGATGCGTTGTTGACCCAAAACCACACGCAACCACTGGTGTTGTTTGATGAAATCCAACGCAATGGTTTCGATGGTCATAACTTTATTGTAGGGTTGTGTGATCATTTGCGCAACCTGTTGGTATCACAAGATGCCCGCACCGTCAATTTGATGGAGGTTCCGGATGCTGTGAAGCTGAAATATGCTGAACAAGCACAATCCGCTTCCCCTTCCCTGCTGCTCACCTGGTTGAATATCGGAAGCCAGTGTGATATCAATTATAAAAACAGCAAAAACCAAAGATTGTTAGTTGAATTGGCGCTGATGAAAATGGCCCATTTAACTGATGTAGTCGCCCACACCAACGCACCGCTTGACCCTTCCGCAGCGGTAAAAAAAAAAGTGATGTAGCTTCCGTTGCCGAACCGCTTGTTGAAGAGAAACAACAGGAAGTAGTTGACGAAATGCAGGAAAAAGCAGAACCTCCACAAACCATTCCTTCCAAATCACTAGTCGCGGAACCCCCTCTTCAGCAAACGGAACGGCCCGCTTCCCTCCGAACGCCAACGTTGAAAAACCTTTTTTCAAATGGCAAAGTAAATGGTGAACCGGAGGATCAAAAAATCGAACCTTTACTAAATGAATCCTTTACACTTGAACAGTTAAAAGAAGCATGGGCTACTTTTGCTGAATCCAGAAAAAAATACCAGGCAGAATTTCAACTCCTTAACCAACCGTTCGATTTTCAGGACAAAAAGATTACCATCCACTTATTAAATCCTGTGCAGGAAAGTATCCTCTCTGGCCTGCGAAGTGAGTTGGGGCTTTTTCTAAAAGAAGCGTTAAAGAATTCTACCCTGCAAATTGAAGGTGTTGCGAAAGAAGAAGATGATTCGAAGAAGGTGATCTACACACCACGAGAAAAATTCGAATATTTGATTCAAAAAAATCCAATCCTCCAGGAAATGAAAGACCGGCTGGGGTTGGACACGGATTTTTAAAAAATTAGCAGATTAGTAAATGTGCTGATGTGCAAATGGGGCTTTAAAAAATACTTTTACTCCTGGACGACCTTCTCGGAGTTTTTCCAAATAGCACACCAAAGATTCCCCGAACCAGTTCTCTTCCTACTTGTCGGCCAACGGAGGAAGACATCACTTCTTCCAATGTTGATTTCTCTTTTCTTCGCGATCGGGAAGTAGTCTTTGACTGTTTCTCTTTTTTCGCCTCCTCTTCCTTCTCCTCAGCAATGACATCCATTTTCTTGCTCAGGATTTCAAACGCACTTTCCGGATCTATTTCTTCCTGATACTTCTTATAAAGTTCTGAAGCGTTTAACACCGCATCGTATTCCAATTTATCCAATGGCCCCATTACGGAAGCAGGCGGAGCCAAATGCGTCACCACGGTTTCCGTTGGGATTCCCTTTTCATCCAATACTGTAATAAAAGCCTGGCCTGTTCCCAACTGTGTAAACTGTTGCTCCATATCATAGAACCCAGACTTCGGAAATGTTTTAATGGTTTCTTTCAGTGCTTTCACATCATTGGGTGTAAACGCACGAATAACATGGTGTACGCGATTTCCAAGTTGGGAAAGAACATTCGGTGGCACATCCTGTGTGAGCTGTGTACAAAAGAAAATCCCAACACCTTTAGATCGAATCAACCTGATAATCCGGTCAATCTGTTCAAGGAAAGTTTTGGAAGCATTTTTAAATAAGAGATGCGCTTCATCAATGAAAAAGATGAGTTTGGGTTTGTCCAGATCGCCAACTTCCGGAAGTACCTGGTAAAGTTCAGCAAGCAACGCAAGCATAAACGTGCTGAACACTTCGGGCTTGCTTTGCATGTCTGCAAGGTTGAGCAAACTGATTACCCCCCTCCCATCTACTTTCCCAAAGAGATCATCCGTATCAAACGAACGCTCACCGAAAACATGGTTGACACCTTGCTGCTCCAGTGCCACTATCTTTCTTAAGATAGTACCGGAACTGCTGGTGGAAATTTTTCCGTAATCGTTTTTTATTTCTGCAGCACCTGCCCCTTCCGATAAATAATTCAACACTTTTTTTAAATCATTCAGGTCAACAATCGGCAATTGTTTGTCATCGGCATATTTGAAAAGGATCATCAATACACCCGTCTGCACTTCGTTCAATTCCAATATTTTGCTCAACAATACCGGGCCAAATTCAGAAACTGTCGCGCGCATTTGTGCACCCAATTTTCCCGTCAAAGAATACAATTCAACTGGAAACGCAGAGGGTGAATAATCAATGCTCAACAGGTTGGCGCGTTCTGTAATCCGGTCATTGGGTTCTGCTTCCTTTCCCATTCCGGAGAGATCGCCTTTCATATCGGGCATAAATACAGCAACACCTTCCTTCGATAATTGTTCGGCTAATAGTTGTAATGTCCTTGTTTTTCCGGAACCTGTGGCACCTGTTACCAACCCATGCCGGTTCATCATCCGCAATGATAAATTGACACGGGCATTGGCAACCACTTCGCCATCAAACATGCCAGACCCGATATAGATCGAAGGCGATTTAAATGAATAGGATTTGTTTATAGTATCTGTGAATTCTTGCTTGCCCATCCGGATTATTACTCAGCAAAATTTTGAATCGAGTAGGTAAAGCCCAGTGAAAAAACTTGCGTGAATTGCGCCCCCGGATCCTGGTCAAAATCATATAGTACGATTCCGCCCAGATTTGCACTAATAAACTTGTTGACCTTTGCGGCAAACATGGCCTCAAACCGGTGGTCAATCGTCTTCATTTCCAATGTTTCATAATTTGCAAACATCACATACCGCATTTTCAAATTGATATTTGTTGTAATGTCTTTATCAAACTCTGAAACCAATTGAAACGCCAACCACTCCCATCGGACGGTCTCCCCTATTTCAACTCCATAGGGTGTTAATGGATCAACAGCAGTATAGTCTTCACTATTCCTTACGATGGTCAAGCGGGGTGCAAAAGGGGACATCCTGACAAAGAAATAATCAACGGGCTTATATTGAATACCCCATGCGTTGGTAATGAATGCGGGCGCCAAAAAATCAGAAATCAGCACGGATTGCTCAACTCCATTACCATCTTTTTCATATCTATACCCGGGGGCAAACTGGGTAAGCAAATTCATCGAAACATACAGGCTCCATTTATCACTTAATTGCTGCCCATATTTGGTATCGAGATAAATGCGGTCCACTGTTTTCCTGAAGCCTTGCCCATCGTTATTGACAAATCCATAAAGAAAATCAAGGGTGTTATCCCAGGAGTGCTTTTCCTTTTTATAGTTGGCTTTGTAATTAACAGCAGCATTGAAACCAATTGAGTTTACACCTCCACCCGTCCAGTTGCTGGAAAAAGCAGCTTGATTAAAATTGAGTGCACCACGAAATTTTTTCTTCCAGAAAGAGGTGGTGTCTACATTGACAATTTGTGAATAGGAAAGTGTGCTCACCAACAAGAGTGCCAGGGTAAAAATCTTTTTTGTCAGCATTTTATTAAAGGGTTTTATAGCCCAAATAAACAATAAAACCTGAGACAAAAAAGCCTAGATACTGTTTAACTTTATCTCGTCAAGGGCAATTTCGGTAAGCGGCTTTGTAATGAATTTAATGACATGGTTGTTGTTGACGATCTTATCAATGTCGCGCTTGTTGTCAGAACTGGAGAGGATTATAACCTTGCACTTGCTTTTTACGATTTCGTTGAATTTCTCGAATTCATAAAGAAAAACGAATCCATCAACAATCGGCATATTGATATCCAGGAATATAAGGCTTGGAAGATCATCTGCGCTGTTCTCGTTTTCCCGCAAGTACTCTAGCGCTGCCTTTCCGGAACCTTTTACCTCTACCCGTTTTGCAAATTTCGTGATTTCGATGATCCGTTTACTGATAAAATTATCAGTATCGTTATCGTCTACGAGCATTACAATATCAATCGTTCTGTCCTCTGACATTATGTAATTAAGAATTTAACCATTTCAGGATTACAAAAATATTCTTTTTGAAGAATAATGAGCCACCTTGGCAAGGAATTAGCGCAAATAGGCAATAAATTAATGAAAAATGCAAAATTGGGCAATTACTTTTGTTGAACCTTCAACCGCTCTCCTACACTGACTGAAAACTCACTTTTGCCATTCCATTCCATCAATTCTTTTATAGTAACTCCATATTTTCGGGCTACACTATATAATGTTTCGGAGGATTTAACTTCGTGGAAGATAAACCCGGATGCACTGGCAACTTCTTCAGAAGTTTCGACAATCGTTTGATTATCAGGAAGTATCAAAACCTGTCCGGGCTTAATCCCATCGGCAATCCGGATATTGTTTGCGGTGGTGATTTCCATTACTTCCATATCGTATTTTTTGGCTATGCCATACAATGTTTCACCTTGTGCTACAACGTGCTGACTGGGTTTAGGTGGTTGTTGAACAGGTTTTTCCGATACTACCGGATCGCTAACGGCACCGCCACTGGAAGTTTCGGATAATGAAGGCCCTTCTTGCTGAACCGGGGCTTCCGGTACGACTGTAAGGTTTTTACCTGCCACCGTTTGGTCTTTATTAAAAGCAGGAATGGTTTGCGCGGCCACAACGGGTGTTGTCTGGCCCCATGTAAACGATTGGCCTTCATCCAATTCAACCGCATCGGCAATAATGTCTGTTCCCGAAGCATTTTTTGGTTTTTTAGAAGCAAGCCAAACGGTTGAGCCCAATGGCAAACCCGATGAACCGGTTATCCGGTTGAATTTCTCCAACTTCTTCAATTGCACACCGTATTGTTGGCTCACTTTCCATAAATCTTCCCGGGTTTCAACTTTATGGTAGGCTTCACTTCCACGTGTCCGTTTCCTTGAAACAAAATAGTACTGTCCTTCAATAATCGGATCACTAATGGAAATATCGTTGCACTTCAAGAAATACGAGACATCCACATTGGCACGTTCTGCAAGGGTTGCAGGCTTGTCACCCGCCACCGCCAATATTACCGCAACACCATTTATTTTGGAACGCTTTGATTCTTTTACAAGGGGTTGGATGGTAGGCTTGCTTAGCGATTCGGTGAGCTTGGTATTTTCAAGGTTTGCAATCAGCGTCATGTCTATTTCCCTTCCGCTCGCCACGGGAACTGCAACAAAGTATGCCCTGTCGTCAGGGATCCGCTTTCCACGGACCCACTTATTGTATTCTTTTAAATCTTCTTCCTTTACAGAAAGCTCTTCAGCAAGTTCTGAAAAATTCTTGTTCCCCTTGTTTTCAAAAAGCACCAATTGTGTAACACCCGGGCTATTTACCAATCCTTCGAATGCAATTTTATGGGCCAGGAATTTCTTTACATACCAGTACGTTTTGCTGGTGATATCCATTTCTTTAGCACCACTCTGATAATTTTTCTCCGCCTTCATTACTCCCCCGGCCCCCATCTGATAAGCTTGCAGTGCAAACAGCCAATTATTAAAGTAAAAATTGTTCTTTTTGATATACCGTGCTGCGGAAGTGGTGCTGGAAACAATGTTCATGCGTTCATCAACCTGTTTATCGACACGCATTCCCATCTCCTCAGCAGTAAAATCCTTGAATTGCCAATACCCAACTGCATTGGAAACAGAAACCGCATCGGGGATCAATGCACTCTCCTGTAGCACGAGGTATTTAAAATCACCGGGCAAGCGCTCTTCCTGGAATATTTTTTCAATAACCGGAAAATACGTGCGGGCTTTTTCTACTTTAATAGCCAGGTGTCTTGGCGATTGCCATAAGGCATCTACATCTTTCTGGATTTCTTTTCTGGCATCATCCCGAATGGATAACGTGATCCCTGCAAAATCCATTTTTTTTGGGACTTGAGGAGTCTGCGCGGCTGCTGAAATAGTGGCAGCAAAAAATAGCGCTAATATTCTCATAGCTTAAATATTAGTTTCGTTTACAAAGATACTTTTCTTACCATCATAATACCATCCCGTATCGGCAATAAAACGTTTTCAACCCGTTTATCGGTATGAACCTTGGCATTAAATTCCAAAATTGCCGTGGTATCCTTGTCTTTGCTGCCATCAACAACTTTTCCACTCCATAATACATTATCGGCCAGGATAATTCCATTGTCGCGAACCTTATCAATTACCAGATCAAAGTATGCGGAATAGTTCGTTTTGTCGGCATCAATAAATACAAGGTCAAACGTTTGGGAAAGCGTGGGGATAATCTCCACTGCATTTCCGATACGGTAATCCATCTTATCAACTACCCCGGCTAGTTCAAAATTTCTGCGAACCCGCGGTGCAAGCTCTTCATTGATATCAATCGTGATTACAGAACCGCCAGGCTGAAGGCCTTCTGCAAGGCAAATGGCAGAGTACCCTGTATAGGTTCCGATTTCAAGGATATGTTTAGGCTTTAGCATGTGGCTAATCATCGCCAGCACCCTTCCCTGCAAATGGCCTGATAACATCCGCGGTTTAAGGACATTCGCGTGTGTATCGCGGTTGATCCGGGCCAGGTATTCCGGTTCGGCAGTGGTGTGGTTTTCTGTGTATTGCAGTATTTCTTCTGGTAAAAATTCCATTCTAGTTTTCCGGTAGCATCACTAAATAATTCAATTTCTTATCGGCAAACATCTTGGCTGATAAATCAAGAAGCTTCGCGGGATTAATGTCATCAATTGCGATAAAGACTTCTTCAATAGTGGGCACCCTGCCCAGATCAAGAATAGCCCGGCCCATCATTAACATCACATTCAATTTATTTTCTTCAGAAAAGGCCAGTTGTCCTTTCATCTGCTCTTTTGCTTGCGAGAGTTGTTTGGCGGTCAAGGGTGTCTCACATAACCTTAGCATTTCTTTTTTTACAAGGGCCAAACATTTATCAAGTTTGTTGGGTTCAGTACCAAAATAAATTGAGAACAAGCCTGTATCTGTAAACGTGTAGTTGTGTGCTTCCACTGAATATACAAGGCCATGTTTTTCGCGCAGTACTGCATTCAATCGTGAGTTCATGGCGGGGCCTCCCAGAATATTTACGAGCAATGAAAATGGTATGCGATTTTTATCATGAATGGAGTAGGACAATCCACCAAGCATGGCACGCGATTGCTTTACCTGTCGTCTTACTATTCGTTCACTTGCCTTGGTGGTGGTAACTTTTTTGCGAATGGGGTTTGCCATAAAAGTTGGTACTTCCAAATATTTTTGTGCCAGTTTTTCAACACGTGCCCGGTCAATATTTCCAACAACAGAAAAAACAATCCGATTCGTTCGTAAATTTTCCTTCAGGAATTCTTTAAAATCATTTCGTTTAAAATTTCGAACCGTGTGTGGACTTCCCAGAATGTTCATCCCCATGGGATGGCGCTTGAACACCACTGCATCGAACTCATCCGTTAAGCTGTCATCCGGATCATCCTTGTACATGCTCATCTCTTCGAGAATTACATTTCGCTCCCGAAGTATTTGATGCTCCGGAAAAACAGAGTTAAAGGTTATGTCACTTAATATATCAACCGCTTTTTCAAAATATGCATCACGGATGGAAGCATAGAAAACCACTTTCTCTTTATCCGTATAGGCATTTAAATCACCTCCCACTGATTCAAGATAATTGATGATGTGATGGGCCTTTCTATTCTTGGTTCCTTTAAATGCCATGTGTTCCCAAAAGTGGGTAATGCCTTGATTGCCCTCATGCTCATCGCGACTACCGATGTCGAGAAAAATTCCACAATGGACAATCTTGGTATGTGTTACTTGTTGGTGAACAACCCGGATACCATTGGCTAAAGAAAAAACAGTTGGATTCTTCATAAGTGATTGCAAAGTTAAAAGGAAAAAGCTACCCGTCCCAACTACGAACACAGTAGCCCGTAAGCGGTCAACCCAAATTGCTCAACCTTTAATATTTCGTACTTTTAGTAAGTTTTTATGGCATAACTCTTGTTAAATTTTTCGACACTATGGAAACGCAAAAAGTAAAGACCTGCTTCACCATTACATTTACTGGTGAACAATACGATAAAGCGAAGGCTTTTGTAGAGGACATGAAACGCCATCCAAACCGTGTGTATTGGAATGGGAAAACCGGGAAAACAGATAGTGAGCTGATCATTGAACAAATAACCCACCGTATCCTCTCCGGTTTTTATAACGATGATCCTTTCAATGCAAGGCGGCACATTATCCGAATGGACAGCGCTATCAATAGCTAGCGAAAGTTTTCAACTGAAATACACTGAAATAAAAAAAGGCTCCGGCAATTTAAATTGCCGGGGCCTTTTTTATTGTTTACCGACCTTCTACTTAAGGGCCGCCAAAATATTCCTATTCTTTATAATGGAAGTGGTGCCATTTGAATCAGTGATCTCAAAACGATAGCTATCCCCTTCTTTAAGATTATATAGCTTGGCAAAATCACCACTCACCCTTTCCAATCGCTCATATACCATTTCATTCTCGGCATTGTAAATCTTCACACCAACTATTTCCGGGGACAATTTTTTTCCGATCGTCAGCACAAATTTTTCAGGCGATTCTGAAAGTTGAATTACACCAATCAAACTTTTTGATTTTTCAACGTAGTGGTGAAATACATTTGTATGTTCACAGTTACCATCTTCTACAACAACCCTGTAATCACCTTCTGGTAGGTTATCAAGATTATAAGGTCGAATGAACCCATCGACATTGCGAATGTTCTCTTTAAAGATGGCCTTATTGTCGTTGTTGTAAATGGTCACCTTTACATTATCCGGTCCTTCACATTTATAAAAGAGTTTAAATGTTGAGCCTTGCTTGATAACTGCAAGGCCTGTTTTACTTGGGTTTTTTGGATCATCAATCCCACCTGCGAACACTACACTGCTGAACAACGTCAGCACAGCAAAAATAGAAAGGGTCTTTTTCATGTGCTTTGCATTAATATTTTGTTTTAGTTAGTCCTATGACGTGCCATAGGCAACAGAAGTTGCAAATGAAAGGTTACTAAATCATTAATAAGGAAAAATACCCCAAGGTGTGGTGTCGAAGGTGTTTGGTAGTGAACAGTATAAAAACTTATTGAAACATTATACCATGAAATAAAATACTTCGAATTGGCTAGTGTTCAATATTGTATTTGATAGAGGGGTCGCAATGCATAGCGATTGGTAATTTTTTGTTCACCTTCAAGAAATGAAAGGTTAATAAGAAAAGAGAAACCACCCACCCTTCCACCGGCACGCTCAACAAGCCGGGCCGCGGCAAGGGCCGTTCCCCCGGTTGCAAGGAGGTCATCATGGATCAAGGTTTTACAGTTGGGCAAAATAGCGTCCTCATGTATTTCGATAGCGGCCGATCCGTATTCCAAGTCATACGCTTGGGTTAAGGACTTATACGGTAGTTTTCCGGCTTTTCGGACAGGGATAAAGGGACATGCCAACGCGTGCGCCAACATCGAACCAAAAATAAAACCACGTGCCTCAATGCCAAGCACCGCTTCAATTCCTTGCGCGCGCCAGTAAATTGCCTGTTCATGTATAATGTCATTCACCAGCATCGGATTTGCAAGTACCGGGGTAATGTCTTTAAAGACAATCCCTGGTTTTGGATAATCCCGTACATCCCGAATGTTTTCAAGCAATCGCTGTCTCAATGTGCTTTCAAAAATTGTATCTTCGTGCTTCAATGAATAGATCGTTTAAGATTTCTAAAACGAAGTAAATTACATTTTTTTATGGAATGCCACCCATGCATTCATAAATCAATTAGAAAAACTGATTTGATCCTTAAATAAAAATTTATGAAAATAGTTACCACCATGGTTGAAGATGAAGTATATGCATCCGTTAATGAAAATGGGAATCAACTTCAACTGGACATGCGGAAACCTGATTTAAAAAAAGGCCACTCACCTACAGAGGCTTTACTCTCCGCAGTGGCAGCATGTGGTGCTGTTGATATTGTGATGATGTTGAAAAAAAGGAAAAAGACAATCGTGGACTTTAAAATTGAAACCACAGGGGTGAGGCGGGAAGAACATCCCCGCAGTTTTACATCCGTCCATTGTAAATATATCCTTACTTCCCCGGACGTAAATGAAGAAGAGTTCAATAAAGTAGCAGCATTGTCGTTGGAAAAATATTGTTCCGTTGCTTCTTCTTTAAATTCAAAAGTTACGCATGAGGTAGGGATTATCCGTCCGTAGCGTATACTTCGTTTCCGTTTAGGATAATGGTCGCGATTAAATTTGACCCAAAAGCATAGGGTAAAAATCCAACAGAAGGGATTTCTTTTGTAATAAACACATTGGCTAGTTTCCCACGTGTAATACTGCCCACCTGATCTTCCAGTTCCAGTGCTTTTGCTGTATTGATGGTTGCCGCATTGATTGCCTCCTCAGGTGTAAGTTTCATCTTAATACAAGCCAGTGACATCATTAAGTTCATATTCCCACTCGGGGCACTTCCCGGATTGTAATCAGAAGCGATGGCAAGCGGCAAGCCTGCATCAATCATTTTCCGGGCAGGGGGAAAAGGCAATCCCAGATAAAAAGCCGCACCCGGTAGCGCGGTAGGCATCACGTTGCTGCCCAGCAACAGATCAATCTCCTCTTGTCCTAAATTTTCAAGATGGTCTACACTCAACGCACCTGTATTTACCCCGGCCTGCACACCACCCGACCTATTCAATTGGTTTGCATGGATGCGTGGCTTCATTCCGAAACGCTTTCCTTCTTCAACGATCCGTTCAGTTTCCGCTTGCGAAAAAAAACCTTCTTCGCAAAAAACATCTATATAATCCGCTAGTTTTTCATCTGCCACAGCCGGAATCATTTCCTTACAAACAAGTTCTATGTAGTTCGATTTTCCCATCCCAAAAGGAACAGCATGTGCACCCAGAAAAGTGGTTCTGACCAGTAATGGTGTTTCCCTGCCAATTCGTTTGGCAACGCGTAGCATTTTCAATTCGTCTGCAACCGTTAATCCATATCCGCTTTTAATCTCTACTGTGCCCGTACCTGAACGAATGATTTCCTCTGCACGACCAATACTTCTCTCAAACAGTTCATCCTCCGAAAGTTGTTGTAATTTTTTTGCGGAATTCAAAATACCTCCACCCGTTGCGGCAATCTCAGCGTAAGAAGCACCTTTTATCTTCATCACAAACTCTTCTTCGCGGCTGGCTGCAAACACCAGGTGCGTATGTGAATCTACATAGGAAGGAAAAACAAAACGTCCGGAAGCATCAATCGTTTTATGGCTATTGTGCTGTGGGATATCCTTCATCGCACCATAATCAACGATCATATTATCCTGAATGACAAGGTAGGCATTGGATAGTATCGGCAATTCAGCCATTGCTGATCCCCGAATGGTGTGAGGAGATTGATCCCGGACCTGAACAAGGCCCTTTATATTTTTGATTACTAAATCCCAGGTCACGGAAATTTTATTTTCCGAAAGATTCGACTTTGTAGTCGAGGTTGGTGCCAAATATTGGAAAGCTTATTTTAATGAGCGCGTAGAATCCCATTCCCTGAAAGGTTGGCCGGTAACCGATTTCGCCACCATATCCCCAACTCAACATGCGGTTGAATTTACCATCGAGACCTGCACGGAAACCAAAATTGTTTGTTTTGATGGGACTGACACTAAAGGTTCGGGTTTCGCCTGGAAAATTAAGGTCATTAGCCTGGTAGGTGTACACCACATCATCAACCCTTAGCGATGGTGCGTAAAGAATATCAAAGTATGCAGTAAAAATCAAATCATCGATCCCTTCTTCAAACTTGTCAAAGTTCACTGCTATGTTTTTGATCAACGAAATTGATCCGCCCAGCGAAACCCCTTTTGAGAAAATATTTGAGAACGCATCAACCGGAACATCTGCATTTCCATTATTGAAAGTAGCAGGCAATCCATTTCCTTCGTCATCTTTCAAATCTTCGTTTGTCAAATCCTGAAGGGCCATTGCCCGTCCCAGATCGGCAGTACTTTGCCAGGCCATTGCCCCTAAGCGAACCCCATACACTTTACGGATTTTACACGGTATTACTGCATTCAAAGGAACCCGGGCCGCCCAAAGGCCGCCTTTATAACTTTTCTTGTACAGGAACATTTTGGTTTTGGAACTTTGCTCAAAATCTTTGGCGTGGTAGGTTGCCCCCAGTTCATAATAAATAAAAGCAACACTCCGGTTGTCAACATTGGAAGTTGTATTTGCCAAATCGCGGCTATAATCAAAGAATTTTTCGGTATAGGTTTTTCGGAAATGTGCCCGGAAATCCATTTTGTCCTTTAAGTAATAACTGGCCTCCAGACCAAAACCGGCTGTTGGGTTTGTTGCAAAGAATTCACCATAAAGGGGCTGCAATTGTACGAAGAGGCTATTGACGGAATACGGTTCGTCATAGATTTCCTCATACGTAACAGCTGTTTTATCCTTGCGTTCTCCTTGCGAAAAAACTGCGATTGGAGTAAAAAATGCAGCAATTAAGACTAAAAAATGATATTTCATGTTTCAAAAATATTTGAAATACTAGTAAAAGTAACAAATTAATCAATAAATAAGGGAAACGGTAACTCCCTTTATTTCAAACTATCAGCCGGTTCGGTTTTAAGTTTTGCTTCCAACACTTCAATTCTGGCAATGTACTCCTTTTCCTTCCTTCCCATTTCCTCCTGCGTAGCGGAAAGTTCTTCCATGTTTTGACGCATTTCTTCCTCCTGTGAACGCATCTCCTCTGCCTGTTGCTGGGTCTGTTCTAAAAGAATACGGGTACTTTCGTTAGTCTTAACAGTTGATATTGTGGAAGCAATACTTTCCGCGAATTCCTCAACCAATGCTATCTCAAATTCTTCATACTTACTGAAGCTTGCCAACTCTATCACCCCGAATACTTTTTCGTTTACCTTCATTGGGATCAATAAAAGTGCACTTGGGTTTTCACTTCCCAGCCCCGAAGTAATCTGAATGTAATCCTCGGGGACTTCAAGCAGGTACACCCGTTGCGCCTCTAAAAAGCATTGGCCAATTATTCCTTGTCCGGGATCAATTTTCTTTTGTATGAATTTCTTTCGCTCAAACGCATAACACGATACCAGTTCAAGGAAATGGTTATTTTCATCATCATCGTTTAAAATAAACAATCCGCCCTGGTTGCTTTTGGTATACTTCACTACAAACTGAATGATGTTGTCATATAAGATTGAAGTATTTCCTGTGCCTCTTAAAATCTCACCAATTTTTGCCAATCCGGAAGTTGACCAATTCCTTCTGCGTTCACTCTCTGCATTTTCCTTCAAAGACTCACGCATCGAAATCAGCATATCGGTAAGATGGTCTTCGGCCCCTTTGGAATCCAGTTGGATATTGTAGTCTCCTTTTGATACCGATTCGATGAACTTCGAAAGTGAGCTTACCCGTGCAGTTTCATTTTTCAAGTTGACTTCACTTTCAAGCAATGTGGTTCGTGTCCTTCGCATATAGCGGATCATAAACAAACTAAGGACCATAAACCCCATTACCAATAAAGCGACCGAATACCAGGATAACATATTGATAAACCGATGATCCTCTGCAGTCCCGATTTGAATACTTTCCTGTAAGCGAATGGTGCTTGCATGGACTGGTGCCGAAGCAATTTCAATCCAATCCGGTTCTTCCGTGGCCCCCTTTGCAACACGACTTGCAATCTCATTCTGGAATAATTCCAGTGCTCCGATTGCCTCCTTTGCTGTAAGACGCATTTCATTGTCCAACTTAAATTGGCCTGCGCCCGTCTCCTTTTCGCTATAGAAAGCATTCAAGAAATTCAGGTAGGATTGCAGTGTCTGTTTAAGTGCATTTACATCCCTTTTGTCCGCAACTGCTTTTAATGCCGATTGATTTTTATGAAGCTGGTTAACAAACCCTTGATATTGGGCATTCCGTTCGAGGGTATAGATCGTATATTGCTGAATAAACGCTACCAATAGCACGGTTGCCAAAGCAAAGGTTACAATGGAAATGGAATACTTGGTTGCCTTGTTTATTTTCATTGCCTGCTTTAATCCAAATTAAGAAAATCAAAATTGTTCATTTCAACGGAAATGATCCATTAAAATACAGGAAAAAACGTACATAGCATGGATCAAAGCAAATTATTAAGCTTTCGGCATTTCCTTTACTGCCCGTAGTGCCCTTTCGCTGGCGCTCAGTATCAAATCCACATGCGCGGGCTGGATTGCCAAAGACACAAACAGCGACTCAAATTGCGATGGTGCAAGGTAAATGCCCTGGCTTAACATGGACTGAAAATAGGTCGCGAACATTTTGGTATCAGCACTTTTGGCAGTCTCAAAATTAGTGACCGTTTGCCTGGTGAAAAATAATGTGTACATCGAACCAACGGCATTTATGGTGAAGTCAAGGTCTAAACGCTTTAGGGAATCCTGAATACCTCCGGTAATTGCCGCAGTGGTCTGTTCTAGTTTTTTGTAGCAGCCCGGATCACGGTTCAACTTGTTCAGCATCGCCAAGCCGGCCGCCATTGCAATGGGATTGCCTGAAAGCGTGCCCGCCTGATATACAGGCCCTGCCGGGGAAACGCAATCCATAATCTCCCGCTTTCCTCCATACGCACCTACCGGCAAGCCTCCGCCAATTATTTTTCCCAACGTGGTTAGGTCTGGGGCAATCCCATAAAGTTCCTGCGCACCTCCTTTTGCCAACCGAAAGCCGGTCATCACTTCGTCAAAAATGAACACTACCTGATGTTGATCGCAAAGCTTGCGAAGGCCTTGCAAATATCCGGTAGCTGGCAGTACGCACCCCATGTTTCCGACCACAGGTTCGAGTATGAGCGCGGCTACTTTATTTTTATTTTCATTGAGCAATCGCTCGACAGTCGCCAGATCATTAAAGGGTGCAATCAAGGTGTCTTTTGCTGTGCCGGGTGTTACCCCGGGGCTATCCGGAACTCCCATCGTAAGAGCACCACTACCGGCCGCAATCAAAAAAGAATCACCATGGCCATGGTAGCACCCTTCCATTTTAATGATTTTGTCTTTTCCGGTAAACCCACGCGCTACCCGAATGGCCGACATGGTTGCTTCTGTTCCACTATTGACCATTCTTACTTTTTCGATGGACGGAACCATGGCACTGATCAGTTCAGCCATTTCAACTTCACGCTCTGATGGCGCCCCAAAAGAAGGGGAAGATTCAATTGCTTTTTTAACCGCTTCTTCTACTTCGGGATTTGCATGGCCAAAGACCATCGGGCCCCACGAATTGATCAACTCGATATATTGATTGCCGTCAACATCATAGAGGTGCGGACCCTTAGCGGATTTTATAAATACAGGGTTGCCACCAACCGATTTAAAAGCACGCACCGGGGAATTTACACCGCCCGGGATAAATTTATTTGCGCGCGCGAACAATGCTGCGCTCACTGGATTTTCTTTCATTTTTTTTTCGGCTCAATCACCACCAATTCCCCTCCATCGGATTTTACAAAAGGGACAAACTGGTTATCGCGACTATATTGATAATTATAGCCTTCTACTAAAACGCCCGGCACTTTCTCTTCCCCCAACAATCCCTCTTGAAAATAGACCCCGTGTTTTTTAAAGTTTTGCCCGATGAACATCATAAAGGCATATCCTCTGCGTGCTAACTCTTCCGGGTACTTTCCATGTCTACGAATGTACCGGTTTAAGAACGCTTTATACTCCTGCGAAGAAAATGATGTATAATTCGGACCGGAGAAAACAATATTTAGATTCCTGTATTTGTCATAATCAACAGCATCATTTTGGGTCAGCCAGGTTTCAGAACCAAGTACCATAATGGAATCACCACGTGTTTCAACACTGCTGATAACTTTGGAGTAGATCAACGGATCATTCGATGCAACATAAATGCAGCCGATACTGTCTTTTGGCAATGTGAATTTGATAGGTTTTTTCCATTTGTCATATTCCGTAGGTGAAGCTAGTATCGTAACGATACGACCACTTGCTTCATTGGGGATTTCGTACGCATACAATACCTTCAAACCATTGGCTTGGGCAGTTTGCTTAAAGTTGGCAGCCATCACAGAGTCCTTCACATTTTGGCCATAGAAGATAAGTGCATTTTTCTTTTTCGTGTTTTTGGCAGCAAACTCTCCTGCCTTTCTTCCCAGCGTTTCAAATGATGGTTGGAGCAGGAATGCGTATGGGTTGTTTTGGATCAAATCCGCATTGTTTTGGAATGGGTTAAAAACATTGATGCTGTTTTCAAACGAGAATTTTTGAACCGCATCGTTTTCTTCCGGAAAAAAAGGACCGACCAGCAAATCTGATGAAGCTAATTCTTCTTTTTCCAGGATTGATTTGATCTTTTCATTCTTGCCCTCCGTATCATACGCTCGAAGGTCAATATTTACCCCTTGATGCTTTAGTGTGTCGGCAGCAAGCTGCATCCCTTCATAAAAATCAATAATAATCTGGTTTTGCTTTTTATTGGTTGTAGGGGATAATGTTTTCACCATAAAGGGCATCAAAACAGAAACATTATAGACATCCTTAAAATAAGAAGGGGGTGCCTCCGCAATAAAATCGCTGCGTTCGAATTTAAAGCGCGCAATAAGTTTTTCTAACTCTTCACGTGTTTCCCTTTCCGTAATGTTTTTTGATAGTTGTTTTGCCAACAACCGTGCAATCATATTATCCCGCGGATATTCTTCCAACATCATCCGCAATGTTTCAATATCAGTGATCGTGCTTAAATAATGTTCCTTTGCATTCGCTATGTTTTCCTGTAGGCCTTTATCTTTCAGCCCTTCCAACATGCGAAGTGCCTGAAAATAATCCTTGCTATCAAAAAGAATAATTGCTTGCCAAAAGGTTACTTCATTTATTTTCTCCCATTGCGGGTACAATGTTTTCACTTGTGCAAACATATCTTTCGCAACAGAAGCGTATCCTTGCTTGTATGCAGAAACAGCATAATAAAAAGAAGCGTACTGTGGGAAAGGGTTCTTGCTATCATAGGCAATCACCGGTTTAAAGCTTTCCATCGCCAGGCTATATTTCCCTTCGCGGAAAAGTGTTTTACCATTGAAGTATTGCTGTTTGTAATCAACTTGCGCAAACAACTGAGTACTGCAAGATGCCAACAACAAAAAGACGACAAGAACTTTCTTTAAATCCATTCTCTATTCAGTTAAATTTTATTCCCACTCAATAGTTGCGGGTGGCTTCGAGCTAATGTCATACACTACACGGTTCACACCTTTCACTTTGTTAATGATATCACTGGAAACTGTTGCCAAAAAATCGTACGGCAAATGCGCCCAGTCAGCAGTCATTCCATCCACACTGGTTACAGCCCGTAAGCTAACCACTCGTTCATACGTGCGCTCATCGCCCATTACACCAACCGCCTGAACAGGTAACAACATCGCGCCTGCCTGCCAAACTTCTCCATACAACCCATGGCTTTTCAAACCATTGATAAACAACGCATCTACTTCTTGTAAAATCTGTACCTTTTCTGCCGTAATTTCTTCCAATATCCGAATCCCTAGTCCCGGCCCCGGGAATGGATGGCGTCCCAAAATATTCGGGTCGATTTCCAGGGTTTTCCCCACAATCCTGACTTCATCTTTAAATAACGTATTCAACGGTTCCACCACTTTCATGTTCATTTTCTCGGGCAAGCCACCCACATTATGGTGCGATTTGATGGTTGCAGACGGGCCTTTTACAGAAACCGATTCAATCACATCCGGATATATCGTTCCCTGGCCCAGCCATTTTACATCTTCGATTGCATGGGCCTCAACATCAAACACTTCAACGAAAGTTTTGCCGATTGCTTTTCGTTTTGCTTCGGGCTCTGTCAACCCTTTTAAAGCAGCGTAGAATTTATCTTTGGCATCAACCCCTTTTACATTTAGCCCCATTCCTTCGTACGACTTCAACACCTGCTCAAATTCATCTTTTCGCAGCAGTCCATTATCAACGAAAATACAGTGCAGGTTCGTGCCTATTGCACGGTGGATTAAAACAGCCGCAACCGTAGAATCAACACCACCGGATAAACCCATCACCACCTTATCGTTTCCAAGTTTAGCTTTGAGGTCAGCAATAGTGGTTTCCACAAACTGATCGGGGGTCCAGTCTTGTTTGCAGTCACATATATGGACAACGAAATTTCGAAGTAAATTTTTTCCTTCCGTTGTATGGGTCACTTCCGGATGGAATTGGATACCAAAAACATTTTTTCCGGGAAGGTGGAAGGCGGCAACATTTACAGATGGCGTACTCGCAATAATTTCGAAAGTTTCCGGCACAGAAGCGATGGTATCACCATGCGACATCCAGACTTGTGTGTCGAGGGATATCTCTTTTAGTAATTCAGTATGATGGTCAACTTTGTTCAGTTTCGCCCGCCCGTATTCACGGATTTTGGAGGCCATAACTTCCCCACCTTTTTTATGGGCGATCAACTGGGCCCCATAACAAACCCCCAGCACCGGAACCTTTCCTTCAAACAAACTTAGGTCGACATCCGGTGAATCTTTGTCCCGCACCGAGCAAGGGCTTCCCGAAAGAATAACCCCTTTAATTTCAGAGGTCAAGGCCGGGATATTGTTGAAAGGATGAATCTCGCAATACACGTTTAATTCCCGTACGCGCCTGGCAATCAGTTGTGTATATTGGGAACCGAAATCTAAAATCAGGATTTGTTCTGGCATCCCGCAAAGATAACAGATGCCATCAGGTATGCGCATTTGAATTCTAAAAAAATAAAGTTTCCAGAGGGCAAGCGACCCCAAATTACAAGTCGGGATTCGAGGACATTAAATTGAAAGAAGCAGCCCCATGCCGAAAAGCAAAACAAACAAAAGGGAGGAAAGGGCCAATTGTTTTAGATAGGGATCCAATTCATGCGAAGCTTTTTGTTGAACCGCCCGTCCGTTGACCATAAACATGGGCAATGCCAATACGAATAAATACTGCCAGGGCGATTGATACTCCAGCCAGGTATAAACCATAGCACAAAGCAATCCCGCAAGTAGCAAAAACCAATGATAAACGGTAGCCTTCTTTTTTCCGATGCGCACCGGTATTGAAAATTTATTTGCCTTTTTATCGGATTCAATATCGCGGATGTTGTTGACATTCAATACCCCAATTGAAAAAAACCCGCAGCTCAATGCAGGAAGGACCAATGAGGCACGAATGGCTCCGGCATATAAATAATATGACCCCAACACCCCTACCAAACCAAAAAATATCAATACTGAAAAATCACCAAGCCCCATATATCCGTAGGGCTTTCGGCCTACTGTGTAAGCGATGGCAGCAAGAATACAAAGGATTCCCAACCCCAGGAAATAGGCAATTGCCCTAAAGTTTAATCCGAAAGAAACCAACAAAAGTGAAACGCCACTCACCAAACACAGCGCTACAAAAACCCAAAGCGCCTTACGCATGTGATCGGAAGCAATTGCCCCGGACTGTACCGCGCGGCTTGGCCCTTTTCTTTCTACACTGTCGGCACCGTGAACGGAATCACCGTAATCATTGGCCAGGTTGGAAAGGATTTGGAGTAGAATGGTTGTAGAAACACACAATAAAAAAATATCCAACCTAAAAACTTTTGCGGCACCGGCCAGAAAACCCCCCATTGCGATTGATGAAAGTGCCAGTGGCAATGTACGAAGACGAAAAGCACTGATCCAGGAACTCAGATTCATGGTGGCGAAGGTAAATGAATTCCATGAAAAAATTGATCACCTTTCTTCTATCGGGAAATCTTAAATGCTGTGTTCAATTAATAAACGCAACGAAAAACTAGAGGCCCAGAATCCCTTTTAATTTTCCGTAACCCGTTTTACTAACCGGGATTTGTTTTCCATTGCGCAACGTTGCCAGGTGACTTTCTTTTTGGTACGGATCAATTTTCGTGATTTGATTGAGCTGAATAATATATGACCGGTGCACGCGAACAAATAGTTGTGGATCCAGCATATTCTCATAAAACTGCATAGTCTTGTTTTTTAGAAACTGTCCTTCTGCGGTTACAATTTTCACATAGTCATCGTCTGCTTCTAAATATTGAACTTCATGCAAGGGAATGATTTTTACTTTATTACCGGTTTTTACCACAATGCGTTGCTGCTGGCCGGGGGTTTTTGACATGGTTTCCAATAACTGTTGCGTTGCAGGAGGGGTTGCTACTTTCTTCTCCAAAAATTTATGTATTGCAATCGCAAACCGGTCTTCCGGAAAAGGCTTTAATAAATAATCAATTGCATTTGCTTCAAAAGCACGAATGGCATACTCGTCAAAGGCAGTAATAAAAATTACAGCCGGGGCATCCTCTACCAACTCCAACATTTCAAAACCATTGATTTTTGGCATCTGAATATCCAAAAAAATCAAATCCGGCTTGTGTTGCATAATTGCTTTTATCCCCTCAAAGCCATCGTTGCATTCTTCTACTACAGAAACCTGGGGAAAAGATTTCAAATACGATCGTACAATTTCCCTGCTGAGTGGTTCATCATCGATGAGTATAGCCTTTATCATGCGCGTTCAGGAATTTTTAATACTACGGTAAAAATATTTTCAGTGTTTGAAACTTCCAACAAATCGTTGCGGGCAAAAAGCAAATATAACCTGCGTTTCAAACCGCTCAATCCAAAACCGCTTCCTTGCGGTGGCTGCATGTCTTTCTCATACGGATTCGTGACGGTCAGTTTCAGTACTTCATCTTCTATCTTTCCCGAAATATCAATCGTCACACTATCCGTTGTTCCATACAACCCAAACTTAATAGCGTTTTCGACAAGGGGCTGCAAGAGCAAAGTCGGCATAGGCCAGTTCATTATCGCGTCAGCAAAATTGTGTTTGATTTCCAGGCGATGGCCAAACCGTACTTTTTCAATGGAAAGATAAAGTTTAATGTAATTCCATTCTTCTTCCAGGGTAATCCAATGTTCATCCGAACGCTTTAATGTTAACCTCAAAAAATCGGAAAGTTGCTGCACCATTTGTTTAGCCTCCTCCGGACGGAGCATGATCATCGCATTGATTGAATTCAAACTATTGAATAGAAAATGGGGTTGCAGTTGCATCTGGATTTTTTGAAGCTCTGCATCACGCACCATCATCTTTGTGGTTTCCTCCCGTGATAATTCAACCTCTTTCGCTTGCCATTGATAGTGCAGGATGCCGGATATGGTTGCTCCCACCAGGATCAAGAAAAACCCGATCCAGCGAACTGGCGCTGCTTGTTGAAGAAAATTTAAGTAGTCTTCATTTTCACTCCCCAATCGCGCAAGGCCATCTTGCACTACATACAAACACAAAAGCGAGGTGAAAAAACTTAGCCCGATTGCATACCAAAATTTTCCTTTTCCGGGAACATAGACTAATAACATCCTAATTAATCCAATGACAACAATCAATAAAATCGCAGTGGAAAGGATACTGTCCCAAATGGCCATTTGGTAATCCACGCCAAAGTGAATGTTCAACAACCAGACATGAAAGGCACCCCATTTGAAAATTGCTGCACCAAATATTATCCACCTGATTTTGTACAGGGAGAAAAATGGAGTGTTCAAAAAATCTTTTATTGGCACTGTGGATTCAATTGTGCCCATAAGATAATTGTTCCCCTGTTAGAATAGAAATTTGTTTAGTCATTGAATCCGTGGATTTTTTCTGAAGAAAAGCCGCCTTTCGGTTGATTAGCTGAAGATAGCGGTTTACATCTTCCGGTTCTTTGGTTTGCGCCAACAATTCCATTCCATCTTCAATCTTACCAATTGAAAATACCTCGGTTACTTTCAAAAATTTCCACGTTACGTTTTGATGGTTGCTGTTTTGAAAAGTGGATGATTCTATCCGGCCCAAAATCCCGGCTTTCTCAATTGCCCAATCTTGATCATCGGCACGGACCAATCTGTATTGTTCATCAAACTGAGGCCGGTGTTCACAGCCCTCAGTTTTGATTTGAAAAACAAGTTTTACGATGTACCAGGTAAGCATACGTATTGGATTTAATAGCTCTTGATCTCAACCCCACCGAACAAACATGTACCTTTTAATACAAGTTGCTTCTCAGGATTAATGGAAGTAGTATTCCTTTTATCTTCAATTCCTCCAAAGATGGCAGTCATTTCTGATGTTACATCCCAGTTGGAAGGGACCCTGAGTTCCACCCCGCCAAAAACCTGCACCATATCGATTACTACCACACCATTTATATCCGCATTGGTAAAGTCCAGTTCGGTCCCGCCAAAAATTACCGTTGATTGACCCCCACGAAAATCTTTGGACAAAATCCTTTTCTCAATGCTTCCAAACACTGTTGTTAGGTTTAGATAGTCATCACCACCGGCATGTTGTGATTTTTCATCAGAAGATGTTCCCATTCCAGCCCCTGCGCGATTATAGGGTTGATTGGTACCTGCCTGGCTTGAGCGTGTTAGTGCGGAACGAAACACGAGGAAAATCCCAATCACAATTATTCCAAGTGGCAAACTATACTGGCGAATCCAATACATGCCGGGGAGGTCATCGATCAGGAAAAAACTTCCTAACAAAACAAGTATCAACCATCCAACGCCCTGGAATTGTTTTCTTACACCAACCAATACACCAATTACAATTAGTAAGACTTCCCAGGAAAATAACCAGTGAGGAAATAAGATGAAATCCATCTTTCTTATCAAAAGGCCGAAGCCGATGATCATGACAATGACTCCAAGTAAGATGTTGTTGTCGCGGGAACGGTTGGGGTTACGTGTGCTGCTCATAGTTTTTGATTTTTTATCAAACTAACGCAGGAAAAAGCGGCCAGGCCAGCCATTTTAGGGGAATACCAATTACATTCCCGGTGAAACCGGGGATTTTTTACGGTGAAACCGGAAGAACAGCGCTGTCAAAGTTTAAAACTTTGACGGAGCTGTTTTTATTCGATAATAAAATTTTTAATAGGAGTTTCGTTCGGAGGCTGATGATGGAAATTTGAGTACCCCTTCTTATTTCCAAACCAGAAAATTACTTCTTCCCGATTCAACTTAGTAATACCATCCGCCAAATGCGCTTTATAAGATGAATGCGGATACTCCCGAAAGTCTTTAACAAACCCATGTTTCTGTGGATTGAAATGGATATACCAGATCAAATGTATAAAGTAATGATCATTGGTCACTTCAATTCGCTTAAAGGGGGTTTCAACCAATGAACCGGTTCTTCCAAATGCTTTATTGATGGCTTGTGAATAACTACTGAACAAACGGGCAAACTGTTTACTTACAATAAAGTCAGCGCTGTGCAGTCCCTCTACAGTTTTTTTTGATTTACTAGTTGCCAGGGAATTATAAAATGAATTAAGCGTCTCGTGGTCTTTTACCCGTATTAGAATATGGAAATGGTTTTTTAAGAGGCAATACGCGAAAGTATCCACCACTGGACTTAGGTATTGGGAATACTTGGTCAAAAAGTATTCGTAATTACGCTCTTCTTTAAATAAGTTTTCGCTGTTAATCCCCCGGTTATAGATATGGTATATACAGTCTGCGGCTAACGGTTGGTTTAAATTCATATAACGGTATTTAAAATTAAAATGCTGTCAAAGTTTACTTTGACCGTTATTTTTTATTTTATTATTTTACTTATTATCGCATCATCCAACGGGTTCACCTTCTGCGAATAGAACGCTGTGAACTTTCCGTTTTCATCGATGAGGTATTTACAGAAATTCCAGGACGGCAATTCCCCCGACTGGTTTTCCAGCCACTGGTACAGTGGATGTTTATCTTTTCCTTTCACCGAAATCTTTTCAAACATCTGAAAGGTGACACCGTAGTTCTTCTGGCAAAATTCAGCGATGTCTTCATTGGAACCCGGCTCCTGCCACATAAAATTATTGGCCGGAAACCCCAAGACGAGCACCTTATCTTTATAATTCTCCGATAGGGTTTGCAACTCTGCATACTGTGGTGTGTAGCCACATTTGGATGCTGTGTTTACAATCAACAATTTCTTCCCTTTAAAGTTGGAGAAATCAATCAACTCACCATCCAGGGCCGGAATTTTGAATTCATAAATACTTTCAGGAGCATCTTGTGCAGGTGCTTTTTTAGATCCGAATAATGAGAACATAATTAAAAAGGATAAATAGTGTGCGTAATTCATAGCCATTTTAAATGGATAACAATATACGAAAAGAATAGTTTGGGTTTCGACAAGCCTGCTTGCCGGAAAGGCAAGGCCAACCTGACAAACCCAGCAATTACATCCGTTCCGGAACACGGATTCCCAACAACCGCATTGATTTTTCCAATGTGGAAGCAACCACCGAAGAAAATCCGATCCTGAATTTCAACCGATGTTGGTCAGTTTCACTAAATATAGGGATCGTCTGATAAAATTGATTGTACGATTTTGCCAACTCGTATGCGAAGTTTGCAATGATGGAAGGGGAATATTCACGTGCAGCTTCCTCCAATTTTGATTCGTAGTTGCCCAGCATGTACAGCAATTCCTGCTCAACCTGCTCAATCGTTGTGACGTTCTTAAAATCATCGACCTGAACAGTGGTCCCTGATTCATTGGCTTTTCGCAAGATCGCTTTGATCCGCGCATGCGTATACTGAATAAACGGCCCGGTATGTCCTTGTAATTGAATGGACTCACCCGGATCGAACAGCATCCTTTTCTTTGGATCCACCTTCAACAAGAAATATTTCAACGCACCCAAACCGATCATTTCGAAAAGTCCTTTCGCCTCATCACTGCCCAACTCATCGATCTTTCCCAGTTCACGGGTTTGCTTTTCTGCTTCAGCAATCATTTCATCCATCAGATCATCGGCATCCACTACCGTGCCTTCGCGTGATTTCATTTTCCCGGAAGGAAGATCAACCATTCCGTATGAAAGATGGTAGCATTCTTTCGCCCAACTGTATCCCAGCTTGGCAAGGATTAAAAACAATACTTTGAAATGATATTCTTGTTCATTACCAACCGTGTATACTTGCCTGCTGATGTTTGGAAAATCACGGAAACGCAAAATAGCTGTACCAATATCTTGTGTCATGTATACGGAAGTACCATCTGCACGCAACAAAAGTTTTTGGTCCAATCCATCATCGGTAAGGTCTACCCAAATGGAACCATCTTCTTTCTGAAAGAACACGCTTTGTTCCAAGCCCTTCATTACTTCTTCCTTGCCAAGCAAATAGGTTTCAGATTCGTAATAAAGTTTTTCGAAATCCACACCCATTTGTTTGTACGTGGCATCAAAGCCAGTATACACCCAGCCGTTCATCGTTTCCCACAAGTGGACAGTTTCTTCATCATGCTGCTCCCATTTCTGCAACATATCAACAGCTACCTTCATGATGGGCGCTTCTTTTTCCGCTAGCTCTTTTGCAGTTCCTTTTTCTATCAGTTCCGCAATCTCTGCTTTGTAGCGTTTATCAAACTCCACATAATATTTCCCCACCAACTTATCACCTTTCAATCCGCTGCTCTCTGGAGTTTCTCCATTACCAAAAAGTTTCCACGCAGCCATTGATTTACAGATGTGAATGCCCCGATCATTGATGATCTGTACTTTGTGGACATTGTAGCCACAATCTTTATAGATTTCACTTACACTCCAGCCAAGAAAATTATTGCGTAAGTGACCAAGGTGTAATGGTTTGTTCGTGTTCGGTGAAGAATACTCCACCATAATTTCTTTTCCGTTGGAAGGAAGCGTACCAAAATTTTTATTCGAATAAATCGATGAGAACAATTCAATCCATGTTGATTCTGAAATGGCAAGGTTTAAAAAACCCTTTACTACATTAAACTTGCTAACAGTAGTTGTGTTCGCAACCAGATAGTCACCAATCATGGTTGCTGTTTCTTCAGGGCCTTTTTTTGAAAGTCGTGTAAGAGGAAAACAAACCAACGTATGCGAACCTTCAAATTCCTGGTTGGTGGCCTGCACTTGTAAAGCCGGGGCATCCTGGCCAAAAAGTGCATGGACAGCCTTGCTGATTTCCTGACGTAAAACGGATTCGAGATTCATAGGTAAAAATTAAAAAAGTTGGAACATCTCCAGTTAGTTGAAAGGTTGGGGACAACTCCAACCTTGAGCAAATTGGCCGGAGGCAACTCCAACCTTACGCATTACATATCCAATATGTACGCAAAAATCAAAGGTGCTACAATCGTGGCATCACTCTCCACAATAAACTTAGGTGTTTCGATACTGAGTTTGCCCCACGTAATTTTTTCGTTGGGAACAGCGCCCGAGTAAGATCCATAACTGGTTGTTGAATCACTGATCTGGCAGAAATAACTCCAGTAGGGAATGTTGTCTTTTTCTAAATCCTGGTGCAACATCGGTACAACACATATCGGGAAGTCGCCCGCAATACCTCCACCAATCTGGAAGAAACCAATTCCTTCCGTTCCTGAATTTTTGATATACCAATCGGCCAGCCAGGTCATGTATTCAATACCACTTTTCATCGTGGAAGCTTTCAACTCACCCGTGAAAACATAAGACGCGAAAATGTTTCCCATGGTGGAATCTTCCCATCCGGGAACAACCATCGGTAAATTTCTTTCCGCGGCAGCGATCATCCATGAATTTTTCGGATCGATTTCATAATACTGTTTCAAGTCCCCGCTGTTGATCATGCGGTACATAAACTCGTGCGGGAACAAACGTTCGCCTTTATCTTCTGCATCTTTCCACACCTGGTACAAATGCTTTTGTAATCTTCGAAATGCTTCTTCTTCGGGAATACAGGTGTCGGTAACACGGTTCAGGTGTTTTCCCAAAAGATCCCACTCCTCTTGTGGTGTAAGGTCACGGTAGTTTGGGATCCTTCTGTAATGTGAATGCGCCACCAAATTCATGATGTCTTCTTCGAGGTTGGCGCCTGTACACGAAATAATATGAAGTTTATCCTGACGGATCATTTCCGCTAATGAAATCCCCAACTCGCCTGTGCTCATGGCCCCGGCCAATGTCACCATCATTTTTTTGTTTTCTTCGAGGTGCTTTTTATACCCTTTTGCAGCATCTACAAGGGCGGCAGCATTAAAATGAAGGAAATTTTTCTCGATGAAGGTTGAAATTGGTCTGTTTTGGCCCATGGCAATAATGTTTCGTATCCGGGTGCGAAATTAAGGAATCAAATGATAAGTAGGGTAAAAGAAATCGTTTTTGGATTGACACCAGACCTGAAGTTAGTAATCAGTCAATTATCTAATTCTCAGCGAGCACTGGTCGTGATTGCAACGCGGTGACCGTAGCTTCCAAAATCTCGAAACCACTTTCGGCCATTTTATTCTCGGTATCCAACGTAGGGTTTACTTCCGTAATTTCCCAGGCACAGATGCGCTGGTCTCTTGCCAATTCGGCATTCAGGTCTTTTGCTTCCTCAAGTGTTAATCCATTGGGGACGGGCGTTCCTGTACCCGAAGAAATCCGGCTATCCAAACTATCCACATCAAAAGAGATATAAATAAGATCGCAATGATCCAACATGCTGAGTGCTTTTCGCGCAGCTACCCGTGCTCCCGATTTTTTGATTTCCTCCGTGTCAATAAAATTAATGTTATGCTTATTGATCAGGTAGTTTTCCGGTTTTTCAAAATCACGCACCGCAAGGAAAACCAGGTCATCGGCACTGATCTTTGGACCTGCCACGCCAATATCTTTTATCTGTTCCCAATAGTCGATCGTGCCCCCTCTTGGATCATTTATTTTGCACTCCAAATTATCGAAACCACACGCCATGGCCAATGGCATACCGTGCATGTTCCCGGAAGGGGTTGTATAAGGTGTATGTAAATCAGCGTGTGCATCAATCCAAATGACACCTATCCGTTTTTTAGGATTTGCTTTTTTTATTCCGGCAATGGTACCGTAAGCTGTACTGTGATCGCCTGCCATAACGATCGGGAAGTAACCATCGAACAACGTTTCATAGATCTCGAGGCATACACGCTCTTCCATGATCAACACACCGTCAATGAATTTTGCGTGGGCATGTTCTGCTCCGTCAAACAATAACTCGTTTACGTGTTCAACCTCAACGGATTCAACTTTCTTGAAGAAATCGGATTTTAAATCAAGGCTGGCAATCTTCATAGCTTCCACCCCAAGACTGGAACCGCGGGTACCCGCGCCAATCTCTGACTTCACTTCTATGATTTTAATGGTATTCACAAATAATAATTTTAAACTTTCGTAATCGCTGGTAAAAAATGCAAAAAATCCTTTCGCCTCCTCAGAAATCGGGAAGCAGGCAGGCAAGGCAGAGCAGACGATAGAAAAAGGAGCTTGTCATGGGTTCAATATCGTTGCAAAGATGGCAAAATTATACCAATATTGCACCTTCCAAATTTTGCCAGTTGGTAAAACCCGGGTTTTGATTATACCTTAGTTTCTACTTTAATCTACCGCCACCATAATGAAGAGTTATCGTGATTTAATTGAGCAAACCTTCGAATTCCCTCAAAAAGAGTTTAAAGTACGCGAACATGAACTTTTATTCAATGATGTTCCACTAATGGACATTATCAAAGAATATGGAACTCCACTGAAAATCACGTATTTACCGCGCATCAGCGAGAACATCCGCTACGTAAAGGCTACCTTCAACAACGCGATTGAGAAATTTAAGTATAACGGCAAATATACCTATTGCTACTGTACGAAATCCTCACACTTTTCATTTGTGTTGGAAGAGGCGCTCAAAAACGATATCCACATTGAAACTTCTTCTTCTTTTGATATTCCAATCGTAAGAAGTTTATACGAAAAAGGAAAAGTGTCGAAAGAGACATATATTGTTTGCAACGGGTTCAAAATGCCGTTGTACACAAAATACATTATTGAGTTGCTGAACGATGGGTTTACGAACTGCATACCCATCCTCGACAATATGAATGAGCTCAATGCGTATGAAGATTCTGTAAATGGCAAATACAATATCGGGATTCGCGTAGCCGCGGATGAAGAACCAAACTTCGAGTTCTATACTTCCCGCTTGGGAATCCGCTATAGCGACATCAATCAATTTTATAAAGACCGGATTGAATCCAGTGAGAAAGCTAATTTGAAAATGCTCCACTTCTTCATCAATACAGGGATTAAAGACACCGCGTATTATTGGAGTGAACTCAGCCGGTTTATTTTTAAATATTGTGAACTAAAGAAAATCTGTCCTTCACTTGATTCGATTGACATCGGTGGTGGATTTCCGATTAAAACATCCCTTACGTTCCAATTCGATTACAAGTACATGATCGAACAGATCGTGGAAAACATCAAATGGATTTGTGATAAGAACAATGTACCCGTTCCGAATATCCTCACGGAGTTTGGATCGTATACCGTGGGTGAAAGCGGAGCTGTCCTCTATTCTATCATTGATGAAAAACTACAGAATGATAAAGAGCTTTGGTACATGATCGATGGCTCGTTTATCACGCACCTGCCGGATGCCTGGGGCCTTAACCAAAAGTATGTGTTGCTGGCGCTCAACAAATGGGATGATCCCTACCACAAGGTAAACATTGGTGGCCTGACTTGTGATAGCCATGATTATTATAATTCAGAAGCACACACAGGAGAGGTATTCTTGCCGATGATCAACGACCCTGAAAAATTATTTATAGGATTTTTCCATACCGGTGCCTACCAGGAATCACTTGGCGGGTACGGAGGCATCCAACATTGTTTGATCCCTGCCCCCAAGCATGTGCTGATCGACCGTAATGAAGATGGTGAGATCAGCACCAAGCTCTTTGCAGGCGAGCAGCAGAGTGACAGTATGCTGAAGGTGTTGGGGTATTAATTTGGAGATTTGTTGATTTTGTTAACGGTATGTGCTTTTTCTGTCTATGAGACTTTATTTTTGGCTTTTGAAATGACAGTTTCTTACCAGTAGCCTTATAATGGGCAATTATTTCACTTATTCTTTTTCTGTCTTCGGTTGTCAATGGTGTTGGATCAACTATAAAGTCAACTCCTTTTCTGTCCACCAACATGAGTCGCACCTAATGTTTTCTCATAGTGAATAACTAGTTTTGTTTTGGAAGTAAAAGAAATGAATCCTTGATAACCCTTGTCCCAAGAGGTCTTACAGGTAACGCAAATAAATTACCATGCTATTTGTTAGCTTGTCAATTCCAAGATGACACTTTTTCTCTTTTGCCACGTCGTCAAAGATACAAAAATGTCATCAGGATTCATGAAAATCCTCTCTCAAATACATTTTATAGTCATTCGTAATAATCAATAAACATATTGTTACCAATTGCCAACTTGCTTAATTTTTTAAAAAGTGTCATTTGCATAACACTTCCGTCCTCAAGCATTAATTCATAATCCACTTCATAAGGATAATTTGTCTCGGAAGTCCGTGTATTTGTAATTTCATAGGACATGTCAATAGTTATTGTTCCATTTGTCTTTTCTATGAATTTGTCCTTTGTAATTTGAATGGATTTATAATTCTCTTTGTCAGGGTAACTACATGCTCCCGAAAAACCACCACATGAAGCTGTCCATGTCCAATTCCCAAACAATTCCCTTATTTTAGGTTCTTCTTCATTCTTATCGCAAGAAGAAATGACTGACCCGATCAGCACAATCGTCAATAATGAAAATTGAATTCTGTGTTTCATAGATAATTACTTTTTTAGATACAATTTCTTGTTAAATGGTTGGAGTGTTACTCCGATTTTTTTTACGAAGCCAAATCCCCGTAATGTTCACATACACAATGTTGTGCATTCGGCTTTTTCTTTCAACCAATTGTTACAAAGTTGTCCTCAATTTTTACGTTAAAGTTTATTTCAGCTTTTAATGCTTTAAAAACTTTAAGTATTGTGTCAATTGTTGCGCTGTTTATACTGCTCTCAAGTTTGGATATCTGCGCTTTTTGAACCCCCACAAGTTTTCCTAACTCTTCTTGGGTCAAGTTACGTTCTTGTCTTACTGCTTTGATCATCTTTCCCAAAACGTCCATACGAAGTTCGTATTCGTATTCATCCCTTTTCTTTGTCCCAACTTTGCCGATGTACTTGTCTTTCATCTCGGCAAGTGTGTACGTTTTCATTCCTTTTGCCATAGTGATTTATTTTTTGTTTTTTTCATGAAAACTTGCCTGCCGGTAGGCAAGATATCTGAGATGGTCTAATAAATCCGGACACAAAATTAAACTAAATTTGTGTTCCCAT
>CAYNOT010000001.1:210533-336746 GCA_964398945.1 uncultured Roseivirgaceae bacterium | reverse complement strand
AAACCCAAAACCGTTGGTGATATGGTGGGGGCATTTCAATCCATTGTAACGGTGGAATACATCCGCGGGGTAAAACAATTGGGTTGGATACCATTCAACGGAAAATTATGGCAACGCAATTATCACGAACATATCATTCGTGATGAACAATCCTATCAACGCATTTCTGAATACATAATTAACAATCCAAAAAACTGGAAGGGGGATAATTTTTAATTCATGAACTATCCTTTCCTGACATCAGGAAGGCGATGTAAAAGAAAATTAAATGGAAAACCATCATTCAAAGAAGACCACATCAGCCAGATACCTGCTTTGCAGTTGCTGCAAAAGCTGGGGTATCAGTATTTGTCGCCAATGCAGCAGTCATCAACGGGAAAGAAAAGATTGAAAGTGAAATGAAATACTACCTCTACATAGATGAAAGCGGTGATCATGGATTGACAACGATCAATCCCGGTTTCCCGGTTTTCCTGCTTTGCGGGGTTTTGGTTTCTGCTACTGAATATGAAAATATCAGGCAGTCAATGAACACCATTAAGCAT
The DNA here is from genome assembly GCA_964398945.1 of uncultured Roseivirgaceae bacterium. Classification (GTDB taxonomy): domain Bacteria; phylum Bacteroidota; class Bacteroidia; order Cytophagales; family Cyclobacteriaceae; genus JBGTGG01. The sequence goes on along the minus strand of CAYNOT010000001.1, from coordinate 336,201 downwards.
TCGCTTTGGGGAGATAAGCAGGTCATATTTCATTCCAGGGATATTCGCAAATGCGAAAAAGAATTCAGTGTTCTCTTTGACCTCGATAAAAAGAAATGGTTTTATGAAAATCTGAACGCAACAATAAGCAAACACCGGTATGCAGTGTTTGCCTCAGCCATTAAAAAAGATCGTTATATAAAACGGTTTGGAAGATTGTCCAACGATGTGTATGAACTTGCCCTGTCATTCATCATTGAGCGGGCCATCTTTTTTCTGGATGATGAAAACCAACAGGGTAAGCAACTTGAAATTGTAATTGAACGAAGAGGAAGGAAAGAAGACAAAAAACTGGATGAGCATTTTCAACGTTTGCTGGCGCGTGGAACAGGCTTTGTAAACGCACAACGCCTTGCCGGCTATCAACTCAACATTGTCTTTAAAAGCAAAAATGAAAATATCAACGGGCTACAATTAGCCGATCTTGTAGCGTACCCCATTGCCCGTTTTGTATTGGAACCTCAACGGTCTAACCCTGCCTTTGAATTGATTGAACACAAAATATATACGAAGAAAGGAAAACGGTATGGACTCAAAATTTATCCATAAAACAAAAAGCCCAACTTTCGCTGAGCTTTCTGCCGATCGGGGACACCCCGGTCCGTATGTCTTGGCACGAAGATACACACTCTGTTTTGATTTTGTGTTACATAATCAAAAACAGTATATAAAGCATTGATAACCAATATTTTGCACATGGAAACACCATCATTCAAAGAAGACCACATCAGCCAGATACCTGCTTTGCAGATTCCGGATTTAAAATAGCAGGATCATGACAATAGCGGAATTAAAACAGCTTAAAGAAAGCGAAGATAAGGTTGAGTTTAAAGAGGCAAAAAATCAATATGCCTACAACAGCAGCCGAAAAAGTGTGCTGGGTTATACCGTAGCGTTTGCCAATGAAAAAGGCGGTTACTTAGTATTTGGTTTGAAAGATGCACACCCACACCATGTTTGTGGTTCTAAAGCTTATGAAGGTAGAGAAGGCCAGTTAGAACAGGACGTATATCGTGATACCGGTGTAAGAATTCAAACAGAAGTTTTGTTTGAAGGAAGCAATCGAGTATTGGTAATAAAAATTCCATCTCGCCCGGTTGGCAAGCCGTTATATTTTAATGATGTTCCGCTAATGAGGATTGGCGATGGTTTGGATAGAATGTCGGAAGAAATGTATCTCTCCATTATTCAGGAACAAGAACCCGACTTCTCAGCTAAGATTTGCGATGGCATCAGTATTGACGATTTGGATGAAACGGCCATCAAAAAAATGAAAGAAAGCTATGCCCGCAAGCAAAAGAATCCGGGCTTTCTGCAACTCAGCACCGGGCAGGTATTGACCGATTTAAAACTGCTGGAAAGCGGAAAACTCAATTATGCTGCTTTGGTACTGTTGGGAAAAAAGGAAATCATTCATGCTAAACTGCCCCAAAGCAAAACCATTTGGGAGTTTCGCAACAGCGAAGCACAAATTCATCATGATTCCCGTGAGGTAATCGATGAGCCTTTGTTTATAGCCATTGAAAGCATTTGGAGACTGATTAATCAACCTACCCTAAATAAAAAATATCCGGTACAGTCAGGGGCCTACATTTTTGATTTGTATGATTTCAACGAAGAGGTGATTCGCGAAGCTGTTTTGAATGCTATTGCCCACAGGGATTATACCATCACCAGCGAAGTTGTGATTAAACAATACCCCAATAAAATTATCATTGCCAATCCGGGCGGCTTCCCAAAAGGGGTAACCATAGAAAATATACTCACCGTAAGCAGCACACCACGAAGCCGCTTAATGACTGAAATTTTGGAAAAGACCGGACTGGTAGAACGCAGCGGTCAGGGCGTAGATAAAATTTTCTCCATAACCCTATCCGAAGGCAAGGCCGAACCGGACTATAAGAATTCGGATATGTTTCAGGTGTCACTCACCCTGAGAACCGAAATCATTGATAAGGCTTTTCATATTTTCATCAGCCAATACCAAAACAGCGAAAAAGAGCCCAAGTTAGGCGTAGAGCAAATCATTACTCTATGCAAAATCCGCAACGGTATTTTTCAGCACCTAAAAGCTGAAATCGTCAGCCAATTGGAAAAATCAGGGTTGATTGAAAAAATTTCGGGACATACCAACCGATACACTTTATCGCAAGAATACCATGCTTTAGTAAATGACGGTTTGAAAATTGGTAAAAGGTATTTGGCAAAAGAGATAGAACTCATTGTTTTGGCATTGCAGGGAAATGCTTTGAAGATTGGAGATTTAGAAGATTTATTGAAAGACTCTCTATCAAGAAATCAGATAAACTATTTGAAGATGAAACTAATGGAAGATGCCGTGCTGAAAGTAGAAGGTAAGATTAAAGGAGCCCGATATTCTATTGCTGATAAATATGCCGATTTAAGAGGTGATATTTTAATAAGTGCTGTGATAAAAGAACTAAGAGGTAAATATGAATAAGCAGCTAATTGTCTATATGCCGTTAATGATTCTCTGTATGCTAAAGATAAAAGAGCTAAAGAAGATGCTGAAAGAGATGGTGCTATTCTTTGTATTGCAGCTACTGGAGATAGTGCTGTTAGCTTACAATGAATTTAAAGTGTTGATTATCAATAAATTAAAACGAAATCTGCCTGGATTTCAATTTTCTGTATCCGGCTCCGGATTCTCTGTATTGGTTCAAGCACCGGGCAAATTCAATTCTCTGTATCGGGTATCCAATTCTTTAAAAAATTAGAAAGTAATGGAAACACCATCATTCAAAGAAGACCACATCAGCCAGATACCTGCTTTGCAGTTGCTGCAAAAGCTGGGGTATAAATATCTTAGTCCCGATGAAGCATTGGAGCTTAGAGGCAACAAAACCAGCAATGTGATTTTGGAGAAGGTGCTGCGCAATCAGCTAAAGGAAATCAACAGTATCAAAGTAAGCTCAAGCAAAACCTCTTTGTTTACCGATGCTAATATTGAAGCTGGAATAGTAGCACTCAAAGATTTGCCCATGAACGAGGGTTATATTGCAGCTTGTGAGGTAGCCTACAACCGCATTACACTTGGAAAAGATTTAGAGCAAAGCATTGATGGCGATAAAAAGAGCTTCCCTCTACAATACATTGACTGGAAAAATTTAGACAACAATGTATTTCATGTAACCGAAGAATTTAAAGTAATGCGCAGCACCAGCAGGGAGCATTACATACCCGATTTGGTTTTGTTTGTGAACGGAATTCCCCTGTGCATAATCGAATGCAAACGACCTGACATGAAAGAACCGCTGTCTCAAGCCATTAGTCAGCATTTAAGAAGTCAACAGGAAGATGGCATTCGCAGTTTGTATGTGTATGCACAAAGCGTATTAAGCATTGCAACGGATTCGGCCAAGTATGCCACTAACGGAACAACAGAAGAGTTTTGGGCAATTTGGGATGAGAAGTTCGAGAACAAAGAACAGGAGCGGGAATACAAAAGCGTATTACAAAAGCTAAAAAATCAACCGCTTAGCGCTGAACAGAAAAATAGATTATTCGTTGAACGCTTCCGCTATGTTCGCTCCTACTTTGATGCATTAGAAAACGAAACCATATTACCAACCAGTCAAGACGAGTATCTATACAGCTTATGCAGACCAGAGCGGCTGATGGATTTAATTTTCAACTTCATCCTGTTTGATAATGGTGAAAAGAAGATCGCGCGCTATCAGCAATATTTTACAATTAAAAAATCTATCCATCGAATCTTGCAATTAGAAAACGGCAGGCGCAAAGGCGGTGTAGTGTGGCATACCCAGGGAAGCGGCAAATCGCTGACCATGGTAATGCTTGCCCAAGCGATTGCTTTAGAAAAGCGAATCCGCAATCCTAAAATAATTTTAGTAACTGACCGTATTGATTTGGACGACCAGATAACGGGCACATTCCGCAAGTGCGGAATGTTTGTTGAGAATGCCACCACTGGCCAACGTCTGGTAGAATTGATGGAAAGCAAAAGCGATTCAGTAGTTACCACCGTCATCAACAAGTTTGAAGCGGCTGTAAAGAAGATTACCAAGCCCTTGGAGAGCCATGACATTTTTGTATTGGTAGATGAAGGCCATCGTACACAGCATGGAACTTTTAATATTGAAATGCAAAAGACATTGCCCAATGCCTGTTTCATTGCATTTACCGGAACACCGCTCTTCAAAAAAGACAGAAGCACCGCAGCAAAATTTGGTTTAATGATAGATGCCTACACAGTTGATCAGGCTGTAAAAGACAAAGCCGTAGTGCCTTTATTATATGAAGGAAGATTTGCCAAACAAACCGTGCATGAAAAGCCGATGGATGAGTTTTTCAGCAACATATCAGAACCATTGAATGATCTTCAAAAGGCTGATTTAAAAAAGAAGTTTTCAAGAGCTGACCAGCTTAATGTAGCAGAGCAAAAAATCTACGCCATCTGTTGGGACATCAGCTACCACTTTAGAGATAATTTTCAAGGCATAACACCCTTCAAAGGACAGCTCGTAACACAGAGTAAAGATGCAGCAATCAAATACAAAGCGTTCTTAGACGAAATAGGAATCGTGAGTACTGAACTTCTAATTTCCCCGCCCGATGAACGGGAAGGCGAAGACAGTGCGTATGCCGAATCTACCGACAAGGTGAAACAGTTCTGGAAAAAGATGATGGATGAGCATGGTACTCCTAAAAAGTATCAGAACAATATCATCAACAGGTTTAAGAAAGCGGAAAAGCCTGAAATAATTATTGTGGTTGACAAATTATTGACAGGGTTTGATGAACCTAAAAACACAGTTCTGTATCTCACAAGGAATTTACAAGGTCACACTTTATTACAAGCTATCGCTCGGGTGAACCGGGTCTGTCCGGATAAAGATTACGGATATATTATTGACTATTATGGAGTGATTGAACAATTAGATGAGGCGTTAGAGCTGTATTCATCTTTTGGAGATTTCGACAGTGATGACCTGTTAGGAACGTTGACCAACATTAATGAAGAAGTAAAGAAGCTGCCACAGAAATATTCTGAGCTTTGGGATATTTTCAAAACAGTTGCAAATAAGCGGGATGCAGAAGCCTATCAGTTGCTTTTGAAAGATGAAGCCCTGCGCGTTGTATTTTACGACAAGCTTGCAGCTTTTGCCAAAATTCTGAAATTGGCATTTTCATCAATTGAGTTTCACAAAACCATCGATGAGAAAACCATTGCTCGGTACAAAGATGATTTGGCATTCTTCATCAAACTAAGAACTGCCGTACTACAACGATACTCTGATGTTATTGATTACAAGCAATACGAAGGACAAATCCAGAAGCTGATTGACACCCACATCCAAACCGAAGGAGTTGAAACCATTACAGAACTGGTGAACATCTTTGACAAAGAGAAATTCCAACAGGAGGTAGAGAACACCACAGGCAAGGCAGCAAAAGCAGACAAAATTGCCAGCCGGACAAAGAAACACATTACCGAGAAGATGGAGGAAGACCCGGCCTTTTATAAAAAGTTTTCGGAGATGTTAAAGGATGCCATTGCCGATTATGAAGCCAAACGAATTAACGAGGCACAGTATCTTAATAAAGTGAAGGATATTATGGATTCAGTTCTATCGCATACGGATTCCGATATTCCGGCCTCTCTTCAAAATGCGGATGTGGCCAAAGCTTTCTATGGAATTACGAATGAGGAATTGTTAACCAAGATCAACGATACTGAAACGCGTAAGCAAATTTCAGCCCATACAGCGTTAGCTATTGATGAGATCATTCAAAAACTCGTGAAAGTAAATTGGCAGAATGAAGTGGATGTTCCTAAAAAAATGGTTCACCAGATTGGTGACTATTTAATTGATGAAGTCAGGGACAAATACAGTTTGCAAATCACCTTTGAAGAAATAGACAAAGTTGCAGAGAGTTGCGTGAATGTTGCTAAAATTCGCTATAAGAAGTAATGGAAGCAATTCAATTCGGTTCAAAGCAAATTGATTTTAAATTAGAGTTTTCAAACAGAAAATCATTAGGCATTTCAGTTACACCAGAGCTAAATGTTTTGGTAAAAGCTCCCAAGGGGACAACTCTTGAAAAGGTGAAAGAAAAATTACGCAAGAGAGCACCATGGATTATCCGGCAACAAAGTTTCTTTCTTTCATTTCACCCAAAGACACCCGTCCGAAAATTTGTAGGAGGTGAAACACATTTGTATCTCGGTCGACAATACCGCTTGAAAATCCTGATCGGAAAAACCGAATCGGTAAAACTGAAAGGACAGTTTATTGAAGTTACAGCAACGGACAAAACAAGAACAAAACAACTGGTCAACGAATGGTATCTTCAAAATGCAAAATTGAAATTTCATGTAATTGCTGAACCACTAATTCATAAATTCAAAAAACACAAGGTTGAGCCATCATCCATTGTACTGAGAGAAATGCCAACACGTTGGGGAAGTTGTACACCAAAAGGAAAAATAATTTTAAACCCTGAATTGATAAAAGCACCTAAAGGTTGTATTGAATATGTAATCATTCACGAACTATGTCATTTAATCCATCACGACCACACGCAAAAGTTTATTGACTTACAGACTAAAGAAATGAAGGACTGGGAAAAATGGAAAATGAAGTTGGAGAAATTATTAGCTTAACTTGAAGTGTCCGAAGAAACCGGAACAGTCTATCCAACTAAATCGCACACCATTGCCTGGCCGCCCTTCCCGCCCGCAAACCAAAGCTGTGGTAAGGGCTTCCTCCTTGTACTATCCAAGCTTCTGAATAAAAGGATAAAATCGCCAGTGCATAATCGAGTAGACGGCCTCACTAACCTTGGCTAGTGAGGAGCGCCCTCACACCATCCCGAAGCTTTCGGGACGGTTCATTAAGTTTAAGTTGTGCCTGCGCAGGGAAGTAGTAAAATCGTTCAGTTTTTGTTTAAGCATGATCTGGTGGACGAACTCAGGCTCAAAATTCACCCATTGATCCTCGGTAATGGAAAAAAATTGTTCGACAACGGTGTTGTCCCTTCAGCATTCACATTAATCGAGAGTATAATCACGCCAAGTGGAGTGGTTATGGCTACTTATAAACGATCCGGAAAAGTCGAGACCGGTAGAGCAGGAGCATTAGCCAAAAAATAAAATGAGAATATGAGTTAAAAAATTTTAAGGTACACCCATTTCAAAAACATCAAGAGCAGTAAGCATACCGGGTGATAGATGATGAAGATGAAAACCATAGCACTTTCACCCGAGCCTTCAATTTTTAATATTTTTATAAGCAACGGAAGGAGAATGGCAATAGTCGTTAAATATAAAACAGAAAACCCCAGGGAGTAAAGAAAGTAGCTCCAATGATTGGTTGCAAAAAAAATGAAGATCGAGTTTAGAACAACAAACCCGATAAACACAAAGCCCGCAACTGTCCAGGTGCTTTCGGTGTTTTTGGACCCAAAAACAAGAACGGCCAGGATGGTTAGCGGTATAAATAATAGGAATTGGACAAACGGCTTTTGAAGTAGTTCGAATAAAGCCTCTGCCATAAATTTTGCTGATTTGAACAAATATGGAAAATTAATTCAAGATACTTAATTTGTATGGATTTTTCGAAATTGAGGAGGCTTGACATTAGGTTGCCACACGCAATGATAAGAACAACACTTTGTACAGTACTACTTACGATCACGGCACTCTGCTATGGACAGGGGAAACGGGGCATTGCCTATGGTCACCATTCCAAAAATGACCTCGCTGTATTGTCTCCTGAAATTTCGTGGTGGTATAATTGGTCCGAGGCCCCTGAGGGTTCTGTGGCAACTGTTTTTGGAGATTACAATTTTGAGTTTGTTCCCATGACCTGGAATGGAAATTTCAACGAAACCAAGCTTCGAAATTTCCTTACCAACCATCCGGAAACGAAATACTTGTTGGCATTCAATGAGCCTAACTTCCTTCACCAGGCCAATCTGACACCATCACAAGTTGCCGCTTTGTGGCCAACGTTGGAAGCCATAGCCGATGACTTCGATTTAAAAATTGTAGGTCCAGCCGTTAACTACTGTGGTGATTGTGTGACGGAGAATGGAACTACTTACACCAGCCCCTTCGACTATTTAGATGATTTTTTTACGGCATGTTCAGGATGCAGGGTTGACCACATTGCCGTTCATTCGTATATGAATACAGTAGGCGCATTGACCTGGTTTATTGGTGAATTCAAAAAATACGGCAAGCCTATTTGGCTAACGGAGTTTGCCGGATGGGAATCGAATGGTACCATTAACAACGTCAACGATCAGGTGAATTTCCTGATTGGAGCGGTAGATTTTTTGGAAATGGATCCGGATGTATTCCGATATTCATGGTTTATTGGGAGGGGGGATGGCATTGGGAATTATCCTTTCATCGACCTTCTTGGCGCTAATGGAAAACTGACGGTATTGGGTGAAGCGTACAAACAAATGCCTGTCCATGATGTAAACCATGTAGTGGAAATCCCTGCGGTGATCCAGGCCGAAGCGTACAACACCATGAGTGGAATTCAATTAGAAAGAACAAGTGATGTATCAGGGTTTGCAAATGTCGGTTGGATAGATGCAGGTGATTGGTTGGAATATAAAATAAGCGTGCCTGCAACCGACACCTATACACTCAAATTCAGGATTGCTGCAAATCAAAATGCCACATTAAATTTTCGTGTTGATGGCGCCATTGAACTTTCACAAGCTCTCCCCAACACCGGAGGATGGCAGAATTGGTCAACTTTTGAAAACAAAATCGATCTTACAGCCGGTGAACATGCTGTGCGACTACAAGCAGCCACCGGTGGTTTTAATATAAATTGGTTTGAAATTGGGAACAATTTAATTACGAGTGTGCCTGACGCAAATGAGAATAGACGAGTAATTATCTATCCAAACCCCGCTAGTGACGAAATTTTTATTCAATCGTATGATCAGGATTTCTTTTCAATAAAGATTATTGATGTTTTAGGAAGAACTGTTAAGTCAGCTTCATTTAGTCAAGAAACATCAATCGATGTATCCAATCTCGAAAAGGGGGTTTATTTCGTACAAGTAGCGAATGAAGAAAACACGATTACCAGGAAAATTGTAGTTTGGTAAATACAGGAAACCACATAAAACTTTCAGAAGTTTAACAATTCTAAACAAAAGAACATTCATCCAGACAGATTTAGCAAATGTATGTTTCTTTAACGAACCTTCTTGCAACGCTGGTTTTAAAAACTGGTGGAACTGTTTATTTATTGGAAAATGAAAAAATGCCCGCCAAATCGAAAGTCTGTGCTTTGTTCCGGTATTCTTTACCACCCAATACCATAGTCTTCACCATGGTTGCTCGATCCACCCCAGAAACTGCCGTGCTCCCAGTCGAAAAAAATTGCATTGATGGGGCCTGAGGTCCGGGGTGAAAAGTCCATCTTGTAACCCATTTTGGAAAGTTCGGAACGGACCCACGGTGGTGTATCCTCTTGTAGTGTGATCGCACCCGGCTTTGTTTCATGTTCGCCAAACGAACCATGCATTTGATAGCTGTTAAAGTTTGCTGCTTCTGCAGCTTGTTGCACATTCATTCCAAACTCAACCATGTTTAAAAAGAATTGGAGTAAATTCTGGTCTTGTGAATCACCACCCTGAACTGCGAATGATAAAAATGGTTTGCCATCTTTTAGCGCCATGCTTGGCGTGAGCGTAACACGTGGTTGCTTGCCCGGTTCAAGAACATTGAATGGCCCTTCTTTTTCATCCAGCACAAAACTTTGCATCCGTTGGCTCATCCCGATACCGGTGTTTCCGGCAATGCAGGCAGGTATCCAACCACCACTCGGTGTGATGGAAACCACCCAACCTTCTTTGTCGGCTGCTTGAACGGAAGTGGTCCCCGCATAAAAAGCTTCTTTAAAATCTTCCATGGATTGAGGGAACGATGGTTTAAAATCTTTATTCGAAGCTTGGCCCCATTTTTCAAGTAAACTGGAAAATGGATTTACTTTTCCTTCGTATGGATAAGGGTCACCGGGTTTGATAGCAGGGTCATTTTTTTCATGGTTGATTAGTTTGATCCTTTCTGCAGCATATTCTTTTGACAGCAGTCCGTTGATTGGCTCGACCGGATCTTTATAAATATCGCCATAGTAAAAATCACGATCGGCAAATGCCAGGTTCATGACCTGGTAAAGGGTATGTATATAGTTGGTTGAATTGTAGCCCATGCTTTTTACATCTATTTTCTCAATCATGTTAAGCGATTGCAATAGGGCAGGGCCCTGTGTCCACGGGGCAAGTTTGTACACTTCAATTCCCTTGTACGTGGTCATGGAGGGTTCTTCGATTTTCACTTTCCAATTGGCGAGATCGGATTCTTTGAAAACACCACCTTGTTCATTGGCACCGCGCACAAATTCCTTTGCGATGTCACCTTTATAGAACCGTTCATTCGCAGCATAGATGGCTTCCTTTCTTGATTTACCTTTTTTCAATGCTTGCTGTTCGGTATCGACTAACTTTTGCAGTGTGCTTAGCAAATCTTTCTGGATAAAAATTTCACCGGCATCCGGGGCTTTTCTTTCCCTGTCGGGATGGGTGAAAAACACGTTGGATGAATATGGCCATTCACTAATTCTTTTTTCACCACGATCAATGGCATTGGCGGTTTGTGCTTCTATCGGGTAACCGGCTGCGAGTTGCATGGCGGGAGCTAATACTTCTTTTAAACTCATGGTTCCGTATTCCGCCAGCATTGTCATGAGTCCGCCTGCTGTTCCGGGTGTGGTAGCGGCTTGCGGGCCAAACTCCGGTGGGTAATTTAATTTTTGGTCTTTAAAGAATTGAACCGTAGCACCGGATGGGGCAACACCCAAAGCATTGATAGCAATTACTTTTTTTGTTTTCGGATTATAGATCAACGCTTGTGTTTCGCCACCCCAACTCAAAACATCCCACATGGTACAGGTAGCCGCCAACATGGCACAAGCGGCATCAACAGCATTTCCACCCTTTTGGAACGTCATGGCACCGGCCGTGGCAGCCAACGGCTTTCCCGTAATGGCCATCCATTTTTTTCCATGTAACACAGGTTTTTGGGTTTGTTGGCTGTATGAAAATTGGCCATAACACAGGAGTACTAAAAGGATAACAATTCGTTTCATAGGATGTAGGTATAAGTCGGTTGCTTGTCTAAAGATAAAGACTATTGAAGGGAATCACGCTTCCATTTATGTAAAATCAAAGTACTTTTTGGTGGATTGCCACACAACCTTATTATTCACATCGCATTCAAGTAACACACAATGCCCACCTTTGTGCGATTTTTTATCCCTTTCGAATGAAAATTTTTTATGCCGTTCAGGCAACGGGCAATGGACACATCAGCAGGGCGCATGAATTGTACCCGTACCTTCAGGAACTTGGCGATGTCGATATTTTAATCAGCGGATCGAATGCAACCCTTGAAGCCAGCTTTCCGGTAAAGTATAGAAGCAAAGGAATCAGCCTGTTTTATAATGAATGTGGTGGATTGCATTTTGGTAAAAGTATTGTCAATGCAAAATTTCTTAATGTTTTAAAGGATGCAAACGCACTTCCGTTGGAACAGTATGATTTGATTATCAATGATTTTGATTTCGTTACGGCATACGCTTGTCGTAAAAAGGGTTTACGCTCTGTTCAATTCGGCCACCAGGCGAGTTTTCAATCGATGAATACTCCGCGGCCCGAAAAACAAAGTTTTGTTGGTGAAAGTATTTTGAAACAGTATGCAAAGGCAACAACCTATGTAGGGCTGCATTTCAGGCCGTACGATGATTTCATTTTTCCTCCTGTTATAAAGCGTGAATTTGTGGAAGCGAAGCCGGAAGACCATGGCCATATTACCGTATACCTTCCTGCATATTCCCCACATTGTATCCGGGATATTTTGAAGGGGACAAGCCCCCGGGAAATTCACTGGTTTTTGCCAGGCATTAAAGAAGTTGTCAGAGAAGATAACATTACTTACTTCCCGGTCAGTCGAAAGTATTTTAATGAAAGCCTGATCTATTGCCATGGCATTTTGACGGGAGGAGGATTTGAAACACCATCCGAAGCATTGCATCTGAAAAAGAAATTATTGATAATACCGATTGATGGCCAGTATGAGCAGCTTTGCAACGCTACTGCATTAAACCTGTTGGGGATAAAATACATGCGGTTCTTGAACGATCGCACAAAAACCACTTTCTTCGATTGGATTCAAGACGGGAAAGTTGAAGTGGAGATGCCTGCCAATGATATTCGCAAGACATTGCACTATATGCTGGGGAAACATAACACGGTTTTGAAAATTGTTTAGGTACTCTATTCCTTGAATCCTGAAATTGATATTTGAATTTTTATCTATATTCAATTTTCTATTCAAGGGGTATCATGCAGGTAAGAATATTGTTTTTTATTTTTTTGGCCGGAATCACTTCCCACGCTACTGCGCAATCCTATAAAACGGAGATTGTTGTGGCACAGGATGGGAGTGGTGATTTCACGAGTATTCAAGAAGCGATCAACTCATGTAAAGCTTTTCCGGACTTACCGATTACCATTCGGATCAGGAATGGTAAATACATTGAAAAGGTTAAAGTACACGCCTGGAATACAAGGCTTACGTTAATGGGCGAGGATCGTGCAAAAACAATAATCTCTTTTGATGACCACTTTGATAAAATCAATGCAGGAAGGAACAGTACATTTACAACGTATACCTTATTTGTTGATGCCAACGATTTTCGGGCGGAGAATTTGACTATCGAAAATACCGCTGGTCCGGTAGGCCAAGCCGTGGCCTTGCATGTGGAAGCGGATCGTTGTGCCTTTGTGAATTGCTCTTTTCTTGGAAATCAGGACACGGTATATGCAGCAGGTGAAAATGCGCGGCAATATTTTGACCGCTGTTATATTGAAGGAACAACTGACTTTATTTTCGGGGCGGCTACAGCAGTATTTAATGAATGTGAAATTTTTTCTAAAGCGGATTCCTACATTACTGCAGCATCGACCCCGGAGGGTAGTGCGTACGGTTTTGTTTTTATAAAGTGTAAACTTTCGGCAGGTGAAGATGTATCAAAAGTATATTTGGGGAGGCCGTGGCGTAGTTTTGCTAAAACCGTTTTCATCGATTGTGATATGGGCAACCATATTCTTCCAGAAGGTTGGAACAATTGGAATAATGAGCCTGCCCGGAAAACATTGTTCTATGCGGAGTATCGTTCTACAGGGCCGGGAAGCCATCCAACCCAGCGGGTAGCATGGTCGCACCAGTTGTCACGAAAGGAAGCAGGCAGCTATGGGCTAAGGAAAGTCCTGAATAATTGGGTTCCATAGATAGTGGCGAAGTTCTTTTATAGAATTATCTTTCGGGGTTAACTAAAAAGAGAATGCATCCTAAAACCGCCTTTTTAATGATGATGTTGTGTGTAAGCTTAATTAAAGTTTGTGCACAGACCGACACCGAACAACCTGCTGATACCTTGTCGAAATTTGACAAGTTCAATAAAAAGGCAGAAGCTTTTTTTAAGGTTGCCCCCGTACCGCTAATCTCCTATTCAACAGATGCCGGAAATGTTTTTGGTCTAGCCAAGTTCAACGCATTTCAATTATCCAAGCGGGACACCATTTCCAAACCTTCCAAGCTGTCGGAGGTTTTTACTATCTCTACGAAAGGACGTATCAATGCTTCGATATCAAACGATCTCATTTTTAAAGAGAACAAATACATGATCTTGAGTTACTTCAACTACAAAAAGCAACCCGAGTATCTTTTAGGTATTGGAAATGACGTGTCTCGTGACGATAAGGAGCAGGTGGTGGTAGACCGTATTAAATTCTCGAGCACGGCCCTGATTCGTGTTAAAAATCATTTGTATGCAGGGGTAAGCGTTGACGTTGCAAATTACTTTCATATTGAGACCGATTCCAATAGTTTTTTAATTGAAGACAATGTATCAGGACGGACAGGCGGAACGGATGTAGGTATTGGTCTTTCATTTGGTCTTGATAGCCGTGATAATCGGTACAATGCTTCGAGCGGATCTTTTTTTCTATCCACCTTATTGACTTATCCGGAAGGACTGGGCAGCACCTATCCATTTACCAAATTCGATTTTGATGTGCGAAAATATTTCAAACCCTGGAAAAACCTGAAGCATGTGATCGCAATTCAGGCAACCACTTCATACACACAAGGTGATGTTCCCTTTTACGATTTGAGTTTATTGGGGGGTGAAGATAAGATGCGGGGATATTATAAAGGAGCTTTACGCGATAAAGCATTGATCGATAGCCAGGTTGAGTATCGGATGCCTGTTTGGAATATCTTTGGGATCGTAGGATGGGTTGGTACAGGACGTGTTGGTGAGGATTATGGTGATATGGCCCTGGATGGCTTTCGGTTGTCGTATGGTGGAGGTTTCCGTATCCAGGTAGATAGCAAAAACGAAATAAACCTCCGTGTTGATATGGGGTTTGGCCCTGGTGGTGTCAGCGGTTTTTACATAAACTTCTCGGAAGCTTTTTAATATAGTTATCCCTTAAAACCTAATCCGATAATCCGTCTGCACCCAGACAGTTAAAGTATGGAACTTGCATACTGAACGAGTATGCCGGTTAAAATTGCCAAACCAAAACTCAGCAACGTTCCAATCAGGATATATTCAGTGAGCTTTCTTTCTTTAGGTTCTTTTAAATCGCCAAAGCGGAAAATAGATTTGGCGGCCAATAGAAATCCGATGGCTTCCCAATTGCCCGTGACCACAAATATGAAAACAAATATTCTTTCCAGTATACCAATATACTTCCCGGCATCTTTCAAGGAGTCGTGATTATCTTCTCCCGTGTGTGGCGACCATCGGGAAATCAATATGGTAATAACCGTTGAAGCTGGCACCGTCAAAAAAATGAATGCAGTGAGCAACACAAAATGATACTCACTAAATAGGGTAGGGTTGATGCTTGGGAATCCGAGATATATCCAGGACACTGCTGCAATGGAAAGAACATGCGCGAATTGATCGATCAAAAATATCCTTCGCTTGTTTGTTTCATTTTGGGTCAGCAGCTTCGTTGCATCAATTACAATGTGAAGAATTGCCAGGAGCAATGCCCAGGGAATAATTTCCAACTCCCAAAAGAATACTACGATAAGTACACCGTGTACCAGTCCATGGAGATATAGTTGATAGGCTTTTAATTTTCTTTGCTCTTTCGCTTCTACCCATGCAGAAGGTTGAAAAATAAAATCCCCAATAAGGTGCGCCAAAAGCAGTTTGATAAAAACAATCATGTTAGGGTCGCTACTTTAGCACGGTACATTTTATTTAATTCCAGGATTTCCTGAAAGTGTGCCCTCTTTAATCTGCTACTCACAGCATTTTGATTGATCTTTAACAACTTGCCGATTGCTTCCTGCGATTTGTCCGGATATTCCAAAACTTTTTGGATGGTTTTTGCTGCATTGACAGTCCAACTGTCCATAATTATTGTTGCCAACTTTAAATAGAGGTTCATTTCTTCATCAAATTGTTTGTTCCCGGTGCTTATCTGAAGGTTTACCTTCTGTTCTTTTAATGTTTCCAGGAGTTTTCCGGAGTAAACAAAAGCACTTCCGTTTGATTCGGTAATATTTTTGGCATTATACGATTTCTCCCCAATCCCGATGGCGATTCGTACATCCAACCCTTGAATGGATTTTATCAACACCTTTAGTTGAACAGCAACCAGCAATGCTTCTACAGGTTTTTTTACTTCCAGTTGAAAACTGTCGCCTCTATAGATTTCCCACTGGTTGGGGGTTTTGCCATGTTTGGCAAGTTCTTTCTTCAAAACAGAAAGCCAGGTTTTGGTTGCCTTTTTTCGTGAATGAATAATGTCGCCTGTTAGTATGCTCGTCATTTTGGTAGAATTCAGTAATCCAATATATCACGTTTTTATGTGATAATCCAATATATCACGTTAAAGTGTGATAATCCAATATATCACGTTAAAGTGTGATAATCCCATATATCACGTTAAAGTGTGATAATCCCATATATCACGTTATAATGTGATAATCCCATATATCACGTTATAATGTGATAATCGTAAAAGCGTGAAATCGCCATTATTTTTTCCGTTTTGCTTTTGCTTCCTTGATCAATTTTTCATCAACATTCAATTGGGTAATGAACGCATAATTCCCATTTCCCAATGAAGCTAATTTTTCAAGCCCTTTTGTTGAACTTGCGTTCTTTCCAAAATTAAAAACACTGATCATGATATCTTCACTGGAATACTTTTTTACCATGTCATAGCTTTTGTTGCCAATGGGAAACTCGCCATCGGTGGCGAGGATAATGCGGTTGTTGCCACCACGGATATAATTTTTGTCGGCAACATCATACGCCAGCTTTAATCCGGCATTTCCATCGGTCTTTCCTTCTGACTTTAAGTTTTCGACTATTTTTTTGATTTTTTCTTCCTCTTTAAAGGAAGTAGGGGAAAGCGCAACGCGTGCTTTTCCTGAATAAGTGATAATGGAAATCTGATCTTCTTCACGCATCGTCTTCAAGAGCAGCAATACCGATTTTTTTAATAGTGGGAGTTTATCGGGATTGTTCATTGAACCGGACACATCCAGCAATAATACCATGTTGTTGGTTGCATATCCTTCCATGGAAAGCGCATCAGCATCCAAGGCCCCCATGTAAACCGTATCAACACGGTTAATGTAGACCGTATCTTGCCGAATGGTCTCAATCCGGATCACATCTGTAATACGTACAGTATCGTGAATTACTTTTCCTGCAACGGGTACGCTGGCTGTGTTACGATTATCCGTTGCAGGCTTAGGAATATTTTTATCAGCGGTGGGTTGCGTATTTTCATTTTCTGCATAAGCCCGTGGAATAAAAGGTATCGGAGCCGCTACTTCGAAGAGTTCGAGTTGAGTAGCGGTTTTCAGTAATGGGGCAGCGGATAGCTCTACAAACTTATTATAGTTGTGCGCCAGGCTTCCGTTGTAACTATGCACGAGTTTGTTGTACGGATGGCGATCATAGGAACTCGGCTTTTCAGTATCGGCCTTATCAAGGAATTCAGTAAACTGTAGGGAGTATTTTGCGAGGTCTTCGTAAGGCGTGTAAGGACAATTGCCATTATAACGTCCTAGTTTTTTTATTCCTGTTAAGTTGTCAAACTCGTTTATAACAATTTCCCTCGATAAGCTATTTATTTTATCAGTACTTGGTTTTTGATCCGATTCCTTGGTCAGGAATTTTTTAGCAGTATAGAGTTGGTGATGATCTTCATCCACAAGCTTTAATAATTCATTTCCTGAAATAATCCAGGCACTTTTTGGATTGGCCGGTTTATACGATTCAAAAACTGATCGCACATCATTGTACAATCTTTCTTTTCGACTGTCAAATGCATCCACCAAATAGTTGTACCGGTTAAGGACACCATATACATGATCCAGATTGTCTTTTGCCAGTTCCTTTTTATCGGCATTGTCCAATAGAACTGTATTCCATTGATTTATTTCCACGAGTATCGATTGTAGTGTTTCTGCCTGATCGCTCAATGGTTTCCTGTATCCGACTGGCAAGTTTTTGGTTTGATTGATGGCGCTTTGAAACAATGAGAGCGGCACTTCAAAATTATTCTTGTAGTAGTTAATAGACACTTTTTCACCGGCCTCCAACCTTCCTTTTCCACGCGCGGCACCTGAATTTAGATTCGCCATTGCGCGCGACAGGTTATTGATTTGACGCACACCTTCATTGATGTATTCCATATATCCCGAAAGGGTGGTGTGAGCAAGGGCCGTAATCCCCGCAGTTGATGCTGTGATTTTTAAGGGCGCGAAAGGCAAGTCAACAAAAGGAACAACAGCGGTATTAATGGCTTTGCCTTCTGTTCGTAAATCAAAATCGGAAACACAGGTTACATAATTTAATCCCCGAAACCCATTTTGCGCTGCCATCTTATTGTAATTGTTGTAGAAGGAAACAGCGGCATTGTTATAGTAATTGATGAGGTTGTTGTGAAAATCGTTACTATGCCCATCCGACTTTTGACTTTCATAGGTATTGCCATCAATCGCATTCCGTTTCGATTTTTGTAATGATGCGATGGCTTCAATAAAAGATTTATACTGGGAAGATGCCGGATACTTTACCAGGTCCAAGGATTTTTTTAGTGATTCAATTTTTGCTTCGTTTTGAATGATGTGTTCTTCGGTTGCTTTATTGGGCCAACCCGTGTAGGTTGCTGCATTGATATTATAGGCCCATTCATCAATTAATCTTTTCTCAAAAACCAATTGATCACGCATTAGTTTTTCTGTTTTCTGGTAGGGGTCATTGATATTGAAGGGTTGAAGGGCGTAGTAGAGTTTTTCCAGTTCAACCTCAAAAGCTTCGATGTCTTTTTTGTACTGGTGAACGTAGGTAATAATGCCGGGCAATAACGTTTCTATTTTTTTGAAATTGTCAGTTTCATAATCTTTAAGGCGGAAATAGATTTCAATTTCCTTGCAAGTCTTGTCAACCTTTTGAAAGCTGGTGATGAATTGCTTCGCTTTTGCCTGGAGTGTTGCGCCCTTACTGCCCAATCCGGCTGACGTCTTTTCTGCTTCCTCGAAATAGTATGCAGTGGGACCTACCTTACAACTATAGGAAAGCATTCCGCGATTCCCCTTTTTTTCCCGATAGGTTTGGATGCTGTAATAAAGTGAACTTAGGGAAGGCCCAAGCCCATTGAGTTCATCGTTCAGGTGATTGGCCAATGCTACATAATTGTTCAAGGCTTTTGCTTGTTGGTCTGTAATGGGTTGGCCGGATACAAAACCCGTAAAAAATACCAAAAATGCAACTACTGTTACTTTCATTCAATGAAGATAAAAACTTGGAGCCAGTTTGCCACAGATAAATTCAAGTAAGTCAATAGAAAACTATTTTTTTGGTTGTACTCTACTATTTTTGCCATCACTATATTTTTAAAGAAGCGAAGAATGGAAAAGCCGAAAATTTTGGTCACCGGTGGGCTTGGGTTTATTGGGTCACACACAACAGTTGAATTGATCCGTGCCGGCTACGATGTGGTGATTGTCGATGACCTATCCAATGCTAGTGAAAAGGTCTTGGACAATATTGAAAAGATTGCTTCGGTAAGGCCTGAGTTCCATGCTTTTGACTTATGCGAAGAATCCAGGGTTTTCGATTTGTTTGAACGCCATCCGGATATGGACATGGTCATCCATTTTGCAGCCAGTAAAGCAGTGGGTGAATCAGTGGAAAACCCCTTATTGTATTATCATAATAATTTATACTCGTTGATAAACGTGATGCGTGCGTTAAAAGGAAAGCGATCCAAGATTGTGTTTTCTTCTTCCTGCACCGTGTATGGGCAGCCCGAAATCCTTCCGGTAACTGAACATACGCCATTTCAACCTGCTGAGTCACCGTATGGAAATACGAAGCAAATATGCGAAGAGATATTGCGGGACACGTGTAAAGCAAACCCAAACCAACACGTAATTTCGTTGCGCTACTTTAACCCGGTAGGGGCGGATGCTTCTGCATTGATTGGTGAATTGCCAATTGGTACGCCCGCTAATTTGGTTCCTTTCATTATGCAAACGGCAGCCGGAATACGAAAAGAGCTTTCTGTTTTTGGCAATGATTACAATACCCCTGACGGCACGGCCATTCGGGATTTTATCCACGTTACTGATTTGGCAAAGGCGCATGTGCTGGCACTCGACAGGATGTTGAAAAGGAAGCAAAAATCAAATTTCGAATTCTATAACCTGGGAACTGGAAATGGCTATTCTGTACTGGAAGCTATTACCTCGTTCGAACGTGTGACGGGTGTAAAGGTGAACTATAAAATTGTGGGAAGGAGAAGCGGTGATATAGAGAAGATTTATGCAGATACAGGGATGGCAAACGTGGAGTTGGGTTGGAAACCTGAATTAGGGTTGGATGATATGATGCGATCGGCATGGAAATGGCAACAATATATTCTGCAACACCCTGAATTAACAACTACCTAGTTGCGGTATTTTGGTGGAAGCAGTCCTGCCGGTGGGTTTTAATTCCGGTCGTAACATAATATTCTCTCTCTATTAATCGTAAATTGACACATGATTCTAGTAGTACTTTTAGCCCTTTTCATTAATCAAGCGGTTGTTCCATATAAACCATCAGAAGAATTTGAGGTGAAACTTGATTACCAGTTTAAAGTCCGGCCAGCCTCCAGTGCTTACGAGTTTAAATTTGATGAATCGTCACAAGAACATTCCCGCAGGGTTAATAATAGTCCGCTTCCTTATTTGACCTTAAACGTTGAAATTTTAAAGGCCAACGAGAATGAAGAACGGATACTGGGGTTTAAAGGGGCAACGCAGTTTATGACCAAGCGCGGAATAAAATCGGGATCAACAGTTTCTATTGAAATGGGGTTTACCGATGATATGAAAGATCGGGTAACACCGCACGAATACACATTGTTCTTATTGGACAAAAGCAAGCAGCAGGTTTCTAAAATCGTAATATTTATTGAAGAGGATGGTTCTTTCTTTGTAAATGGGGAAAAACGAGGGAAATTCTAAAAAACCTGCTGCCACTTATAAAACCATATTACAGATTGTATAAGGTTCTGCTGTTTAGGATGACCGATTGCTAAATTGCCCCTTTGTTAGGATTCAAAATCATGAAACATACTTTTACTTTTATATTGGTTTGTGCTGCGGTTTTCGCAACAGCACAAATCAACCAACAACCCAATGCTGCCCAGCTTCAACTCCAGCTTAAAAAACTGAATTTTCTCGGATCGGTTTTGTATGTGGCGGCACATCCCGATGATGAGAATACACGGATCATTACCTTCATGGCAAATGGTCAATTGGCAGAGACGGCTTATTTATCGATGACACGCGGTGATGGTGGGCAAAATTTAATTGGCCCTGAGATGGGCGACCTTCTTGGGTTGATTCGTACTCAAGAATTATTGGCAGCACGAAGGATCGATGGCGGCACACAATTTTTCACACGCGCCAATGATTTTGGTTATTCCAAATCGGTTGAGGAGACCATGAAAATATGGAGCAAGGAAGAAGTGCTTTCGGATGTCGTGCGTGTTTTTCGAAAGTTTAAGCCCGATGTTATTATCACCCGGTTTCCTCCCGATGAACGTGCGGGCCATGGACACCATACCGCATCTGCTGTATTGGCGCAAGAGGCTTTTGATATTTCTGCAAAAGAAAACCGGTATCCGGATCAGGTAAAGGAATTTGGTGTTTGGCAACCCAAACGGATTTATACCAATACCGGTCGCTGGTGGAATACTTCGATTGATGAAAATACCCCGGGGATTACGGTTGTAAATGTTGGTGGGTACAACGCACTACTAGGTGAATCGTATCCGGAAATTGCAGCACGCAGCAGGAGCCAACATAAAAGCCAGGGGTTTGGATCGCGGGGGACACGTGGTGATGAATTGGAGTTTTTGGAATTCGTGAAAGGAGAGGCTTCAACAAAAGATATTTTTGACGGTGTCAATACTACGTGGGGCAGGCTGAAAGGTGGTGAGAAGGTACGGGTGTTGATTGAGAAGGCAATCTCCAATTTTGATCCGGAGAATCCGGCAGGAATAGTCAATAACCTGTTTGAAATCAGAATGGCTATTGCCGCACTTGATGCAAGTGTATGGAAGGAAAGAAAGCTTAAGGATGTAGATGCCTTGATCCAATCTTGTTTGGGATTATACATGGCGGTACGTGCTGATAACTATTGGGTTTCACCAGGTTCAAGCATTAACTGCACAGTGGAAATTGTCAACCGCTCAGCTGCTGATGTCGTTGTTCAAAAAGTCAATGCACCTGATATAAATTTTGATTCTGCTTTTAACATACCGCTGCAAAACAACAAGGCATTGAACTTTACGATCCAACGCAAACTAAATGATAAACGAAAATATTCAGACCCCTATTGGTTAAGCAACCCACACGGGTTAGGAATGTTTGCCGTTCCGGATAAATCCAATATTGGAAAACCGGAAAATGATCCTGCCTTAGTGGCTACCTTCTATTTGAAAGTTCAGGGGAAAGATATTACCGTAAATGTCCCTTTTGAATATTCATGGACCGACCGGGTTGATGGTGAGCAAACCCGTCCGGTTGAAATAACCCCGCCTGTTTTTGTCAATCTCCCTGAATCAGTTATTATCTTTAAAGACAACAATCCCAAAAATGTGCAGGTAACGATTAAGTCTGCCGATAAAAATATAAAGGGCCATGTGAAACTAAGTTTGCCAAAGGGTTGGAAATCAGAACCCGGCATGCAGGCTTTTGAGATTGCCAATCGTGGTGAAGAACGCATGGTTGCGTTTTCGGTGACTCCTTCCGATGGGGAAATTACAGCAACCATGAAGGCGATTGTAGAAATCAATGGTGTGCAATACAGCAAGAGCCTTCACGAAATCAATTATGATCATTTTCCGATTCAGACCTTACTGCCGGTAGCGGAAGCAAAAATTGTGAAAATGGATATTAAGCGTAGTGGGGAAGTGATCGGGTATATTCGTGGCGCTGGGGATGATATTCCGCTGGCACTAAGGACAATGGGCTATCAGGTTTGGGAAATGAAAGATGAGGAAGTAACCCTGGAGAACCTGAAAAGGGTAGATGCAGTGGTGCTTGGAGTTCGTGCTATCAATACCAATGAACGATTGGAGTTTGTGATGCCTGATCTTTTTAACTACATGAAACAAGGCGGAACACTGGTTGTGCAATACAATACCACTACCAATATTGATAAATTTACTCCTTATCCATTAGCGCTTTCGCGCGATCGTGTTACAGAAGAGGAAGCAGAAGTTAGGATACTAAAACCAGATCATGTGGTAATGAATTTTCCAAATAAAATCACTGCCAGAGATTTTGATGGTTGGGTGCAAGAACGTGGTTTGTATTATCCCAACAAATGGGATGAAGCGTTTGAGGCCATCCTTTCAATGAATGATACCGGTGAAAAACCCAGTGATGGAAGTTTGTTGATTGCGAAGTATGGCGAAGGTAACTACGTGTATACCGGGTTGTCATTTTTTCGCGAACTTCCCGAAGGTGTTCCCGGGGCGTATAAATTGTTTTCCAATATTGTTTCCTTAAGTAATAAAAATAATCCTGAACCTGCCAGAGTAACAGGGCAATAAAAAAAAATGCCATGGAAGAAGACCATCCGCCAGTATTCAAAAAATGGGGCCATTGGTATTGGCTCATCCTCGCAGCACTTGCTGTTGAAGTTCTTTTGTTCTCCTGGCTAACGTTTTCCTTTTCATGAACACTATCGATTGGATTGTGCTCTTTGGTACCATTGTCGGTATTGTATTGTATGGTGTTTGGAAAACCACAGGAAGTAAAGACATAGAGGGTTATCTTAAAGGTGACAACACCATGAAGTGGTGGATGATCGGTGTTTCCATCATGGCCACACAAGCGAGTGCTGTTACCTTTCTCTCCACACCCGGCCAGGCATTTGAAGATGGAATGCGTTTCCTCCAATTTTATTTTGGGCTTCCTTTAGCGATGGTAATCATTTCCTATACAATGGTTCCTATTTATTATAAGTTAAAAGTTTTTACAGCGTATGAATATTTGGAGACACGCTTTGACTTAAAAACACGGGCGCTTGGCGCAACATTGTTTTTGCTCTCCAGGGGAATGGCAGCCGGGATTACCTTGTATGCTCCCGCTATTGTTCTCTCAACAATTTTAGGGTGGTCTATTTCTGCAACAACCATTTTGATAGGAGTGGGGGTAATGATCTATAGCGTATCAGGAGGAACACGTGCAGTTAGTTTGACACAACGCCAGCAATTGACGGTTGTTATTAGTGGGATGTTATTGGCTGGTTTCCTTGCATTCAACATGTTGCCAGACCATATCTCCTTTACCGATTCGGTTCAGATTGCCGGGGAGCTTGGTAAAATGAATTTGGTGAATCTTGAATTTGATATCAACGATCGCTATAATATCTGGACCGGATTGTTTGCCAGTACCTTCTTGTTTCTTTCATATTTTGGCACCGATCAATCACAGGTTGCACGGTATTTAGGTGGGAAGTCGATAACAGAGAGCAGGATGGGGTTGATGTTCAATGGCTTGCTGAAAGTGCCCATGCAGTTCGTTATACTTTTTATTGGTGTAATGGTTTTTGTGTTTTATTTATTTATACAACCTCCTGTTTTCCATAATCAGGTTTTGAAAGGCCGGGCAATGGAGACCGTGCAAAGGGATAATTTACAAGCCCTCGATGAAGAATTTGACAAAGTTTACGAAAACAAAAGGACAGCCGTGGATGCATTGGTATCGGGTATCCATTCCAAAGATGAAGCATTGATTGAGACTTCCAGGAATGATGTTTTAAAATATCAAGCAGAGGAAAAGATAATACGGGATTCTGTTCGGACCACAATTGCAGCAGCAATACCGGGAGCTAAAACGCAAGATGTTGATTTTGTTTTTTTGAATTTTGTTTTATCCAACCTGCCACATGGTGTTATCGGGTTATTATTGGCAGTTATGTTTTTGGCCGCGATGGGATCGATGGCTGGGGAATTAAATGCATTGGCCTCCACCACAACCGTTGATATTTATAAAAGGAACATTAAAGCGGATGGAAATCCGTTGCATTATTTAAAGGCCTCCCGGTGGATTACAATATTTTGGGCACTGCTCGCCATGGCCTTTGCTTCACTGGCCAGCTTTGCGGAGAACTTGATCCAGTTTGTGAATATTATCGGATCACTTTTTTACGGTACGATCCTGGGGATTTTCTTGACCGCCTTTTATATCAAACGGGTTAAAGGAACAGCGGTATTCTGGGCGGCCATCCTCGCGGAAGTTTTTGTATTGTATTGCTATGTGTTCACCGACATTGCGTATCTCCTTTTCAATATAATCGGGAGTTTTATTGTTGTGATTGTTGGTTTGGTGGTTCAGTATTTTATTGATGATAGTAAACCAAATTAATATTTGCTTTTGGTTAGCTCCATTTTACTGTTGCTACCCATCATTGAGCCTAAGACAAGTTTCTTTTCTGTAATCTCTACCACTTTCAACTCTAAGTAATCCTTTTCCAGAAGAAATTCAAAATCATCTTTTGGCTTATTTAAATGGTAGGTGTAAATGCGTGTAAGCTCGTTCTTTCCAATCAATAAGTAGAATTCATTTGGATCATGGTCAACAAGGAAGTGAAGAAACTCGAGTTCATAAGTTCTTGTCTTGTTCTCAGCAATTATAAAAATTGAGTTTATGTTGTTTATTGAATCAATAGTAATATCTAAAGCAATTTTTTCAATTACATTGTTTGGTTTCCATTTTTGTTTTCGTGAAAAATTTGAAGTTGAGTCCGTTTCTCCATTAAGGAGCTGGGCCAGGTTCTCAGAATTGTCAGTTGTGTCAGGAGTGTAATTGAATACTTCATAGGTACCAATCCATTTACCACTCAAATGGGCTTTCATCTCCTTAACGTCCTCTAAATTTTTATCTAAATCATTGAACTGGAATGAAATGACTTTCTGGTATATCAAGAGTATGACAATACTTACCAGGACGATCGATAGTATGATTTTATTTAAATTCACTCTATAAACATTCGATCAAAACTTCCTTAAAATAGTTCACTAAAAAAACTTAGAGAATGTACCCCTAAAGTTCCCTAACCCAAATATTTCGAAAACTTGTAGGGTTGGAATGGTCTTGTAAACGGAGTGGGCCATCAGCGTGTTGAACCACTTTCGGTGGGCCAATATAGGGTGTGGTCCCTTTTATGACCGTATGGTTTTGGATGAGCACACCGTTGTGAAATACAGTTATGGTTGGATTTTTTTGGTACGTACCATCTTCATTAAAGACGGGAGCCATATAGATCACATCATAGATTTGCCATTCGCCCGGGCCATTTGATGCATTCACAAGGGGAGGTGTTTGTTTATAGATTGAGCCTGCTTGCCCATTGGAGTAGGTGCGGTTATTGTACGAGTCCAACACCTGAAGCTCATAAATCCCCTGAAAAAATATCCCGCTATTTCCGCGGCCCTGGCCTTCACCTTTTACTACTGCCGGTGTTCTCCACTCAATGTGCAATTGAATACTCCCAAAAGTTTGCCTTGTCTGGATATCGCCCTTGCCGGGTGCCACCGTCATAATACCATCCCCGACATTCCACTCAGCGTTTTTACCATTTGAATTTGTCCATTGCGACAAGTCTTTTCCATCAAACAAAACAATTGCATCACTGGGTGCTGTGGTAATACTCCCTGGTTTTACAACGGTTGGTTCCGGTTCCCAAACTTCTGTGTCTTCCGGTTTCATATCCTGTGCGTGAAGGCTGATTGACCCAAGCGCGAGGAAACCAGCAAATACGATATTGTTTTTTGTTCGATTAAAAATCATCAGCTACTTCTTTTATTTTTTCATTTTTTACTTCCCGCATCATCTTATCAACGATTGAAGAGGAGTAAACGAGTTCGAGTGTTTTCTTTGAATTTGCAATAAAGGTTAGCCCAACATTAACGCCTGTCCAGGTGTAGGTGGCACTACGCACATTATAGGATGCAGGACCGTAAAGTTGCTCCAGGCCTTTCATCAGCTTTGGGTCTTTGTCTGTCACTACCTGTATTTCATAGATCAACCCTTCATAAACCTTCAACTCTATTTTTTTTACAGCTACGCTTCCTACAGATGCGTAATCAGGATTCTCTACTTCGTAGAGTTTCGCCATCACATTATGCTTCTCTTTAAATTCTTTTTTGAGTTTGATCCCTTTTATGGAATCAACCGGATAGGCGAGGTAAATATCTTTGAACCCGTTTTTCTTGTCGAGTTCGGTTAGCTCCTGGCCAAATCCCAACTGAAATTTAAAACCGAACAATAATATCGTGGTAATGAATCTTAACCGCATGTCAATTGATAAATTTTAGTGGTACCTCCACCCGCACGTTATCCCATAAAAATTCCAAGGTAGCGAGTTCATTTATTTGCCTGATGTTGACCGTGAATGCTTCGTAAGGAGTAGTGTTTATTTTTACGGGAACTTCAAAACGGAGTACATCCAATGTCGGATTGTAATTATAGGATCCCCAAAGGCCTGCTTCACTGTTGATGATAATCGTCCACTTTTCCTTTTCAGGAATGGTAAAAATTGAATAGGTGCCGGCTTTTAGCAATTTGCTGTTCAACTGGATATCTTTTGTCAATGTCATTTCTGTGGCCTCGTTGGCGCCCGTCCGCCATACATCACCGTAAGGAACCAGTTTACCGAAAATTTCCCTTCCGTTTTTATGTGGTTGGGAATACATTATTTTCAGATAACAGTCTTTATATTTTACAGCGGCAATGGATAATGGACTTGGGCGTTGCTTGATTGCTTCCTGACCGTTTGCAAAAAACGATGCCAATAATAATATCAATACACTAGTAATTCTCCCCATTGATCTGCTAAATTCGAGGCTAATATAAGATAAGAAGTAACCCTGTACAAAATCCTGAAGTAGATTGTGATCAACGGAATGCGTACATGGTTTTTTTAACAATGTAATGACCTATGGTAAAGCCAGCTTTTGATGATATTTATATGGAACTCGCGGTGAACCTCGCCAAACGGTCGCATTGCATCAAACGACATGTCGGTGCAGTGCTTGCGAAAGACACGCGGATTATTTCGATCGGCTACAATGGCCCTCCCTCAGGCACACACAATTGTGACGAAGAGTGGCCAGCGCAAGGTTGCCCACGGGATTCCAAAGGAGGTTGCTCGTTGGCGATCCATGCAGAACAGAATGCCATCCTCTATGCAGTAAAGAACCAAACCTCGGTGAAAGGAGCTACCCTTTATGTTACGCTTTCGCCCTGTCTGGCCTGTTCGCGGATTATTTTCTCTATGGGAATAAAACGTGTTATTTACTTAAATTCTTATGCCGAGTATAAGGGAATTGGTTCGGATGAAGGTGTTGACTTTCTTCAAAAATTTGGCGTGGAAGCGGAAAAATATGCTGGTACGTTAACGAATGTTACCCACATGATTTGATTTGATTACTAATTGGTCAATTAGTAATGGGAAAGTAAATTAAAAAAGGGAAGCAACATGTGGTTGCTTCCCTTTACAAAAAGTGTTTAGGCAAACCTAAGTACTTTTCATTTGTAGCATTCAAAAGAGTCGCTTTAATCGAAATTTTTGGTGCTACTTTTTTTTGCCATAGCGTTAAAAAAAAATTTTGTACTTCTAACGTAATGAAAAGTTAAAACAAATTTTTTATTACCAAAAATATTTTTAGTTTTTTTTCGTGAGGCCAACTTTCTACAGGATAAGCTGCAAGCAAAATTTTCCGGCAAAAATCCTTACACAATGTTTACTTCAACTTGAAGTTTAACCCCGAATTTTTCGTGAACACTTTGTTGAACTTGCTTCGCCAGCGACAGTACTTCATCACCTTTGCCACCCCCAAAGTTCACCAACACAAGGGGTTGATGCTGATGTACACCAACATTTCCAATGGTCTTTCCTTTCCAGCCAGTTTGTTCGATTAGCCAGGCGGCCGGCACTTTTATTTCACGGTCATTTACATTAAACCCGGGTATGGTTGGGTAATCTTTTCGTAGTGAATTGTAGACTTCTGTTTCAATTACGGGGTTTTTGAAGAAGCTTCCTGCGTTTCCAATTTTCAGCGGATCGGGTAATTTGCTTTTTCTGATTTCAATAACAGCAGCGCTTACATCTTGTATGGTAACGGTTTCTTTACCCTTTATATGCGGTGAATCACGTATGCCGCCATACGATATGTTGATGTTGTGATCGACTTTTGAAAGCCTTAAAGTAACACTTGAGATAATGAACTTGTTTTTGAGTTCATGCTTAAAAATGCTTTCCCGATATCCGAACTGGCAGCCCTCGTTTGTGAATGTTTTTTCTTGTCCTGACGAAATTTCGACAGCAGAAACTTTTTTTATCACTTCTTTGATTTCCACACCATACGCACCAATATTTTGCATGGGGGCAGCGCCCATTGTTCCCGGGATGAGCGATAAATTTTCAATGCCGCCCCAGTTTTTGTTGATTGCATAAAGCACAAAGTCGTGCCAGGCCTCACCTGCGCCTACTTCCACCACTACCTCGGTCTCACTTTCCGCAACCACCGTGATTCCTTTTATCTCATTCTTAATAACAAGCCCATCGAAATCTTGTGTAAACAGAACATTGCTGCCAGCACCCAACAGGATGTGCTTTTCGGATTGAAAAACGGGCAACGGAAATAATTCCATCAATGCATCTTTTGATGTTACAATGGTGAAATACTTTGCGGTAGCATCAATTCCAAAAGTGTTGAAGGGCTGAAGGCTTATTTGCTCCTGTATGGTGATCATATTGACTAATCAATCTGATGCAAGGTGTAAAAAATGGGGCAATCTTCCATACCTGTCAGACTAATGAAACTAAACTACTTAACCTGTTTGGCTAATTCTTCTTTTGATAATTTGAAAAGGCATATCCTTGGAAACCGCCCGGCCAAATAGGTAGTACCGCACACTGCAAGCCCGCCATCTTCCGTTTGCGTGAGATTGCCAATTTCAAACGGGTTGCTAAAACCAAGATAACGGCTACTTAAGAATGCCCCGGTTGTTTCGTCATAGAAGTATAAACCAATTTGTTTTGAGCGGGTGTTACTGGCATATACCAATACGCTTTTCGATTCGCTTGTTGCGCGGAGTATTTGAATGGGTGCGTTCAATTCCAATTCAGGAAATGGGTTTCCGCCTTCACTTGAGCTAATTCCGCTCATGTTCAATGTTTCATTGGGCTGCATGTAGTTTTTCCCAAAATTTGTTCGCGCCAATGCGAATTTATTACCGGAAATCGGAACTGCTGTACTTATCCCACCATTATCCCCCGCACCGTAGACAACACCTTGTGGATCATCTGCAATCAGATTGGTAAAGACAAGTGCGATGGAATAATTATAGAATCCATTAAAATAATAGGTACTACCGGTTTTGCCCACTTGGAAAGGAATCTTTTTACCGAACTTGAAAAAATGTTGAACGATGTCAATTTCCGGATCTATTTCAAACCCTGCGCCTAAATCAAATTCTTTACTATTTGAGACACCACCTGAAGGATTTACAATAGAGACTACCGTTTTCTTGTCAAGGTGATTGTAACTTTGAAGGATAAAGTTGGTGTTATCCAATGCAGCAATATATGGGTAAGTTAGCCCACTTACAGGCGTAACGGTTAAGTTTTCAGCACTTCCATCAATAGTCACGATTTGTGCTTCATAATTGCTCAATTCGTCCATGCAAAAGAAGGAATAGATATCCCCGGCCTTCATGAACTTTCCAACTGGGTTTACCAGATTTTCATCGAGGTATACTTCTTTTTCAAAATTCCCATCTTTGTCAGCTTTCATTAAATATGTTCCAAAGAAGAAAGAATCATTTATTTCAGTTCTTGCTAGAATAATATAGCCGCCATCAGCAGTTTGTTGGATATCGATCGGGTAATAGGTAGCGGAGAAAGAATTATGATCATAAATCTTTGTGAAATTATTCTGATCGAATTCAGGGTTCGACTCTTCAGAGCACGAGAAGTATCCGAATGCCAGTAAAAACAAGGAGAGTATAGAAAGTATTTTTTTGATCATGACAAAGAACTATTTTGAATCTGAAGATTTGAAACCACTGGATAAAAAGCGCAGCGGGAACAGCGCCCCAAGTGAAATGGAAATATTGTCCATCGTCATGTCGTCCATAGCATCACCAACACCCGCCAGGCGGTCATTGCTATACCGGTTTTGGGTCGATGCGATATTGCTCATGCCGTAGCGGTACATAATGTCCAGGTTGATGCGAATGTTTCCCACATTGTAATTCACACCAGCGCCACCAATTAATCCCCAGTTGCTTTTTGCGAAAAGGTCTTTGGCACCAACACTCACAGGTTCATTTGTAAAAGGGTTTTCACCACCGGAAGCAAGGTCAAGGCCGGAAACTTCAACAGTTTTATTGGCATTGATAAGGAAGGCACCATATCCACCCAATTGGATATAAGGTCTCAGGTTCCCCGAAAGGATATCGTATTTGACTACGAACGGAATTTCAAAATATTCAAGTTTTTGTTCCTGATAGTAATCAAGCGTTAGTGAATTTGTAGGGGTTGCGGAATCGGTCCATTCGTAATGATTGGTGTATGCAAAGGATGAACTTCTATAGGTTGGTTGAAGGCTTGCCGAAACACCTTTGAAATAAAACGTGAGTTCGAGGGCTACCTGAAAACCGGGTTTATTGAAACTCTCGTATTCTTTGCTGGTTTCTTCGTTGTTCACCGGGGATATTACCGAATACTCCTTGGTGACATGTACCTTTGAAAGATTGGTGCCGGCTTTCAACCCCATCCAGAACTGCTTCTCCAAAAACTTTTCGTCCTGTTTGTTTTTCGTGTTGAAATTTTGAGGTGGCTTTCTTTTTTTGGTTTGTGCAAAACTTGCAGTGCCAAGCAGTGCCAGGCAGAGCATGATGGGTAGGAGTCTTTTCATGTGGTACTATTCAACAATGATTAATTTTTTGGTTTCTTTCAGGAACCCGCTTTTCATTTGATAAAGATAAGTTCCTGACGGGAATGTATCTAACATTACTTCAACGCTGTGTTCACCGGGCTCAAATGTTCCATCAATGAGGGTTTGTAATTTCTTGCCCTGAATGTCCATCAGGTTCACGCCCACTTGTGCGGTAGTATTGATCCTGAAACGAATGGTAGTCTTTCCTTTTGCAGGATTGGGATAACAATCTTCCAACGCAAAGCGTGCCGAAATAAAATCATTAACATCGGTAATCACCTGGCTGGCCAATGGAAGGGGGGTATAATCAACACCATCAACTGTACCATCAATGAAATTGCCGAAGAATATTTCATTTACTTTCGCATGGTCTACTTCCATCCAATCCTTTAGTAAATTGGCATACAACTGCCGGTAGTCGAATTGCATCTCTACATTGTTCTTCGATAAGTCAGGGACCACACCCTTCACACCGGGTATTGTATTTTTGCCGAAAACAAAAACGGGCCCACCTGTTCCATGATCAGTACCATAGCTTCCGTTGGAGTGGACCCTGCGGCCAAATTCTGAAGTTGTGACCGATAGCACCCGGTCTTCAAGGCCTTTTGCCCGAAGGTCTTCCTGAAAAGCTTTCATGGCGCTAGAAATGTGGTACATTAATGCGGCATGTACGCCCATCGTAGGATCATACGACTCTACTTGTGATGCATGGGTATCAAACCCACCAATCTTCACTAAGAATACTTTTGTTTTACAGCCACCATCAAGCAGTCTTGCTATAAGTTTTAATTGTGGTGTTAACCTATTGATTTTGCTTCCTGAGGGTGCATTGAATGGATACGATTCAGGATACGTTGTAGTGCTGGCGCGGCCTGCCTGATAAACATTGTACAAGCGCTCTGCATAGTCTTTCGATTTATCTTCGAGTGATAATATCCAGTCAAGCTCTTTACCGTATGGTGAGTTTTCCAACGCAACCGGTGGTTTTCCCCGGGGGTCGGCATCTACATCATCATACCCCTCCAATTCACTGACCAGGTTAAAAAAGCCAACGGGATCATTAATGGATATGGATGTGGGGATATTCCCATCCTGATGAAAAATCAAAGAGACATCATTCCCCATTTCAAGCGCGAGCGGGTCTAGCATTTCGGGATTAGGAAAATTAGCCGGATAGGTTTCGGGGGCATATTCATGTTGCAGATATCTACCCACCCATCCTGAATTAAAATAATCATCGGAACCTCCACCCATAAAGGAAATATCCCTTCCACGAAAGTGTGATCCGTTGTTGTTCTTGTAGGAAACCCCCTGGATAATCCCCAACCTGCCTTGATCATACAATCCTTTCATGGCCTGCATATCAGGATGAAAACCAACTTGCGCATCCAACGGCAGCGTACTGTCCACTGGAATATATTTTCGAACACTGTCTTTTGCCGGGATGGCAATGTTTGCCCTGCGGCTATAATATTGATCGTAGTCCGTTACCGGGATAAGGGTATTCAAACCATCATTGCCGCCATGCATTTGAAGGATAATCAAAACTTTGTCATTCGTGCTGTGGCTTGCCAACATTGATAGTGGATTATCGGCCATTACATTCAGCGGAATACCACCAATGGTAAAAGGTATACTGACAGCTACCGGAAGTTTCTTTAGGAAATTTCTTCTTTTCATAGATGGTTACATTAATTGGTATTCTGGTGACTGCAACATTGCGTTGAATAAATTTTCGAGTTGGCCGCGAACGGTATCCATTCCTATTCTATTGGTCCACCGGTTGGTCCATTCCGCTTCCTCAGTTCCGGGAGGATCGATGTCGGATAAAAATGTGATAAGGAAATAATTCAGGCGTTCGGCTGTTAATCCGGAAGCATCATCCGCTGCTGTATCAAAAGTCAGGTTGTCCTGAACAGGTAAAAGATACCTGGCCAATTCAATCACCAACGTGCGCGCATTTGATGCAATAACATTAGAGAAGGTGGCTTCAATAAAAGCAATGGGATCAAACCGGAACATGCCCATTTGTGCAGATGAAATATTGTTGCGAATAAAATTGTAGCGATTCGTCAGGTAATTGACAGATATCCAACTCCTGTTGTAAATGGGAAACTGATGGTACGCATCATAGCCTGCCACATCGAATGGTTGATAAAAATCCAATCCCATATTTCCGCATCCGCCCAGCACTTCACCTGTAAATTCATAAAAAGTTGCCGGGGAAGCCATTGTTGGAACCGGAAGATTGAAGAACCGTATGTACCCATTCACCAAGTCCATCGGGGATTTGATGATCGCACCAAAGTTATCATCATCAACACCGCCATTCGCCTCATAGAAATGCTGGCTGCGCAACAGGTTTTCAATGACGGGTTGGATTTTATATCCGCCACTAATAAATGTATTGGCCATTTCCGCAATGATCGTACTATCAAGGGCAGTGGTAATTTCATGATAAACAAAAAAGCGATAGAGCTTGCGACAGATATTCATCGGGGTTTCCGATTGTGCATAGATCAACTCGATCAGTTGGGAAATTTCTTCCAGCGCACTGGCCTCGGTTGCATTGGTGCCATTTAGTAAAGTTGGATCGGGTTGGATGATGGCATCCCCAAAACGATTGCTAAATACTTTTGTACTGTTGTCATGGGCTGAAGCATTTACAATGCTTCCACGCACTTTTCCCCTTGGTAAAAGTGTATCGGGGTCTATGCTTGTCAAGCTTGCGTAAGGCATATTACCATCCAGGTCAAACTCCCAACCCGACAATACCTTTGCTGCTGCCTGCACATCTTGTTCTTTAAAGACGATGTAATCACCCGCTTCTGTAGCTGGTGGCAACAGCGCCAGATTGGCTTCCAGCCCCCTGCCGATGGAATACAACTCCAATAATTCGCGTGCGTAATTTTCATTCACACTTCCTTTTACATTTTGATTGCCATCCAACAACCGGATCATCGCATTGTCGACACTTATTTTTTTGGTAAGCTCTTTTATGTTGAAAATACCCAAGGGATCTGGGTTGAGCGCATCCAATGCATACAAACGAAACAACTGGTTTTGATAATAGAGCGCACGGCTGCTTCCTGTTTTTTCTGAGATTGCGGTAAAAAGGGTATGATAGAAGAAGATAACTTTTTCACGGGCAGAATAAGCCAATGACTGTGCAGGCGGTATTCCCGAACTCAGCATTTGCCCGACAACCCAGCGTTTGAAATAATTTTCAAGTTCAAATCCTTCACTATTGGCTTCCGTAATGCCGGAAAGGAACCATTCAGTACCAGTGGCCGGATCGATAGGAAGGACCGGATCGGGAAGGGTTTGCCGAAATAACTGTGTTATAGCCTGAACCGGGGTATATGTGGCGAATGTATCAATTTGTGGTTTGGTTGCGCCAAAGGTTGCTCTGCGCAATAAATGGGCAGCTCGCTTGACACCTAACGTGCCGGAATATTCAGGTAAAGGCATAAACGTTTATTAGTAAAGTGGTTTCAATCGCGAATTAATCCTTCAATTTTGTAAAAAAATATGAAAGTGAGGTTAAACTGTCGAAAATTCCGATTATTGATTGTATTTCCCTTTAATAATATAGTTACTGGATAAATATTAACAGAATATGATCAAACTAATTGAATGTCCGCGGGATGCAATGCAGGGAATGGTTGATTTTATCCCAACCGAAAACAAAATCCAATACATCCGGCAATTGCTCAAGGTTGGTTTCGATACAATCGATTTCGGGAGTTTTGTTTCGCCCAAAGCAATCCCCCAACTGCGGGATACGGATGAAGTGCTGGCCAAATTGGATGTGCGGAAATCGAAGTCGAAGTTGCTCGCCATTATTGCAAACACCCGGGGTGCCGAACAGGCAGCAGCGTACAGTTCAATCTCCTATTTGGGGTTCCCCCTTTCTATTTCCGAAACCTTTCAACAACGGAACACAAACAAGTCCATTCCCGAAGCGCTCAATGCGCTCACTGAAATCAAGGAGGTATGCTTAAAGTCCAATAAAAAATTGGTCACTTACATCAGCATGGGTTTTGGCAATCCTTACGGGGATCCGTACGGTGCTGATCTGGTTTCACAATTTGTAGACATTTTGATTACGCTGGGCTCGGATGTTGTTTCGTTGGCGGATACAATTGGTGTTGCTAAAAAAGAACAAATCAGTGCATTGTTTAAGACGCTTTCAACAACTTACCCCCAACAGGAGATTGGTGTGCACTTGCATTCAAATCCTGCTACTTCTGTAGAAAAAATCAAAGCAGCGTATGAAGCCGGCTGCAAGCGTTTTGATGGGGCGATCTATGGATTTGGCGGTTGCCCGATGGCTGAGGATAAGCTGGTTGGCAATATGGCCACAGAAAAGATTGTGGCTTTTTTACAGGATAAAGGTGAGGATTTGGATATTAATCAGGACGAATTTGAGAAAGCCATGATTTTGGCCAATAAAATCCTCGGAAAGCATTGAAAATATTACGTTTGCCTGCTTATCCAGAATGTAAATTCTACTTTTGGGTAAAAAAACAGGCTCCCATGAAAAAGATATTGGTTGTATTGGTTTTAAGTTTGCCCGCACTTCTTGCCTCGGCTCAGAATGCACGTGAGTATACTCAAAAAGGTATGGATTTTTATGAAAAGCGCGAATACATGGAAGCGCTTTTAAACCTGAACAAAGCAATCGAGATTGATCCAAATTATGCTACGGCCTATTACGTTCGGGGCAATATCAAAGAAGTTTTTGAGGACCATCATGGTGCGATGAAAGATTACAATGTGGCAATTGAGAAAAACCCAAAGTCAGCTGATGTTTTCTTTGTGCGCGGAAATGTAAAAATGAAACTGCAGGATTATTATGGTGCCATTGCAGACTATACACATGCAGTCGGGCTAAATGAAAATTATATTGAAGCTTATTTCAACAGGGGCAAGGCGAAACAATTTTTGCAGGCGTATGAAGATGCCATCAATGATTGTTCAAAAATCATTCAAATCAACCCGAAAAATATGGATGCCTATTATATGCGAGGGATCCTCCGCATCAACTATGGTGATGTGAAAAGTGGTTGCCTGGATTTGAGCAAAGCTGGTGAGTTAGGCGACCTGAAAGCTTATGAGGTAATCAAAGAACGTTGTAACCAGAAGACTTCT
This sequence comes from uncultured Roseivirgaceae bacterium, assembly GCA_964398945.1. Classification (GTDB taxonomy): domain Bacteria; phylum Bacteroidota; class Bacteroidia; order Cytophagales; family Cyclobacteriaceae; genus JBGTGG01. The sequence goes on along the minus strand of CAYNOT010000001.1, from coordinate 299,373 downwards.
GACAATAACGAAGACCAGTTTTAATGCTGGTTTAAAAATTCTTTACACCTTCGTGCCATCGTGTCGAATGAACGTGCATTGTAACGTTGGCAGGCGACACGGTTAAAATCTATTTTTAGCCGCGGGTTTCAACCCGCGGATTTAATGTAGGAGTTTGTACGTGTCGCCTGCCTCCGTTCGATGAAATGATTCTATATCATCCGACACGATGGCACGAATGACGTATCAGCATTTCGCCCTTTTCGCAAAGACATGCATTTCAAAAAATGATGGTCAGTTTATTCTTGATTTTGAAGGACCCGTTCTAGTTCACGTTCAATTTATAGACTTTTCCGGGAAAAGATTTAACTGCTCCTTTAAACTCAAGGTTCAGTAGGATAGAAGCCAGTTGGCCTACTGCAATGTTGGAGCGCCAACTCAACTCATCAATTTTTACACCTTCCGGCTTATCAAGCATTAATTCAATCACAGGTTGTTCTTCAGGATCAAATTGATCCAGGCTAACGGATACTTTTTTCTTTACTTCTGTTCCTGCCTCCCAATTCATAATGTATTCAACATCCTTTATAGAAGTGAGTAAATGTGCACGATTGCTTTTGATCAAATTATTGCAGCCTTCCGAAAAAGAACTTCCATTGTTCCCGGGGACAGCAAAAATATCTTTGTTGTAGCTATTCGCTATTTGAGCGGTGATCAATGCGCCTCCTTTTTGTGCTGCCTCCACAACAATCAATGCATCAGCCAACCCAGCTATGATGCGGTTCCTTGCCGGGAAATTATGCGCATCGGGTTTGGTGCCGAATGGGTTCTCCGTAATGAGCCCACCGGTTTCCAACATCTTCGTGGCAGTTTCACGATGCACTGCCGGATAAATCACATCGATGCCGCTTCCCATAATCCCCACAGTGGGAAGATCGTTTTTTAATGCTGCTTTGTGCGCATGGATGTCAATTCCGTACGCAAGCCCACTAATAATCAAGGGTTGATGCGGGACTAAATCCTTAACGAGTTTTTCCACCTGTTCCTTGCCGTACTCTGTTGCGTTCCGCGTTCCTATTAACGCAACTGTTTTTTGTTGTTCGAGGTTGATATTTCCTTTGCAATACAAAAGGGTGGGGGCATCATTGATTTCGCGAAGGCGTGATGGATATGTTTTGTCGGTATAGAAAACCAGATCAACTGCTGCTCGCGTGGCTTTTTCAATTTCCCTCTCGGCCAATTCAAATGCTTTTCCCGATACAAGGGATTTGGTGGTGGCTTCACCTACACCGGGTATCTTTAGTAATTTTCCTTTGGGGGTTGAAAATATTTTTTCAGCAGAACCGCAATAACTCACAAGTTGCCGGATGAGGTAGTCACCAATGCCCGGTACAAAATGCAATGCTAATAAGGAGAGTCTGTTTTGATCCATGTAAAATCAGGTATATGGCCAACGGGGTGCGGGAAATTGGAAAGGGTTTGGATTTTTTTTGAACGACCTTACAGTTTTTACAATTCTTTGCTCAAATCGGTTAGGAACTTGCGGACCTTTTTCAGGGACTCAATCATTTCCATTTTGTCTTTCACACCCTGTACATCGTTTTTAAGCATATCTTTCGCACCGTTTAGCGTAAACCCTTTTTCTTTTACCAAATGGTAAATGGTACGGACATTATCAATGTCTTCTTTCGTAAACTGACGATTTCCTTTCCGGTTTTTCTTGGGTTTGATGATGTCAAATTCTGACTCCCAAAAACGAATGAGCGATGGTGCAACGTTGAACAACTCGGCTACTTCTCCAATGGAGTAGTATAATTTTTCAATTTCCTTTTCTTTGTATGCCATGCTTATAGTCGGTCAAGATAAGTAATAATACCATTATCGTCAATGCCAATAGGCGATTCAGGAAAATCTTTTTTCGATAATTCTTTGATTTTTTTGATCACCTGTTTATTCGGATCAATTTTCACACCTACCCCGTACACCTGATAGGTTGCGGTGATTTCGCCTTTCAGAAAAGCACCTGAAGGATTGGTAAAGACTTTGATAATGGGAGCCCATCCATTGATGCCTGCGATGTTGATGCCTTTATAGGTGCAAAAATTCCCCAGGCTATACGCGATAAACCGATCTTTATAAACCTCTATGCCGCGTGTAACGTGTGGCCCGTGCCCGAAAATAATATCGGCACCCGCATCCACCATCATGTGTGAGAATTTGTAAACATCCCCGCGGTCTTCACCATGGAAAATTTCGTGCTTTCGGGGTACGTTTTGATAATCCTTTCCTTCTGCGCCACCGTGGAAGGAGACAATCACAATGTCAACAATTGAATCAAGGTGCTGGACAATTGCTTTCGCGCGGTTATAGTCGTTAATGCTTACACAATTGCTGTTGGGTGAAAAAGCGGCCAGCCCATAGGTAATGCTATCTTTTGTAAGGATGGTAAATTCTTGCTGGAGTTGTCCCGCATAGGCGAGGCCATGCTCACCGAGTACTTTCATGGTATTTTCACGCCCTGCATCCCCAAAATCCCCGGCATGGTTGTTCGCTATGCTGATTAAATCAAATCCCGCAGTGGTCAAATTTTCCACATAGCGTGATGGGGAGCGAAAAACATAGCAAACTTTAGGATCCCGACAGCTTTTTGGGGTTCCTCCTGAATCCAACAACACACCTTCCAAATTGCCAAAGGTGATATCAGCCGATTGGAGTACTTCCTCCACGTCTTTCATTAACAATGAACCGTTGCTTATCGGAAGCCGATCTTCAGGATAGTTGGTGCCCATCATAATATCCCCAACGCCAATAATGGTGAGCGTGTCTTTCCTTACCACCAGCAAGGTGTCGGTTTTCGGGTAATTGCTTGGAACGATAGGCGTAATGGCCGGGATGGTATCGTATTCTATTTTAATAGAGTCTAATGGGAAATCCTGCGCTAAAGAAGCTGAAAAAGAAAAGAGTAAAAGACAGAAAAAACCGCGAATCAAGACCATCAGATTAAAACCAGTCTTGCAAAGAAAAACAGTTTTAGCTTAGCGACAAACAGCTGGTAATGAAATAGTAGGATTTGTTTGCTTCAACCGATGAATTGACATTCATCGCCATCGTTTAAAACTCATTGAGTGAGTTAGTCGAGGATTTGTGTGTTTTTAGCGCTCTGCTCGATCAGCCTTTCATATTCTTCATTGCTCAGATCGCGTTGAAAGAAGTTTATTGGATTGAGGTTTCCGTTTTGGAACAAAACCTCGTAATGCAGGTGTGGCCCTACAGAAATACCGGTGTTTCCTACATAGCCGATAACCTGGCCACGCTTCACACGATCCCCCGGTTTGATATTGAACTTAGATAAATGGGCATACCGGGTTTGATACCCATATCCATGATTTAAGTAAATAACATTGCCATACGATGATGAAAAATGGGCAACTTCAACCTTTCCATCACCAGTTGCATAAACGGGTGTTCCGATGGGCGCTGAAAAATCAAGTCCTTTGTGCTGGCGGTCTATATCCAAAGAAGGATGGGAACGCATGCCAAAGCGAAGGTGCAGCCTGTCCAATTGCCGGTTATCAATGGGCTGGATAGCAGGACGTGCCGCCCATCGCTTTATTTTCTTATCCAATAAGGTAGCTAATTCCTGGTAGGATTGTAGCTCAACATCGAGTTGCTTGCTCAGTTTTTCAATGCGCTGATAGTTTTTACTTAGCATGGAAATGCTTTTTACCTCCGGTAAAACAAGGACCTCCCGACCACCAATACCGGCTTCGCGCACCGTATTGTCCAGCGGATCAGAATCAAGGATTACCCGGTAATTGTTGTCATCCTTCTCAATGAGTTCCAATAACTCCGATTGGATTTGGTCAATCCTGTTTTCCAGGATTTCCCATTCCTCCAGCAATGCATAGTTTTTATTCTCCTGTATCAGTTCATCTACAGAGCCCACGTTCTGCATTAATACTGAGTAAGCTATCGATGCAATGAAAAAAGAAATGCTTAGAAAGATAATGGTTCGTCTAAAAACCAACCCTGTGCTTGGATACCACGGTTCGTAGCGGCAGGTTACAGGATTATATCGGTACTTAACTTTTGCCACTAATCAAGCGATTGGTTTTTAAGCTTTGCCTTGGCCAGCAAGGTTGAATACAGATCGGGTGTGACCCCCTGTATCAAAAAATTGACAGGGTCAACATTTTCGTTAAAAAGGATTACTTCATAATGAAGGTGCGGGGAGGTGGACCCACCGCTCATCCCGGAGGTGGCGATTTGTTCCCCCCTCATCACAGCTTGCCCGACTTTTACACTCAGGTTGTCCAAATGAGCATAGCGGGTCACGTAACCATTTCCATGATCGATGTCGATGTAGTTTCCATAGCCTGCTTGTAAATCGCTTTTCTTTACCGTTGTCACGTGCCCGGAAGCAGTAGCATATATTGCCGATCCGCGTGGTATTGAAAAATCAATTCCCGGGTGGTGGTAGTTTCCTTTATGGAAAGGATTGATACGTTCCCCAAAGCCGGAAACCAGGTGCGAAGTATAGATCAAATCGACAGGTGAAAGGGAAGGAATGGTGGACAATGCCTTCACCTCATCGTTTGATAATGGATTGGTATTGTATTTTTGATTGGTTAATTGTGACTGCTGATAGAGCTTGGAAGAAGTTGATTGGACTTTATCAATGCCCTTGTGGAATGTTGAAAGGTTTGTGAAAGATAGTGCGTTGGAAAGGCTTGCCTGTTTAGTTGTTGATTCTTCCGATTGGACGTTGAATATTTTGGCGTAGAGCTTTTTGTCTTCCTTCTTTAAATTAGCCAACGTACCTTCTATGGAGGTTAGTTGGTTTGTCAATAAGGTTTTATGTTTTTTCAACGCTTTATTTTCAAAGCGCAATTGCGCTTCGTATGATGTTTCAAAGAGAAGATTGTCCAGAATGAATATTCCTGCAAAGAAGACTGCGCTTACCATTAACAATCCAAAAGCATAGAAGACGACATCCCAAACATTACGTTCGACACGTTCGTACTCAAAGGTTTTAGGGTTATAGTAATATTTTAATTTGCCCATTAAATCACTTAAAAAATGGTCGATAGCGCTTACTTTTGTGGCTTGCCATTGAAATAACGGTGGCTAAGATAGTAAAAAACAGCTAACAAGCTACAAAAACGCATTTTGAGAGGATGGAATCGAGTTTAATTAGAAGTAAGTTCCTTGAATTTTTCGCTAAAAAAAGGCACCAAATTGTTCCCAGCGCACCTTTGGTGCTGAAGAACGATCCCACCTTACTGTTTACCAATTCAGGGATGGTACAGTTTAAAGATTACTTTTTAGGCAATTCGGTCCCAAAAAGCAACCGTATTGCCGATACGCAAAAGTGTTTGCGGGTGAGCGGAAAGCACAATGACCTGGAAGAAGTTGGAATTGATACCTATCACCATACGATGTTTGAAATGTTGGGCAATTGGTCGTTTGGTGATTACTTCAAAAAGGAAGCAATTGAATGGGCCTGGGAATTATTGACCGAAGAGTACAAGTTGCCAAAAGACCGTTTATATGTTTCCGTTTTTGGTGGTGATCAAGATGAAAACCTTGCGGTGGATGACGAAGCAAAAAACCTATGGAAAGCCATTGTTGCTGAGGACCGCATCATCCACGGATCGAAGAAAGATAATTTTTGGGAGATGGGCGAGACCGGGCCGTGCGGACCGTGCTCTGAAATCCATATCGACTTGCGTGATGACGATGAGGTAAAGAAAATCCCCGGAAGGGAGTTGGTGAACAACGACCACCCACAAGTAATAGAAATCTGGAACCTTGTGTTCATGGAGTTTAACCGCAAAGCGGATGGCAGCCTGGAGAAACTTCCCGCACAACATGTCGATACTGGTATGGGTTTCGAACGCCTTTGCATGGCGATCCAAAAAAAGAAATCGAATTATGATACGGATGTCTTTACACCGTTGATTGATTTTGTTGCGAAAGGATCATCCACCAAATACGGTGTGGATGAAAAGACGGACATTGCGATGCGCGTGATGGCAGACCATGTTCGGGCTGTCGCGTTTACGATTGCTGACGGACAACTTCCTTCCAACACCGGGGCAGGTTATGTGATCAGAAGGATTTTGAGAAGGGCAGTTCGGTACGGTTTCTCTTATTTGAATTTGAAGGAGCCTTTTTTATATAAGATGGTGGAAGTCTTGGTGAAACAATTCGAAAATGTATTCCCCGAATTGAAAGCACAGCAAGAGTATGTGGGCAAAGTAATTTTTGAAGAAGAGTCTTCTTTTTTGCACACGCTTGACAAAGGATTAAAACGATTGGATGCGATCTCAAATGAGATTGGCAATAAAACCATTCCGGGTGAAGTAGCCTTTGAATTGTACGATACCTTTGGTTTCCCGCTTGATCTCACTTCATTGATTGCCCGTGAGAATGGGCTGTCTGTTGATGAAGCCGGTTTTAAAACCGAAATGGAAAAACAAAAATCCAGATCAAAAGCAGCAGCCGTTAAAGAAACCGGTGACTGGATTTTAGTGGGCGATGAGGCACAAAGTGAATTCATTGGTTACGATCATTTAGAAGCTTCTGTTCGCATCATCAAGCACAGAACCATCAAGCAAAAAAACAAGGAATTGTTCCAGTTGGTATTTGATAAAACACCATTCTATGCGGAGAGTGGCGGACAGGTTGGGGATACGGGATACATTCAGTCCGGTGATGAGAAAATTTCCATCATCGATACGAAAAAAGAAAACGATTTGATTGTCCATTTTGCGGACCGGCTGCCAAAAGATTTATCAGCAAGCTTCATTGCAAAAGTAAACGTGCACAAACGCAAGCTCACCATGGGCAATCACAGTGCCACGCATTTGCTGCACGCTGCTTTGCGCGATGTGTTGGGAAAACATGTTGAACAACGCGGTTCATTGGTGAATGATAAAATCCTTCGCTTTGATTTTTCACATTTCGCTGCAATGACAGACGAAGAAATCCAAAAAGTGGAAACACTGGTGAATGAAAAGGTGCGTGGGAATATCCATCTGGATGAAAAGCGAAATGTCCCGATCGAACAGGCAAAATCGCTTGGCGCAATGGCGCTTTTCGGTGAGAAGTATGGCGACTTTGTGCGTGTCATTACGTTCGATCCAACGTATTCTGTTGAGTTGTGTGGTGGTACGCACGTACCGGATACGGGTGTTATTGGTTTGTTTAAAATCACCTCCGAGAGTTCGGTAGCTGCTGGTATCAGGAGGATTGAAGCAGTAACGGGAGAAAACTCGGAAGCATATATCCGAAATGAATTGAACCAGTTAAACGAAGTAAGAAGTTTACTGAAGTACCCAAAAGATTTGTTGGCGAGTACTTCCAGCTTGCTTGAAGGGAAACACAGCCTTGAAAAGTTGGTTGAATCCCTTTATCAGGAACAGGCTGTTGTGATGAAAAACGAATTGGCAAAGAAAGCACAAACTACAAATGGATATAGTTTGATTTTGGAAAAAATCACCGTTCCGAATGCAGACTCATTAAAGAAGATTGCCTACGATTTAAAAAACCAGTTTTCAGATTTACTGTTGATCCTTGCTGCCAATGTTGATTCGAAACCACAAGTGGCGGTGATGATTGGCGATAAGTTGATGGAATCAAAAAAATACCATGCGGGGGAGATGGTAAAAGTATTGGCCAAAGAAATCGATGGAGGCGGAGGGGGGCAACCTTTCTTTGCCACAGCAGGTGGTAAAAACCTGGAAGGATTGGATGCTGTCATTTCCAAAGCAAAAGAATTGATCAAGTAGCAAATGGAGAAAGCTATCCGGGATAAATATCAGGTGGTGATTGGGCTGGAAGTCCATGCCCAATTGCTAACGGAATCGAAAATATTTTCCGTTGAGCCGAATGCCTTTGGCTCCTTGCCCAACCGAAATGTTGGCGTGATCACATTGGCGCATCCGGGTACGTTGCCAAAGCTCAATAAAAAAACAATTGAGTTTGCCATTAAAATGGGATTGGCGTGCCGTGGCAAGATTTCACAATTCCAGATTTTTGACCGGAAAAATTATTTTTATCCCGATCTACCGAAAGGATATCAGTTGACGCAAAACACAACCCCGATTGTCGTAGGTGGCCATGTTGGAGTTCTGTTGCGCGATGGCACCAAAAAAGATATTGTATTGAACCGTATCCATCTGGAAGAAGATGCCGGAAAGTCCATGCACCTTGAGGGGGAAACGGATACGGTTGTGGATTACAACCGCGCGGGTGTTCCATTGATCGAAATCGTGACGGAGCCTGCTATTTATTCTTCCGAAGAGGCGGGAGCTTTTTTAACGGAAGTTAGAAAGCTTGTTCGCTACCTGGAAATTTGTGATGGCAATATGGAGGAAGGTTCGTTGCGGTGTGATGCGAATATTTCTGTCAAGCTAAAAAATGCGGATCAACTCGGTAAAAAAGTGGAGATTAAAAACATGAACTCCATTCGCAATGTGCAACACGCCATTGAACATGAAGTAATTCGGCAAATTGAATTGATCGAAAAGGGAGAACCAGTTATTTCTGAAACCCGGACGTTTGATGTTGCCTCAGGTACAACTTCCGCGATGCGTACAAAAGAAGAAATGAACGATTATCGTTATTTCCCCGATCCGGATGTTAGTCCGTTGGAAGTCTCTGATCAATGGCTACAAGCCATTAAAGAAGCGATGCCGTTGTTGCCGTACCAGTATTTTGAAAAGTTTGTGAATCAGTTTAATCTTCCCGAATACGATGCACAGGTATTGACCGAATCAAAAGAGGTTGCAGCGTACTTTGATGAATTGTGTGGCTATATCACCAATTATAAAGCCGCCTCCAATTGGATGATGGGTGTAGTGAAAGCTTACCTAAAAGACCATGCTACCCTTCCGTGTTCTGCAAAGTCATTGAGTGAACTCATCATGTTAGTGGAAGAAGGGCTGGTAAGCCACACTGCGGCCACGCAACGCGTTTTTCCGTATTTGTGTGAACATCCGGATAGTAACCCGATGGAGGCTGCAAGAACGCTGGATCTTCTTCAGGAAAGTGATTCGAATTCACTTTTGCCAATAGTGGAGAGTGTATTGAACGATTTTTCCCAAAAAGTTGTGGAATACAAGAAAGGTAAAAAGGGAATTATGGGTATGTTTATGGGCGAAGTGATGAAGCGCAGTAACGGAAAAGCAGATCCGAAACTGACGACCCAATTGCTTACTGAAAAATTAAATGAAGTGTAACCGAACGGTTTTACTAAAAATGAAATTGATTACGTGTATGGAATTATTGAAAAATAGATTTGTTGGGGTTGCCTTAGTTGCCATTGTACTTTCGTGTTCGTCTTCTTCTGTATCAGAGAATGGTGAGCATGCAGAAGCAGCAACCTGGGAAGTAACGGTGAGCGGAAAAATTTCCAATCCTTCCGGAACGGCTGTTAAGATTGCTGAAATACAAGAAGGACAACTTGGCCCCGAAGAGCAGATTACCGTGAATCAGGACGGCACGTTTAGCAAAAAGGTAAAACTTTCCGAGCCCGGTTATTACCGCATTAATTTTTATGATCGCCAACAGGTGGATTTGATAGTATTCAAAAGCGATTTGGAAGTAAATGTCGATGGAAGCAATCAAAACGGCTTTCGTGAAATCAAAGGTTCACCGGAGATTGATTTTATCATGCAAGTGCAACAACAAGTTGCTGATATTGCCAAAGATCCAAAAGCGCAGGAATTGGCTACTGCATTTAATACAGCTCAACAATCAGGCGATCAAAATAGAATGGTCGAAATCCAAATGGCATACATGAAAGTCCACAATGAAGAACTAAAAAATGTAGCCCGGCTAATGATCGATAAATCACCCTCCATGGGCGTGATCAATCTTTTGCAAGGAGGAAACTTATTGGATAAAGATGCTTTCTTTGGTACGTATGAAAAAGTAGCGGAAATTTTAAAGAAGGAATGGCCAAACTATAAACATGCACAAAGCTTTGTTTCTTCTGTTGAGGACATGAAGCTATTGGCAATCGGACAAGTTGCGCCTGAAATTTCGTTGCCCAATCCGGATGGGGAAATAATCCCTCTTTCATCGCTTCGCGGACAATATGTGCTGGTTGATTTCTGGGCCAAATGGTGCGGACCGTGTAGAAAAGAAAATCCAAATGTTGTGGCCGCTTATAATAAATTTAAGGATAAAGGCTTTACGGTGTATGGTGTTTCCTTGGATCGTACCAAAGCAGATTGGCTACAAGCCATCGAGCAAGACGGACTTACGTGGACACATGTTTCAGATTTGAAATTCTGGAATTCAGAAGCTGCGAAGATGTATAATATTACTGCGATACCGTTCTCTTTATTATTGGATCCCCAAGGGAAAATTATTGGCAAGAATTTGCGCGGAGCCGGATTACATGAGAAGTTGGAAGAGGTGCTGGGAAAGTAGTTGGTAGTTATTAGTTATTAGTTATTAGTTGGTAGTTATTAGTTATTAGTTGGTAGATGGTAGTTGGTGGGTTATTGATAAGTAACCGGGCTACACTGGGCAAATTTCTTATCGGCTGGTAAGGGAAACGTATAGGTTTGCACAAAGGTGTTTACAAGTTTTTCGAATTCTTTTTCTTTATCGGGTTCTATTTGGCCGGGATAGAAATTAAAAAGAAAGTAATCTATTTCCCCGTCTTTGTTAAAGTAAATCCGGTTGAAGCAGCGTGTAGCTTTATCCCACTTAAAATTATTTGCAGTAAGGTGTTTTCCTAAAGCCTGAAGCATGGAGACATATCCCTCGTAAAATTCTTTCTCTTGACCCACGAAAACAGCTTTCGTACTATCGTCATTTAGCGCACTTTGGTATGTGCTGTCTAATTGTTCGATTCGAATGCCTTTGTTTTTCGTGGCTTTCTGAAATGTGGTGGCAATTTTTTGGGCACACGAGAAAAGAGGTGTTAGAAGGAGAATAAAATGGAGAATAGTTCTCATGCGGAATTTTTTCGTTGCTGGATACTGGATGCTAGTTTGAGTAACATCAATATCCGGCAACTGAATTTCTATAGTTTGAAATTAATGGGAATAACCATACGTTGGCGCACAACCTTTCCTCCCTGCTTACCAGGGTTCCAGGTCTTTGATTGTGCCAATAATCTCATTGCCTCCTCATCACACCCTGCACCAATTCCTTTAAGGATTATCAGATCTGTTAGCTTTCCATCTTTTTCTACAATAAACTGAATGTGGACTTTTCCTTCAATTCCCATTTCCTTTGCCTTTGCCGGATAGTTAATATTGTTTGAAACAAACTCATAGAACTCAGACATGCCGTTTGGGTAGGTTGCAGATTCCTGCACTTGCGTAAATACGATATCACCTTCTTCGTTTCCTTTCTGGTTGAATTCAATAGCTGCGTTATCTGGATCCGCAATGGATGAGTTATTGGAAAGTTTAAAAATTATGGGCATCACCATCCGTTGGCGAACAATCTTCCCACGCTGCTTGGCCGGATTCCAGGGTTTTGAAAGTGCCATTACACGCATTGCCTCAGCGTCACACCCCGCACCGATGCCTTTTAACACTTGAAATTCACCAAGTGAACCATCTTTCTCCACTACAAATTGAACGAATACTTTTCCTTCAACTCCCAACCTTCGTGCTTGCGCAGGATATTGGAAATTTTGTGCAACAAACTCATGCCATTCGGTCATTCCACCAGGATAGGTTGCTGTTTCTTCTACAATCGTAAAAACATCTTCACTTTTAGAGAGATCTGCAACTTGCTTCGCATTTTCGTCAAATTCAGTGATTAAAAACTGACGTGGTTTGTCATGGTCATCTTTATCTTTAATCTCCATAAAGAAATTGTTTTCCAATGCACCATATTTTGATTGAAGTTCATAAACCGTTTGTTTGCCCTCCTCATTCATTTCAATGACAACAAATTTTTTAACACTGGGATATTTTGCTTTCATTTCATCCAATTTCTTCTGTACTTCAGCAGGGATTTCAGTAGCAATAAATGAATTCTCAGCCACGTCAGTCATTTCACTGATCACCTGGTCCTGGCAGGCAACCACAAAGAAGAAGCCGGCCACAACAGGGATCATTACGGCTAACTTCCAGGTACTTATTTTCTTTTTCATAGCGTTTAGCATTTTAATGCGTTTTAAGGTTAATGAATTGGTAAATTGATTAGCGAGCTTGAAGTCGGCCGACAACAATGCAACCCTCGCGAGCAGATTGCAATATTTTTCTGAATCACCACCCGATACCGTATCGGCATCTGCCTGGAATTCATGCACCATGATGATGCTGTGTTTATAATTTTTGATCAATGGGTTGAACCAGAACACAATCCTTAAAAATTCAATCAAAAGAATATCAATGGAGTGCAACTTATTGGCATGTACCATTTCATGGGAAATGATTTGATCCTTTTCCTCTTCTGATAGCTCGTTTAAATTTCCAATGAAGATGTAATTGAAAAAAGAGAAAGTAGGATGCGGTGTGTTCGTTTCAATGATTTTTCCATTGCCATGAATGCTGGCAAAGTCGTGGGATTGAATCCGCCAAACAAGTTTCCCCACCTGAAGGATGAAACGGAGCAGCAGGAATGCAAAACCCGTCAGATAAACCCATTTGATTATGGCCCAAAAAGATAAAGTTTGTGTAGCAACAGCATCCACTTCAGTGGCAGCTTTTCCTTCGGCTGTAATCACAAGTTCAGGTAAATAGTGTGGAGGAATAACCGCACTCATGGTGGGGAGGGGGGAACCTGACCCAATGGTGACCAAGGGGAATATCAAGGATATAAGAATGCTGCCGATTAGATAGGTGCGGTTAAAAGAGAAAGAAGTTTCTTCATTCAACAACAGTTTGTAAATGGCATAGAAAAGGACCAACCCAAGGTTCGCTTCTATAAAGTAGTTGAGGATAACGTTCATGATTTATTTTTTAAGTCTTTACCAACTTGCTTGAATAATTCTTCCATTTCGGTGATGTCCATTTTGTTTTCTTTTGCAAAAAAAGAGACCAGGTTTTGAAAAGAGCCATTGAAATACCCTTTCACCATATTGTTCAAATAGAATTTTGAATATTTCTCTTTGCTGATGATGGGAAAGTATTCGTGTGTTTTTCCATAGGCTTTGTGGTCTACAAAACCTTTCGTTTCCAAAATCCTGACAATTGTTGAAACTGTGTTGTAAGCAGGTTTTGGTGCGGAAAGTTTTTCGATAATGTCTTTCACAAATCCTTTTTTTATTTCCCACAGGATTTGCATGATCTGGTCTTCGGCTTTGGTTAGTTCTTTCATATTCTTATATGTTAAATTCCCTACGAACTATCTATTTAGTGTTAAAACTAAAGAATTAGTTATAAAAGTCAAATAAATATTAACTAATATTTTAGTTAGACCATCAAACGGTAGGAAAAAGGGTTTTAAGACCCCGGAATAAATCCGGGGTGGTGGTGCGATGGGTTACGATTGCAAAAAATCCGAAGAGGTTAACTCAAACGTTGCGCCCATGCCTGACTTCGTTCCGGGAAAAAAGCTTTGCTCACGCCAGTATCCCTTAATCCAGTATCTGTAATTTTATTACAACGACTGCGTAAACGAGTAGGCGATAAGATTGGCTCCCATTTTTAGTGCTTGTTGCCGCTTTTCTTCCGGATCGTTATGGATGCGTGCATCTTCCCAACCATTTCCTAAATCGGTTTCATACGAATAGAAAACAACCAATCGTCCTGCATAAATCAACCCCAAGCCACCGGGCGGTTTTCCATCATGCTCGTGAATCTTTGGAATACCGTTCGGGAAATTGAACTTCTGATGATAAACAGGATGATTGTGAGGAATGTCGACCAACTCCAATTCAGGAAAAACCTTTTTCAATTCCAACCGGATGAACTTGTCCATACCATAATTATCATCCACATGGAGAAAGCCACCTCCTTCGAGGTATTTTCTCAGATTGGAAGCTTCTTCCGTTGAAAAAGTAACATTGCCATGCCCCGTCATATAGATATAGGGGTACAGAAAAATGTCGCGGCTTCCAACTTCCACAATATCTTCATCGGCATTGAGGTTCATGCCCATTTCCTTGTTGCAGAATTCAATAAGGTTAGGAAGCGCAGTTTTGTTTGCATACCAATCCCCACCACCATTGTATTTTAATTTGGCAATTTTCAGACTGGATTGTGCAAAACCGGTTGAACTACCAAAAAGGAGTATCACTAGAAGGAATCTTACTATTGTGGTTACCATGATGTTATACAATCCATTGTAGGTGATATATTTTTTCTTTTCCACATTAAACCATTTACGATATCACTGGCCAAAGGGGGCAAAATTTGAATAAAACTTGTGAAAATTATGAACATTAACAATCTATTGGGTGCATTTCAAATTTTACCGGTTTTTTTAAAGCCTTGTCAGCCTGAGTAAAAGTACGGGAGGAAGGCTTTTAAATAATCAGCCGATAATGGTTGTCATGTACCTGAAAGCGCTCAGCACCAAATTTTTTGATAAGCTTTCGCAAACACGCATCAATGGAAACATCAGACTGATAAGATTCTGTTTCCCATAGGTTTTGTAATACGAACTTGTTGGAAATATCCTTGTTCGGGTTTTGCGCGAAAAAATAAATCAATTCAAACTCGGGTTTGCTAAGGGTTAGTTCCCGGTTTCCATCAAACACTTCCCTTGATTTTCTTTTAAGCACAAGGTTTCCAATTTTATATTCTTGCAAACCTTTTCGTATTACGAACTTCCGTTTTAAAACACCATTGATTTTGTTGGTAAGCGTTCTAATACCCATGATTTTTTCGATGAAGTCATCACCACCGGTGTCAAAGGCAGCTTCCTGATAATACGATTCGGATTTTGCTGTCAGGAAAAAAATATACGTGTTTTGAAATTGTGTTTGTTTTCGGAGTTCACGACAAAGTTCAATGCCATTGATGTGCGGCATCATCAAATCAAGAATAATGAGATCGGGTGAAAATTTGTTGGCAACGGCTATGCCTTCCCGGCTATCGTGTACCGTCTTGATTTTATATCCTTCTTTTTTCAGATTGTATGCCAATAACATGAGTATGCTTTTGTCATCATCGATTATTAAAACCCTGGAAGTCTTTTTTGGTTTCATCCCACAGAACCTTACTTAATAGTAACTAAAGTAGTGTGCGGGTATTACGTGAACGTGATATTGATATTAAATTTGAAGCATCATGGCCTTCCCAAAGCCAACGCACGCTCTACTGCCTCACGTGTGGTATCTGAAAAATTAATGTGGATGTGTTGATCGGAGGCTACCCAACGATTGATCGTATCAAGATGTTTTTTTTTCAACGTTTTAATAACGATCACTCCAAGTTCCTGAAGAGCTGCCGCATTATAGTGTTGTTCGTATTGGCTTTTCATCGGCACTACCAATAGTTTTTTTCCGAGAAAGAGCGCTTCAGCAGGGGTTTCAAATCCTGCACCGCACAATACACCTTTTGAAGAAACCATACTGGCAACGAATTTCATTTTATTGACCGGATGGATGGATGCATTTCCTATTTGGTAAGATTTGGCAGCCCGCTTGGAAAAGACTTGCCACTCTGCATTTTTGATTTTATTTAAGAGCGGAATGATTTTTTCGTCAGCATACGCAGGTAAATACACCGTATAGTGATTTCCATTTGTTGGGTTTGATTTTCGGATGGTTTGCCCAATTACCGGGGTAAAAATATTTTCATCAAACCGTGAAAAGTGAAAACCAACATGTGCGTGGGCAGGTGCATAATTTTTCAAAATCCAATCACCAATACGATCGGAGTGTTTGGGTTTTGGGGTTTTTTCTGAAAGGAGGGCAGATTGATGACTTAAAGAAACACAAGGAACATTGTATTTTTTTGCAGCCCAGGCAGAGATCGGTTCAAAGTCGTTGATTACCAAATCATAGTTTTTGATTGGGAATGTGTTGATTTCTTTCAGGACAGCATTGGCACGACTGTTCTTTATTGTTTTGATAAAATCAATTCCTCCTTTTTTTCCAAAGTAAAAACTCAACCCTTTCGATTGGTATTTAACAGGGAATCGCAATTTTAAATCCGATTGTGAACCACTCACCAGCAAGTCTACTTCTCCGTAGTCTTTTAGAATAGGAACAATATCTTCTGCGCGTGAGATATGACCGTTTCCAGTACCTTGGATTGCGTATAAGATTTTCATCGTACGGTCAAGAAATCCTGGATAAGGTCTTTGAAGATATCGTCATCATCCCTTGTGGCCTTTGCCTTTTTGCGAATATTTTTTTTGAGCTTCATTCCTTTCGCTTTTGTGTCATCGGCATACTTGTAGATACTCCAATCGCGCCCATCATATTCAAGGGCCGTTAAATTCTCTACCCAATCGCCCGAATTCAGATACATTACCGACCCTTTTTTTGTTTCGATCTTTTTGATTTCAGGTTGGTGGATGTGGCCGCAAATCACGTAATCGAAACCATTTTCAACAGCAATTTCGGAAACGGTTTGCTCAAAATTATTGATGAACTTAACAGCCGATTTCACGCTGTCTTTGACCCTTTTTGATAAGGAGATTTTTTCCCTTTTGAATTTAACGAGCCACCAGTTCACAAAAGCATTTATCAATATCAGGATATCGTATCCGATGGCACCCAACTTGGCAAGCCATTTGGCGTGCTGCATGGCCACATCAAACACATCACCATGGAAAATCCAGACTTTCTTTTTGCCTAACCGTAGCGATAATTTATTGTCGATTTTCAATGACCCCAGTTTGAAACCCGAAAACTTGCGGAGCATCTCATCATGGTTGCCGGTCAGGTAAACAACTTTTGTTCCTTTTACCATGCATCCGGTTAAATATTTGATAACCTGCATGTGCGCATTGGGCCAATAATTTTTACTGAATTGCCAGATATCAATGATATCCCCATTGAGGATTATTTTTTTAGGATTGATGGTTTTGAGGTATTTGAGCAATTCTTCGGCATGGCTGCCATACGTGCCCAAATGGATATCGGAAAGTACTACAATGTCTAGCTTCCTTTTTTTTCGATTACCCATTTATATTTATAAAACCGGACTTCACTTTCATTGAGGCAAATTTAGGGAGTGGCTATTACTGGATTAGGATGTCCATATTATTGAATTATTATCCTTTTTTGTTATTGTATTGCTGTACTTGAAAATACTATCGGCCAATTCTTTGGCATTATTTGCTGAACTACCGATTTTGCATCAAAATTCAAGACATGCGCCAATACTTAGACTTAATGCAGGATATTCTGGATAACGGTACCCAAAAGACCGACCGCACCGGAACAGGGACCACTTCTGTTTTTGGAAGGCAACTGCGTTTTGATCTGAGCGAGGGTTTCCCACTTTTAACTACTAAAAAGCTTCATATCCGGTCTATCGTTTATGAATTGCTTTGGTTCCTCAATGGCGATACCAATATCAAGTACCTCAACGATAATGGTGTGAGTATTTGGGACGAATGGGCGGATGAAAATGGCGAACTAGGCCCGGTGTACGGGCATCAATGGAGAAGTTGGCCGACTCCAAACGGACAAGCAATTGATCAGATCAGTCTTGTATTGGAGCAGATTAAAACCAAACCCGATTCAAGGCGCCACATCGTTACCGCCTGGAATCCATCGGAAGTAGATAAAATGGCGTTGCCTCCGTGCCATGCATTGTTTCAATTTTATGTGGCAGATGGAAAATTATCCTGCCAGTTGTACCAACGAAGTGCTGACTATTTCCTGGGCGTACCTTTCAATATTGCCAGCTATGCGCTGCTAACCTATATGGTGGCCCAACAATGTGAGTTGGGGCCCGGTGAATTCGTATGGACGGGAGGTGATACTCATTTATATAGCAATCATATTGAGCAGGCAAAACTTCAGTTGTCGCGCGAGCCGTTGGCCGTACCAACATTAAAAATAAAACGAATTCCAAATACACTTTTTGATTATCAGTATGAGGATTTTGAAATCCAGAATTATCAGGCACACCCTGGCATAAAGGCCCCGATAGCAGTATAGTATAAACCTAATTTTTGAAATATGTATTTACGAGTAATCAAATTTGCACTCCTGTTAGTAGTATCATCTTGTATCAATTTTGAAAGAAATGATCCATCAGGTAAAAGCGAGGATAACAAAACTGAAAAGGTTGAAAACGGGACAGTTAAAGCCTATTATAAGGACGGAAGTGTAAGGGCAGAAATAAACTACAAAGACGGAAAAAAGGAAGGGCTTGCGAAGGAGTTTTATCCGACAGGTGTCTTATTCAGGGAGATCGAATATAAGGTTGGTAAAAAGGAAGGTCTTGCAAAAAGATACTTCGAAAGTGGAAAGATTTATATGGAGACACCCTATGTGAATGATACAATCCATGGGGTGTTAAAAAAATATAGGGAGAACGGAAAGATAACCTCTGAAGCACCTTATTTTAATGGAGACCCATGCACAGGCCTTATTGAATACACTACCCAAGGAAAAGTAAAAACAAAATACCCAACCATTACAATTACTTCCGTGAATACTTTACTGAAGGATGGAAAGTATATTCTTAGACTTACTATGTCTGATAAAAATAAAAATGTGCAATTTTTTGAAGGAAAGATCACTGCTGATGGATGCCCGGAAATGAAAGACTTTATCTATACATCTTCCAATGGGATTGCTGAACTTGAATTCTTTTTGCCGATGGGAGCGTATATGATGCAAGAGTTCAATTTCATTGCCAAGGTAAAAACAATTCAAGGCAACTATTATATCACTCAGAAAAAATATAACATGGCAATTGAAAATCGTTAATTTATCATTCGCTTTCTTGATTGGAGTTCATAACTAGTGGGGGCATAGGTCAACCCCTTTTCAATGATTGCCTTGGCTTTTGAGGTTTGCCCTTTTCGATAGTAATAGACAGCAACAATTGAATAGACATTTCCAATGGCCCTGGGATCAATTTGTAGGGTTGGATTTTTTTCAAACATTGTTTCAAATGTTGATTGATACTTCGCTCCCATAGTAGGATTTCCTAAGTCATACTCCATTCCAAATTGGATTAAATACGCGGCTGCCAATATTGAATTGAAATTGTTGTTTTCAGTTAAGATTGGATAGGCTTCTGCATATTTATTGAAATCAGTGATAATTTTTAAATTATCATTGCCCACTGCTTGTATCAAGGTGCCAATAAAAGCACTCAGCGCATCCTGGCTTGAGTCATTGACTTTAATTGTTTCTTCAAAATACGGAAGCGCTTTTACATATTTTCCTTGACTATGGTAAAATCTACCTACCTCATAATTATATAAATAGGAAATCTTTTTCTTAAGCTCATCTGATTTTAAAATTTCCTGCAGGGTCTCAAAATAAATGGTCAATTTTTCGATATCACTTTTTTCGAACAATAATTTTTGAATCACCATTCTGAATTCGCCTTCAATCATATCAGTAGTTACTCCATATCGGGAAAACCTGGAAACTTTGGCAAGTAATCGGGCATGATCTGCATTCTTTACTTCCATTGTGCTCAAGTGCTCGGTAGCAATTTGGAACATGAGGTAGCTTGTTCTTTCGGAAGGAAAGAAAAGATATGCTTTTTCCATTTGCTGATAAGCGCGTTTCAAATTTTGAGATTGGAGCTCTAAAGCCGCTCCGTTCATATACTGGATACCAACAAGGTTTGTTAGTGTTACATCATAGTGCGTTCCAAAATAATATTTATCAAAGAGCGTATTAACATCCATCCCGGTTGCTTCTTTGCTGCTAATGATTTTTTGTTCCTTCAATTTATTAATGAAGGCTTGCTTAAAAACAGGATCAAAGGATTGGACAACTTGTCCTGCATCGGGTTTAAGAATGATCCTGTCGGATTTTGGATATGCAATTAGATAAATATTGCCAGATTCCTCCTTCACCATGTACGGGATGTTTTCTTTTTCGAGAATGAGCGCAAACAAAGCTGAAGCGGAAGTGGTATTAAACGTTCCATTAACGAATATTTCTTCGAAATCGGCCGTTTCGCTAAATTTCGAGAAGTATTTTTTGTGGACGCCATCGTATATCACCTTTATTTTCTTGTCATTCTTTTTACCCTCATATTTAGCCAAATTCAATTGCGGAATAAATTCATAGAATTTAACCTTTTCGCTTTCAATTTTAGAGGAGGAGAGCAAATGGCCATTCGACATAAAAAGATCAAAGAAATCTGCTGTTCTTTTTGTTAGAAAGCTCTCAATTACATCTTTTTCAAATGGAGAATCGAACTGAACCTCTCTTAAATAAACCAGTGAATCCTGACTGAATACTGAAAATGAAAGAAATAGGCAAACGGATAGAAAAGTGGCCCTCATTAATTGTTTTTTGCGCAAAAATAATGACTTTACCAGATATCCACACTCGCGTGCAAGGTTTGATGGGATTTTTGGTCAGGTTTCATAGAGTGGGTAGTTGATTTTCTTCAAATGGCGGAAGAGGTCATTATAAATATTTAAGTTTGGAGTGCCTCAGCGTTCGTGCTCGGATTTGGAACCCGCTCAGAGTTACCGGTGGAGAACTCTGAGCAATTAACGAACCCCACCACTACTCATTCCTTAAACTATCAACGGGGTTATTCTTTGTCACTTGCCGGGAATGATAGGCAACCGTGCAGGTTGCTATGAAAATCGCAAACACTCCTGATACACCAACAAGGATCCAACTGAAACCTACCTTATAAGCGAAACGCGCCAACCAATCCTGCATAAAATAATAACTTACCGGTATTGCCAACACGAATGCAATCAACACCAACTTTAAAAAATCTTTTGAAACCATCATGAGTAGTTGGTTGCCGGATGCCCCTAAAACTTTGCGAACACCAAGTTCTTTGGTGCGTAAACCAATCGTATACGATGCGAGTCCAAATAAGCCTAAGCCCGAAATAAAAATTGCAAGCACCGCGAAGATGTTAATGATATATCCAAGACGTGTTTCTTTTTCATACATTATTCCATAGTGCTCGTCTACAAATTCAAGGACAAACGGAGCATCCGGGTTGATGGCCTTCCAATGCTGTTCCAGTTTTGCAATCGTTTCTTTGGGAGGCGCTGATGAATTGACAAGCATCATGGTATGGGATGAATTGTCGCCCCCTGTAAAAATCACCAGTGGACTTATCTGATTATGAACCGATGAAAAGTAGAAGTCTTTTACAATGCCTTTTACTTTTCCGCTTGTTCCCCAAAAAGTTACTTCTTTATTGAGTGCTTCTTCTGCCGACCAATCAAAAAATGACAATGCGGACTCGTTCAAAATTATTTGCCATTCACCTTCCGGGGAGGTGGGTGAAAAGGCCTCTCCATGCAACAGCGTTAACCCTGTTGTTTGTAAGAAGTCTTTGTCCGTTCCCCACACTTTTATCAACCGGTTGTCTTCGTCCAATCCACCTTTAACATTGATTTTTGTTTCGAATGACAAGCGAATGGGCAATTGGGTAGAGGAAGCAATGCCTTTGATCCAGGGTTCTGCTGCTACCGCATTCTTAAAAAGATTTACACGTGAGCGTGAAATACTATCAAGGCTTATTGAAACCAATTTATCTTTTTCAAACCCAAGCTCTATTTCCTTGATGTACTTCATCTGCGATGAGACGGTAAGTGTGCAAATGATCAGTACAATAGAAATCCCAAACTGGAGCACCACCAGAAATTTACGCAGTTGAATACCTGAGGAAGTACGTGTTAACTTCCCTTTCATAGCCCGAACGGGATTATACCCTGAAACAACCAGGGCCGGATAAACCCCGGACAGCAAGCTGATTGTTAGTGCGAAAGCAATTATCATCAACACATTTGATGGATTGAAAAAGCTTCCAAACAACAGGGTTTTGCCAGCGATCGCATTAAAGAAAGGGAGCAACATCCGGGCAATTCCAAATGCAAGGAGCAATGACAAACCCGTTATCATCACTGACTCCGTCATGAATTGAAAAACCAATTGTTGCTTGTTTGCCCCCATTGCTTTTCGAACACCAACTTCCAGCGCGCGCTCCATAGAGCGTGAAGTAGATAAGTTGATATAGTTGACAGTGGCAATCACAATTACCATCAACGCGATGATCGAAAATAATTTGATGTAAAAAATATCACTGGTGTTGGGAATGGGATATTTGTCGTTGGACAAATAAAGGTCTTTTAATGGCACTAAATCCAAGGCCACAACTTCGCTTGCCCCTTTTCCATATTTCTTATCAAGTTCGTCCGGGATACTTTCCTTAATCCCCTCGATAGCGGCATTTGAATTCATTAACAAGTAAGTCCTGAATTGACTATTGTCCCAGTTTGGTGAAGTTGCATCACTTCGCGAACTAAAGGAAATGAGATAATCAAATTGAATATGGGAATTGGAAGGTACATCTGCTGCAATCCCGGTAACGGTGTACAACTTCCCGTTTGTATCACGTACTGTTTCACCCACGGCATCCTGCCAGTTTTCACCGAAATATTTTGCTGCCGTTTTCTTTGTAAGCACAATGCTATTCGGTGCCACCAGCGCTTCTTCCTCGTTTCCCGTCAATAGTGGAAAAGTTAAAATGGAAAGGAATGTGGAGTCGGCAAAGAATCCATTTTCTTCCCTAACGATCACATCACCTTTATAAAATGATTTGGAAGTGCCTGTAATCCTTGCAAAACTTTCAACCTGTGGAAAAGCTTCTTTCATAAAAGGGCCACCTGCTGAGCAGTTTGATCCTGTCGGTAATTCTGTTCCACCAAAGTGCCAGGTCATCGGGAGCAGGTAAACCTGGTCTGATTTTTCATGAAAGCGGTCATAGCTCAATTCGTTGACAACAAAGAGTGCGATGAGCAAGCTAATGGAAAGCCCAACGGAAAGGCCGATGATGTTGATGGTGGAGTGGACACGTTGCTTGAGCAACGATCGTGTGGCAATGGTGAAATAGTTTTGAAAGATCATAGTATTAAAGAAAATAATGAAAGAAGGTTTTAAGACTCCATTGGAAAGAAGGCTCAGGAAATCGAACCAAATAAAAATACGGGCAGACAATGGTTTTTCTATTGCACGCAATGCAAACATCTCCTCAAGATCACCTAAAAGATATTCCGCTTTTTTTGCATCGCACCACCGATTGACAATTCGAATGAGCAAAGCGGGCAAAGAAGTTTGATGTTTCATGATTTCTTAATATCAAGAATCATTTGCGGTATAGCGTCCCACATGGAGTTGCGCAATTCACGTGACCGGTTCAAGGCTTTGATGCCAGCATTCGTTAAGGTATAATAAAGTTTTCGTCTGCCCCCACGTTCGGGGGTTTCTTCACCAAGGTGCGATTTGATAAAACCTTTTTCTTCGAGGCGTTTGAATGAAGAGTGGAGTGCACCTATACTCGGGTTTCTTTTTGCCTTCTTCTTGATCTCTTCTTTTATTGATATCCCATAAGCTTGCTTATCCAGAACGGCAATTGTAAGCAAAACAAGTTCTTCAAATTCCCCAATGAATGTACCCTTCATGATTCAAATTTCCTAAATGTATAAAATGATACGTGATAATTGAAATATGGTTTTGGAAATCACAAAAAATGCCAACATTGGGTGAGTCACCCTATCTGATCGAAAAACATGGTTTGTTTTCGAGAAGTAAACCCTAATTGATAATTGTCAAAACTTAAATCTTGATTAACCGTTGTAAAAAGATTGCATAAAAACTACTATGATACCAGGACTTCCATTTAGAACACACCGATGACCAATCTATACGAGTTTAACCTGAAAACCCATTTCAATAAACTTGAATGTGATGGCCTTCTGTTTGTTGAATACCAATGTTTGCCGGGGGATGTGCGCAGTGATATCTGGTCCCAACACAATTACCTCGCCTTCATCCAAAGTGGTAAGAAGACATGGATGACACCGGAAGCGGAATTCGCGGTAAAGGCTGGGGATGCCATATTTTGTAAAAAGGGCGCGCATTCAATATTGAATTCCTATGAAGAACAATTTTGCGCTTTGCTTTTCTTTATTCCCGATGATTTTATAAGAAAAGTAATATTGGAATCGGAAAGCACGAATCGATTCCATGAAAGTCAATCCAACGTTTTACGATTGAGGATGGACTTGGGCCTTAAACTCTATTTTGAATCCATGATTGGTTATTTTCTAAATCAAAACAATCCCTCTAAACACTTGCTCCTTATAAAATTTAAAGAGTTGATCCTGCAAGTTATCACCAATAGCCTCAATCCTGAGCTAACAGCTTACTTCTTTTCGCTGGCAAAGGAAGACAGCACAAACCTCAAGCAGGTAATGATGGAAAATTATCTGTATCCTTTGCAACAACAGGATTTTGCACAATTAACCAATCGGAGTGTCTCCAGTTTCAAACGTGATTTTCAAAATGCTTTCGGGACATCACTCAGCAAATGGTTGATTGAAATGCGCCTTGGATATTCGCGGATACTTTTATTGAATACTGAAGAAAGTATTAGCGAGGTGGCCTACAGATCAGGCTTTGAGACCGTCTCACATTTTATTCGTTGTTTTAAAAAACAATACGACTTGCCTCCGCAGCAGTATCGCCAACAGCATACAGCTATACCAATTTCCTAAACGTGGGCCAAATGATCAGATATTTGGCCTAAACTGCAAATTCATTCTGCTAAGGGTATGCGACTTTTGCAACGGTAATCATGGTGGTTATCGAATGAGCAACCTTTAACATTTTTAATTATGTCTGATTTAGTAAAAGGAAAAAATTTTGTTGACTTAGCCAAGGCTGAACAATTTGCGGGTCAATTTACCTTGGATCTTGCCGCAAATTATTCTGGGGTAATGACATTGCTTGGCCAAGAACTGGGCTTGTATGAAGCTATGCGAAAAGCAGGGCCATTGTCATCCATTCAATTGGCAATCCTTACCAATACCCACGAACGGTATATTCGGGAATGGCTTAACAACCAGGCAGCGGGTGGATATGTTATTTACAATCCAGAAGAAGAAACGTATGAACTACCCGAAGAACATGCGCTAGTCTTAATTGAAAAGGATAGTCCTTTTTTAATGGGGCCGGCTTACTTTGTTGTGGATAGCTTATGGAAGGGAAAAGAGAAATTGGCAGAAGCCTTTAAAACGGGTAGTGGTATCGGTTGGCATGAACATCATCACCACCTTTTTCATGGCGTTGAGGTAGTTTACCGAACGGGCTACTTAGCCAATTTGGTCAAGGTGTGGATTCCGGCATTGGATGGAATGGAAAATAAATTGCAGCAAGGCGGGCGTGTTGCAGATATCGGATGTGGGCATGGTGCTTCCACACTTCTGATGGCAGAAGCGTTTCCCAATTCAGAGTTTTATGGATTTGACTATCATCAAGATTCGATTGATACGGCAACTCAACGTGCGCAAGAAAAGGGATTGACAAATGTGTTTTTTACAAAGGTTGATGCGGAAGGGTATGTCCAGGGAAACTTTGACTTGATTTGTTTCTTTGATTGTTTACATGATCTAGGCAATCCACTTAAAGCACTTCGGTATGCGTACACCAAACTATCGCAGAGCGGGTCCTTGCTTGTTGTTGAGCCGAATGCGGCTGACAAAGTTGAAGACAATTTCAATCCCATCGGAAGAATGTTCTATGCGGCTTCCACAGCACTATGTTTACCACATGCTCATTCTGAAGAAGGAGGTTATCATCTGGGTGCACAGGCTGGTCCTGCTGCCCTTGAGGGAATTGTAAAAATGGCTGGCTATTCCTACTTCAAAATTGTTCAACAAAGTCTTATCAACTTGATATTTGAAGTAAAGCGATAATTCGTCCTTCTTATCTGAAGGTGATGAAACTAAAATCCGATTACACTTTAAGGCAGGGGAGCACATCCCTTGCCTTATTAAAAATTATGAATACCAACGATGAAACAATCTTCTAAAGAAAATAAACACCTGCTACCTTATCGGGGATTATTGCTTATTAACCTGGCGGATTATACAGGTATTATAACTTCACTTATTTGCATTGTCCACTGCTGGATAATGCCCCTGGTATTGGTTGCATTGCCCGGTTTGTTAATCCAAAATGAACTCATCCATCCGGTTTTATGCAGCGTAGCAATCCTGAGTACGTTACCTTTGATTTTCAACAAAGCATTCAAACTTCAAAGTATACTTTTTAAAGTAGTTTTGATAGTTGGCAATTGTATGATGTTGCTCATCCTTTTAGCGCATGATCATTTAAATTTTATTCAAGACCTCATGCTCAACACAGTAGGGGGGGTAAGCTTGGCATACCTGCATTTGGTAAGTATAAAATGGAAGTACTGAAATCCTCCGTCATACTGGTCATGAAATCAGGATTTTAAGGTTCTGGCATCTAAAACAGGACCCCAAGGAGCTTTGATATCCGAATTTAGACCTAAACATCCTGCTTACCTTGAAGTTTTCAAAAGCCAAATTGTCCACTTGTATCGTTAAATTTTGCCGTTGAATTTGCACTTCCTGTAATTATTATATCCTTTTGTCGACAGATTGCGTATTGAACCAAGGAATGGCTGAAAAAAGTAGCGTATTTGACATGATCGGGCCCGTAATGATCGGACCGTCAAGCTCCCACACCGCTGGGGTTGTGCGAATCGCCAGGTCAGCCAGGAAAATCCTTGGGGCGACACCTGAGAAAGCCGAGATCGTTTTCTACAACTCTTTTGCCAGCACGTATGAAGGTCATGGAAGTGACCGGGCAATCATTGCAGGTTTGCTTGATTTTAAAACAGATGATAAGCGAATTAAAGAGTCATTAACATTGGCAAAGGAACAAGGTTTGGACTTTAAGTTTAAATCAGTGGGAAATGCTTCGACCATGCACCCCAATACAATTAAGCTTCTCTTGTCAAGTGAATCACGGAACGTAGAGGTGATTGGTGAAAGCCGTGGCGGTGGAATGATCAACATCGCAGAGGTCAATGGCTTTAAAGCAGATTTTAGTGCCAACCTCCATACATTGATTATCACTGCAGATGATGTAAAAGGGAGTATCGCTTTTATATCAAGTGTGTTGTCGAATGACGATTGCAACATTGCCACCATGTCGGTTTCCCGTAAAGGAAAGAATGATTTGGCGTGCCTGGTTATTGAAATGGATTCAGGTATTAAACGTGTAACATTAGACTACTTATTGAGTCTTAGTTGGGTTAAAGAAATAATATACATTCCGGATATTGATAGATAATAAATTATGAAGAAGGTTTTTACTACCCTTTCACTGGTATTTTTAATTTCGTTTCAAAACATTGCGCAAACTGTAGCTCAGGCCACTTCCAAGGTTTGGGGGTTACAGGAGTGTATTGATTATGCACTAGGAAATAGCCTAAACGTAAAACGAAGTGAAAATAATGTTGAGAATAGTCTTATCGACAGAAAGCAGGCAAAGCTTACCATGATCCCAAGCTTAAATGGAAGTGCTACACAAGGCTATAACTGGGGGCGCTCTATTAACCCTGTAACAAACTTGTTTGTTACTCAGCAGGTAAATTCAAATAACCTGGGCCTAAATAGCTCGGTGACGTTGTTCAATGGGTTTAACATTCAAAATACAATCAAGCGGACTACCCAGGATTACTTTGCGTCTGAAGCTGATCTTGAAAGAACAAGAAACGATGTTATCATCAATGTGGTCACACTTTATACCTCGGTTATTTTCAATATGGAGTTATTGGAAACAGCTAAACTTCAATTGAACTCAAGTCAGGAACAATTTGAAAGGACCAAAAAGCAAGTAGCTGTAGGTGCGTTGCCAAAAGCAGAGCAACTCAACACCGATGCCCAGGTTGCCACCAACGAATTGAATTTGATTCAACGGGAAAATGCACTTGCACTTTCACTCCTTCAGTTGAAACAGGCAATGCAGTTACCGGGTGATACCGATTTGCAAGTTGAAGTACCGGAAATTGGACTTGATGAATTGGTCTTGGATCAGTCTAAAGCGGAGATTTATGAAACAGCTTTACTGACTATGCCAGAAGTTAGAAGTGCAAATCTTCGCTTGTCCAGTTCAGAGTATGCGCTGAAAGCCGCGAAGGGGAATTTATACCCAAGACTAACTGCATCAGGCAATATTTCAACCAATTACAGTAGTGTTTCTGATCGTGAGCGATTTGAACCGGATGGCGGGTATGTTCCTTCCACAGTGGATGTTGGGTATGTACAAGGAACCAATGAACCCGTGGTTCGAGATACTCAGCTACCCACCGGAACGACTTATTCTGAATATGGAAGGATGGATCAATTTCAAGACAACGTATTCCGCTCTATAAGTGTAACGCTATCGATACCAGTGTTTAATGGATGGCAAGCCTCATCGGTGGTACAGCGCTCCAAAGTAGCCAGAAGCCAATCTGAAATCACGTTGCAAGAAACAAAGAACCTGTTGCGGCAAGCAGTAGAGACCGCCTACAATGATGCAATAGCAGCAGAAAAGACATACTCTTCCGCAACACGTCAGGTAGCGGCACGTGAAGAAGCTTTCCGCATGGCAAAGCAACGCTATGATTTAAACGCGATTAATTTCGTGGAATATCAAGTTTCGGAAAATGACTATTTTCAAGCCCAATCAGATTTGTTGCGGGCAAAATACGATCTCATATTTAAAATGAAAGTACTCGACTTTTATCAAGGAAAACCACTCGGATTTTAATTTAATATCAATGGCAAAGCAAAAGAAAAAATCAAATCGACTTATTTATATCCTCATCGGGGCAGTTGTTGTCTTGTTGTTGGTGATCATTATTGGAAAATCACAGGGGTGGATCGGTAAGGAAAAAGAAATGGAAGTCGACATGGCAAAAGCCAGCCGCAGTACAATTGTTGAAAAAGTAAGTGCCTCCGGTACTATTCAACCTGTAACCGAAGTCAAGATTGCACCGGAAGTTTCAGGTGAAATTATTGACCTGGAAATTGAAGAAGGAGATGCAGTTAAAAGAGGTGAAACCTTGGTGAAAATCCGTCCGGATATATTGCAAAGTCAATTGGAGCGTGCACGTGCGGGCTTGAATCAGCAATATGCTAATCTTGAACAAAGTAAAGCTAGTCTTTCCCGCGCGGAAGCAACACTGGTGCGGGCTACACAAGATTATAACCGCCAAAAGCAACTACATGAAGAAAAAGTGATTTCGGATGCAGACTGGCAATTGGCAGAACAGAACTATGAAATTGCAAAACAAGATAAAGCATCCGCTGCACAATCTGTAAAAGCTTCGGAGTATATTATTAGTAGCACGAAAGCTTCCCTGACCGAAGCAGAAGAGAATTTCAGAAGAACGGCAGTTGTGGCACCGATGGATGGAATCGTTTCCAAGTTAATTGTAAGAAAAGGAGAACGCGTGGTGGGTACTGCTACGATGGCCGGTACTGAAATGCTGCGCATTGCGGATTTGAACACCATGGAAGTGCGTGTGGACGTAAATGAAAATGATATCGTCCGTGTACATAATGGGGATACCGCCATTATCGATGTAGATGCATACTCCAATCAAAACAAGAAATTCAAGGGCATTGTAACGTTGATCGCCAATACCGCAAAAGATAAACTTTCGGCTGATGCAATAACCGAATTTGAAGTACGGATTTTGATGTTACAATCTTCTTACGAAGAACTGATTAAAGAAGGGAATAAGTATCCATTTCGTCCAGGGATGACAGCAAGTGTAGATATTATTACCAAAACCAAGGCGAATGTATTGTCTGTTCCGTTGTCGGCAGTGACCACACGGAATGATAAAGAAAAGAAGGATGGACCACAAGGACCACCGAATACACAATCTGAACCGGGCCAGGATGCAGCGAAGAAGGATGATAAAAAGGTAATCGTCTTTGTGAACGAAAACGGGGTAGCAAAGAAAGTGGAAGTCGAAACCGGTATCAGTGATTATGACAACATTGAAATTACCACAGGGATTTCAGATACTACAGAAGTAGTGACAGGTCCTTTTCTGGTGGTTTCAAAACGTTTGAAAGAAGGGGACAAAATAAAAAAGACAGTGAAGAAGGATGCACCCAAAAATGAAGAAAATTAAGTAAAGGCCCCGTAAGGGGCTTTTTTATTACAGCATTCACCAAATCATTGGTTTAACTGGAAGGTGTGATTGAGTACCGCTATACCTTCCATCGCCCAGGCTATACCAATATGGATAATCACACCTCCCCATATACTTTTTGTTTCGTATGCGATTACCCCCAAAAGATATCCACCAAAAATTGAACTGATGGCTTCTCCTGCCGGTTTACCGAAATGCAAAAAACAATAGGAAACAGCCATGGCCAACACCACTTTCCTTCCGGCAAATGACATTAGCCCGATTACTAAAAAACCCCTAAAGAAAAGTTCGACAGAAATAAAGTTGAGCCCGTAACCGAGCTCATAAATCCCCGCGTACAAAAATTCAGGTTGCGGGTAATTGTGGATACTATATCCTGAATTATACATCGGATATTGATTTGGAAAGCCGGGGAGAAAGGAAGCGATAAAAAGGAATGGGATCATGATCGCCAACATGGTGAAGTAGGGCCTGGTATCGAAGCGTTGATTGTTTAAACCATACATATAGGAATTTTTTCGACCTACTACAAAAGCCAAACATAATAAGGGTAGCGTAATGGTAAGAAGTGATAAATAGTTATTGTTGATTTTGAATCCCCACAGGAAAAGCTGTGGTGGAAATAAAAATTGCGTTATTTCGGTTAAAAAAAGTACACTGGAGTCAAAAGCCTGCAAGAAAAACCCGATGCCACTGATCATCCAAAATTTAGTTGATCTTAAAAAAGCAACATCCCTTTTGAAAACACCGAGTATAATCAATGTTCCATAAAATGGAAGGGAGAAAAAAAGAAAGAAGTATACTACTTTTCGAACCCCTGTTTGTAAATCCAGAAAGCCATCTTCAAAATCAACCTGATAGTTGTAACGAATGGCAACGGTTAGCAGAATGGCAACAAGCAAATAAGCAACGGGATTAAAATCCGATTTGATATGCGACTTCAGATAGCCAACTATCTTTTTCAAGAAAATTGTTCGTTGAGTATTTGATACACGCGATGGATCGGAAGGCCCATTACATTAAAGTATGATCCTTCTATTTTTTCGATGGCCACCATTCCAAACCAGTCCTGCGCACCATACGCACCGGCTTTATCATAGGGCTTATAGTTGTCGATGTAAAATTCTATTTCTTGAAGTGATAGTTCCTTAAATTTTACCAGGGTGCTTTCATCAAAACTGGTTTCCCATTCTTTAGACAGGATGCAAACCCCGGTCATCACTGTGTGTGCTTTTCCGGAAAGGGATTGGAGCATCCGCACCGCTTCGGTTTTATCTGCAGGCTTGTTAAGAATTTGGTTGTTTAAAATCACCACCGTGTCAGCCGTTACAACCACTTCTTCATGGATGGATGGCCGGAAGTATTCAGCTTTTTTACACGCCAGGTATTTTGCCACCTGATCAATCGGCAAATCGGACGGGAAGTCTTCTTCTACATCGGGCTTTTCAATGCGAAAGGTAAATCCCGCCTCTTTCATGAGGTGTTGCCTTCTTGGGGAGCTAGAAGCTAGAATAAGGGGGCGATTGAAATTCATCTTCTTTGATTGAACTAAACACAAAACCACAAATAACCTTCGGATAAAAATAAGTGGATTTCTGGGGCATTGTAAAACCACTTTCGCAAACTGCCTTTACTTCTTCAATAGAAATCTCGTTTGTAATGATCGCGAGTTGTGCTTCTTCCTGAATCACTTTCTTTAAGCAGTCTGAAAAACTCCTATCAAACGTTATGTTTTCCGATGCGCGTTGTTCTTTTCCGGGAATGCCCAGCGCTTTTTCGATAACGAAATAATGCATTACTGTCAAATCCAACGCATTGATAACATCCGGGAATTTCCATGGGATGGTATGGATTGCTTCGGGTTTCAATCGTATTTTATAAGCACTATCTTTAAAGAGCAATCCGAAAGCCCATTGTTTTCCCGCAACAATTTCATTCACCGTGTCCACATCATCAAGGCGTTTGATACTAAAATCACTTTCCAATTTTTTCAGCAACGCTGCTTCATTAAAATTTTGGATACCTGTGATGAGGCGGTGGGTTGGCAATATCCTGAAATCCCCGGCATCTGTATTGGTGAGGTACATCAAATGAAAGTTGTATCCTTCTTTTCCGGTATGGTTGGGGTTTGCTTTTGCAGCATCTTGTTTGTAGGCCAAAGACCCTTCGTAGCGATGGTGCCCATCCGCTAAAATAATTTTTTTCTGTGCAAGCGTATCGATAAAAAGTTGGATGGCTTTCCGATCATGGATCACTGCAAGCACATCGCGCACACCCTGGTAGTCCTCTACTTCATAAAGTGGTTTTTGGATTGCTTCATCCATATAGTTTTCGAGCGTATAAGAATTGTCGGTGTATAGTCCATGGGTTGCACTTGCGTGGAATTCCGTTTTCGCCAACAACTCGATGCGATCGTTTACAGCTTTTGGCATCGTGTTTTCATGCCGGAGGACAATGTCCTCATTCCAATCGTAGGTACGGATGTTGCAGATGAATCCCTTCCGGCATAATTCATTCTGCATTCCGGGCAACCGAAAGTATTGATAATACACATAGATCCCCGGTAAATTATCTTGCACCAACGTGCCATCGTTTTTCCATTTTTCCAAAAGGGTGGCAGCACGCCCGGCAGGGTCAGGCGGTTGGGGCACTGAAAGGTGAATACTATTGATTGGGTTTTGATATAAACTCTCCCGCTGTTTTCCCGACACAACATCAAACAATGGCGAGGTCAGGCTTTCAATATCGTTGGTGAGTTGGCCATTGTACCGCCAGGCTCTAAAAGGTTTTATTTCTGCCATTTACACCCTGTTTTTTTTCCAGCGGCTTATCGGTTGGTGCTCCGCTTGCTTTTGCACTGTGTTGGATCTGGAGTTTAAAAGTGTGGTGGCAATTGCAGCGGCCAGACGGGATGCCACAGGGTCACTTTCTACTTTTAATTCTTCAGGATTGAAATGCTCTTCCACAAACTTGGTGTCGAATTTACCAGATGTAAATGCAGGGTGTTGTAAAACGAACTTACAAAATCCCAGCGTGGTTTCTAATCCTGTGATTTCATATTCATCGATCGCACGAATTGTTTTTTCGATCGCACTTGATCTGTTTTCGGCATGACACACCAATTTCGCAATCATGGGATCATAATAGAAGGGTATCCCCATTCCTTCCTCAAAGCCATCATCTACCCGAATACCATTTCCTTGTGGACGTTTGTAGGTGGTAAGCGTTCCAATATCCGGCAAGAAATTATTGGCAGGGTCTTCGGCATACACGCGGACTTCAATTGCATGGCCAATCATTTTTATATCTTCTTGTTTGAATGGAATTTCTTTTCCTTCGGCAACATGGATTTGTAAACGTACCAAGTCCAACCCTGTGATTTCTTCGGTAACGGGATGCTCCACTTGCAAGCGTGTATTCATTTCAAGGAAATAAAAGTTCAGGTTTTCATCCAGGATAAATTCAACTGTACCTGCACCGTAATAATTGCAAGCGCGCGCTACATTGATAGCTGCTTCACCCATGGCTTTTCGAATTTCAGGTGTGAGCACGGAGGACGGGGCTTCTTCAATTACTTTTTGGTGCCTTCGTTGTATTGAACATTCCCGTTCAAATAGATGGATTACATTCCCATGCTTGTCACCAAAAATCTGAAACTCAATATGCCGTGGTTTCGTGACGAACTTTTCAATAAAAACTGCACCATCACCAAAAGAAGATTTAGCTTCGCTCACAGCACGTTCCATTTGGGAATCAAATTCCGATTCGGAACCCACAAGGCGCATACCTTTTCCACCACCGCCAGCGCTTGCTTTTATTAGGATTGGATAACCAATTTCTGCTGCTATTTTTTTTGCTTGCGGTACATCACTAATCGGTTCGGCAGTTCCCGGTACGAGCGGAACGTTGAATTTTGCAACTGCGTCTTTTGCTGCAAGCTTACTGCCCATCACATGGATTGACTCCGCAGAAGGACCAATAAAAATAATACCGGCTTCTTCGACCTTTTTGGCAAAAGTCTCGTTCTCGGAAAGAAACCCGTACCCAGGATGGATTGCATCGGCCCCCAGTTGAAGCGCAGCTTCGATAATCGTGTCCATCTTCAGATAGGATTCCGAAGAGGGGGGTGGCCCCAACAACACTGCTTCATCTGCCAACCTTACATGGAGTGCATGCCGATCAGCTTCACTATACGTGGCCACCGTTCGGATGCCCATCTCTTTGGCTGTTCGGATGATACGAAGGGCTATTTCCCCCCGGTTTGCAATCAATATTTTTTTGATTTCCACCATTATTGCAATGCTAAACAAATAATACCAATGTGCAAACCTTCGTTCTCTAGCGATTATTAAATCCACAACCTAATGAAACCCAGCCTCCTAATCCCAATTTTATTTATTTTAATCCCCCGTCCTGATACAGAAGCCCAGGATCGAAAAGGAAAACTAAAAGTCTTTATCGATTGTAGTAACACGTTCTGTGACCAGGCATTTATCAGGACAGAAATCAATATGGTTGATTTCCTATTGGACCGTGTTGCATCCGATGTCCATGTATTGATTACCGCTCAGGATACAGGAAGTGGAGGTGAACAATTTCAATTGATTTTTTTCGGTCAACATGATTTTAAAAACCATCGCGATACACTTCGGTTTTCAACCGATCCAAACATTACCGATTTTGAAGAGCGGGACCAATTGCTGTTGTATTTAAAATTGGGATTGGCACCGTTGATCGCAAAAACAAGCCAGGCTTCCCGTGTCTCGATCTCTTTGAAATCCGATGCAGTTGAAAATTCAAAAGAAGAGCAAACTACGGATAGCTGGAATTATTGGGTGTACAAAATTGGAGGGGATGGTTTTATCCGGGCCGATCAAAACTACACCTCCCTGCAACTGGAGGGCCGAATGTCAGCAAGTAGGATTACCGATAAAATAAAAGCACGCTTTAGTGTTCAGTCTTCGCTTTCAAATGATAAATATGTGGTTTCGGATCAATTGGATAACGATTCGACCGTACGGGTGGAAAATACCGGATATGGCTTTAACAACCTTATCGTTTGGTCACTCAATGAGCGTTGGTCGGTGGGATATGAACTGGAATACCTCAGTTCCACCTTTTCAAATTACCATGCAAAAACCACTCTTTTACCGCAGATGGAATATGCCTTTTTTCCTTACAAGGAAGTTAATACAAAGTATTTGGCATTCCGCTATGGAATAGGGGCACAATATAACAACTACTATAATATAACCCTCTTCAATAAACTTGATGAATATCTTTTCGGTCAAAGGGCATCCTTGACACTTGGGTTCAATCAGAAGTGGGGCACCGTTAATACACAACTTCGTTGGAGCAATTATTTCCATGATTGGAATCTTTACAACCTGCGGATCAGCACAGGCTCGGATGTTCGAATTACAGGAGGACTTTCGCTATACGTTTACTTTTTTGGTGGTCTTGCCCAAGATCAAATCAATATCCTGAAAGATGGAGCAAGTAGTACTGAAGTCTTGACAAGGGGCAGGCAATTGGCCTCATCTTTTGAATTTGAAACCTTTTTTGGCTTGAATTACCGATTTGGTTCTAAACTCAACAATTTTGTAAACCCAAGGTTTGAGGGCCCTGAGTGGTAGGATTTTATGATTTTTGGCAGGAAAGTACTTTGGCAGGCTTTTATCTCCATTTTTGTTTAGTTTTGTAGCAATTTTTAAAACCGCAATTGTGCATGGCAGATTTATTTCAAAAGTTAAAGATGGAGGCCGGTTCGTTGGCCAAATATTCACACTTACCAGAAGATTATTTCTTTTTCCCGAAGCTTGAGGGCGAAATTGCCCCGAGAATGAAATTTATGGGGAGGGAAGTATTAAACTGGAGCCTTAATAATTATCTGGGATTGGCGAACCACCCCGAAGTACGAAAAGCAGATGCTGATTCGGCTGCCCAATATGGTTTAGCATCTCCGATGGGTGCCCGTATGATGTCTGGAAACTCCGTTCACCATATTGAATTGGAAAAGCAACTGGCCGGATTTGTAATGAAAGAGGATGCCATGTTGTTGAATTTCGGTTATCAGGGCGTTGTTTCCATTATTGATGCAATTGTTGACCGTAAAGATGTTATTGTTTATGACGCTGAATCACACGCTTGTATCATTGATGGCGTGCGCTTGCACATGGGAAAACGCTTTGTGTTCCCCCACAACAATATTGAAAACCTTGAAAAACAACTTGTTCGTGCCAGGAAAATCACGGATGAAACAGGGGGTGGAATTCTGGTAATTACAGAAGGCGTTTTTGGAATGTCGGGCAATATGGGTGATTTGAAATCCATTGTTGGACTTAAAAAGAAATACAACTTCCGGCTTTTTGTTGATGATGCCCATGGTTTTGGTACGATGGGAAAAACCGGTGCCGGGGCAGGTGAGGAGCAAGGTGTTCAGGATGATATTGATCTATACTTTTCAACATTTGCCAAATCAATGGCAAGTATCGGGGCCTTTGTAGCAGGCGATAAAGGTGTTATCAAATACCTTCGGTATAGTACCCGCTCCCAGATTTTCGCCAAGAGTTTGCCAATGCCGTTGGTGATTGGTGCATTGAAACGATTGGAGCTTTTAAAGACGGACCCGTCCTTAAAAGACAATTTATGGAAGATCGTCAGGGCTGTTCAAGACGGATTAAAAGACAGGGGTTTTTACCTGGGCACTACCCAATCACCGGTTACCCCGGTGCTCTTTAAGGGGGGTGTTGGCGAGGCTGCAAACATGGCGATGGACCTGCGTGAAAACTTCAATATTTTCTGCTCGGTAGTGATCTATCCTGTTGTTCCTAAGGATGTTATCATGTTTAGGATTATTCCTACAGCTGCCCATACATTGGCGGATGTGGAAGAGACATTGAGTGCATTCTCGACCCTCAAAGAGAAGCTGGATATGGGGTTTTATAAAGAGGAAAAACTGGTTTCTGTAACGAGGCAACAATAAAAAATAGCCTTTTTAGGTTGAATTGTAAGGTTTTTATTTATCTTGGCATAAGGAAACAAATTTTTAATCTCTAAACTTAAATACAATGCAAAAATTTGAAGAACTAAAGAATCTCATTGCTTCTATCGAAGGTGATGCCGACAAGTTCTATAACAAGGGAAACAGCGCTGCTGGAACCCGTGTAAGAAAAGGAATGCAGGATCTTAAAAACCTTGCTCAGACCATCCGTTCTGAAGTACAGGAATTGAAGAATAAAGCTAGTTAATAGCCAGCTTTACGATAAAAGAACAAAGAAAGGGTAGCCTAATGGCTATCCTTTTCTTTTTTGTTAAAGCCTTTTTAAGAGTGGAAATAACCTTCACGTGCAGATAGCTTCCTATCGTTAACGCCCCACATATTTCAAAACGTTTACTCCTGCCAGGCTTTAATTTCATACATGGTCAATGCAATTTTTTTATATTGCCTTTATGAAGCTCGAGGATAACCAGATCGAAAGAATAAAAGCATACTTTAAAACCAAGCCGGTTATAAAAGCATACTTATTTGGTTCTTATGCTCGAAATGAGGCAGAATTTCAGAGCGATATTGACATACTGGTCGACCTTGACTATTCCCAAAAAATAGGGCTGCAATTCGTACAAATGAAGATAGACCTGGAAAAACTTCTTAATTCCAAGGTCGATTTGGTTTCCTCAAATGGATTGTCACAATACATAAAGCCAATTGTAGACAATGAAAAGCAATTAATCTATGCGCGGTAAAGTTGGGGACAAGGCACGGCTTCAGCATATTTATGATGCAATCCTGGAAATAGAATCGTATACAGCCAATAAATATTTTTCGGATTTTATAGGAATGCTTGCTACAATTCGGTGAAAAATTTCACCATCAATGGCTATTTCAAGCCCCTGAATGCCTTATCTATTTTCTTTTTCAATGTATCCGAAGGCAATACAAGCGGAAGCCTCGAATAGGGCAGTGTAACTTTCATTTTAGATAACAGATACTTAATCCCAACCGGATTGCCCTCTTCGTACATGGGCCCATTGATATCCAGCAGTTTGAATTGTTCTTTCTGTGCCTTATTAAAATCAGCACGTTGAACATGCGCCCACATGTTGCTGAATACACCTGGCAGGGCATTGGCCAACACGGAAATAATTCCTTTTCCACCGATACTGTAAATCGGTACGGATAACATATCATCACCGGAGAGCAGTAGAAAGCCTGCCGGCATTTTGCTACTGATCTGCATACATTGCTCAAGGTTTCCTGAAGCTTCTTTAACCCCGATAATGTTGGGATGCTTAGCTAAGTGAAGCGTTGTTTCAGCGGTCAAGTTTGAGGCCGTTCTACCGGGCACATTGTATAGTATCACCGGAACCGGGCTATGGTCGGCAATTTTTGTAAAGTGTTGCCTGATTCCTTCTTGTGATGGTTTATTGTAGTAAGGACTTACTGAAAGAATGGCACTAACTCCTCTCAGGTCTGTTTCCTCAATGGTGGCCAAGACATGTTCAGTATTGTTTCCACCAATGCCATACACAACCGGAAGTTTCTTTGGGTTATGTTTCTTGATGAATGAAAGTATTTCTGCTTTTTCCTCCGTAGAAGTGGTAGCCGATTCACCTGTTGTGCCCATCACAACATAATAATCAACACCTCCTTTTGCGGTATGTTTTAATAGCCTTTCTAATGCACTGTAATCAACGCGTAAACTTTTAGTAAAAGGAGTAACAAGTGCTACTCCGGTGCCGTGGAGTTTCTTCATAAAACGAAATTAAGAATGATTAGCGAAGGACAGAAGAGTACTTATACATTTCGTCCATTAATATTTTGGTGCCCCCCACACTTTCGATCATCAATTCGAAATAAGGGTGGCCATCAGCCCAAAACTTTCCAATCCTGAATTTGGCCTTGCTTTGTGCGATAAGGTTGAGGAGGTACGCGTTAGGTATTGAATCCACATAATATAGGATGTCGAAAGGGGTATCCACAAATTTGGCTGCTTGTAATGAGTTGTTCTTCCCAAAAAAAGAGAGGTCATCTTCAGTAAAGAAATCAAACATGAATTCATAGTTCTCTTTCTTCTTCGGGAGGAAGGCTATGGATTTTACATTTTTACCGTCTGCTTCCAATCGTTTGATAAATTCTTTGATGGAATCGTGCTTGGTTTTGTCTTCAATTGAAAAGACAATACCAATAGAAGCAGCTTCTTTGTAGGGTATACTTGTACGCGAAGTTTTGTTTCGCTTAAGTAAGCTTTGTGTTCTGATTTTTAGGAAGTTGCCCTTCATTTTAAAAATGCTTACTTTATGTTTATAAGATGCAATAAATCATCCAGACTGATAATGGATACACCCATCTTCCCTGCCTTTTCTTTCTTGGCAGGCCCCATATTATCACCTGCAACTAAATAATCCAATTTTTTCGAGACCCCGGATAAAATATTTCCGCCATTTTTAAGGATCATGGTTTTTAGCTCCTCCCGGTCATAGCCTTCAAATGTACCTGAAATTACAAAAGATTTGCCCTGGAGTACGTCATTTTCTACTTCGGTTTGCCTGCCGGAAGTTTCAAAGTTTAACCCGGCTTTTTGAAGGCGTGTGATTTCAATTCGATTTTCAGGATTACGGAAAAACAACAAGACGCTTTCCGCAATCCTGGCACCCACCTCCGGGGCAGCCAGCAACTGCTCCTCCGTTGCATTCGCAAGGTTCGTGATATTCTTAAAATATGCAGCGAGTTTTTCGGCAACGGTTTTTCCCACATAGCGGATTCCGATCGCAAAAAGCACACTTTCAAAAGGTGCTTGTTTGGACATCTCAATTCCCCGCAAGGCATTTTGTACGGATAATGTTTTAAAACCCTCCAG
Organism: uncultured Roseivirgaceae bacterium; assembly: GCA_964398945.1. Lineage (GTDB taxonomy): Bacteria > Bacteroidota > Bacteroidia > Cytophagales > Cyclobacteriaceae > JBGTGG01. The sequence continues at coordinate 259,448 of CAYNOT010000001.1, read as the reverse complement.
CTTTAATAAATTTTCTTCGGTGAGATCATATAAATCAGCAGGACTCTTTACCATGCCGAGGGAATATAATTGGGCGATGGTTTTTTCCCCGAGGCTGTCAATGTTCATGGCTTTGCGCTGAATAAAATGTTCAATGCGACCGGTAATTTGTGGTTTGCAGCCATTAACATTCGGACAATAATGTGATGCTTCCCCTTCCTTTCTGACCAATGCTGTACCACACTCCGGGCATGTTGTTATATAGTGAACCGGTTTGGTTGATCCGTTCCGTTTTGTAACATCAACACCTGTTACTTTGGGAATGATTTCACCACCTTTCTCAACGAAAACATAATCACCAATGTGCAAGTCCAACCGCGCTATTTCATTGGCGTTATGCAGTGAGGCGCGCTTCACAGTTGTTCCTGCCAACAACACAGGTTGCAGTTCGGCAACGGGAGTGATGGCTCCAGTCCTCCCCACTTGATAGGTGACATCATTCAGTTTTGTAACAGCGCCTTCGGTTTTATACTTATATGAGATCGCCCAGCGCGGACTTTTGGCTGTAAACCCCAACGCATCTTGTTGCTTCAGATCATCAATTTTTAAAACAACACCATCCGTTTCCAACGGCAACTCAAGCCGTTTCTTTTCCCAATGGTTGATGTACGCCAACACCTCTTCAATGTTGCTGCACTTTTTATAGGTATTGGATACGTTGAAGCCCCACTGTTCCAATTTCTTTATGGACTCACTGTGTTTCGAAACAGATTTATCCCCAAGAAGAAAATAGACATAACAATCGAGGTTTCGTTTTGCTACAATTGAAGAGTCTTGCATTTTTAACGTGCCTGAAGTTGTGTTCCGGGCATTGGCATAGCGTTCTTCACCAATATCTTCTTTTTCTTTATTGAGCTTTTCAAAATTATCCTTTGACATGAAAACCTCACCCCGCACCTCAAAGGAAGGAGGGATGTCTTTTCCTTTTACCACCAATGGGATATTCCGGATGGTCTTTACGTTTGCAGTCACATCATCCCCGCGTACACCATCCCCGCGTGTAATTCCACGGGTTAAAATCCCATTTTCATAAATCAGACTGATCGAGACACCATCGAATTTAAGCTCACAAAAGTATTCGTACGCAGCTTCGTCCAGTCCTTTTGAAACGCGCTTGTCAAAATCCTCGAGTTCATCTTTGGAATAGGTGTTGCCCAGGGAAAGCATCGGATATTTATGAACAACTGTTTCAAATTCTTTCGTGATGGTGCCACCAATACGCTGGGTAGGGGAATCAGGAAATTTTAAATCCGGAAACTGGCTTTCTAAATCAATCAGGGATTTTAATAGCTGGTCGAATTCGAAGTCACTGATCGCACTGGTATGCTTTTGATAATACAAATCGTTGTGATAATTGATTTGCTCAGTTAACTCAAGAATCTTTTTGCGCGCTTGGTCGGAAGTCATCACCTAAAATTAAAAAAAGGATCGGCCAAAAGTATTGCTTTTGGCCGATCCTTAAAAATCTCTTTACATCCTATTTAGTAGGATCCGAATAGGGTGTGGTATACTCCGCAATTACCAATGTATTGTTGGCGGAATTGATATCTGCCATCCGCTTGCCTGGATCAATTTCAATCCGGGCAATATCTTTTGAAGCTTTACCAATTTCCAATGTATAGGATGGATTTACCCACGGCCAAGGGGTCAAGTCGGTACGCTTAATGCTTTTGTCCTCAACAGGTTTTTTGCCCAACATCTCATTCATGGGGATATAGAACATTTCTTTCGAACCATCGGCATACGTTACCAACAAATCAATTGGCATCGGGAAATCGCCAATGCGTTCCAATGTCAAATAACTTTTGCTTCCCTTATCGACCAATGGCCCGATTCCATAGTCTATGGTCTTGGTGGTGTGGACCCAATAATTCAAATACCATTTCAATTCCAACCCGGATTGTTTTTCCATGATCCTTATAAAATCGTTGGGTTCCGGATGCTTGAATTTCCAGGTATTATAATAGCGCTTGAGGCCCGTGTAAAAATTATCTGTTCCGATTACATATTTAAGTTGATGGAGGAAAATTGCCCCCATGGAATATGCTGCTGTTCCGTAGGCACGGTTTGTATTGTAATGGTCCGCGTGCTGACTGATGGGTTCCTGCAATCCACTTTTTACCAACGCATAATATGCGCGGTAACTTCCTGCATGGCTGTCTTGTGCATCCTCATTTGAAAACTGGGACATGGATTCAGTACTTGAGAAATCGGTAAAACCTTCATCCAACCACGGGTATTTGGCTTCGTTTGAAGCAAGTACGGCTTGGTACCAGCTATGGGATGCTTCATGGGCAATTACACCGAGCAAGCCCCCAAAGGAACCTTCACCAAGGATCATGGTACACATCGGATATTCCATTCCGCCATCGCCACCTTGAATAATGGAGTACGCTTCGTATGGATATTCCCCAAAGTGTTTGCTCATGTATTGAAAATGTTTGACGCTATATTCCTGAACCTTTGGCCAGGTCTCTTTTGTTTTATCGTTCTTCTGATAGAAAAAATGTAACATCGGTCCGTTGGGAACTTGCATTTGCTCGTGGGTATAATCCGGATCGGCAGCAAAAGCAAAGTCGATTACATTCTTTGCTTTGAAGTGCCACGTCAAATCACCCTTTCCACGCTTTACGGTTGCTCCGGGTTTTTCGTAACCATGACCTATCTCATTTGGGTTTTGAAGAATGCCGGTTCCACCAATTACAAATGTAGGATCGATAGTAATCTTTACATCAAAATCACCCCAAACACTATGGAACTCACGGGCCACATATTGGTACGCATGCCAGCCTTGAAAATCATATTCCGCCATTTTTGGATACCACTGTGTCATCGTGTACGAAATACCTTCCCTGTTGTCCCTTCCGCTCCTGCGGATTTGAACCGGTACTTGAGATTCAAATTCCATATCAAAAGTGGTTTTGGTATTGGGCAGGATAGGCTTTGCCAATGTTACTTCCAGAATGGTTCCATTTACTTTGTATTCGATGTCTTTTCCGTCCTGACTTAATTTATGGATATGTTGGTACCCGATTTCATTGTCCTTTAATTTAGAAATCCGGTCCTGGACCCTGCGGTCCGGGTCTTCAATATTCAACGACCGGACATCCATCATGCTTCCGGGTTGAAATGCATTGAAGTACAAATGGTAGAAGACCTTTGAAAGTGTGTCTTTCGAATTGTTGTGGTACACCAGTTTTTGTTTCCCGGTAACTTTATGTGATTTAACATCGAGTTTTACATCCATTGTATATTCGGCTCTTTGTTGCCAGCGGAAATCCTGGGCATAGCCAAGTTGAAAGGAAAGGATCAAGAGAAATAATATGGTTTTTCGCATGGTTCAGCAGTATTTTAGTCAGGGGACAAAATATGGATAACCGCTTAGATCACAAAGTACTTTTGGTACGTTTGGTGTTTATGGAGTATGAAATACTCCTGCAAAGGGAGCATAAGTTAAACCTCATACATGGTCTGTCTCAAACAGACCAATCCGAAGTAAATTAAAACTTGATCGCATTTAAAGTATCGACTTCATCCAGGGCTGTGTCACACAGGCATTTTGAACTGTAATTTGAACTGTAAATTAAACCTTGATCATATTTAAGGTATCCACCAATAATTCAAATTGCTCTTTAGAATGTGTTGGGAAGTTGGCAAATCGAAGCTGGGTTGCCTTTGCTGCCCCGTAACCTTCGCCCGGTTGCAAACCTTTTTCATTTAGAAGTTGAGTGATTTGCCTCGTGTATTCACCTGATTCCGCAACAACAACTGTTTTGGATTGAAAGGCTTTCTCCTCAACAAAAGGTTTTAGTTGTTGATGTTCGTACAGTGCCTGATAGAGGATTGCAGCTTTATAATCTGTTTCGCTTCTTATGTTTTTGATTCCCCGTCTTACCATATCACCGGAAACTTTTGCCAACAAGTAAATCGCCAGCATATTCGGTGTTTCGGGTGTTTGGTATTTTTTGGCATTTTGAAGCAAGGAAGGAAGGCTGTGATAACTTCCGATGACACTGCCTTTGCTTTTCAGTTGTTCGGCTTTTTCGATGCAGCGATCATTGACAATCCATACACCTAATCCTGCTGGAAGGCCAAACCCTTTTTGTACAGAAAAGAACATGCTGTCGATTTTTGAATAATCAAATTGCGGATAGGGGATGGAGGAAACTGCATCCACCGCTATTAAGCTATTCGGGTATTGATCTTTCAGGCTATGGATAAATCCCATCGGGAAAGAAACCCCGGTGCTGGTTTCATTGTGTGTAACGGCAATCAGTTCTGTGGCACTATCGATTGTAAAGGGTTGTTGGAAACCCTGGCCTTCAGGAACGATAAGGCTGACTGTTTTTTTCCCCAACATCTTTCCAAAATCATAAAACCTTTTACTGAATGCCCCATTTACAAAGTGAAAAGAAGTTTCTTCCACTAAATTTTGAAGGATGCGTTCAAAAGCTTCGTTTGCAGAACCCAAAAAGAAAATGTGATGGCTGTCGGGGATGCTGAGCAATTCACGTAAGTTTTCATACGCTTCTTTCACCACTGCATCAAATGTTGGGCTACGGTGGGAGATGGAGGGAATATTTTCCTTGAGTGCTTGCCGGATGTGATCAGGAACAGTAAAATATAGTTGGGAAGGGCCGGGATTAAAATTGATGGGGGTCATAGTTAGAATTTTGTAAAGCAAATCCAAAGATATAAAGGGCTATGAAAAAATTAGGTTTTATTCAATAGTGTATCCACTTTTTTATTCTTGTACCTTGCGCACATATCCACTCGGATTTGGGACACGTTTTTCGAACCTAACACGAATACAATGCCGAGTAAAGCGCCTACCAAAACCAGGCCTCACCCCGACTTGTCGGGGCCTCGCCCTAAAAGCAGGATAACAGTGGAAGGTTGCGGATGGGTGGCAGCTCAAAACCTGTCTGAAATGGGGTTCGAAATACACCTCTCCAAATCCGGTGGATTTTTTTTAACCCCAGCTTTGTTCCGCCAGGGCATCACAAAATTCAGCACCGCAACCTTTAATACAATACCCTAAACTTTATGGTATGCTCAATTTGGCGCAGCTCTTTGATCACCTCTTTGTCGTATGCTTTATCGATATCGGTGATCACATAACCGATCATGTCATTGGTGATCAGATATTGCCCGACAATGTTGATGTCATGATGCGCCAACACCTGATTGATCTTTGCTAAAATTCCCGGTACGTTATCATGGATGTGGATCAACCGATGTGCATTTTCCAAAATAGGCAATGTAAGGTTCGGGAAGTTTACGCTATTGGAAGTACTACCGGTATTGATATAATCAATAATTTTTGAGGGAACGAAATTGGCAATGTTCTCTTGCGCTTCCAGCGTACTTCCGCCAATGTGGGGTGTTAAAATAGTATTCGGCAATCCCCTTAATTCAGATAGGAATTCTTCCTGGTTGCTGATCGGCTCTTCCGGAAATACATCAATTCCGCAACCTGTAATAGTTCCGTTTTCAATACTTTCTTTTAATGCCTGGATATCGACAATGTGCCCACGGCTCAAGTTTACGAAAATCACACCTTTCTTCATCCATCCAAACTCCTGCTTGCCGATCATGTTTTCATTCTCAGGGCGGCCATCCACATGCAGGGAAATAAGATCGACTTGTTCGAAAAGTTCTTTTAAAGATTTACACTTGGTGGCGTTTCCCAATGCAAGTTTTTCTTCCCGGTCGTAATAGTAGACCTTCATTCCCAACGACTCTGCCAAAACAGAAAGCTGCGTTCCGATATTTCCATACCCGACAATGCCCAGCTTCTTTCCACGGATTTCGAAACTGCCAGTCGCGGATTTGTCCCAGTGGCCATCATGCATTTTGGCAAACTTGTCGGGCAAGTTCCGGATCAGGATAATCATTTCAGCAATCGCAAGTTCCACTACAGAACGTGTGTTGCTATACGGTGCATTGAAAACAGAAACACCTTTTCTGGTTGCTGCTTTTAGGTCGATTTGATTCGTGCCAATACAGAAGGCACCAATGGCCATCAACCGGTTGGCATTTTCCAATACTTTCGCGGTCACTTGTGTTTTAGAACGGATCCCTAAAACTGAAATGTTTTTTATTTTCTCACAGAGTTCATCTTCGGTCAATCCTGCGGGATAGGTTTCAACATTGAAACCATCATGCTTTAAAATTTCGAGCGCACGCGGATGCACATTTTCGAGAAGCAAAACGTTGATCCTGTTTTTAGGGTAGGAGATAGCGGTGTTCAATTTATTGAGGTATAAAAATTCGTCAAAACTTGGGGTGATGTGGTCTGCTTTTTCAAGTATGTTTTCACGGCTCACATTTTCGGTGAAGGCAAAAAACTTATTGGCGAGCCCGGCATGTTTGATTTCATAGTCTGTATAACCATCGCCTACCACATACACATCGCCCGGTAAGTTAAGGCGTTTCAGTTGTTCAACTTTTCCGTTGTTCGAACTCAAGGGGTTTTCTTCATCGAACCCGACAATCTTTCCATCATCATCGAAACGAAATTCATTGGCCAATACATTTTCCGGTTTCAACCCAAATTCAGAAACAATAGGCACGATGAATTCGCGGAAGCCATTGGAGATTATATAAATATTATCAGCGTACTTCTGGAAAAACTCCCTGTTGCGCTTAAAAGATTCAGAGACCACATCCTTCAACCTGGCCACCAAAGGACCGAGATGGGTTTTGTCAGCACCCAGGATTTCCAACCTTCTTTCAAGCGATTCCCGGAAACTGATGGCACCTGTCATGCCCTGGTCGGTGATATCCTTCACCTGTTTTATCAATTCTTCCTTGTGGGATTTTCCATTTAAAGAAATCTCAGCCAATACATCAAAGGCTTCAACTTTTGTAAAAGTGCTATCGAAATCGATTACGAAATACTTATTCAGTTTCATTGGGTACTATGGGTACAATTAGAAACGTAAATGTAAAAAACGCTTGCAGGAAAAGAGATGGAAGCTCTAATTTCTTTTTTTTGCAAACGAACATGTGATAGGAAGCATTACTGATTTCTGTTTCTATGGAATGAAGCACCAATACTTTTAACCGGATGAATATATCAAAAAAAAATAGCCCCTGACCGGAAGGTTGGGGCTATTGTTATTTTAATTCACTTCTGCACAGTGCAGGCGTATCCGAATATTTCTTGATCGCCAGTCTAAAGCGATAGTTTCATGCATGTAGCACCTTTTCCACAAATCACAGAAAACTCTTGTGAAGCTTTCACTTGTTTGGGGGCATCATCACGATTGATTTCAGAAAAACCTTTCTTCTTAAAAAAATCCCGGGCGGTTTCTGTAAGCAAATAGATTGTTTGAACACCTTTTTCTCTCGCCTTTGATAAAAGATCATCGACAATATTTGATCCCAGGGATTTATTGCGCGAGCCCAGCTTAACAGTAAGTGACCGAAGAATTGCATCGGGACCAAATACTTCCAATCCTCCGGTTGCCATTAATGAACCATTATCATAGTAACCAATCAAAAATTGTTTCTCATAATCGAGATCATCTGTTGGAAGATCTGCTGAGGCGATAAGATTACGAAAAATTTCAAACGCTTCTTTTGTATTGATTTCTTGTGTTGCTAGTTCCATGCGCACAATTTAATTACAGCATTCGGGACCACAGCAGTTTTTCTCTTTTTTTTCTGTATTATTTTGCAATGCTTTTTCCCCAGGCTTTTCAGCATATACAGTTACGCTCAAAATTCGCATATTCGATTGACGAAACAGGAATAATTCTTCGGGATTTAAATATTTTTGTAAGACTTCTTCCGGCAGTGAAATCGTTTTTTCTTTTTGTACGATTACGTTTTCAAACCCTACTGTCCCGATAAGGTTCAAATATTCATTTTTTTGAATTGCACCAGCAACACAACCTACATACATCGCTGCGGCTTTCTGAATGTTTTGGGGAAGCGCACCATCCATTACGATATCGGAAATGCTAAAATGCCCACCGGGTTTTAGCACGCGGAAAATTTCTGAAATCACATTCGCTTTGTTCGGAACAAGGTTCAACACACAATTGCTCACAATTACATCGGCTATATCACTTTCAACCGGCATTTCTTCAATGTCGCCATAGCGGAATTCAACATTGTTGTAGTTCATCTTTTGAGCATTGATCCTTGCTTTGGCAATCATGGTTTCTGTAAAGTCGATGCCGATCACTTTTCCTTCGGCACCAACAACAGAACGTGCAATGAAGGCATCATTTCCGGCACCCGATCCTAAATCAATAACCGTATCACCTTTGTTGATTTTTGCAAACTCGGTGGGGAGGCCACATCCCAATCCAAGGTCTGCATCTTTTACATACCCTTCAAGTTGTTCATAGTTTTCTGCCATCACGGCAGTATCACCACAACCACCAGCGCCACAGCAGGAGTTGGCATTGGTTTCATAATCTTGCACAGCAATTTTTGCGTATTGCTCTTTTACCAGTTTTTTGATTTGGTCGGATGATGTTGTGTTTGTTTCCATATTTAGTTTGTTTGTGTTTATCGTAATATTGCGATTTAATTGGTTAAAATTTTTTAGCAGCAGTTTTCCGGGTTGTTCTTTTCGAAGAAGGTATTCATCAATTTTTTGGCTTTGTCCCAATTGGCCTGGTGGATACAATAGCAAACCGATGGGCCTTCAATTTCCCCTTTGATCAATCCGAGGTTTTTGAGTTCTTTCAAATGCTGGGATACGGTACTTTGCGAAAGCGGAAGTTCATCCACGATATCCCCACATACACATGTATTTTTTTGTGCGAGAAACTGCAGAATGGCAATGCGTGCAGGGTGGCCCAATGCTTTTGCCAAAGCTGAAACCTCCAGTTGTGTTTTTGTAAAGCCTTCTGTTTTGGTAAGTCCCATGGTTGTATTAATCGTAATAATACGATTTAAGTTTCAAGGAATTGAAAATATTTTTGAATTAAGTTTAGCCTCTGCTTCTTTTCGCGTGTATACTTTACCCGTTTTGATGTCTTCATTCGCTTTTTGCGAACGGACCGTCAATTTCTTTTTTAAGATAGGATCAAGGTGTTGTTCCTTTCTAAATAACATTTCCTGAATATATTTCTTGCTTGTTTCTCAAAAACGGCAACGGACTTTACGCTATACGTCATTTAAAAAATCCTCTGCATTTCGGACTTTCTTTTTGCCGGTTTTTATAAGTTTCATCTCCTCAACAGCTTCGCGTATTTCTTCCATAAGTAGCGCTTTAGCATCGGTGAGCTGTTTAGCCTTGACATAGCAAATGCTTTTTACCACGTCCATGAAGGAGGATGCTTTCATTGGTTTGATTATTTTGAATTGTTAAGTAACAAGTAACGATTTATTTGATTGATTTGGTTTCGTTGAACCTTTCTGTAAAGTACTTTTCATTGTCACCAACGGTTCGCGCTTGGCGCAGTGGGATTTAGAAGCATTAAATTGTCCCTGGTCTCTTACTATGAAAAAGTATCTCTACACCTGTGTGCTGAAGCACTTTGGTGCGCAGGCACAACTTAATGAACGTTCCGAAAGCTTCGGGATGGTGTGATAGGCGAACCTCATCGGTTAATTCCCGGTGAGGCCGTCTACTCGATTAGAGGGCGGTTTTCTCATTAAATCTAATTGTTGTTGTCATAAGTATTGGATCTTTAAAATCGTCAACCGTTATTGAATTACTTGTCAAAAAGTTATTTATGCTGTAATTGAATTTTTTGTCAACGGTTTTAAACGTATGAAACGGAATCTCAACAATGAATTGTTCGTCTTTGTCCGAAAGTAAGAGCATTGAGTCGTCAATCTTCGTTATCCCAGTGTCAATAAGTCCCAAGTATTTTACGCCACCCGTTTCTTTGTCTGTCAAAACGATTACAGATTTGTCTGCATGATTTGGGTCATTGTCACCGAACCCTAATAACCAATAGGCAATGTTATAAAAATATACATTGTCCAATTCGTCACTTACTTTAATTAATCCCCATCCCGAAATCTCTCCAAAACTGAAAACATGATTGTAAACATCACCTTCTTTGGGCAATTGTCCGAAGTCCGAAATTTTTGCTCCTGAGGCAAATACGTTGTCACTTTTGACCAAAATAAATCTGTTGTATTGTTTATAGTCGTAAATGTCGTCTGCGGAGTCAGTGCCTGTCGACTTACGTTGTTCACAATTACTTGTTATAAGTAAAACGCTTAATAAAATTGTGCAAGTATTTTTCATGTATTTTGTCTCGTTCCGAGAACCGGCCGCCAACACACGAATATAATCAATAACCAATATTCTTGCAGATATATGCTACCAGTGGCTATATCTTTGCTATTATATAGATTCCTTGAAAGAGGTATCTTATTTACTTCCTCTTCACAACCTTCTCAACGGCCGCTACAATATTTTCGACACCCAATCCATATTTCGCCAATAGCTCAATTGGTTGTCCGCTTTCGCCAAAGGAATCGTTGACCGCAACCATTTCCATAGGAGCGGGGTTGTGCATGCCCAACACTTGCGCTACGCTATCGCCCAATCCACCATTGCGTTGATGTTCTTCACACGTAACGGCACATCCTGTTTTCTTCACTGATGCAAGGATGGCTTCTACATCCAACGGTTTGATGGTATGGATATTTATAACTTCAGCGCTGATGCCTTTCTCCGCAAGGATTGCTTCTGCTTCGATGGCTTGCCACACCATGTGGCCGTTGGCAAAAATGGTAACATCATTGCCTTCAATCATTTTATCAGCTTTACCAATTATAAACTCCCGGCCTTCTGTAAAGATTGGCCAGTTCGGGCGGCCAAATCGTAAATAGGCAGGGCCAACGTGATCGCCTAATGCCAAAGTTGCCAATCGGGTTTGTTCGTAATCACAAGGAACAATCACCGTCATGCCGGGCACCATTCGCATCATCCCCACATCTTCCAAAATCTGGTGGGTAGCGCCATCTTCACCAAGCGTTAACCCCGCATGGGAGGCACATATTTTTACATTCTTTCCTGAATAGGCAATCGACTGACGAATCTGATCATATACACGTCCGGTAGAAAAATTCGCGAACGTTCCGGTAAACGGAATTTTTCCACCAATTGTTAATCCTGCTGCAATGCCCATCATGTTGGCTTCCGCAATTCCCACTTGCACGAAACGATCAGGAAAGTCTTTAATAAAAGCAGCCATTTTGAGTGATCCGACAAGATCCGCACAAAGTGCCACTACATTTTCATTTTTTTTGCCTAGTTCGTGAAGTCCAACTCCGAAGCCCGAACGGGTATCTTTCTTTTCAGTAAAGGTAAATTTGGTCATGATGGTGTTTTAGGAAGCTGCAATTTTATGCATTCTAATCTGGAATACCTGATAATCAACCTCAAAAAATGTGATTAATTAAAGATATTTACAGTAGCCGTTTCACCAGATTTCAAAGTAAACGTTCGTGTGCCCGTGTATTTGCTGCCCGTAGTTTCCCGAACCCGAAAAACTGCTTTATACGTACCCGGAAGCAGCGTATAGGATTGTCGGATGGGTTTGTCGGAAAGTGAACACACCCAAACCTGCTCACCACCTTCCAGGATTTCATAAAGATCGCCATAACCAACCGCAATCGTATTGAGGTTCACTAGTCCGGGAGCTGGAATGGTGATGGTTGTTGTTTTCTTCTCTTCTATTTTAACATTGTATTTCCTGCGCGGTAAGGTGATTGTTTCAAGTTGATAATTTCCGGTTAGATAGCCTACTTCGTCCCCGGCAATTTGTGTATTGAGGATTTCCTGTTTTCCTTGTTCACGAACAATCGTAATCGCCTGGTCTTTTCTGGCTTCTTGTTTTATTACCAATTTTCCCTGGGCTGCCGGAATTTCAATCACATTATGCTGGCCATTGATAATGCGTACATTTTTCTTGTTCGCAGGTGGTAACGTATTCACCACGATGTCATAGCCCAGCACAGGGTCAATGGAAACGGTGTCCGGGTTGCCATTGCGGTCAAGATAGTGCACAAAATCATAGACGGCTGTTCCGGTCATGCTGTTCAGAAAACTTACGTTGATGTTGGTGACAGTGGGTTTGCGATTGCCATCCAATAATTTCACGCTCACTGTGGTTTTTAAGAAGGAGTTTTCGATGGTTTTGTTGAGTACCTGATGGAAATCTTCTGTGCTTTCGGAATTGAAAAACTGACCGACACAATTGAGCGCTTCCCCGGCTTTTAATCCGAGCCCGATAATGTAGGGACGAAGAAATATACCACGCTTTTGTAATTCAATGGAAGCGGCACAAGGATCACCGCCACAACTTTCAATGCCATCGGTGATCAGGATCAGGATATTCCGATACCCTGCGCTGGCCGGGAAATCTTTTGCAGCTTCAGTGATCGAGTAGGTAATGGGTGTTGTGCCCAATGGCCGGATGCTTTTGATTTTCTCCATGATGGCGTTGTGGTTTTTGGCGCCAAACGGCACTTCCAGCCGACTGTCCTGGCAATTGTTGGCCTCCCTGGGATAGCGGTGACCATACACCCGCAACGCAATCTCCAAATTCTCATTGCTGCGTAGGGAATCCACCAACCGGGTAAGGATACTTTTTGCGGCATCTATCCGCGAGATGTTGTTTTCCCAGGCTGCATTCATACTTCCGGAAGCGTCCATTACAAATAGGATACGGGTTTTTTCCGGGATTTTTTGCTGGACTTTTCGTTGCGCATGTAGTTCGCCAAGCAAGCAAAGCAGCAGGAGGGAAGAAATAACGAAGAAGCGAATCATGCAGTTTTATTTTATGCAACGTTGAGCGAAGATAAATATTTGAATGCACTAATGTGTGCTGAATCGTTGAGTACTAGCATTTAAAATTCTGCTATCTACATTATTAAAAATCAAGGTTTCTATTCAGTTGATTCTTTATTCTTGCTGCCTTTCTCAGTTTTCATAATCAACAATTTCTTTTGGTGAACGGATTTCTAAAGAAGGATATTTGTGGTGCGTTCAGTAATTCGGCTTCAGTTAATTCAGAATAGACATTAGCTGATTTTTCCTAGCTTAACTCTTTCGAATAATTGCAACGTAAATTCCTCAAATTCTCCATCAAACACTGCGGTGTCTAAGTAAAACCGCTGTTTCATGCATTAATCTATTTAAAATTAATGAGAATTATTTCCATTGTCTTTCAATAATCCAAAGAAATCTATTCCATCGGCAAATCAATATGATAAACATCCCTTTTATTTCTGCTGATGTTGTTGATCACAAAACCTCCCGGTTGCGGAATGTCTTCGATCAAATCAAACACTTTACAAGATTTGGGCAAGTTTTCAAAGATGAGCAGGAAGTTGTATTGATAATTGGTAGGTACCAGCGTCCAATGCGGAGCGTATGTAATGTTTTCGATGTGTACTAACCTGGAACGGGCGCTGCTGTTTTGGTCCACCAAAAAAGTGGTCATCCAAATCCGGATGAGCACTTCATCGCGGCCACTTTTGAAATGGCAATGAACATAGATATGGGAATCCGTTTGTAGTTCCGGATGGACTTCAAATAACGCTTCCAGGTCAATGGCCGGCTTGGCCTTTACCGGAGGTTCGTCAAGATCGTTCCGGTGCATAGTGTGAGTTTAGTAATCGCCTAAAGTTTCTTCAAGTTGACCAAGTGCAGTTGCAAGTTGCTCATCGTTTGGAGCGATACCATGCCATTTGTGTGAACCCACCATAAAATCGACACCAAAGCCCATTTCTGTTTTCATCAGGTTCATAACAGGCTTACCGTTTTTTGTCAAGGATTGTGCTTTTTGCAATCCGTTCACAACAGATTCCATGTCATTTCCATCAAATTCCTGAACGATCCAGCCAAAAGCTTCCCACTTCGCTTTTAAGTCGAGCAAGGATAAAACCTCATCTACAGGACCATCGATTTGCTGGCCGTTGTAGTCAATGGTTGCGATCAGGTTGTCTACCTTGTTGTGGGCAGCAAACATCGCTGCTTCCCAGACTTGTCCTTCTTGTTGCTCACCATCGCCCATAAGCACATACACCAAATTGTCTTCTTGGTTCATTTTCTTGGCAGTAGCAGCTCCAATAGCAACGGAAAGTCCTTGGCCCAATGAACCGGAAGCAATACGTATTCCCGGAAGATGCTCATGGGTTGCTGGGTGTCCTTGCAACCGTGAGTTCATTTTACGAAAAGTTGAAAGTTCTTTCGCATCGAAATACCCTGCACGCGCCAGTGTAGCATACCAAACCGGGGAAATGTGTCCGTTGGAAACGAAAAACAAATCCTCACCTTTCCCATCCATGTTGAAGGCAGGATCATGCTTCATTAAATGGAAATACAACGCCACAAAATACTCCGTGCACCCCAATGACCCCCCCGGGTGGCCGGATTGACAGGCATGCACCATTCTAACAATGTCCCTGCGGATTTGAGAAGCAATGGTATGGAGTTTGGAAAGCGTGGAAGTCTGGTTCATTTCGGAAATATTTTGATACAGTATTTTGGTGCGAAGATGCAGGAATTAATTTAGGATGGCAACCCGCTTGCTGGAAAAAGTCGCTGGGTTCTGGTTGCTGGATGCTAGTCTCTGGGCACAGCATCTATCATCCAGCAAGTATCTGATCCGTATGGTTCTTGGTATCTACCTTTCCGATGATCTCTTCAATCTTGCCATTTTCATCAATAATAAAAGTAGTGCGGATTGTACCCATATAGGTTTTTCCATACATCGACTTCTCACCCCATGTTCCGTACTTTTCATGAAGCGTTTTATCAACATCGGCCAACAGCGTGAATGGAAGATTTTGTTTTGCAATAAAGTTTCGGTGTGATTTCCCTGAATCGGTACTCACACCAATTACTTCATAGCCTTGTTTCTGAAGGAGTTTGTAGTTGTCCCGTAAGTTGCAGGATTGTGCTGTGCAGCCGGGCGTTTGGTCTTTGGGATAAAAATATAAGACTATTTTATTTCCCTTAAAATCGGCAAGCTTTACAATGTTTCCGTCTTGATCAGGGATTTTAAAATCAGGTGCTTTTGATCCTACTTTCAACGCCATGGTTTATAGTATTTTTTGTTTAAGGATTTGTTTGTTGCCGGCATTGTCGGTAATGATCAATTCCAACCCGCCTTTAAAAGGAATCGTTTTATCAAATTTCTCCGACCAAATTGTACTGGTCTTTGCATCATGGTGCATCAATACCCATTCCCCATTTACATACGCTTCCATACTGGCAATTCCGGAAAGGTCGTCCCACACTTTAAAACGGAGCATTCGGCTGTTGGCGTAAATAGTTCGGATGCCGGGAGGTATATTGTCTTCCAGGATACTAAATGAACCAAAGTCACGCGTATAAAATTTGAATTGCCCGTTTGTCCAGGTGGCGGCATAATGTGCATAGCGATTATTGCCCAAATGACGATAGACCGCAAGCCTGCTTTTGTCCGGATACGATCCGGATGGTTTCAACGTTACGGCAATGTATTTGTTCAAAGGTGTTCGCCAATTACCAATCGAAAAAACTTCACCACTATCCAGGTTTATCCTTTTAGAGGATTGAAAGTACAGCGTATCGAACAAGGCTTCCGGAGGAAATGAAATATCCATTGCATTGCTATAAAACGTATATGGAATTCCGGATGGGATCACAGCCTGAATATTGGGAACGAATGTGTTTTCTCCAACCGAAATAGAATCGGGTATTTCTTCACGCAAATCAAAAAGGTATTCGGCACGCAGCGTGTTAAAATAATCGGGGGCAACTTCCTTCACCGTTCCTCTTTTGTAAACCCGTGCGGTGTTTGTTGCTTCATCCAGCGGTTGTGCCATTACTTGCAAAATATTCTCATCGATATCATACTCGATTTCTTTTTTTGCAGGATCAAGGGTCCTTACTTCTTCAATAATTGTGGAGGGCGCCAACGTAAAATTGATCGTGCTCATGTTTTTGTTATTGTCCATCAACCGGATTTCAACCTTGCTGTTTTTTGATTGATCGACTGTGATCAACCCTTTGGTTGGCGATGAGGCATAGAAATTATTTCGATTTCCATCATCGATATATAATTTGTAGAACCGTTTGCCGGAGGTGCGCAAGGCCTTGAAATTCATAAAAGCATAAATCGAACGTGTATCCTCCAGGTTGAATTCTTTTAACTCCTGTTTGAATACAAGCTTGTCATCCACAAACACTTCTATGTAGTTGATGCCGCAACGAAAGTGCGTAGCATTCAACTTGTCATGGGCCATCACCTCGATCCCTATTTTCCCGGATGCAGGAATCGGGTTGTTGATTATATAGTTTTTTCCAACCCGGTATGGATGGTATTCAAACCGGCCAAACCGATCAAAGATGCGCGAGTTTTTATCCATTGTGCGCAAGGCAATTTTCTCCACAATCGGGGGAACGTTGTCTACGATTTCGGGGAATCCAAAAAGCAAGGGGTCAAGGATTTTATTTCCTTTTCGGATATCGAAGTGTACATGTGGCCCTCCGCTGGAACCGGTGTTTCCCGAAAGGGCAATGGTATCGCCTTGTGCAACTTGAAATTGATTTTCACGAAAGAACAGATCGATCTCAAATGTTTTTCTTCGGTATTGTTCACGCAATACATAGTCGGCCACTTCTCCTTTGAATTCCAGTAAGTGGGCATAAAGCGTGGTATTCCCGTCCGGGTGGGTGAGGTATATTACGTTTCCATATCCCGATCCGCTCATGGATATCCTTGAAACATACCCGCTTTTCGAAGCATGGACAGGAAAGCCTACTACATTATTGGTTCGAATATCGATCCCGGAATGAAAGTGTGTATTGCGGAGTTCGCCCATTGTTCCCGCTAAGGAACCTGGTTGCCCCGGATTGATGGGATAGATGTACTTTTCTTCCTTTTGTTCAACCTGCCGCTGTGCAATCCCCGACACCGGACCTATCAGGAGCAGTACAATTAATAATCTTCTATTTAACTTCAAATTCCAATAATTTTTCATCTTCAATAAAGGCTGACAAGGTGTTGCCGATGGAAACAGCGCTTACCCCTTTGGGGGTGCCTGTAAAAATTAAATCACCGGTACGCAGCGTAAAAAATTTCGATAGATATGAGATTATATAATTAAAGTCAAACAACATTAAACTTGTATTTCCTTTTTGTTTCAGTTGCCCGTCAATTTGTAAACTAAAGTTGATGTTCTTCACATCACTAAAATCGGCAACAGGTATAAAGGTGTTGCTAATCGGGGCTGATCCGTTAAAACCTTTGGCAATATCCCACGGCAATCCTTTTTCTTTTGCTTTTTGCTGCAGGTCCCGTGCAGTGAAATCAATCCCTATGCCAATCGCATCATAATACCGATGTGCAAATTGTTCCTCAATATTTTTTCCCTCTTTACAAATCCGCAACACCAATTCCACTTCATGGTGGATATCTTTTGTGAAATCGGGGTAATAAAAGGGTGCGTTGTCGCGCAAGAGGGCCGTGTCAGGTTTTGAAAAAATAACGGGTTCGTCCGGACGTTCATTGTTCAGTTCCTGGATATGTTCAACATAGTTTCGACCAATTGCAAAAATTCTCATGGAATGGTTTGATTTTTGATTTTACAAAGCTACCAACAATCCAAACCCTATTTGTATTTTTGAACAAAATTTTGACTTATGATTAAAAAAATCGCTTTCCTTTTAATTTCCATTGTGTTTATCCATGGATGCGCCACTGTTCCGCTGACGGGTAGAAAACAAATGAGCCTGGTTTCGAACGAAGAGATTATCCCGATGGCAAATCAACAGTATGCGCAAGTATTGAAAGAGGGGAAATTGTCAACCGATCAGGCTCAAACTGCTTTGATAAAAAATGTGGGGGTACGTATTCAAAAGGCAGTAGAAGAATACATGGCAGGCAAAGGATTAAGCAGCGAACTAAATGGATTTCAATGGGAGTTTAACTTATTGGACGAACCGAATACAGTAAATGCATGGTGCATGCCGGGGGGTAAAGTAGCGTTCTATACAGGCATCATGCCGATTTGTAAAGATGAGGCGGGAGTTGCAGTAGTAATGGGCCACGAGGTAGCACACGCAATCGCCAACCACGGGCGCGAGCGTATGAGCCAGGGAATGGTTGCACAACTTGGACTATCTTCCCTTTCTGCGGCATTAAGCCAAAACCCCACCCTGACCACACAATTATTTGAACAGGCCGTTGGTATGGGTACCCAAGTGGGGATGTTGAAATTCTCCAGGCAACATGAATCAGAAGCCGATAAGATTGGATTGATCTTTATGGCGATGGCCGGATATGATCCCAATGAAGCACCGAAGTTTTGGGAACGTATGGATGCTTTGTCTGGCGGAGGTGCCCCACCGGAGTGGTTGAGCACGCACCCTTCCAACGCTAGCCGGATTAAAGATTTGAATCGCGATATCCCGGAAGCGATGAAATATTATGAGAAGAATTAGGATTTCAGTTGTTAGTTGGTAGCCTCTTAACCTTGTTGAAATGAATTAACAATATTATTCAAAAAAGATAAAGAGGAACTAATCTGGGGATATTTAGTAGGAGTTTGCTGTAATGCAACCAACAACTAACATCTCTTCCTAAGATACTTTTACCAACTTAGGTTCTGCCTGACGCTGGTGCAATCCACATTCTTTGTTGGAGGTTTCCCACCACCAGCGACCACTCCGTTCGTCTTCACCCGGTTGTACAGCCTGCGTACAAGGCGCACAGCCAATACTTGGAAATCCTTTTTTGTGAAGGGTATTGACGGGCACATTGTTTTGCACAATAAACTGTTCCAACTCTTCAGCTGTCCAGTGGAGTAGGGGATTGTATTTGATTACCTGATAGTTTTCATCCCATTCTACAATGGGCAAATCTTTTCGATAGGCTGAATGTTCAGCACGCAAGCCGGTGATCCAAACTTTCGCACCTTCCAATCCTTTTTGGAAGGGAAGTACTTTACGGATATTGCAGCAATTTTTTCTATCTTCTGTAGAATCGTAAAAGCAGTTCAATCCTTTTTCATTTACCATTTGCTGCACATCTTCTGCGTCCGGAAAAAATACTTTGATGTTGATCCCATATTTTTTTTGTGTGAGGGAATGCAGTTCATAGGTCTCTTGAAAAAGACGACCGGTGTCAACAGTAAAAATAGAAACAGGTATTTTTTCAGTAGCAATGATGTGGGTCAATACTTGTGCTTCTTTTCCAAGCGCAGTAGAGAGCTTCACTGTACCAGGAAATTTTTCCGCGATCCAGCGAAGGCCATCTGCAGCAGAGAGGGTCGAAAGTGCTTCTTTTACGGTATTGAATGGGTTGGTCATAAAGCCAAGTGTTTCGCAAATATATATAAATACTATAAACTCTATAAAATTAGTAGACTAATATTTAAATTAATTTAAATTCCTTTTAAAAATGTGGCTGAAACCTACATTTTAAAGCTTTTTAGCTTGATTTCAGTGAGCCTTCTTTTGGTATCCAACGGGAAATCACCCTTCATAATCCAGTCATAATAGGAGGGTTCCTGCTGTAAAATTTCGGTAACAGACTTATTTCTATGTTTCCCGAAGTTGAAAACTTCAACACCTTTATGGTTGTACACCATTCTGCCGGCCAGATCAACTTGTTGTGATGATGAAAGTTGGTTAAGGCTCTCCATGTCGTTTAGTATAACACCAACTTTTTTACCCAGGCCATCGGTTACATCCTGGCCGTTGTATTTTTCAACTTGTGCTTTCAATACTTCGATGGTGGCTTCCGTATCGGCTTCGGCTGAGTGTGCATTTTCTATTTCTTTATTGACATAAAATTTATAGGCAGCTGCGAGCGTACGCTTTTCCATGAAATGAAAAATACGTTGTGCATCAATAATCTTTTTCCTTCGGTAATCAAACTCTACATCTGCGCGCAGAAATTCTTCCACCAGCATGGGCACATCAAATTTTAAAATGTTAAAGCCAGACAAGTCAGCACCTTCCAAAAATTTAGCACACTCTTTTGCTATTTCTTTAAAGGTAGGTTTATCCTTAACATCTTCATCTGAGATACCATGGATAGCGGTTGATTCGGGTGGGATCGGGATAGTAGGGTTTACTTTATGGACTTTGCGAAGTGTTTCCCCGTTCGGCATGAGCTTGATCATTGCGATTTCAACAATCCGATCGTTGGCAATACTGATTCCGGTTGCCTCGAGATCGAAGAAACACAATGGGTTCTTTAGGTTTAGTGTCATGCGTTTATACGTGTGGTTAATTCACATGGAAGGGCTTGAACTTTAATAGCCATTCCAGTGATAAGGGAATTACTATGCTTTTATTTTCTGTGCTATTTTTTGATAATCGATACCGCCAAAATTGCCTGAAGTCATCATTACCAAATCATTGTTTTTCCAGTCCTTTTGCAGTAGAACATCTTCTAATTTTTCTGCCTCTGTAAATATTTTAATCGTTGGCCCAAACGTTTTTTCCAATAATTCTTTAGAAAGCGGTTCAAGCTTTTTAGCGGCTACTATTTTGGGATTGTAATAGACCAGCACTTCGTCAGCAGCGGTTGTGGTTCCTTTATACTGCGGAAGATAATTTTGGTTTAAGCTACTGTAGGTATGCAATTCCATGCACGCGGTCAGCTTTCTGTTTGGATGCAATTCCTTCATTGCTTTTATGGTTGCTTTTACTTTGGAAGGCGCATGTGCAAAATCTTTGTAAAACGCACTGGATGCATTTTCTGCAATCAATTCAAGGCGGCCTTTTGTTCCCGAAAAGCTTCCGATTGCTTCGTAAAATTGATGGGTTGAAATGCCAATCTTTTTTAGTACCTCCTTCGCTCCGTTTATATTTTGGAAATTGTGGCTGCCAAAAATTTTGACCGGGATTTTCCGGTCCCCATCTTTTAAAAAGACTTCACCGTTTTGCTGTCCATGCGAATGACTACGGTAGGGAATACTCTGAACATCGTTGCGTTCTTTTTTGCCGATCATCAACACCATCGGATCAGATTCGTAATAGATCAGCATGCCACCTTTTGGGGTTTCATCGCCCAATAGGTCAAATTGTTTTACATACTCTTCTTCACTGGGAAAAACGTTGGCATGGTCCCAGGCAACCCCTGTAATCAACGCGATATGATGTTTGTACCGTAAAAATTTTGGGATGGGATCAATCGGTGAAGCCAGGTATTCATCACCTTCAATGATGATGACAGGCGCATCCGAAAGTTTCACGGAGTTTTCAATCCCGTTTATTTGCGAGCCTACTGCATAATCAAACTTCCGGTTGAAATAATTCAACACATGGATGATAATGGCAGTAGTCGTGGTTTTTCCATGGCTTCCGGCAATAACAATACGTTGTTTGTCTTTCGAAAATTCGTATATCAATTCCGGGAAGGAATATATTTTTAAGTTGAGTTCCTGCGCTTTGAGCAATTCAGGGTTATCCTTTCTGGCGTGCATGCCAATGACAACATAATCCAGGGTATTATCGATTTTTTCCGGAAACCATCCTTGCTGTGCAGGAAGGAGTTTGTTTTCTGCTAAGCGTGACCGGGAAGGTTCAAAAATTTCATCGTCCGATCCGGTAACCTGATGACCTGCCTGATGAAGGGCGATCGCCAGGTTGTGCATAACCGAACCACCGATTGCAATGAAATGGATTTTATCTGATGCTGGCATTGGAAAAAGTTAGGCCCAAAAATAGAAAATTGTATATTTTAATTTGTGCTGGATTTAAAAACCGACAAACAAATTTTATTGCACGCGAAATGGCTACCTTTGTAACAAGTCGATAAATTTTTTTTGCCCCTTAATATTATCATTATTTTTTAAACTTTATTCACAAAGTTCCCTGTTTACTAATTGTGAATAAGTTGTGGATAGTGCATCACCGTAACGTGTATTCGTTTTTATAGGTTTGTCGCCCAACAAAAAAGAAACGCGTCCAACAACCACTGTATGGAGAAAGAGAGGTCAACGTCATTGAGGTTAAGTAGCAAGTCCAACAAGTTAGTAGCGAGAGACATAGCGGATGGCTTGGGCAAGTTACCTCCTCAGGCGCTTGATCTGGAAGAAGCAGTGCTGGGGGCATTGATGCTGGAAAAGAATGCACTCAACGCGGTTGTTGAATTTTTAAAGCCTGAACATTTCTATTCAGAGCAACATCAAACCATCTACGAAGCCATTATTGAATTATTCAAGGCTTCTGAGCCGGTGGATATGCGCACCGTGGTGGCGCAACTTCGTAAGCTTGGTAAATTGGAAATCGTTGACGGGGCATACAAAATTGCCGAACTGACATCAAAAGTGAGTTCCGGGGCCAATATTGAGTATCATGCACGGGTTATCATTGAGATGGCCATCAAGCGCGATTTGATCCACATTGCCTCTAAGATCCATCACGATGCATACGAAGACACAACCGATGTGTTCGAACTCTTAGATAAAACGGAGCAATCCATTTTTGAAATATCCGATTCGAGCTTGCGCAAAAACTATGACAACATGCGCAACCTCATGACGCGGGCGATCCAGGAATTGCAAGCGTTAAAGGATCACAAAGATGGTTTAACAGGCGTGCCAACAGGCTTCTCTTCACTTGATCGGATGACATCCGGTTGGCAAAAATCAGATTTGGTCATTATTGCAGCCCGGCCCGGTATGGGTAAGACTGCGTTTGTGGTTTCCGCTATGCGAAATGCAGCCATCGACTTTAAAACACCAGTGGCAATTTTTTCATTGGAGATGGCTTCCGTTCAATTGGTAAACAGGATGATTTCCGCGGAAGCGGAACTGGAAGGTGAAAAAATCCGAAAAGGAAACCTTGCCGACTTTGAATGGCAACAATTGGTGCACAAGACCAATAAACTCGCCAGTGCACCAATCTTTATCGATGATACACCGGCACTTTCCATCCTTGAGCTCCGCGCAAAATGCAGAAGGTTAAAAGCTGAGCACAATATTCAATTGATCATTATCGATTACCTCCAATTGATGCGGGGTGATGCAGGAGGAAATCGTGAACAAGAAATTGCATCCATTTCGCGCGCATTGAAAGGAATTGCAAAAGAATTGGAAGTACCCGTGCTGGCATTGTCACAATTGAGTCGCGGTGTGGAAACCAGAGGTGGTGACAAGCGACCGCAATTATCTGACTTACGGGAATCGGGTTCCATTGAACAAGATGCCGATATTGTAATGTTCTTGTACCGTCCTGAATATTATAAGATTACTGTAGATGAAGAAGGCTTGCCCACCCAGGGAATGGGAGAGGTAATCATCGCCAAGCATAGAAATGGTTCCACCGGTACTGCCAAACTTAAATTCATTGGTAAGTACACCAAGTTTGCCGACTTTGATGAACCGATGGCGAGTGAAAACCCGTTTTCAGGAATGATAAAACTCGGTAGCCGGATGAACACACCGGGCACACCACCGCCTGCATCACTCGATCCGGGCATGGAGGATGATGAAACCCCGTTCTAGATACTGGATACTCTAGATTCTGGATTCTGGACACTAGAATCCAGTGACTAGTATCCAGTATCCAGTATCCAGTGACTAGTATCCAGTATCCAGTATCCAGTGACTAGTATCCAGTATCTCAAGACTATGGACTCAATAACCCTCTATACTAGCTTCGTTAAGAATCATTTTGTATTTTGGTTACATTATGCAAGCGCTTGTACTTACTGCCCCCGGAAAAGTTGAAATACAGGATATTCCAATTCCAAAACTTGGCCCTAACCAGGCATTGGTAAAAATAAAATGCGCAGCCCTGAACAGGCGGGATCAATGGATACGTGAAGGTAAGTATCCGGATATTAAAATAGGGGCTGTGTTGGGTTCCGATGGTAGTGGCATTGTTGAAAAAGTTGCCGATGAAATCAATGAGCCCTGGATAGGGCAAGAAGTGGTTATCAACCCAAATATAGAGTGGGGGGACGATCCTGAAGTACAATCCAGAAAGTATCATGTATTGGGGATGCCCTCCAATGGAACATTGTGCGAATACCTTGCTGTAAATGTTGACCGCTTGCACCACAAACCTTCTCATTTAAATTTTGCACAAGCTGCATGCTTGCCGATGGGGGGATTGACATCCTATCGGGCTTTGTTTCGGAAAGGCCATCTTAAAGAACGCCAAAATGTTTTGATTTCAGGTTTTGGTGGTGGGGTGGCACAACTGGCTTTTCTTTTTGCAATTGCCACCGATGCCCATGTGTATGTTTCCACCGGCAGTGACGAGAAAGTGAACAAAGCCCTTTCGCTTGGCGCGAAGGGAGGATATAATTATAAGAAAGAAAGTACCTATAAAGATATTTGGAAAACAAAAGGCGGTTTTGATTTGGTGGTGGATAGTGCTGGTGGTGATCAATTGAATGCCTATATTAAAATTATGCGACCAGCCGGAAGGATTGTTTTCTATGGGGCAACCAACGGTTTGCCTTCCAATATTGATTTGTACCGGATGTTTTGGAACCAATTGACCCTGCAAGGTTCCACCATGGGAAATGACACAGAGTTTAATGAAATGTTGAATTTCGTTTCCAGCAAGAAAATAGAACCAATCGTAGATTCAGTCAATGCCTTTGCGGATGTGATTGGTTGCTTTGATGGCATCACTGATAAAAGCCGGATTGGCAAACTGGTGGTGAACATTTCCTGAAGAAAGGATCCGTTGATTTCGCTTCTTAATTTTTCATTCATCGAGAAATTCTGATTTTCAGAAAAATTCAATTATAATTTTAAGCATAACGGTTGTTACTTGCGAACTTAATGGGTTCCATGTTTCGAATTGTTGCAGTTCTTCCAATACTTATTCTTGCCGCTTGCGCAAACGATCCTGTGCCGGTTGATTGTAGCAAAAGTAATTTGATGGCCACATTGGTAAATGTTGATCCCGCCTCTGCATGCGGGGTAGCGGATGGTAAAATCAAAATCAGTGCATCCGGGGGAACTGGTAGCTACGAATACGCAATTATAAACAGCGACTTTCAAACTTCAGGTGATTTCAACAATCTTTCACCCGGTATTTATTCATTTGTTGTTCGTGATAAAAGCAAATGTGAAACACTGCTGGACAATATCACATTGATGGCTGCTGATATTTCATTTATTGCGGATGTTGTTGATAACACAAAATGTGTAGGCGGCAATGGAAGCATTGCTATTTCCATGAGTGGCGGCCAACCTCCCTATCACTATAAATTGGGTGGCAATGCGTTCGACATAAACAATGTTTTTACGGAATTGGATGCTGGTAATTATTTGATCACCGTAAAGGATGATGGTGAATGTATTTCCGAATTGAACATCAACGTTTCGCAAGGAATTACAAACACCAGCTGGTCCACTGAAATTTTACCGATCATGCAAAGCTCCTGTGCGGTGACTGGCTGCCACAATGGTGTGGCAAGACCGGACGATCTACGCATTTATGCTGTGGCCAAATCAAATGCAACACTGATTAAAACCTATACACAAGATGGCTACATGCCATTTGAGGGTACCATTACCCAAGCCCAGAAAGATTTAATAGCGTGTTGGGTGGATGAAGGAGCACTAAATAATTAACTGATTTCTAATTTTTTAATTTCAAGAATCAAGAATCAAGTATCCAGTATCCAGTATCCAGATTTGCTTAATTCAGTAATTAGAAATTAGTCAATCATTAAATTAGTCAGGAGTGTCTGCAATTCACGTTGTGTTTTGAAGTCTTGTTGGGATAAACATACCTGGATTCCTTTTTTTAGGATTTCGATCGCCTTTTCCGTTTCACCTGATTCGGAATAGAGCATTCCTGCATGGTAATACGTGGGAACATATAATGCATGGTTTTTTAGCAGTTCATCAAAATAATGCCTGGCCTCGTCCGGGTTTTCTTTTTGATATTCAAGTCCGAGTGCATACAGATTGAATGGATCGGAAGGATCATCTTCAAGAAATTGCTTCAAAAGTTGGATTCTATCCTGATTATTCATTTTTTTTTGCCTTTTTCAGAATTCGGATTTCGGAATTTATGGTTTATCTTGAGCCGGATTTGTAAAACCAGTGAGGATTTAAATGAGATTTCAAAGATGAAGATTTTAGTTTGTATTAGCCACGTCCCTGACACCACGTCAAAAATCAATTTTGTGGAGAATAATACAAAGTTCGATACTGCCGGGGTTCAGTTTATTATCGGCCCTTATGATGATTATGCGTTGGCCAGGGCAATTGAGTTAAAAGAATCCCTAAGCGCCACCGTAACCGTTTTAAATGTTGGATTGGCCGATACGGAACCAACCATCCGAAAAGCATTGGCGATTGGGGCCGATGATGCCATTCGCGTAAACGCAGATCCTACCGACTCCTTTTTTGTGGCGAAACAAATCGCGGCCAATGCCGCAGGGTACGATATTATTTTAATGGGCCGTGAGTCCATCGACTTTAACAGTGGGGTGGTACACGGAATGGTAGGCGAACTTTTAGGGATGCCTTCGGTTTCCCCTGTTATGAAGTTGGAAATTGAAGGTACGGTTGCCAAAATGGCTCGTGAGATAGAAGGAGGTAAAGAATATTTAGAAGTAAACCTGCCTTTTGTAGCCGGATGCCAGGAGCCTATTGCCGAATGGAAAATTCCCAACATGCGGGGGATCATGTCAGCGCGGACAAAACCATTGAATGTTGTTGAACCCGTTGCCGTTGATAGTGGTGTTTCGACCAAGACATTTGAATTGCCACCGCAAAAAAGCGGGGTGAAGATGATTGCCGCTGACAATGTTGGTGAATTGGTTGCTTTGTTGAAGAACGAAGCGAAAGTATTATAGTAAATTAGTTAGAGCAGGAATTACAAGAAGTAGATATGGCCATAGTAGTATTTGTAGAAAGCGCAGAAGGAAAAATCAAAAAATCAAGCTTAGAAGCAGTTGCGTATGCACATGCCATGAATGATGAGGTTACCGCTATCGCAATGGGAACGATTGATTCAACTGAGCTTGCACACATAGGACAGTACGGAGCAAAGAAAGTATTGCACGTTGCAGACGCACGCCTGGACCAAGGCATTATCAAAGCGTATGCAACAGCATTGGAGAAAGCATTGGCGACTGAAAATGCAGATATTTTGGTGTTGGCAAATTCATCATTGGGAACTCCTGTAGCAGCACGCGTGGCCGCACATATAGGAGCTGGTCTTGTTTCCAATGTGGTGGAACTTCCCGACACATCAAGCGGATTTGTAGTGAAGCGCAGCATCTATACAGGCAAAGCATTTGCACTGGCAGCAATTACCAGTCAGAAAAAAATATTGGCAATAAAAAAGAATGCTGCAGAAGCGAAAGTAATAGGTGCGGATGTGCAGCCGACTCCTTTTGATGCAGCCTTGTCTGATTCAGATTTTACCACCAAAATAACCAACCAGGAAAAAGCAACGGGAGAAGTGTTGTTGCCCGAAGCAGAGATTGTTGTTTCAGGCGGACGGGGAATGAAAGGTGCTGAACACTGGGGAATATTGGAAGACCTTGCAAAAGAATTAGGTGCAGCCACGGGTTGCAGCAAACCGGTTTCGGATATTGGCTGGAGGCCACACCATGAGCACGTTGGGCAAACCGGTGTAAAAGTAAGTCCACAACTTTATATTGCTGTCGGGATTTCAGGGGCCATACAACATTTAGCGGGGGTCAACTCTTCAAAATGTATTGTCGTGATCAATAAAGATCCCGAAGCACCATTTTTTAAAGCAGCCGATTACGGCATTGTTGGAGATGCTTTTGAAGTAGTTCCAAAATTGACCGAGGCGATAAAAGCAGCGAAGTAATTGTGAAGAAAATTAAACTGGAAATACTAGGGTTATCATCGAGTCAGTCTCAAACCGGTTCGTTTGCATTGGTGTTGGGTGAAACCGAAGGCAACAGAAGGTTACCGATTATTATCGGCATGTTTGAAGCGCAGGCCATTGCCATTGAAATCGAGAAAATTATTCCGAACCGACCGATGACGCACGATTTATTCAAGTCATTTGCCAACAGTTTTCATTACACGGTTGAAGAAATTGTTATTTCCGACCTGAAGGAAGGTGTGTTCTTTGCCAAAATTGTTTGCTCTGATGGCCTTAACAAACTCGAAGTAGATGCCCGGCCTTCCGATGCCATTGCGATAGGCTTGCGTTTTGATTGCCCTATTTTTACGTATGAAACCATTTTGGCAGAAGCCGGAATCGTGCTAACCGATGAGGCAGAAGAGGATACCTTTGAATCCAAAAAAGAAACGAAGCCCAAAGGCAAAAAAGAAACAGCAAAAAAGGAAGACCTGAAAAACTATTCAATGGAGCGCTTGAGCGAGATATTAAAGGAAGCCATTGATAAAGAAGACTATGAACGTGCTGCAATGATTCGCGATGAATTGAGTAAGCGTAATTAATATTTCACAAACGTGAGTGGCCCTTCGAAAAGGGAATTGATCAATTGTTTTATTTTTTCTGAATGGATTATTTACGCGGACTAGGGGGATTGCTTTTTATTGTTGCGGTAGCATTTCTTTTTTCAGGAAACCGGAGATCGATTGATTGGCGGTTAGTGGGTATTGGTATTGCGATTCAAATTATTATTGGTCTTTTTATTGCCAAAGTTGAATTTGCACAACAGGTTTTCTCCTATCTCAGCGACAAATTTGTCGTCTTTCTGGGCTTTGCAGCGAAGGGTGCTGAATTTTTAATTGGGGATTTGGCAAAGAATAGCGAA
This sequence comes from uncultured Roseivirgaceae bacterium, assembly GCA_964398945.1. GTDB lineage: Bacteria > Bacteroidota > Bacteroidia > Cytophagales > Cyclobacteriaceae > JBGTGG01. The sequence continues at coordinate 230,730 of CAYNOT010000001.1, read as the reverse complement.
GGAAACCCAGATGCAAGACATGGTTTGGGTTTTTTGTTTGCTTTTCAGGCGCTGCCTACCGTAATATTTTTCTCCTCCGTAACGGCCGGGTTGTACTACCTGGGTGTATTGCAAAAAATTGTGTATGGGTTTGCCTGGCTAATGGCAAAGACCATGCGCTTATCCGGAGCTGAAAGTTTATCGGCAGCCGCCAATGTTTTCATGGGGCAAACAGAAGCACCTTTGTTGGTAAAGCCTTTTATAAAAGGAATGACCCAGTCCGAACTGCATTGTTTGATGACCGGGGGAATGGCAACAATTGCAGGTTCGGTATTGGGTGCTTATGTTGCATTTTTGGGTGGGGGCAATCCTGCCGATCAGGCAAAGTTCGCGACCTATTTATTAAGTGCTTCGATCATGAACGCCCCGGCAGCCATTGTACTTTCGAAATTATTTATGCCGGAAACGGAACCGGAAAAAATTGACAGGAACTTAACAGTAAGCAAAGACTATGTGGGTGTTAACCTGGTGGATGCATTGGCAACAGGTGCCTCGGATGGGCTTAAACTTGCGTTGAACATTGGTGCGATGTTGTTGGCATTCATCGCGATTATTTATGCCATCAATTGGGTGTTGGTTGATTTTGTTGGTGCCTTTACAGGATTGAACGCCTTTGTAGTGGAAAGCACGGGAGGCACCTTCAATGGATTTTCGTTGCAGTATATTCTTGGCCAGGTTTTTAGGGTATTCGCATTTTGCATGGGCGTACCCTGGGACGAGACCATTTTAGTGGGAAGTTTACTGGGGCAAAAAATGGTAGTCAATGAGTTTGTTGCCTATTTGGATTTATCTTCCATGAAAGCAGCGGGTGCGTTGAGTGAAAAATCATTGCGGATAGCAACGTATGCACTATGTGGCTTTGCGAATTTTAGTTCTATAGCGATTCAGATTGGGGGAATAGGAGGGATGGCCCCAACCCGTCAGGGAGACCTTTCCAAACTTGGATTACGGGCTATGCTGGCAGCTTCGCTTGCAACGATGATGACTGCTACAATAGCAGGTGCATTATTCGAATAACATGAACAAGGAAGAAACCCTTTTGTTAAATCATTTGGGGCAGTTTATTTCCGACCATAAAAAAGAGTTGGTGGATTCTGTTTTGAAAGAAAGGACGCGCCATATTACAGTGGTGTTGGATGACATCCATAATTCACAAAATGCAAGTGCCGCGATTCGCACCTGTGAATGTTTCGGGGTTCAGGATATCCATATTGTGGAGGGGGAGGTGCCCTATAAAGTCAATCCCTATGTTTTAAAGGGTTCGAAGAAGTGGCTGGATTTAAAAAAATACAGTCCGGGAGCGAAAGGCCCACGGTGGTATACGAAACTAAAAGAATCAGGCTATCGAATAATTGCCACGGCCCCCTCAGCGAAAGCCATTTCTATTCATGAAGTGGATGTAAGGGAAAAAATTGCTGTTGTTTTTGGAAATGAACTAAAGGGTGTGTCCGAGGAGACCCTTCAAAACGCAGATGTGATTGCTTCCATTCCTATGGTAGGGTTTACCGAAAGTTTTAATATTTCGGCAAGCGTGGCCATTTGTTTAAGTACCTGGATAACTAAAATAAAAGAGTTGCGTTTAGAAGTTGGATTATCACATGAAGAAATGGAAAAGATAAAATTGGATTGGTTTCGGGCAATTGTGAAGCGATCAGATTTAATAGAAACCGAATTTCTACGATCAATTCGCTAGCTTTACGATCAATTGTTGTTTGTATGCGTTGGTTAGTTCGAGTAATTCTTTATGCGGTAGGAGCAGTCCTTTTGGTTTTGGTGCTAACCAATCTGCAAATTGTACTTAGTACAAAGGATTCGGTCTATACCTTGGAGGGGCATCCTCAAACCTATCCGATTGCCATCATTCTGGGAACCAGCAATAAAACTTCAGACGGAGGCCCCAATCAATTTTTCGAAAACCGTATCAGCACTGCAGCAGCCCTCTATAAAGAAGGAAAAATTGAACATATTATTGTGAGTGGGGACAACCGGTCTAAATATTACAATGAACCTGCCCTCATGCAAAAGGCATTGATAAGAGAAGGTGTGCCAGCTGATGTAATTACTTTGGATTATGCAGGGCTACGAACGTTGGACTCAATTGTTCGTGGCAAAGAAATTTTTGGGCAAAACAAAATAACCATTATTACCCAGGCTTTTCACGGCTATCGGGCGTTGTTTATTAGCCAATATTATGATATTGATGCGGTGGTAGTGGCCGCTCCCGATCCGAATGACCGTTTGTTTATTATGGTAAAATTACGGGAATACTTTGCGCGTACAAAAGCATGGTTGGATTTATACATACTGAAGACCAGCCCCCGGCATTTGGGTGACAAAGAACAACTGAATAATCAACAATTAAAAGATAGCGATTGATTTAGACATGGATTTTGTACATACTTTTAGGAAAATTTGTTTGTGAATCGCAGCGTTAGACTTTTGTTTTTAATCCTAATTGGCGGTATATCCCCACACATTGGCTTTGCACAGACAACGGAGATAAGAGGAAAGGTAACAGATGCAAATTCAGGTGACCCGTTGCCCTTTGTCAATGTGGTCTTCAAGGGTTCCTTGTTCGGGACTACTACTGATTTTGAAGGTAATTACTCCCTTACTTCGAATGACCCAACGGATACGCTGTTTGTTTCCTATATCGGGTACGAATCGAAATTCAGGATTATACAAAAAGGGGTAAAGCAAACCATCAATTTCCAACTGGTTGAAAATGTCCAAAAACTTCAGGAAGTAGTAGTGTTAGCCGGGGAGAACCCTGCTTTTCGTGTGCTGCGCAATGTGATAAAAAACAAAGCGGTAAACGATAAGAAGAAGCTTGTCGCATATGAATATGAAACGTACTCTAAAATTGAAATTGATATCGATAATATTTCAGACAAGTTGCGGGAGCGAAAAGTAATGAAGAAGATCACACAAGTACTCGATAGTGTGGAGCGAATAGCAGGTGAAGATGGAAAACCCATCCTTCCTATTTTTATTTCCGAATCGATTTCAAAAATTTATTACCGTGCCAACCCCCAATTGAAAACTGAACGGATCGAAAAAACAAAAATCAGTGGTGTAGGCGTTGATGATGGCACTACGTTTATTACTCAGATAGTAGGCTCTTCTTTTCAGGAATATAATTTTTATCAAAACTGGTTGAATATTGTAAGCAAGGATTTTGTTTCACCGATAGCCGATGGCTGGAGAATCTATTATGAGTATGACTTAACAGACAGCTTGTACATTGATAATGATTATTGTTACCGGTTGGATTTCTTTCCGAAAAGCCCGCAAGACCTTGCCTTTACCGGTACGATGTGGATTACCCAAAAGGAGTATGCACTCAAAAGAATCGATGTCACTGTTCCGAAAACAGCAAACCTAAACTTTGTTGAAAAAATAAAAATCCAACAAGAACTTGCACCAACTTCAGCAGGGGCATGGATACCAATTAAAAACCGGGTGCTGATCGACATTGGTGAGATCAACGATAAAATGGGGGGTATACTCGCAAAATTTTATACCTCAAACAAAAATATTGTTGTCAATGAACCGAAGGAGACGAAATTTTATGAACGGCCTGTGGTATTGGCCGAGGACACAAAATCAAAGCAAAATGACCACGCCTATTGGGACAATTTACGCCATGAGCCATTGTCTGAAACAGAAAAAAGTGTTTACCAGATGATTGATACCCTTCAAAATATCCCGGTGATCAGGACCTATACCGACATTATCAAATTGGTAGTGAACGGCTATCAGAACCTTGGCAAGATTGAGATCGGCCCCTATAATATGGTGCTTGCGTTGAATGATATTGAAGGTCTGCGGGTACAGATGGGTTTTCGGACAACCAGCGATTTTAGTTCAAACTGGATATTTGGCGGCCAGCTTGGTTATGGTTTCAAAGATGCAAGATATAAGTACCAGGCCTCCATTACCAACATTATCTCACGGGAAAAATGGACTACCTTGACCTTCAAACACCGGCACGACCTCGGGCGAATTGGAATTGATGAAGAGGCCCTCTCCCAAAATTATTTCTTTCTTGCTGCCCAACGTTTTGGTGTGATACGAAGGGGGAATTATTATAACGATACACGCCTTGATTTTAAAAGGGATCTTTTCAAAGGGTTTACACAGCGCGTGGTATTGCGGTACAATACTTTTGACCCTGCCTTTTCATTTGGATATTACTCGGCAGCCAATGATACCTCATCGGCAATTTTAGACCGGTACAAAACTGCTGAAGTTGTTTTCGAAGCCAGGTTTGCACGCGATGAACTTTTTATTCAAACAGACAATGATCGCATAAGTTTAGGCACAACAAAATGGCCGGTGATAACCTTTCAATATACCCGTGGCATAAAAGGCATTTTGAACAGTGATTTTAACTACAACAAAATCGGGCTGTCTTTTCAAAAGAGAATGAAAGTCGGTTTCCTGGGTTCGGCAGATGTTAGTATTGCCGGTGAATATACGTTTGATCCGTTGCCCTATCCGTTGTTGTCGCTCCATCTTGGCAACCAAACTTTTGTGTATACATCAGCCACATACAATTTGATGAACTATGGTGAATTTGTTAGTGACAAGTATGCTACGCTTAGGCTGCAACACCACTTTGAAGGGTTTTTCTTAAACCGTATTCCATTGATCAAAAAACTTAAGTGGCGGCTACTGGCCACCAGTAATATTTTAATTGGGGACATGTCAGGGGCAAATCAATCATTGATTTCTGACTTTGCACCAGATCGGACAACCCCTACCATCCCGATAGAGCCTTTTAAATCAAATATCCCATACATTGAAGTAGGATATGGTATTGAAAATATTTTCAAATTCTTGCGCATTGATTTTGTCCATCGGCTTACCTACCGCGAGCTCGCTCCGGATTCACGGGTAATCACACCCATCCGCCAATTCGGAATATTCTTTAGCGGACAGATTATTCTTTAAACCCCAACGGTCAAAAGGCGCAACCTAAAATCGCTGTTCAATTTATATTATCCAATAGGGGTTTTAAGACATACCTAATTAGTGCATATTTGTGCCTTATTTAATTTGAAGCCATTGTTGTATTATGGACATTAACATTACGTTGCCGGATGGCACGATAAAGCCCTACCCATCAGGTGTTACCGGATTTGAAATTGCACAAAGTATTAGTGAAGGATTGGCCAGGGTTTCGTTGGCAATTGAGGTGGATGGAGTTGTTTGGGACCTTTCACGTCCCATTGGGCAAGATGCTGCCATTAAGGTTTTAACATGGAATGATACTGCGGGCAAGAACACATTTTGGCACTCATCTGCCCACTTATTGGCGGAAGCGCTGGAAGCAGTTTATCCGGGTGTGAAATTTGGGATCGGGCCACCAATCGAGAATGGTTTCTATTATGATATTGATCTGGAGGGAAAACCCTTTGGCGATCAGGAATTGGAAGCTGTCGAAAAGAAGATGGTGGAACTTGCCAAAGAAAGCAATGTGTATGAGCGGAGTGAAGTTTCCAAGGCGGATGCACTTTCTTATTTTAAGGAGAAGGGTGATGAATATAAACTTGAGTTGATTGCAGACTTGCCCGATGGTGAAATCACTTTTTACAAACAAGGCAATTTCACAGATTTATGTCGCGGCCCACACATCCCGAACACGGGGTTCATAAAAGCCATTAAGCTTTTGAATGTAGCCGGGGCATATTGGCGTGGAAATGAAAAAAATAAAATGCTCACCCGTATTTACGGCATCACTTTCCCAAAACAAAAGGAGCTTACAGATTACTTACATGTTTTGGAAGAGGCAAAAAAGCGCGACCATAGAAAGCTTGGCAAAGAACTGGAGTTGTTTGCGTTCTCTGAAAAGGTGGGGATGGGATTGCCATTGTGGCTTCCAAAGGGAACCATCTTGCGCGAACGCCTTGAACAGTTTATGCGCAAAGCACAAATAAAAGCGGGCTATGATCCGGTGGTTACCCCGCACATTGGCAGCAAACAATTATATGTGACTTCAGGCCATTATGAAAAATATGGTAAGGATTCTTTTCAACCCATCCGTACACCGGATGAAGGGGAAGAGTTCTTGTTGAAGCCGATGAACTGCCCGCATCATTGTGAGATTTACAAAACAAAACCACGTTCCTATCGGGATTTGCCCATCCGTTTTGCCGAGTTCGGAACCGTGTATCGCTATGAGCAAAGTGGTGAGTTGCACGGATTGACACGGGTACGCGGTTTTACCCAGGATGATGCCCATATCTTCTGTCGTCCTGATCAGGTAAAGGAAGAGTTTATCAAAGTTATTGATTTGGTTTTCCATGTCTTTAACTCCCTTGGGTTTGAAAATTATACTGCCCAGGTTTCGTTGCGCGATCCGGCAAACAAGGAAAAATACATTGGGGAAGATCACCTTTGGGACCGGGCTGAACGCGAGATACAGGAAGCTGCCAGTGAAAAAGGGTTGGATACGGTCACTGAAATTGGTGAAGCAGCTTTCTATGGCCCCAAGCTGGATTTTATGGTGAAAGATGCACTGGGAAGAAGCTGGCAATTGGGGACTATCCAGGTAGATTACCAACTTCCCCAACGTTTTGAACTGGAATATGTGGGTTCGGACAATCAAAAACATAGGCCGGTGATGATTCACCGTGCACCTTTTGGGTCATTGGAGAGGTTTGTAGCGGTTTTGATCGAGCATTGTGCCGGGAATTTCCCGTTGTGGTTAGCGCCTGATCAAATTGCCGTGTTGCCAATATCGGAGCGGTTCAATGAATATGCCCAAATGGTTTATGATAGCCTTAAGCAGCAGGATATCAGAGGGTTGCTTGATAACCGGGATGAAAAAATCGGTAGAAAAATCAGGGATGCGGAAACTAAAAAGATTCCGTTTATGCTGATTGTTGGCGAGAAAGAGGTTGCTGACCGGACCGTTGCTGTGCGAAAGCATAGCCAGGGGGATCAGGGGAGTGTGTCATTGGACGAGTTTATTGCCAACTTTGTTAAGGAATCAGCATCGCCAATTTGAGCTCCGGATTTTGAAAGAATAAAAATATAGCGATATTTGCAGCCTGTTTGTAAAATTTAAACTAAAAAGAATATCAAGCCAGTAAACAAAAGACCTTTCAGAAGGGGGCCACAGAGAGAAGAGGAGCCCTACAAGGTCAACGAAAGGATTACCGCACAACGAGTTAGGGTAGTAGGAGACAATGTAACAGTTGATGTATACCCTATTCAACAAGCAATTAAAATTGCTCAGGATCAAGGACTTGATCTGGTTGAGATTTCCCCAAATGCAGATCCTCCGGTTTGCAAAGTGGTAGACTATTCAAAGTTTAAGTACGAACAGAAGAAAAAGCAAAAGGAGATAAAATCACGAACCCAGAAGGTAGTGGTGAAGGAAATTCGGTTTGGGCCGAATACCGAGGAGCATGATTTCAACTTTAAAGTGAAGCACTCCACAAACTTTTTGCAAGAAGGCTCGAAAGTAAAGGCAACTGTTCGCTTTTATGGACGTTCGATTGTTTTCAAAGAACGTGGCGAAATTTTATTGTTACGTTTTGCGCAAGCACTCGAAGAAGTTGGAAAAGTAGAACAGATGCCCAAGTTGGAAGGTAAGCGAATGTCGATCTTGCTGACCCCGAAGGCAACAGCGAAAAAGTAAATAAATTTAATAGTAGATAAAATGCCTAAAATTAAAACGAAGTCTGGGGCTAAAAAACGGTTCAAAGTTACCGGTACAGGTAAGATTGTCCGTAAAAGAGCCTTCAAAAGTCATATTTTGACTAAAAAAGGGACCAAGCAAAAGAGGAGATTAGGGCAATCGACACTTGTTCGCAAAGAAGATGTGAACAATATCGGTCCAATGATCCCTTATCTTTTTTAATGGTTTAATGTTTAACCCGGTTTTTGGCAACAAAGACCCCGATAAAATGGGGCGCCACCGACCAAAAAATTAATTAAAATGCCTAGATCAGTAAACAGCGTAGCCTCCAGGGCAAAACGAAAAAAAATCTTGAAACTTGCCAAAGGGTACTTTGGAAGAAGAAAGAATGTATGGACAGTAGCAAAAAATGCTGTCGAAAAAGGATTAGTATATGCTTACCGCGATCGTAAGCAAAAGAAAAGAGAGTTCAGGGCCATCTGGATTCAACGGATTAACGCAGGTGCGAGGCTTCATGGCCTTAGTTACTCGGAGTTAATGGGCAAACTTAAGAAAGCAGAAATAGATCTTAACCGTAAGGTACTTGCTGACTTGGCAATGAACCATCCGGAGGCTTTTGAAGCAGTTGTTTCCAAAGTAAAGTAAGATTTGACTATAACTTTGAAGGGGCTTAGGCCCCTTTTTTGTTTTTGTTGGATTTTGACTAATTTAACGGGGATTTTTTTCGTGTATTAGCGATATCTTAACTTTTTTAACTTTTTAGAGGTGCGTTATAATTTCATCATTCAATTCTTTAAATTTCATTCTTTAGACGATTTCTAATGGTAGAGCAACCCTATCGTCAAGATGAACCTGTTCAACTTGCAGAAACGCTTGTTGAAATACACCCTGATTTGGATAATCCATTTCCGGGGCTCAGGCCATTTACGGTAGACGAGTGCCACTTATTTTTTGGCAGGGAAGGACAAGTAGATGAAATGCTGGTCAAAATGGCAAAGCACCGGTTCGTTTCCGTACTGGGCCATTCAGGGAGCGGAAAATCTTCGCTCATGTATTGTGGAATGTTGCCCGTCTTGTTTGGCGGATTTGTTACACAGACAGGGCCACATTGGCATGTTATCGCCACCCGTCCCGGGGCATCACCAATTGATAGCCTCTGCACTTCAATCATTGAGTATTTAATCGCGGGCAATAGAATAGAGGAGAGTGAACAAACCATTCACAAATCGGTAATCAATTCTGTATTGCGAAGTGGCCCTGATGGTTTAATTGAAATTAGCAGGTTCCTTCAGGAAAATGAAAACGAAAATGTATTTTTTCTAATTGACCAGTTCGAAGAAATTTTCCGGCATTTTGACAGCGGCATTGAAGGCGCTATCGATGATGCGCAGCTCTATGTAAACTTAATTTTAAATGCGGTTGGTCAAACTAAAATCCCGTCCTACGTGTCCATCACAATGCGTTCGGATTTTATGGGCAACTGTTCTTCCTTCACAGGATTAACGGAGTTAATCAACGCCAGTAATTACCTCGTTCCGCAAATGACGCGCGAACAAAAGAAGATGGCCATTGAAGGGCCGGTGGCGGTTTCTGGTGGTAAAATTTCAAAGCGGTTGGTTAAAAAACTGCTAAGTGAAATAGGCAACAACCAGGACCAGTTGCCGATTCTCCAACATGCGTTGATGCGTACATGGGAATTCTGGCTCAGCAACCGCGAGCCCGGTGAACCGATGGATGTCCGTCACTACAATGCGATCGGCAGGATAAGTCAGGCGCTATCACAACATGCCAACGAAACCTTTGATGAACTCTCCAGCCGGGATAAGGGAATAGCAGAAGTATTGTTCAAAAGTATCACAGAAAAGAACCAGGAGAATAAAGGCATGCGCAGGCCCTGCCGGTTGGGCTTGGCTGCAGAACTGGCCGAGGCGAGCGAAGAAGATGTGATCAATGTTGTGGAACATTTCCGTATGTCAGGAAGATCGTTCCTCATGCCGGCTGCAAATGTTCCGTTGGAATCAAATTCCATGATTGAGCTTTCCCACGAAAGTTTGATGCGTATTTGGAATCGCCTCGATGACTGGGTGGAAGATGAGTATGAATCGGTAACCATGTACAAACGCCTTTCTGAAGCGGCTTCCATGTACCAGATTGGAAAGACAGGCTTATGGCGGCCACCCGATCTACAACTGGCACTCAACTGGCAAAAGAAACAAAAGCCAACACGTGCCTGGGCACAACGGTACGATGAAGCGTTTGAGCGGGCAATAGTATTTCTTGATACCAGTCGTATTACCTACGAAGCTGAGTTAAAGAACCAGGAGATGATGCAGAAACGTGTCTTGAGACGGACACGGATTACAGCCATCATTTTCGGTATTGCCTTTTTGGTGGCGATTGCACTTTTTGTTTTTGCATACTTACAGATGTTGCAGGCGGATGTAGAAAAATTGAGAGCTCAGGAAGCCACTGTTGAAGCGGAGAATCAAAGAAAATTTGCGGATGCTGAAAGACAAAAAGCTGAAGAGCAAACTGCTTTAGCCGAATCACGATGGGAGCAATTGCAAGCAGCTTTCGATTCTCTCGAAAAAACAACAGGTAAGTTGGAGGTTTCCCTTCGCGAAACACAAAGCCAGCGTAATCGAGCAGAGCAATTAATGATCGAAGCAAACCAACAGCGTGACACAGCACAGTTCCAGACAGCGTTAGCAATTGAAAATTTCAATAAAGCTGAAGAAAACTATGCAAAGTTTAATGCGCAATACATGCTGACACTAGCCCAAACACTTTCAACGAAATCCGTTCAGGAAGATGATGATGCGGCCTTGGCAGGTTTGTTAGCCATGCAAGGTTACCACTATCACAGACGCTATAATGGCAAAAAATACGATCCATACATTTACCGTGGATTGTACTATTCATTAACAAAACTTTCAAGTTCAACCTATAACGAGATCAAAGTACCGGGTGTAAATAGAAATCGAATGAATTCGCTGGTGCTATCTTCCAAATCCAATACACTCTATGTTTCCGGAACCGATGGTCGAATTTTTACGGGTGATTTTACAAAACCGGTAAGCACGGCAACGGGTATTCAAAATCCTTATCCAAACAAAGTGATTGCACTGAGTCAGGATGAAAACTATTTGGTCAACGGATCGGATTCCGCTTTTGTACAGGTTTATAATTTGAAATCACCAAAACAAAAACCTGTTATTATCAACGGATTTAAAGGCGCTACCAATGACATTGAATTCCTTCCGGGAAGTACAAGCTTTATCGTGTCAAGTGGTGATTACAATGGGGCATCGTATCAACTAACAAAAGTTGACCAAACCACGGGGGACAAAGAGCTTATAGCCACATTACCTTACGAATTAAAAGCAATCAGCATTAGCCCGAATGGAAAACAGTTGGCGGGGGCAACGTGGACAGGTCAGGTTGTTTTAGTTGATTTGGTTACAAAGGCATTTACTATTCTAGTTCAAGAAAAGGCACCGCAAAGGGTTCTCTCGATTAAGTACAGCCCGGATAGTAAACTGTTGGCATACGGAACAGACGACCCGGACAATAAGCGCGGATTGGTAAAACTCTACAATTTTGAAACGAAAGAAACGCGACAATTCTCGGGGCATCGTGCAGGCGTTTATGATGTTGAATTTAGTGCGGATGGAAAATTGTTGGCGAGTGCAGGTTCTGACAGGAGACTGCAAATGTGGGTATTGGAAAGTCCGGAAGATTTACCGATTGTGATGGACAATAACAATGGGTTTATCTGGGATATCGAGTTTGCCAAAACCTCGGATTATTTAATAGCAGCCTGCGATAATTCTGAAATTCGGGTATGGCCAACCGATCCTGCTATTTTAGCAAATCAGGTATGTCCGAAAATCAACAGGAATATGTCGGCAGATGAGTGGGAGAAATATATTGCAGATGAAAAAGTAACCTATGAATATACGTGTGTTGGGGCGTTAATCGAAAATTATTGATGAGGATTTTACTAGCGCTTGTATGTATTGGTTGTATGGGGGTTTCCCTACGCTCGGTTGCCCAGGCAACCGATTGTGAATTGGTGCTAAACGAGGCAACCGATGAATTTAATGCTGGCCACTTCTATAGCATTTCTTCTATTCTTACACCGTGCATGAACAAGTTTACACGCGAGCAACGCCAGCGCGCAAATTTGTTGCTGACGCAAACATACCTGTTACTGGACAACCCGGAGGAAGCGGAGAAGAGCTATTTAAAACTGTTACAAGCAAACCCGGAATTTACAGTCGATGAAAGTCGTGATCCGATTGATGTTGTTTACCTCAGCAAAAAATTTACAGCGGCTCCGATATTTTCAATTTCCGGAAAAATTGGAATGAACACGTCTCCTGTTCAGGTAATACGGTATGAATACAGCACAGGTGTTCAAAGCAAATCGAAGTACACACTTCAGCCCGGTTGGCAATTTGGGCTGGGTGGTGAGTGGCACATTCGCGATGAGATCAGTTTAAATGCGGAAGTAAACTACGTGGCTTCGGGATTCAAAGTTTCAAAAACAGCATTTGATGGCGACTTGTTGGAAAGTACCGATCGCCAAAATTGGTTGAGGGTACCAATCTCAGTAAAGTATGCTGTTGCTGAAGGCAAGTATCGCCCGTATGGGTATTTGGGATTATCGCTTGATTTGCTTTTTAAAGACAAAGCCGAGATCATCACGATTAATAAAAGCGAGCAGGGCGGAACTACTATCGAGACTGTGGCAGAGAGTCCTTCGATTGATTTTACCTACAGAAGAAATACAGTGAATCGATCTTTTTTTGTAGGAGGGGGAATGAAAGTAAAATTCAAGCTCGATTATGTCTTTATCGATCTTCGGTACTCACTGGGGTTAACAAATGTTGTGAATACTGATACGCAAGCTGAATTTAGCGATTCACAGGATAAAGGCGATCCTATTTATAGATATTGGTACACGGATGATAATTTTAGACTTGATAATCTGGCACTTTCGGTTGGATACATACGCCCACTTTATAAACCAAGAAAGTTAAAGAAGGCAAGGACAAAATCGTTGTTTAAAAAAATTGAGAAGAGCGATGGTGTGGAGTAGGGGAATAATATGCTCTTGTAATTTGCTCGCAGTTTTAATTGTGGGCTGCGTATTTTTTGGATGCGACACAGAAGGAAACCTGGAACCACAAGTTGCTTTTATAAAATATTATGGTGGGGAAGGAAACCAGGAAGCGGTTGACCTGCATGTTAACAACGATGGTACGATTATTCTGCTGGGAACCACAACCAACAACGGTACCTCCAATATTTTTCTGGTAAAAACCGATTACAATGGAAACACCTTAAAGACCGCGACTTTTGGAAATGATGCTGATGTAGCGCGCGATTTAGAACCTACCGATGATGGTAATTTTATAGTCTTATCGAGGTTCAGAAGTCAGGGAATAGATTCCGTAAAACTCTTGAAGATCACCCCTGACTTAATCAAATTGGATTCAGTTGTTGATGGTTTTCCGGGAAAGGATGCTTATCCCAATACAGTTACAGCAATTGATCAGGCAGGGGTTAAAAGTTTTATTGTAACGGGCTCTACAACATTTGTTGAGGTTCCTAACAATGCAGTTCGATCTGCGATGCATTTACGCTTTTCAGATAATCTGGAAAAATATATTGGGATATGGCAAAGAAGTCACAGCACTTCTCTACAGAATCCTGGGGTTACTGACATTGGTGTGAGAACAGTTGCCTTGGATGCCACCCGTTTTTATGTATTTGGGTATTCGAATAGCTGGACACAATCACAAATGTATCAACAATGGTACTATTCTTTGAATGATATGGGGAATCCCGGAAACAACAACTTTGTTTCTTCTACGTCCCAGGATTTGGTTTCGGATGCTTCTTCGTCCTCCACCCTGGCTTTTGGATCGATATCAACTTCTGAAACATCAGGAGCCAAAGCATTGACTTTTTCAAGATACCCAATCTATACCAGGGTTGTAAATGTTCAGGAAGAAGTTAAAGAACTGGGTAATCCCATAACCATTAAACTTTCGGCTGGCAATTCTTTAAGGAATTTAGAAGCTGTAAAAATTGTATCAAAAAATTCTGGCGATGGCTACTTTGTGGTAGCGAATGAGATTGAATTGGATAACTCAAGGAATATTTGGGTATCAAGAATTGACGAGGCAGGAAATGTAATTTGGTCAGCTACTTTTGGAGCGAAGACGAATGATGACCGTGCCGGATCGGTGGATGAATTGCCAAACGGACGTGTAGTGGTACTGGGAACAATGAACCTGGAGAACCAGGATAAGTTGGCATTGATAAATTTAAGTAGTAGCGGAAAACTTAAGAATTGATTTAATGAGGGCAAAGGAAATTATATTGCGGTCGGTTACGAATACGGGTTTTTAACATACAAACAAGGGTTGGCATTTTTTATATGATTCGAAATTTTACTCAACAAACATGTGCTTCCATCCTGTTTATATGCGGGACATTTTTGTTGTTGGGTACAAATTCATACAGCCAGTGTACGATTACTAATTTAAACCCAACGTACTGTGCTTCCGATGCGGCTTTTGCTTTAACAGGGGGTACAAATTATTATGGTGAGGGGGTGAGTGCCGGGAATTTTGACCCTGCTGTAGCCGGGCCGGGAACACATCAGATTGTCACAACGGATGGAGTGGCCTCAGCTTATAACATTGTAACCTCAGGAACTTTCAATAGGATTGTCGCAGCAGGTACAGTGCTTCCGTTGGCAGACGACACAGAAAGTGGGGGTATAACAATTCCCTTTACATTTAATTTTTTTGGTATTGATTATACCAGTTTACGGATAGGATCCAATTTAGTAATGGGGTTTGGTGCCGCACCATCGGTAGCAACTGGTGCCAACCCAACGTTACCCAATGCTGGAGATCCCAATAACTTTATTGCAGCTGCATGGGGTGATCATGGAGCTGGCGGAACCATTCAATATTTTGTAACCGGTGTTGCGCCTTTTCGAATATTTGTAATTGACTACGATGCAATTCCTCAAGCCGGGGGAGGATATACCACAACCTCTCAAATTCAATTGCATGAGACGACCAATGTAATTGAGATCCATACAGCAAATGCGGAATTTGGTACCAATGCAGACCTTGCATCACAAGGAATCGAAAATAACGATGGTACAATAGCCTATCCCACCCCAGGAAGAAACAATACAGGATGGGATGCAACGAATGACTATGTTGGTTTTTTTCCGACTTGCCTGGATATACGATCAGTTACGGTTGAATCGACCCCAACTACAGCCGATGCCGGGATAGACATCGAACAGTGCAACAACCCTATTTTCACCATGGCGGCCAATACACCAACCGTTGGGGCGGGGATGTGGAGCCTGCAATCGGGGAGTGCCACGATCACCAATGCGTTGGTTCCCACCACGACAGTGACGGGCATCGCAGCGGGCACGAGTGCGACCGTCCGCTGGACGATCACCAACGGGATTTGTGGGAACACCTTTGAAGATATCGTGTTGACCAATACAGCCCCGGCACCAATTGCGGATGCCGGCATAGACATCGACCAATGCAATACGGCAACCTTCACGATGGCCGCAAATGCAGCAGCCCCTGGCACAGGATTATGGACCTTGATCTCCGGCACGGCTACGATCGACACCCCGTCCAGTGCCACCACCACGGTTATGGTAGCCGCTGGTTCGACCGCTACGTTGCGTTGGACGATCAGCAACGGGATAGTCTGCGGTTCCACCTTCGATGAAGTGGTACTGAGCAATTTCACGAGTCCTACAATTGCCGATGCCGGGATAGACATCGAACAGTGCAACAACCCTATTTTCACCATGGTGGCCAATACACCAACCGTTGGTTCGGGTGTTTGGAGCCTGCAATCAGGGAGTGCCACGATCACCAATGCGTTGGTTCCCACCACGACAGTGACGGGCATCGCAGCGGGAGCAAGCGCAACTGTTCGCTGGACGATCAGCAACGGGAGTTGTGGGGACACCTTTGAAGATATCGTGTTGACCAACACAGCCCCGGCCCCGGTTGCGGATGCTGGATCGGATATTGAGCAATGTGACACTGGAAGCTTTACATTATCAGGGAATGCACCATCGCCAGGTACAGGGTTATGGACTATTGTTGGCCCGGCCAATGGCGCTGTGATTACCACGCCAACATCGAACACAAGTGGTGTAACCGGCCTATCGGCAGGAGCAAGCGTGGCCCTTCGCTGGACGGTCAGCAATGGAAGTGTTTGTGCGGCAACCTTTGACGAGGTTACGTTGACCAATACAGCAACTCCAAGCATCGCGGACGCAGGTGTTGATATCGAACAATGCAACACCAGTATCTTCACGATGGCAGCAACTGCTCCAGCGATTGGTACGGGTGCCTGGAGTGTAGAATCAGGAACAGCAACGATCACCAATCCAGCATTGGCAACTACAACCATTACAGGAATAGTAGCGGGCAGCAGTGCAATTGTTCGCTGGACAGTAAATAATGGAAGTTGCGCCAGTACTTTTGAGGATATCGTGTTGACCAACACAGCCCCGGCCCCGGTAGCGGATGCTGGATCGGATATTGAGCAATGTGACACTGGAAGCTTTACATTATCAGGGAATGCACCATCGCCAGGTACAGGGTTATGGACTATTGTTGGCCCGGCCAATGGCGCTGTGATTACCACGCCAACATCGAACACAAGCGGTGTAACCGGCCTATCGGCAGGAGCAAGCGTGACCCTTCGCTGGACGATCAACAATGGAAGTGTTTGTGCAGCAACCTTTGATGAAGTTACCTTGACGAACACCGCTCCTCCAAGCATCGCGGATGCAGGTGTTGATATCGAACAATGCAACACCAGTATTTTTACCATGGCGGCCAACATGCCAACCGTTGGTACGGGGATGTGGAGCCTGCAATCGGGGAGTGCCACGATCACCAATGCGTTGGTTCCCAACACGACAGTGACGGGCATCGCAGCGGGCACGAGTGTGACCGTCCGCTGGACGATCAGCAACGGAAGCTGTGGGAGCACCTTTGAAGATATAGTATTGACCAACACAGCCCCGGCACCAATTGCAGATGCAGGCATAGACATCGACCAATGCAATACGGCAACCTTCACGATGGCCGCGAATGCAGCTGCCCCCGGCACAGGTTTATGGACCTTGATCTCCGGCACGGCTACGATCGACACCCCGTCCAGTGCCACCACCACGGTTATGGTAGCCGCTGGTTCGACCGCTACGTTGCGTTGGACGATCAGCAACGGGATAGTCTGCGGTTCCACCTTCGATGAAGTGGTACTGAGCAATTTCACGAGTCCTACAATTGCCGATGCCGGGATAGACATCGAACAGTGCAACAACCCTATTTTCACCATGACGGCCAATACACCAACCGTTGGTTCGGGTGTTTGGAGTCTGCAATCCGGCACTGCAACGATCATCAACCCGGTAGTTGCCAACACTACAGTAACGGGTATCTTGCCTGGCACAAGTGCAACCGTCCGCTGGACGATCAGCAACGGGAGTTGTGGGAATACCTTTGAAGATATAGTGTTGACCAACACAGCCCCGGCACCAATTGCAAATGCAGGCATAGACATCGACCAATGCAATACGGCAACCTTCACGATGGCCGCAAATGCAGCAGCCCCCGGCACAGGTTTATGGACCTTGACCTCCGGCACGGCTACGATCGACACCCCCTCCAGTGCCGCCACCACGGTTATGGTAGCCGCTGGTTCGACCGCCACCTTGCGTTGGACGATCAGCAACGGGATAGTCTGCGGTTCCACCTTCGATGAGGTGGTGCTGAACAATTTCGCGAGCCCTACAATTGCCGATGCAGGGATAGACATTGAACAGTGCAACAATCCTATTTTCACCATGGCGGCCAATACACCAACCGTTGGTATGGGTGTTTGGAGCCTGCAATCGGGGAGTGCCACAATCACCAACCTCACAGGTCCCAATACGACAGTGACGGGCATCGCACCGGGCACGAGTGCAACCCTTCGCTGGACGATCACCAACGGAAGCTGTGGGAATACCTTTGAAGATATCATATTGACCAACACGACCCCTGCACCAATTGCGGATGCAGGTTCATTTCAGGAACAGTGCGATGATGGTTCATTTACGATGGATGGCAATGACCCTTCCCCCGGTACAGGTGTATGGACTCTATTTTCAGGAACAGCTACCATTGTAACCCCAACAAGCCCTACTACACTGGTAACGGGAGTTCCTCCGGGTACCACGGCCTTGTTGCAATGGACCATTAGTAACGGAGCGTGTGGAACATCCAGTGAAGTAGTGGCGCTTGAGAATACTGAATTACCCAGCATAGCAGATGCTGGTGTAGATATAGAACAATGTAATAATAGCACATTTATTATGGCCGCTGTAGCCCCCACAGTTGGGGTGGGCCAATGGACTTTGCAGTCAGGAACAGCTACGATTTCGAATCCGGGCTCACCATTTACATCAGTTACCGGAGTTCTTGTTGGAGGCAGTGCCACGCTACGTTGGACAGTGGCCAATGGGAGTTGTGCAGCTAGTTTTGAAGATATTGTTTTAACAAATCGTCCAATAGCACCTGTTGCAAATGCAGGATTGGATCAGGAGAAATGTGGTGACGGTAACTTTACAATTGCAGGTAATCCAGCTGCTCCAGGTACCGGTGTGTGGACATTGATTTCTGGGAGTGCTACAATTACTACACCCGGCAGTGAAGTAACTACAGTCACCGGAGTGCCGCCAGGAACCAGCGCAACGTTGCGTTGGACGATTAGCAATGGATCAGTTTGCGGTTCGACTTTTGATGAGATTGTGATTACCAATTATGAAGCACCAGGCATAGCAGATGCGGGTGTAAATATTGAACAATGCAATAACGCTATCTTTACGATGGCAGCAATACCCCCTGTGGCAGGCTCCGGTTTCTGGACTGTTCAAACTGGAAGTGCCTCCATCACCAACAACACATTGGCAACAACAACAATTACAGGAGTTGCTGCCGGGACAAGTGTTACGGTTCGGTGGACAGTCAGCAATGGTATCTGTGCTGCTACGTTTGAGGATATCGTACTTACGAACAATCTTCCCGGTTCGGTTGCCGATGCAGGGGTTGATATTCAGCAATGTAATACCAGTACCTTTACGATGGCTGCTGTTGTTCCAGCCGTTGG
The DNA here is from genome assembly GCA_964398945.1 of uncultured Roseivirgaceae bacterium. GTDB lineage: Bacteria > Bacteroidota > Bacteroidia > Cytophagales > Cyclobacteriaceae > JBGTGG01. Next base: position 211,808 of record CAYNOT010000001.1, on the reverse strand, counting down.
AACTGGGGAGTGGACTTTACAATCAGGTTCCGCAACGATTACAGATCCGTTTTCAGCTTTCACAACGATTACCGGAGTGTTACCAGGAACAAGTGCAACGCTGCGGTGGACAGTTACAAATGGAACTTGTCCTCCAACTTTTGAAGATATACTTTTGACGAATTCGGATATTGGACCCTCATCAAATGCAGGCTCTGATCAGGAAAAGTGTAGTAATGGTAATTTTACCATGGCTGCGAATTCAGCATTTCCTGATACCGGAACATGGACGTTGATTTCTGGCGCAGGAAATATTACAGACCCTACCAGTGAAGTTACAACGATTACAGATGTCCCTGTTGGTACGAGCGCAGTATTTCGGTGGACGATCGTTGCTGGGGCAACGTGCGGGTCAGGTTCAACTTTTGACGATGTTGTTCTAACAAACAGTGCACCGCCATCTGTTGCAGACGGTGGTGTCGACATTGAACAATGTAACGCAAGCATATTTACCATGGCCGCTATTACTCCGGCTATAGGAACAGGAGTATGGACGGTAATATCTGGTAGTGCATCGATTGGGAATTCGACAGCTGCTACTACTACAGTATCTGGAATAGACCCAGGCACGAGCGCCACCTTGCGCTGGACGGTGAGCAATGGAAGTTGTGCCGATACATTTGAAGATATCGTGTTGACCAACACAGCACCTGCACCAATCGCTCATGCTGGACTGGACCAGGAACAATGTAACACAGCAAACTTTACCTTATCAGGAAATGCACCCGCACCGGGTTCTGGTTTATGGACAATTATTGGCCCTGCAAATGGCGCAGTAGTCCTAACTCCAACCTCTAACACAAGTGTCGTTTCCGGCCTAACAGCAGGGGCAAGCGTTACCCTTCGCTGGACAATCAGCAATGGAAGTGTTTGTGCTTCATCCTTTGATGAGGTTACGTTAACCAATACAGCAACACCAAGCATCGCGGATGCAGGGGTTGATATCGAACAATGCAACACCAGTATTTTCACAATGGCAGCAACAGCCCCAGCCATCGGGACTGGAGTATGGAGTGTTGAATCAGGAACAGCAACGATCACCAATTCAACATTGGCAACTACAACGGTCACGGGCATAGCCCCAGGTAGTAGTGCGACATTACGCTGGACAGTGAGCAATGGAAGTTGTGCCGATACATTTGAGGATATCGTGTTGGCCAACACAGCACCGGCACCACTCGCTCATGCGGGATTGGACCAGGAACAATGTAACACAGCAAACTTTACCTTATCAGG
>CAYNOT010000001.1:12628-210433 GCA_964398945.1 uncultured Roseivirgaceae bacterium | reverse complement strand
CTCATGCGGGATTGGACCAGGAACAATGTAACACAGCAAACTTTACCTTATCAGGAAATGCACCCGCACCAGGAACAGGATTATGGACGATAGTAGGTGCAGCCAATGGAGCAGTTATCACGACACCAACCTCCAACACAAGTGGGGTGACCGGTTTATTAGCAGGCAGTAGTGTTACCCTTCGCTGGACGATCAGCAATGGAAGTGTTTGTGCTTCATCCTTTGATGAGGTTACGTTAACCAATACAGCAACGCCAAGCATTGCGGATGCAGGTGTTGATATCGAACAATGCAACACCAGTATCTTCACAATGGCAGCAACCGTTCCGGCAATCGGTACAGGTATGTGGAGTGTTGAGTTGGGTACGGCCACGATCACGAACGCAGCATCAGCTACCACCACCATTACCGGAATAGCCCCAGGCAGTAGTGCGATATTACGTTGGACGGTGAGCAATGGAAGTTGCACAGATACATTTGAAGATATCGTGTTGGCCAACACAGCACCTGCACCACTCGCTCATGCGGGATTGGACCAGGAACAATGTAACACAGCAAACTTTACCTTATCAGGCAATGCACCCGCACCGGGTTCTGGTTTATGGACAATTATTGGCCCTGCAAATGGAGCAGTCATTACCACACCAACCTCCAACACAAGTGGGGTGACCGGTTTAATAGCAGGCAGTAGTGTTACCCTTCGCTGGACAATCAGCAATGGAAGTGTTTGTGCTTCATCCTTTGATGAGGTTACGTTAACCAATACAGCAACGCCAAGCATTGCGGATGCAGGTGTTGATATCGAACAATGCAACACCAGTATCTTCACAATGGCAGCAACCGTTCCGGCAATCGGTACAGGTATGTGGAGTGTTGAGTTGGGTACGGCCACGATCACGAACGCAGCATCAGCTACCACCACCATTACGGGCATAGCCCCAGGTAGTAGTGCAACCTTACGCTGGACGGTTGGCAATGGAAGTTGTGCCAGTACTTTTGAGGATATCGTGTTGACCAACACAGCACCGGCACCACTCGCTCATGCAGGATTGGACCAGGAACAATGTAACACAGCAAACTTTACCTTATCAGGAAATGCACCCGCACCAGGAACAGGATTATGGACGATAGTAGGTGCAGCCAATGGAGCAGTTATCACGACACCAACCTCGAACACAAGTGGCGTTACCGGTTTAATAGCAGGCAGTAGTGTTACCCTACGCTGGACGATCAGCAATGGAGGTGTATGTGCACCAACATTTGATGAAGTTACTTTAACCAATACCGCGCAACCAACTATTGCCGATGCCGGAGTAGATATCGAGCAGTGTGACAATGGAACGTTCATTATGGTCGCAAACGTACCGGTCGATGGGGTAGGAGTATGGACAGTTCAATCAGGAACAGCCACTGTAACCAATCCAGCTTCACCAGTTACTACTGTTACGGGAGTTCCAGCGGGTACTACGGCTACGCTACTCTGGACAATCAGTAACGGAAGTTGTGTCGATAGTTTCGATGATATTATGGTTACGAATACAATTGCTCCTACAGTTTCGGATGCAGGAATTGATCAGGAAATCTGTAATACCGGAAGTTTTTTGATGGCAGCGAATGCCCCAACAGTTGGCACCGGGACTTGGAGTTTGGTAAGTGGTACTGCAACTATTACCGATCCAACTTCTGAGACTACAACAGTAACAGGGGTTCCTGCCGGAAGCAGTGCCACCTTGCGCTGGACGATCTCAAATGGTACAATTTGTTCGCCAAGCGTTGATGATGTTGTGGTTACGAATAGTGATTTACCCACTTTGGCTGATGCAGGAATTGATATTGAACAGTGTAATACCAGCACTTTCATTATGGCCGCAAATAGCCCACTCGTTGGGACTGGTTCATGGACGGTTGAAAGTGGAACCGCAACGATTACCAATCCAAGCTCGCCAACGACAACGGTAACAGGAGTACCTGTCGGTACAAGTGCGCTTCTTCGTTGGACCATTACCAACGGAAGTTGTGTGCCTACCGTTTCGGAAATCACGGTAACGAATACTACTCCGGCTACAATTGCCGATGCGGGTAGCAATCAAAGTATTTGCGGGCCGTTTACTACGTTGGCTGCTAATACACCTTTAGTAGGTGCAGGTAGTTGGACCATTGTGAGTGGAGCAGGAGGGACCGTCAATACGCCAAATGATCCGGCAAGTACTTTTGATGGTGTAGCCGGTACTACCTACACGCTCCGGTGGACAATTTCAAATGGTGCATGTTCTAATTTTGACGATGTTCAAATTGAATTGAAGCGAATCCCGGAGGTGGCAGCGGCAGATGCCTCAATTTGTACTGGGGAGACCACCAATATTATTATCAGTAATCCGAATGCTGTTGCAGGTACAGTTTATAATTGGGTTGTTTTAACCTCCACGAATGTTTCGGGAGCTTCACCGGGGACAGGAAATGTCATTGGTCAACTCCTTACAAGCACGGATGGTATTACATCAGGAACTGTGGTTTATCAGATCACACCAAGTGCGAATGGTTGTTTCGGTACTTTGATTGATGTCACGGTTACCGTTAACCCCAAACCGGTAATTACCACACCTCCATCTTCTTTGATAGCAGAAATTTGCAGTGGTACTCCCTTGAACTTTATTCCGACTTCAACGATTGGAGGCACTACGTTTACATGGACTTCAAATGTCATCGGGACATTGAGTGGGGTGAGCGCTGGTGGATCAGGCGCTATTGCAGATACACCAGTCAATGCTACAAATGTTTCAGCGGTAATAATTTACACAGTGACTCCATCGATTGGAACTTGCTTAGGAATCCCTGTAAACTACGTGGTGACCGTGAGGCCAGTACCGGATGCAATGGCAACCGGACAGGCGATTTGTTCAGGTCAGTCTACTTCCATTGCAATCACCAATCCAAATGCTGTTGTTGGTACTGTTTATTCATGGGTCGTTCAAAATATATCCAATGTATCGGGGGCATCCGGTGGATCAGGAAACAACATTAGTCAGGTATTAACCAGTGCCGATGGCGTGACAACAGGATCTGTTACGTACCGGATCACACCTTCAATTAATGGATGTCCCGGCAATTTTATTGATGTAAATGTTACCGTGAACCCCGTTCCGGTGATAACGAATAACCCGACCACATTAATACAGTCAACCTGTAGCGGTGATGCATTGAACTTCTTGCCGACATCAACAATTGGTGGAACAACCTATAGTTGGACTTCTTCAATAGCAGGTAGTATCAATGCTGGTTCGGTTACTGCCAGTGGCTCAGGCTCAATTACGGATGCGCCTGTGAATATTGGGAATTCACCAGGAGCAGTTACGTACACGATTACCCCAACCGTTGGATCATGTAGTGGTACGCCTATAAATTTAGTGGTTACAATCAAACCAAGGCCAACAGTAACCGCAAGTCAAACGGATTTCACAATTTGTTCCGGTGAGAATGCTAGCGTAAGCTTAACTGCCGGACCATTAAATGTTGGAGGAACAACTTTCTCATGGATGGTTTCAGCTACACCAAATGTAATAGGAGCAGCCGATGGAAATGGTTCCAACATTAATCAAGTACTAAGTACCTCTGATGCAAATGTGGGCACGGTAATTTATACAGTTACACCAAACTCCAACGGTTGCGATGGATTGCCAATAAATATCACGGTAACAGTCAATCCAGTAGCCACTGTGGATGCAGGATTGGATTTCAGTGTTTGTGAGCCAACGACAATTCCGATTAGTGGAATAATGGGCGGTAGTGCAACGGCCGGAATCTGGACAATTATTTCCGGGGCGGGGTCAATATCTTCGAGCACAACGGTAGGTAATGTAGTGACTGCTACATATACTGTGGACCCAGCTGATATTTCAAGTGTGATAACATTACTCCTTACCACCGATGATCCAGATTTAGGTGGCCCATGCGTTGCCGCATCCGATGAATTGAAAATAACAATCAACAGACAAGCAATTGTAACTGCTCCAAGTGATTACGCTGTTTGTGAACCAACTTCAATTAATTTATCAGGAACACTTGGCGGAAGTGCAACTTCGGGGGCATGGTCTATTTTAAGTGGAAACGGAGTATTATCGGTCAGCAGTGTTACGGGAACAGTAGTAAATGCAAATTACCTACCCGATCCGAGTGATGTTTCTACCGTTGTTTCTTTCCGGTTAACCACCAATGATCCGGATGGAGCCGGGCCATGCGTTGAAGTATATGATGATGTGGATATCACCATCAATGAATCACCAAAGGTATTTGCCGGAAATGATTTTGAAGTTTGTGAAGATCAGGTCGTGAACCTAAATGGATCTTTTAGTGGATCGACTACTACAGTAACATGGAGTGGTGGAAGCGGGGCAGCACAATTTGGCAGCATTGGCAATCCGATAACAACCTATATATTAACTGCCGCAGATATTGCTGCGGGCTTTATTACCCTTACCCTTACAACCGATGATCCGGATGGTGGTGGGCCCTGTGCAACGGTTTCCGATCAGGTTATAATTACGATCAATAAATTACCAGCAGTGGGACTTGCAAACCTGGCCCCTAGTTATGCAGAGAATGATCCTCCGGTCACCATGGTGGGATTTCCTTCTGGAGGAAGTGGGGTCTTTACCGGACCGGGAGTAATAGCCGGTACCAATATATTTGATCCGGGGACGGCTAATATTGGTCCTAACCTAGTTACATACACATACACAGATGTAAAAGGTTGCACAAATTCGGACAGTAAAATTGTTAATATAAATGAATTGACTTCTATTACCTTCAGTATTTTCAACGGAGTAAACTACGTTGATCCTTCCGAAGGGATTTGTGCAGAAATTGGTTTTGCCCGGTTAAAAGGTGAACCCCCACATTCTACCGGGCAAACCCCTACATTTTTTGCCTGTCCTACCAACCCGGGTATCATTGGATTCGATGGTCTTGAATATTACGTAAATACGGATGGTTTAGCATCAGGAACTTATTTTATTGAATATACCTATACCAATTCAAGCCTGGCGACATCTACTTTAATCAAAGCCTTAAGAGTGAATGGGGCGCCTGTTGCAGGAATAGATGCCAACGATAATTGTGAAGATTCACCGGTAGCATTTACAGATACATCATCTATTCCCGACAATTATTTTAATAGCGATATTACTGCCTGGTCGTGGAATTTTGGAGACGGATCTCCTGTAGTCTCACAAAGGGATACTACCTATAGTTACGCTAACGCTGGACCGGGTACCTATTTGGTTACGCATCGTGTGGTTACAGATGCAGGGTGTTTTAGTGATGCAACCCAAACAATTGTTATCGGCTCTGCTCCGATTGTTGATTTTACATGGGATAAGATTTGCGGGGACCAACCCACTGAATTTATGCAGCAAGCCTCAGTTACTTCCGGGACTATTAATTCGTATGCATGGGATTTTGGCGATGGGGATATCCTTTCCGCGGGAACGGGTTCAATCCCCGTGGCAAATAGTGGACGTACAACAGGAACCTATGAAAACCCACATCACCAGTTTGTAGATTTTGGCGAAAGACAAGTTCAATTAACAATTAGCACATCAGAAGGGTGTACTTCCTCATTTTCGCAGCGGGTGTATACGCTGGATCAGATTGATGTGACGAATGCCCAATCCTATAGCGAGGATTTTTCAACGGGTAAGGGTAGCTGGTTTGAAGATAATTCAATCCCATCCAGTTGGGTCTTTGGTCCCCCTGATGGAAATAAAATAAATTCACCGGAGAATGTTTGGTGGACGGGGATAAACCCAACAGCAGTTGATGATTATTCGACATACTTTAAGAATGAAAACTCATCCGTATTGGGGCCTTGCGTTGATTTAACCAGTGTTGATCGGCCGATGATCTCCATTGACTATTGGACCGATACACCGAACAGGGATGATGGAGCTGTTTTGCAGTATTCCCGCGATGGAAACAACTGGATCGATATTGGCGATGCAGAAGGAGCGGGGATCAACTGGTACAATGGAAAATTCCTTTCATCTTCTCCCGGAGGACAAAGAACCTTTGCCTGGACCGATACTTTAAACGGGTGGAAAACTGCACGGTACAAACTGGACGATATACCCATCGCGGACCGGAACCAGGTATTGTTCAGGATCGCTTTTGGTAGTAATGCAGATAACCTTCCGGGAAGGGTTTTGAATGGCTTTGCCTTTGACAATATCTACATCGGTAATAAACAACGCAATGTGTTGGTGGAATCATTTGTCAATGCCAGCCAGCCGGCCAGTGATGTAGCCAATGATTATTTGAATGGTTTATACGATAATCAATTCCTGGCTAAGGACTCATCCGATTTCTTTAAGATTGAATACCACGTTGCGCAACCTGGATTTGACTCTTTAAATTATTATAACCCAACAGATCCATCCGGTAGAGGTTTAAGTTATGGAATAGTACATCCACCGGCTGCCATAATGGATGGTATTTTGGGAGACTTCTATGGAAAAACTTTCACAGGTAATTATCTAACTATTACGGATGAGGAGTTGGATAGAAGAGCATTGGAATCGCCTTCATTTGATATTATCGTGTTGGATACCATTGCTACGAACAACAATACCATTCGGGTTCACATGGAAGTTCAGTATATCGATTCTATAAATACAACCTTTACCAATCCGGTCACTTTTCAAATAGCACTAGTAGACTCCATCGTTCAAATTGGAGGTGTTGGTACTGAATACAAAAACGTAGTACGAAAACTTCTTCTGAACACAGAAGGATTAACGGTTTCGCGCACGTGGGCGTTGGGTGATATTTATGATGCAATTGATGTCGATCGGATTATTGATTTCCCAATCAGTAATCCTGACTATGTGAAACTTGTTGCCTTTGTTCAGGACAATGTAACCAGGCAAATATTGCAATCGAAGGTGATCAAAGGGCCACCAAAAACCGGTGCCAAACCAGTTGGGGTTGATGATGGTTCTGTGCTCGCTGAACTAAACAACATTATGGTGTACCCGAACCCTGCAAAGAATAAGTTCTACTTTGGCTTTGAAGGTGGACTTTCACGGGATTATTCTTACAGCATTATTGATCAACGTGGGGTTACCGTCCTCCGCGGTTCAATAAATCGAGACCGGGACATTGACCAGGAGGTGGATGTTACATCCCTGGCAAACGGCATCTACTTTGTAGCGATCGGATCATCTGAAAAGGCACTGGTGTACAAGAAGATTGCGATTATGAATCGAAACTAGACAAGTTCTTTTTTTAACTCGGCAATGGCATTTTCACAATGGTAGGAAAAGTCAAATACCATATCGGGGATTTCACTAAGCTTGGTTTTGGCTTTGCATTGTTGCTCGATTAAAACAACATTGTTTTTCAATTCCGACAATCCCATTAACGTAAGGGAAGGTTTTATTTGATGGGCAAGGCCGGAAACCTTATCCCAATCCTTTGCTTTCATTGACTCCTGCATTTCGTCCAAAACTTTTGGAATGGTGGTAACAAATGTCTGTACCATTTCCTGGATGAACTCTTTGTTGTTTCCGGACACTTCGCGCAAGTAGTTAAGATCGTAACTTATTTTCTTTACAACTTCTTCCTCTTTGCTCCCGCGTTTGGTTGGCCGTATCTTCAGGTCATCGAAAAGTTTGCTGTACAAATCTTCGGGGGTAAAGGGTTTCGGAAGATAATCGCTCATTCCGATGGACAGGCATTTCTCAACATCCGCTTTTGTGGCGTTTGCTGTAAGTGCAACAATAGGGATATCACAATAGGGTGGCTCCATGTGACGGATTGCATGCGTAGCCTCATAACCATCCATTACCGGCATTTGAATATCCATAAGGATTACATCGAACAATGTGCCTTTCACTTTTTCAATAGCGACCAGACCGTTTTCCGCGGTTTCGGTATGGCACTTCCAGAGTTTGAGGATACTTTTGGCGTAAAGCCTGTTAATGTCGTTGTCTTCTACCAGCAACACGCTTAAGTTTCCAACTTTTATATTCTTGATATCTTTTTTCGTCTTGGCTTCCATTTTGGCAATCTCCTTTGGCTTGCCAATAAGGTAAGGAATGATCACGGTGAAGGTTGAACCAACATGCTCTTCACTCTTCACTTCAATGATACCATTCTGAAGTTCAACCAATTGTTTTACGATTGTCAAGCCAAGACCTGTTCCACCATATTTTCTCGTCACGCTTTCATCTGCCTGGCTAAAGCTTTCAAAAATGGTCATTAATTTTTCCGGTGGGATTCCAGCACCAGTATCACTGACTTCTATCCGGACCCAACATTGGCCGGCCTTTTCATTTACAATGTCACAGTTCACATTGATGGCACCATGTTGCGTGAATTTTACCGCATTGCTGACCAGGTTAATTAGTATTTGATTCAGGCGGACAGGATCACCAATCAAAATTTTATTGAGTTTCCCATCAATAATATGCTGTAGGTTTATTTTCTTTTCCTGCGCCTGGTAGGCGAACGTGCTGAGTAGGGAAGGGAGCAAATCCTTGATATTGAAAGCAATTTTTTCGAATCGAAGTTTGCCCGATTCAATGGAAGCAAGATCAAGGATGTCGTTGATAATGACTTTCAGGTTTTCTGCTGAATGGCGGATAGCATTCAGGTAAATTTCCAGTTCTTCAGGACTGGGTTTTTGGCGGAGCAAGCTGGCCATTCCGGCTATCCCGTTGATCGGTGTCCTGATTTCGTGGCTGATGTTGGCGAGGAATTGTTCTTTGGCCTTTTGCAACCGAAGGAGTTCTTCTGCATCACGTTTTCGTTGTGTGATATCACGACAGTCGAGGATAAACCCATTGATGTTATCCTTAAACTTTAAGTTGATTGCATTGAATTCAAGAAAGCGGTATGATCCATCTTTGCACAGAAATTGAAATTCCACCTTTTCGGTGTACGCTCGTTTTTGGCTTTTGGCAAAACTGGCACGCAGGGCTTTTAAGGTTTCAGGAAGGATATAATCAAAGAAATTTTTATTGATCAGGCTATTGGATCGATAGCCTAGCGTTTCGCGAACCGATGCATTGTGGTAATAGATTTTTCCGGAGTAATCAACAATAAAAATGATATCCGAACCATCTTCCACCACCGCTTCGTAGAAGTGCCCCTTCTTGGTATAGTGTTCTAAATCCCTCATGTGTACCCCTTAAATCCCCAGCGCATCCATCTCCTTTAAATACCGATAGAGTGAAGATTTGCCGATTCCGAGTACGCGGGAAACTTCCAATACATTGTTTTCATACCTATTCAAAAAGTGGCGAATGATCCGGTACATGTAATCCTGCATGCTCATTTCGATGTGAAGAAAGGATTCAATCCGTGTGGTACTGTTGAAGCTGATATCGCGGGCGTTTATTTCCGGCCCCTCAGCCATTACCGCGGCCAATTCAATAATGGATTTTAATTCCCGGATATTTCCGTGGAAGGGATATTCCAAAAGTTTTTCCTGGGCATCCTGGGCAAGTTTAAACCTGGCCATTCCATTTTCATTCGAAAATTGATCGAGGTAGTATTTTGCAATCAGTATGACATCGTTGCCACGGTCGCGAAGGGCAGGGAGGTGGATCGGCAGGCCTAACAATCGATAATATAAATCCTCCCTGAAGTTTCCTTTTTTTACTTCTTCAGCGAGATCTTTATGGGTTGCGGACACAATGCGTACATCTACTTTCACAACCTGGTTTCCTCCAATCCTGGTGATTTCACGCTCTTGTAATACACGCAGCAATTTCGCCTGCATGTTGATATTCATTTCCCCGATTTCATCCAGGAAGATGGTCCCGCCTTCGGCTTCTTCAAACTTTCCAACCCTGCGCGTAATGGCGCCCGTAAAGGCCCCCTTCTCGTGTCCAAACAACTCGCTTTCAATCAACGTCTCGGGGACGGCCGCAATATTCACCGCGACAAAAGGTTTGTTCTTTCGTTTGGAGTTATAATGTATTGCTTTGGCAACCAGTTCTTTACCGGTACCTGTTTCACCTGAAATAGAAACTGAAATATTGGTTTTTACGGCTTTTTCAAGAAGCGCAAAAACTTGCTTGATAGCGGCACTGGTTCCAATAATGCTCTTTTCAAATTCATACTTTTCGGAAATCTCCTTTTTCAAATGATCGATTTCTTTGATCATGGAAGATTTGTTACGGGCGTTCTTGATCGAATTTAGAAGGCCTTCTTTCGTTTCATGATCCTTGCTGATGTAATCGTAGGCACCTGCTTTTAATAACTCAACAGCGGTTCCTATCTTTTCCTGGGCGGAAACAATGATTACGTTGATATTGGGGTCATGGGCACGTATTTGTTCCAGCACCTGCTCACCCGGCATGTCAGGCAATGAGTAATCAAGGGTAATTAGGGAGGGGTTCTTATGAAGGTTGTCTACACACTCTTTGCCGGTGGTGTAATAAGAAACTTCGTAATCGGGATTTAATTCCAGCACATACTTTAAAAACTTGGAATAGGCCGGGTCGTCTTCAACGACAAATATTTTGACGGGGTCTTTTTCGTACATCAGTTCATATACATTTTAGCTAAAAATAAAGCTTTTTATTAAAATCTGACCAAAAAGTTACAACTGTGATAGAGGTGGCGGGATTGCTAAGTAGCATTGCGGAAACCTTATCAACTTTGTTGCGTTGGAAAATTAATAGTAGGCTTTAATATTTAAGATATGTTTAGTTATCAATCCGCATACGTAATCCCCGAGTTCAACCAATTGAATGAGCAGGAAGTGGAATTAATGCAAAAGGCTCCAATACTCGTAAGCATCCTGATCGCGGGTGCTGATGGAACAATCGACAATAAAGAAGTGAAGCAAGCAATTGCCATCGCAGAAAAGGAAAGCAAATCAAAATCTATCTTAAAGAATTACTTTAAAGAATTGTCGGAAGACTTTGAAGATAAACTTAAAATATACATTCAATCCTATCCTTACGAGACTACGCAACGCACTCCATTATTGGTGGATGAACTTTCGAAAATCAATGCAGTGTGGAGCAAAGTAAGCAGCGAATTTGCAACTGAATTTTATGGGATGCTATTAAAGATAGCGACCAAAGTGGCGAAGTCGTCCGGTGGTTTGTTTGGGCTGACAAGTTCCATAGGGGAAGAGGAAGCTAAATGGATGGAACTTCCGATGTTGACCAATCCGAATTAATTACTTCACGCTACCATGTGCTAATAATTTACGTATTTAGCACCATGATCAAGATTATACTTTTGAATGGCGAATAGAGGCTGGATCAGTAGTTCAGCTACACCGTTTCGTATCGTTTTCCTCATGTGGCTGGTGTTTACATTGGAATATGTTTACGGCTGGCACATTAGTCCTTTTGGCATCGTGCCCAGGACTTTAGTTGGCACGATCGGTATCTTTACTTCACCATTAATTCACGGAAGCCTTTCCCATCTAATTTCCAATACCATCCCGTTGCTTTTCCTGGGATCGGTAATTGTTTTCTTTTACGATAAAATCGGATCCGTTATTTTCTTTAGGGCATATTTCTGGACCAACACTTTAGTGTGGTGTTTTGCCCGCCCGGAATCCAATCACATTGGCGCGAGTGGAATTGTGTATTCGTTGGCAACCTTTTTAATTTTCTTTGGATTTTTTAAACGCGATTTTCGGTCGCTGATAATTTCCATTTGTATCTTGGCACTTTATGGAGGTGTTTTCTTTGGTATCCTTCCAAACGATCCACGCGTTTCGTGGGAGTCACATTTAGCAGGCGCATTGGTGGGGTTTATTACCGCATTGCACCTGGGTAAATCCAAGAAAATAAAATAAGGTATGGCTGCAGATGCAAGTTCGATAATAAAGGAAATAAAAGCGGGCAAAGTAAAACCCGTTTACTTTTTGCAAGGGGAGGAGCCCTATTTCATTGACTTGGTTTCCAACTATATTGAAGAGCATGTGCTGGCCGATGCAGAGAAAGGGTTCAACCAAGTGGTGTTGTACGGAAAAGATACACCCATGGCCACCATCCTTACCAATGCCCGAAGGTTTCCGATGATGGCGGAGCGCCAGGTGGTGATCATTAAAGAAGCACAGGATATTCCTGATCTCAACAAAGAAGCCGGGGCAAAATTGTTGTTGTCGTACCTGGAAAGCCCCGTTCCTTCTACGGTGTTGGTTTTTGCACACAAACACAAAACCCTCGACAAGAGAAGGGAACTCGGAAAGAAAATAGAAAAGCTGGCTACTACGATTACCGCCAAGAAGTTTTATGATAATCAGCTTCCGGATTTTGTAACAGCGTATGCCAAAGAAGCGGAAGTAGCGATTGACGATAAAGCGGTTTTAGCATTGTGTGAATTTGTGGGCAATGACCTGCATCGGTTAACCAATGAATTTGATAAGTTGATCATCAGCAATCCGAAAGGAGAGCCGATTTCGGTTGACCGGGTGATGAGCCATGTTGGGATAAGTAAGGAGTACAATGTATTTGAACTCCAAAAAAGTATTATTAAACGAGATTTCTTAACAGCCAATAAAATTGTCAATTACTACGAAAGCAATCCAAAGAAGAACCCGGTCATACCTGCAGTAGCTTTTTTGTATTCATTTTTCAGCAAACTTTTGGCAGCATCCCAACTTACCGACAAGAGTGATAAAGGAATTGCTAGTAGCCTGAAAATGAGCCCGTATATGGCACGTGATTACAGTCAAGCTTTGAGGCTTTTCAACACACAAAAGCTGGAAGAGGGTATTCAGTCTATCGTACATACAGATTTAAAATTGAAAGGTGTGAACACAGGTTCTGCCAATGATGGTGCAATTCTTCGCGAGCTTGTTTTCAAGTTGATACATTAACACTAGAATATTCCGTTTACTTTTTTATAACTTTGGTCTGCAATAAAGGCCGGGGCTATTTTTTCGACTTGAATTTTTTGGATTCTTTTTTGCAATATTTTTTACGCTTAGTAGTTTACATTAAAACCCCAGACAGCCGATGACCCCAAACAAGGCGCTGATTTTTATATTCCTTATCCTATCGCTTGGAGCACAAGCTCAAAATCAATTAACACGAACAAAGACCGAAACACTTTTTGCGAAAGGCAATGAATTGGTGGACCACTCCAACTATGTGGCTGCCCGGGAAATGTTTTCCCGGTTTTTAGAAGAAGCCCCCAAAGATGATGCACGCAGGGTGGAAGCGGAGTATTATGTTGCATTTTGTGCCCTGAACCTCCAACATCCGGATGGTGAAAAACTAATAGACGATTTTATTGATAACAACCCCGCCAGCCCCAGGGCCGCAACCGCCTATTATGATTTAGCTTCTTTCTTTTATAATGAGAAGAGTTATACCAAAGCCATTCAATATTTCAAGAAAGTGGATTTTCCCGCCCTCACTACTGACAACCAAAACCAGGGGCATTTTAAATGGGGATATAGTTTATTCAATTTAAGAAAGCTGGAGGAAGCGCGTGAGCAATTTAATTTTGTAAAGAAACAAAAAAGCCCGTATGCACCCGCTGCCAATTATTACTCAGGTTTTATTGCCTATGGTGAAGGGAAATACGATGAAGCGTTGGAAGACTTAAAACAAGCGGAACGTTCTGAATCGTATGGGAATATTGTTCCCTACCTCATTGCCAATATCTATTACCGCCAAAGCAAGTTTGATGAATTGATTGCTTATGGGGATCAGGCGGTCAAGAAACCCGGTGTCAATAATAAACAAGAGATATCGATGCTGATCGCGGATGCCTATTTCTTTAAGAAAGACTATGCAAAAGCAAAAGATGCTTATCAGGTATTCTTGGATGAAAACAAAGACCGTGCAGATGCTGCGCTTCTTTACCGCGCAGGGTATGTGCATTACGAACTTGGTCAAACCGACAAAGCAATCGAATATTTGAGTAAGTCGGCTGCTACAAAAGATACGGTTGGATATTATGCCTCTTATTATTTGGGGATTATGTATTTAAAGAAGGGGGATAAGCCGTACGCGCTAAATGCATTTGAGTATGCGGGTAAATCCCCATCTGATGCCAAGTTGAGAGAGGAGAGCGCTTTTCAGTTTGCCAAGGTAGCGTATGATATGGGCAAACCGGATTTGGCCATATCCGCTTTTGAAATGTATCTAAAAAACTATCCGAATTCACAGTATCAGGTGCAGATAAAGGAACTATTGGCACAAGCGTATATCAATGGCAATAACTACAATAAGGCGATTGAATACATCGAAGCCCTGCCGAGCAGGAATGTTACCATGGACAGGGCTTATCAGAAAGCAACGTATTTAAAAGGGGCCGAGCTCTTTAATAAAGAAGAGTACGCTGAAGCTGTTGCTGCTTTTGAAAAGTCACTTGAAAAACCGGGCGATCCAAAATATACCGGGCTCTCCAATTTTTGGATTGGTGAAGCGTATTCACTGGGAAAAAAGTACAGCGAAGCAGCCATGCATTATTCCAACGTAATTGAATTGGGAACGAATGTGGAACCGGATATACTGATTCAAGCGCGGTACGGTCTTGGATATGCTTATTACAATCTGGAACAATTTGATCGGGCATTGTTCAACTTTAAGGATTTCACCAACAAAACAAACCGCTCCAACTCCAATTATACAGATGCACTTATCCGACTTGCCGATTGCTACTATGTTAGTAAGAATTATGAAGAGGCATTGAAGTATTATGACCAGGCGCGGAACATTGGCTCCCCAGACAATGATTACATTTTATTTCAGAGTGGTGTAATTAGTGGCATTCTCCGGAAGTACACGGAATCCAAAAACCAATTTAATGCCCTTATCAACAACTATCCAAGATCACCATATAAAGGCGAAGCAATTTATCAGCGTGCCCAGTTTGATATTGAGCAAGGAAATTATGAAATGGCCGTACAGGGATTGAGTCAGCTAATCAGGGAAGTACCAAGTTCCCGGTTTATTCCGTATGCCTATATGCGCAGGGCGGCATCGAATTACAATTTGAAAAACTATAACGAAACTGTTCGTGATTATGAAGCGGTGTTAAAACAATACCCAACGCATCCGGTTGCGCAAGATGCTTTGCTCCCGCTGCAAGAGGCACTGGCTTTGGTGGACCGTTCGGATGAATTCAATAAACATTTAGCAGCATTCAAAGCTACCAATCCTGAGAACAAGGGGTTGGAAGGAGTGGAGTTTGAAACCGCCAAGAACCTGTTCTATAGTCAGCAGTATCAAAAAGCGATTGGAAGTTTCAATAATTTCAAAGTGGGTTATCCCAATAGCGGACGGATAGTGGAATGTGATTATTTCATTGCGGAATCGTATTATCGCCTGAAGGATTTTACACAAGCATTGCCTGTTTACAAAGCCTTAAGTGCCAATATGAGTTTTACACAAATCCCAAAAGCTGTGGCACGCATTGCAGAAATAGAGTATGCACAAGGTAATTTTGCAAATGCAGTAAGCAGTTTTTATCGTTTGGAGAAACTTGCGGATAGCAAAAAGGAATTGTTCAATGCCTGGTCCGGATTAATGGACTCCTATTATATGTTGGGTACCTACGATTCGGTGACCACCTATGCCAATGTGATTTTGGAAAAAGGAAATGTAAATGCCGGGGCACAAAACAAAGCTTCCCTTTATTTGGGAAAAGCGGCTATGGCAAAGGGTGATTACGAAACCGCCAAAGATGAGTTTCTAAATACATTAAATGCTGCGCGCGATGAATACGGGGCAGAGGCCAAGTATTTACTGGCGGAGATTTTTTATCTGTCGAAAGAGTACAGCCAATGTTATGAAACAGTAATTAGTTTAAGTAGTGATTTTTCATCCTATGAAATTTGGGTTGGGAAAGGCTTTTTATTGCTTGCAGATAGTTTTCTTGCGCAGGGGGATGTCTTTCAGGCTAAGGCAACATTGGAATCACTATTACCGCATTTCCCACTTCAATCGATTAAGGATCAAGCAAAGGTTAAGCTAGCGGAAATCGAAAAGGCAAATTTGAAAAAGGAAGCGGAAATAAAAGGGGACACTTTAGACAACAATCGTTGATATTTTTTACGATGAAGAAGCTATATTTTTTAAGAATAAGTTTGTTGACCGGATTGCTGGCAATTGGTTTTATAAACATAAGTTTTGCCCAAACGCCTGACTGGACGGATGGCGAGATTAAATCAGTTGAAATAGAGATTATCAAAGAGCGTGAAATCAATTTGCCAAAAGTCAATCGGAACTTTGGTAAAATACCACCACGTCCTTATGAGCCTATTCGCCCACCGATTAGTTACGATTTCAAACCCCTTACATTTACAACGCCTTTAATCGATGCTACGATTCGACCATTGAAGTTAAAACAAGAGCCCGCACCTGCTATTGTGCGAAACTATCTTACGCTTGGATATGGAAACTATAATTCACCGTATGGTGAAGTTTTTATGAATTCCGGCCGGGATAAGGACAAGATGGTAGGGGCACATGCATTTTTCAGAGGATCGGGCAAGGGACCTGTCGATGATAAGAATTCGGCCAGTAGCGAATCGGGGATTTCGTTATATGGTAAAACCTTCAGCAAGTTGATCGCCATTAGTGGCCATGTAGGTTTTGAGAACAGGACTTCCCATTTTTATGGATATCCGGAAGGAATGGAAGTTGACCGGGACACTATAAAGCAGGGCATTGGGTATTTTTCATTGGGAACAGTAGTAAGCAATACCAAGAATTCGGATTTTAAATATTCGTTGGGTGCTGAGTTCAATTATCTTTTTGATAAGTATGATGCCCGGGAAACAGATGTGGACCTGGCCTTCAAATCTTCGTATAAAATTTCTGAAGATAAAGGTGTGTTGATTGATGCGAACTTCAACATTATTAGCCGGAAGGATGCGCTGGTGGAGGCAACTCCACGGAATTTATTGAACATCAATCCGGTGTTTTGGTTTACACCAATGGACAACTTAAAAATCAGGGCTGGGTTGGTTGCCTCGTATGAGAACGACACCATCGACAACAAGAACTTTCATTTGTATCCGGATGTGCGCGCCACCTACGCCTTCACTCCGTTCGTGGATTTTGTTGGATCCTTAACAGGTGGAGTGGATAAGGTTTCATTGGGAACACTAACGAAAGAGAACATTTGGCTAGGCCCCAACATTCCAATTTATCATACCAACCGGGTGTTTGATTTTGAGGCGGGTGTAAACGCAAGGGTGGGAACAAAGATTTCTGTAAGTGGGGGAGTTGCGTATGCTGCGTTGAAGAATCCATATTATTTTATCAATGATGAAAACGATCAAGCCCGGTTTACAACTGAATATGACCTGGGAACCACTAAGCGAACCAATCTTTTTGGATCGATCAACTTTGCAGAAACAGGGAAGGCGAAGTTTATATTCCGTGCAGATTATTATACCTACAACACGGAAAGTATTGCCCATGCGTGGCATCGTCCAACCTATAAGTTGACACTCAACTCTTCGTACAACCTGGTTGAAAAAATAATCCTTTCGGCAGATATTATCGCGCAAGGAGGGATGAAAGCCCTTGATCCGGTAACTACTGAGACCATCGATTTGAAGAATGCATTTGACTTGAACGCACGTGTCGAATACATTTTTTCGGACCGGTTCTCCGTATTCTTGCAGTTCAATAATATTACAGGAAGTAAGTACCCTTTATATTTAAATTATCCGGTACGTGGTTTTCAATTTATGGGTGGGTTGACATGGAGCTTTTGATGGAGGATGGAAACAAGTTTGGATGCCTCGAAAATTCGCTTAATTTTGTATAGTTTACCCATATTTAATTAACCCGACTATGGCCAGGAAGAAAAAAGCAAATGAAGATGAGTCAGAAGAAAACATTCAGAATGTCAATGATGCTGACGATACCTTTGGATTGCCTGAAATAGAATATGAACCCATCCACCGCGAAGAATCAAAGGAAGAACCTGTTGAAGAAGTAGTTGAGGAAACCATAACAACAGAAGAAATAATTGAAGAACGCATAACGGAACAGGAACCCCTCCGGTTTGATGCTGACCAGGAAGATGAACAGGAACATGTTCGTGAACCGTACTCATACTCCTTTCGGGAAGAAAAAAAATCATCCCCCGTTGGCGCAATAGTAATTGGTATACTAATCGTGCTGGTGCTTGCTGCAGGAGGCTATTGGTTGTTTGTTATGCCTGAACAAGATCGTGAGAAAGCGCAGATAGCACTTGCCCAAAGAGAAGCAGATGAAAAGAAACGTGAAGAGGAAAGAAATGCCGCCCAATTGCGCGAACAGCAACTCGCTGAAGAAAGAAGAATAGCGGATTCCCTCGCGAATGCGATGGCACTAAAAGAAGGAGTCGTGGAAACACTATCTGAGCGGACCGGACGTTACTATGTAGTTATTGCCAGTGCCATTGATGATGATTTGTTGATGGACAACGCACAAAAACTAAGTAAAAACGGGGCCCACGTTCGGATCATTCCCCCCTTTAGAAATGTTCAGTTTTTCAGGTTGGCAATTGAAGATGGGGATACTTTTGCGGATGCCCAATCCAAAGCCGACAACCTGAAAGGAGAGTATGGCGATGGTGTTTGGGTAATTAAGTATTGATTTTTTTAGGATTTAATTTTTTAAACTATTGATGATACTAGCACAAATTGAGCAAAGTGCAGCGGAAGCTGTAGAGGTTGCACAAGAAGCCATTTCAGTTTGGGAACTTACATTAAAAGGTGGATGGATGATGGTTCCACTGGCGGTCCTTTGGATTATTGCCATTTACCTGTTTATCGAGCGGTTGCTCACCATTAACAAAGCAAATGAAAACCCCGATCAATTTATGAGTTCCGTAAAAGGACTTGTATTGCGTGGTGATGTGAATGGTGCAAAGCTTTTGTGTTCACAAAATGATACCCCCATTGCGCGAATGATCGAGAAGGGGATTTCAAGAATTGGAAGCCCCTTAAAGACGATAGAAGCTTCCATTGAGAATATTGGAAAGCTGGAGGTTTTTAAGCTTGAGAAAAACCTGTCGACATTGGCCACAATAGCCGGTGCGGCACCGATGATGGGCTTCCTTGGAACAGTGATTGGTATGGTGGAAGCCTTTATAGGAATCGCGCAAGAGGAGGGATCGGTTAGCCCGAAGCTGCTTTCTTCCGGTATCTATGCAGCGATGATAACAACTGTGGGCGGATTGATTGTAGGGATTATTGCCTACTTGGCGTACAATTATTTGGTAAGCCGTGTACAAAAAGTAGTGCATAAAATGGAATACACCTCTATTGATTTTATAGACCTGTTGCAAGAGCCGAAGTAAAATGAATTTTTCATCCAAAAATAAAATTGACCCCTCCTTTAGCATGGCCTCCATGACGGATTTAATATTCCTGTTGTTGGTCTTTTTTATGCTCACGTCATCTTTTGTTACGCCATCCGGTTTGCCTGTGAATTTGCCCACCAGTGCAGCCAGTTCCATTGAAACACAAAAAATATCGGTGACAGTGACCAGGGATCTGCAATATTATGTAGGCGATAAAAAAGTAACAAAGGGAACCTTGGAAGGTGAATTGAAGTTACAATTAGCAACTCCGGGTGGAGCGGTGGTGTTGCACATCGATAAAGACACACCTTCCGAGCACCTGGTGTATGTAGCAGGGATTGCCACAAAACTGGAAGCAAAAGTAGTAGTGGCGACAAAGCCAAAATAACATGCACGAAGAAAACGAAAAGAAGAACAAACGGATTGCCCTTTTCACCACCATTGGTGTGAATGGCCTTCTTTTGTTTATCCTTCTTTTTGTGATTGCCTGGAAAGCCCCTGATCCTCCACTACCGGAGTATGGAATCGAACTGAATTTTGGGATGGACAGCCAGGGAAGTGGTGACATCCAACCGGAAGTTCCGGTAGGGGATAAATCCAAAAACAATGAAGCCCAAGAATCCACTCCTGAGGAAGTAGTGCCGCAAGAATCTGTTCCTGAAACTACAACTGAGCAAGCAACACCAAAAGAAACTGCCGTTGAAGAAATACCCAATAAAATGGAAAGCCCGGTGGTTGTAAAGGAGAAAAAGGAAGAGCTTAAAAAACCTGTTGAGAAACCGGTCGAAAAGCCGGTAGAGAAAAAAGAAGAGCCTAAAAAGGAAGAAGTTAAACCCGTAGAGAAAAAACCTGACCCTAAGCCATTGGCAGTTTATAAGCCGAATACGAATACCAGTGAAACATCCGGTGGAAAAGAAGGAGCAGCCGGAAGTCAGGGGGATGACGCAAATAAAACAGGTGATAAAGGAAGTCCGCAGGGTAGTGTTGATGCAAAAGCACTTTACGGGAAACCAGGTGGTGGAAGTGGTGGAGTTTCCATGTCTGGTTTTAATGGATTTGATTTTCCAAAAGTTGATACCCCGTCTTTGCCAAATGATGCATATGGAGAGTATACATTTACTGTTAAAGTAGATGAAGAAGGAATGGTCGTATCTGTGATTGCGGATAAGCGTGGCTTGAGCCTGGAAGCCGAAAGAAGGTTAAAGGAGACAATTCAAAAATTAGTATTTATACCGAAAGGATCAAATCCACAACCGTCATCTGGTAAGATTACATTTAGGGTAGTTTCTAAGTAATATTACAAAACTACCTCCTTCCAATTAATAATTATTTATAATCCACAAATAACCCATTAACAACTTCCTGCTAAGTTGCTAGTTTTGCATTTTACTTGTCAATGTTCCATTCATTCCCTGAAACAGTAGCCTATCTGTATGGCAATTTGCCTATGTTCCAGCGCCTGGGTGGTGCAGCGTACCGAAAAGACCTGACCAATACCATTAAGCTTTGTGAAGCGTTAGGCAATCCCCAAAATAGTTTTAAAAGCATCCACGTGGCGGGCACAAATGGTAAGGGATCCACCAGTCACATGCTGGCTTCGGTATTGCAATCAGCCGGGTATAAAACAGGGTTATATACTTCCCCGCATTTAAAATCATTTACCGAACGCATCCGCATTGATGGGGAAGAAATACGTGAACAATTTGTTGTGGATTTTGTCAACGCGATAAATCCCTTGATCACAGAACTAAACCCATCTTTTTTTGAGATCACCGTGGCAATGGCTTTTCAATATTTCGCAAAGGAGAAAGTTGATGTAGCGGTGATTGAAGTTGGGATGGGCGGACGGTTGGACTCCACAAACGTGATCACTCCTGAACTGTCGGTGATTACCAATATTGGATATGACCATGCAGAATTCCTGGGGGATACGTTGGAATTGATAGCAAAGGAAAAGGCAGGGATTATTAAAAAGAATATTCCGGTAGTGGTCAGTGAAAGGCAAGCGGGTATTGAAGAGGTGTTTGAAACTGTTGCGATGGAAACGAATACTAAGCTCCGTTTTGGGGACCATTTCAAAGCCATTCGGTCAAACAATAGTTATAACCTCTTTCGTGGGAATGAATTGTTATTTGAAGATGTGAAAATCCCTTTGTTGGGAAACTACCAAACCAGGAATATCCCCGGGGTGATGATGGCGTTGGAAATCCTGTCAGCCAATAGTTTCACCATTAATTCACACCACATTCGTCATGGATTGGAAAATGTGATTGCACAAACCAATCTGAAGGGCCGCTGGCAAATACTTGCTGAAAAGCCGTTAATGATTTGTGATACCGGCCACAACGAAGACGGGATAAAAATGGTGGTAGGGCAACTTGCAAAAACCCCGCATAAAAAGTTGTATGTGGTAATGGGGGTGGTAAAAGACAAAGCCATTGAATCAATCCTAAAACTTTGGCCAAAAGAAGCCACCTATTACTTTTGCGAGGCAAATATCCCGCGGGCATTGGATGCGAATATTTTGCATGAAAAGGCGCAGGCAATCGGGTTAAAAGGAGAAGTAATCAAGGATGTGAATGCTGCAATCGCAAAAGCGAAAGCTGCAGCGGATGTTGATGACTTAATATTTATTGGTGGCAGTACATTTGTGGTGGCCGATATCGGGAATTTATAATTTTAGAAGTGAAGAGAAAACTAGAACGGTTCAGGATTATTGCGGAGCGTGAAAATGTAGTGGAGCCTACCAAGCCCATTTATCAGGCGATCAAAGGAAAATGGAAATCCGGTTTCTTTAAAAATGATAAACCGATTACAGTGGAACTGGCGTGTGGCAGGGGCGAGTATACGGTAGGATTGGCAACCCGTTTTCCCGACCGTAATTTTATTGGTGTTGATATAAAAGGCGACCGTATCTGGAAAGGAAGTACGATGGCATTCGAAGCCAACTTAACAAATGCAGCTTTTTTAAGAACGCATATACTTATGATCGAAAATTTCTTTGCGGAAGGAGAGATCGATGAAATCTGGATCACCTTTCCTGATCCGCGTCCACGGTTAAGCGATACTAAGAGGCGGTTGACGAGTCCACGGTTTATGGAAATGTATAAGCGCATGCTCGCCAATGGAGGATATCTACGGTTGAAGACCGATAATACAGGGTTGTTTGAATATTCAGTTGAAGAAGTGAAAAAAAGAAACGATGTGGAGGATTTTCAATTTACCAATGAAGTATACGATTCCCCTTTGCGGCCGGAATGTTTTGATATCAAAACGAGATATGAAGAAATGTTTGCTGAAAAAGGTGAGACGATTAAGTATTTGCGGTTCAGGTTTAAGTAGAAGTTCTTTTCACGCAAAAGCCCGCAAAATTTAGAAATCAGAAATTTACCAATTAGCAATCTTCTTCCAATGCTTCCAGGATATCCGCAAGGTGATCGTAGTCTTGTTGCCCCGGCTTTTCTTCAGGCGATCCCTTCAATACAATGCCTTTGATCGATGGGTTTTGTAAAATAGTTTCTAGTTGAGCCCCATTTTCACAAAACGAAAGTATGGGAATGTTGGATTCTGAATTTTCATTTGAGCCGATGAGGAACTCGATTTTGAAATCAATTAAATGTTCACCGGCCCTACCGGAAAAAATGATAGGGACTCCCAAATCTTTTGGTAGGTAAGGAAGTTCATTCGCACTTACTTCCAGTAAATCGGGTTGGTAGTCTTCAATTATCTTGTCCAGCGATGAAGCATCATTCAATCCATAGACTTCGGCAACAACTTTTGGCCCGGCTATCCAGCCTTTGATTTCCTGGTAAGTGGAGGCAGGTAAATGGTTTTCCTGTCCTTCAATTACCCTAAAACCCAACATATCAACACCCATCCCGGAGCAATACCGGGCTTCACTTAAATTCGTGATATTCCCTACTTTAACAATCCTTTTTAACGCCATGTCCTATTATTCACCAATAAAAAATAACTTTGCAGTGATTACGTTTTGTGTAGGACGCGAATGTACTTGAAAACACAGTATGGGTGGTGAAATCAATTAAATTTCTTGCTTTTGGATTGCTTTTTTTGCTCGGTTGTGATGAAAATCCAATCGTTGTGGAGAATGAGTCTGCCTATTTTCCGCTTGAAATTGGCCGCTATTTAATCTATCGGATTGACCAGACCAGCTATTCGGAATTGAACCCACCGGAAATCAGTTCGTATCAATTAAAGATTGAAACAGTTGATGCATTCGAAACCGTGGAGGGTGATCTTCAATTTGTTTTCTATAGGAGTACACGGGCCACTGAAAGCCATCCATGGGAATACGAAGATACATGGTCGGCCAGACGTTCGGCTATTCGGGCCGTGGTGCAGGAAGGGAATACTAGTTTTGTGAAGTTGTCATTTCCGATAAGGGAGAATAAGGTATGGGATGGCAATACTTATAATACCCTTGGCGTGGATGTGTACGAGGCCATGCATGTAAAGAAACCTTTCACGATTGAAGGACTACCTGAATTTTCAAAAACCATTACCGTACGGCAAAGCGACAATCAGGATTTCATTGTGTTTCAGGACAAGCGGAGTGAGGTATATGCAAAAGATGTGGGGTTGATCGAAAAGAAAGTTTTGCAACTGTATTATTACACACTGCCTATTGAAGACATTGGCAAACAAAAAATAAAAAACGGTATAGATTTTAGTCAACGATTGATCGGGTATGGCACTAACTAAAATCAAATTGATTGTTGGACTGGTATTGATTACCTCCTTTTGCTGGGGACAAGAAGGCCGGTATATGGTTTTCTTTACAGATAAAACCGGTACACCCTATTCAACATCTTCCCCGCAAGAATTTTTAACCACAAAATCCATTCAACGGAGAACGAAGCAAGGCATTGCCATTGGTGCTATTGATTTGCCGGTGAATCCGGCTTATGTGGCCGGGGTCAAAGCTACTGGTATAAATGTCTTCTATCAAACCCGCTGGATGAACGGAGTATTGGTTCAGGGTGATCAATCGTTGATCTCAAATATTGAAGCACTTTCCTATGTAGATCGTGTTGAATTGGTCGCGCCCGGTGTTAAGCTGATCCCCAATGGAAGGTATGCGTCAAAAATGGATTTGCAAGACGAAGAAGACCTTGGGTCAGCAACCTCAGCACAACTCTCGTTAATCGGGTTGGATGAAATGCACAGGGACAATAAGCGTGGTGAAGGAATTTTGGTGGCCGTTTTCGATGCGGGTTTTTTGGGAGTAAACACAGCAAGTGCTTTTGAAGATTTTCGCTCAGACAATCAAGTCAATTTATCTTTGTCATTTGATTTTGTTAGCAACCAATCAAATGTTTTTCAATACCATGATCACGGCACCCGTGTTTTTTCCACGATGGCAGCTTTTCAGGAAGGTGTTTTTGTTGGTGGCACGTTGAACGCGAATTATCAATTATACATTACAGAAGATGTTGCTACCGAACACAAGATTGAAGAATACAATTGGTTGTTTGCGGCAGAACGAGCGGATAGTTTAGGTGTCGATATCATTACTTCCTCATTGGGCTACAATACCTTTGACCCGCCATCCATAAGTTATACACAGGCGGATATGGATGGAGCGACAGCCGTGATAACAAAGGCGGCACAGGTTGCTTTTGAAAGGGGGATGGTGATCGTGAGCAGTGCCGGAAATGACGGTGCTTCTGCGTGGGGGATAATCACCGCTCCCGCAGATGCGGTGGATGTATTGGCCATAGGCAATGTAAATTATTTAGGCACACGTTCAGCTGGAAGTTCGAAAGGCCCCACAGCAGATGGAAGGATTAAACCGGATGTGATGGCCATGGGCACAAGTACTTCCGTGATCAATTCCAGCGGCAACCTGACAACTTCCAGTGGCACTTCGTTAGCAGCGCCACTAGTGGCCAGTTTGGTAGCAGGCGTGTGGCAGAAATATCCGGACCTTACGAATAAAGAGCTTATCGATGCAGTACGCGCTTCTGCTTCCCAAGGTGCCAATCCTGACAACTTAATGGGTTATGGAATTCCAAATTTTAAAGCAATCATAAACTACCTGGAGAAAAGCAGTATCAACCAGGCCGATTACTTTATTGCCTTTCCTAATCCATTTGCAGAGACGGTCACCATCCGTCCCAGGGATCCCGAATTATTTCCATCTGTTTTGCTCCGCATGTTCACTTCCACAGGGCAGTTAAAAGAAGAACGTGTAGTTGCTTTTGATTGGCTCAACAGAACCTATGAGGCAGATTATAGCACGTTGGCTGCCGGGTTGTATGTATTGCAGTTAACGTATCAAAACCGGTCTTTCAATTTCAAATTGGTAAAGGAGTAATCGTTCACTTTTCTTAAGTTTGCACGGATTATTTCACCCACAAATACTTATGGATCCTATTGTTGCCCCTTCTGTACTCGCTTCTGATTTCGCCAACCTCGAACGCGAAATCAAAATGATCAACAACAGTGCAGCCGATTGGATCCATGTTGATATAATGGATGGCGTGTTCGTTCCCAATATTTCCATGGGGATTCCGGTAGTAAAGGCTATTCAAAAACATGCAACTAAACCGTTGGATGTTCACTTAATGATTGTCCATCCTGAAAATTATGTTGAAGCATTTAAAGATGCGGGGGCGGGTATTATTTCGGTACACATTGAAGCATGTCCGCATCTGCACCGCAATGTTCAACAGATAAAATCATTGGGGTGCAAAGCAGGGGTTGCTATTAATCCACATTCTTCCATTTCCTTATTGGAAGATATTATACGGGATATTGACCTGGTATGCCTGATGTCTGTGAACCCGGGTTTCGGTGCCCAGAAATTTATTGAACATACGTATGAGCGTGTCCGGAAACTAAGGGCTTTGATCCAGTCTTCCGGAAGCAACGCCTTGATTGAAATTGATGGCGGTGTCAGCGCAAACAATGCCAAACTATTAATGGATGCAGGGGCAAATGTATTGGTGGCTGGTAATTTTGTTTTTAGTGCTGAGAACCCAACGGAAGTCATTCGTCAATTGAAAAGCACGACTGTCTAAAAAGCAATACCAAACCTCGGCAGGATTATTGGTGCAAATGACCATATTTGAAATGATATGATTCGATTTTTCCTCTTCCTTTTTATCCTTGTTTCTTGCCAGACCCGGAGCGTTACCCGCGTTCAACCGGATGCAACGTACGATCTAAGTGGCCGTTGGAATGATTCGGATTCGCGCATGGTTGCCGATCAAATGATCAACGATCTTTTGCAATCTTCCAACTTCATTGAATACGCTAAACAAAAGGGGAGAAAGCCTGCGATTGTTGTAGGGATCATTAAAAATAAAACCACCGAACACATTGATGCCAGCAACTACATAAAAAAAATCGAATTGGCAATTTATAATTCGGGTACTGCTGAGATTGTTGAATCGGAAGAGTTTCGTGATAAAATGCGAGTCGAGCGTTTGCAACAACAAGACTTTGCTGATCCGGAAACCGTAGCTGAATTTGGAAAGGAAATTGGTGCCGACCTGATGCTCTTTGGTGAGATGACTTCCGAAACCGATGTGTTCCGATCGCAGAAGGTAGTGAATTATATCACGAGCCTGTACCTTACCGATATTGAAACGAACAAGCGCATTTGGTTTGGTCAAAATGAGATTAAAAAAGTTGTCCGTAACTGACAGGCGATGATGCGGTTGGGCTATTTTTTAATTCTCATTTTCTTTTTTGGTTGTGCCAGCTATCATCAGGTCAACCAGGATTTCCACCAGGAATTCCGTAATGGGGATTTGCACCAGGCATTGGAGATTTTGGGCGACAATGAAAATGTGGGTTCCGGCAGGAACCGTTTTTTGTTTTATGCAGACAAAGGGTTGCTGCTTTCAATTTTAGGCAGATACGAAGAGAGCAACTCCCATTTTGAAAAAGCATTTTTGTATGGTGAAGATTTTCAAAAGAATTATGTGGCGGAAGCTGCTACATACCTTACCAATCCAAACTTAAAAGCTTATGGTGGCGAAGATCATGAACATTTGTTTGTGCTGTATTACAAAGCCCTTAATTTTTTAAAACTCAGAAAGCCTTCGGAGGCTTTAGTGGAATGCAGGCGGTTAAACATCCGGCTACAGCAATTGAATGACAAATATTCCAGGGGGAATAAATTTCAGCGCGATGCTTTTATCCACACATTAATGGGGGTTATTTATCAATCCACAAAGGATTATAATAATGCTTTCATTGCGTATAGAAATGCCGTTGAGGTGTATGAAGATGATTATAGTGAAATGTTCGGGATGGAAATCCCTGGCCAGTTGAAAATTGATTTGCTGAATACCGCTGCATGGATGGGATTCAATGACGAGTTGCAATTTTACAAAGAGAAATTTTCGATGCAGGATTATTCACCGTCAGTCCCAGGCGCAAGTCTTGTGTTTTTTTGGCATAATGGATTGGTTCCTGTAAAGGGTGAATGGAGCATCAATTTTATTATGGAACACCGGGAAAATAATTGGATTGTTTTTAACAATCCGGAGATGGGGCTAAGCTTTCCTTTTCAGGTTGATGGTGAGAATGATCGAAGGAACCTGACGAACCTGGAAGTTTTTCGGGTTGCATTCCCACGCTATTTGGAGCGACCGCTTTTTTATGAAAGCGGTGTACTCGAATCCGCAGGTGGACAATACAAACTTGAGCTATTGGAAGATGTAAACAAAGTAGCGTTTTACAGTCTTAACCAACGGATGATGTTGGAGTTTGGAAAGGGGTTATTACGGGCGGCCCTGAAAAAAACCACCGAACATACTATTCGAAAAGAAGATGAGCGACTGGGTGCATTGGTGGGTTTGATCAATGCTGTTACAGAGAAGGCAGACACCCGCAATTGGCAGACGTTGCCACACAGTATTTCGTATGCACGCATTCCCATGGATAAGGGAAATAATACAGTGGAACTGAGATTGTCACCCAACAACGGGGTCCCAGCCACCCATACATTTCAGTATGAACCGGCATTAGGTGAAACACTTTTCCATACATTCTCATCGTTAGAATCCGGCTACCCTAGGTATTGATAGATGGAATGCTGAAATAATTGGTTTATCTTTAGTTCTAAATAGCAGTTAATGAGAATGTTATATTTTTTAGTTTAGAAGGTTTATTTTTGATTTTTTTTAACCGGTATTGTTTCTGAAACGCTATTATACGTTTGCTTTCCTGCTTATTGTTACCACCGCTGTGTATGCACAGAAGGAGGAAGGTAAAAGTGCAAGCATTCCATTGGATCACTTTTATGTGGATCGTCAGGGACCTGGTTTCCTGCGGGTGATTTTATCCAACGTGACTTTTGGGTTAAGTACGGGATATGGCAGGACATATTATAGTCATAAACTTGACGGCTTTGGCGTATTTCAAAAGCCGGATTCTATTCCTAAAATTTTTACGAGCGCGGATGTCACAGCTGGGTATTCGAACTGGTTCAACAAATCCGAACCGGCAACCAATACACAGGATCCTTCTACATTTTTGGTGAATAGCGACACAACGGCATTAAGATTTAAAGCCAAAGGGTTTAACATCCCGCTCAAGGCAACTTTACATGTTGAATTTGACCGGTACCGAATTGGCGGAGGATACTCAATTGAGTATGCCCACGTTGGGGATTTTAGTGCAACCAATTATGGCGATGAAATCAATTCCTGGACACCCGAGGCAAATAATTATTTTCTGCAGAAATATTTCGGAAGCATTGGCGGTACAGTGTACCGCTATTATGAGTATTCCCTCGTTGTGGACATGAATATTGGCGGGTACTCTATGGGGAAGAAATTTGATACAAGCATGATAAAGCGAGGTGTATATTTTAACCTTGGTGCAACCGTTGAGCGGGACATGTCTGAGTATTTCAGGCTATTTGTACGGCCTTCTTTTGAAATCAAAGGGTATAAGTTGTCAATGCCGGAGACAAGTCAAACCATCCACCATAAATTCAATGCATTTTATATTAATGTTGGGGCTACGTACCGCATACCGGAATTAAGGAAATGCTACAATAAGGATTGCAAAGTTCAAATCAACCATTCACACGGTAATAAAAACTACCGAAGCCGGGTGCATCCCATCTACAAAAAACAGGATCCGCACTATGGGGAAAACCACCCCAAATTGATCAAATACAAGGGGA
The DNA here is from genome assembly GCA_964398945.1 of uncultured Roseivirgaceae bacterium. Classification (GTDB taxonomy): domain Bacteria; phylum Bacteroidota; class Bacteroidia; order Cytophagales; family Cyclobacteriaceae; genus JBGTGG01. Next base: position 180,978 of record CAYNOT010000001.1, on the reverse strand, counting down.
AAAATAAAAAGAAACTTAATCCATATTAGCCCCCTATTTCCTTATATAAAATAGTCAAAATTGGTATCTTGCGGGGCTTAAAAAAGCACGTGGACAAAGGAAATTAATTGACTTAAATGGCAGAAGATACTGAAGGCCTGAAACCAGAAGGGCTGAATATAATCAACATCAATATTGAGGATGAAATGCGAACCGCTTACATCGATTATTCGATGTCGGTTATTGTTTCAAGAGCATTACCAGATGTACGTGATGGATTAAAACCTGTGCATCGAAGGGTGCTTTTTGGAATGCAGGAGTTAGGGGTCAATTACAATAAATCATATAAAAAGTCAGCCCGGATTGTCGGGGAGGTTTTAGGTAAGTACCACCCGCACGGGGATTCTTCCGTGTATGACACAATGGTGCGGATGGCCCAGGACTGGTCGTTGCGGTACACACTTGTGGATGGCCAGGGAAACTTCGGATCGGTTGATGGGGATTCACCGGCTGCCATGCGGTATACGGAAGCCAGGCTTCGTAGGATTGCGGATGAAATGCTGACCGATATCAATAAAGATACCGTTGACTTTCAGCCCAACTTTGATGACTCGCTAAAAGAACCTTCTGTATTACCGGGCAAACTCCCGAACCTATTGGTGAATGGTTCCAGTGGTATTGCTGTGGGGATGGCCACCAACATGGCGCCCCACAATTTACGGGAAGTTGTAGATGGTATCCATGCCTACATTGATAATCCTGAGATAACGGTTGAAGAACTTATCAAATTTGTAACGGCCCCTGATTTTCCAACGGGAGGTATTATCTATGGTTACAATGGTGTTCATGATGCGTTAAAAACAGGAAGAGGAAGGGTTGTTGTTCGTTCCAAAGCAGAAATTGTAACACAGGCAAACGGAAAAGACCAGATCATTGTAACGGAAATTCCTTATCAGGTAAATAAGGCCAACATGATCGAGAAGACTGCTGCCCTGATAAATGAGAAAAAGATAGAGGGTATCAGCGATATCCGGGATGAATCTGATCGCGATGGTTTTAGGGTTGTGTACGATTTGAAACGGGATGCAATTCCGAATATCGTCCTGAATAATTTATTCAAGTATACCCAACTTCAATCTTCTTTTAGTGTCAACAACGTAGCACTTGTAAAAGGCCGTCCGCAGACCTTAAACTTGCGCGACTTAATAAAGTATTTTGTTGAACACCGTCACGATGTAGTTGTAAGACGTACGAAATTTGAACTGGCAGAAGCAGAGAAAAGAGCCCATATCCTTGAAGGATATTTAATTGCGCTTGATAATCTGGATGAAGTGATTTCTGTTATTCGCGCATCGAAAGACCCGGATACAGCAAAAGCAGAATTGATCACACGGTTCTCCTTATCAGAAATTCAGGCAAAGGCAATTCTTGAAATGCGTTTGCAGCGCCTTACCGGACTTGAGCGTGAAAAAATCCAGCAGGAATATGCAGAAGTAAAAGCATTGATTGATCGATTGAATGAGATCCTGAACAATGAAGGAATCCGTATGCAAATCATCAAGGATGAACTTACCGAAATTAGGGAGCGCTATGGTGATGACCGAAGGACCACCGTAGTTGCAAGTGAAGATGATATTACCCTGGAGGATATGATCCCAAATGAAAAGATGGTGATTACACTATCGAATCAAGGGTACATCAAACGCACTTCATTATCTGAATATAGAACACAAGGAAGAGGGGGGATCGGATCAAAAGGTGTTTCCACAAAAGAAGATGATTTTACGGAACACTTGTTTATTGGGAGTGCCCACAACTATCTTTTGATTTTTACGGATTCCGGAAAAGTATTCTGGAAAAAAGTCTATGAAATTCCGGAGGGGGGAAAGACATCCAAAGGCAGGGCAATTCAAAATTTGATCAATATTGAACCGGGTGATGCAGTCCGGACCATTATTCCAATTATAAGCCTTACCGATGATGAATATATCAACGGCAACTTTGTAATCCTTTGCACCGAGCATGGTACTATAAAAAAGACTGCACTTGAAGCATACTCAAGGCCACGGGTTGGAGGTATCAATGCAATTACTATTAAGGATGGGGATCGCCTGATCAACGCATCGTTGACCAACGGGGAGAACCATATTGTGATTGCAAAAACGGAAGGAAAGGCTGTTCACTTTTCAGAGAAAGATGTTCGCCCGATGGGCCGTACTGCTTCTGGTGTACGGGCTGTTACGCTGGATTCCCCAACCGATAAAGTGATCGGCATGGTGTGTATTTCAAGTACGGAAACCAACTTGTTGGTAGTCTCCGAAAATGGTTATGGTAAACGTTCGTCCATAGAAGACTACCGTTTAACGAAGCGAGGAGGCAAAGGAGTAAAGACCCTGAATGTTACAGCCAAAACTGGCAAGCTTGTTGCGATTAAGGAAGTGGAAGATGAAGATGAGCTGATGATTGTGAACCGGTCGGGCATTACCATTCGTATGCGCGTTGATGATCTTCGGGTTATGGGGCGTGCAACGCAAGGTGTTCGCTTGATTAAATTAAATGAGGAAGATAGTATTTCTTCTGTTGCAAAAATCCAGTACATCAAACCAGAAGAAATCGAAGGGATTGAAGAAGAAGACGATAAACAAAACAATGACGATAAACCTAAACAAGAATAATTTAACTATTTAAAAAGATGAGACGTATTGTATTAATTTTAATGATGGCGCTTCCTTCGCTCGTAATAGCCCAAAAAGCAGTGAAGCCAAATTTGAATAAAGTACTAAAATATTGGCAAGATGGTGATCTGGCGTCCGCCAAGGAAATGATCGACATCGCCACCACGTACGAAAAGACCATGAACGATGGAAAAACGTGGTACTATCGCGGGCTGGTGTATGCATCACTGGACACAACCTCCAATGACAACTATAAAACATTGGCAGACAATCCCCTTGCAACTGCAATGGAGTCGTTCAAAAAAGCAGATGAATTGGGAAAAAAGGGGAGTGAATATTTTATAAATGATGCAAGTGGTTTTCCTGTTTTGAGGTCACAGCAAATGGGTATGCTGGCAAATGCATATTTAAATATGGGGGCTGCTAAATACCAGGAGGATGATTTGGAAGGTGCACTTGAAGACTTTGAAAAAGTGATGTTGGTGATGCCCGATGATACTACTTCCTATTTCTATGCAGGAATTGTAAGTAATTCATTAGAGAACTATGATCGTACAGTCAAATATTGGAAAAAATATTATGAAAAGGGAGGGACTTCGCCCGATGGTTATTCAATTATGATCAACACCTATAGCCAGCAAAAGGACGATAAAGAAGGAGCGTTGGCAATTGTAAAAGAAGCCAGGCAGAAGTTTCCAAATGATACAAACTTCCCTAAAGTTGAAATCGGCCTTTTGATCGATTTAGGAAAGATTGACCAGGCAAAAGCAGGATTGGAAGAAGCGCTTAAGAGCGAACCTGATAATAAAGTGTTGCATTTCTATCTTGGTTATGTGAACTCGAAACTTGAGAACTGGGAAGAATCCAAAAAGAACTATGAAGCTGCTTTAAAAATCGATCCCACATATTTCGAGGCTCAATATTATTTGGCACAAATATTTTTGATTGAAGCTGAGAAAATAAGAACCGAATTAGGGTCGCTTGGTATCTCCGCTGCCGACCAAAAGAAAAAATTTGAGTTGGATAAAGTACTTGTTGAAAAGTATAAAATAGCACTTCCGTATTGGGAAAAGGCTGAGAAACTAAAATCAGAAGATGTTAATTCACAATTGGATGTGCTCGATAAGTTGAGCAACATTTACTATTACCTTGGTGAAGATGCCAAACAACGCGCAATCGATCAAAAGATTAAATTATTGGGAGGGGATGATCAATAACCATCTCATACAGTAAGGAAAAACCTACCTCGCAAAGGGTAGGTTTTTTTATGGGCCTGCAGTACTAAAATAAAAATCCCCAATGCTTGGCATTGGGGATTTCAAAAAAAGAGCTTGGCCTAGCTTAAACTACTTTCACGTTTACAGCATTCAATCCTTTTTTACCTTCTTGCAATTCGAATTCTACAGAATCACCTTCGCGAATTTCATCGATCAATCCTGACACGTGTACAAAATGTTCTTTGTTTGAGCCTTCTTCTTTGATGAATCCAAATCCCTTAGACTCATTGAAGAATTTTACTGTTCCTTTATGCATTGTTAAAAATTTTATTAAAACCTAAAGTTAGGGTATTTTGCGGTTTCTCCCAAAAAATGGGTTTACCTATTGTAGCGCCTGTTTTCCTTTATGATTTCCTTCGGGTTGTTCCAGTTCATACCACTGGATGTCCTTCAATTGTTTTCTTCTTCCTTGTTCCTCCGGGGCGTAATAAGTGGCAAGATAGGAAACGATTTTAGCCTCATTTTCGCCCAAATCAGGTAAATTTTGGGTTTCCTGCATCCATTTTATCATCCCAACCCATCCCTCTTTTGAGGCCCTGTTTTGAATAATAAGCTTGGAAGAATGGCATCCCGTACAATTGGCAATGACCAATTCCAGGTGCTCACCTTGTATAAGCCCTGTTGCGTTATGAATACTATCCGTAAATTGTTCGCTAACCGACCGGCCTTTCCCGGGATTACCGTTGGGTTTTTGTGTGAACAATGGTTTCGGATTATAATGAAAATAAATCCCCATTGCGCCCAGCAAAACGGTTAACAGTAAAACCAGTATAGTAAAGTGGAAAACCGTTTGAATGACGCGAAGGAATTTATTCTTTTCCATCCTACACAACCTTTATCGCTATTCTGTGACAAGCGTTGTTCAGATACCCTTGCGGGTTCCAACCGGGCACCAACATCGGTTGTTGCATACCTTCGCTATCAGTAGCTTTTGCCCATACTTCAAAATATCCCTTTTGAGGAAATTTGATTTTAGCTTCCCACTGCTGCCATGCCAACCTGTTCTTTGCTGGTTGAAGTTTACATTGCTTCCATGTAACACCATAATCAATGGAATAGTGAACTTCTTTTATACTCAATTCACCTGCCCAGGCATGGCCACGGATATCCAGCACACGCTGCTCATTGATAACAGCACCCGTCTTGGGGAACGTAATCAATGACTTTACCGGCATCGATTCGATGATACACATATCGTCATTGGCAATTTCGGTCCCCGGTGCAACAGGGCCGCAAGGGACGCGGTACGCATCCAACATCTTGGCACCATCGTGTACAATGTTTCGAACGGAAAGACGGTTGATCCATTTCCCTGATGCAGAAGCGGGCCAACCTCCTGCAACTAATCGCAATGGAAAGCCATGTTCAATAGGGATATCTTCACCATTCATTTTGAAAGCGAGTAGCGTTTCGTTTTGTAATGCTTTTGAAATTGGAACTCCACGGGAAATCACAGGTTTTGTTGAATCACCACTAAGATGGATATCTGTTCCAAAGTAGCCTATATACACAGCATCCTCTTTAATGCCTACATCAGAGAGAATATCTTTGAGCCGGACGCCCGTCCACTCAGCACAGGATACCGCACCGATTGTCCATTGAATTCCTTTGGCAGGTGGATTGAATTCACTTCTTCCGTTACCACCACATTCCAAGGTAATCTGATAGGTGTAGTGCTTGAATTTGGATTTTAAATCCTGGAGTGAATAGGTTTTTGGTTTCATTACGGATTCACCATCAATGGTCAACGTCCAGGTTGAAGCGTTTAATTCGGTTGGTATCAATCCATTATTTCGGACAAACATTTTTGAAGCAGGCGTAATGGCATCATCAAGCAAGTGTGCTTTTGCTTCAACGTTCCAGGGACGATCGTTGAATACCGTCATTTCTTTGTGTTTTCCGAAAAGGGGAGCGGCATCATCCTGATCCAAAAAAAGCGGACGATATCCAGCAGGGATATTTTCACCAGATACCAAGTGGGTACCGAGCAAAGAGGAAAAAGAAGCCAAGGTAGACTTCTTTATAAAATTGCGCCTGTCGAGCATAGTCCGTTGATCAATAAATAAAGAAACAATTTACCGTTCTATCTTGACTTAGGCAAAGCCCTCAAACAAAGTGTAACCATCTGAAGATTATTCTATCCACCTTGCCCTTTTTGCTTATTGCATTTTATACATTCAGGCATCACAGGAAACCCGTAAAACATTAATCGGATAGACAATATTTTGGCAAACGGAAAATTTAATTGGTCATATCTTTCCAGAAGTGGCGAAATCAAAAATGAAGTTCATGCTCAGGCGATCATTGAGCCCGTTGGCGTAGTGTACTTTACGGATTGTTAAATTTTCATCCAACAAAAACTCAGCAGGCATGGTGCTAATGGATTCACCATCGGCCATCATGTGCATCGGCAGCCCGTTCATCTTTGCTTTGATGGCAGTTTGGATGAAAGAAGTCAGGTGGCTTTTGGTTGATTTGGCTGCGGAGGTTTCTATTCCATAGGTTTGGTACATGGTTTTTTCAGGATCTGCGATCAACGGAATAGGAGAGACCTCTTTATGAAAAATGCTGGACAACAATACATTGGCTTTTGACTCAAAAAAGAAAATCATCTCCAAATTCAATCCCTGTAATTCAAGATGTTTTTTCTGAAGTGCATGAACCCGTAGGTTGCAAAACGGGCATCCTGCATGACGAAAGAATCCGATAAAAATTTTTTTGCCTTTGTAATTATCAAGGGAGATAGTCCTGCCGAATATATCTTTTAACTCAAATGTAGGGGCACCCACATTGATATCGAGTGTAACACGAGCAGGATTTTCCATGGAGTATCTTTAGATACGAAACTAACATAATTGGAGGAGGAAAGTTTAGCAGCGACTGTATTAATATTGATCTCGGAATATTTATGGATAAGATTGCTCTTCCGTCAGACAGAATCCAGTAAACAATTAAAACACATTATCCACAAGCACAAAAACTGGCCTTTCACTCACAGAAACCGTAACAGAATTATTCTGTACTGGTAATGTGGTGGTAATGCCTGCAACTTTTCCAACCTCCATTTCGACTAATTGAGCAGTTTTATTTTGCCCCGGCAGTGGCAACTTAAAATCTTTTACAACATGTTGTGTGCTGGTTTTACACCACACAACATACGCCCCTTTTTGGTTTTGAACATTTTTGAATTTGTAAATAAGTACATCTTGATTGCTACTTTTTTCTTCTCCAACGAAAACCATATTTTTCAATGTGTTTTTCAATGTGTAAACATAGTACCAGGATTTCTTTGGGGTCCAGTCTCCTTTGGGGCCTGTTAACCCGCAGGAATTAAACCACCTTCCGCTTGCAGGATTAACATCCCGTAACATATACATCTGAGCCCTGTCGACCCTTGCCGCTGCAAAGGCTAAGTATGCACGCACAAGCCATTGACCTTGTACCTCTTGTAAATCATATGAACCGATTTTTGAGGGTGCCAGTGGGGATCCCGGGTTTGTGTCCCAGCCAAATTCAGAAATCCATACCTCTACGTTTGGCAAATGATTATTGCGATAATCAACAATGGCTTTTAATCTTTCTTTAAAATTATCTTCTTCGGGGCTTTTGGCGGGGCCACCCCCTTGCCAGCCTTTCCCGCTTTTCCATGAGTAATGGTGCACGTTGATCACATCCGGAATAAATTTGTTGTCCGGCCTATTGTTTTCAAACCAACTTTGAATTTTTTCAATCCAACTGATATCGAGGCTAAAAATCCCCCCCATTACAAAATTCATTTTTGGATCAGCATTTTTAAGGCCAAACGCCTGGCCATTTCCCATTGTGTTCATGTGCCCATCATAGTTGGCACTAGCCATCGCAGCATACTCCTCAGGAAGAAACTCTGCATCTTTCCCCGCCCAATTTTTATTAGGTTCATTCCAATCTTCCATATACTGGATTAAATTCAATCCCGTCCTTTTTGGTTGGGTTAATTCCAACGTCAATTCTTTTTCATTCACGGGAGTTGCACCATACCGGGCTGCAAACTGATAGGAATGATGTGCTTTGGCTTTATAGGAATTTGGTTCTGTGTCAATTGCCCCGACCTCATCCAATGGTTTATTATCAAAAGGAAATGTGCTATTCCCTTGAAGCCAATTGGGTGTTCCCTGGATAACTGGTGATATTTCTAACCCTGCATTTTTTATTTTCGTATAGAATTCGTCAAAGTCCCAAGAACCTTCGCCTGCCGAACTTGGTGAAAACTCCATCGCATTATTTGGATATCCTTTGTATGCTTTAGCGCCACCTTCATCCCATCTCCAGTTATGATATTCGCGAATGAAACCGACCGCCATCATTTTATCAATGGGATCATCAACAAAGGCATTTGCGCCTATAAATTTGTCTATTGTTATTAATTTATTTTCTTGAGGTGAAAGCGTAATTGCTTGTGTGTTATTGGAGATTTCACTTGCCTGGCCAGCATTGTCTATAGCACGAATAGCAAAATAGTATTGTGTGTTACTTTCTAGGTTTTGAACAAGATAAGATTGTATAATTCCCGAATAGGTGGGAATAATTTCATTCGATACTTTCTGTGACCTGTTGAAATCTTCGAAATTTTTTATTGGTGTTTTGCTATATCGGATATCATATTTTTTTGCAGAGCCGATTTTACCGTCATCACCTGTGGCTGTCCAAATGATTTTAATTGAATTATCAGTAATCAGTGTTGCTCTTACATCAAGAATAGGATCTGGCCTGCCTCCATCCGGCAACAGACAGCCATAAAGAACCACTTCTGCGACATTGGCGCTTGCAGAGGTTCTGGTAAATCGCAGGTATTGAGTTGTGACATCAATGGAATGTTTATTCCATCTTTGATAATTTTTAAGGCTATCTGAAATGATTACTTCCCATTTGCCAGGCATGCCAGCCTCCACAACAAAGAGCCCCTTGTTTTCAACATCCCTCAAAAATATAGTGGAAATTTTCACGGGATCCTGTAAGTTTAGAACTACACGTGCAGGATAGTCTTTTTTTTCCCATCCCGGAAACCACATGGTTTTGGGTACACCTCCATTTTTGTTTTCAGGATCACCAGCCAGTACTTGTTCATCAAATAATTTAAATGATGTATTTGATTTATTTGATTTATCCGCTGTGATAATTGCATCCTTGAGCTCAACCTTTGCTGGAGAGCAGGGTTGGCCGATGCAGTTTAAACTTACGATAAAAGTCAAAAATTGAGTAAGAATGAATTTCATCTTGTCGTTGCATTAGTAAAAAAATCTTCTTTGAAGATAACGAGCGAATTGCAAACCTATTGATCCTTATCTTACTTTCCTAAAATACTTGTAATCCACATAAAAAGTACCCCCCGGAAATAGTGAAGCAACAAGTGACACGAAAGTAATTTTAAATTTCCATTGGTATTCAAACGTTACCACAACCACAAGGAAACAGTAGGCAAGAAACAAAACACCGTGTGCCAATCCCACCGGAAACATAATCGTTTCATAATGCCAGATATATTTGAGGGGCATTGCCACACCGAACAGCAGGATGGTGCTGATTCCTTCCAATAGCGCGAAAAGTCGTAAGGTTTTTATCATATAGTTGCGAAACTAATAAAATTGAGGCTATTCGTTACAGGATTAGTTCAAAAACGGATAGTGTCTTTTCAAAAATATTCGCAGTTTTACAACATTCAATATCAATACAATGGAAAATCAAAATCGCAGGAAATTTATTTTAACAACGACAGCAATCGTTGCCACGTTAACGGGTTATTCTTTTCCAAAAAGGAAGAGACCGAAAACAAATGTACTTTCCCATCATGTCTTTTTTTGGTTGAAAAATCCGGGATCAAAAGAGGACCTTGCGAAATTGATTTCGGGATTGAATTCCCTTCGTAAGATTGAAACCATCAAAGGCCTTCAAATTGGTGTTCCTGCAAGTACCGAGAAACGGGATGTTGTCGACAATAGTTTTAGTGTTTCCGAACTTATGTTCTTTGATGATGTGGAAGGCCAGAATATTTATCAACAACACCCTATTCATCAGCAATTCATTAAAGATTGCTCCCACCTATGGGAGAAGGTGATTGTTTATGATGCCATAGAAGTGCAACCATAGTACTGCCTGCTGATAACACCGCCCGGGAAAAAAGATAACCAAACCGTATTGGACTGTGTCCCGGTAGGAACACATTTGCAGATCATAAATAATAACTGTTATATGTACACTTATTAAGATATTATTGTATATTGACCTCCAATTCAATCGATTTAACTGTCATTTATAGGAAGAAATTGGTATGGAGGCTTATGTTTTAGGTGTTGACTATGGGACGGATTCAGTCCGCTCTGTTTTAGTGGATGCGTCCAATGGTGATGAGAAGGCTAGCTCCGTTTTTCACTATCCGCGGTGGCGTAGTGGAATGTATTGTGACCCATCAAAAAATCAATTTCGACAACATCCGCTGGATTATATAGAAGGCCTTGAATTTACCATTCAAGAGTGCCTGGATCTGGCTGGTGATGCGGCTCGTAAGAATCTAAAAGCAATTTCAATTGATACAACAGGTTCTACCCCAATAGCGGTAAATAAACAAGGCGTTCCATTATCCCTCATTCCGGCATTCGAAAAAAACCCCAATGCCATGTTTGTGCTTTGGAAGGATCATACAGCGACCAAAGAAGCCGCAGAGATTAATCGACACGCAGAGAATTTTGACATTCGATATCTCCGGTTTGTTGGTGGTATTTACTCATCCGAATGGTTTTGGGCGAAGCTGCTCCATATTTTGCGGGAAGACGAAGAAGTTCAGAAGGCTTGCTATTCCTGGGTTGAGCATTGTGATTGGATACCGTATTTGTTAACGGGAGGAGATGACGTGCACAAGTTGAAGCGCGGGGTTTGTTCGGCCGGCCATAAAGCATTGTGGGCCGCGGAATTTAACGGCCTTCCTCCAGATGATTTTTTTTCAGGAATCGATCCTTTGCTTTCCGGGTTCACGGAACGTTTGTTTACAGATACCTACACTGCTGATCAATCCGCAGGAACACTTAGTGAAGAGTGGGCGAAGCGGTTGGGGCTTTCAACGGAAGTAGTGGTGGGCATTGGTGCATTTGATTGTCACATGGGAGCTGTTGGCGGACAAATTGAACCCTATCATCTAAGTAAAGTTATGGGAACTTCAACATGCGACATGATGGTGGTTCCTGCGGATGGGATGTCGGGCAAATTGGTTAATGGAATCTGCGGGCAAGTAGACGGCTCGATCATTCCCGGAATGGTAGGCCTTGAAGCAGGGCAGTCTGCATTTGGTGATACGTATGCGTGGTTTAAAAAAATGTTGTCATGGCCCATCACTTCTTTATTGAAGTCATCATCACTTGTAAGCCCTGAAATTGCATCGCAATTGGAAGAGGAGATCCTTGAAAGGATAATCCCGGAATTAACACGGCAAGCAGCCTTGATTCCGTTGGATGAAGACAATGAGCTCGCCATTGATTGGTTGAATGGAAGAAGGACACCCGATGCGGATCAATTACTAAAAGGTGCCATGACCAATCTGGATTTGGGATCAACTGCTCCCCATCTATTTAAAGCCTGGGTAGAAGCTACATGCTTTGGTGCGAAAGCCATTGTTGATCGATTCAATGAAGAAGGAGTACCCGTTAAGGGGCTTATCGGGTTGGGTGGTGTTGCAAGAAAATCACCCTACATAATGCAGGTAATGGCGGATGTTATCGGTATGCCACTTCGTATACATAAATCCGAACAAACGTGTGCATTGGGAGCTGCTATGTTTGCAGCAACTGCAGCCGGTATTTATTCGAAAGTGGAGGATGCTATGTCGGCAATGGGGCAAGGTTTTGATATTACATATACGCCCAATCCGGCAAACACAAAAATTTACCATATACGCTATCAAAAATATAAAACACTTGGGAATGCACTGGATATTAAATCTTTAAAAACCATGGCAGTTTTCAATGTTTAATATCAACTTCGTAAAAAATCAATGTCTTCAAAATACGACCATATAAAGCAATCCTCTTTTGAAGGAAATATGCAACTACCAGCCCTGGGGTTGGTCCGGTTTACATTTGGCAATGTAAGTGCTGCTGACCGGGCGTTGGGGGTTTTTGCAATTAAACCAAGTGGTGTTGCCTATGATCAGTTATCACCTGATAAAATGGTGATCGTTGATTTTGATGGAAAAACTGTTGAGGGTAATCTCCGCCCTTCCTCCGACACCAAAACACATGCAGTCCTTTATAAGCATTGGGAAAATATTGGTGGAGTGGTGCATACCCATTCAAGGTTTAGCACCGCATGGGCACAGGCTCAGCGTGATATTCCCATTTATGGTACCACCCATGCAGACTACATTACAGCCGATATTCCGTGTGCACCTCCAATGCGTGATGATATGATTCAGGGTGATTATGAATATGAAACCGGATTTCAAATCATCAATTGCCTGAAGGAGAGAAAGCTAAGCTATGAAGAAGTGGAAATGATTTTGGTGGGAAACCATGCACCTTTTACCTGGGGCAAGACACCTGAAAAGGCTGTACACAATAGTGCTGTGCTGGAGACTATAGCCGAAATGGCGATGCTCACAGAAAGGATCAATCCTCAGGCACCGCGATTGAAGGATGCCTTGATCAAAAAACACTTTGAACGCAAGCATGGTCCTGATTCATATTATGGACAATAGCATGTTGTTTTGAAATCATGAAAAAATTAATTTTTGAATTAGCTGTGTTGGTTTGCCGGAGTAAAGTTAATGAGCTGATCCAAAAGGATGTTAAGGATAGGAATTAACGAGTATCAAAAGAAATAGGAATGATTGATCTGAAAAAACTAGAGGTCTGGTTTGTAACAGGCAGCCAACATTTGTACGGCCCCGAAACTTTAAACAAGGTAGCAGACCACTCCCAACAAATTGTAAAAGAATTAAATGTTTCCGGTGAAATATCCTGCACACTCGTTTTCAAACCTGTATTGAAGACATCGGAAGAAATCTTTAAGCTATGCCAGGAAGCAAATGCCGCCCCTGCCTGCATTGGTATTGTTGCATGGATGCACACCTTTTCCCCGGCAAAGATGTGGATTGGAGGTTTGAAAATCTTAAACAAGCCTTTGTTGCACTTGCATACGCAATTCAACCGCGATATTCCATGGAATGACATTGATATGGATTTCATGAACCTCAATCAAAGTGCCCATGGTGATCGGGAGTTTGGATTTATGATGACGCGCATGCGGCTGAACAGAAAAGTGGTAGTGGGCCATTGGCAAAACCCGGATGTACAAAAACGCATGAATGTATGGATGCGCGCTGCTGCTGGCTGGTACGATTGGCAGGGAGGAAAATATTGTCGTTTTGGTGATAACATGCGGCAGGTTGCTGTTACTGACGGTGATAAAGTTGAAGCCGAAATTAAGTTTGGATATAGTGTAAACGGATATGGTATTGGAGACTTGGTAAGCTATATCCATCAGGTTACAGACAGTGCTGTTGATAAAGTTGTTGCAGAGTATGAATCACGTTATACGATGGCATCTGCGTTAAAACGGGGAGGGGAAAAATTCAAATCTTTAGAAGATGCCGCACGGATTGAAATCGGGTTGCGTGCTTTTTTGCAAGAAGGAAATTTTAAAGGGTTTACTGACACGTTTGAAGATTTACATGGGATTTTGCAGCTTCCGGGAATTGCCGTGCAGCGACTAATGGCAGAAGGATATGGATTTGGTGCAGAAGGGGATTGGAAAACAGCAGCGTTGGTACGCGCGATGAAGGTGATGGGAAGCGGTTTAAAAGGTGGCAGCTCTTTTATGGAAGACTATACGTATCATTTCGATCCTGCTAATCCGATGGTGTTGGGAGCCCACATGCTCGAGATCTGTGAGTCGATTGCAGATGGCACGCCATCCTGTGAAATACACCCGTTGGGTATCGGTGGAAAAAGCGATCCGGTTCGTTTGGTTTTTAACAGCGAGGCAGGTCCGGCCATCAATGCTTCGATCGTTGATATGGGAAACCGTTTCCGACTATTGGTAAATGAAGTAGAAGCCGTTGAACCGAAATACGGGTTACCAAAACTTCCGGTGGCGCGTGTACTTTGGAAACCCTTGCCGGATATGCAAACAGGTTGTGCTGCGTGGATATTGGCGGGAGGTGCACATCATACCGGCTACAGCCAAAACCTTACAGAAGAACACATGCAAGATTTTGCCGAAATGGCGAACATTGAGTTTACATTGATTGGAAAAGATACCAAACCAAATCAATTTAAAAACGAATTGCGCTGGAACGAGATGTACTATCGCTAAAAAACCAACCATACTCACTTAAACCTACTTACCGATTATGCAAAGATTTGATTCACTTGATTGGATTGTAATTGCGATTTACTTTTTGATCATTGGTGTGGTGGCAATTTGGGTCATCACACGAAAACAAAAAACAACAGAAGACTATTTTCTCGCAGGAAGGAATATGGGATGGTTTATTGTTGGGGCTTCTATTTTTGCTTCCAATATTGGATCCGAGCATATTGTTGGACTGGCCGGAGCTGGTGCGGGAGGGAAAATTCCGATGTTGATCTATGAGCTTCATGCCTGGTTGGTGATTACATTAGGATGGGTGTTTCTTCCCTTTTATATTCGAAGTGGTGTTTTCACCATGCCTGAATTCTTGGAGAGACGGTTTAGTTCAGGAACACGTTGGTTTTTAAGTGTCTTCTCTTTGATTGCGTATGTGCTCACAAAAATTTCCGTTACTGTTTATGCGGGTGGAATTGTGATCGCTTCGTTATTGCATATTGATTTTTGGACCGGTGCATTGGCCACCGTAGTACTTACAGGAATCTATACAGTATTGGGAGGTATGCGTGCTGTTGCCTATACAGAAGCATTGCAAACAGTAGTCCTGGTGATTGGCGCAGCCACCCTTACATTCATTGGATTAAACGCTGTTGGTGGATGGAGTGGTATGAAGGAGGCATTAGAGCCAGGGTATTTAAATATGTGGAGACCTGCCACTGATCCTGACTTTCCGTGGCCGAGTTTGGTCATCACCAGTACTATCGTAGGGATGTGGTATTGGTGTACGGATCAATACATTGTGCAGCGTGTATTGGCCGCAAAAAATATTAAGGAAGGAAGGAGAGGGACAATCTTCGGAGGATTATTAAAATTATTGCCTGTATTTTTGTTTTTAATACCCGGGGTAGTAGCGCTTGCATTAAAAAATCAAGGTCAGTTGCATTGGGATTCACCAGACGAAGCATTTGCATCGTTGCTAATGAATAAAATGCCCAGCGGTTTGCGTGGATTGGTGGCGGCAGGATTGTTGGCTGCATTAATGAGTTCACTAGCTTCTGTTTTTAATTCGTGTTCAACTTTATTTACGGTTGATATTTACAAGAAACTTCATCCGGAAACACCAGAAAATAAATTGGTAAATATTGGACGTATCGCAACAGTGATCGTAGTTATTTTAGGGATCCTTTGGATTCCGATTATGCAGAATATATCAGGCGTTTTATATGAATATTTGCAGTCCATGCAAGCGTACATTGCTCCTCCGATCACTTCTGTTTTCTTGCTCGGGATTTTTTATAAACGCATCAATAGTAAGGGCGCATTGACAACTTTAATTGTCGGGTTGATTGTCGCATTTATTAGAATAGGATTGGAGCTTGCAAGTGATTCGCTTCCAGTTGGTGGTATTTTGCATATCATTGCCGAAACCAACTTTTTGACTTTTGCAGCTTGGTTCTTCTTATTTTCTGTGATACTATGTGTGGGCGTAAGTTTTTGTTTTCCAGCCCCACTACCAGCGCAAATTCAGGGACTTACCTATGGATCGCTTACAGCTGAACAAAAAGCTGCAAACCGGGCAAGCTACAATGTATGGGATATTGTCTTGTCGTTGTTGGTGATTGGTATTGTTGTCTACGTGATGGTTTCATTTACAGGATAATCCTGAAGAAAGCATTTTGATGCGCGTGTGATGCATTGTATTACAAGGATTCAATGAGAAATCCTACTATACTTTTTGCGAAAGGATTAAGTCCCCAAAGGGATTGCGTATTTCCATTCCTCAAGTTCTTCTTCAGCAAGTTTGGAAAGCACTTTGTTCATTACGTTTGGCTAAAAAATAATGTATCGATCACCAGCAAAAAAACACTGGTTCAAACTTATTGCACCACCTTATTGGCTTTTAACCCCTGTCAATCCTTTGATTACGTCAATTTCTTCTTCACGGTAAGGTGTACCGTCCTCTCTGAAAATTTCGTGAAACCAAAGTGCAGGTTCGCTGCCATCAGGAATGGGTTCGTCCCAGGCATATTTTGTATTTGATTTCCCTGCTACCAATCCCCAGTTAATCGCGCCTATTTTTCCTGCTTTTAGAATGGGCATTATATTTTCAAATCTGCTATTGTGTTTTCGTGCCATGTACTCTGTACAGATCATCGGGCGATTGTATTTTTTTAGCGTATCAATCATTTGTTGATGATTGATTTCATCATTGTAATTGTGATAGGTAATCACATCTGAATTTGCTAGTTGAAATTGATTGAGGTCGGTTAGATTGGAATTCCACACGCCAACAGAGAGCGGCTGTGTTGGATTTATTTCCCTTCCCCAGGCAAATACTTTTTCAAGGAGTGGCATTGATTTGTTTCCGTAACCTGAGTTCCCGGGTTCATTGTACAAATCCCATAAAACAATTCGTTGGTCATTTTTAAAGGTGGTGAGTATATCTTTTACATACGATTCCAGGATTGGTTCCAACGGTTTGGCTGATGTGAACAGTAAATCACCGGGATCGCGCACCCAACCTGAATTATGGACACCCGGCTTTGGTTCAGGTTGCTTTCCTGCCTGATAGGTGGGGTTCCAACAATCATCAAAGAATACAAAGATGGTGTGTATAGCATGGTTGTTGGCAATGGTTAAGTATTGTTCCATCCTGTTTTTAAACCCTTCCTGGTCAACCTCCCAGGCAACGTGGTGCAAGTAGACACGCATGCAATTGAGCCCGATTGATTTTGCCCATCCTAATTCCTTTTCGATTGTTGCGGTGTCAAATGTTTCGGCTTGCCACATTTCCAACTGATTGATCGCGGTACTGGGATTAAAGTTGGCACCGCGAAGCCATGGGAATTTTTGCATCCAATCTGCGGCTTGTTTTTCTGTCCAGCGGGGGGCAGGCGCCAATACTTCTGTACTGCTTTTTGTTGAACAGGAAATTAAAAGAATAGCAATGAGGAACGCTAAAACTGAAATGATGGGTTTCTTTTTACACATATTGTTTACGCTGGTTTACAATGGTTTATTTTCCGCCATACAATTTATAAACTTCCGTTCCTGCACTTAAAAAAGCACCCGTTCCATACACTTCTGTTTTATCAGGCCATGCATTGCCAGGCGCGGCACCGATGGGTTGCACATATCCCAACATACCCTCTTCAGTAACATAACTTACAAGTGCATTCCATCCTTTCGTTACCGCACTACCATATTTTCCTTTGTCAAGAATACCGTTGTTGATGCCCCACGCTAAACCGTATGTGAAGAAAGAGGTGCCACTGGTTTCAGGTGTTGGATAAAATTCCTGTCCCAGCAAACTCATCGCCCAATGTCCGGCCGGGGTTTGGATTTCCAATAGCTTCTCAGCCATTTTCTTATAGATGCTCAGGAAATACTTGTACTCCTTACTTGAAGGATCAAGTTCATTCATGATATTCGCGAGACCGGCAAACACCCAGCCGTTGCCACGCGCCCAGAATATTTTTGTACCGTTGTCCAGTTTGCCCATATAACTTTGATCGCGATAATACAGGTTTTCTTTTTTGTCGAACAGGAAATCGGTAGTGGCTTTAAATTCGGCCATCATAAAGTCCAGGTATTTTTGGTCGCCTGTGATTTTATAAAGCTTGGCCCACACAGGAGGCGACATGAACAATGCATCACACCAATTCCAACGGTCCTGATGATACGGACTTTCCCATGTGAGTGAGGTTTTGGCGGGATGCAAAATGATAAAGTCAAATTGATCCCTGGCGGGCTTTAACATTTTCTCATCACCATACTTGCGATAGAGTTCCAAATACATTTGTCCTACCGTGTGATCATCGGCAAAGTATTTTCGGAAATGTAATTTCCATTCATTTTCATCACCGATACTCCGAAGCCATTCATAATATTTTTGGTCATCGGATAGGGTCGCCCATTTCACCATGCCAACGTACAACGCACCATTGGTCCAGTCGAGTGGGTGATGGGGTTCTTGATAACTGTATGAATCCTGGAAATGTGTGATTTGCCAATCGGCAACTTTTTTCATGACGGCTTTTACTTCAACGGGGTTGATATTTTGTGCGAATGTGAATACCGAAATACCGGTCGCCACCACCGTTGCTAAAATGGATTTCATTTTCATATCTTCAACTTGGTGAAAAACTAACCAATGTAATTAACGTAGTAACTGATGTTCCACAATGTTTTGATTTTTTAACGCAAAGGCGCAAAGCCGCTAACCTGCCTGTCCGGCAAGGCAGGGAAAACGCAAAGAATTCTAAAGGCTTGCGTAACATCAGGTAGTAAGTTAAGAATTTATTGATTCTCAAAAGATTTATAGGATAAATCAATTCCTAAAATATAACGCCCGAAGTATGATAATGAAATCTTTCGGTGTATTTTTATTGAAAATCAATTCAACCATCTAAAATCAATATTATGAAAAGAAGAGCATCAGCTGTTTGGAACGGTTCAGGAAAAGAAGGTAGTGGTACATTATCATCCACCAGTGGAGTATTGGACAATACACCCTATTCTTTTGCCGCCCGTTTTGTAAGTGAAGATGGAAAGGCAGGAACAAATCCCGAAGAACTCATTGCAGCAGCGCATGCAGGATGCTTTACCATGGCACTTAGTTTTCAATTGGGTAATGCCGGGTTCACTGCCGATGAATTATCAACCGAGGCCGTTGTGACAGTTGAAAATCCGGATGGTTCGGGTTTTAAGATTATGAAGATCGAACTTTCTTTAAAGGGCAAAGTCCCGGGGATTGATAAAGACAAATTCCTTGAGTTGGCGAACAATGCAAAGAAAGGATGCCCCGTTTCACAAGCACTTTCCACTGTTGATATTACGCTTTCTGCTGAATTGTTGTAGCACGCACTTGGTTTTTATTTATTGATATCAACGGAGTATACTATTCCTGTTTTCATATCCGGCAGAAGAAGGCGGCCTTTGTCTTCTTCTAAAAAGAAATCAGCGGCAGACTCCAATCCTTCGATGAGGATTGTTGATTCTTCTGTTGTGCCATCAATTTTCCAGACCGTGCCCAACTCCCAACTGCTGATATAATAATTGCCTTTACTATCTTGTTCCACAGCATCAGCACCTCTGAACTGACCTTTCAGCGGGGTTAATGTCCCATTTCGATTCACTAAAAAGTTGCCAAGGAAAAATTCCCCAACCATAAAATTTCCCGTGTTGTCGATGCCCACGCCATTCGGGTTTAGCAATAGTGAAGAAGTATCGTGTGCTATCGTCACTTTTCCTTGAAAATCAATATGATAAATGCGACCCACCTTTGGGATTAATGTGGCTTGCTCGCTTTCGATTGGCCATAGTGCATTGTTTTCATCGCGCATGTATTGTGTCGCTCCCATGTCGGCAACAAAAATCCCAGTGCCATCCGCATTTTTTGATACATCATTTAAATACAATACATCTTCCGGAAAATCTTCCTTGTCAACAAAGACCGAAGCGTTTCCATCCTTATCAACTTTCCAGATTCGTGTAACATCTGAAAAGTACAGGTGGTCATTTAGATAGGCAATGCCTTTCGGTTCGTCAAATCCGTTGGCAAAAACTTTTATGCCAGTACTGGAGATCTCTACCAGTTCACCATCACCTGTTTCGTTTCCATTCATAACGGTGACGTAATAATTTCCATTAAACCCTTTTGTAATACTTTCAGGCCTTACGCCAACATTTACAGGAAAATTGATTTCAGGTTTTTGAGTGCATCCCGACAAGGAAAGGATAAGCGAACTGTAAATAATAAATTGATGTAAATGGGTTCTTCCGGGGATCGATTTTTTCATGGCCTTAATTTTAAATATTTGGGTTGTATGCGATGGCGTGATTTAACTGGTTTTTTTATTGTATTTGTTATCCTTCCATGGGTTGGTACCCGATGCGCTGGCTTCAATGAGTTGGTTCATCCGCTTTAGTTGTGTGGTCTCTTGCTTTGCGTCCATCACCCAGTTTTTTGAAATTTTTCGGTAGGAGGGAGCAAGGGCTTGAAAATACTTCCAGGCCGCTTTGTTGGATTTAAATTGCTTCTCCAGCTTGGGTGAAAATTCTGCTTCATCATTTTCGAAACTATATACCCTGGATTTATTTTCTGTTCTTTTTTGAAAGATTGCAATCCCGGCTGGCATCATTAATCCTTGCTGTGTCAAAGTTTCAATTTTCTTGATATTCACGGCACTCCAGATACTGCCTGGTTTTCGGGGAGTGAATCGAATTTGATAACGATCTTCATCAATTGATTTTCGCACCCCATCGATCCATCCAAAGCAAAGTGCCTGGTCTACAGATTGTGGCCACGTCATGGAGGGTTTGCCCGAATTTACTTTATAGTAACCAACGATGAGTTCTGTTTCTTTTTTGTGGTTCTTTTTCAACCACTTTCTAAATTCTCCGGCAGATGTAAAAAAGAGTGGCGCCATAATTTTAATTTAGAAGCTTGGGCAATTGTTTAAAATCGGTCAGGACAATCAGTTGTTTTCATCAAACCATTTAACGATGGCCGGCATATTTCTTTCAAACCCACCGGGAACAAAAAAATTGAGAACACCTGCCCGCTTGCTCGTGCGGTTTTCGAAATCATGAAGTGTTTTAGCGGGAATCCTAAGAAATGTTCCTTTTTCAGCGTCTATCCATTTATCGCCAACAAGGAATGTAGTTGTGCCTTCCAATACATAGAAAACTTCATCATTATCTTCGTGAAGGTGGGCACCCGGTCCGGTTGAGTTTGGATCGAGCCACCATTCCGAAACACTGTATTTTTCTTTCGTTTCGTTTTCATCTGCTTTAAAAACGGCAGTCATTGTTCCACATGCATACTTCCGACCTTCACCAGCTTGCAGGATAATTGTTTCACCGTGATTTGTTTTGTGTTTCATTTTCATTAGGATTCAGTTGAAAATATCTTCAAGATAACACATCATTTTTTTTAATCTGCTTTAATTTTCGCCAATGCCCTTACGGGAAAGGTACCTACCCTTTGAATTTTGGCGGAACTGCGTGCCTTTCCATTTACGGTTAGTTCTGCATGACTGTTGCAGTATTAGTAAAAATGAGCTAGTTATTTCAATCGCTCCAGTTTTCCTTTGCGTTTTACAATGTTCTTGTAATCCCATTGGATGGTTTTCGATTTCTTGAGCCAGCGTTTTAGTTTGGTCAGATTAATTTCATTAACAGACTGGTAGAAAATAGAAGCGTCTTTGAATTTTACACCCCTGGTATTCAAATCTTCTTCTTCAAAATCAGCCCCGCTCCAAAACATCAACCGCAAACCTTTTTTTTGTTTGCTGTAGCCCACAATCGGGTTTCCTTCCAAAAACCAAACGGGGTGGGCATGCCAGACTTTGCTTTCGGCTTTGGTCAGAACGGAATCAATAGTCGATGCCAGTAACTCGCAAATTTCCTGGTGTACAGGTTCAAGTTTTTGATGGTAGGCTTTAATGTCGGGGTTCATTTTTTACTTAAATCCTTTGTCAAATATATTACAAATCATTTCATTGCAACAGCCCTTTCTCCTCCAACGTCACCTTGATCTTGTTATGATTAGCCCAAAATTTCTTTTTAATATCATCCAAAGATTTTTTGACTTCCGGGATATCCATTACTGATTCAAGTACCGGATCTTGATCACAAAACAAAATCAGCCAATACATGTAGTTTTCTTCTTTCGTTGCCAGCTTTATGTACTCCACCACTTTTTTGGTGTCGTTGCGATAGGCGTAGTAGGAGGCAAGGCCAAATGATTTGTAGATTGACTTTTCATTGTCGATATAGCGCTTGTAGCTTTCTACAAATTCTTCAGCCTTTTGTTTATTGCCTGCCCGTGCGTATACATCACCGATAGTTAAGTTCTCATGTACGTACACATCCAACTCACCATGCTCCCGTATGGCTTCAAATTCTTTATAGTACTGATAGGCGCCTTCATAATCCCGTAAGTAATAACTTACCTTTCCAATATCCTGTAAAATGTCAAACCGGGTGGAGTCTTTGTTGAATTCTTTAATCAATAGTTCACGGGTTTGATGGAGGTCTCCATCTTTGGCGTACAGAATAAACGCTCTCAAATGTTTGGAGAAAGGATTGTCAGGAAAGTACACCAATGATTTGTTAATGTATTTCAGGGCTTCATCGGTGAAACCTGTTTGTGCCAGTGCGTTGCTCAACCGTAAGTACGTGTAACTTGTAGTGATGGAATCAGTTGAGCCAAGTTGCAAGCCGCGAAGGGCATACTCCAGATACTTCGAAGTATTGGGTACGTAGCCTCCATATAAATCAGCAAGGACGGCAATGATATCATACGAATTCGGATTGTATTCCAACCCTCTTTCAAGATAAGGTATCGCCAGTTCATGCTCATTTCTTTGCATGTAGTAGACCGCTTTCGCCATCAGGCATTCTGCATTCTTTGGATCATATAACAAAGCCTTGTCGGAATAGCTGCCAATCTCCGTTGTATATTTTTTATCGGCTTTGAAAATATCAATATAATAAAACGTGATTGCAGCATTCGCGTAAGCCAGGGCAAACTTATCATCCAATGCGATCGCTTTGTTGAAAAGGTCAACGGCTTCCTTCAGGTTTACCCTGTTGCTTAAATACTCCCTTCCTTTCAGGAAGTAGTCATACGCCTCCATGTTTTCCGTTGGTATTTTTTCAAGCCGCTCGGCTTCTTCCGGGGTAATGATCGCCTGGATTTCTTTGGAAACGTCTTTGGCAATTTCCTGCTGTAAGGCAAAAATGTCTTTGGTTTCCCTTCGGTATTGTTTTGCCCAAAGGTGTTTATCATTCGGGCCATCAATTAACTGGATGTTCAATACAATCTGGTCACCCATTTTTTGTCCGCTGCCTTCAATAAAATAAACAACGTTCAGTTCACTTGCCATTTCGGGAATGGACCGAGTTGCATTTCGATATTTTTCGGTAGAAGTCCTGCTGATTACCCGCAGGTCTTTTATCTGCTGAAGGTTAATGAGCGTGGATTCCATCAACCCATTGATCAAATAAATATTGCTGGAGTCGTTGCTGTCATTTTTAAAAGGAAGGACAGCAATTGATTTTTCGCGTGGAATTGTTTCGGTAGATGGCAACTTTCTGTAAAAAAACAGAAAAGCGACTAGCGTAATAATCAAACCCACTGTTCCAAGTATAATGAAGGTACGCTTTCGGTTTTCATTTCCTGGCAGATTGCCCGGAATAGGTTCGGCTTTTTGGTGGTCCCGTTTTCCCACTTCACCTGGTGGATAACCATAATATTCGCGGAAGCATTTAATAAAATAGGAAGTGCTGCTGAACCCCACCTGGTGCGACACTTCGGAAACATTGAGCTTGGCAGCTCGCAATAACTCCATCCCACGGTTCAGCCGCACCTGACTGATCAACTGGCTTACAGAGAGATTGGTCTCTTTCTTTATCCGTCTCAGCAAATTGGATCGACTCATGTTCGACTTATCCGCTAA
The DNA here is from genome assembly GCA_964398945.1 of uncultured Roseivirgaceae bacterium. Classification (GTDB taxonomy): domain Bacteria; phylum Bacteroidota; class Bacteroidia; order Cytophagales; family Cyclobacteriaceae; genus JBGTGG01. Next base: position 157,248 of record CAYNOT010000001.1, on the reverse strand, counting down.
TTCGGAGACACCAAACTGTTCGTTGGAGATGTTTTCTATAATAATGGAGGTGAGTTTTTTAACGAGACCACTTTCAATAGGAGGTGTATCGGACATTATTATAGAGCCTTATTTTTTGCCCAATTTCGTCCATTTGCGTCATAGTTTATATGGTTTCGTCATAATTTATACTGCCTGGCGGATACTTTATGGTTTTGAGCGCATAGCTATTTAGCCCACCCTTCAGGATCAGCACACCTTTGCATCATTAAAATTCTAAAACATTTAAACACATTAAATCATGAAAACAAAAAAGAACAGTTCGATGCGCCTTTCCACCATTCCGTTATTTATCGCAGCACTTTTGGGGTTCTTAATTATGTCGGCTTCCTGTCAGCAAAAGAAAGACGCACAAACGGGGAGTGGTTCCAGGGTTGCAACTCCCGGGGTGGATATCCACACTGCGGTGGTCACAGAAAACATTGCAGCATTAAAACAACACATTGCTGCCGGAACAAACCTGGATGAGCGTGATCCGTTTGGCGGATCAAGTCCGTTGATCAGTGCTGCCGTATTTGGGAAAACAGAAGCTGCGAAAGTATTGATCGATGCCGGGGCGGATATCAACTTCCAGAACAATGACGGGTCAACAGCGCTGATTTCAGCCGCGTACTTTTGCCGGCCGGAAATTGTAAAAATGTTATTGGCAAAAGGTGCAGACAAGTCCATCAAAAATAAATACGGAGCAACCGCGCTCCAATCCATTGACTTTCCATTTGCAGATGCCAAGGCTGGGTATGAAATGATGGGCCAAATGCTGCAACCTATGGGATTAAATCTGGACTATACATACATAGAAAAGACCCGGCCTGAAATTGCCAGGATGTTGAAATAAACAGGGATCACAAAACATACAAGAAAAATGCAAGCTGCAGAGAGAAGATATGATATTGATTGGTTGCGCGTAATCGCGATCGGGTTGCTTTTGATGTATCACGTTGCCATTGGTTTGCAATCGTGGGGGATTATGATTGGGTTTATCACCAATAAAGAACCGTGGCCGGCTTTATGGATTCCCATGACCCTGCTGAATGTGTGGCGCATACCACTGTTGTTTTTTGTATCGGGGATGGGCGTTTACTTCGCGATGCGAAAACGAAGCTGGAAACAATTGATCGTGGAGCGAACGGGCAGGATACTTGTTCCCTTTTTGTTTGGAATGTTCGTTGTCTTCCCGATCTCGATGTACATTTTGAAAAGCTACTACCATTGGGATCAGTCGTATGATCCACATCCCGGTCATTTATGGTTTCTCGGAAACATCTTTGCTTATGTAGTGTTGCTGTCACCGCTGTTATTTTATCTCAAAAAGAATGAAAATAGCAAAGCAGCGAAGGCAATCAAATGGATTTTCAGTAATCCATTGGGCGTGCTTCTTGTGATGGGCGTATTGATTGCTGAAGTACTGTTGGTTAAACCAGTCCCGTATGAGTTGTATGCCATGACCATGCATGGATTCTATCTGGGGCTCATCGCATTTTTCTTTGGCTTTTGTTTTGTGTTGAGCGGCAATAAATTCCTGACCATGATTTTAACAGGTCGATGGATTTTTCTGTTCATCGCAATAATTCTTTTTGGGATACGCCTTCAATTTCAATGGAGCTTTCCATACTACCTGATTCCTGTTGAATCCGTTTGCTGGATTTTGGCGGTGCTGGCATTCGGCAATAAGTATTTGAACAGACCCGGCAGGGCATTGACGTATTTAAGCCAGGCAGCCTATCCGGTTTATATCCTGCACATGATATTTCTTTATCTCGGATCATTGCTCATATTTCCGTTGACCATCGCTGTTGAGATTAAATTTATTTTGTTGTTGGCGTTTACGGGAACAGGATGCTTTGCTATGTATGAAATAATAAGAAGGGTAAATTTTCTCAGGCCGTTGTTTGGATTGAAGATGAAACCGTCAAATTCAGTAGTTCAAGATATTTCTTCAGCGCCTACCTAATTGTGGTGGTTGGTGGAAAATGTTTGTAAGTTTATAATGTTTAGTATAGTAAGCAAAATATGCTATATTTGCACAATATATTAAACATTATGAATGCAAAAGGCGCGATTTTACTTCCCAAGACACGTCAAATCCTGGAAACGGTTGGTGAACAAATAAAGCTTGCCAGGTTAAGGCGTAAGCTCAGTGGGGAGATGGTTGCAGAGCGGGCAGGAATAGGAAGGAATACACTTATTTCTATTGAACAAGGAAAAGGATCTGTGAGTATCGGTCACTATATAAATGTGTTAAAGATATTGGGACTCGAAAATGATTTCTTGGTCCTTGCAAAGGATGACAATTTAGGAAGGAAATTACAGGATGCCCAATTAAGCACAAAAGCGCGGGCTCCTAAAAAGAAGTAACCATGTCTAAAAGGATGATATCTGTTTATGCAGATTGGCAAGAAGTCAACGGGCCATTATTGATGGGCGAGTTAACAGCGGAATTACTCAGAGGAAAGGAAGTATTTTCCTTTGAGTATAATAAAGATTGGTTGTCATCGGGATTCGTACAAACCCTTGATCCGGATCTTCAGTTATATTCAGGTCCTCAATTTTTGAATGACGGTAATAAATTTAATTTTGGTTTGTTCCTGGACTCTTCCCCTGATCGTTGGGGACGGGTGCTCATGCAACGAAGAGAAGCAGCTAAAGCAAGATCAAACAAACGTAATCCTAACAAACTATTTGAGACCGATTACCTTCTTGGCGTATTTGATGGCTATCGTATGGGAGGACTTAGGTTTAAACTTGATCCTGATGGACCATTCTTAAGTAATGATAAACTTCAAGCGAGCCCACCTTGGAGTTCCATACGTGAACTTGAGCAAATAAGTCTAAAGCTCGAAGGTGAGAATGCAATTGAAAATCCAGATTATCTAAAATGGTTGAACATGTTGGTTAATCCAGGTTCTTCTTTGGGAGGAGCAAGGCCAAAAGCAAGTATTTTGGATGCGAGTAATCATTTATGGATCGCTAAGTTTCCGAGCCGAAGCGATGAAGGTAATATTGGAGGATGGGAAATGGTAACGTACGAGTTAGCAATTGCTACGGGAATCAACATGGCCGAGTGTCAGGCCAAAAAGTTTTCAAGTGATCATCATACGTTTTTAACGAAAAGGTTCGACCGAACGAAGGATGGCGGGCGATTGCATTTTACATCGGCTATGACTCAACTCGGTTACACCGATGGTTCAGATGCTGCAACAGGTGTTAGTTATCTTGAGTTAGTGGATTTCATTACTCGAAACGGTGTCAATGTGAAGGAGGATTTACAGGAACTCTGGCGAAGGATCGTTTTCAGTATTAGTGTTTCCAACACAGATGACCATTTAAGAAACCATGGTTTTTTATTGTCGAATGATGGATGGCATTTATCACCAGCGTATGATATCAATCCAAACGAAGGTGGAAGGGGCCTGAAACTAAATATCTCTGAAAATGATAATGCTTTAGAGCTCGACCTTGCCATGGATGTTCACACATATTTTCGGCTTAATGAAGCCAGGGCATTGGAGATCATTGAACATGTTAAAGCGGTTGTTGGAAAGTGGAGGAAGGTTGCAACAAAATATGGAATTTCTAAATTGGATCAAGAGATAAAGGCTCCAGCATTCAATGTTGTTAGGAGGTAGTACCTTCGGTTGTACATTATCTACCATCTACCATCTAACGTCTTATGTCTAAAATCAATGTCCATTCCTCACCGGATACCCCAATTGTGACCAAACTAAAATGCCCTCATCAAGAATAGCCGTATTTTTAAAACCATGACGCGTCAATGTGTTTACTACTCTTCCGGACGCAGCATGGGGACAAGCACAATACACCACAATCATGGTACTGTCGTTGGGCAGGTCTTTTACAAAGACATCGGGTTCTTCATAGTATGGAACCGGTACGGAACCGGGAATATGTGTTTGGCGCCAGGCTACTTTTGACCGGGCATCGAGCAACACCATGCGCGCACTATCTTTTAATGCCTGATACACTTGCACCGCAGAGACGAAACGATTTTCACGCAAGGTGAAAGTTGGTGCTTTGCTTTTCGGGTTCAACACATAGTTTTCCGGAGTAGGTATGGTTACGGTATCACCTTGCGGGATGTTCCAACCCGAAGCCCGACTTCTGAGAAATGCAGTAACGTCATTTATTTCATCTTCGCTGAGACTATTTTTGAATGCAGGCATCAGCGTAGAATCCCTTCCTTCTTTTATGGCATATTTTAAAAATTCATCCGTGGCTGTTGCCAGCAACATCGGGTTGCCCAATGCCGGTGCAGAAATACCTTCGCCATTTGCTCCATGGCAACTCGCACAGTTTTGGGCATACAGTGTTGACCCAAACTGCACATTGCCCGCTACAGGTTCGCGCGATAATTCCAAAGGGCTCTCAACACCACTGGCTTCATACAACCATTGCAACAACAATTCAATCTCAATATATTGCAATGGCCCACCCTGATCTTTTATATACCCCGCCATGGCGGTATTTGCTCTTCCGTATTGTATGGTATACCGCAGGAAGTTGGATGACTTAGTAGTGGACATCAATGAGTGGGAGCGGAGGGAAGGAGCAAAGTCCGCTGCATTTCCTTCCCTGTTTTCGCCATGGCAAAGGGCACAATATTTTGTATATAAACCGGCCGCATGTTTGGTAGCGGTGCTATCCAACACTGAACCGATTGCCAGTTGTTTCGCCAGGATGGCTTGGTCTTCAGGTTCTTTCACAAACTCAAGTTGAACACCGTAAGCATGTTCTTGCGGTATGGTCAATCGACCTTCTAGTGAATCGGTAAGGAGCGCTTCCGTTGGTAAGTTTTTTTTCAAAAATGCTTTCGTGGAGTCCAGGTTTTCAACCTCAAATGTTATTGCAAATACTCCGCTACCGCGCTTTTTTAAAAAGGTTGTGACATTATCTTCCGGAGGCCCGGGAGCAACCAAATGCAACTCTTGATTGCGAACCAGTTTATAGCGGGCTGTATTTTTTGTGGGATTTGTTTCCAGTTCCGAAAATCCCATTTTCTTAAACTCCTTTCGTGCTTCTTCAAGATTCTCAACCGCAATTTTCAACGCGGAAGTCCCAACCACACCATTGCGATGCTTTGTATAGACCCGGCCATAAATGTAGTAGGTCTTCCACTCGGTTTGCATTTGCTGATAATTACTACCCACAGATTCAACAAAGTTGGGAAGATGTGCGGGAGGATTGATGCTATCAAAACCGACACTGTTTATATCAGGACCACCATCATCCCATCCCCATCCTTGGGGTGGGGTGGTGGATGTACGATAGGATTTTACCGAGTCGGTTTTGATTTCGCGTGAAGCAAGCCAGGTATAGGTTGTGTCTGCTGAGGAAGTGGATAGGGAGTACGTACGCACCCCCGAATGCTGCTTTAAGAACGATTCTATAAATGCATACCTCTTTTCGACAATGGCCGAATCTGTAACCGAAAGAAATTCAATCGATGAGTAGTCCGGGAAATCAATAGCAGCAGTGAGTGCACCATCGAACAACCCTTTTTTAAAGTCCGCAGGTAACGGCATGGTAAAACCAAGGGTATCTGCGTAGTAATTTCGTGCTGCTTTCAAGTCCTTTACCAGTATTGTTGTACTGCTAATACCATAGCCTAATCCAAAAAGATTCTTTGATCCATCTTCCTTATCCGAAGTACACGATGAAACAACTAATAGGAAGAAAAGTAGTAGCGTTAGTAATGAAGTTGGGTGCCTATTTACCGATTGGGCAAAATTTATTTCTGTAAGGGTATTTTTCATCTTATAAATATTTGCGTGGCATGGATTTTACAACCTTGGCTATTTTGTATAAGGCAGAACGAACCGATTGTAAGGTAAGACAAATAATTTGCTTCGCGCTTCATGTCTATTTTAATTTTTTTTGCGAAGAATCAACGGGATTGGATATGCGCGATGCAATTTGCCGAAAGGCAGGAACGTATGGGCTTTAGCCAAAATGGTTTGGGCTAAAGCCCGTGTGGGTTTTATTTCGATTGCCTCCGGCATAAATGCCGGGGCTAACCTGTTTTTCATCAGTCTATACTTACTCCGGCTTCAGTAAAAATATTCTGCAACTCCTCTTCAATGGGAAATGGTTTTAAAGGCGGAACATTCGCACCACCTGGATTTCCAACTGGAATTTTCCCAACGAACGATTTTATTCCGCCAAAAATCAATCGTGGAATTTGACCGAGTATTTCTTTGCTGTTTTTGATTTTAAATCCGAACTGAAGCATTTTCCAATGGACATAGCTATGGGTATAAGGATACTTTTGCCCAATTATATGCGCTCGTTCCAAATGATTCCAAGCACTTTTTAAATTTCCGTTCGAGTATTCGACTCGATAATTGTTTAATTCATTATCGTAATAGGGTTTTAGTCCTTTCGGAATTGAAGTGTAAAATTTCATAAGCCGTATTATTTCAGTTTGCCTTGCGTTGCCATCATTGGTTATGGTTTATTGGAATCGTGATATTGAAAGAGGTCCCTTCGTTTAGCCTGCTTATGAACGATATTTTACCGCCCAGCTTTTCAACTGCCCGTTTTGCGATATAAAGCCCAAGCCCGTTTCCTTTTGAGTTGTCGTTCCCACGAAAATACATTTCAAATATTTTATGCTGAACGGTCGTTGATATGCCCTGTCCATTATCTTCAACGATAACATTTATACTTGAATTGGACTGGACAGCATGGATACTTAGATATGGGTTTATCGGTGAATTGAAATGGACTGCGTTTTCAATTAAGTTCTCAAGGGCTGTTTTAAATAAATGCTCACTTGTCTTTACCAACGTAACTTCGCTATTCATTATTACTTTAATCCCTTTGCGTTCAATTTTTAACTTTTGCCCTTCCAAACACTTTGTCAGTAATTCCGGTAACGAAAACTCTTGAAAATTATCCTCATAGTCAACATTGCTGATTGACTGGAGCTTGATCAGCATGCTATCCAGGTTTATGGTTGTTTCCCGTACTTTCTCAAAAAGTTCGATGGCGTGTTTGTCTTTGATTGTTGCGTTTGCAATTTCAGCCAAGCCCAGATAGGTAGTAAGTGGCCGTCTGAAATCATGTGATGTCCGGTAGAAAAATGTTTCCAGCTCATTGTAGGCTTTGTTCAATTGGGTCGTCCGGTCCTCAACCCGTTGCTCAAGTTCATTGTTGATTGCTTCCAGCTTTTCGTTCGTCTCTTTGATCCTTTCCCCCTGGGTTTCTATTTCATCGTTTTTCTCCCTGAGCTCGGTGTTCAAAGAATATAATTTTTGATTTGACTCTGTTAATTCCTCCGACTGGGCTTGCAACTCTTCCTTCTGTTCAGCAATTTCCTCGTTCTGGGCCCGTAATATTTCCTTGGCCTTCTGGTTGGATTTGAACAGTTGGTAGATCACTACCGATAAGACAAACAGGATAAACAAGCACACGGATACAATGACAATTACGCGTTGCTGAGACTTTATTTCGGTTTGTTGTGTCTTGATTTTTTCCTGGTTTAGTTCATTTTCCTTGTTGACCAGTTCAACCTCTGCAGCCTTTTTCTGAAGTTGGAAAAGGGCGTCTGCCTTGGATATACGGCTTGCGTTAACCTCATTGCCCAAACTGTCTTTCAACGCTGTGTATAACTTAAAATACTTTATGGTTTTGACGTTGTCGTTTTGTTGTTCATAAAGGAATATATAATTTTTGTAGTTGACCAATAATTGGGGTTGCACCGGTATTGATGAGGCCAGTTCATTGGCCTTGGCCAAATAATAGGATGCTTTGGAGAATTCCCCTTGTTTGGCATATTGATAGCCGAGTTCATTGCTTGTAAAAATGATGCCCACCTTTTTCCCGATCCTTTCATCAATTTCAAGGGACTGCATGAATAAATCGAACGCCTTATCGGTCTGTCCAAGTGCCAGGTACGTGAGCCCTGTATTGTAAAGTGTAAATGAAACGCCCCACCAATGGCCTATTTTTTTACGAATGGATAAAGCCTGTTCAAAAGAGTGAAGCGCTTCATCGTATTTCTTCGTTTTGTAATACGTGTATCCGATAAGGTTCAGGTTTTGGCCCATGCTGGCCGAATCCCTGATCTGTTCGGCAATCCTTAATGAGTTGTTGGCATTTTCAAGTGCCAGGGGGTAATTCTCCAGGTAGTTATAGCACCAGCCGATTTGTGAATAGGCCCTTGCCATATCCCACCGGGCATTTGTCTTTTCAAATTCCTTCAATGCACTAAACAGGTAATCGTATGCGGTATGGTACGCCCCCTGGTTTTCATACAGTTCACCAATCTTGAAGAGTATGATAGAATAGTATCGTTTATACGTATTGTTCTTCAAGGCATTTAATGCTGTGGTATAATTCTCAATAGCGTGATTGAAATCGCCCCTTGCAAAGGCCGTCTCACCCCGGCTTAATCGAAGATGCACATACGTCTCAGGATCATCGATCTTGTTCAGGAATTTATCGGCCATTGAATAACAGTATTCTGCCGAATCGTAGTTGGACATGTGGGTGTATACAACACCGATATCGCACCATGTGTCTGAAATTTTTACGCTGTCGGAATATTGCATCCGGATGGACAGGGATTTTTTTAACAGGCTTAGCGCCTCGTTATTCCTTGAGAGTAAATCTTCCAATTTGCCCCGGCTGGCATACAACGATGCGTGCAATAATCCTGTTTTTTGATGTTTCAGGATGTCGCCGGCCTTGTCAAAATAGTAAATCGCTGAATCATAGAATGCCTGTTGCCGATACAGGACACCCAACCTGAAAAATGTCCTTACCGGAAAATCTTCTGATTCTTCCCCCTTAATGGCTTCAAGTGCCTCGTGGTATAATCTTAAGGCTTGATTGTAGTCGCCATTGTAATAATGGTACATTCCAATTGACGTCAAGGCATGCGCTTGTCCACGCTTGTAATTGGAGTTTCCGGCAAGCTTCAATGCCTGGTTTGCATAGACCAGGGCTTTTTCAAAATCATGTCCATAGAGCTTATCTGCAAGCTGACTACATAAATCTGACTTTTCCTTGTCGTCTTTTGATTTTTGGATTGTCGCTGTTAGTAAATCTATTTCCCTCGTTTGTGCAAACGAAACAACTGAAGAGCAACTCAGGATGAGCATCAAAACCCTACAAATGATTCCGCTTGATAAAGGACTAACATCCATTCCCTTTGGTTTTTCAGTAAATGTACTGGATAAAGGTGAAAAAGGGGCAATTTGGTTTTGCCAATACCATCAACCTTTCAGTCTAATAATATAACGTGGCATAAGATTTTTCACAACGATATTTTTTTGAACTGTTTATTCAAATCTAATTGAAAAATATGAATCCTGTTTCATGCGTGTGCATAGCCCCGACCTTTAGGTCGGGGTGGGGGATGGGGAAGGTATTGGCTTTGGCCAAAATGGTTGGGCTAAAGCCCGTTGGTTTTTTTTAGATTGCCCCCGGCATTTATGCCGGGGGCAATCTACATACGTTGATGTTGATTAGTCCTAGATAGATTTACCCCTTTCTTTTTCTTGACTTAGCTCATCAAATTTATAGAGACGAATTTCGGTTATTATAAGGCTCACTATCAATAGCCCCATGGTAAGGTAAATTACATACTTACTGTTTAGATCAAGGTACCAACCAATCAAACCTGTTATAGTTGATAACACCCCAATAATAATTGAATAATTGGCCATAAGGGCGTTGGCAAATTCCCAATTTGTTTTGTTTTTCATTGATCGGAAAGTACGATAACCAACGAGGTAATTTTTTCGAATTTTACCGTACTTAAGCAATAGGCCGATTGTGAGCAATACGACCCCTAAGATAAAATATAACGTCATAAACTTTCGTTTCTCAAATTTACAATAGTTCTTGTGAATAGGATATGCTTCTGATGAACAATGGGTGAATACCTTTTGTAAAGAAATCGACAAAATCTATACATTTAAAAATCAATCTGTATAGACAATGCTCAAATCTATGCACATATTCGTTTTTTTTTTGCACTGGCGGTAACGGGTTGGGTTTTTGTCAGTCTATTTGTTACTTCTTTTTCAGTTTTTTCGTGTCTTTCGCTAATTTTTTGCCCTCCGCTTTTACTTTGCGTTCAACTTTCTTTATATCTACTTCTGCCGGTAAACTTTCAGGTTGGATACCGCTTTTCAATAAAAGTCCTCTCACATCTTTGTTATTTTTGACGTGTTCGGTTGTGATGTCGTTTTCCGTTTTTAAATCGTTTTTGCGGACATTTACGTTTGTCAATTCGTTAGCAAAATCTTTCGCTTTTATGGTTATGGTCGGTAGAAAATCCGCAAGCGGCCTGTTGTCGGTAATTCCTAATTTGGCTTTCATATCCAATGTTGTTTTTCCACCAAATAATGCTTGGTCGCCTTTGCTTCTTATTCGTCCGAAACCTGCATTGTCAATACCTTTTTGAAAAATTAGTCCCGAAAGTTCTTTTTCGGAAACAGTCAGTTTTTCTCTTGCCTGTAAGCGTTCCCATTCTTTTAAGCGTTGTTCTAAAAGTTCTTGTTTTCGTGTCTGAACGGCAAAGTAGTTCATTGCAAAAGCAATTTCATCTTTGCGTGGGTCGCCATTTTGAGCAATCAGATAACAAGCGTATCTCGTGAGCATTATATCCTCAATTTCCCGCTTCGCACCCGAACCTAAATCAACCATTTTCCTGACGTCAAGAAAATGGTCTGAAACCTCTTGTTTAGCGTTAGTGCAAGCGATTTTCGCTTTGTCAACAACTTTTACAAAGTTTTCCCATTTGGAATAACCCAAAAGTTCCTGCAAATCCCTTGCAAGCCAAAACTCAACGTCATCACTTTGGTTAGCAGCTAACTCAAAACTGCTGTGTAATTTGGATATAAGCTCTCTTTTCATCTATCGCATTTATGAATTAACGTTACGAAAATAAAGAATAAGTTGCTTGAAAATTCTTACTATGTGAAACAGTTTTCTGCAAATACAGAGTATGTCAAACGATCATTCAGTTTTTGTCAGTGTTTGTTACTTCACGTAAACTATTTCGTTCTTCTTATTTCTTGATTCAGTCGTTTTCAATGTACCAATACCTGTGCTCAAAATCTCTCTTATTTCTCTCGACATTGACTCTGGCACTCGCTTATCAAAGTTCAAACATAAAATTAATTTGTCGTCATTGTCCTGAATTAGCTTTTCAATCAATTTTGGCAATTCATTCCGCTGTAAAAACATTTCGTTTTCAAATTCAATGTAGATAGAGTCACTGGCTCCCCATTTAATTCCATTTTTTAAAAGTCCGATTGTTAGATTTTTGATTTTAAAATCATTGGGGTGAATTAATTCCCCGCTATCATAGTCAACTAAATTAACGTCAATAAAGCTAGTTGAAAAGGAATCTTCTGGAATTGACTGAGGTCCCTTTATGAACTTAATTTTATCTTGTCCAGCGTCATGTTCAAAATGAATTTCAATTGTGTCGCCCACTACCTTGAAGTCAAAAATTGGAAACATTGCTCTAGTGGATCTCACAAATTTCTTGGTCTCTGTGTCAATGACAATCGTGTCACGGTTATCTAAGAAAACGACAGCCGCGTTAATTAAAACTAATGAATCCACTATGTCCAATGTCTCGTATTCTTCACCTGTTGATTTATCAATTGAGACATAGTGTCCGTTCAAGCTGTCAACTTTAGTTTGGCATTGAATCAATACCATCAAGGTCAGAATTATATGTAGTCTCTTCATTGTAATGGCTGCCAACAACCGTGTTACGTACCAAAGGTGTTCATACCACGCTGTATCTTCACCACTAATCTAATCACTTTTTCAATTTCCCAACCCACTTCTAAACTTTTTCCATTATTTCTTTAACAAAAGTTATACTAATCCGTATATTTGTTTTACAATCTGTATACAAATGGAGAAAAACTATTTAGGGGAGTTTGAAGAACTGGTGCTCACCATGGTTGGCATCTTGCAAGAAGATGCGTACGGCAATGCCATCGTCACCGAAATTGCAGACCGCGTAGGGCGGGAGGTCAACCTTAGTGCCGTACACGTAACGCTCTACCGACTGGAGGACAAAGGCCTTGTAAAATCTGTGATGGGTGGAGCCACCAACGCGCGGGGCGGAAGGCGCAAACGCATCTTCACCATCACCAACTCCGGGCTCGCCCTGCTGCGCGCCATGAAGGAATCGCGCATGGATTTGTGGAAGCTCATTCCGCAATTAAAGTTTGCTGTGCTCACCTCGTTGTCTGCTTCAAAATGAAAATGGAATCGCCTCCAACCTGGCCGCTTCGCTTTCTCCGGTGGTTTTGTCCACCGGCCTTGTACGAAAGTGTGGAAGGCGATCTGCTGGAAGCCTTCGATGAAGATGTGGAGAAGAACGGTATCCGCATCGCCAGACGAAAGTTTATATTCAATGTGCTGCGGTTCTTTCGGCCGGGCATCATCCTTAGAAATTCCTTCACACCACAATTGATCAATACCATTATGCTGGGAAATTACGCGAAAGTAGCGCTGCGCAACATGCGCAAACGGAAGTTGTACACCTTCATCAATGCCTTTGGGTTAAGCATCGGCATTGCGTTTTGCCTGTTGATTTATTTGTTCATCGAAGACGAACGCAGTTTCGACCAGTTCCATGTAAACAAAGAACGCATCTATCGGCTGGAAGAAAAAAGTTACGATACGTGGTTTCGCGATCCGGCAAAACCGTACAGGCAATCGGCTTACCTCCAAACGGGTTTGCTTCCTGCCTTGAAAGAAGAAGTACCGGAAGTACAATATGCCACACGTTTTACGGGTGACAATGAAGCCATTATGATGGTAGGCGAAAAAATCTTTACGGAAAAGATAGCGTATGTGGATGCGGATTTTTTTAAAATGTTTTCCTTCCCGCTTTTGTCGGGCAATGCGGATAAAATATTTCAAACCAAAGAAGAAGTTGTTTTAACCCCCGCTATTGCCACCAAATATTTCGGATCGGAAGACCCGCTCGGCAAGACTATTGTTTTGGACCGGGAGGGGGAGCGGTCGTATACTGTGGTAGGTATGATTGAACCCGCGCCTTTTAATTCCAGTATTGATTATACTATTTTAATACCGCAAGAAAACCGTCCGCACTTTGAACGCAATTTAACAAATTGGGGGAGCTTCAATACGAACACACTCGTGCAATTGCATACGGGTTCAACGGCTGAATCGTTTGCTGAAAGTTTGGCAAAGATAGTAGAGAAGTACATGAAGGAAAGGGCGGATAAGTGGGCAAAGGAAGTCAGCATAGATCCGAATGAAGTCGTCATGTTTGAATATACGTTTACGCAACTTCCGGGTGTCCATCTCAACAAAGATATTCAATGGCACAAAGTAAGTGATCCAAAGTATTCGTATATCCTTGGCGGGATTGCGTTGTTGATTCTGGTGATTGCGTGTATTAATTATATTTCATTGGCGCTCACTACGAGTGCTTCGCGCAGAATGGAAGTGGGTGTTCGCAAAGCTGCTGGCGCACAACGAAACCAGATCCTTTATCAATTTGGACTTGAGTCGATCATTACCGCATTGGTTTCTGCATTGCTGGGCGTTTGCTTTGTTGTTCTTTTCCTTCCTGTTTTCAATGACTTTACATTGAAACATTTGGAACTGGCGAACATATTGAATTTCAATTTTATTGCGTTGTGTTTAGGAACGGTTGTCATTGTTGGGGTGCTTGCTGGCGGTTATCCGGCATTGTTCCTTTCGCGCTTTAAACCGGCCGCGATTTTAAAAGGAAATGTGTCTTCGAAATTTAGTGCAGGATTTACAAAACCCTTGGTGGTGTTGCAGTTTTTCCTTTCTGCATGTTTGATTATCAGTTCGGTGATTATGTATAAGCAGATGCATTTTATTTCTACGAAAGAATTGGGTTTCAATAAAGATCAGATGTTGGTGATCCCCACGCAGATGGGTTGGAACCAAAACTCAAATGATGCAGTGGAAGCCTATCGCGCACGCCTCGAGCAAGAACCGGAGGTGTTGGCCGTTGCGGGTACGAGCACTTCTTTCAACCATGGGTGGTCGCGGTATGGATATAAGATTGGCGAGGAACAAAAAGCTGCGTATGTGTATGCGGTGGATACGGAATACATTCCAACGTTGGATTTGGAATTGGTGGAAGGGCGGAACTTTGATCCTGCGCGTGCTTCTGATAGTGTGGGCATTATTGTGAACGAAGCGCTGGTGCGCGACATGGGTTGGGAAAATCCGCTGGAAGAATATTTGAATTGGCGGGAAGATAGTATCGGTTTGGGATCGCCCGTGATAGGTGTGGTAAAGGATTATCATTTCCTTTCCTTGGAGCAGGAAATTGGCCCGTTGTTTTTGTCGATGGACAAAGAGCGAGTGGGGTATTTAACAACCATGTTGGTAAAGGTTTCTTCCACGGATATTCCCGAAACGATTAAAATGTTGGAAAGCACGTGGAAGGAATTGTATCCAAACAAACCCTTTGAATATTCTTTTCTGGATGAAGATGTTGCAAAGCAATATGCATCGCATGAACGGTGGATGAAGATCATGAGTTTATCAACAGGTCTGGCGATTTTAATTGCCTGTTTGGGATTGTTTGGGTTGTCGGGGATTAATTCGCTGAACAAAACGAAAGAGATTGGCATCCGCAAAATCATGGGCGCAGAGCTCGGCAATATTTTCTTTTTGCTGAACCGCGAATATTTTATGTATGCGTTGATTGCTTTTTCATTGGCCGTTCCGGTGGCGTGGTATGGTATGGATAAATGGCTGGCGGATTTTCAGTTTCGGATTACGGTGGGATGGGGGATTTTTGCAATAAGTATTTTATCAGGATTGGTAATCGCAGTTTTGACGGTGAGTTATCACGGGATAAAAGCATCGTTGGTGAATCCGGCAGAGACACTGAAATATGAATGAGTTGATTTGAGGATTTGAAAATTTGTTGATGAGTTGATTTGGAGTACTCGTCAGTACACGAAGCCTTGGCGGTCTTTGCGAAATACCTTAGCGTGCTTTGCGTGAAAACAGATCAGCAGGTGAGCAAATTAGTATATAGAAATCTGACCACTAAGTCGCAGGGACACTTAAATATGAATGAGTTGATTTGGAGTACTCGTCAGTACGCGGAGCCTTGGTGGTCTTTGCGAAATACCTTAGCGTGCTTTGCGTGAAAAGAGATTAGCAGGTGAGCAAATTAGTATAGAAATCTAACCGCTAAGTCGCAGGGACGCTTAAGTATGAATGAGTTTATTTGAGGATTTGATGATGAGTTGATTCGGAGTGCTCGTCAGTACACGAAGCCTTGGTGGTCTTTGCGAAATACTTTTGCGCGCTTTGCGTGAAAATAAATCAGCAGACTTTGCGCCTTAGCGCCTTTGCGGTAAATAAATCAGCGGTCTTTGCGTGAAAGTGAATATGCCAATCATCAAATATTCAAATCACCTCATCAACAAATTAATTTCCCTATCTTGCGGCAAATCTAATCCTGAATGATCAATTCGATAATTAAAGCCTTCAAAAAGTACGCCTGGTTCAGAAGGTTTAATGCCAAAGTCACCTACGAATTGTTGGCCAAGAACATTCCGGCCAACGACTGGCACTTCATGAACTACGGGTACGTACCCAACGCAACCGAGGCTCCACTTGAACTTCCCAACGATCCGAAAATACAGCGCTACTCGTTGCAGATGTACCATTACCTGGCCACCAAAACGGACATTGCGGGAAAAGATATTTTGGAAGTAGGAAGCGGAAGGGGTGGTGGTGCCAATTACATCGCCAAAGATTTACACCCTGCACACTACACCGGCCTTGACCTGGCCCAAAGTGCAGTCGATCTTGCAAATAAAATGCACGTGCAACCTAACTTAAAGTTCATTCAGGGCAGTGCGGAAAATATCCCCTTTGCAGATAACTCCATTGATGTGGTCATGAATGTGGAGTCGTGCCACTCATACGGTTCGGTTGATAAATTTTTAAGCGAGGTAAAACGCGTTTTGAAACCGGGAGGATTTTTATTGCTCGTTGATTTCCGCAATGAAGAAAACGTAGAGAAAATGGCAACATTGAAAAGCCAGTTGCTTGCAACAGGAATGAACATGCTGGAAGAGGAAAATATCACCAGCAATGTGATCCAATCCATTGAAGATGAAGACGAAAGCAAGCGCGAGCGTATTGCGCGGTTGATACCGACAAAGTGGCAAAAATTGTTTTGCGAATTTGCGGGCGTTAAAGGTTCAAAATTCCATCAAACATTACAAAACGGAACGCGTTTGTATTACCGGTTTGTGATGCAGAAAACCACTTGATGGTTGATTTGATGATTTGGAAATTCCTAACTCATCACTTATAACCTATAACTCTTTCACAACCACTTCTTCACCTTAAAGTAAACAATCATTCCTGCTGTGACGGCAAGCATTGCCCCCCAAATGATATAGTAGCCGTACTGCCATTTTAGTTCCGGCATGTTTTCGAAGTTCATTCCATAAACCCCTGCGATAAAAGTCAAGGGGATAAAAATCGTGGCCACCGTGGTGAGCACCTTCATGGTTTCATTCATCCGTTGGCTCTGGTTGCTAAAATAAATATTGGTCAAGCCATCCAGGGCGGTAAATGTTGATTGCGCTTCTTCAATAGCATTCAGGCAACTGTTTTTTAAATCATGGAAATATTTCCTGTTTTTCTTTTCAATAAAATGGGTCCTGTCTTGTATGATGTTCGTCAGTGCTTCTTTAAAAGGTGTTAACGCTTTCTTGATTTTGTCCACATCCTTTTTGTTTTTTTCAATGAGCAACAACGTGGCAGGCTTTGGCTCGCTAACCGTGGCTTGTTCTAGAAGTCCAACTTCCTGGTTTATGGAATCAAGCGTTTCAAAATAGTTGTCCAGGATAGCATCCAGCAACTGAAATAACAAGAAATCACTTTCGCGCTTGCGGATCAACCCAAGGTTTTCACGCAACTTGTTACGGAGGTAATGAAAGTGGTCGCCCGGCTCCTCCTGAAAAGAAACGACATAGTTTTTGCCCAGCACAAAAGAAAGTTGTTCGATATATAGTTTCTCGTCTTCATCTTTCAGCACAGACTTTACACTAAAGAAAAGATAATCTTCATAATCATCCACTTTGGGGCGTAAGGTCGTGTCAATGAGTTGGCGTACAGTAAGCCGGTCCAGTTGCAAGGAGTTACCAATTTTTTCGATCAGTGAAACATCATGGATCCCGTGGATATTGAGCCAGTAGTTCTGATGCTTGTTGTTGACCTCTATTTTTGTATAGTCGTCTGTTTTATGCGTTTCAGTATACGCATCTGCATTGTATTGAAAAAGTTGAACTTGCACATCTTCAACTTTTTTTTCGCCAATAAAGGTCAGTTGGCTCTTTCCCTTTGCTTCACTCTTTCGTTGCGAATAGAAATTCAGGTCAATGCCTGTAATGCCCCCGGTGATATTGGTCAGTGATTGCAGGCTTTTCTTCAATACCTTGTCCGGGTTTTTTAGCGCATATAAGACTTTTTCTGAGCGGTGGTATCCCTTTTCTTTTTGGTTGTGCATAATGGAATGTACAAGTTTATTACGAAAGATAAAAAGCCAATGCGATACTAAATAATTATTTTCCCTGGCTTACAATTTCAATTCCTCCAACGCAAGTTGATGATCATACTGTAAATCTTCGTGCAACGATGCAACTGCCTTTTCAATACCGGCAAGTTCACGATTGTATAGGTTTAGCAATGGGATATTCTTTCGGATAGAAGGGCGCATGTTTTTTAATTTGGAACAGAAATGAAGGAGCAAGGCGACTTGTGTTTCTTTCTGCTTTGAATACCGGATATACTTTTTTGTTGCACGAAGGATTTTCCGTACGCTTTTTTTACGAAGTAAAAACTACTGGTATTGATTGCTTCAAACTGTTCATCGATTTCGATTTTTATGTTTTCGATGTAGGCTGCTTCATCATCTGCTTCGTAGAGCAAATAAGTTAACAGTTCTTTGTTTTCTTTTTTGAATTTGGAAAGGTGTAAGCATAATTCCACCAGTTCAGTTTGTGAACGAGTTTTTAGTTCTTTCTTGATTTCAGAAACGGTTGCGGATTTCATACAGACTTTCTTAAAGGTATTTCAAAAAACCTATCAGGCTGAGCGGCCCCATCCCGGATTATTTTAACTATCAAAGAAGTACCGGGGCACGATAGGCAATATCCCTTAAATTCCTCAAGTATAAAGTTTAGCGGGAAAGATAGCGACCGGGCCATGAATACCAAAATATTTTCCCGCTTACATAAAACTATCCGGTAGATTACCCGACTTTTTACATCTTTGGTTTTTAAAACCATGATCTATGAAACGGCCATGTAAATACTTTTCCCCAAACGAAATGATTATTTCAGCCATTCCCTGTCTGCGAACCACGCAGGCATGTGATCTTGATCTAAAATTATAAACACATGAAAAAAGCATTTCCACAAATCTTTGTTGGTCTTATTTTCCTTGTCCTTTTCGCTTGTAATGAAAAACCTGAAACCCGGTTGGAGGTTTTCGAACGCATCAATACCGAAGTCCTTCAAAATTCAAAAGCGTATGCCACGTTGGAAGAAGCTACGTCCACCATCGGGCATCGGCTGACCGGATCGGAAAATGGAAAGAAAGCCGAAGAATATACATTCAACAAATTCAAGGAGTATGGTTTTGATGATGTGAAATATGTTGAATTTGAAGTGGAAGCCTGGAGCCGTGGAACAATCGCTGTGGAAATTAATGGTGAAGCTACCCCGGCTGTTACGTTGGGGCATGCGCCCCTAAGTGCCGATGTAACCGGACAATTAGTGGACATGGGCAATGGATTGGAAGCAGATTACACTGCTAATCCGGATGCGGTCAATGATAAAATAGCATTGGTGTACATTGGGATTCTTGAAGGAAGTGCAGAAGGACTCAACAATTTGCACCGCAGTGAAAAGACAGCGCTTGCCATCCGTTATGGTGCGAAAGGAATCGTGATCATCAATCAGGTTGAGGGGGGTGTCTTGCTTACGGGCACTGCTTCTGTTACTGGTGAATTGATTCAAATTCCCGCAGTGTGTATCGGAAAAGAAAGTGGAATGGCGATTAAGGAAAAATTGAAATCCACTTCCGTGGAAGCGCACATCACCATGACCAACAAAAGTGAGATGATCAAAGCCCGTGATGTCGTAGCCACCATTAAAGGATCAGAAATCCCGGAAGAGCGGATCATTCTCGGTGGCCATCTTGATTCGTGGGATTTGGCAACCGGTGCCATCGACAATGGTATTGGTTCTTTCGCTGTGTTGGATATCGCCCGGGCATTTAAAGCAAATAATCTAAAACCAAAACGTACCGTGCAGTTTGTGATGTTCATGGGTGAGGAGCAAGGTTTGTTGGGCTCTACTTATATGGTGGACCAGGAAGTTGAAAACGGTACGATCGACCAAATCAAATACATGATGAACCTGGATATGAGTGGCAACCCGATAGGGGTGAATGCAGGTGGTAAACTGGATGATCCGGATTTTTTCACGAACCTTGGCGCTGACATTCAAAAAATTGATACGGTGTACCAAAACACAATTTCAAACCGCTCCGGGTTGCATAGCGACCATCAGCCGTTTATGTTGGAAGGTGTTCCGGTTTTTGGCGTGATCAGTAATTTAGATCGTTCTATTTATGGATGTTACCACTCCGATTGTGATGATTTTGAATTGGTGAATGAGCAACACATAGTAAACACTGCGCGTTTTGGAACGATGCTGTTGTATGGCCTTGCCAATGCAGACAAATTGCCAGCTACCAAAATGGACAGCGAGACTACGAAACAATTCATGATCGATAACAATCTTGAGGAGCCGCTTCGGATTGCCGGGGATTGGAAGTGGGATTAGTCTAATTTAGAGGCTATCTCAAAAATAACACAACTGTCAGGTTGAGCCTGCCTGTCTGGTAGGCAGAGATGCCATAATTTTTTTATAGGACATCAAGCCCGGGGTTGTGTTTTTTTTTATCCATAAAAAATTTTTGCTATTTTTATAATAAATGCTTTGGTTTTAAGTTGATTTAAATGTTAGCCATCAATTATGAAACGTTTTATTTATACGCTGATATTTATAAGTCTTTCCCACATAGACTCTTATGCGACCCATTTAAGAGCCGGATATATTACTGTGGAGCAATTAAGTTCCTCCAGTTTAGCGTGCCGCATTACAGTTCTGGTGTACACCAATTCGAAGAGTGTGGTCATGTTTGGAGGTTCTTCGGATAATGGGAAAGACTTTATCCTTGATTTAGGTGATGGCACAAAGATAGAGGTACCGGGAACTTCCAGTACCCCGCGGCCCGATTTAGGTAGTAATATAGGAGTGGCAACATTTCAAGTCATTCATACCTATTTGGGGTTTGGATCTTATTTGGTTAGCTATGCCGAACCTTCACGAAATGGTGGTGTTCTAAATATTCATCAGTCATCTACTTCCAATTTTTATGTTGAGACACGAATTGTTTTGGATGTAGGTCAAACCTATACTAGCCCAAAGTCACTTCTCCCACCTATCTTTTTTGGTCAAAGCGGTCAACCATATTCTGAATCCATGGCGCAGGTTGATGTTCATGATAACCAGCTCATTTATCAGATGATAACTCCTCAATCTGATCGTAATACTAATGTTTCGAACTACAGATTGCCCGAGAATTTTTCAATTGATCCAATCAGTGGGTTGATCAGTTGGGATGCAAAATTTAATGGGCTTCCTACCATCGGTGAATTTGCATTTGCAGTAAAGACTTACCAAATACGAAATAATAAAGTGATTGGGTATATGATACGTGATTTCCAGATTATAGTAGAAGATATCGAGGACTCAGGCGAGATTACCAACGGGGGCGACCATGAAAATGGACGCGTCTACATTCCTGAAAATTCATTCATCACCCTTCGGGTGGATGCTGGAAGTAAAAGCAATGCTATTGATTTGAAAATCACATCAGAACTAGAGGACTCTCCAGCTAATTTCTCATACACAATCGAAGACTCAGTTCATGAAGATATGTTTTATAAAGTGGCAAAGATTTTATACACAAACTCCAGTGATATTGCCCGGACAAACCCCTACATCATTACCGCTCGTGCAACATTCGATGGTGTTTATGGAAAAGCTAGAAAGGATCTGGTGTATGTGGTGGCAACAAAGGATATTCACTATGAGGTACCACTTATTCTGAACGCGGATGACGAGCGTATTCCCAAAATCACCATTCATCCAAACCCTGTTCAAAACGTTCTTCATATATCTAATAATGATAATCGAAATGTTGCAGTAAAGATTTTTGATTTAAATGGAAAAGTACATATTCAACAGGCCATGCGCGGAACTTCTATCATCGATGTATCGAATCTGCCTTCGGGAATGTATGTGTGCAAGCTATTGGTGAATGGTAAAATGGTTAGCTATAAGATCATAAAAGAGTAAGCAGAACTTCAGCGGGCGTTTGTTTTTTGAACTGGAAGTAGTTTATTGTTACAGTTTCCTTATCGCGTTTGACTGTAACTTGTAATCAGAAAACCCCAAACCTTGTATATTTACGGCCTGATGAGCATCTATACAACTTCCAGCAAAATTATAGTCACCTGCCCAAAACGGCTCGCACCCTACATTGAAAAAGAAATTATCGAACTGGGGATGAAACCAATCCGCACCTTCATGACCGGTGTTGAATTAAAAGGTACTGTCAATGATTGTATCCGGTTGAATTTGAATTTACGTTGCGCCAGCCAGGTGTTGTATTCACTGAAAACGTTCACCGCCAACCAACCCGATGATCTTTATAAAGAACTTGTCCGGTATCCCTGGGAAAAATTGATCGCCGTTGATGGATATTTTTCGGTAACGAGCACAGTTGACCACTTTACGGTCAATAACAATATGTTTGTAAGCCTGCGCGTAAAAGATGCAATCGCTGATCACATGATCAATGATACAGGCCGCAGGCCAGATTCCGGGCCGAATGGTGACAAAGCTGTATTCCATTTGTTTTGGAAAGATGAAAATGCAGAAGTGTTTTTGGATACTTCAGGGGAAACCTTAACCAAGCATGGTTATCGAAAGATACCGGGTAAAGCCCCGATGCTGGAGTCGCTCGCGGCTGCTACGATCATGGCCACCAAGTGGGATCGTAAATCCCCGTTTGTGAACCCGATGTGTGGATCAGGAACAGTAGCCATTGAAGCGATCCTTGCTGCGACCAATCGTAGACCGGGACTGTATCGAAATAACTATTCTTTCATGCACATTATCGGGTACGATAAAAAGGTATATGAAGAAGAGAACAAAAAACTGGAAGCACAGATAATTGAAGTGCCCGGATTGAAAGTAGTGGTTAGTGATATCAATGAAGATGCAGTCAATATCTCTAGAACGAATGCTACCCAGGCGGGGGTAGATGATTACATCGAATTTCAGCACTGCGATTTTGCAGAAACACATTTGCCCGATAAACCCGGTGTTGTTTATTTTAATCCGGAGTATGGCGTACGGTTGGGGAACGAAACGGAGCTTGAAGCTACCTATGCACGTATTGGGGATTTCATGAAGAACAAATGCCAGGGATATTTGGGGTACATCTTTACGGGCGGTCTTGATCTTGCTAAGAAAATCCGGTTAAAACCCAGCAGGCGCATCGAGTTTTATACGGCCCGGATTGATTGCCGTTTGTTGGAGTATGAATTATATGGTGGAACACGAAGGGGGAAATAACCGAATTCATTCACTATTCTGTAAACTTACATAGGAAATGGCAGGGAATAATTCTAATTTCCGCTAGTTATAACCCAATTAAAACCAAAACCCTTTCAGTATGAAAACTATCATTAGAGCAATGGTCCTTGTGGCATTGGTATTTGTATATCAAGCTTGCGGGTCTAAAAGTGAAAAGACGGAAGAAACCGAAGTGGAAGCAACAACTGAAGTTGAAACTGATGTTGTTGATGCGGAACAGGATAACGCAAGTGAAACCGAAACAGCCTCGGATGAAAAGTCACACGTTGATAATTCCGGAACAACAGTTTACACCAATCCTGAAGTGTTGCCTACGTATGAAGGTGGTGAAAATGCAATGGCTAAATACCTTAAAAATAATTTGAAATACCCATCGGAGGGAACACTGGAAGGAACAGTGTTGGTTACGTTTGTTGTAGATGAAGAAGGCATCGTACGCGATGCAGAAGTAGAAAGCGGACCAGAAGACCCTACGCTCCACGCAGAGGCATTACGGGTAGTTAATTCTATGCCAAAATGGACCCCGGGCAAGGAGGGGGGGAAACCTGTCCGTACAAAATTTAAATTGCCCATAACTTTTAAGCAGGGTTAGTCAAGGAGGTTTCATATAAGAATGCTGCCAAGATTAGACAGCGTTCTTATCCTTAATTTCAGAAACCGGACCAACCAATTTGTATAGTTGGTCTAACGACTATGTTCGTTTGTTATTTCATAAAGTTACTCAGAGAAACCTCAAAGGACCACAAAGTTTTTGTGTGCCTTTGAGGTTTCTTGGTGGCCCTTTGTGCAACAACTTGTTTGGCGTTTTTTTATTTCTTGATTTTTATGACCCTTTCCCATACCTCGGTCTGTGTCTCACAGACCGAAATCACACTATCGCTTTATTTTTATTAAGCCTTTCCTGTACAAATCCAATGCTTGCTTCATAATGTTTTTAATTGCCTGAATTGGTAAGTCTTTCGTTGGATCAATAGGCAGTATTTTCATCCGGGACCGGTTTCCTGTAACGAGTTTAGGATGGTTGAGGTGTTTCCCCTCCACAAAGCCGATATACGGATGTTTTGTTTTCTTGTCGAACCAGAAGTAGCAAACATTTTTCCTTTGTAACAAAAGAAGGGAAGTGAATATTTCCACGCTACGGAAATGTTTTCATCTTGTGCGAGGATGATATCCCGAAGCGCTAATAAGGTGGCACGGTTGGGTTCTTCCAAACGTAAATAAAAATCATCGAGTTCTTTCAAACTTTTGTAGTAGTTTTAGCAAGCATCAAAATCTATTCTAATTCCACCTCTTTTAAAAATTGATCTATGGGTAGAATTTCAGGTATCTCTAGACTAGATATAATATTTTCTAATTCATCATCAGGAACTCCATATTTATGAGTGGCAATGAGCGTCACATAATAGTCTAAATATTGAAAGAAATATAACAGTTGCAGGTAATCTTTTGAGTCAACAGTGATTTTTAACATCGCTGCATGCACGGTAGTATTATTTCTTTTAAATTCGATTTCATCGAGTAACTCGATATTTTGTTCGTTGATTTTAGCCTCAATAGTTTTACTATAGAGCTCATTGAAATTCTGTATACCGGATTTTTTGTAATTAATGGAGTCTCCAGAATAGGCGACTAACGTTGGATTGTAGGCAAAAAACAGCTCTTTAAATACTCCATATCTAGAGATTGAAAGTAATTGTGTTGGTTTATCATGTACGGCCCATTTTTTTGGGTATTTTAAACTAAAGAGTCCATTATCAAATTTTGTAAATTCTGGTTTTGAACTGCAAGAATTAAAGGAAACAAAGACAATTACTAAAAGATGAAATTTTAGCTTTTCAATCATATTTGAGTTCCCTAATTGCTTTCTCATTTACGTGTTGAAGGTGACATCAAAAATAGTAACAAGTAGCAAGTATTTAATATCATGACTAATTTAAATCCGCCCGCTTCAACCGCAGCGCATTTGTAATCACCGATACTGAACTAAAGCTCATCGCTGCAGCAGCAATCATGGGCGACAACAAAATCCCAAAAACCGGAAACAGAATACCGGCAGCAACGGGTATTCCAATCACATTATAGACGAACGCAAAAAACAGATTCTGCTTAATGTTTCGCATTACCTTCTGGCTTAGGATTTTTGCCTGGACTATTCCTGACAAATCCCCTTTCACCAATGTGACCCCTGCACTCTGAATCGCCACATCGGTTCCGGTGCCCATGGCAATCCCTACATCAGCTTGTGCCAGGGCAGGGGAGTCGTTGATACCATCACCCGCCATTGCCACAATTTTTCCTTTCGCCTGAAGTCCTTTTACAATGTCCAGCTTATCGCCCGGTAGACAGTCCGCTTTAAAATCGGATAAGTTTAATGCCGATGCAACAGCTTGCGCGGTATTTTTATTGTCGCCCGTTACCATTACCACCTCAATGCCCAGTGCTTTCAATTTATCAATGGCTTGCTTGCTTGATTTTTTGATTGCATCCGTAATGATCACAAACCCTGCTACTTTTTTGTCGATTGCGATAAAGGAAACAGTCTTTCCTGTTTTTTGATTTTCTGCTGCTTCACTTTTTAGTGCATCAGGAATCCCAGCATCGATTGCTTCCATTAACTTTTGATTGCCAACGGCTATTGAATGGCCGTCTATTTCCCCGGTAACCCCTTTTCCAACTACCGAATTAAAGTTTTTTGATCCTTGGATTTCAACACCTTTCCCTTTTCCAAAAGTAACGATTGCTTCGGCCAACGGGTGTTCACTATTTTGATTTAACGATGTGATGTATTGAATCAATTGTTGTTCTTGATAGTCTGCGGTTGCGACAACTGCATGTACCGATGGCTTGCCTTCAGTGAGGGTTCCTGTTTTATCGGTAATCAAAACATTAACCTTGTTCATCAATTCAAGTGCTTCTGCATTTTTGATCAACACCCCCGATTGTGCACCTTTGCCAACACCCACCATTACAGACATGGGCGTGGCTAACCCCAGCGCACACGGGCAAGCAATAATCAATACTGCCACGGCATTTACAAATCCATAAACTTTAGCGGGTTCCGGCCCATAGAATGCCCATACAAAAAATGTAATAATAGCAATGGCGACAACAATGGGTACAAAGTATTTTGCGATTACATCGGCCAGCTTTTGTATCGGTGCCCGTGATCTGCCCGCTTCGTTTACCATTTTTATGATTTGCGAAAGCAATGTATCCGCCCCCACTTTTTTGGCAATCATGGTAAAAGATTGGTGGCCATTGATAGTTCCCGAACTAACGTTTTCCCCTTTTCCTTTTTCCACGGGAATAGGCTCCCCGGTAATCATGGATTCATCGATTGTGCTATGGCCATCTTGAATAACACCATCTACCGGGATTTTATCACCAGGCTTTACGCGCAACACGTCACCAACCTTAATGGCATGAATGGAAATTTTTTTGTCACCATTATTATCGACTAATATTGCTTCTGAAGGGGCGAGTTTTAATAATTCCTTTAATGCCCCGCTCGTGTTGCTATGGGCTTTGGCTTCCAACAATTGACCGAGCAACACCAATGTGAGGATAACGGCAGTGGCTTCGAAATACAAATGGATCGATCCGGAATGTGTTTTGAAATCGTGTGGAAAAATATCAGGAAACAACAATCCGACTATACTAAAAAGAAACGCAACCCCTGCACCAATTCCTATTAACGTAAACATATTCAGGTTCCAGGTGATGATGGATTTCCACGCCCTTTCAAAAAACATCCAACACGCATAGAATACTACAGGAATGGTAAGAATGAATTGCACCCAATTCCATTTCTCAATATCCATGATGCTATGCAATGGATTATGGGGGAGCATATCGCTCATGGAAATGAAAAATACGGGGAGCGTAAAAAGTGTAGCGACCTTAAATTTGGAAAGTAGTTTCTGGTATGTTTTATCTTCTTCAGATGCGGTAGTTGCTTTTGTTACTAAATCCATTCCACATTTCGGACACGCTCCGGGCTCATCCTGAATGACCTCAGGGTGCATAGGACAGGTGTATTGCTGAGAAATTTTTAACGCAGGTTGCTCCACCAGATCCATACCACATACCGGACAGTCTCCGTGCTTGTTATATGTTTTTTCGCCTTCGCAATGCATGGGGCAATAAAAAATTCCGGTACCATTTTCCTTCCGCATTTTCTTGATGGAAGGCAACGGTGGTAAATGTTTATGATTGTTCCCATGGTCTGCACCACTGCTATTCAGATGGATTGTATAGTGTAGTCCTGCATTGGTAAGGGCAGTCTGTAATTCTTCCACTGAAAGATGGGTTGACATTTCAACCTGGACACTTGATTGATTCAGGTCAACGGTGGCGCTCTTAACTTCAGGGATTCCGGAAAGCGCTGCTTCAACGCTGGTTTTGCATCCTGTACAGGACATGCCGGAAACTTTATAGGTGTGGGTCATATTAGACATTAGAGATTAGACTAAAGACATTAGACATTAGATATAAGAATGGTTTAGAATTCATCAATGAATCATCCGTACAGGCGAAAACCAAATCATCACATGTTTTTCCATTTGTCGAAACCCGCTGGAACGCGATTCATTACTGTTACTGGTTGCAACAGTATTGGCGGTTCCTTTTGTTCCGTCAATATTTACTTTTGTTGATTTTTAATTGCTTGTGCCTTCCATCCATCTTAATCCCCCAGGTGGATATCACTAAGCCGGATTGATCCAGGCGCAGTGATATTCCCGGTGGTTTTTTGATTGGCAACACAATTGCGGCACTAACCAAAAGTAAAACAGCAATACGCCTTATTAATCGTGCTCGTGCTCTTCTTCTGCTGATGCAATTTTCTCTAAGTCCATTTTACATTTGGAACATTTGTCACCTTCTTTCCCTTTTTCTTCCGGGTGCATCGGACAAGCATACGCCATTTCCCCGCTATCTTCATTGTGCTCGGTCTCATGCCCATGGGCTTCGCCTTCTTCATGCGCTTCATCATGTGGTTTTGATCCGCAGCCAGTAAGTGAGTAAGAACCCGCAAAAGCGAGCGCTGCGACAAACAGGAAATTAAAAATTATTTTTTTCATTGTTTAATTGGTTAGTGTATTACTTATTTATTAAAATCTTTGATCCTATTTCATTGGTTACTTCCCCGCAATATAACATGGAAGCCCCAAAGTACGGGTTCCTGATTTCATCAGAAAGACTGAGCCAACTGGCTCCTTTGTTGTTATCGGCCATCGGGCAAAATTGTACATAAAGTGTTTCCGGATATTCTGAATTGTTAGCCAGTTCGATTAGTGCCAATGAAATTACCTGAAAGGATTTACGTGCTATTTCTATTTTTTTTGCCGATTGAATTAGATCCGCTTCCCTTTTCAGGACATCTATTGCTGAAACTTTTGAAGCCATCATGCCCGCAACCTTTTTGGCATTCTGCAGATCATCGGCAACCAATGCATCTTTTAGTTTTAAGTAACCTGAAAGAATAGCCTGATATGCTTCGTTGGTTAATGGAGGATGCGTTCCGTTCTGATTTGGTTCCACTTTATGCTCAACACCCATCATGCTTGGTTTTCCTGCAAGTTGTGCTGCAGCATCCACTGTAAACGCGCCATTCATCACAATCTCTTCGCCTGCTTCAAGTCCGCTTTTTATTTGATAGTGGTCTCCCTGTTTCTCGCCCAGCGTTACTTCACGTAAAGAGAATGATGGACTTGCTTCCTTGTTTTTAACATATACAATGGATCGTTCCCCGGTCCATAGAACTGCTGTTTGGGGTATTGTTATTGATTCTTGTTGTACATTCTTTGATTGCAAAACACCTGTTACAAACATATCCGGTTTTAATCTTCCATCACTATTGTTGTACACGACACGTACAGTAGAGGTCCGTGTTGCCGGATCCATCACGGGGTCGATAAAACCAATCTTTCCGCTGAACGTTTTTCCGGGAACGGCATCGGATGTGAATTCAATAGCCGAACCTATCTTTAAAAACGGTAGTTGACTTTCATATCCATCGAACTGGATCCATACGGATGAGAGGTTCACGATTTCAAAAAGCATCATCCCTGCCTGTACATAATCGCCTTCTGCCACATTCCTTTTTAAAACGATTCCATTGGTGCTTGCGTAAATATTGAATTCCGTTTGCACCTCACCCGAACTAACAATACGATTGATTTGGTCTTCACCGATTTTCCAATACCGGAGTTTATCTTTTGCAGCCCCTAAAAGTTGTGGATAGGCAGCATCCATTTTTTTGGCTTCGATTAATTCTTTCTGTGCTGTCACCAAATCAGGTGAATATACCGTTGCTATAAGTTGACCGCGCTTCACCACTTCCCCGGTGGTGTTCACAAATAGTTTTTCAATCCTTCCGGGGATGTGGACTGCCTGTGTCGTGATCATACTTTCATCCGGTTTTACTTTTCCGAAGAGCCGCAAAGATGTATTGCCCGCAGTATTCCCAACAATAACCGTTTGAATGGAAGCCAGCTTCATCGCTTCTTCCGTCATCGAAATAGCAGACGGATCAAGCGCGCTGGTTGATTGTGTGACCGGGATTAAATCCATTCCACAAAGGGGGCAAGCACCCGGTTCGGTTTTTCGAATCTGCGGGTGCATGGAGCATGTCCACTCAGCGATACTTTCAGCATCGTGAACATGGGTTTCAGTTTCACTACCATCGGAGAAGAGAAGCCATCCGGCAAATAGCCCACCTACAAATAAAGTAGCAGCAGTGATGTTTGTTTTGTTAATGATTGATTGCATATTAAAATATTTTTCAGTTCTTATTTTTGTTCGATTGTTCGAAGCCTGCTAAAATCATTCAGTTTGCTTCATACGTATTTAGGATGTGTTCCAATTTCGAAACCGCTGTGTTATGTTCCACGAGGGCTTCAACAGCATCCATTCGTAACATCAACACCTGCGATTTCATTCGTAACACCTCATCGTACCCAGCTTGGTTGGTGGTGTATGCAGATAGTAATAATGTTACTGTGTTTTCCGCCAGAGCAATTTGCTCCAGCGCCAATAAAAGGTTTCTTTCTGCAATTTTTTTCATCTGCAATGCCTCTTCATATTCCAGCATTAAATCATTCTTTGTTTGTTCCAGTTGTTTGCCCAGGGATGCCTGGTTTAATTGCGCTTCTTTTTTTAACGCAGTGTATTTTTTACGGTAGATGGGAAGCGACAGTGAGACCATTGGCATCACCATATCTTTTCCATCGGCCATCGGGAAATCCCCACCGGTAGGTTTTTGCATTACCATATAATTTACGCCAGCACCAATCATGGGGGCACCCATTTTTATTGCCATTTGTTCGGAAGCCTCGGCTGCGCGCTTTTCTGCTTCCACCATTTTCACCATTGGACTATTTTCAAAATTGGAATCAGTAGTTGGTATGGGTGAAGGAAACAACACTAAAGTATCGGGTATTTCAACCGGTTCATTTTTGTTTCGATTGAGCAATACGTTAAAGCGTATCCTTTCCAACTGGGATTCGTCCTCCAATACATGTATTTGGTTTTGCAAAGATTTTATTTCCATACGCAGCAGTAATAGTTGCGACATACCAGTACCTGTGGGGGAAGTACTTGCCATGCCCATTGCAGGACTGGACGCATCACCTTGGCCTTTTCCAGCCGAGGAATAGCGTGCGATCAAATAATCTTCAATGGCAAGCAAGAGTGTAAGTTGTTCCTCCGTCAATTCTTTCTTTTTTTTGAGGTTGTATAAATTGAGTTTCGAAACATTGTGTTGCAGGATGATGTTGTTCCGCGTGGCAATGTATTGTTCATGTGTCACAGTTTCCATTGCTTCTGCTTCTGCCCGAACACTTTCATACGTACCAAACCAGGGGAACATTTGCATGGCCGTGAATTGTGCAACTTGATTGCCCATTGGCAATACCATCGGCTTGATAAATACACCAGCCGATATTTCCAGGTTTGGCAACGTGGTTTCCCGGACCTTTTTTTCTTTAGTGCTTTCGTATGCAAAGCTTTTGCTTTGTACACCCGGGTTGTTATGAATGGTTAGCGAATCGTTTTGCGACCACACTGCAATACTTGTGGTAACAAACAATATGGTGATTACGGTCTTCATATTTCCACCGATTTAGTTTTTAATTCGTTTGTAATAAGTTTTTCACGCCAGATACTTTGCAGTACCGGTACAACAAAAATGGTCATGAGTTGAATGGTCATTCCCCCAAACGTTGGTAGCGCCATGGGGATCATAATATCAGCACCCTTTCCTGTCGATGACAGTACGGGAAGCAACGCAATAATGGTGGTGGCGGCTGTCATCATGGCGGGACGAACACGTTTCCGGCCTGCTTCTAAAACTGCTTCGCGAACAGCCTGGACTGTTGCCGGGTTTTTCTCTTCAAAGATTTGGTGCAGGTACGAACCCATAATGACGCCATCATCAGTTGCAACCCCAAAAAGTGCTATGAACCCTACCCATACGGCAACACTTACGTTTACCGTTTCAATATGAAAAAGGCTTCTCATCTCTATTCCTGCTACGGTGAAATTCATGAACCAGGGTTGTGCATATAAGAAGAGCATGATAAACCCGCCTGCAAACGCAACGAATACCCCTGAGAAGTGAATCGCGGAAGCGGTAATGGTTTTGAATTGGAAATACAGTAAAAGGAATACCAACGCCAAACTGATGGGGATTACAATCATCAACCTTTTTGATGCGCGCTCTTGTTGTTCATAGTTCCCGGCAAATGTATAGTGCACACCTTTTGGAAGGATAAGCAAGCCATCTTCGATTTGTTGTGCGAGGTATTGCTGTGCGTCTTTCACCACGTCAACTTCCGCTACGTTTAATTGTTTATCGAATAAAACATATCCCACCAAAAATGTATTCTCACTACGGATCATTTGCGGGCCGCGTTCATATTTTAGCACAGCGATTTCACCTAAAGGGATTTGGGCCCCAGCCATTGATGGTATAAGGATTTGCTTCAAATCTTCGGGTGAATCGCGCAGTTCACGTGCATACCGCGCACGAATGGAATAGCGTTCGCGGCCTTCAACGGTTGTGGTTAACGCCATTCCACCAACAGCAACTTCCAATACAGCTTGCACATCTGCGATGTTGATCCCAAAACGCGATGCTTTTTCGCGGTCAATATCAATCTCCAAATAGGGGGCACCAACGGAGCGATCATAAAATACAGCAGCAGCTTTAACGGATGGAACGTGTTTCAGTGCAGATTCCAATTGTATGCCAGCTTCCTCGATGCTTTGCAAATCCGGCCCATACACTTTTAGTCCCATGGGTGCGCGCATCCCGGTGGCAAGCATGATCAACCGCGTTTGGATTGGTTGTAATTTTGGTGAAGAAGTCAAGCCCGGGATGTTGGTCACGTTCACAATTTCATTCCAGATATCATTGGGGTTTTTGATTTCTTTTCGCCATTGGCGGAAGTGGTCACCGGATGGATCGGGGACGAGCAGGTTTGTATCAAAGCCGGCAAGCTGGTCTTCCCCGGGGTTAAAGGTCAATTCGTTTTTTAGCATGAAGTGCCCGTCCTTATTTACTTTGAACCGTTCACGATGCCCTTTTGCATTGAGTTTATATTCCGGCTTATAGTTAATGGTGTTTTCAAACATCTGAATGGGGGCTGGGTCGATAGCAGAATTTACCCGTCCCCATTTTCCAACAGCAATTTCTACCTCAGGAATGGTAGCCACACGCATATCGAGCTGGCGTGTGTATTCAATATTTTGTTCGATGCCCGTGTGTGGCATACTTGATGGCATCAACAAAAACGAACCTTCATCCAATGCAGGCATAAACTCCTGGCCAATACCCGGAAATGTTTTATCAAGTGATTGCCATGTTTTGGTTTCTTGGATTGCGTTTGGTAAAAAAGAAAACATCCTGTTAAAGCCAAGAAAGATCATAACACCCAGCAAGAATATGATAAGGGGAATGCTCAAAAACAATTTTTTATTGCCCAAACACCACGTTAAAATGGGTGTGTAGAACCGGATTACAATTGCCATTCCACCTAAAATGGCCCCGATAATCACCACTACAAAAAGAAAGCTTATAAAGGTTCCGTTTGATGTTCCCAGTGGCAACCATTCCTTGGCAAGGAAGAGCACTGCAAAGACCAGCGTAACGATAACGTTTATGCTATTGTAATAAGACTTTCCAAATTGCTTCCAGCGGTCTTCGAATAGTTTGTTGATCCCCAGCAATGTGAGCGCAATTGGAAACAGGGAATGTAAGTAAATGGAAAACACAATACCCGCAACGATAAGAATGGTTGACCAAATGCGTTTCATTCTTATCGAGTTGCTCCGGATTCCAAAGATCCAATGTGAAAGGGCCGGAAGTATTATAATGGAAAGTATAAAGGTGGCCAGCAATGCAAAGGTTTTTGTAAATGCGAGTGGCCGAAAAAGTTTTCCTTCAGCGGCCTCCATGGTAAAGACAGGGAGGAAACTGATTACAGTAGTGCTCAATGCTGTTATGACAACTGACGAAACTTCAGTGGTGCCTTCGTACACAATCGTGATTAACTTTTTGTCTTTGTTTTCAGGCAATTCACGGTGGCGTACGATATTCTCAACGATCACGATCCCAATGTCGACCATCACGCCAATGGCGATGGCTATTCCCGATAAGGCCACAATGTTGGCATCGATGTGAAAAAGTTTCATGGCAATGAACGTCATGAGCACACCTATGGGCAGGAGGCTGGCAATCAACACCGAAGCCCTTAAGTTTACCACCAGTACAATGATTACGATAATAGTGATCAGGATTTCATGGCTTAATGCAGACTCCAACGTTCCAATGGTTTCATGGATTAAACTCGTGCGGTCATAGAATGGGACAATTGTTACTTTGGATTCAGAACCATCAGCCAATGTCCTACTGGGAAGTGCAATACCAACTTCCCTGATCTTATCTTTCACATTGTTGATAACCGCCAGTGGATTGGAACCATAGCGTGCAACGACAACAGCCCCTACAGCCTCAGCTCCACCTTTGTCGAGGCCGCCACGCCTGGTTGCGGGGCCAAACGCAACGTGCGCCACATCACGGATGCGAATAGGTTTACCCTCCATCGCGGTGATGACTGTTTCTTCTAAGTCTTCGAGTGATTTGATGTAGCCAAGTCCGCGGATTACATATTCCACTTTGTTGAGTTCAAGCGTTTCGGCACCGATATCCTGGTTTGAATTTTTGATGGCCTTCATCACATCCATCACCGATACATTGTATGATTTCAATGCAGCAGGATTGATGTCAACCTGGTACTCTTTTACAAACCCTCCAATGGAGCTTACTTCCGAAACACCTTCGGCTGCATTCAATGCGTATTTTACTTGAAAATCCTGAATGCTCCGGAGTTCATGCGGGTCCCAGCCACCGTTTGGTTTTCCTGTTTTTGGGTCACGGCCTTCCAGCGTATACCAAAATACTTGTCCCAATGCAGTGGCATCCGGGCCCAGGGAAGGTTGGACCCCTTCGGGCAATGTGCCGGAAGGAAGTGAGTTTAGTTTTTCAAGAATCCGCGAACGGCTCCAGTAGAAATCAATGTCATCATCAAAAATGATATAGATGAAGGACATCCCAAACATGGAAGTAGAGCGGATTGTTTTTACACCGGGCAACCCTAAGAGTGAAGTTGATAATGGAAACGATATCTGATCTTCAATATCCTTTGGCGAACGGCCCATCCATTCGGTGGCAACAATCTGTTGGTTCTCCCCAATGTCCGGAATAGCATCGACTGCTACCGGATTGGTTGGCAGGAAGGGGATGTTCCAATTAAACGGGGCACTGACCAATCCCCAACCGATCAAGGCAAGTAGCAGGAGTACCGTGACAACTTTGTTTTCTAAAAAGTATTTTATAATTCGATTTACCATAAACTGAAATTCGATGATGAACAATACACGACAACATCAGCATGGAATATCCATGGCCAATGCCAACGATTCATCGAAATATCAAATACGGAAAACCTGGAGGAGAATAGTTACTTCGCCCGTTCGAATGGGGGGTGAGTATAAAGGAGGTGTATGGTTGGTTGGAAAGAAGTTTGAGAAGCAGGGAACCTCAAGGATGGGGGTTAGGGCGGCACCTTCTTCAACGATTACTTTTAGTGTTGAACTTTGAAAATCGTCCTGGATTTTTAAGGATTGAAATTCATTCGCGCAACACGGAATGGAATGAATGGTTTGATCCCGTGGATGATCGAAGTGATGGGCAGGTAATTCAGGCATCATACCGCAACTCAAATCGGCATGGCCCAAGAGCACTTCAGTTCCCATGGCATGGCCACCACAAAAATGGGTCCCCATCGCAAAACCTAGGTTGCTGCCAAGGAATATAAAAGCCAGAATGAAGGAAGCCAGTCTTTTCATACCAATTACAAATGTAGGAAAAATATAGTTTTAATTTATGGCTTTAAGGTTTATATGGAGTTTAAATATCCAGAATACATATATGGCCATTTTCCAGAATCCTTTTGATTATAATATAAACGTGTGCGATTAGTACATAAAATTGGGGCCTTGCGTGTCGGATATTTCCAATGTTACCTGAATGTTAAGAAAGGCCAGTGTTAATATTATGTTACTGTTAAATTACTAAATCGTTAATGGAATGTTAAGGAATTAATAATTTCTTTGCCTCGATTTTCGAAATAAGGCCTTTAAAGATCGTTGAATCAATCAATTACGAATAATCCAAATTTTATTTGTGGTTCGCGTAGAAAAGTAAAATTTATAAGGTGAAGAGGAATGTTTAAGAAGAATATAGTTTCATTTTTGGTTCTTGTTTTTGCCATCACGGGCACGTATGCACAGCAAACATCAGATGAAAAGTCAGAGACTAAAGCAGAAACTTCCCCGCCAGAAAGAAAGTGGTTTGAGTCTATCAATTTACGTGGATACGTGCAAGCCCGCTATAATCGCTTATTGGAAACCAACCCTGATTTAAAATGTGAGCAATGTGATAAAAGTTGGGGCGATGACGGTGGATTCTTTTTAAGACGAACCCGGCTTATTTTCTCCGGGCAGATCACGAAGCGTGTCTATTTCTATATCCAACCAGATTTTGCCAGTTCGGCCTCATCAACGGGCTTGCACTTTGTGCAATTGCGCGATGCGTACTTTGATATCGGCTTTGACAACGAAAATGAGTTTAGGGTTCGGGTAGGGCAAAGTAAGGTTCCCTATGGTTTTGAGAATATGCAATCAAGCCAAAACCGGTTACCGTTAGATCGCAATGACGCACTGAACAGCGCAGTCGCAAATGAACGGGATATTGGGGTTTTCTTTTATTGGGCGCCAGCTGAAAAGCGTAAGTTATTTGCCGATTTGATCCGCGATGGCTTAAAGGGATCGGGTGATTATGGGTTGTTTGCTTTGGGTGTATACAATGGACAGACAGCAAATAAACCTGAATTGAACAACGAACTTCATGTAGTTACCCGCTTTACCTATCCAATGGTGCTGGGCAATCAAATCATCGAGCCTGGAATTCAAGCGTATACCGGGCAATATGTTGTGCCCAATGATTTAGCGTTGGATGTCAAAACAAATGCTGATAGAAACTACCTTGATCAACGTGCTGCTGCCACCTTTGTGCTTTATCCCAAGCCTTTTGGTATTCAGGCAGAGTATACAATCGGTAGAGGGCCACAATATGATAAGGCCACCGATTCCATTGCTGTGAAAAACCTGCATGGTGGGTACGCTACCTTATCCTACATGATCAAAACAAAGGGCAATCAATTTTTTATCCCCTTCACGCGTGCGCAGTATTATAATGGAGGCAAGAAACATGAATTGAATGCGCGTAGTTATAATGTAACCGAACTTGAACTGGGCATGGAGTGGCAGCCTTCTAAGTTTTTTGAATTGGTAGTAATGTATACGATTTCTTCCAGAAGATTTGAAGATGCATTAAAGCCAAACAATTTACAAGAAGGCCGGTTGCTACGGTTGCAGGCCCAGATAAATTTTTAGCCTATAAATAAATCAGGAGGTACGGATTATCAGAATTTAACATTTGGATAATATTGGTTCCCCGCTAATGGACTGGTTTTGAATTAGCTTTGTACAAAATTTTAAGGATTAAACAATATGCTTCGAATTACAGCGTGTTTTTCTTTTGCACTTTTACTTTCCCTTTTCGCTTGCGGATCAAAAACAGATGAATCCACAGGGGGTGCGCTCACCGGGGAGATTAAAATTGATGGCTCCAGCACGGTTTACCCAATTACAGAAGCAATTGCAGAAGAATTTCGGGCAAGCTACCCAAAGGTAAGGGTGTCTGTAGGTGTATCCGGAACAGGCGGTGGGTTTCAAAAATTCTCAAGAAATGAAACGGATATTAATGATGCATCGAGACCCATTAAAGCAGGTGAACAACAAGCTTGTAAAGACAACAATATCGACTATTTGGAATTGAAAGTTGCGATTGATGGACTTGCTGTATTGATAAATAAAAGCAATGATTGGGTAGATCACTTTACGGTTGAAGAACTAAAGAAGATTTGGGAACCTGCTGCGCAAGGAAAGATAACAAACTGGAATCAGATACGGGAAGGATGGCCCGATAAGCCTTTTAATTTATATGGCCCCGGGGTTGCCTCGGGAACGTACGATTATTTTACTGAAGCAATTGTTGGGCAAAGCGGATCAAGCCGTGGCGATTATACTGCAAGCGAAGATGATAATGTGTTGGTACAAGGGATTGCCGGTGATAAAAATGCGCTTGGTTTTTTTGGCCTTGCCTATTATGAAGAAAACCGTGATAAGCTCAAATTGGTTGGTGTTGATAATGGATCAGGGGTAATCTTGCCCACAAGCGAAACAGTAAGGGATGGAAGCTATTCACCCCTTTCCCGTCCGGTGTTTGTGTATGTGAATAGCGAAGCTGCGAAACGGGAAGAGGTTGTCAAGTTCGTGGATTTTTATCTTGATAATGCAGCAACGCTGGTGCCGGATGTAGGGTATATTGCCCTTCCTGCTGAAGAGTATAAAAAAGGAAAGTCTGCTTTTGCAGCTTTCTCAATCAAAAAAGCAATCACGGAGAATTGATTTGCCTTGACCAGGCAATGTTCCAATATTCAAATTGAAAAAGTATACTGAAAAAGTAATTGAAGGAGGGCTGGCGCTTAGTGCTTTGCTCACTATTTTGGTTACAGTTGGAATCATCTGGGTACTTTTTTCAGAGTCCCTTTCATTTTTTTCTGAAGTTTCGTTGTGGGATTTCCTAACCGATACAGAATGGACCCCGCTATTTACGCAAAAGCATTACGGCATCCTTCCGCTTTTAAGTGGAACGTTGTTAACAACAGGTATTGCCATTGCAACGGCCATGCCCTTTGGATTGATTATCGCAATTTATTTAAGTGAGTATGCACCCAAAGGATTACGGAAGCGCGTTAAGCCCTTGATGGAGATACTAGCCGCCATCCCTACCGTTGTGTATGGTTTTTTTGCGCTGACTGTTGTCACTCCCTGGTTGCAATCTTTTATTCCCGGTGTTGATACGTTCAATGCTTTATCTGCCGGATTAGTGATGGGGATTATGATCACGCCTATGGTTTCTTCGTTGAGTGAGGATGCCATGTTTGCTGTACCCAAATCATTACGTGAAGCTTCTTTTGGAATGGGGGCAACGCGATTTCAAACTGCCTTTAAAGTGATTGTGCCGGCTGCCTCTTCCGGAATCCTCGTTTCAATAATTTTGGCAATCGCGCGCGCTATTGGAGAAACGATGGTGGTAGCGGTAGCGGCTGGTCAACAACCTGTACTCACACTTGATCCGCGCCAGGGAGTTGAAACGATTACCGCGTTTATTGTGCAAGTAAGTTTAGGCGATGTCCAACATGGGTCTGTTGAATACAAAACTATTTTTGCCGCAGGTATGACGTTGTTCATTTTTACTTTTGCGCTTAATCAGATTAGTTACTTCATTAAAAAGAAATTCCAGGAGAAGTATGAATAGCCTAAAATTAAATCGGTTTATCGACACCGCATTTAAATATGTGGGCATCGGGTTCACCGCAATTTCCTTGATCATTCTCGGGATATTTTTATATAATATTATTACAAAAGGGATTGCGCGTATTGATTGGGATTTTATTACCAGTCTTCCTTCGCGCAAAGCAGAAAAGGCAGGGATACTAACAGCATGGACAGGAACCGCGTGGATATTAGGATTAACGGCCATTATTTCCATCCCCCTGGGGATTTCTGCGGGTGTGTATTTGGAAGAGTATGGAAAGAAAAACCGGATTGCTTCCATTGTGGAAGTGAACATTGCAAACCTGGCAGGTGTTCCATCCATTATCTATGGTCTGCTAGGTCTTGAGATTTTTGTGCGCATGATGAATATGGGCAGCAGTATTTTAGCAGGATCATTTACGTTAGCCTTGTTGATCTTGCCGGTCATCATTGTTGCAACACGGGAAGCCTTGAAAGCTGTACCTAAAACGTTGCGCGAGGCCTCCTATGGTTTGGGCGCTTCCAAATGGCAAACGATTTGGTACCAGGTTTTACCAGCTTCGGCAGGGGGGATTCTTACGGGGATTATCCTGGCCTTGTCGCGGGCTATTGGCGAGACGGCACCGCTCATTGTTATTGGTGCATTGGCCTATGTTCCATTCGTACCACAAAGTCCCATGGATGAATTTACGGTATTGCCCATGCAGATTTTTAATTGGATATCTCGTCCGCAGCGCGAATTTCAGGTGAACGGTGCTGCTGCGATTATTGTTTTGCTGGCCATCACTTTTGTAATGAATGGTATAGCAGTGTACTTAAGAAATAAATGGCAAAGCCGTATAAATTGGTAGGGAATGAAATTTATTGATGTAAACGAGGTAAACGCTTTTTATGGATCCAACCATGTATTGAAAGATATATCGATGGAGATAAAAGAAAATACCGTGACGGCATTTATTGGTCCATCAGGATGTGGAAAGTCAACGTTTCTGCGGATGTTCAATCGCATGAACGACTACATCGATGGCTTTCGGAAAGAAGGCGGGATCCGTATTGATGGAAAGGATATTTATAAGAAAAGTATAAAGATTGAAGAGCTTCGCCAGGAGATTGGAATGGTTTTTCAAAAGCCGAATCCATTTCCAAAATCCATTTTCGAAAATGCAGCGTATGGGTTGAAGATCATGGGTGTCCGGAATAAAAAGGATATCCAGGAACGCGTAGAAAAATCTTTAAAGAAGGCTGCTTTGTGGGATGAAGTAAAAGATAAGCTGGATAAATCTGCTTACAGTCTATCAGGAGGTCAGCAACAACGGTTGTGTATTGCTCGGGCCCTGGCGGTGAAGCCTTCTATCATTTTGATGGATGAACCAGCATCCGCGCTCGATCCGATTTCTACTTCAAAGATTGAAGAGCTCATCACCGAGTTGAAACTTCAGTATACCATCGTAATCGTAACACACAACATGCAGCAGGCGGCACGCATTAGTGACAAAACTGCTTTCTTTTATATGGGTGAATTAATTGAGTTCGGTAAAACATCACAAATTTTTACGACACCCAAGAACAAACAAACTGAAAATTATGTGACTGGCCGCTTTGGTTAGTATATTTGAATATGGTAACACTTGACCCGGAATTACAAACACTGAAGGCAAACCTGCTCGAAATGATTGATCTTACAAAAGACCAATTGACGAAATGCTTGCATGCCATTGAAACAAATGATCTCAGTGCAACGAAGGATGTTATCAAAAAAGAAGAGCGGATCAATAACCTGGAGTTGGACATCGATAAGGATTGTGAAAATATTTTGGCATTGCATAATCCGGTGGCAACAGATTTGCGTTTTGTTTTAGCTGCGTTAAAAATCAGCGCGAACCTTGAACGCATTGGCGACAACAGTAAAAACCTGGCAGACTTTATCAATAAGAATATCAAGAAATCGAATTTAGCGATCCTGTCAAATTTCAATGTGAACAGGATGTTGCTGGTGGCAATCTCCATGATGGACGATATCCGTGAAGCGGTTCAGCACGATAATGTTGAAATGGCAAAAAAGATAGCCAGGAAGGACGATGAACTGGACGAGACCACAAAGAAAGCCTTAAAAGTTTCAACTAAACTTATCAAAGCCGATCCGAAGAATTCAACGTTGGTACTTAAGACCTATACCATTATCAGAAGACTGGAACGAATAGGGGACTATATTAAAAATATTGCAGAGGAAGTTGTGTTCCATCTTGATGCGAAGGTAATTAAGCACAAAAAGTCTAGCTAGATACGGGATACTGGTTTTTGGATACTCAAACCTTATTTATTAGAAGCCATCTCAAATAGCCTATCGGACAGACAGGTTTATCGAAACCTTATTCGTTGACTCCGAAACAGCCTTCGACAAACAGGAACAGAAATGAATCTTTATGATGCCAGGTTCTTTTTAAAGAATTCAATCGTTCGTTTCCACGCCAACGCTGCAGCATCTTTATCATAGCGTGGAGTGGTATCGTTTAAGAAACCATGATTGGCACCTTCATACATATACACTTCGTAAGATTTGTTATGGGCTTTCAATGCGGCTTCGTAAGCAGGCCATCCTGCATTGACCCGTGTGTCTAATCCACCATAGTGCAATTGTAATGGCGCCTGGATATTCGGCACCATTTCATCCGGAGCTTGCCCTCCATAAAAAGGAACTGCAGCGGATAAGTTGGGCACACGCACCGCCATCATATTGGCAATCCATCCACCAAAACAAAATCCTACCACGCCAACTTTTCCGGTGCTAAGCGTACTCTTCGATAAATATTCAAACCCCGCTATAAAGTCTTCCAACATTTCATTGCGATCCCGCTTCGATTGCATCGTGCGACCTTCATCGTCAGTGCCGGGATAACCACCCAGTGGAGAAAGAGCATCGGGGGCAATGGTAACAAAACCTTCCAGTGCTGCGCGTCTTGCAACATCCGCGGTATGCGGATTGAGTCCTCTGTTTTCGTGAACAATTACAATCCCGGGCAACTTTCCTTTCGCATCTTTCGGTCTTGATAATTGCCCTGTAATTTTCCCGCCTCCTTTTGGTGATTCGTAGCTAACCATCTCGGTTATCAATCGCGGATCATCTTGCTTCACCAGAATTTTGGTTTTATAATCCGGCATCAGGAAACTGGCCAGTGCGGTTACGGTAACACCACCCACGGCAAAACCCGATAACCTTTCAAAAAAATCCCTTCTGTCGATACGGTTGTGGGCGTAGTCGTCATACAAGTCGAATACTTCCTGGCGAATGTTTTCTTTCTTTAGTTCTTTCATCGGATCATCGTTTATGGTGTTGTCTGCTTATACAAGCATTAAGGTATAAACTAATTTTAAAATCAACGGGTGGATTTATATGGATGGTACTATTCTACAGTGACCTGCTCATTACCAAAAGCAACTTGGTCCCCAAGCCGGATTTTCTTCCTTCTTTGTGTTTCGACAACTCCATTTACAGTGACCTCTTGTTGATCGATAGCCGCTTTTGCTTCACCACCTGTACCAACCCAGCCTAATAATTTGATAAGGTTATTGAGTTCGATATACTCTTCCGCTTCGCGTAATTTGAATTTTTCCACTATGGTTTGTTTTAAGTTGGATCTATAGGTTGTCCGCATTGAGCGTAAAGATACCGAACAACGACAATGATTTCTACTACCGC
Organism: uncultured Roseivirgaceae bacterium; assembly: GCA_964398945.1. Taxonomy (GTDB): domain Bacteria; phylum Bacteroidota; class Bacteroidia; order Cytophagales; family Cyclobacteriaceae; genus JBGTGG01. The sequence continues at coordinate 114,723 of CAYNOT010000001.1, read as the reverse complement.
TCTTCAATGGGATTACATAGACAAAAGCAAAGGCGCTATAAATGGAAAAAGCCATCTAACAAAAAGTAAGATGGCTTCCCTATAAGTATAATCCGACTGCTCTTATACGACTTAAGCTGGGATCATTGATAAACAAGCATCCGGATGGTGGTTCCTATTTTCTCTAGAACCTTGAAGGAACACGTTGCAGGTCAGTATACACGTACCTACTGTTAGTCCAATCAAATTTGAAAAGAGGAAAATCCAATCACTGTTTAGATAAGCATACCCAATGTAGTGGATTGAAATTATCGGGTGTTGATAATTTAATTTTCGAAAGAACGCATTATCCCACAATCCTTTCCATCGCATACCGAAAGTATTCGTCCGATAGAAGGTCTTAAAGTATGGATGCAAATTCATGTTAAATATGTATCAACCCACTGAACCTTGGGCCAAAATTGATTTAAGCTTTCATTTTTTCACTCGTTGCATTGATACCTTCTTTTGCAAGTTTCTTTCCATCTTCCGCGACCTCATCAACGGTTTGGTTAAAGCGGTCTTTTAATGATTGGATAGATTCTTCAGCGGTATCGCGTAACGAATCTGCCAGTTTCTTAGCGCGGTCGGAAATTTTGCGTTGTGTTTCTTCTCCACTTGCTGGCGCGAACAACATTCCAGCTGCAACGCCAATGACTACACCAGCCAATAGTCCTCCAATTAAATATTTAGTTTCCATAGTAATAGTTTTTTAGGTGTTGTTTAAATAGCATTCATACAAGAAAAGATAGTGCCAATACGAAGGAGGCCTTGGTAATGTGAATAGTGAATATTTTTGTGAAGGGTTGAGGAGTGTTTACACACATTGGAGATAGCAATTGTAGAAATACCTCTACTTCAGCATCTGATATTCGACTTTTGAGGTTCGAAAAAATGACTGTTCGCAGAAAGTGTTACTGTTTTAAGTCCCTTCAGACTTTCGTAGATGGTGTGATGATTTTGATATTGAAATTCCAAAAGGCTTTTCGAAATATTGTCTAAACTTGGGCTCGCTAATATGATCTGATAGCACTGTAAGGTAAGTGCATCAGCTGTTTCAAAAGAATTCACTTGGTCAATAACTTCTTGTTCTTCAAAGGAAGGTTTGGACTCACGCCACAGCGTGTACAAAGATCCCATTGTTTTAGGCTCCTTAAAATCCGCAAAACGTTCATGCAGTAAACGCAAGATAGAATGAATAGAATCACGGGCGTTGTCAAGCTCGCGATGCAGCATGAATTTAAGCAACATGTGACCACAGGCATATGCACTTGTATTATACGCATCGGCTCGCTCCTTATGGATTTGGAGGATGTCAGAAAGGTCTTGAATGAAGGGTCGATTGCTATTCATAATGATATTTTCTCAACCCATGATATAATTGTGCCAGTGGATACCTGCAAAATCCGTAAGCAGGGGAAGGGTTGTTTTTAGAAAATGTTGAAGGTTAGCCACACATCGTCAGAAAATGATGAATAAATTCTACAGGAAAATCAAGGCTGTGTTTTCTCATTCCTCTGGAGTTGGCCAAAAAATAGTTACTGCATGGTTTTTTTTATCATTCACAAGCGCTATCGAATTTTCTTTTTGAACCACACCATCAACTGAATACTGTGTTTTGATTCCGCGTTCTAACACAATTTGATAAACCGTTTCCCGGAAACGGTAGGTGACTGTAAATGATTTCCAATCGCTGGGAACACACGGTTCAACATACAGCCTATCACCTTCCCGTTTTAAACCTAAGAATGATTCCAGAATAAGTTGGTACATCCATCCTGCAGAACCAGTGTACCAGGTCCATCCACCGCGACCGGTATGCGGCATCACGCCATATACATCCGCTGCCATTACGTATGGCTCAACTTTGTAAACAGCAACCGTTTCTGGTGTTGTTGCATGGTGAATAGGATTTATCATCCGCAGTAATTGCTCTGTATTTTCATGATCACCAAGTTTTGCGAAAGCCATAATCAACCAAATAGCTGCGTGACTATACTGTCCGCCATTTTCGCGTACTCCGGGAACATATCCTTTAATATATCCCGGTTCCAAATCGGAGGTACTAAAAGGAGGCTCCAATAATTGTATAATTTTCTTCTCCTGATTCACAAGAAACTTATTGGCCGAATCCATCGCCATTAATCCTTTTGCTGGCTCCGCGCATTCCGAGAGGATAGACCAGCTTTGTGAAATCGCATCAATTTTACATTCTTCATTTTTATTTGATCCGAGTGGTGTGCCATCGTCAAAGAAAGCCCGGAGATACCATTCGCCATCCCATGCATGCTTCTTAATGTTTTTCTTTAATTGGATGGCTTGCTGTTCGCATTGGGTTACGAAATCAAAATCACCATGAAGATCTGCAACTTTAGCAAAGCGGTTAAGAACATCATACAGGAAAAAAGCCAGCCATACGCTTTCTCCTTTTTTCTCTATTCCCACCATGTTCATACCATCGTTCCAATCACCAGATCCCATTAAGGGCAAACCGTGCACGCCAAATTGCAAACCAAATAGTATAGCTTGTTTACAATGCTCGTAAACACTTGCCTGATTTTCTGAATCAACAGGCATATCATAATAGGATTCTTCTCCTTCATTTAATTTTCGTCCTTCAATGTAAGGAACCATTTCACCGAGGATGGTTTCATCTCCGGTGGTCGTAACATATCGGCTGGTAACAAATGGCAACCATAGATAATCGTCAGAGCATAACGTTCGTACCCCGCGACCAGCAGGTGGGTGCCACCAATGCTGAACGTCACCTTCTTTAAATTGCCGGGAAGCACATCGTAAAATTTGTTCATGTGTTAAACTTGGTTGAGCATGCATTACCGCCAGTACATCCTGGAGTTGATCACGAAAACCAAAGGCGCCTCCGGATTGATAAAATCCACTGCGGCCCCAAAGTCTGCAGGAAAGTACCTGATACAATAGCCAACCGTTTGCTAATATATTGATGGAAGCATCTGGTGTTTCAACCTGGACTGATCCAAGGGTTTCTTCCCAGTAGTGGGTCACTTCTTTAAGGGACTGATCAACTGCTGCACGACCACTAAATTTTTTAATCGTTTCGTGTGCTTCGTGTAAATTTTTACCTGCACCTAGCTTAAAAGTAATGGTGCGTTGCTGGCCGGGATCCAATGTAAACGGTACCATGATGGCAGCACATGCATCCACGCCTGCACCTACCTTTCCCGAAAGGTGTACCTGTTGCATCGCTTCAGGATTTTGTAGGTTTTTATTGCGTCCTATAAATTCGGTGCGATCGGCTGTGTAGGAAAAATCAGGATGATCAACTTGAAAGAACGTAACATACTGTGAAAAATCTGAACTGAATTTGTTTCGGGCAATCAGTGCCCGCGTGGAAGTTTCTAACTCAGTGGTTATGTGTTTAATCGATTTGGTACGGAGTTCTCCCAATACCCACTCTACATATCCTGTTGCTGATAGCGAACGAACATGATCCGATTTATTTTCAATAGCAATCGTAATAAACTTAATAGGATCTTTGCCATCAACATGCACGGTTACTTTGGTGCGGATTCCGTTTTCTTTATGTTCAAAATTACTGTAGCCGAATCCATGCCGGGCAATGTAAGTAGTATCTCCAAGCGTGGGAAATCCCATAGGGGACCAATAATATCCGCTCGCTTCATCACGGATATAGAATGTTTCACCGCACACATCTTGAATCGGATCATTTTTCCAGGGCGTCAATCTGAATTCATGAGCATTTTCAAACCAAGTATAGGAGGAACCACTTTCTGAAAGGATGGTTCCGAAATTCGGGTTGGCCACCACGTTTGCCCAAGGTAATGGGGTGCGCGTTTCTTTCGATGTTTTTATTACGTATTGTTTTCCATCCGGTGAAAAACCGCCACTTCCATTCGCATACTGCAAATCTTCATGAAGAATATCGGTTTGTGTTTTTGGTGGCGGAGTAACGGATGGTACCAACTTCGGTACGGCTGCTTTGATTGCTTTGCTGTCGTTTACCTGGTCCGCCAGCGAACCTTTTTGATCGGATATAACTATTTGAGCAACTGTTTGAAGGAGAATACGATCTTCTGTGGACACCTGATCAACAGGGCGCACAAAAATATGGCCGTGCTTTTCGGAAGCCAATTCGGTGCCGGCAGCAATAAGGCCGAGGATTTCATCTTGAAGAACTTGACGATATCCCCCGGGATCTTCGTTGAGGATAACCAAATCAACCGCAAGGCCTTTCATCTGCCAATATACTTTTGCTTTAATAAGCTGCTTGACCAGCAAAATATTTTTGGTGTCTGAAATAATCAACAATACAATCGGCAAGTCACCGGAAATGGAATAGCTCCACAGACTTGCCTGCTGCCGTTGGTTTTTAAGAATAGTACTTGGTGATGTTCGCAACGTTGGGTTGGTGTACAAAATGGAGCTCGCCATTTTCCCATACAACTGCGCTTCACTTTCGGTTGCCCCGATCTGCCGTAACACCACCTGACTATGGGTCCAGGATAGTTCAAAGGCACGGTCGCGCAAATGTTTATCCTGGTATTTGTCCAGCAGGTTGTGATTGTGTTGGTGGTTTTCTGCGATACCATTTACAATGTCAATGGTTACGGATTCACCAGCCTGAAGTATGACCCGCTGTTGGATAGAAACGATTGGATCAAGTACCGAACCTTGTGAGTTCGTGAGTGATCCACCATCATCCATGATGGCCGGGTGTTCGAGTGACTTTCCTCTTCCGATGAATTTACTCCGATCTGTTTCGTATGTAGCATTTTTATTTTTAACTCCGTTAAGCTTCATCATGTGGAACATCCACGGTGGTTTCTCGTGTGACGAACGTGGACGTCTGGTGCAAACAATCGCGTCATAGTGATTATGAATTTCTGTTTGAACGAAAAGTTTGCTGAAAGCCGGATGTGAATGGTCTGCTGAAGGTGGTGATAATACAACTTCACCATAACTGGTAATCGACAATTCTTTCTTTGTAGAGGCGTGATTGGTAAGCTCAATGCGTCTTACCTCAACATCATCTTCGGGAGAAACAATAATTGTAGTATAGGTTTCAATATCATTGTCACGTCTCCGATACTCTACTTTTCCCTGCGAAAATATTGCTTCGTAATGCGAAGGTTTTTTTAACGTTGGTTGATGGGCAGTCGACCAGAATTCATTGTCAGAAAGATTGTGGATATAACAGAACATCCCCATGTGGTCGCATGTTGCATCCTCATGCCATCGCGTAACAGCAAGATCGCGCCATCTGCTATACCCACCACCGGCATTGGAGAGCATAACAAAGTAATGACCATTGGAGAGTAACTGTACCTCAGGAATTGGGGTGTCGGCAGTTGTGATCACCCGTATCTCTGTAGTAACTGCGGCAGGACTAGGTTCATGTTCAGATGCCCCTGAATAAAATCCGGTGGTTTTAGGAACTTGTTCCTGCAAGAGTAAAAGGGCAGTTTGAAATTGGGTATCTGCTTCAAACCTTTTTTGCATGGGTTGATCCAGCAGCAAATAGGCGAGGGAAAGAAGACCCATTCCCTGATGGTGGGTCATAAACGTTCGGATAATCGCATACCGTTGCTCACGCGACAATCGCACCGGTGTATAGTCTACGGCTTCATAAAATCCGTATTGTCCTTCGAACCCTTTTTGTTTCATGAGTTGTAAATTCTGATAAGCCCGAAGAGGATTCACCATCAAAGCAAGAATAGTAGCATACGGTGCGATCACTAAATCCTGACCCAAGCCACGTTTGAATCCTAACCCCGGAACTCCAAAAGCCCGGTACTGGTAGGTTAAGTGTGCATCGACAAGGTTATAGCACGACTCGGAAATTCCCCACGGAACCCCATGCTGTTCTCCGTATTCAATTTGTCTTCCCACACTTCCGATATTCATTTGATCCAACAATGTGTTTTTGTAAGTAGGCATTACCAATCCCGGCATCAGATATTCAAACATGGATCCGCTCCACGATAGTAAGACAGAATTATTTCCGGTGCGGGTCAATCTTCTTCCCAGGGCAAACCAGCTTTCCTGTGGAATTTTTCCTTGCGCAATTGCCACAAACGAACTGAGCCGTGCTTCCGAGGCCAGCAAATCATAATAACTTTGGTCGCGATGATGAGTTGAAACATCATATCCAATCGAAAGTAGTCGTTGTGTTGCATCATAAAGAAATGCATACTCCATATCCGCCAAGCCCACTGCTTGATCGGCTAGCTCCGTTAATGCTTCAATTTGTTTGCGTGCATATTCACCCGCTTTAAGAATAGATTCTTCAAATTGACCTAGCCATTGATTTTCTGTAGCGGTATTTTCCGTAGCGCGAAAATTTTGCAACTCCGTTTTAACATCAATAGTAGTGTTTGCCAATTTTTCCAACGAGTCATAAGAATGCAACACACTCAGGTTCATGAATTTTTCCGGTACAGGCAACTGATCGAGCCACGGGACGAGTTGCTTGATTTCTGTAAGAATCGATTTTAGATGTTGTTCAAAGGCACTCACCCATCGGCTCTCCACTACCGTAAATGAGTCGGTGAGTGCAGTGTATTGACTCAGTGTTGTTTCCAGGTTCGCTTTTAATGCTGGTAATTGTAGACTCCACTGCTCCATCTCATCATGCATTTTTTCCAGCGATGACCGGAGGCTTTTATTATGCATGGGTATATCCTGAATAGTTAGTCGTAACGTATCCTGAAGTCCCTCAATAATTTTGATATCCACAATTTTTTGTGTCGCAATGGTGAGCAGCCCTTGCCGGAGTGTGAGCAGATGTCCCGCGAAATTTCCGCTATCCACTGTGGAAATGTATCTGGGATTTAAAACCGCGAGCGATTGTGTGTCATACCAATTATAAAAGTGGCCTTGATACCGCTCCATTCTTTCTAATGTTGCGAAAGTATTTCGGGTGCGTTCAATCAGGACACGGGTAGTAACATAACCAAAATCGTGTGCTGCAAGATTGGCCAACAAAGAAATTCCAATGTTGGTAGGGGAGGTGCGATGCGCGATAACCGGAATAGGATATTGTTGTAGGTTATCGGGTGGAAGCCAGTTGTCTTCGCTACCAATAAGGTTTTCAAAAAACGACCACGTTTTTCGGGCAAGTTCACGCAAGTAAATTTTTTGCTCACTGGTGAGACGTGTATTGGGTGTAGTAAGCGGTCGGTCTACCAGCGTAACTACGGCAGGCGATAAAATCCACATCAATAAAAATGGAGCAGCACAATATAAGTGGAGCAAGGATCCTGACATCAATAGAAAAATCCCGAAGCCGGCACTAAAAATTGATATGATGATCAAACTTCTATGTGTATTTAATATTCCCGATTTGTGTTGTTGATTGACTCCGGATGGATTCCACTCCATTAATTTTTTGTGACTAATATTTATCCGCCACAGCGTGCGTATAATTGCGTCAAGACTAATCAATGCTTCATATGGTAAGCACATTAACGTATAAAGTGATTGAAGAAAGTTTTTGGATGTGAGTCCAACCGTATTATTAATATGTTGTTTGTAGCCTACATCTTTGGGCTTTCGGATTCCGCTCCATAGAGATGAAAGAATTCCGGGAATTAAGATAATGCCTGCGACTGTTAGTGTCCATAGCAAGGGAGCAGGAAGGATGATCCAACCCATGATCAGCAGCACCAGATGTGTGATCGGAATAAGACTGCGCCTCAGGTTGTCAAAAATTTTCCATCTGGAAAGGAAGGACAACGTATTCTTTGTAAGCCGGGAATTGCTATCCGGAATAAAAGGTAAAAACCAATTCCCTATTTGCCAGTCCCCCCTGATCCAACGGTGTCTTCGTATGGAATCCACTTCATAACGGGTAGGGTAGTCTTCATAGAATTGAATGTCGCTTGCGAACCCGGCCCGTGCATAGGCTCCCTCCAATAAATCATGGCTGAGGATTCTGTTCTCCGGAAATTTATTGTTCAGGGCTTTTTCAAAAGCATCTACGTCATAGATTCCTTTTCCAATAAAAGATCCTTCACCAAACAAATCCTGATAAACATCGGATGTCACGCGCGTGTACGGATCAATACCAGAATCATTTTCATGTAGTTGTGTAAATCCGGAGCGTATTGCGCCATGCAAACTTATAGCAATGCGTGGCTGGATAATTCCATATCCTTCCACCACTCGTTTTTTCGTTTCATCAAAAACCGGCTGATTCAGTGGGTGTGCCATAAGCCCCACTAATTTCCAACCCGCTTCCCTTGGTAATTGTGTATCCGAGTCCAAGGTGATAACATATTTAACAGTGCAGTAAATATTTTCATCTCCGATGATGACCGAGAATGATTCTCTCGAATGTCCGCGCAGCACATGGTTTAGATCCGATAATTTTCCCCGTTTCCGTTCATATCCCATCCATGCTTTTTCAACAGGATTCCACTTTCGTGGACGATGGAAAAGAAGGAAGTTTCCGTCATACTGTTCGTTCAACGATTGGATTCTAACGCGAACCCTGTTTAATAAGTCAGCATCATCTGCCATTACCTCGGTGGGTGAATCGCGAAAATCAGTGAGCAACGCGAACAAGAGATTGGGATCACGGTTAGAAAGAAAACGTACTTCCAAATCTTCCAAAAGTTTTTCAACCTGGGTGGGATTCATCAGTAAAGTGGGTACTGCAACCAATGTCCTGGCTTCTGCTGGAATGCCGGAAGAAAAATCGAGTTTAGGAAGGGGGATGGGTTGTACCCATAGCGTACTGATCCAGTTACCAAAAGAGATTGCAAAGTAACTCGCACTAATAAGTGAAAGCGCAGCAATCGCAATCACCCATCCTCCGGTAAGGTATTGCGCTGCAAGTAGCGTCATCAAGACGGTAAGCACTATGGTAATTAGCGTTACGATTAGTGAGTACACCAGGCCCGATGCTTTCGTGATGCTTCTTTTTAAAGTTTTAAGGATATTTAGTTTAACGTTTGCTTTTTTTTCGATTTCATCTGCACCCGGCCCCAATAGGTAGTAGCCGACATGTGCTCTTCGTTGGTCTTTGGGATTTTGTGAATAACTGGTGCGGGCTTGATCGAGGGCAAGTTGTGCTACTTTATCTTCAGAGAGGCCACTATTACGCGCAATGCTTTCAACGATGTGACGATAATGATCACGTGTATAAAAATCCATTGTGGCATAGGTGCCCGGTATATCATTTCTCAAAAGTTGCTCGACAACACTGGTGTCTTCAACAAAATCGCGCCAGTTGTTCTTGGCCAGGAACCGAAGACTATTGATGCTATTGCTTACAGATACCTGGTCAGCGGCCTGGTTTTGATTTTCCTTGAGGATCATGTTATTAATGCTATCCTCAGTTCCTGCAAGCTGCTGCTCGACCCAATGAAGCGGTAAGGTTAGTTCCATGCCGCGCCACTGAAGTTTCCTTGCAAATTCTGCAACAAAGGCACTGGCCATTGGCGGGTTTGACCGTGCCATGTCCCCGATTACCAACACAAGGTCTTTCGGGTTTTTCTCGACCATCTCAATCATTCGGTTAGCCCATACGTTGCCAAGTGCAGAATCTTTTCTATCCACTGCTATTCGCGCGGCTACCCGACTAAGGTTTTCAATTAAGGCAAGCCTTAGCATGATTGGGATAGCCCATAATTCCCCCAACGTCAGTACACTTTTTTTTTGATAAGCTGCTATGAAATTTTCCAATCGATAAATATCAATATGGCCATCACTATGGGAGATGATTTCAATAGCAATGCTATAGACACGGGGAAATCCGGTTAATGCACCCGACTTTAGTTTTGGCAACCCTTTGCTATACCCTTTTGGCAGATGCTGCTTGGCAATTTGAATTTGTTCATCTATCAAATAAAAATTATCGAGCAACCATTCCCCTGCCGGACTTACGGATTTTTTTTCTTTGGTGCTCTCCTGAAGCAATTCATTAACCTGATAGAGAATTCTTTCATTTTCAGAAAGTTCTTTTAGTATCAACTCGGCTGAGTTGCTGAAGGAAACTGCATGGTGAAGCGCTAACTGTTGTGCATGCTGTTCCATTTGTTCATTACTGAAAAGCTCAGCACGAAGGGGAGGGTTTTCATTAACCTCCTTTCTTGTAAAATCTTTTTTTGGATAAATACTTACGGGATGAAATAATTCATCAATAACATTTGTTTTTACCTTCATGGATGTAACGCTGGGAATTTATTTTAGTGGAATATTTTATTTAAATCGCTATTTACGATCGGCTTATATAAAATTTTAAATGTTGCTGCTGTTGTCATGGGGCCATCTAATCCACTAATAAGCGTCAGGTTCGTATTCGGATAATTCTTGAGAATGAAATCGGTCTCGCTCCATCCAAAGCCATCCGGAAGATTGTTGTCCAACAGGATGTACTCAGGATTTTCCACTGCAAGAATCTTGAGGCCAGCAGAAATAGTAGTGGCCACAAATACTTTGTACCCCTTTTTCGCAAAGTAACTTTTCATGATCAGACCAAAATCCTCCTCATCATCAATTATCAGTACCTTCTTATGTTTCATGGCCGTGCCTATCTAATCGAATTCCTAAATTGCTAATGGTGGGATTGCCATAACCTTACCAGAAATCTTTATAAGAAATCGAGCTGTATTTTAATTCCTTCATTAGACTATGGGGAGTAGAAAGGAAAAACTGGGGCAAGAAATCTACAATACTGAAGCTAGAAATTCCCTATGGAAAAACACCAACTATTAAAATCGGAAATACCCTCCGGTTTATTGAAGATAACACAGGAGGATGGTTGTTCCTCTGCGATGGAAATAATGGAATGATAATTCGTCAAAACAGCGAAGAGATACAGTGGCTATTCAAACCATATACTGTACCTTTAAAATTGATTTGAAAAAGATAATTTCAATTTTTAAGTAGATGAATAAATTTAACCAACTCCTTTTAGTAGGCTCCATTTTAATTTCACTCAGTTGTTCCAATTCCAAAAATGCAAGTGACCAAACCCCTGTTACAATATCAACCAAAAATGAGTTTCGTTATACCAATCCGATAACGCGTGATTCAACTATTTCAATGCGTGATCATTTTATAATTAAAGTGGGCAACAAATGGTATTGCACCGGAACATCCAATCCGATCTGGACGGGACCCAATCCCGGTGTTCGATTGTTGGTTTCTGATGATTTGATTAACTGGTCACATCATTCATGGTTGATTGATGCCAGCACCTTACCGGAAGATAGTCCTTACAACGGAAGGTTCTGGGCACCTGAAATACATTTCATTAAAAACAAATACTACCTAACGGTAAACAGTGGCAAAGTTACAGACGAAGATCCCAAAGGAATGGCTACCCATAGCGTTTGGTTATTTTCTTCAGACCGTGTGGACGGCTCCTACGAATTAGTGAATGGTCCCTTGACAGCGCAATATAATAATGATGCAACCTTGTTTGAGGATGAAGATGGCCAGGTTTATTTCTATTGCAGCGGTGGTGGATTATTTCAAGCCAAAATAGATTTGAACACAGGTACACTCACTACACCCCTTGAAAAGTTTTTGGATAAGAAACAACCCGGCTGGCCCGATTGGATGGTGGGTGGTATTGAAGGTCCTTTTGTAATAAAAAGAGAAGGTACCTACTTTATGTTTTTCTCTACATGGACACGCGGATATGAAGTAGCGCTATTGAAATCAAAGAACCCATTAGGTCCCTGGGAATTGGTTTCTTCTGAACCGATTTTCGGAACGCGCAAAAAAGGGTATCGACAAGAGATGGCGCTGGGTGGAGGGTATTCAGACTTAGCATTTACAGATACTGAAGACCCCTATCAGGAAACGGGTCATAATGCATTGTTCGAAGGCCCCGATGGTCAACTGTGGAATTCATGCCATTACTTTATGTATGATAAGCATCCACAAAATCAAACTTTTGAACCATGGGAGTTTACTCCTCAACTTGGAATTGAACCGGTTCTTTATAAAGATGGAAAGTTCTATATCACCGGTCCAACCTGGACGGAACAAATTGTGAAGTACTAAGTGCTTTCACGATATGAACAAACTATGTGACAGGTTTATTCATATTGATCCGAGCACTTTGAAATGATTGTATCCTTTCTTTCTAGCGAACACCAAATTTATAAATAGTAGTGGTTGTGTATTCTTCTCCAGGATTGAGGACTACTGAAGGAAAATTTGACTGATTAGGTGTGTCAGGAAAATGTTGCGTTTCCAGACATAATCCCGTACGGTGATTGTAATTGATACCACCTTTTCCAACGAGGGTTCCATCTAAAAAATTTCCTGAGTAAAACTGGATACCCGGTTCGGTGGTCAATACTTCAACAACTCTTCCACTGGAAGGGTCTACTAACTCCGCAACTTTTCGAACTGAACCGTTTGATTCAGGATTGAATACCCAGCAGTGGTCATATCCTCTTCCACGTTTTAATTGTTCATTTTCATTATTGATCCGATCGCCAATGGTAGTAAGCGTATTAAAATCGAAGGGAGTATTTGCAACGGGTTGGAGTTCACCTGTTGGAATAAGTGTTGCATCAACCGGTAAAAACTGCGGTGCATCAATCTGAAGCTGATGATCTAAAATACTTTTTGTTGGGTCGCCTGTTAAATTGAAATAAGTATGCTGCGTAAGGTTAACTACAGTCTTCTTATCAGTAGTAGCTTTATAGTCGATTGTAAGTTCATCGTTATTTGACAAGCTATAGGTAACTGCTACGGAAAGTTTGCCCGGGTATCCTTGTTCACCATCTGCGCTTTCATAGGTTAGATAAAGTGAAGAATCAGACTGTTGTTTTATATCCCAAAAAACTTTATCAAATCCTTCCGGGCCACCGTGCAAATGATTGGTGCCATCATTGGTAGGAAGGGTGTATAACGTACCATCCAACGTGAATTTACCTTTTGCAATCCGGTTACCGTACCGGCCGATCAACGCTCCAAAATAAGGGCTACTTTTCAAATAAGATGATAAAGAATCATATCCCAACACGATGTCGTTCAATTGACCATTCTTATCGCGGGTCTTTAGATGGGTGATAATTCCACCATAATTGATAACGCTTAAAGACGTTCCGTTTTTATTTTGAAGTGTGTACATTTTTACTTCTTTGCCGTCTGGCAGCTTGCCAAAGTCCGAAGTTGTTATTGTACTACCTGTGGTAGTTGAAGATTGATCCTCCATATCCTTCTGATCTTTATCTTTTTTACAACCTATTAAAGTTGCTATACTTAGTAAGCTTATAAACGCAAGTCGATTCATCTTTACAATTTTATTTACTTGATCTCTAACACGACAACCGAAAAAGGCGGAAGTTGAACATTCAATTTAGTGTCTTTTAATGTTGCCCCTTTAAATTCCTTTGGTTTGATTTTATCAGGGTTCTCAAATGTGTTATGATCCTGAAGGTTGGAAGAAGCAAGGATGCTACCCGTTACCGATTTGTATTTCGTGCCCGAAAAATCCAGACTAACTTCCTGGTTTTTTTTCGAATCGATATTCACAAGGGTAATGTGCGTAGCACCACTTTTATCAATGGAGGCAGAAGCGGAGATTGCTGGCAATTTTTCGTTGCCAAACGTGTACTCTTTTGATTTCACGTTAATGGGAATCAGCTTAGCATCCTGATGTACATTGTACATTTTCATTACATGATAGGTTGGCGTCAGGATTAATTTTTCTTCCTTGGTCAGAATTACAGCCTGCAATACATTTACGGTTTGTGCTAAATTGGCAACCCGAACGCGATCTGCGTGGTTGTTAAAAGTATTTAAAGTTGTACCGGCTATCATCGCATCACGCATTGTATTTTGTTGATAGAGAAATCCGGGATTGGTTCCTGGCTCTACCTCATACCAACCGCCCCACTCATCCACGACCAACGCAATTTTTTTAGATGGATCATACTTATCCATAATAGTAGAATGGCGCGTCACTAATTCCTCCATCTTCAGTGCGGATTTCATGGTAGCGAAATACTGTTCTTCGGTAAAGTCTGTGGCGGGGCCTTTTTTGTTCCAATTTATAACTGAGTAATGATGAAGGGCAACACCTTCCATCATTCTGTGCGGAATATCGCGCATTAAAACTTCTGTCCAGTGATAGTCATCTCCGTTTGCACCAGAGGCTACCCGGAATAAATTTTTAGAGCTCATAAACGTGGCATACTGTTTATAAATATTGGCATAGTACTCTACAGTCATATTTCCGCCACATCCCCACGTTTCATTTCCCACGCCCCACAAACTTACATTCCACGGCTTATCACGTCCATTTGCTTTGCGAAGGTCTGCCATCGGACTGGTTCCTTCAAAATTGACGTAATCAACCCAATCCGAAAACTCTTTCACGGTACCGCTTCCTACATTCCCGGCCAGATAAGGGGCAGCTCCAATGGCTTCGCATAAATTTAAAAAATCATGTGTACCAAAACTGTTGTCTTCCGTTACACCTCCCCACCAAACATTTACCATTTTTGGTCGGCTCTCTTTCGGACCAATACCATCTTGCCAATGATAGGTGTCTGCAAAACAACCACCGGGCCAACGAAGATTCCCAACCTTAAGCTCTTTTAACGCCTTAATAATATCATTTCGAACACCATCGGTATTCGGTATTTTTGTGTTTCCTTCTCCAACATAAAAGCCATCATAGATACATCTTCCCAGGTGTTCCGCAAAATGACCATAGATATCTTTGTTGATTGTAACGCTTGCATCTTGTGCGTGTACTGAAATGGTAGTGGTCTGGCCAAAGTTGAGCATTGGAATCGCCAGGAATGAGAAAATGAGTACTAGTTTAAATCGCATAATTTTTTAGTTAAAACTTTAAAGAAAATAGAAAGCATAGACCCCGCGAAGGATCTATGCCATTCTAAACCAAACGGATTTAATTCAAACTCCGCCAAACTTATTATTAAAAAAAAGTCCCCGTAAAGGGAATTCAATCGATTACGTTACGAAAGTTAAATGTATACATTTTTTATTTTAAATTGTATATAATACACTTAATTTTTTAATCGGTTGTTGAAATTGAAGTAAAGGCAGGGATGGTATGTAGCACGATCACCAGTTCAGGAGGCCCTTTTGTTAAAAGATGTTGCCCGCTTTCTTAAGGAATTTAGCCTTGTTAAACTTATACAGATAGGAACCTTTTTTGGAAGAGTTTTTATCCTTTTCGTCAAGCTTGATCAGCATGTTCATGGAATTTACTTTTTTGATAAAATTTCGTTTATCAATTTTTGTTCCGAGGATGGCTTCATAAAGTTTTTGCAGTGCTCGCACCGTGAATTTTTCAGGAAGCAATTCAAAACCAATGGGCTGAATGCTGGCCTGATACCGCAAACGTGTAATTGCTTCATCCACCATTTTACGATGGTCAAATATTAATTTGGGAATGTTTTCGATATCAAACCATTTTGCTCCATAGTCTTTGGAAATTTCATGGTTGTGTTCCTGAATATTGATCAAGGCATAATGTGCGATTGAAATAGTCCGCTCAACAGGATCCCTGTCAACATCACCAAAGCAACTTAACTGATCCATGTACACATGTGATAACCCTGTGAGACTTTGAAGGATTCGGATGGCCGCAGAATCAACCGACTCGTTGACTTTTAAAAAACCGCCCATCAACGACCATTTTCCTTTTTCGGGTTCGAAGTCCCTTTTGATCAGCAATAGTTTAAGCTTCTCCTGGTCAAATCCGAAAATAATACAGTCCAGGGCTACCTGGAACTTGGTCTCGTTGTACTCTGTAATTCTCAATGCGAGGTATGGTTTAGCAACATTAAGTAATGGTAGATTTACTTGAAGCTATTAATAATCTTGCAATATAGGAAATTGTTGACATCCTATCGAAGTCACAATTCATTATTGGTTCTGGTTGATGAGCCGACCATCGGGATAACAAAGTTGTTCTGGTAAGACCCAGTTATTTTATTTAGTGTTATTCCTTTTAGTTCAGCACTACCTTCAGTCACTTTTATGAATTGATTTGGTTTGATATGTTGAAAAATTATTTTCATCGATTCATCACATTGCAATTGTGCAAACTAAACCCACACTACTTTTCCTGATGCTTCATTATGCCTGTTGTCATGTTTTTAGATGTGGATTCCACTCCTCGGTGAACAGAATTGTGGTTAAGGTTTTAACATTTTTTTTCGCGGAGGGGATAAGATTCACTTCCAAATCGCCAGAAAAGGAGGATATCTACCGACTGTAATAGGATATCAATCGTTTCCACAATCGATACTTTGTTGGTAACTCCTTCTAGGTTATAATTGTATTAATAACACTTAATGAAATCCAACATCAATGATCGCCTACTTTAAAAGATACTTTGCCTTTCTCTTTGCAATGACGATTGGCACTTTTTTACTTGCTCAAAATAATATTAAGCAAGCCCCTGATGGATTTGATAAACTTCAATCAACTATTCCACATGGAAAAATTGATACCATCAGCTACAATTCCAAAACAGTTGGTGTGGATCGAAAAGCATTGATCTATACACCACCCGGGTTCACGAAGAAAAAAAAATATCCTGTATTGTATTTATTGCATGGCATCGGTGGCGATGAAAAGGAGTGGCTTAATGGTGCAAAGCCTCAAGTGATATTGGATAACCTGTACGCTACTGGAAAGCTATCCCCAATGATTGTGGTGATGCCAAACGGCCGGGCGATGAAAGATGATCGCGCAGGTGGAAATGTTTTCGAACCGGAGAAAGTACAGGCATTTGCCACGTTTGAGAAGGACTTATTAAATGATTTGATTCCGTATATCGAAAAGAAATACCCGGTCTTGACGGATCGTGAAAACCGTGCTATCGCTGGCCTGTCAATGGGGGGAGGACAATCCTTAAACTTTGGCCTTGGCAACCTTGATAAGTTTGCATGGGTAGGAGGATTTTCTTCGGCACCCAACACAAAACCTCCGGAGGAATTATTTCCAAATCCGGAAGAAGCTAAAAAGAAATTAAAATTGCTTTGGATTTCCTGTGGTGATAAGGACGGGCTGATCACTTTTAGCAAACGCACACATGACTATGCATTCAAACACAATATTCCGCATGTCTATTATATAGAACCCGGTGTACATGATTTCAAAGTTTGGAGAAATGGGCTATACATGTTTTCCCAAATGATATTCAAGCCTGTCGATCCATCAACTTTTACAAGTTATCATACCGGCATTGGCGAACCCGCTTCTACGAATGTTCCAAATGCACAGTACCCACAAATCTTGCCCGACAATCGTGTTGTTTTTAAAGTGAAAGCACCTGATGCACAAAAGGTACAAATTGATCTCGGTAAAAAATATGACATGGTAAAAGATACCAGCGGGTTTTGGAACGTCACCACGGATCCTATTGTGATCGGCTTTCATTATTACTCCTTGGTTATTGATGGCGTTGCTGTATGCGATCCATCCAGTCAGACATTTTATGGTATGGGTCGAATGGCCAGTGGTATTGATATTCCTGAACCCGGTGTTGATTTTTATTTTGCGAAAGATGTACCGCATGGTCAGATTCGGAATGTGAATTACTATTCACCAACAACACGAACATGGAGACGCGCATTTGTTTATACACCTCCTGGATATGATGAAGACGCTACGAAAAGATATCCGGTACTTTATTTACAACATGGCGGAGGAGAAGATGAAACCGGTTGGCCGGTACAAGGCAAAGCCGATTTTATTTTGGATAATCTGATTGCAGAAGGAAAAGCGAAACCGATGATCGTGGTGATGGATCGGGGATACGCGGTTAATCCCATGAGACGACCCGTGGAAGCAAAGCCCGGTGACTTCCGCGCCATGATGGAAAACAATGCATTCCCCGAAGTGCTGGTAAAAGATATCATCCCCATGATCGATAAAACTTTTCGCACCATAACAGACCGTGAACATCGCGCGATGGCAGGATTGTCTATGGGCGGATTTCAAACATTCCATACAACCATGCCGAACACAGACAAGTTTGCGTATGTAGGTGGATTTAGTGGTGCAGCTTTTTTTGCGCCTGAAAATGATGTGAAAACGGCCTTTGATGGCGTGTGGTCTGACGCTGATGCATTTAATACCAAAATGAAAGTAATGTATTTAAGCATTGGTACTGATGAGCCTGAGAGAATGTACAAAAGTGTAAACGATTTTCATCTGGCGCTTGAAAAAGCAGGGATCAAACATGTTTACTATGAGTCACCCGGTACATCACACGAATGGCAAACATGGAGAAGATCACTGCATCAGTTTGCTCAATTGCTTTTTAAATAAAATATGAATGCTCATCACTGAATTCAAAAACAAAAAAATATGAAAGCCTATCCAATTATTTTGCTCGCTGCATTGCTTCTCGTAAGTCCTGTCTGTTTTTCACAAAACATTCTGGAAGATTTCAAACCTTCGAGTTTAAACCAACCAGGTCAGGAATATCCACAAGTCAATTCACAAGGGTATGCCCGATTCAAGATACATGCTCCCGCAGCAGATAGTGTGCGCGTCAGTCTGGGGCTGGGAGGAAGAGGAGGAACAAAACTAACGAAGGGTGAGGATGGATTCTGGACGGGTACAACTGCCGGTCCAATGGATGAAGGTTTTCATTATTATAATGTAAATATTGATGGCGGAAAGTTTAACGATCCGGGTGCCTTGAATTTCTACGGTTCCGTTCGATGGGAAAGTGGCATTGAAATCCCTGCACATGATCAGGATTTTTATGAACTGAAAGATGTTCCACATGGTCGTGTACAGCAAATCCTTTTTCCTTCCAAAAGTACCAATACTTCCCGCAGAGCCTTTGTGTACACACCTCCTGATTATCACAAGAAAGAAAAAGATCGGTATCCAGTACTTTACCTCCAACATGGTTGGGGCGAAGATGAAACAGCCTGGAGCAATCAAGGTCGTGCGAATTTAATCATGGACAACTTAATTGCTGAAGGCAAGATCAGGCCCTTCATCATTGTGATGACCTACGGCATGACGAATGAAATCAAGTTTGGTGGATTGAGAGATTTTAAGATTGAGCCCTTTCAAACTGTTTTAGTAGATGAATTGATTCCCTATGTGGATGCAAATTTTCGCACACTTGCCGATCACCCGAATCGCGCCATGGCAGGCCTTTCAATGGGAGGCATGGAAACAAAAACGATCACACTAAACAAACCTGAAGTTTTTTCGCACTATGCGTTGCTGAGTGGTGGAACCTATAAACCGGAGGATATCAAAGACAAGTCGAAGGTAAAGTTGATTTTCTTAAGCTGTGGAAGTAAGGAAAGGCCTGATGGGGTGAAGAGTGCAGTTGCTGCATTAAAAGAATCAGGATTCAATGCAGTCGCCTACATTTCAGAAGGTACTGCGCATGAATTTCAAACGTGGAGACGTAGTTTGTATCAGCTTGCACCACTTTTATTTAAGAAGTAATAAATTCTTTTGGATAAGATTGAACAATTTAAAATTGACAGTAGGAATTTTTTTATTCAGATAAACACGTTGACAGCTACATACTATGGAAAAAATGGATATTGCTCGCGTGAATAAGAAAAAAGAGGTAAACATGAGTGCCCTGTGTTTATTTCTTTTAGTGATGCTAATGTTTCACACTTCTATTGCACAAAAAACTGATAAGGATGGCTATGTGATAACAAATGCAGGTGACACTATTAAAGGAATGTTTAGTGCTTCCCGATGGGATACAGCTCCCAAGCAGGTTTCCTTTAATGGTCCGAATGGAAAAGAAGTTTATACGCCACTTGATATCAAATTATTTTATGTGGCGGGTGAGTATTATGAAAGTGCAATCGTGAATGTAGATCACTCAACGGGTAATTTACAAAACATGAATTACTCCGCACAACCTGAATTTGTCAAGGATACTTTGTTTCTGCAAGTAATTTTTCGAGGTAACAAAAGTCTGTATTATAGCAAAAATGTGAAAGGATGGAAGTATTTTTTTATAAAAGATGGTATCAATCCAATTGAACAGTTAGTCTATAAGAAGTATTTGATTGACCACAAAATTGGTGGAGGATATAAGACCTACACGGTAGAAAATAATTTTTACATCCGGCAATTGAAAGTGTTATTTAGTGAATGTCCAACCTTGGGGCCGAATGTTGAGAAGACAAAGTACGAAATGAGCAATTTGGAAAGCCTTTTTAATAAGTATGCAAAGTGTGCTGATGAAACGGTTGAGGAAGTTGAAAAAATTAAAAACTTTAACATCGGTTTTCAAGGAATTTTTGGGTTGAATGTTTCCAGTATTAAGTTCAAGTCGGACCTACTAGCCTTTCGTGCATTCACAGAAGGTGATTTTGAATCCAAATTTTCACCCGATATAGGTTTTGGTGTCAGTGTCAATTCCTTGAGGCGCGATCGGTTGTCGCTTAATTTATTTTTATTATATACCAATTTAAAAGTGATCGGCAGCCATTATAATGCTTTCGAGAAGAAAGAATCAACCATGGATTTTCGATACAATTCTTTTAGTGGCAACCTTAATGTAGGTATTTATCCGATTCGTTCCCTTCCGCTCTACCTTAACATTGGAGGCTTAGTTGGAATTCTTGATGAAACCCATTCTGAATGGGTTGAAGAATATCCGTCATCACCCAGGGAAAGGGAATTTAGGTCTAGTGGATTTCAAACGGGGTTTATCTCATCAATTGGCTATCAGATAAAACGGACATGCCTGGAATTCATGTTTGAGCGTTCAAACGGAATTTCCAATTTTTCGAATTTAGGAAGTAAGATAAACAGTTTTCATTTTCTTGTAAAGTATAATATTTTCAGTAAAGAGGATTAGAAGGTTCTATTGATTTATATAAATCAGCATGCTATGAAAAGTATAATTAAAATAGTTGTAGTGGTAGGGTTGCTGGGGCTAATTGCATGTGCAACACAAGAGCAGCAACAATATGTCGATCTAAACAATACAAGCCCTACAACCATTTGCAATCCGATGAACGTAAGTTATCGCTATCGTTTGGATACACCTTCAAGACGTGAAGCAGCCGATCCATCAATGGTGGTATATAAAAATGAATATTATTTGTTTGCTTCGAAATCAGGTGGATATTTTCATTCAACTGATTTGATACAATGGGATTTGATTACGACGGAAGATCTTCCGTTAGAAGATTACGCACCTACAGCGATGGTCATGGACGACACACTTTATTTCATGGCATCGAATACAACACCACCGCTTACCATTTATAAAACTGCTGATCCCCAATCAGGTAAATGGCAAATTGCCACCGATACATTTTCGATTCCCATGATTGATCCGGATTTATTTGTTGATGATGACGGAAGGCTGTTCTTTTATTATGGTTGTTCTAATGTGAACCCAATTTATGGTGTGGAGTTGGATCAGAAAACACTAAGTCCAATGGGTGAGCCTTTGGAACTGTTCAATAGCAACAAGCAGGTATATGGATGGGAACGAAAAGGTGATTATAATAATGAAGGTGAAAACCCCTGGATTGAAGGTGCATGGATGAATAAACATAATGGTAAGTACTATTTGCAATACGCGGGTCCAGGAACGGAATACAAGAGCTATAGCGATGGGGTGTATGTTTCTGATAAACCGCTAGGACCTTTTACACTTGCGTCACATAATCCTGCATCTTATAAACCTGAAGGGTTTGCCGCAGGCGCAGGTCATGGTAGTACGTTTCAGGATGCATATGGAAACTATTGGCACATCGGGACCATGACCATCTCAAAGAAACATATGTTCGAGCGCAGGCTCGGATTGTTCCCTGCCTTCTTTGATGCGGATGGTGAATTGTATGTGTACACAGGGTTTGGGGATTTTCCTTTTAAAATGCCAACCAAAAAAATTACAAGTCCCGATGAACTCTTTCCGGGTTGGATGTTGCTCTCCTACAAGAAGCCCATCGAAGTTTCTTCTGAGTTGCCTGAACATCCAAAGGCCAATGCGAATGATGAAGAGATCAGAACATTTTGGAGCGCTAAAACCGGAGACAAGGGAGAATGGATAAGCATGGACTTGTTGAAAGAGTCAACGGTGAATGCCATACAAATAAACTATTACGAATATGAATCGGAATTAATGGGCAGAGCACCCGGTATTTACTATCAATACTTACTAGAGTATTCAACGGATAATATAAACTGGAAAAAACTTGCCGACAAGACACAAAATCAAACCGATGCTCCGCATGATTATGTTGAACTTTCAACACCGGTTAAAGCCCGCTATATCCGGTTGACGAATTATCGTGTACCCGATGGAACATTTACGTTGGCAGGGTTTCGTGTGTTTGGAAATGGGGGAGGAGAATCTCCTGCAAGTGTGAACGATCTTACTGTTAACCGACTTGATGGTGACCGAAGTGTTGCCACATTAAAGTGGGAAGAAGTACCTGGAGCAACGGGCTACAATATCCGGTATGGTAATTCAAAAGAAAAGTTATATCACACCTATCAGGTGCTAGGTACAAATTCATTAACCATTAATAGTCTGCATGGTTTACAACCCTATTATTTTACAATTGATGCATTTAATGAAAATGGAGTAACAAAAAACAGTAAAACAGTTGAATTGAAATAACATATGGAATACATGGACACATTATCTGATGTAAATTTTCATCTATGAAATAGAAATAACATCGCATTTTTTCTTGATAACTAAATGCCTACCTGACTTACTTAACCAAACTCAATTTATGACACTCAGAAAATCTTTCACCACCATTAACGGACTGCTACTCGGTGGTATCGTTAGTGTCTTTTTTAGTTGTGGAAAACCATCAGCGGAAAATCACACAACCTGGACACACTATGGTGGAAGTCCCGACCAATCCAAGTTTTTCAATGCTTCGCAGATCACAAAGGAAAATGTAATTCAGCTAGAGTTGGTTTGGAATTATCCAACGGGTGAAGGGTTTTATAATTTTAGTCCGATTATCGTGGACACCATCATGTATGTGTATGGAAAAGACTATTCCTTAATTGCATTGAACGCAAAAACCGGAGAAGAAATTTGGATACATACAAACCTACGTGGGCTCACCAGACGCGGCATAAATTATTGGGAGAGCAAAGATAAAAAAGACAAGCGATTGGTATTTGCATTGAACAATGCATTACAACAATTGGATGCTACTACCGGATTAACAATCCCAACGTTTGGTACAAATGGCTACGTGGATTTGCGTGAAGGATTGGACCGCGACCCAACTTCCATTCGCAGGGTACAACCCATGATGCCGGGAGTCATCTTTAAAGATTTGGTAATTATTGGTTCTGCTCCTGGTGAAGATTATTTTTCACCTCCGGGATATGTGCGCGCTTACAATGTAATAACCGGAAAACTGGAATGGACGTTTCATACGATTCCCCAACCGGGAGAATTTGGGTACGACACCTGGCCAAAGGATGCCTACAAGTATGTTGGTGCAGTAAATGTCTGGAGTGAGATGTCTGTGGATGAAGAAAGGGGAATTGTCTATTTACCGTTAGGTTCAGCAACGTATGATTTTTATGGTGCAGATCGTGAAGGAAGTAATCTATTTGCAAATTGTCTCGTGGCGTTGGATGCAAAGACAGGTAAACGGTTATGGCATTTTCAAACCGTACATCATGATCTGTGGGATTATGATCTTGCTTCCGCACCACAATTGTTAACCATTAACAAAGACGGAAAGAAGATTGACGCAGTTTCGGTGGCAACTAAATCGGGATTGGTTTTTGTTTTTGATCGGATAACGGGTGAGCCGGTATTTCCAATTGAAGAGATGCCATTTCCGTCCAGTGAAATGCCGGGCGAAAAATCCTGGCCAACACAACCCATTCCAACAGTCGTTCCTCACTTTACACGCCATGCAATTACGAAGGAAACGTTGAATCCCTATTTTTCCGAGGAACAAAAAGAACAATGGTATAAACGCCTGGATTCCGCTAAGTCAGGTTTGTTTGTTCCCCTTTCTGATAAATACGAAACGATTACAATGCCGGGGGCAACAGGCGGTGCCAGCTATGGGAATACGGCAGCCGATCCTGAAAAAGGGATGATGTATATCATGGCACAAGAGCACGGGTATACGTACAGACTTGAAAAAGTTGTACCAGTTACACCTACGCTAAGTGATGATGAAATTAAAAGAGCAAAACTTTATTACCAAGGAAACTGCCAAGCGTGTCATGGAGTGGAAATGAAAGGTGGTATTGGTCCTTCACTTGTCAATGCAGGACAACGGTATACTTATGATGAAATGAAAACGTTGCTGGTGGAAGGAAGTGGTCGGATGCCAGCTTTTGTCCACATCGATGAAGCTACGCTTACTGCTTTATACAAATACATGGGGGGTATTCCGAGACGGTTTAATTTTAATTTTGGTAATAGTGAAACTAAAATTGAAGGTCCTGTGGTGGCATCTGGTGGTGCTACCATTCCGAAAGATTCAGTACGGGCTTCCTCTATGATGGATTATCCGGAGGATGTTCCCCATCCCGAAAATCGATATACAACTTCACTCGGAGCTGAATACCAGGCGCTCGCTGCACCTCCCTGGTCCTCGATCTTTGCCTATGATCTCAACACCGGAACCATTAAATGGACAAAACCAATTGGCCTCGATTCAGCCTTTGTTAATGGCGACAAAACTACTGGTGCTCCGGGCGGAACCATCCGGAAAGGTTTGATTGTAACGTCTACAGGAATTGTTTTTGCAACAGGAAAGGGTGGAGTGTTGTACGCCTTTGATGCAGACAACGGAAACCTTCTTTGGGAAACTACCATGAGTAGTGAATCTACAGGACAACCGGGAATGTATGTGATTGATGGTAAGCAATATCTCGTGATCAATGCCTCCATGCGATTTGACAGATCAAGTTATGATTTTTCCAAGCGACCTGGGGCGTTGCCAAAAGGATATCTGGTATATGCGTTACCGGATAAGAAATAAATTAATCAACGAAATCGAAATTTCATTTCACCACTAAATATTAGAAAAATGAAAAGACTGTTACTTCCACTTATGCTTTTTGCAATGCTTTCTTCTGTTGCGCAACCAAAAGCCGAACGTGTTGTTCCAAACGATCCAACAAAATACAGAGAGCTGTCAGCCGTACACGCAGGTGCTGGTAAAATGGGATTCACTCAACTAGTTGGTAGAAACGATTTGGCTACCAACTTTCTTTATCTCCATGCAGGTGTTATTCAAGCAAAATCAGGGATTGGTCACCACTTTCATCATACCATTGAAGAAATGTACGTCCTTCTTGATGGTGAAGCAGAATTCACCATCAATGGCCGTACTTCAAAAATTAAAGCACCTGCACTTGTTCCCTGCAAGACGGGGGATTCACATGCTATTTATAATGCATCAAAGTCGCCTGTGCGTTGGCTTAATTTTGCAGTAAGTACTGTAAAAGGCAGAGGCGATAATTTTGATTTGGCGGATGCACGCGTTGGCGCTTCGCTGGATCCGATTCCGGTTTTTGTTTCCGCAAGATTGGAAGCGGATAAATTGAAGGAGCATGCTACATACGCAGGAGAAGGTGTTCGCTATCGTCAATTATTTTCGCCTGAAGTTTTTAGCACCGATTGGAACAACGTTGGACATGTTATCATACCAGCAGGAAAATCAGCAAGTCACAAAGCTGAAGGGATAGATGAAGTGTATTATGTGACCAAGGGTTCTGGTAAACTTTCCATTAGTACTTCCACGTTTGACTTTTCGCAGGATAATGCTTTTACCATTCAAATGGGCGAGTCAGCAACGATCACCAATAGCGGTAGCGGAGATTTAGAACTTGTGGTGGTAAGCATTGCTCCTTCAGGACAAAAGATGCGTGCTATTGAAAAACCACTAACTACACCGAAAGCAATGGCGTTGCAAATGGATTTTGTTGTTGACAAAGAAAATGGTGAAGCGTTTGAGAAAATGTATTACTCTGTCTATGTACCTGCGATGACTGTTCAGCCCGGCTACATCAGTTCCAAATTGTTGCGCCTATTTCCTGAGAACTTATCAAAAGAAATTCAGGCAGAACCAACAACCTACAACTATCAGATTCAATTTGTTTTTGATACAGAAGAAAACAGAAGAAAGTGGGTGGCGAGTAGTCAGCACCAAATTGCATGGCCTGCTGCAAGCAAGCTGGCGAAAGAATTTAAATGGCGTGGTTACGATGTAATGGGGGATGATGAAAATAAATAGTCGATTCAATTAAAACTAAATACTGGTCGGATGAGGAAGACGAAACTATTTTTACTTACCGCGTTAGTTCTGTCGGTGAGTTCATTTTCTGGTAATACCCAGGATTTACTACCGACCACTTCGCGTGTATACCCCGGAGTTGATAATAAACTAGTATATGTTGCCGACAGTTCAGGTAATACAATCCCCGATTTTTCACATGCAGGGTACAAAGGTGGTGGTGTTGCCATTCCAATGGTTCCAATTAAAGCAACGCTGTGGCCGATTTTGGGAGACAATACAAATCATATTCAAAAGGTTATCGATAGTGTTTCGGCATTACCTCCGGATGCTTTTGGTTTTCGGGGCGCCATTCTTTTAAAGATGGGTCACTATGAATTACACAAGCCCATCACTATTAAAACTTCCGGTGTTGTCTTACGCGGTGAAGGCATGGGCGATACAGGCACCATTATTTTTGGAAAAATTCCTGTACCTGAAGAAGGTGCAGCCCGCAGATTTAGAAGGCCTGCGTTGATAAACATTGAAGGTGAAAAATCAATAACCGTTCAAGAGGATGTAAAGGTTCGCATCACCAATGACTATGTACCAGTAGGTGCCACGAAGTTTAAAGTAGCATCCGCTAAAAATTTGAAGAAAGGGGATAAGGTAATCGTAAGACGGATTGGTAATGCCGATTGGATTACAGCGATTGGGTTAGATACCGCCACGGTTGGCAGAAATCGATGGCGGCCATTTGATATCAATTATGACCGGACTATCGTGGAGGTAACTGGAAATACGATAACCATTGATGCTCCGATTTTTACAGCCATTGAAAAGCCCTGGGGTGGAGGTGAAATAATGAAGTATAGTGATGAACGTATAGAGCAGGTGGGCATCGAAAATCTTCGTGGTGTTTCAGAATATGATCCTTCCGTTCGCACACGCAATTATGGAAATATGGATCGCGATAAATTGGATCCGAAATTTCAATATCAGGGTGATGAATATTTTTCAGACGAAAACCATTATTTCAATTTTATAAATATTACCAATGCAAAAAATGTTTGGGTGCGCAATATGTCGGCTCTTCATTTTGGTGGAAGTGTGATACAAGCGAATGCTGGTACCAAGTATATAACAGTGCAGGATTGCGAATCGCGCGAGCCGGTTTCCATGCGCTGGGGCGGAAGACGGTTTACTTTTCAAATGAATGGTCAGTTTTGTTTAGTGCAGCGGTGTGTATCACAAAAAGGGCGACACTCTTTTGTTTTGCAAGGACCGGAAGCCAGTGGGAATGTAT
The DNA here is from genome assembly GCA_964398945.1 of uncultured Roseivirgaceae bacterium. Lineage (GTDB taxonomy): Bacteria > Bacteroidota > Bacteroidia > Cytophagales > Cyclobacteriaceae > JBGTGG01. The sequence continues at coordinate 87,210 of CAYNOT010000001.1, read as the reverse complement.
TTCTGGAGTGCAAAGCCATCAATCCATATTCAACCAGTGAGCCGCACAACCGTTGGTCAAACGGAGTATTGTATGATAATGTAAAAGCCCCATTAACGGCAAGGTATTGGGACTATATCATTGGATGGGCAGGTGCCAATATTGTCTTCTGGAATTGTGAAGGTGATTTCCTGATTCAAAGTCCGCCAACTGCAACGAATTATTCGTTTGGTCATATCGGAGTGAATGCTGTTGTCTTCAATGCGGCTTTGCAAGATCTCACCAAGCCCAACGGCCATGTAGAATCCATGGATACACATGTAACACCTAGAAGCCTTTATCTCACACAATTAAAAGAACGGTTGGGGTCTGAAGCAGTTAAGAATATTACGCATGGCACTGAATAAAAATAATTTTAAATGCAGACCCGCATCACGCGGTTAAAAAAAACATCGATAAAAACTTAAATATTTAAAAAACTAAATCCCTTACTTTATGAAACACCTCCTTACGTTTGCCCTGATCATTGGTTGCTTAACTGCTTACGCCCAAAATCCGATTGATGGAAATTGGAAAGGCACCCGCGATACCCCGAATGGTACATTTGAAATAACGTACACCTTTAAAGTTGATGGTAGTGTGTTAACTGGAACGTGGAAGACTGAGTTTGGTGAAACAAACCTGGAGAATGGAAAAGTGGATGGTAAAAAAATATCCTATAATTTTTCTATTAATGACATGACCATTAGCTATACAGGCGAACTCGTGAAAGAAGATGAAATATTACTCAAGAATGAAATGGGGGACATGAAGCTGACGCGGGTGAAATAGCAGAAATTAGTGTCAAAAAAAACGCTACCGAATTGGTAGCGTTTTTTTTTTGCGTTAATCTTAAAACAGATTATTGCAACTTCACACGCAGTAGGTATTGAACCGCGGTGATGTAAATGGTTTTTTCATCTGGTGAAAGTGCAATGTTGGTGGCGGTTACTCCATTCACTTTAATTTTACCGATGAGCTTGCCAGCTTTGGTAAAGATCCACACACCACCTGGCCCCGTAGCGAATACAGTTCCGTTTTTCGTAATTTTTAAACCATCACAACCACCAGGCTCTTGTGTTGCACTGGCATCATAAAATATTTTACCGGAAGTCAACGAACCATCGGCTGCCAGCTCGTATGCATACCACCGCTTTTTCCTGCCATCGGAATTGGCAACAAGCAACGTTTTTCCATCAGGGAAAACACCAATCCCATTGGGTTGTTCAATGGAGTCAAGTAATAACATAACCTTACCGGACTTGTCCACTTTGTATACACCATTAAAGGGTATTTCTTTCTTAGGATCTCGTGGTCCTTTTTCAAAACCATAGGAAGGATCGGTAAAGTAGAGGTCTCCTTTTTTTGTAAGGAAGAGATCATTCGGACTGTTTAACTTTTTGCCATCATATTCACCCGCAATTGTTGTGAAGTTTGTGGCAGGTGAAGTAAGCGGTGCATCCATCTGTGCGATTCTTCTATCACCATGTTGGCAGAGCCATAATTTTCCGTCATTGGAAAGGATTAATCCGTTGGGCCCCATAAAGCCCCCTCGTGGTTCACTGTCAGTGTAGCCGGCTGGCTTCAAATATTCTTCTTTGCCTTTTGCTTCCGTCCATTTATAAATGGTGTTGGCAGGAAGATCCGATACCAATAGCATCTTCTCTTTTTCCAACCATAAAGGGCCTTCCGTAAACCCAAAGCCATCGGCTATGATTTCAACTTTCGCATCTTTCTTAATGATGCTGTTAAGTTCTTTGGAAACAAATTCGATGCTACCAATTTCTGGTTTTGTTTCCTGGGCAATTGCAGAATTGAATGCTGCAAGTACAAAGAGGGCAAAAATATTTTTTTTCATAATAGATTAAGTTGTGTGTTTATAGTTGCAAGGGCATTATTCCTGAGCAACATGAATTTTTATTACGACTTTCTTCACGACTTTATTACCACCGGGAGTGATACTGGGCCGGTGTGCATCGGAGGGAAAGAATAACATAAATGTGTTTTGAGGAACTAAATAGATTTCTCCATCTCCCGTATAAAACATGATATCATTTCTTTCATTGTATTCCTTATCCAGTTTTACGGATGCAATCGGAGCCTTTCCCATTTTTTCTTCTCCACTGATTACAAATTGCAAGTCAATATAATTTTTGTGCGACTCAAACGCAGTTTTGTCGTAGTCTTTGGTGGGTGCTTCACTTACCAATGCAAAAGCATTGGTTCCATCAATTTCATGCCGTCCGTTTGTTAAAGCTGTTAGGTCGGTTTCTTTTAAGAATGCAAAGGCCTTATCCCAGACGGCCTTATTTGCATGATACTGCTTTGCGAATTGAACTTTGTCAATAGATTCATGCGGGGTGGCAGCCAAACCATTCAGGTATTCTTTTTTCTTAAACCACTTGTCTGCTTTCTTTTCAGTCCACTCTGTTGATTGAGCAGCTACCGTTAGGCTCACAAATAAAAACAAGAGACCTGTAAGTATTTTCTTTTCCATAATTGTAGTTGAGTATGATCAGTATTGGTCTTTTAATTTAACAAAAAATTCCCACCGAATTATCAAACAAGAAAGCAACTTGATAAGCGGCATTCTTGTTGAATGATTGGTTGGTTCATCATAAATAATTCACATATCCTTCTTTATTGGTGCGTATCTTAAACACTTTGCTATAGCTCACGATGTAAAGTGTTTTCATGTCCTCATCCCCAAAACATAAACTCACCGGGAACGATGGTAAATTGATCATGCCTACAAACCCTCCTGTATTGTTGAAAATTTGTACCCCGTAATAAGTTGCGACATAAATATTCCCTTCTTTATCAATCGCCATTCCATCTGCACTTGACGATTTCCCTTTTCGGTCGAGTACATTGCCGGTCAGAAATAAGGTTGCAAACTTACGGCCATTGCTAATGGTTCCATTGTCATTCACATCGTATGCCCAGATGAAATTTTCTTTCTCACTGTTAACCGGATACCAGGACTCATCGTCATAACAATTGTTGATGTAGAGGGTCTTACCGTCCGGGGACAATAAGATACCATTCGGCATGGCAAATTCATTCGGTTCAACAATCCGTGTTGTTTTTCCCGCAGGTGAAACATAGTACACCGCGCGACCCGGTTGGAATTTCTCAGGTTCCATCGTGAATTGCGGATCCGTAAAATAAAATCCTCCTTTCGAATCGGTGATCACATCATTCGGACCATCAATGGGTTTACCATCGTATTTGTCAGCAAGTACCTTTATAACCTTTCCGCTGGTGGTCATCTCAACTACACGATGTCCCATCATATCGCAAACAATTAAATTTCCATTCTTGTATGGATATAGTCCGTTCGTTTGCATTTTCCCTTCCGAAATGTTTTTATAACTTCCGTCTGGATCAAGTGCTACCGTTGAACTTTTGGTGGGATCAGCGCTCCAACTTTGATCGAAATACATATTCGAAAAATAGATTTTTCCATTCATCCACTTGGGGCCTTCGCTGAAGTTCAATTCAGGTTTTGTTTTCTTACCATCCACCAACAATTCTACTTTCGAATCTTCCGGTATAATGGCCCGATACGCAGCCATTCTTGCTTTTTCTTTTTCCAGATAATCGGGACGTGCAGGCCAGAAAATGTCCAGTGCATCGCAACCGAGGTCACCTATCTCCGCACCATGAACCATATTGGAAGGAATGCGAACAACACTGTTGGTTTTCATCCCTTGTTTTCCATCCAGAAGAATCTCATCACATTCCCCACGTAACACCAGCATCATTTGTTCTTCCGGATGAATGTGGTGTGGAAAAACAGAATGCGGATCCATAGAGATAAAACTCAACTGCGTATTTTTTCCAGAAATCAATCTTGAATGTGCACCGGGCGCCAATTCCGTAAGTTGAAATTCGTAAAGATCATACACCCTGTTTGGTAATACGTTTGGTGGTAAACCGGATTGAACATCGTTGGATACTGTTGGGATATTTGATACCCCAGCTTTTTCGAGATAGTCGAGGCGAACGGGGCTGTACACTTCCATTATTTTTGCGCCCGCTTCACCTGCTGTGATTTTATTCTTACTACCTTTTTCAAGATATAGAAAGTCAGTGCGCGGTGTGGCGCTGTGTGTTCCGTCTGGTGATTCCCTTGGCTGTGCGATCATCGTTACCATTGATCCATCAATTAAGTGATCAATCGATCCTTCCAAAACAAAAACAAACCTGTCGGCAGGCAATTCCTCTTCCGGGATTTCCGCATTTGGTACAAGCTGAATCGTACTGATCATAGTGCCTGTTCCCCAGAAAATTTTAGCATCAACTCCGGGGTGTAGTGTTACGGTTGTAAGGCTATCAAGACTGTTTACATCTGCCGGTTCAAGGTTTGATTTTATTTTGTTTACTGGAAGATCTGATAGGGTTCTCTCCGTTAGATTAAATTGCTTGATAAGTTGCTGGTTTTTCTCGTGCCATTCATTTCCCGGTTGGTTTGAGCAGTTTGTTAAAACCAGCAGCAGGGCCATCATCAATGCACATATCCCCGAATAGCGTTTAGAATTATTCTTCATTTTTCGATTTTTTATAGTTATCAATTTATTCACTTCCAAGACCTTAATAGTGGGCAAAATAGCCATTCTATTTTCACATAAGTGTATAATATACAATTATTTTATTTAAATTAGCTTTTTAGATGCAATCGATTGATACATTGTATAGGATTTATTTCGAAGGGGTACATGACTATGACTGAAAGAGGCAAAAACTCATTTATAAATTTTGCAGTGACCATTGGCATCATTGGAATTGCGCTGCTTATTTCCATACCAAGTATAGCCCAGACCACAGAATCAAAGGTAGCTGGTAAAGGTAAAAAAATCAGTTCCGAGCTATTTGGACTTTTCTTTGAAGATATTAACTATTCAGCAGATGGCGGCCTTTATGCTGAGCTGATTCAGAACCGATCCTTTGAATATAGTCCAACCGATAGGAATGATTGGAATTCTTTTTCCTATTGGGAATATACAACTCCCGGTTATTCTTACGGTTCGATTTCAGTAGAAACCAGCAGCCCTGTGCATCCGAACAATCCGCATTATGTTGTATTGGATATTGAACATGTTGGCAATGAAAAGGAGCATGTTGGATTATCGGGTGTGGGAATTAAAAATAAAGGCTTTGATGGGATTCTTGTAAAGAAGGGAGATGCCTACAATATGTCGATGTTTGTGCGCCAATTATCCACAGCTCCGGTTTCATTGTCTGTTATTTTGCAAGCGCCAAATGGTGATATACTAGCAGAAGAAAAAATTTCAACGACTTCCAATGAGTGGAAGAAATATGCTACAAAACTTACAGCACTCGAAAGTTCGGATAGCGCATCACTATTAATATTGGCTACCAACACGGGTAAGTTAGCATTTGATGTGATCTCGTTGTTTCCGGAGAACACATTTAAGAACAGGCCAAATGGATTACGTCCGGATTTGGCGCAAGCATTGGCGGATATGAAGCCACGGTTTATTCGATTTCCCGGAGGTTGTCTTGTACACGGTAGCGGATTAGGGAATATGTACCGATGGAAAAATACAATTGGTCCTATCGAACAACGTGTTGCGCAAAAAAACTTATGGGGCTATCATCAAACTGCTGGCCTTGGCTATTTTGAATATTTTCAATTCTGTGAGGATGTAGGCGCGATACCGGTGCCTGTTTTGCCTGCGGCTGTGAGTTGCCAAAATTCAGGTGGTACATGGCGCATTGGCGGGACCGGCCAACGGGCACTTCCCATTGAAGAAATGGGAGACTACATTCAGGAAGTATTGGATTTAATTGAATGGGCTAATGGACCGGTAACTTCTACCTGGGGAGCAAAACGTGCTGCTGCCGGCCATCCCGAATCCTTTAATCTTAAGTATGTAGGAATCGGCAACGAGGATAAAATCACGCCTGAATTTGAAGTTCGTTTTAAAATGATTTTTGATGCTGTGAAAAAGAAGCATCCTGAGATTACTTTAATCGGAACATCTGGACCATTTCCCGATGGAGAGGATTTCGAAAAGGGCTGGAAGTATGCAGATCTTCATACTATTCCGGTCATTGATGAACATTATTATAAAGAGCCGGAGTGGATGTTAAAAAATCTGAATCGGTACGATACGTATGATCGGAGCAAATCAAAAGTGTATCTGGGCGAATATGCATCCTGGGGAAATAAACTTAAGAATGCAATCGCGGAAGCTGCCTATATGGTTGGGCTTGAGCGTAATGGTGATGTCGTGAGCATGGCTTCGTATGCTCCTTTGTTTGCAAAGAAAAACCACACGCAATGGAAAACAGATATGATCTTTTTTGATAATGCGTCCCTCGTGCTTACTCCCAATTACCATGTACAAAAACTATTCTCTGTTCACATGGGAAATGTGTACTTCGATCATGTAGTTTCCTTATCAGCCAGTGATTCAACACTCGCTGCTTCATGTGTTCAGGATCTTGTTACCGGAGATGTGATCTTAAAGTTGGTAAATGTTGGGAATGTGCCCGCGGTCATGAACGTAAACCTTGCAAATTTTAAACGCATCAATTCACAAGCGCAACAAATTGTAATAAGCGGATCGGCTGATGCCGAAAACACTTTTGAACAACCGGATCAGGTGATTCCAGTCCAAACTGCATTTAAGGCAAGTAAAAAATTTGACTATACGACTCAACCCATGTCGTTAACAGTCATTCGAATCAAAACGAAGTAATACAGTATACATAAATATGGAGCGACCACGTAATTTCTATAAAGCCAAAATTCTGGTAACAGTGGTGTTACTATCAATAGCACATTACCAACATTTGTCTGCTCAGGATAAAGCAACTAACCCCATTGTTTTTGCCGATGTCCCGGACGCATCAATTGTACGAGTAGGGGATGTCTACTATATGAGCAGTACTACCATGTACATGAATCCAGGTGTGCCGATTATGAAATCGACCGATCTCGTGAACTGGAAATTAGTAAACTACGCCTATGATACGCTGGTCGATAATGATGCCATGAATCTTGAGAATGGTCAAAGTGCTTATGGGAGAGGTTCCTGGGCGAGTTGTATACGGTATCATAATGGGCTGTTTTATGTGTCAACTTTTTCAGCTACTTCCGGACGCACACACATTTATAGCACAAAAGATATCGAAAAGGGCCCCTGGAAATTATCCACCTTTAAACCTTCTTATCACGACCACTCCCTGTTTTTCGAAGACGGAAAAGTGTACCTGATCTATGGTGTCGGTCAACTCAAATTGGTGGAGCTTCAGACTGACTTGTCGGGAGTAATGCCGGGAACAGAAGAGAAAGTTATTATTGAAAATGCCAGTGCTCCCGCAGGAACGAACATTATGCTTCGTGCTGAAGGGTCACAACTCTTTAAGATAAAGGACAAGTACTATTTGTTCAATATCACCTGGCCCCGTGGCGGCATGCGAACGGTAATTATTCATCGTGCTGATAAATTAACCGGACCGTGGGAGGGAAGGCTTGCATTGCAAGATTTGGGAGTCGCGCAAGGAGGTCTTATCGATACTCCGAATGGTGATTGGTATGCTTATTTGTTCCGTGATTATGGTTCGGTGGGAAGAATTCCTTACCTGGTGCCTGTGAAATGGGAAGACGGCTGGCCAGTGTTGGGCACGGATGGTAAAGTACCGGAAGTACTTGATTTGCCTGCAACTAAAGGACTGATACCCGGCATTGTTGCTTCCGATGAATTCAACAGAAAGAAAAAGGAGCCAGCCTTACCGTTGGTTTGGCAATGGAATCATAATCCGGAGAATAGTCTTTGGTCTGTTACCGCCAGAAAAGGATATCTCCGCCTTACGACAGGCCGTGTTGACACATCTTTTTATCTCGCAAAGAACACCTTGACCCAACGCACCATTGGCCCACAGTCTACAGGCTCAACATCTATTGATGTTTCAAAAATGAAAGAAGGTGATTTTGCCGGGCTTGCATTATTGCAAAAAAGATTTGGTCAGGTGGGGGTTCAGGTTGAGAATGGAGCAAAGTCTATTGTGATGGTGAATGCTGAATCTGAAAAACCAGTAGAGGCAGCGCGAATCCCTCTTTCACAAGACAAAATTTACCTAAAAGCGGAATGCAATTTTAAAGATAAAGTTGATGTGGCTGAATTCTATTACAGCCTGGATGGCAAGACCTGGAAACACATTGGTTCTACATTACACATGGCCTACACACTACCGCACTTTATGGGGTACCGTTTTGGTTTGTTTAATTACGCTACGAAAGAGACCGGTGGTTTTGTTGATTTCGATTTCTTTCACATTGACGACAAAATTTCTCAAAAAAATTAATTTACAAATGAAGAATCCACTTAACACGTCCTTTATCAAAATTAGTATAGTACTAATTTCATTAGGGATAGGAGCCACGGGGTGTAATCAAAAGATAGATCAGACACAGTTCAGCATTGACAGTCCGGATAAAAATATTTCCGCAATCTATGATGCTGAAAAAATGGAATACAGCATTTTATATAAAAAGGACACCGTGCTTATAAATTCCAAACTGGGTATCGTTCGTGAAGATGAAGACTTCTCCAAAAATCTGAAACTCGACAAAGTTTCTGATCCTGTTGAAATCACCGATGCATATAGCATGCAGAATGCAAAGAAAAAGGAGATCACGTACACCTCAACCGAAAGGATTTTTGAACTGCATACCGAGAGTGGAAAAAAAATGAATATCATTTTTCGGGTGTCCAACGATGGGATTGCTTTTCGCTATGAATTTCCGGAGACATCCACGGATGTGAAAAGAATAAAGTCAGAAGCAACAACCTTTCATTTCAATGACAGCACACGTGCCTGGCTTCAACCAAAAACAGAAGCACAAACAGGTTTTGAACACACCAATCCATCGTACGAAGCGCATTATATGATGGACATTCCAACAGGAACTCCATCACCCGGACAAAATGGTTGGGTTTATCCTGCATTGTTTAAATATCAGGATGTATGGATGCTGATAACCGAAGCTGCTTTAGGAAAGAGCTATTGTGGCACGGCATTGCAACAACATTCACCCTACAATGAATACAAAATTAATTTTCCGCAAGCACCGGAAGTATTCACAGATGGTGCACTAAATCCGGAATCAACATTGCCATGGAAAACTCCCTGGCGGATCATCGCCATTGGTGATCTTAAAACAATTGCTGAATCAACACTGGGAACGGACCTTGCATCGCCTGCTGTGAAAATGGATGCTTCCTTTATTAAACCTGGAAAAGCTTCCTGGAGCTGGATCATTAAGAAAGATGATTCAACGGTGTTTAATGTTCAGAAAAGATACATTGATTTTGCGGCAGATATGAACTGGCAATATTGTTTGCTCGATGCGAATTGGGATCAGTTAATTGGGTATGACTCCGCGAAGCTATTGGTCGACTATGCGAAAGAGAAAAATGTTGGACTGTTGTTGTGGTATAACTCTGCCGGTGATTGGAATACCGTCAAGTTTACACCCAAGAATAAATTATTGACGCATGAAAACCGGATGAAAGAATTCGCGAAACTACATGATATGGGAATCAAAGGTGTGAAAATAGATTTCTTCTCCGGTGATGGTCAGTCGATGATCCAATACTATCAGGACATTCTTGAGGATGCTGCGGCCAATGAAATTTTGGTAAACTTTCATGGCGCCACCTTGCCAAGAGGATTGCAGCGAACTTATCCGAATTTGATGACGGTGGAAGCGGTGTTTGGCTATGAGATGATCACGTTTGGGCAACAGTCTGCCGATAAAGCCCCCGAACATTCGGTTATGTCTGCACTGGTTCGCAATGCATTTGACCCTATGGATTTTACCCCGATGAACTTGTATAAAATCCCTTGTATCAATCGTGTTACAACGGCTGCATTTGAATTGGCTACTTCCGTGATCTTTCTATCGGGTATACAACATTATGCGGAAACACCTGAAGGGATGACGCATGTTCCGGAGTACGTAAAAGATTTTTTGAGGCAACTTCCCAGTACATGGGACGATGTAAAATTTATTGATGGATATCCCGGCAAGTTATATGTCGTAGCACGGAAAGCAGATAACAAATGGTATGTGGCCGGCATCAATGGTGAAAATGTTGAAAAAGAACTTTCGCTTGATGTATCTTTTTTAAAGAATAGAAAATTCGATTTGATTACTTCGGGAAATACAGAAGGAGATGAACCATCCTTTCAATCTGGCCAATTGGTAGTTCCTGATTCAGGGAAATTGAATGTCACCCTAAAAGGGAATGATGGTTTTGTTGCCGTGTTTGAGTAATGCGTGAAGCTAATTTTGCAAGACGTATAATGAAATTGAATTTATTTTAATAAAAACCTCAATATCGATCAAAATGAAAAAAGTAGTCACATTCGTTTTCTCTTCGCTTTCCATGTGTATGCTTTCTTTAAGCGTATCGGTTGCTCAATTACCGTATCAGAATCCTGATCTTTCTTCTGAAGAGCGTGCGAAAGATTTAATTTCCAGATTAACATTGGAAGAGAAGGCAACACTGATGTGTGATGTATCGGATGCCATCCCCCGGTTGGGAATAAAAAAATTCAACTGGTGGAGTGAAGCACTTCATGGTTTGGCCAACAACAGCAATGTCACAGTTTTTCCGGAGCCTATCGGGATGGCCGCTTCTTTTAATGATGATTTGGTTTACAAAATTTTTGATGCAGTATCCGATGAGACCCGCGCGAAATATCAGGAATCAGTACGAAACGGTCAGGAGAACAGACGCTTCTTAAGTCTTTCAGTTTGGACTCCGAACGTCAATATTTTCAGGGATCCTCGCTGGGGACGTGGACAGGAAACGTATGGTGAAGATCCATACCTCACTTCACGAATGGGAGTTTCTGTCGTAAAAGGTTTACAAGGTCCTGAAGATGCTAAATACAAAAAACTGTTAGCGTGTGCCAAACATTATGCTGTGCATTCAGGTCCGGAATGGAGCCGTCATGAACTGAATCTCAACAATGTCGATCAGCGTGATTTATGGGAAACGTATTTGCCCGCTTTCAAATCATTGGTACAAGAGGCGGATGTTCGTCAGGTAATGTGCGCTTACCAACGTCTGGACGATGAACCCTGTTGTAGTAACACCCGTCTGTTGCAAAGTATTTTGCGCGATCAATGGGGATTCAAACACATGGTCGTTTCTGATTGTGGTGCCATCGGTGATTTCTATACAAGCCATAATGTTTCATCCGATGCAACACATGCTGCCGCTCGCGGAGTTCTTGCCGGAACGGATGTAGAATGCCAGTGGAACAATCATAATTATAAATTATTACCAGAGGCGGTTTCTAAAGGGTTGATTACCGAAAGTGAAATTGACGTGCGCTTGATGCGTGTACTCATCGGGCGCTTTGATCTTGGCGAAATGGATGATGATGAGCTTGTTCCGTGGACAAAAATTCCCATGTCGATCGTGAACAATGAGGCACATCAAAAACTAGCACTAGACATGGCGCGGGAATCGATGACACTTCTTCAAAACAACAATGACATTCTTCCATTAAAAAAGTCGATGAAGAAGATTGCGGTGATCGGTCCCAATGCCAATGACAAGCCCATGTTGTGGGGAAATTATAACGGCACCCCGGTGCGCACCATTACCATTTTGGATGGAATCAAAAGTAAACTTCCTGCAAACAAAATTTTGTACGACAAAGGATGCGATCTGGTAGAAAACAAAATAACAGAAAGCTATTTTGCCCATACTTCTTTTGAAGGCAAACCAGGTTTTAAAGCTACGTATTGGAATACTCCGGATCGAACTGGCGATGTTGTGATCACCCAGCAGATCACGAACCCCATAAAATTAACAACGGCAGGCCAACATGAATTTGCATCCGGAGTTAAGCTGGTAGGTTTTTCTGCTAAGTACGAAACAGAATTTGTTGCCCTTCACGATGAGGAAATAGTTTTCAAAACGGGTGCTACCGGTCACTTTGAATTATTGGTAAATGGTAAATCAATTCAGCGCTATGATAACTGGCGAACATTGCCTTCACGCGTTCCTTATAAAGTTGAACGGGGTAAGAAATATAAGTTCGAAATCCATTTCGGTCAACTTAACAACTGGGCAGCAAACATTGAATTCAATTTTGGAAAAGAAGTGGATGTGGATTACACCGATCTTATTAAAAAATTAAAAGATGTGGAAGTGGTTGTTTTTGTGGGTGGACTCTCCACCCTGCTGGAAGGTGAAGAAATGCCGGTATCCTATCCAGGATTTAAAGGAGGTGACCGTACCGACATTGAACTCCCTGAAGTGCAACGCAATTGCCTGAAAGCGTTGAAAGCTGCAGGCAAAAAAGTAATCTTCGTCAATTGCTCGGGTTCAGCAATTGGATTTGGGCCGGAAACAAAAAGTGCAGACGCTATTTTGCAAGCGTGGTACGGTGGCGAATCCGGAGGACAAGCAGTTGCTGATGTGTTGTTTGGCGATTATAACCCTGCCGGAAAATTGCCTATTACTTTTTACAAAGACACGACCCAACTTGCCGATTTTGAAGACTACTCTATGAAGGGAAGAACGTATCGGTATAGGGAAGATCCGTTGTTCCCATTCGGGTTTGGTCTTAGCTATACACAATTTGAAATAGGGAAAGCAACTACGGATAAGACAAAAATTAAAGCGAACGAATCTATTCAAATCACAATCCCGGTTACCAATGCTGGTAAACGTGCAGGCACTGAGATTGTGCAAGTCTATATCCGAAAAGTAAATGATGTTGACGGTCCGTTGAAAACATTGAAAGGGTTCAAACGGGTAAATCTGAATCCCGGTGAAACGCAAACTGTAAGCATCGAGTTACCACCAACTGCCTTTGAGTTTTATAATCGAGATGAATTGAAAATGATGACCAGTGCAGGAGATTATGAAGTATTGTATGGCAATAGTTCGGACAATAAGGATTTGAAAACTGAAAAAATCACGATCAACTAAGTGAGTAATTAAAGCAAATAAGTGATGCAAAAGCGATTTTATTTCTGGATACTGATAACAGTTTTTTATTTGAGTAGCTGTACTTCAGAAGAGAAGGGCAATCTATATCCCAATCAGTTTCCGCTTGAAGCTGTAAAATTGCTGGACGGCCCCTTCCAGCATGCACGCGATCTGAATATTGAAGTGTTGCTCAAGTATGATGTGGATCGGTTGTTAGCGCCTTATCGCAAAGAAGCAGGTTTGCCCGAGAAGGCAAAAGGCTATGACAACTGGGAAGGATTGGCAGGTCACGTTGGAGGACATTATTTAACTGCTATGGCGATGAACTATGCGGCCACCGGCAACGAAGTGTGCAAGCAACGGATGGACTACATGCTTGCCGAACTAAAGGCATGTCAGGAGGCAAATGGTAAAAACAATCCGGATTGGGCTGTTGGATATGTTGGGGCAGTCCCTAAAAGCACGGAGATTTGGAGCACATTAAAGGATGGTGAATTCTCGGCATACAAAGCCGCATGGGTTCCCTGGTACAACGCACACAAAATGTATTCAGGATTGCGGGATGCCTGGCAGTACACAGGCAATGAAGAAGCGAAAGCAATGTTCCTGAAATTTTGTGATTGGGGAATTCAGATTACTTCATCGCTTACGGATGAACAAATGGAATCGATGCTCGATACAGAACATGGAGGAATGAATGAGGTTTTCGCTGATGCGTATCAACTCACGAAGGATGAAAAATACATAGTTGCAGCAAAACGATTTTCGCACCGGATGCTATTGGAGGCAATGGCATCCCATATCGACAATCTTGATAACAAGCATGCCAACACGCAGGTACCAAAAGCTGTGGGTTTTCAACGAATAGCAGCATTGACCGATGATGAAAAGTATGAAAAGGCTGGCGGTTTTTTCTGGGAAACAGTCACCAGCAATCGCACCCTGGCATTTGGTGGAAATAGTCGTAGGGAATTTTTTCCAAGTCAGGTTTCCAGCAATGATTTTGTCAACGAGGTTGAAGGACCAGAATCGTGCAATTCTTATAACATGCTAAAGCTCACCGAACATCTTTTTAGTGTTGAACCATTGGCGCGATATGCAGACTACTTTGAGCGCACGGTTTACAATCATATCTTATCTACTCAGCATCCGGAACATGGTGGGTATGTCTACTTTACTCCGGTTCGCCCCCAGCATTACCGCGTTTATTCGACACCCAATGAAGCCATGTGGTGTTGTGTAGGAAGTGGCATGGAGAACCATGGAAAATACAATCAATTTATTTACACCCACACGGATGACTCGTTGTTTTTGAATTTGTTTGTTGCTTCTGAATTAACGTGGAAAGAAAAGGGCGTAACCCTCCGTCAGGAAACAAAATTTCCTTTTGAAGAGAAGACGGTATTAAAAGTGACAGACGGATCTTCAAAATTCACGTTAATGATTCGCTATCCTTCGTGGGTGAAAGAGGGTGCCTTGAAAGTACTGGTCAATGGCGAAGCAATTTCCGTTGAATCAAAACCTTCTTCTTATGTAGCAATTGAACGGAAATGGAATACCGGGGATGAAGTGGTAATCGAATTGCCGATGCATATTCAAATGGAGCAGTTGCCCAACGTGCCAAACTATAGTGCAATACTGTATGGTCCAATTGTGCTTGCCGCAAAAACAGGCACGGAAGATTTGAAAGGCTTGAAAGCAAATGATAGCCGATGGGGACACATTGCAAGTGGAGAAAGATTGCCAGTCGATCAGGCACCTATTATACTTGAAAATACTCCTTCCGACATTGCCTATAAATTAGAACCTGTTGAAGGAAAACCGCTTCATTTTAAAATTACGGATGTGAATATGATCAATTCAATGAACCTTGAATTGCAGCCATTCTTTCAACTTCATGATGCGCGCTATATGATGTACTGGATGACATTATCGGAATCACAATATGTTGCGTATCTGGATTCGATCGCAACGGTAGAGAAGAAAAAACTTGAACTTGAAAAACGGACCCTTGATTTTGTTGCACCGGGTGAGCAACAGCCCGAAGCAGATCATGGCATGCAACAAGAGAAGTCAAGAACCGGAAATAATTTGAATCAATTTTGGCGAGATGCGCATGATGATGGGTATTTCAGTTATCGTCTCTCAACAAAAGGAGAAACCAATTTGTCTTTGATGGTTCGCTATTGGGGAGCAGAGTGGGGGAGCAGGAAGTTTGATATCTATGTTGATGATGAAAAATTATT
Source organism: uncultured Roseivirgaceae bacterium (assembly GCA_964398945.1). Classification (GTDB taxonomy): domain Bacteria; phylum Bacteroidota; class Bacteroidia; order Cytophagales; family Cyclobacteriaceae; genus JBGTGG01. The sequence continues at coordinate 71,951 of CAYNOT010000001.1, read as the reverse complement.
GACAGAAGATAACACTGGTAAATGGCATCAGTCACGGTTCTTTGATGTAGCCTATGCTATTCCGCATACGATGCTAACCGGAAAAAAAGAGATCACTGTAAAATTTCAGGCAGTACCAAAGAACACTGCTGGTGCGGTGTATTATGTGCGGCTAGTGCGAGAAAAAAATAAATAAATCTGGTAACCAATTTTCACTCAGCTTTTAACTTAGAAACTTAGAAAATCAACAACTATGAATAGCGTACCTACACACTTTAGAAAAATGAAAGCAAAACTTATTTTAGTATACATTTTAATATCAATCATGTGCCACATTGAGTTTGAAGCCTTCGGCCAATCAAAAGCAAAGGCCCCGAAGAATGCACCAGTATTCTCCAATGTCGTTTATCAAGGCGATGATCAGGTTTACAAAGACAATCCATTGGGACCTGATGAATTTTACAATCCGATACTGCAAGGATGTTATCCGGATCCCGCGATTACGCAAAAGGGGGATGATTACTATATGGTATGCTCTTCCTTCGCGATGTTTCCGGGTGTGCCGATTTTTCATTCAAAAGACTTGGTCAACTGGAAACAAATTGGTCATGTGTTGGATCGCGTATCACAATTGAATGTGCATGACACCGGGATAAGTGCCGGAGTGTATGCTCCGGGGATTACCTATAATCCCTACAACGATACCTTTTACATGATCACGACTGCTTTTGCGGGACCGGGAGGAGGAAATATCATTGTAAAAACAAAAGACCCGATGAAAGGATGGAGTGAACCAATCAAAATGGATTTCAACGGAATTGACCCTTCTATTTTTTTTGATGACGATGGAAAAGCCTATGTGGTCCACAATGACGCACCGTTAAAAGAGAATGAACAATACAATGGCCACAGGGTAATCAAGGTGTGGGAATATGATTTGGGGAAAGACCGGGTAATTGCAGGCACGGATATCGTGATCGTGGATGGCGGTGTGGATATTACAAAAAAACCAATTTGGATCGAAGCACCCCATATCTATAAAAAAGACGGACGCTACTACCTGATGTGTGCTGAAGGAGGAACCGGAGGATGGCATAGTGAAGTTATTTTCGTTAGCGATAAACCGAAGGGGCCGTATACACCAGCACCCAGCAATCCCATCCTTACGCAACGACACTTCCCAAAAGATCGCGCGAATAAAGTAGATTGGGCGGGCCATGCGGATTTGGTGATGGGGCCTGACAATAAATACTATGGTGTGTTTCTGGCCGTGCGACCAAACGAAAAGGACAGGGTAAATACGGGACGCGAAACCTTTATCCTGCCGGTTGATTGGTCGGGGGAATTTCCGGTTTTTGAAAATGGATTGGTTCCGCTTTCACCGAAACTGAAAATGCCGGAAGGAGTAAAAAACAAAACCACGGAAGCTGGATATTTCCCGAACGGAAACTTTACCTACACTGAAAATTTTACCGCAGAAAAACTTGATTACAGGTGGATTGGATTACGTGGGCCACGCGAAGCATTTATTTCCAAAGCCAAAAATGGTTTGCAAATAAACCCTTTCGGTACCAACATTAAGGAAATGAAACCGACTTCCACACTTTTCTACCGCCAACAACACAACACTTTTTCTTTTGAAACCTCGCTTGATTACAAACCCACTTCAGAAAAAGAACTGGCCGGGATCGTGTGCCTCCAAAATGAAGGATCCAATTATGTGTTTGGCGTGACCAAGGTAGGCAAGGACTATGTGTTGGTTTTGCAACGAAACGAAACTCTGGGAAGAGGGAAGGAGCGTGAGATAAAATCTGAAATCATCGCCAGTAAAACAATAGCCATCACAAAACCTATTCGCCTGCAAGTAAGGGCAAATGGCGATGAGTACCAGTTTGGGTATGCAATAGAAGGAAATGAATTTGTCAATCTGGGTGGTGTGGTTTCCGGTGATATTCTTTCCACTAATGTAGCCGGAGGTTTTACAGGAACCCTTTTGGGATTGTATGCTACATCTGGGAATGATGCGTTGCCTAAATAGGAAGGCCAAATGAATGAGTTTGGTAATTGAACAAAGAAGTGGCGATTTTTTAACACAACACTAAAAAATACTTGAAGAAAAATGAAAACATTAGTGTGTGTTGAGCCGCGGAAATTTGAATATAAGGAAAGTCCGGCTCCTGTGCAGTCAGCGGATCATGCGATTATAAAAATCAAACGCATTGGTGTATGCGGTACCGACTTACATGCATTTGAAGGCACACAACCTTTTCTTAGTTATCCCCGCATACTGGGCCATGAGTTGGCAGGTGAATTGGTTTCATTTGACAATGCCCCCGGTTTTAAAGTCGGGGAAATGGTTTCCTTTATTCCGTACTTCTCCTGTGGAAAATGTATTGCTTGCTGTAACGGGAAATTCAATTGTTGCGCGAGCATTCAGGTTTGTGGAGTGCACATTGATGGAGGAATGGTTGAGTACCTTTCCGTTCCTTCCAATTCTTTATTGCACGGTGATGGTTTGAGTTTAGATGAGCTCGCGTTGGTTGAGCCGCTTGCAATCGGTGCGCATGGTGTTAGACGCGCGGTAATTTGTCCGGGTGAATTTGTATTGGTGATCGGTGCAGGACCCATTGGGCTGGGTACAATGGAGTTTGCTCGCATTGCGGGAGGAAAAGTTATTGCCATGGATGTAAACGAACAACGATTAAAATTCTGCACAGAAAAACTGAATGTGTCGAATACCATCAACGCATCTGCACCGGATGTAGTTGAACAACTAAAAGCTATTACGTATGGTGATATGCCAACGGTAATTATAGATGCTACAGGAAATAAGAATGCGATAAACAGTGCTTTTAATTTCATGGCCCATGGTGCACGGTATGTAATCATTGGATTACAAAAAGGTGATCTTTCATTTAGTCATCCTGAGTTTCATAAGCGGGAGGGAACCCTGATGAGCAGTCGAAATGCAACACGAGAAGACTTTGAAAATGTTGTTGCTGCATTAAAAAATGGAGAAGTGAAACCATCAACCTACATCACCCATCGGGCAAAATTCGATGACGTCCGTTCAGTTTTTGATCAGTGGTTGGATCCATCATCTGGGGTTGTCAAGGCGATGATTGAATTTTAGACACAAACAAAGTATCAGTGAAGCTCCGTTGATAAAAATGATAAGAATAAAGCCTTATTAAAACCTGAAATTAACTTCGCCTCGCATTATCGATTATATGTTTCTGAAAAGCTTATCGTGACAAGGCAGAAGTGTTCAATATTCACCAGAAAAGGTTAAATATAGGCCAGCCACATATTCCTTCAAACCCGCCTAAATAACCATAAAACCGCGCAAACGCCTTCGCAAACGTGTGCAAAAATGACCAATGGTGATTTTTGGAAGTAAATAAAATATAACTCTTATACATTCGATTCATAATAATTGTAAAAAATACACTTTAATCGTAACCAAATTTAATCACTTATAACCCCTTAAATTATGAGAAAACGCTACTTGCTATTTTCATTTTGCATGCTGCTTTCATCGGTGGTATGCATTCAGACCTACGCTTCGGGAGAGGCTGGAGTAAGGGTCAATGACGTGCCATTGACCATGCAACAACAAACGATCAGAGGAACAGTAACGGACGAATTCGGAACGGCTTTCCCGGGTGTCAACATCATTGAAAAAGGTACGAGCAATGGTACCGTTAGTGGTGCTGATGGAACGTATTCAATCGAAGTTTCATCCACGACCAGTACGTTGGTTTTTTCATTTGTAGGCTATGCATTGCAAGAAGTATCAGCCGAAGGAAGAACCACCGTTGATGTTACCCTTCAACCAGATTTAACATCCCTGGAAGAAGTAATGGTTACTGCCTTGGGTGTTAAAAAGGAATCTAAAAAATTGGGTTATTCGGCAACAGCAGTGAAGACGGATGAGCTGATTACAAATCGTACTACGAATGTAATGGAATCCCTGGAAGGACGCGTGGCAGGCTTGAATATAACACCTCCTGCGGCAGGTGCTGGTGCAGGTACCCAGATACGTCTTCGTGGTCAGGCTGCATTCGCAGGTGCAAATAATGCACCGTTGATAGTTATAAACGGACTTCCAATGGATCAGGGTGCACGTCCCGCTGATGGTAACACACAACAGCGTGATCGAGGCGATAATTTACAGAATATCAATCCAGATGATATTGAAAACATGACCGTATTAAAGGGTGCAACGGCAGCTGCACTCTATGGTTCGAGAGCAGCAAATGGAGCAATTATTATTACTACTAAATCCGGTCAAAAAGGGCAGGGGATTGGGGTGGAATTTACCTCCAGTTTTACCACTTCAAAAGCGTTGAATTTCATGGATGAAATCGTGCAGCAAGAATATGGTATTGGACAAGGAGGTAATAAACCGCAAACACAAGGAGATGCCCAGTCACAAGGTCAATTTGGATTTGGTGCACGACTTGATGGTACTCCCGTTATGAATTTTGATGGTGTTATGCGTCCCTATTCTGCTAATCCCTTCCAGCTATTTGACTTTTTACAACTTGGTACAAATTTCACCAATACTATTGGATTGTCTGGTGGAGGTGCAAATGGAAGCTTTCGGGTATCCTTTTCTAACGTAGATGCAGAGGGTATTGTGCCCCTAAACGAGTATAAGAAGAGAATTTTTAATGCGGGTATCAACCATGAATTTACCAAGAAACTCACAATGCAGTTGAATATTAACTATGCAAATGAGCAAAACCTAAATCCACCGCAAATCGGTTCACAGGGTGATGGTGCTGTAAACTTTTTTACCAGGATGGGAATCTCTACACCCATTGAGGCCTATCGTGACAATGCAAAAAATCCTGGAAATGGAGCAGAGTATAAGACAAATGGATTTTTAGGGACCATCAATAACCCGTATTATCCGATGCAAAATGGACAGTATTATGATGATATTAGAAACCGATTTCTTGGAACGGCAACGGTACGCTATCAATTCACCGATTGGTTGTATGCGCAGGGTAGGTATAACTATGATTATCTCAATTCCTTTTCAGAATGGAATCGCTTGAGTGGTACAGGAACAGACAACCTTTTTCAAGGAGATGGTACTTACAAGGGCACCTACAATCTACTGCAAGATATAGCGACCGATATCAATGCTGACTTCCTGATTGGTGGTAATAAGGAATTCGGAAAGTTTTCAGTGGATGCAAATTTTGGCGGCAATACCTGGAGGACTAAATGGCAGCGAATGGATCAGAATTCCAGCAATTTTGTGGTGCCTGATCTTTATACCATCGCAAATGGAACGATTCAAAATCAAGGCTATGGTTATAACCAAACACGGACCAACTCGCTTTATGGTTGGGCAGAATTCGGGTACAATGGAATGTTTTACTTAAACTTTACGGGTAGGAATGATTGGTTCTCAGTATTAAACCCGGAGAAAAATAATGTATTTTACCCATCTGTTTCGGGTAGTTTTATTTTCTCAGAACTACTGACCAACCAGACTTGGCTTTCCTATGCTAAATTAAGAGGTGCCTGGGCCAAGGTAGGAAGTGCGAATGGTGTGAACCCTTATGATGGTCTACTGACATATGCCATTAACCCTAATCAATTCAATGGCCAGACATTAGCATCTGTCAGTGGCAATCTTGCCCCTAACCCAAATTTGCAACCCTTTATTGTAACAGAACAAGAGATTGGTCTGGAAATGCGGTTGTTCGATAATAAGGTGTTAGTAGATCTTGGTGCATTCCATAAAGTAACAACCGATCAGATCTTGAATCTTCAAATTTCCAATGCATCCGGATATCCTGAATCCAAGCAAAACACCGCTTCTTTAAGTAATAGTGGTTTAGAGTCTTTGATTGAAGTGACAGCTTTGGATCGGGGAGATTTCAGGTGGGTGAGTTCCTGGAATAACACCTTCCTTAAGACAGAGGTATTAGATGTAGGTAATCCAAGTGGAACACTTCTTGTAATATATTTTAATGGCACCGCGGCTCCTGCAAATGGTAACGAGTTTCTAGGGGAATTAAGGTATACAGAAGGCATGGGGATGAATCAACTGTATACAAGAACTTACTTACGAAATGCGAATGGGGATATTCTTGTTACTCCAACAGGTGGTTTGCGTCCAACAAATTCCAGTACACCGGGAGCAGAATTAACAAATGGCTTTCTCCCTGTAGGAAGTTCTATTCCTAAGGTTACTGGTGGATGGAACAACACCTTTACCTATAAGAAGCTGAGTGTTGGCATATTCATCGACTATAAACTTGGGGGTACTGTGCTATCTTCCACACACCTAAATATGTTGAGACAAGGACATTCCAAGCTTTCCTTGGAAGGACGTAGGGAAGGTGAGGCCGGTTTAACATTCCCTGGGGTGTATGATGATGGCACACCGAACACCAGTGTTGTGACGAACTTACAAGGCTTTTATGCTAGTTACAGAAACGATCAAATCGGTGACCCATTCATCTTCAAATCTGACTTTGTAAAGCTTAGAAATGTATCGGTATCTTATAACCTAACCGATTTGGTTACTAGTATGCCTGCGTTGGATTTTATAAAAGGGCTTTCTGTATCAGCATCCGCACGTAATCTGGCGATCCTTTACAAGGACCTTCCCGGGTTGGATCCTGAAGCAATCCAATCTGGAGGTGATATTCGAGCCGGCTATGAAAATTCATCGTTGCCAACAGCACGTAGTTTCAATTTCAGTTTAAATGTTAAATTCTAGAATTATGAAATCGATAAAGCATTCTATACTATTATTTTTTATGCTCCTTTTAGCAGGGGCGTGCGATAAAGATTTTGTTGAGATTAATACAAACCCGTATGCGGTTACCAATATTGATCCTGCAATCCTTTTTGCCGGGGCGCAACGTACCCACCTCGGAACATATGAAGCAGAACATACCATTGTTCAGCAGTTTGTAAACCCTTACAATCAAGGCGCTACGCTCGGGTTTAATTTCAATCGCGATATTGACCCTGTCAACAATCCAAAGTGGGATCAATCCTATCCTGGCTCCATCAGAAACATGGTTCAAGCGATTTCAATATTGGGAGAAGGAACTGAGCGTGTAAACTTGTTGAGCATGATCCGGATATGGAAAGCACAAACTTTTATGGGCCTCGTGGATAATTATGGAGATGTGCCTTACTTCGATGCAGGCAAAGCGGTGAGTAACGGAATCTTTTTTCCAGCGTATGATGATGATGAGGTTATTTATGCTCACTTGTACGATGAGATTACAGCAGCATTAGCAGCCTTTAATACCAGTGCTGATTTTGTTTCTGCTGATCTGTTCTATGGTGCCAATGCGGAAACTCCATCACCGGATGTAGCGACACAAGTTGCCAAATGGAAAAAATTAGGAAACTCCTTGTTGTTAAGATTAGGAATGCGGTATTCTAAGATCAACCCTGCAACTGCCGAGGACATTGTAGCAGAAGCATTTGCCGGAGGAGTGATGACTTCCAATGCGGACAATGCCTATGTGAAGTATGATGGATCCTTGTTTGTACATGGAGCTAATAATGCCTTAAGAAATTTCTCTCAATTCAACTATGCGGCGGAGCCTTTCGTTGATCAGATGAAGAACACAGATGATCCACGTGGTAAATTTATTTTTGCAACGTTTACTGATCCAGGCCAGGTTGGAAGTGATGAGGATCCTGATACGGAGTTGGCCAACCAGTTTGGTGTTCCTGTTGGGGTAGATGAAGTAGCCCTTGCCAATATTGGTCTGGGATACAGGGGACCTAGAGGAGGTGGCCTTAACTATTCACAATACAATATATGGGTAACAGCATCCCCGGCAGCTCCTGATTTTTGGGTGACGTATGCACAGACTTCTTTGTTGCTTGCAGAAGCCGCAAAGCGCGGTTGGATTCCCGGTGGTGATGCGCAAGCAGAGACCTATTATGAGAATGCAATCACAGCAGATATGGAAGTGTATGCACTCTATCCAGGAACCACTCCCATTACGGGGGCTGAAATTACTGCCTACTTAGCGCAACCGGGTGTGGCCTACAATCCAACAGACGCATTGGAGTTGATCAACACGCAATACTGGATTGTAAATTTCAGAAATGGTACGGAAGCGTTTGCCAACTTTAGAAGAAGTGGATTTCCTGCACTAAGCCCAAATACCTATAACAACAATCTTCAAGGTGGGTTCGCAAGAAGGATGACCTATCCGGATCGTGAAGGCTCTGCCAACCCGAACTACCCGGCTGCAGTTGCAGCGATGGGCGGAAGTGATAACCTTATTGCACGCGTATTTTGGGACAATTAAATTGGAAATCCAATTGCCCCTAAGCAGCAGTTGGTGCCAATCATTGTTTGAGTTGGCTATGTGTTAAACATAGCCAACTTTTTTGCCCAACAGAGGATACCATTGGTATAGTAGGGTCACCATTAATACAATAGGGTTTTTATGCTTCATGTGGAGTGGTTAGCTTCATTCAGCATCAGTAAAAAATAGAATTGTATTGATTGCAACTGAAATTTTTTTTAAAATAAATCGATTCATTGAAGCCATTTTCATTTTATAGAGCAGCACTGGTTGGGGCCTTTATAGCTTTTATCGTTTTTATCTTCCTGGTTTTTTATTCCGGTATAGGAACTGCCGGCCCTGCCCTGGTCTTGTTTTTCCTACTGCTGGGCCTGGCATCCCGTGGATATGAAAGCTTAAAGGGGTTTACTTATTCGATCATGATTTTTATAGGTGTGGCCCTTGCCCTTTATTATCCAGCGTATCTGGTAGAGTTCAATGGTTTTAAGATGGCATTGCTCATCACACCGCTGATTCAAATTATTATGTTTGGTATGGGAACGAGAATGAGTGTCGATGATTTTATAGGCGTTGTTAAAATGCCAAAAGGTGTTGCGATCGGTGTTGTAGCGCAATTTACGATCATGCCGATTATTGGGTTTGTGCTTGCCAAGCTCAGTAATTTTCCACCGGAAATAGCAGCAGGCTTAATCCTTATCGGCTGCTCGCCCAGTGGATTGGCTTCTAACGTGATGAGCTATTTGGCGAAAGCAAACCTTGCCTTATCGATTACATTAACAACCATCTGTACATTGATTGCCCCGTTTGCTACCCCGGTATTGATGAAATTTTTAGGAGGGACTTTTATTGAAATCGACATCCTGAAAATGATGTGGGATATTTTTAAAATGATTGTAATCCCTATCGGGGCAGGATTGCTTTTCAATAAACTGCTGCATGGAAAATCGAAGTGGCTTGATCTCGCCATGCCATTGGTTTCCATGATTGGAATAGGGATCATTATCACAGTCATCACAGCCGCAGGACGTGATAGTTTACTGGAGATTGGCATTGTACTGACGGGTGCAGTGATGTTGCACAATACGTTCGGTTACCTGCTTGGGTATTGGTTTGCAAGGCTCTTGCGGATGAGTGAAAAGGATTCACGGACCATCGCACTGGAAGTTGGGATGCAAAATGCAGGGCTTGCATCCGGGCTTGCAAAGGAGATGGGGAAAATTGCAACCGTAGGATTGGCATCTGCTGTGTTTGGCCCATTGATGAATATAACGGGGAGTATACTGGCTTCGTATTGGCACAGGAAACCACCAAAGGAAGATTAGTGATTTTAACTTAACAAGGATATGAAACAACTATATGTAGTATTGTTTAGTGTGGTATTTTTTTCAGGATACCAGAGTATTGGACAACAACTTTCAAAGGAAAAATTGATTTCCTTAACACCGCTCTGGAAAGGTGAGCGTTTTCCGGATGGACGTCCCAAAGTGCCGGATGATATTATGAAGCGAATGAAACTGGTTACCCTTGAAGAAGCCTGGGCAACTTGTCGGGGGGATGGCTATAATTATCAGTACGAAGGGGATTGGATGCAAATCCATCCGGACAGTGTGTTGGTCGGTAGGGCATTGACTGCAACTTTCTTTCCCGGTCGTCCTGATATACACGGTGTAATTCAGGATAAAGGAAACGCGGAAGGGCGTGTACTTTCACCCAACGCCTGGGCTATTGATATGCTCCAACCGGGTGATGTGTATGTAGTGGATCAGCATGGCGCAACCATTGATGGGCCTACGGTAGGCGACAATCTTGGTAATTCAATTTTCGCCAGGTCAGGCAATGGAATTGTGTATGATGGCCCGCTTCGGGATGTAAATGGACTCAAGGAAATAAAAGGATTTACGAGCTATTATAAATCCTACCACCCTTCCCATCATTTCGGTAGTTATAGTCCGGGCAATAATAGAGGCCCCATCCGTTTGAATACAACATTGGTAGGTATCAATACACCAACGCGAATCGGTGGTGCAACAGTGATGCCGGGTGACGTAGTGCTGGGTCGTGATGGGGGTGTGTTATTTATCCCTCCCCATCTTGCTGAGAAAGTTGTAAAGACTTCAGAGATCGTTCGCTTGCGGGATATGTTTGGGCACCAACGGCTGCGGGAAAAGAAATATACGGCAGGACAGATCGATTCACGGTGGACGGATGATATTGAAAAGGATTTTTCAAAATGGCTGAACGACCATATTGATAAACTGCCTGTGCCGAAGGAACAAATTCAAGAATTGTTAAAAACTAGAACCTGGTAATTATGAAAATGAAATCAGAATCAAGACGCTCGTTTATAACCAAGAGTGCAATGGCAGGAGCATTGGGCTTTGCCGGGATTTCCGAGTCGTTCGGAAAAAACTTTACAAAAGCCATTGACGAAAATCCGAAACTTTCAGCTCCTTCTGATTTGAAAATCACGGATGTTAAATGTGGATACGTAGGCGGAAGTTTGTTTGTAAAAATATATTCCGATCAGGACATTTATGGTTGTGGTGAAGGAGTGGATGCCATCCGTGGAACCTATCACATGGTGAATGGAATGGGACGCTTTTTAAAAGGACAAAGTCCGTTTGCCATCCATAAAATTTTTGAACAAATGCGCAGGGCCGGGCACTTTGGTGGTGGCCAATCGGGTATGTATGTTGCTGTTTTATCGGCAATCGAAACTGCATTGTGGGATTTAACCGGAAAGGCATTGGGAGTTCCTGTTTATCAACTAATGGGTGGAAAATTTCGTGACAAGGTAAGAGTGTATTGTGATACCGCACTTTATCGCGTGCGCTTTCCATCGCCTGAAGACTTTGCAACAGCAGCGAAGGACGCCATTAAAAACTGGGGTTTCAATGCATTGAAATTTGATATCGATTATGCTTCCGATCCGGATAAATATGATCGCTATAATTGGACCGGTAGCCCGGGAGAAATTTCAAGGATGTACAATCAATTGGCTGCGGTGCGGGAAGCTGTAGGACCAAAAATTGATTTATGTGTTGACATGCACGGACGCTATGATTTTCCAACAGCACAAGCAATTGCAAAGAAAGTAGAGCCATTAAATTTAACATGGTTGGAAGAACCTGTTCCTGCTGAGAATGTGGATGCATACAGAAGAATTGCAGAGGAAACCAGCACCCCCATCAGCGCTGGTGAAAATATTTACCTCGGATATGGTTTTAGAAGGTTGTTGGAAATCGGTGGTGTTGATATTGTTATGCCCGACTTGCAAAAATGTGGCGGGCTGGGAGAAGGGCAACGCATTGCCAACCTTGCTAATTTATATTATGTTCCTTTTTCGCCACACATGGTAGCATCCTTTTTAGGAGCAATGGCATGTGCCCATGTTTGTGTTACAGTTCCTAATTTTCATTTAATGGAGTGGCAATCGTATTTCCATACTAATCCAATGTATAAAGAGATTGTTACCTTTGATGAAGGCGACTGGGTAAAAGATAGTTTTATAAAAGTATCCGAGAAACCCGGCATCGGTGTTGATATCAATATTGAAGCTGCGAAAAAGTATGCCGTACCAGGAGTTCCATTTTTTGAATAGATGAACCTGGTGTAATTTTTTTAAAGATATTGCTAATGCTTCTGTTGGAGCTTGGCAATATCTTCAAATTCATCCGTAAGTTTTGAGGTTACCCTTTCAAAAATTGAAAAGTACTTTTGATATATTTTATGATCGTTAACCCGTGGTTCATAAATGTCGGTTAAGATCACTGAGCGTGACGCTTCTTCGAGGTTGCTATATTTTCCCATATCCGTAGCACTCATGAGGAACGAGCCTCGCGAAGTGGTATCCGAACTTACCGATACTGGTTTATTGAAAATATCGGCAATCAATTGTGAACAAAATGGAATCGAAGCAAAGCTTCCGTTGACAGAAAGGCTTTTTATGGACCGATGTTCTTCCAATGTTTTTCCGATGCTATAAATTTCGTAGAGGATGCCCTCAATGGTGGCGCGTATGAAATGTTGGCGTTCATGTTTTATATTCAAGCCGAAATAAGAACCGCGTGCGTTCGCATTCCAAATGGGTGCACGTTCGCCTAACAAATACGGTAAAAACAATAATCCATCTGAACCCACAACAACATTCGATGCCTCGTTAACCAGGGCTTCCATCGTGTACTCGATTTCATACGGAACTTTAAAATCCCCGAATTGCTTGGCGAACCATTCAAATACAACACCTCCATTGTTTGTTGGGCCACCCGACACATAACAGTTTTCTGTTAACAAGTAATTGAAAAAGCGTTGCTTTTCGTCTTTAATGATTTCTTTTCCTACTACCCGAACGGCTCCACTATCTTCAATCGTAATGGTTCCTTTACCTTCACTCCACACGCCCGCGCCCAGTGTTGCCATGCATCCATCACTCGATCCAAGAATTAATTTTGTGGCGGGATCCAACCCCAGTAACCGTTGATATTCTTTCCGAAGTTTGCCGGGTGAATAAAAGATGGGGACAAGGTCAGGAAGTTTATCCGGTGAAATGCCTGCATAGTCCAATGCGTCCGCTTCCCATTGTATGGTATTGATGTTTAATAACCCGGTTGCCGAAGCAAGGCTATAATCGATAAAATATTCACCGGTAAGTTGTTGGATGATGTACCCTTTAATGGAAAGAAATTTATAGGCCTTGTTAAACCGTTCCTGATCATGGTTTTTCATCCACGTGATTTTAACCAACGGTGACATTGGGTGGATGGGTGTTCCTGTATTTTGATACAGTTTTTTTCCAAGGCCGGATTTCCTTAATTCCTGTGCTTCTAATTTTCCCCGATTGTCTGCCCATGTAAATGCATTTCCAAGAGGCACACCATGATCGTCAATCGCCAGCACACTGTGCATGGAAGAACTGAAGCAAATGCTGACCACCTTATAATTGTTGGGATGTATTTTTTCGATAAGCAAATTTTTCAAAACATAGAGCATGGTTATAAACATCTGTTCCGGATCCTGTTCGCTGTAATCGGGTTCTGTGTGAAAAGTAGGGTAGGATCCCTTCATTGTATCAATGACATTGCCATGTAAGTCAAATGCAAAAATCCGCACTGCGTTTGTTCCAAGTTCGATTGTGATAATACAGTCCATTATTCGAAAGGTTTATTTTTTTATTTTAAATTTCTTTTTCTGAATTCGCTGGGTGTATACCCCGTGAGTTTTTTAAAGGTTGTTGAAAAATGCTGGGATGAATAAAACCCGGTAAGCAATGCTATATCCGTTACGTTTTCTTCTTTCCTGTTCAATAATTTGATCGCTTCAGAAATGCGGATATTGATCAGGTAACTTAATGGTGAAAACCCGGTGTATTTTTTTACTTTTTCTGTTAGTGCAGTCGTACCAAGTCCAATCAGTGCCGCCATTTCTTCCACCGTCCAGTGGTGCCCAAGGTTTTGTCGAAGTGTCTGTTCAAGTTTTGTGAATGCTTGGGGAAAGTCACGTTGTGAATTATTCTGGCGTGTTGATTGTCGGGCAATGTAAATGAATAGTTCATCGATCAATTGGTTCACACGGGTGGCGTGGCCAATTTCCTGGGTGGTTAATTCCCTATGGAGCGTTTGAAACAAAGTGTGCGAATCCTTAAGTTTTAAAACCGCATTGTTGTTGTGGAGTAAAATCTTGCCTATGGTTTGGCTTTCATTTCGTGAAAGTTGGCTCCAACCCCCAAGTGACATACCGTTTATATCCAATTTTTCCACATGGATTGAAATCCAAATAAGCGAACCTATGTGCAAGGTATCTTTTTCCCCGGAAAATGTTTGCCCCGGTAAAATGATGGCCAGGTCTCCCGGATAAAGAATATATTTTTTCTTGTCTATTATCCATTCGAATTTTCCATCGATGACAAAATAAAAACGAAAGGTGTCTGAGGCAGTCGCGTTTAAGGAGTTAAGTTGAATACTATTGTTTTTCTTTAAGGCAAATTCAAGGATATGTGGAAAAGGGTGTAGTTCGCGGGCACTTCCCTGTCGCAGGATAAACTGGTTCATTCGGTGCTTTTGAAAAGTGGATACTTAGTGATCAACAGGTATGGAATAAGGAAGTTGCAAAACAGAAGACCCGTAAATAAAAGTCATTTAAAGATACGGTATTGGTTGGGGATTTTCAATCCATGTTCTGCAAAAAAAACACGTTTTTCAGACCATTGTTCAATATCCACCACTGGTCAATTTTGGAAGTTTTGGAACAGCGATTTACAAAGTTTTGGCCCCTTGGTAGGTTCATCAAATTAAAGTAGTTTAGTAAGCATTGTAAAAATCATCTATCACCAGGTTGACAGATATCAACATCGAATCCCCATCATTTTCAATAACAAATAATTTAACACCAGGTATATAAACCATACGAATGAAAATTTATAAAACAAGTTCAGGGATTGTCATTGAGCATGACAACCATTATTTCCTTTCAAAAGAAAAAAACTGGGATGTATTTGTGGACCGCGCTAATCTTTATAAGCATGTGTTGACAGAGGTCATCGATCTAAAACCCGATGATGGGCTCCCTGATTTGATAAACTCCACCCAAACGGCCCCGATAGGAAGCCAGGAGGTTTGGGCATCGGGTGTTACGTATATGCGTAGCCGTGAAGCGCGCATGGAAGAATCGAAAGACGCAGGGGGAGGTGATTTTTATGCACGTGTTTATGAAGCCGAACGCCCTGAGCTTTTCTTTAAATCACCGGCTTACCGCGTAGTAGGCCCCGGTGACCCTGTTCGCATTCGTAAAGATTCGAAATGGAATGTCCCCGAACCTGAACTTACTTTGTTTATTTGTTCATCAGGAACAATTGAAGGGTATACCGTTGGGAACGACATGTCCTCACGGGATATTGAAGGTGAGAACCCATTATACCTTCCGCAAGCAAAATCGTACGATGGCGCTACTGCCATTGGCCCTTGTCTCTACGTGCCCGGTGGACCGATCAATCAGGAAACATTGATCCAGATAGATATTTTAAGAAATGGACAATCTGTTTTTTACAATGAGATCGCCATCAATAGAATGAAGCGAAAGCATACCGAGTTGGCCGGATATCTGTTCCGTGAACTTTCGTTCCCTTTCGGGACCTATCTCATGACAGGGACAGGTATTGTTCCCCCGGATGACTTTACCCTAGATATCGATGACGAGATACAAATTTCAATTGAAGGAATTGGTACGTTGGTAAATCGCGTGGCACAGTAACAGACCAACCATTCTTACAATACAAATCACACACAACAATGATTGAAGGAAAACACATTATAGGTTTTGAATTGGTAGCAGCGGGCGTAGAGAAATTTGAAGCTTTCAACCCCGCCACCGGAAAAAAATCAGACTATTATTTTCGCACGGCAACCTCAGCAGAAGTTAACACCGCAGTTGAAAAAGCCGCGAAAGCATTTCAAGTATATAGAAAAAAACCGGGCGTAGAGAAAGCAATTTTCCTTGAAACCATTGGCGAAGAAATCATCGCCCTTGGTGATGAACTCATCGCTATATGTTGCCAGGAATCGGCTTTGCCAAAAGGAAGGATTGAGGGGGAACGTGGAAGGACCGTAAACCAATTGAAATTATTTGCAACCTTATTAAGGGAAGGCTCGTGGCTGGATGCGCGTATTGAAACCGCAGACCCTTTTCGTACCCCGCTTCCCAAACCGGACATACGCTATATGGAAATCGGGCTTGGGCCGGTAGTGGTTTTTGGTGCCAGTAATTTCCCGTTGGCATTTTCAGTAGCGGGTGGCGATACTGCTTCTGCACTCGCAGCCGGTTGTACGGTAATCGTGAAAGCGCATCCCGCACATCCTGCCACAAGTGAACTTGTTGGAAGGGCCATTCAGAATGCAGCAAAAAAAACCAACATGCCCGATGGCGTATTCTCCCTGCTTTTTGATAAGGGCATTGACGTTGGAGTTCAATTGGTAAAACATCCGGCAGTGAAGGCTGTTGGATTAACGGGTTCTTTCAATGCGGGAAAAGCATTGTTCGATGCTGCTGTAAAACGTGAAGTCCCCATACCTGTTTATGCGGAGATGGGAAGCACGAACCCTGTTTTCATACTTCCGGAAGCAATGCGTGAACAAGGTGAAAAAATTGCCACGGGATTTGCGGGTTCTGTGGCACTTGGTGTTGGGCAGTTTTGTACAAACCCCGGTATTCTTATCCACGCGAGCACACCCGGTGCGAAAGAATTTACAAGTTCCCTACAAGAAGAATTCAAAAAAACTTCCGGTGGAACGATGTTATCAGAAACAATTTTCAAGACTTATGGCAAGGGTGTAGAGCATCATGCAAATGTGAATGGAATTGAAGTCCTTGCCGAAGGAAATGATGTGAATCAAAACTTTGCAGCAAAGCCAATACTCTTCCGGACTACAGCCGATACATTTACAAAAGTCAAAGAACTTTCTGAAGAGATATTTGGCCCTACGAGTATCATTGTAGAAGCAGACTCCAGGGAAAAAATTTTAGAACTCGCCAGGAATTTAACCGGACATATCACCGCGACTGTTCATGGTACGGAAAATGACCTGCTGGCCTATGCAGATTTGATTGACATTTTGGAACAGAAAGCAGGGCGTGTAGTGATCAATGGATTTCCAACCGGAGTTGAAGTTTGCCATGCCATGGTGCATGGTGGGCCATATCCTGCCACAACGGATGGACGAAGCACTTCCGTTGGATCAGCGGCAATTCATCGCTTTACCCGCCCGGTGTGCTATCAAGGGTTGCCCGATCAATTGCTGCCTTCTGAACTTAAAAACGAAAATCCATTAAACATTTGGCGGTTGGTAAATGGACAAACCACGCAGGCGAAGATCGATTAGTTTTTTTTATAAAAACAGGATACTCAACAGAAGCAGGCAAGCGTACACACTGCTTGCTTGCTAACCTGACTGGGTGTAACGTATCAACGTACAGAAAAATTTTTCGCTTGGGCATTTGCTTCTACAGGTATGAGAAAGGTGCACCTCATTTTGATAGCACTGGTTTTTATACGATTGCTTCAATACATGGAATGCATCGGCTATTGGCAATATGGATATGACTTCCCCGATATTTTTTTCAATGGCATTTCTTTTGAATGGACAAACGAAAGTTTAATGTGGTGAACATGATTCGCCCTTTATATCTATTCACAAAAAAATATGAGTATGAAAATAGTCAGTAAAAGCAAACCATTTGCTACAGGAATACTTTTGATATCTTTTTTACTTTTTAGCTGCAACGCAACTAAAACTCAAAAAGGTGGTGCCATTGGCGCGGGTGCAGGTGGCGCTATTGGTGGTATTATTGGCCATCAATCCGGCAACACTGCTGTAGGTGCTATCATTGGGGCAACCGTTGGTGGTGCAGCCGGTGCTTTGATCGGTCGGCAAATGGACAAGCAAGCAGAGGAATTGAAAAAAGATTTGGAAGGTGCAACGGTTGAACGTGTAGGGGAAGGCATCAAGATCACGTTTGAATCCGGTTTTATGTTTGCGCATGATTCAGATGAGATTACGGCTGCTACCAAAGAAAACCTTACGAAACTCTCGGGTACATTGAATAAATATGACGATACGAATATCCTGATTGAGGGACATACAGATGCTACGGGAACGGATGAATATAACAAGAAGCTTTCGGATCGTAGGGCAAGTTCTGTAAAGAATTATTTAAAAGATCAGGGGATCGCATCCAAAAGGATAGAAGATGTGGGATACGGTGAAAGCCAACCCATTGCAGACAATGAAACCCAGGCCGGTCGACAAAAAAACAGACGGGTGGAAGTTGCTATTTACGCCAACAAGAAAATGAAGAAGGCGGCCGAAAAAGGTGAGATTTAAAGTTTCCGAAAGCCCGGTGTGAAAGCTGCAATCCGTTGGCAAATCGCAAAATCAAAACACAAATACAATAGGTGGTGAGCAAATTGCACCACCTATTGTATTGTTGCACGGCCTGCCAATTTTTAAATTCCTGATACAAGTCTTTCCACGCAATAAAGCATTGCACCGGGACATCGCGAAAAAGTATGCGGTTACAATTTAACAAAATCAAAGGGTGGCAATGGTGGCATTGTCAATGTAGTTTCCGTACGTTTCTTTATAGCGGATTTTCTTCTCAAGTGCTTGTATAACCTTTGCGCTGAAGTCGACTTTATAGAGGGTATTCATTCTGCTCATCGTTCCCGGGCTAAAGACATTTATTTCCATCAGCTTGTTGCCAACAATGTCGATACCAACCAAAAACATTCCATCCTGAACCAGCTTGGGCCGGAGTACGCGTGCGAGATCCAATATTTCATCCGTAACCTGTACTTTTTTTGTAGAACCACCTGCGCTGATATTGCTTCTGATGTCGTTCTCTTTATTGACCCGCCTGATGGCCGCATATTTATTGTCAACTTTTAACGGCAGTCCGTTCATGAGAAACAAGCGGATGTCACCTTCTTTCGCATCCGGCAAATATTCCTGCGCGATAATGTATCCATCGCGACTGATGGCATCAATGATTTGCGAAAGGTTCATCCTGTTTTTTTTGTTTACAAAGAAAACGTTTTTGCCCCCCGATCCTTGCAACGGTTTTAAGATTATCCTTTGTTTTTGCATTTCGAAAAAATCCTCGATTTCTTTTTGGTCGCGGGTAATGATCGTTTCGGGGCGGAGTATTTTGGGGAAATGCTGAAAATACATTTTGTTGATGGCATCCGAAAGTTTCTCAGGATTGTTTACAACAATCACATTGTCGCGTAGGGCAATCTGGCTAAAAATATACGGTGCATTCTGGGCCCAGTTTCTTCTTTCAATATCCTCGCTGGGATCATTGCGCAAGAAAATCACGTCCAGGTTTTCGGAACTTATCCGGCACCATTCACTGGCTTGCAATGCTTTTAGAAAAGTTTCCGGGGTCTTGAATGCGTGGGTGTTCACCGTTTTAGCGCGGGCCGTTAAGTGCCCATCGTGGCTATAGCCAAGATCGCCAACACCTACCAAATAAATAGTGTGCTCCATTTTATAAGCGGCCAATGCCAGGGAGACTGTGGTGTACCCTGGTTTTTCTGTGGCGAGGTCATTGATTATAAACGCGATCGTCATGGTTGTGGGGTTAGTAAGGTGGTTATATCGGTAACTGATTTTAAATACTCAATGCGTTTCTTTACGTTCCCCGATTTAAAATAAGGACTTAGAAATGGTGGTTTTAATATTTTTCTGTGCATCAACTCTTTTATAATTGGTACATGTTTGAGGTGGAATTTTCCACTATATAAAATCTCCAGGTTTCCCCCGCCATTTAAATACTTCAGTAATTGCAAGATGCCGGATAGGTAAAGGGCATCCTTTGAAAATCCACCCCCGCGGTACACACGCATGGTAATGAGGTAGGCTGTTTTTGTATCAAAGCCATAGCGTTCATTTATTTCACGAAAGGTATCGATGAAGCTCGCACCTTTTTCCATGGCGTAAACGGCACGTACACGGCCTGCCAAAAGTTTTAACCTGCCCGGGGTAAGCCCACCGGTGAGATATTCAGCCACTACCGCAAGGCCTTCTTGTAATTGCTCGTACCCTGCAAACCCTGCAAACATTTGCTGAAGTGGCTGCTGATAGCCATTGCAGTACGTAAGGATATGTGTGCCGACTTCGTGCTGGATGAGCGCTTCGACCCGGTTTTCGGCAACACTAAAATCACTACTGATCAACAAGTGGGATTTGGAAACCATCACCCCGCTTAAATCATTACGGATTTGTATTTGCAAATCAATGCCCGGGAATTCCTGTTTATAAATTTCCAGTTCCTTTTGGGCATGCTCGGCAAAAGCATAACAATCGACACTACTGTGGTGGTCTTCTTTTTTTGAAAGTGTATGGAGGAGTTGGTCTGCAACATCCATCGTTTTTTGATTAACGGTTCCGTACACACTCTGTCCAATCCATTTGAAATTATCGGACTCGCGTTCTTCCAACATGGTGAGTTGTTTCTCCAGTTCAAGCCGTTTTTCCCGAAATATAAATGCGAGGGTAGGGTCATCTATGCGTTCAATGTGGATTTTGTAAAGCCTTCGTTTTTCCAGTTCGGGGTCTATGGAAATCAGGCGATAGCGGAATGTTGGTTCTTTTTGGAAATTGTTTTTTCGGAATGTATCCCATTCTTGTATACTGTTGATGGGCGTGATGCGCATTAAAAAATTCATGCGTTGGCTCATCTCCGATAATTGTTTGTCGGTAAAGCGGACCAGGTTATCGAGTTTTGTTTTGCCAAGGGTTAAATAGTGCGTGAAGTCTTTTGAGGTTTGAACCCGAATAAATTCGAATGCAGCTTTTTTAATTGCCACACTAAATTTTCTTTTGAATTTCCGGAACAGCAACGCAAAAACATTTCCGCCAGGTGCCTCTTCAAAAATTTTCGGGACTTGTATCCCAATCAACAGACTGCTTAGTTCTTTTGTTTCTGCTACATTGAACAAAGGGGATAGATGATGGGGATGACGATCCACCATGTTTACCACCTTAACTTCAACAGCAGGATAAATTTCCTGGAATTCTTCAAACCCTTTGCTTAATGATTTAACAGTGGCCGGGGCAATTTTCTCAGCGCAGTGAATTTGAAACACCTTGGAGTCGGGATGCTGGTCTGCCCAGAATTCCATCACCAGAAAGGCATTGAATTTTTTTGATGTGATCGATGCCAGGCATGTTAATAGCGGTTTGATGTCTACGGTTTCGTTTACAATCACATACGATGCTTGCGTTCTGATGAGTTGAACAAAATACGGGTCGGGTGAGGAAGCAAAGCGATAGACACACACGAAAGGAAGGGGATGGTCCATCACGATTTTTCCACCCTGTGGTAAAAGGCGGTTTACACGATTGCCATTCGCAACTGTGGCACAAATGGAGTCGACCAATTTTTCCTGGATCATGATAGGCAATAAGATTTTAAAGAAGCTTGTGCCACCGGTTGCAGGGTACTAATCAAAAGTTCCCGGAGTTGGAGTAGTTGGCTTCTGTTTACTTTCCCTGTCCATTCGTTCATAAAGAATTTTTTGAACTCTATGGCAATCGGGCATATACGGTCTGCATATCGCTCTTGCAGCCAATAGCCAAAATGTCCTCCTTTGAATTTGATATTTTCACCAACGGATAAATGCCTTCCTTCAAAATTGTAGTTCGCCACGCATTCCATCAACGTATCAATTACGGGTGCCCATACCTTCTTGTTGATGTTGGTGGTGCCAATGTTTACCTCAGGGTTTGTTTCTACAGGTGCGTACTTATCGTGTCCATCCCTTCGGTGGTTGTAGGAATGCAAATCGTAAACAATCAAATGTTTATGGAAGCTCAACAACGTATCAAAGTACACCGCAAGTTGTGAATAGATTTCATCATATCGTTGCAAGGATTTTTCGATTAAGGAAGGTGGAAGTGAATTACTCCATACAGTCAATCCCCATGCATCCTCCGGGCGTAGGTAGATTGCTTTATCCCGTGCCCTGTTGATATCGATTTCAAAACGGGAAGGTGAAATTTGGATTTGATTTTCGCATACCCCAACCAAATCCCCGGTATAGGGATCTTCCTCGCGTAGCCTTTCTGTTTCAGGCAATAGACAGTAGGGAAGCAACTCCGGTCGCATACTATGACCGTTGTGTATTGCAGTTGCTACAATCATGGAATCCCCTCTTTTTGTTTTCACCAGGCTCATGCGACTGCGGTTGCAAAATAGATACCACACGTTTTTCACAAGTACTCCCTTCTTTTGGATAGCGGAATCACAATAAAAGGAAATAATCCGGGCAATTAAGACCCCATGTTTGCGTATTACTTTCCACACCCACGGCTGTACAACGCTGGAAAATGTATGCTAAGATGCTGGCAACGGATTTGCTGATGGATTAACTACTCAATAACCATATACCCAATGAATGAAGTAAAAGAATCCGTGGATAGTGTGCTGGATACCCTCGAAAATATTCTGGAGACACATAGGGATATCATGATCGTAAAATTCCTGCAACGGTTTAGCACTTCTGCATCAGTTGCAGTAATCGGAATGACATGCTTGATGATCATATTGTTAACCTTGATTTTTATCGGTATAGGGTTTTCATTGTGGTTAGGGGATACGTTGGACAACCTGAAGGCCGGATTTCTTATTGTTGGAGGCGTCTATTTGGCTTTATTGCTCGTTATTGTACTGATTGCAAAGGGAACTTTACTTCCCTTTATCCGCGATTTAATCATCAACAAAATTTATGAAGAAGATTGAAAATTATAAAGACCTTCTGGCCGAACAGAAAAGACTGGAGCAGAACCTGATCCTATACAAGGCGACATTGAAAAATGATTTTAAAGCGTTGAAAAATAGCCTGAAACCCATGTCGATATTGAAGGACATGATTGGTATTGAGAATGGAGGAGGAGTGATTGGTCCCCTTGCAGGAGCAGGGATCAATGCAGGCATTGATTTGGCGCTTAAAAACACGGTGCTTGCAAAGGCAGGTTTTGTAGCGCGCACGGTGGTACCAATGGCTGTAAAATCCGTGATTAATTTTTTCTCAAGAAATAGAAGAAAAGCAGAGGTGCCACGTGATAGCTCCATGGTGGTCGACTAACCCTGTTTATATTGATTTACCGGTTGAGCTTAAAATATTCTGCTAAAGGATTAACACGCCCTGCGATCAGGTCTGAAATTATTTCCATTCCCATAACACTGAATGTAATACCATTTCCCCCGTATCCAAGAACAAAGTAGGTGTCCGGATTTTTTGGGTCTGCACCAATGTAGGGGAGCGCATCCCTGGTTACACCAAAAGTACCCGCCCAACTAAAATCAACAATTGCATTGATGGTAGGGCATAGTGATTTAAGTTGTTTGGACAGGAAGATTTCTTTTTTCCCTATCAATAGATCTCGTTTGATTGCGTTTTTGAATTTTTCGTCACCGCCACCTACCAACAGTCTATTGTCATCGGTACTACGCAAATAAAAGTAAGGTTGTTGTGTGTCCCAAAATATGGTATCCTTGAAACTGGGTGGCAAATCCGTTATGGGTTCTGTGGCAAGTGCGTACGTGCTGACTAGTTTTACAACTTTTTTCCGGGTAGGGACTTTTGCTTCATATCCGGTTGCGTAGATCACGTGCTGAAAAGTAATTGGTATGTCATTGTTTACATGTGCTACATGCTGCTTGTTTTCCCCGTATGTGATGGTAGCTACTTCTGTATGATCATAGACGTGAAGCTGGAATTTTTCCTGGCAGTACCGCACAAGTTCGTAGGTGAATAGGAAAGCATCAATGCTTGCCCCAACGCTGGATTCAATTCCGCCTTCGGAAGTTACAGCATACGTGTTTTCGATTTCATTTTTGGAAAGCCATTTTACCGGCAACCCTATTTTGACCCGGGCTTCAAACTCATCTTTCATCCAGTTGGCATCCTTCTTTGTGCGGGCCAGGAAGAGGCTTTTCTTTCTTGCAAAGCCGCATTGTATTTTCAAATTGTTTACAATCTTTTCTAATTTATGAATGGCCACAACACCTTCTTTGTATGCAGCACGAGCGGGGGATCCTCCCACTTTTTTTGATAAGGTAATCAGTGGGTCGTCAATTTCATATTGCAGCAATGCAGTGGTTGCGCTTGTGCTTCCAAAGGCCAGGTCCCGCTTGTCCACCAAAACTACCCGTTGTCCTTCTTTGCAAAGCTGATACGCCATCAATGCTCCTGTAACCCCGGCACCAACAATCAGGGTATCGCATGTTATTGGTTTCTGTAAGGAAGGAAATGTTTCCTGGATGCCATTTTTCAACAACCAATAGGGTTCGCGCGATCGTGTGTTCATTATGAAGTGTACATTGTTCTAAATTTTCCTGATCATTAAAGAATCGGGAATTAAGTTGTTTCGTCAATTAATTTTATTCCTTCGACAGGATTCCATTTGCAAGTTGGGTCCATTGAATTTTTGAAAATCCAAACATCCCAAAGACGCCCACCACAGTATCCCGCAATTTATCGAGGGATGATTCAGCATCGATGTTGGGCTTTATATTGCGATCATAAATCCCTACACCCACGGTGTTTTTGTTTCGTTTAACGGTAAAAGTACTGGTGGATACTGCTGCGTAAAAGTGTGCTATTCCGGAGTGCTCTTTGTCAGGATTCGTGGTAGGCCGAACACGGAACGAGAACAATTCGCGCGATGGGGTGGCATGCATTTCAATGGCCTCTATCTGCACCCAATCGTAACCACCACCCGCTTGTGAGCCCGGCCCGGGTATATCAATTCTAAACAAGTCACCTTTTTCAATATAGCGGTCTACGGTATTGCCGTTTGAATCTTGCAGTTGGAATTCAGCTGACAAATCCCCCGTTAAGGTACGCCATTGATTGACGTTTCGAAGCCTGTCTTTTGCAGTATTAAAAAATTCCTTCGCTTCTTTTTCTGTCGGGAAACTAGTGGATTCTTTTATAATAATTTCTTTCCCTTCATTTTGTGAAGGCACAATATGTGGTTCATTTTCTTTTTTCATTGCATTTATTTTTTTCTTTTCGGCCATTTTTTACGAAAGGATTTGTGGCCCGGGTCGCCAATCAGGAAACCAAGTGGTTTTAGTTTCCCTGCGTTGTCAAAAATTATTTTCCCAATGCCCAATAGTGGGATAAACAAAATCATTCCGGGTCTTCCCCATGACCAATGAACAGGATAAGTAATGCATCTGTATTCTTTTCCTATACTGTATCAGCTTCATTGATATAATCGTGCCATGGGGGATTGCATAATTTAATTCATTGTGGGCTGAAATGGTTGGTAAAGAAATCCTCAACCTGATGTTTTTTTGCACAGTGTACGGTGCGGTTTCACAATTTTGTGTGAATAAAAATCCACATAAGAGGAATCGAGTCCTTAACAAGGACTTAATTTTCTATAGGAATTAGTGTTTGATAATCGGAAATTATAACCATTTAAGGAATTATTGCCCGTTTTATTTGGCTGGGGAAGGAATGGCACTGAAATAGGGTAGATTGAATCAAACCCTTACTTACTGGAAATTTGGAAGGCTGTGTACATCGCAATAAAGTGGGATGATTAAAAAATTTCGGGGTATGAAATGGCCATTAAATGCTTACACCAACGCGCATGATTATTTTGGCCATTCCATCCCGAAAGCATCGGGACAAGTTGTGCCAATTAAACTTAAGATTATAAACACATGAAACATCGAATCGAAAAAGGTTTATTCTTAGTATTGTGGACCAGCATATCTGCATTGTTTTTTGGCTGTTATAAAGACGAGAATAAACAATTAAGAAGTGAAGTGGATTCCCTTAAGTGGGTACTTGAATCAAGCCAGAAAGTTGAATTTCAACTATCTGAAATTGACGCGCTTCTCGATTCGATTGATGCCAATAGAAATGTTATACGGGCAACGGTAGTTGAGGACCCGGATTACAAGGGATATGCCAACCGATTACGGGACCTGAGTTTTCATATTCGCGATACCCAATTGAAAATCCAGGAGTTGGAAAAGTCATCTTCAAAAGTCAGAGGCCTGTTGGTGGCTGTACAAAATTTACAAAACGAGATGGCGGTGCAGGCTGAGCAGTTTGCGGCATTACAGCAGAAAGGGATGCATCACATCGAGGAAATGGATTCGATGAATAGGATTGTGGGGCATAAGGATTCATTGCTCAATAAGAAGGAAGAAGTTATAAAAATAAAAAGCGCGGATATTGTTGCCTTCGAGACGTTGCTCCGTGAGAATGAGGAAAAGATGAGAAGGGAAATGTCTGAATTATATTATGCACAAGCGGAAGCACTGGAAATCGCAGCAGACCGGACGAATTTTGCACCGAATAAGAAAAAGGCAACCCTTCGGGAGGCCATAGAACTTTATAAAGCATCCTTGTCATTGGGAAAAACGGAAGCTCAGAAAAAGATTGAGGTGCTGAAGAAAAAAATAAGCTGACCGTACCGGAAAAACTGGACGTTGGTTGATTGTTTTTTGTGCAATGAAATCCGCATACCACAAATCCAACGTAGACTACAGTACCCAATAACCCCGGGGAAGTTGGCCGTATCCTGCCAAACCCGTATTGGCACTATTCTTAGTGATATTCACATAAAATCCGAAGAAAGATAAAGCACCAAACCAGCAGCTCCTTTCTTGTGCATTACGCTAAAATCATGGCCCATAAAATAATTTTTAACTCTAAATTTTAATACAATGATAACTCAGGAAAACGACAATCTTACAGGTAGGAACGATAGTGGAAACGCTGCCAATACCCCTGTTAAATTCTTAACATGTTCATCCATCATCGGTGACAAAGTATACAACTTTCAAGACGAAAGCTTGGGGGAAATAAAGGACATCATGCTTGATTTGAACCGCGGAAGAATTGAATATGTGGTGATTGAGTTTGGCGGTTTTTTAGGGATCGGTGAAAAGTTTTTTGCTGTTCCTTTTGATACCCTCACACTGGATACAAGCAGGCATGCATTTATTTTGGACCAACCAAAAGAAGTCCTTGAAAATGCGCCCGGGTTTGACAAGGATCACTGGCCTGAAACCAATTCACAAGGCATGGAATCCGCGTACTCGTATTGGGGTGGGTTCATGGGGCCACACGCAGGCAGGGAATATTAAAGCCCCAGCGGCCCGATAACCAAAGTAACTGGCCATCTATGGAATGTTGTATGGAATTATTTATTTTTTTTTGAAGTAAGTAAGCATACGGAAGAATTTTGTAGATGGCCTGCCAATTTTCTGCCCGTATCCTTCCACTGATAAATCAAACACTGGTTATCCATTTTCGGGGACCATTAACTGTATTCAATTTTTTTGTCCGTACTACACTGACTTCAGCAGGATCACTGATTTGGATATGAGTGTGGAAAAACATGCGCGTTGTAGAGATTGTTCTGCATGTACCCTTATAAAATGAATGTGTTTACGGGTACTTTACTGTTGGCATGGTTTTTACCTTTTCTTAGTTCCGTACCCAATTACCTAAGCAAACTGATGGCAACAGCATTGATCATTGAAGATGAAGTAGACTTATGTAGATTACTCTCTCTTCACCTGGCTACACTAGGAATTCAAAATGAATTTGTGCACTCCATTAAGGAAGCTAAATGTTTGATTGGTGACAACATGTATGACCTGATTTTCCTGGATATGAATTTGGTCGATGGGTATGGTGGTGAAGTCTTGACGCACATTATGACGAAAAACAGCGAGCAAAAAGTTATTGTTGTTAGTGCAAGTGATGCCGAACGGGAGCGTGCACTTGAGCATGGTGCTATGCTTTTTATGGCGAAACCTTTTACACGCAGAAATATTGAACATGTAGTACGTGTAGTTCTAAATGATAAATAAGGAAAGTATTGATGGAAATTAAAACTATAATGGTATGCCCGAATCAATTTTAGTTATCGATGATGATAGGGACCTCTGTCGCATTTTAACGAACTTTCTTGGAAAGAAACAATATCAGACAAAAGCTGCGGATAGTGGGGCAGAAGGCTTAAGGATTTTGGAAGAGGAAAAATTTGACCTTGTCCTCTGCGACTACCGGCTTCCGGATTTGACAGGCCTTGAGATGTTAAAAAAGATCAAAGGGTTAAATCCTAAAACCCCGGTCATTATCATTACCGGGTACAGTGATGTTCGAACCGCGGTAGAAACTTTTAAGTTTGGGGCAAGTGATTATGTGACCAAACCATTGTACCCGGATGAATTACTGATTACCATCAGGGAAACAATTTCCAAAGCAAAAAGCAAAAACGAACAAGTTGAGCTACATGAAAAGGGAAAATCAGGCAACAGCAATCCACAAGACGATGTACCGTATATTGTCGGGCCGAGCCCGCAGTCTATTAGTGTCCAAAAACATATTCAGTTGATTGCCCCATCCGATATGTCGGTAATTGTGGAAGGCGATACGGGCACCGGTAAAGAATTTGTGGCGCAGGCAATTCACCGTTTAAGCCCAAGGGCCAACGCCCCTTTTGTGGCCATTGATTGTGGATCGTTGCCCAAAGAATTGGCCGGGAGCGAATTATTTGGACATGTTAAAGGTGCATTTACAGGAGCAATAGGGGATAAGCCAGGAAGTTTCGAAGTCGCCAATGGCGGAACAATTTTTCTTGATGAGATTGGCAACCTTACCTATGAAAATCAAATTAAGTTGCTGCGGGTTATTCAGGAACGAAAAATCAAAAAAATTGGTGACCACCATGATATCGACATCGATGTTCGGATTATTGTAGCGACCAACGAAGATTTAATAACCTCTTATAAAGAAGGACGGTTTCGTGAGGATTTGTACCATCGGTTAAATGAATTTAAAATTTCGTTGGTCCCCATCCGCGAGCGAAAGGATGATATCCTGGCCTTTGCCAACTTTTTCCTTTCCAAAGCAAACGCAAGCCTGAAGAAAAACATCGTGGGATTTTCAGATACCGTAGTCGAGCTTTTCCTGAACTATCACTGGTATGGAAATTTACGGGAACTCAGCAATGTAGTAAAACGTGCAGCCCTATTGACCAGCGGCCAATACATAGAGGCTGAAAGCCTGCCAAATGAAATCACCAACCCCGCTGATGATACCTATAGTTGCGAACAAAACTTATTGAAATCAGTATCGGGCAATGCAGAACGCCAGGTGATATTGAGCACTCTGGAGCAGGTTAACTTCAACAAATCCAAAGCAGCAGAAATCCTCAACATCGATCGTAAAACGCTGTACAATAAACTAAAGCTTTACAACATACAAAGGGAAAAGAAGAAGGCCAGTTTCGTATTGACCTAGCCGGGGTGTTTTTTCTTTGCTGCAATTTCCCATACGTTTTTTAATGGATGTGAAAGCTATCGTGAAAGGCAATTCATTGAAAAGCCTTTTCACAATATAGCCATTAGGTGATGATGTTGTCTGTCATTTCAAAACCGATCGACCGAAAAGCAATGCCAATACGAACAAGGCAAGGAAAATATAAAATAAAATCTTCGCGATTTCCGCAGCACCTGCTGCAATGCCACCAAAACCAAAAATTGCTGCAATTACAGCAATGATAAAGAAAATAAGCGCCCAGCGTAACATAAATCCAAGAGGTTTAAATTAATAATAACATTCCCCTCGTTGCCTCGAAATGTTATGCCAAAAGCAGGGGTTTGGTATCGGCTGTTTAGCAGCCGAATGAGCCCGATAGTTTGTGTATATTATTCCACATGTTCGGTCTGCTATTCTACAAGCCGGCATTCCTTTACAGGGATGCAATGCCTCTTTAATTTTTAATACCCCATTATATTTTTTGCCGATACCGGTTTCAAAAAAGGATTCCGTCAGTATAGTAATGCGCGGGTACATTTTAAAAGGGGTTTGTTCGATAAACTACCGCTGCGTGACCGCATTAACATGGGGATCACTTAAACCTGCCGGCTTCATTTTTTAAGGGTGGCACAATTATGTTATGCCATGATTTTCCAAGCAAATAGCAACAATTTTAATGAAAGTAACCTCAGCCTTAGTTCAATTAGCAGATGGATCCCTTTTTTTGGCGAAAATTTTTCGGCATCTCTTCAAGCCACCGCTGGAAATAAAGGAGATTATAAACCAGGCATACAAGATGGGTGTGAATTCACTCTTCCTGATTTCTTTTACTTCCTTTTTGGCGGGCATTGTTTTTACCAAACAATCACAACCCTCGTTGGCATCTTTTGGTGCGGAATCGTGGTTGCCATCCCTCGTTTCACAGGCAGTGGTTCGTTCATTGGGGCCATTGATAACAGGGCTTATCTGTGCGGGCAAGTTAGGTTCGAATATAGGGGCCGAATTAGGTAGCATGCGTGTAACCGAACAAATTGATGCCATGGAAGTATCGGCTTCCAGGCCTTTCCCGTACCTGGTGGTTTCACGTGTTGTGGCCGCGACCCTTGTCCTTCCGATTCTGGTAGTATATGCAGATGTTATTTCCCTTTTCGGTTCGTTTGTTATGGTCAATACTTTTCGAAGTACAAGCTTGCTCTTGTACATAGGTGAAGTAGTTGGCTCTGTTACTTTTTTGGATATCAATGCCTCCATGATAAAATCAGCGTTGTTTGGCTTCGCCATTGGATGTATCGGAGGATACCATGGATACAATGCAAGCAATGGGACAACCGGTGTGGGCAAAGCTGCCAATAGAGCAGTTGTGGCTTCTATGATTTCCATTTTCATTATTGATTTGATCATGCTTCAATTTTTAAATTTCTTCAGATGAGCAAATCAGATTATACCGATAGGGAAGCAGTGGTCATCTTTGATGATGTTTCGAAATCCTTTGGGGAGCGGGTTATACTGGACCACCTTTCCTTGAAACTCTATGATGGGGAAAATCTTGTAATCCTTGGCAAGTCGGGCGCGGGCAAGTCTGTATTGATTAAATGCCTGGTTGGCCTGATCCGGCCCGATGCAGGAAAAATCACGGTCTTGGGAAAAGACATGATGAACTTAACAGAAGAAGAATTAAATGAAACCAGGGTGCAAATCGGATTCTCATTTCAAGGGAGTGCACTTTATGATTCTATGACCATCTATGAAAACCTGGCGTTCCCGCTCCGGAGAGCTGATAGCAAAATCAAAGAAGATGAAATTGAAGCGCGTGTTCGGGAAAGACTTGAGGAAGTAGGCCTTGCACAAACCATTTACCAGTTGCCTTCGGAACTTTCCGGAGGTATGAAAAAAAGAATTGGAATAGCGCGTACCCTGATTTTGAACCCTAAAATTATGTTGTATGATGAACCAACTGCAGGGTTGGACCCTGAAACAGCTGCTGATATAAACGCACTCATCCTGGAGGTCCATAAAGTCCATAAAACTTCCGCCATCATTATCACCCACGATTTAAGTTGTGCACATGCTACTGCCGACAGGATAATAGGCCTGTTTGATGGCCATAATAAAATTGAAGGCACCTACGAAGGGTTGCGCAGCAATCCACCACAGGAATTAATCTCATTCTTTGAATACATACAACCTTAATGAACTGCAACTATGGAAGAGTATAAGAAAAAAGTAAAATTAGGCATCTTTGTAATTGTCGGGGTAGTCCTCTTTCTGTCTGCCTTGTTTTATCTTGGCAAGGAGGACAATTGGTTTAGCAGAACGTTTACAATCCTGGCGGTTTTCCATAATGTTGAAGGACTCAAGGCGGGTGACAACGTATGGTTATCGGGTGTAAAAATAGGAACGGTCAAGGAAGTAAAAATTGTTTCTGAAGGGAAGGTCATTGTTAGCCTGGCGTTAAAGGAAAAGCAAAATGAATTTATTAAAAAAGATGCCACCGCCTATGTAGGGTCCGATGGGTTGGTGGGGAGTAAAATTATAGTAGTACGACCGGGGACTTCCTCAATGACAATTGTTAACAACGACACCATCAATGCACGGTCTCCAACCGATACCCAAGACCTGATCAACCTGGCGAAGGATTCCGGTACAAATATCAAGGCGATCACAGACGAATTGAAAATAATTGTAAGTAGGATCAACAATGGGGAAGGGCTAATAGGCGCGCTCACAAATGACGGTGAGATAACACAAGCATTCCGCACAACCATCAGCAACCTGCAGACCACCAGTGCCAATGCCGCGCAGGTTTCAAGAAGGATGGATGCCGTTTTATCCGAAATGCAACAGGGGGAGGGGTTGCTTCCGCACCTGCTTCGTGACACGACCTATACCAATACATTTAAATCTGCACTTAGCGGACTAGATGAAGCCGGTAAAAATGTTAAACAAATGTCGGGGGAGTTGCAACAACTAACGAGGCAAATCAATGACCGGGACAATTTGCTCCATGTGTTGATTGCCGATAGCAGTGCTGCAAATGAGCTAAAGAAAACATTGGGTTCGGCAACCTCTGCTTCCGAAAAGCTAGACGAGAATATGACGGCAATGCGTAGTAATTTCCTGCTAAGGAGATATTTCAAAAAGCAGGAGAAACAATCAGGGAAATAGAATTTTATGACTTGCCCAATAATCTATTAATTGTAATTGCCCAAAAGGTTTTTGCTCTATTTGGCAATAGAAAGGGTTGGTCGAAATGATTTCCTGGTGCGCTTTATTCTTTTAACAGATAAAACCTTTTTTATGTCTGCTTCTATTAATTCATCTTCAGGAACAGGTTTGAAGATAAGCTTGAATAAAATAACCAGGGTTCCCATTACCGCCACATAAAAAATGATGAAGGAAAGAAGCAAGCTTCCTGCTAATGTTAGAATTTCCATAATACAAATATTTTAGTTTGTACATTGTTTAATACTGTAAAGCCAATGTTAATATCGTGCCAACCGAAAGCCTGCAATTTTTTGGATATAGTAAAGAAACGTGTGGAAGGCACACCACAACCTGTGGAAGTATCTGGATATTACTTTAATGGATTTGTTTCCAGTTTGCTCGCGACCCAGATGTCCATAGGAGTATAGTGTGGCGCTGCTGGGTTCAAATTTTTTGCCAAAGCGAAAGAGCGGCATTGTTTGCAAAGTCCGCGTTGCTTTGCAGTTGTCCGCGCTGCATTAGTTCCCGATCTTTCCACAGGTGGACATGCTTACTGTGGAGTAGCATACACAATTGTAATTGATTTAGTGCCTCTATTGAGTGGATTGCAATGGTATGGTTTTTTCCTGATGGAACATATAAAAGTTAATCAAACCAAAAATAATTATGAAATCACTTATCACTTTAAAAGCACTGCTTATAGTAGGACTTTTTACAATTGCATGCGAGCCTTCCAGAAGGGCAGACGACAGTGTCGAAATAGCAAAGGAAAACAACAAAGAGAATTTTGAGGATCGTGACCTTGAAAAGGATGCTGACTTTGTAGTGAATACAATAGCTGCAAATTATGCTGAAATCGAATTGGCTAAATTGGCAGTCCAACGTTCCGGGGATGAGGGGATTAAGATGATAGCCAAACAACTTGAGGTGGATCATACGGCCATAATCAATGAACTAAAATCCTATGCAGATCGAAACGGAATTGAGGTTCCGGTAGCAGAGTCTGAAAAAGATCGTAAGCAACGCAACAAACTTGCTGAAAATAACGCAGACGATTTTGATGAAGAATTGTGCAAGATGCTCGTAAAAAAACATGAGGATGCTATTGATAATTTCGAGAATCGTGTTGATAAGACAGAGGACATGGAATTGAAATCATGGATTTCAAAAACGTTGCCTACCTTGAAATTACATCTTAATACCTTGAAAGCACAAGAGGAAAAAGAAAGTTAACAACGGACTTGTTTTTGGTTTATGGGGGACACAAAATGTGTCCCCTGCTACTACAACTAAATATACAATGATGAAAAGGACAATGGGAATAGTTGCAATGATTGTGATGGTGTTTCTATATGGAAATGCACCGGCCCAGGAACAAAAGAAAAACGATGACAGGGAACCACCGAATTTACGTGGCAACCTTACGGGCAAGTGGCAACTCACAGATATTGTGGCAAACAAACCAGCAGGTGTTTGGGATTTTCAAACAGATGGAAAATTCCAAAGCACAGGCCATTACCTGGCCACACGCGATGCTTCGTTTAGAACGGATGAAAACAGATCGATCGTGTACATCCAGGTTGGTGAAGAAGTTACAGAATGGAAAGCCAGTATGACAAATGAAGGTATCTTATTTAAGGAAGTCACGCCTGAGAATAAGGCCAACCCTTCAAAATTCCTACTGACAAAGGTTAAAGTTGACTGACCAATTGCCAATGGAATAACTAATCATGAAATAGAATATTGAGATTCATTATGCACATTATAAAAACAGATGAAGGACTTGTTTTTCACTTAGGCAGGCCCCCTTTGCTAACGGTCACCACAGACGTAAATACCGTGGACAAACTGGATGGTTCCCTTATGAGGAGCTTAAAAGAAGTTGAAAAGGAAGAGGAGCGTGAAAGACGAAGAAAGTTTGAAGAGCGTCATCCGGATGAAGCGGATTAAAACAGGAAGGCTTTGTTGATACTTCAGCCCTTTTAATTCCACATATCATCCGGAAAGCTGGGTTTAGCCACCCACACATGAATGGCACATTTTTTTCTTAGAATAAAATAATAGACAAGGAGAAGAAGCCAGCAACTTTAATTCGCTGGGAACAAAGTTGTTGGTTTCTGATCCACATTATCCACTAACTAAACTTTAAAAAAGATGGAGAAGAAAAAAGCAATATCAATTCTCAACGATCTATTGGAGATTAATAACGATAGAATCGAAGGCTATAAAAATGCTATAAACGAAACAGCTGACCTAGAACTGAAAAGGGTATTTACCCAACTCATGGAGACCAGTGAAAAATGCAAACAGGAATTGGAAGCGGAAATCCTCCGCTACGGTGAAAAGCCTGAAGAAGGTACACGTGCCACGGGTAAAATGTTCCGGGTATGGATGGACATCCGGACTGCACTCAGTGGGAAAGACCGCGAAACAATTTTGAAATTGTGCGAACAAGGAGAAGATGCAGCGGTAAATACGTACGAAAAGGTTTTAGGCAATCAACCTGCAGAACATCTTTCCCTCGAGCAAATCAGCATGATTGATAACCAATATAAGTTGATCAAATCAGATCATGACCTGGTTCGTTCCTTACGGGATGCTGAGATAAATATGGAGAAGTAAGTTGATCCCTGTTCGTGAAATACATAAAAAATAGAAATGGCAAAGTACTCAAAAAAAGCACAGTCCACGATCGCCAAAGCTGTTCGCAAAATGAAGAAGGGTAAATTGAAATCAGGTAGTGGTGATGTGGTCACAGATCAGAAACAAGCAGTAGCGATCGGAATTTCTGAAGCTGAGAAGAAGGGCTACAAAGTGCCGAAGCAAAGTTCAAAAAAGAAAAAGAGTTAAGGATGATATATTTTGCAGGCAATGAACATAGCTGGGGTACAATGTTTAGTTGTACAGATCCAGGCCCTCCGTGTTTCTCGCCTGCAAATGAATGTTGAATTTCTTTATAGTTGATTTGATTCCCCCGATAGCCACGCTAAGGATCATTGTGGAATGTTTATCGCTACCTGTGTCATTTTCGCCACGCCCCACTATGATAATCAACCTGTTTCTTTGAAAAAATTATTGGCAGGAAATTGGTTTGCGATAACGTTAACGATAAAATCCATAAGTTATGAAATCAGGCGCACAAGAAACCAACACAGAAATCGACCAGTACGAACCCAACACGCTAACTACGGAGCATCCCGATTACCCTGTGTCTTTTATTGTTGAAGGTAAAATGATGACCGATGAGGTCGGGGTAATCTATTATAAACCCCATCAAATTGAAATTAAATCGTATTTCAGATTAAACGGGAATCCGTTGCCACAGGAAAACGGAATGGTCTATCTGATAGAGACCATTGATGGGCGAAAGGGCACGCTCGTTTATAAATTCGATGCTTTTACCGATTGCAAAGTATTTAATTTTTTGAAGGATTATGTGTATTCAAAAAATAAAAATATTTATCCGCAATAGAAATACGCACTGGGAAAGCGAGCTATTTGTTCGCGTACAGAACACCATAAATTAATACGTTTCTTGTTGAGTCCATAGAAGGGCAATTGTGAATGACGATGAAGGAAAAAATTATAGCGAACGAAGACCACCCTGAAAAACCTTTGGTTGCAGACCGGAGCTTTAAAGTGTTTATTGGCATTGATATTCAGAAGGTTCCCTGGAATATTAGCATATACACTGCGCGCGGTCATTATTCCACTTTCGACCTTGCGCCCATCCCACAACTTTTGAAAAAATATATTGACGACACGTTT
Source organism: uncultured Roseivirgaceae bacterium (assembly GCA_964398945.1). Taxonomy (GTDB): domain Bacteria; phylum Bacteroidota; class Bacteroidia; order Cytophagales; family Cyclobacteriaceae; genus JBGTGG01. The sequence continues at coordinate 35,834 of CAYNOT010000001.1, read as the reverse complement.
GGTAATGCCTCAGTAGTATGTGCGTATTGTGCCTCACCTTATAGTTCGTGGATTCATCGGTTGTTGACTTCTTATAATTATCAATGCCTGGTAGCGGATCCTCAATCTGTACCAGTCTTTAATAAGTTTGGAGACGGAAATAAAATGCTGGACAGCCGGACAATCGGAAATGCCCTTCGGAATGGTTTAATAGAATCTATTTTTCCTGAAAGCAAGGCGCTACTGAATCGAAACTAACCTGGTACTTGTTGTTTTCGTTATGCCGAATATAGATATCACAAGTAGCCTTTTGTTTGATTGAGTTTTTATGGTTTTCTGCAATCTTTTTCGTAGAAATTTTTCTACATACCATCAGAAGGAAATTCCAGGAAAACCAATGCAGTTCTTTTTCTACATGTGTAGAATTGGTTGTTGCTATCGTTGCACACGAAATGGTATGGAATGAATCAATACCTGTCCAAAACCTCGACCTTGTGTTTGGCATTGTTTTTCGATTATACTAATTAGGATTTTAGCAAAGGGGTGTTTAATTAAAGTTAGACTGAGATTAAACTCTTAGAGCCTGAACCAGATAATTCTGGCGTAGGTATTGTTAAAATTTCAGGAGGGGCTCGAAAGAGCCCCTTACTTTTTATCAATCTTTTTAGAAACCGGTTTGATATTTTTTTCTAATAGGACTGGAGTGTTGAAACCCTAACCAGAGAAGTATGGCCTTAGTTCATTTTTTTCTGTGAGGGTTTATAATGAAATCAAGTAAGAAATTATGTAGCCATGGAAAAGAAAAAAATCCGGACCCCTCAAAAACAAAAACGGCCGGGACTGGAAAGTAAAATGCAACCGAAGCCCCAAGCGGAGAGGGATATAAAACCGCTGAAGCTGAAAAACAAAGTAGCGCTTATTACGGGGGCTGACAGTGGGATTGGAAAAGCGGTGGCCATCTTGTTTGCACAAGAAGGAGCAGATATCGCCCTGGCGTACTTAAATGAAAAGAGTGATGCGCAGGATACGAAAGAGCGCATAGAGGCCTATGGAAGGAAGTGCGTTTTACTGGAAGGGGATATTGCAAAAGAATCTGTTTGCAAGCGCATTGTGTACAAGGCACACAAGGAGTTTGGCCAGATCGATATATTGGTCAATAACGCAGCCATCCATTACGAATCCAAATCATTGGAAGACATTGAGACTCCACAATTAATGAAGACATTCTCCGTCAATATATTTTCGATGTTTTGGATTACCAAAAGTGTTTTGCCACACATGAAAAAAGGAGGGGTGATTATCAACACTTCCTCCGTTACAGCCTATCGGGGAAGCCCGCATCTTATTGACTACTCAGCAACAAAGGGTGCTATCGTTTCTTTTACAAGGAGCCTTTCTGAAAATTTAATAAGCAAGGGTATACGTGTAAATGGAGTGGCACCAGGGCCGATTTGGACTCCCCTTATTCCTTCCAGTTTCAATAAAAGCAGGGTAGCAAAGCATGGAAGTGATGTGCCGATGAAGCGTGCCGGTGAGCCTGCTGAAGTTGCCCCCTGTTATTTATTTCTGGCATGTGAAGATTCTTCCTATATCACCGGACAGTTTTTACATCCAAACGGAGGAGAGGTGATCAATACGTAAACTTAAAAAATACCAGCGGTTGAATTTGGAGGGACCTGTAAAGTGCGGGCAAATCAGAAACTTGCTGCGCAAGCCATCACATGCAGAAACAACACATTGCCAATACTTCTATCTTTAACCCAAAGAACAGTCCCATTTGCATTTCAATCGTTTGCATAACCCTCACTCACCGTTCATGTATTCACACCAATAATTGGCTAAATTTTTCTATGTTTGGTCAAAATTGAATAGCATGATGCAAATGGGTGAAGCAGACAACAATAAAAGCAAGTATGATGCAATTGTAGTAGGTACAGGTATCAGTGGCGGTTGGGCCGCAAAAGAATTATGTGAGAATGGATTGAAGACATTGGTGTTGGAGCGTGGCCCGCTTGTTCAGCATCCAAACTACCCTACATCAACAAAGGCACCGTGGGAGTTACCAAATGCCGACCGGCCAACACAAGAGGACCTTACCAAACAACCCAAGCAAGCGCGCACAGGCTACACCGTGAAGCCCTCCAGTAAACATTGGTTTGTTAACGATTTAGAAAATCCATATACAGAAATACAACGCTTTGATTGGATGCGTGGCTACCATCTTGGTGGTCGCTCCATAACATGGGGCCGCCAGAGTTATCGCTGGAGCCCAATGGATTTTGAATCGAATGCCAAAGATGGGTACGGTGTCGATTGGCCGGTTCGGTATGATGATATCGCGCCCTGGTATGATTATGTTGAATCCTACATTGGTGTGAGTGGACAAAATGAAGGTGTTCCCCAATTGCCGGATGGTAAATTTTTGCCACCCATGGAATTGAATTGCGTGGAAGAAGTTTTGAAGAGCTCCATTTTCGAAAAATTTACAGACCGCTTGTTGACCATTGGCCGGGTTGCGCATGCAACAGCGGTATTGCAAGATAAAGGAAGAGGCACCTGTCAGTATCGAAACATGTGTATCCGCGGTTGTCCGTATGGTGGATATTTTAGCAGCAACTCCTCTACGTTACCAGCCGCTGAAAAAACCGGCAACATGACCTTGCGTGCCAATTCAATCGTGCATGAAATTATTTTTGATGATGCAACACAAAAGGCCAAAGGTGTTCGCGTACGCGATGCAGAAACAGGGGAGGAGCATGAATTTTTTAGCCGGGTGGTTTTCCTTTGCGCATCAACATTTGGTTCTACTTTTATTATGATGAATTCAAAGTCGGACCGGTTTCCAAATGGGTTTGGAAATGACAGCGATCAACTGGGCCGTAATATTATGGACCACCACCTAAGCGTGGGTGCGAGTGCAGGTGTTGAAGGTTTTGAAGACAAGTATTATTCAGGAAGAAGGCCGAATGGGTTTTACATTCCGCGTTATCGCAATGTGGGTAGTGACAAACGTGATTACTTGCGTGGATTTGGTTACCAGGGTGGCGGTAGCAGGGAAGGCTGGTATAATTTGGTCAAAGAACTTTCTATTGGTGCAGATTTAAAAGAAGCCGTAACAACCCCGGGGGAATGGCGGATTGGAATGGGTGGCTTTGGTGAAATATTGCCGTATGCAGAAAACCGCGTAACACTGAACAACGAAGTGCACGACAAGTATGGATTGCCAACGTTAACCTTTGATGCCGGCCTGAAAGAGAATGAGTTCAAAATGCGGAAAGACATGGCAAATGATGCCGCTGAAATGTTGGAAGCTGCCGGTTTTAAAAATGTGCATTCCTGGGATAATGAAACAGGTATTGGTTTGGGAATCCATGAGATGGGCACAGCCCGCATGGGAAAAGACCCAAAGACTTCGGTATTGAATAAATGGAATCAGGTACATGCATGTAAAAATGTTTTTGTTACCGATGGTTCCTTTATGGCCTCCGCAGCGTGCCAAAACCCATCGCTTACGTACATGGCATTTACGGCACGTGCAGTAAATTATGCAGTATCAGAAATGAAAAAGAACAACTTATAATTCATCACACTATACACTATGGATCGTAGAGAAGCATTAAAGAAAGCAGCGTGGGCAATGGGTGGTGCTATTTCAGCGCCCACTATTTTTGCGGTACTGAACGGATGTACAGCAAAACCTACCATTGATTGGAAACCATCTTTCTTTACAGAAGACCAGGGAATATTGATTTCACAAGTATCCGGTATTATCATTCCTAAAACCGATACCGATGGCGCCATTGAAGTGGGTGTCCCCGGGTTTATCGATCAACTTGTACACGAGACTTACAAAAAAGAGGATCAGGATAAGTTTGTTGCAAGTTTGGAAGAATTTGCAACGGCAGCAGAAGCTAAATATGGTGATCCTTTTATCGAACTTGATCCTGAGCAACAATCCGAATGGGTGTTGTCACAACATGAAGCGGCCATAACGGACCGGTCTGGAACCGGGGACAATTTCATTTTGAAATTGAAAGAGCTAACGATGGTGGGATTTTTTACCTCAGAAGTTGGCGCTACACAAGTGCTCCAATTTGATCCGGTTCCCGGAGCATACCACGGATGTGTTCCGCTGGCAGAAGTTGGAAAGACCTGGGCTACTTGATTGGGTAAACCCTTTGGATTTATCCTGTATTCCCGTAGATTAATGATCGGAACACAACCCGAAGCATGATCTCTAAACGCAACTATTTTATTTATTCTATTGTACTCGTGATTTTCATCGGGGCCATTAGCTGGATATTGTTGAAAGGAGGGATCTTGTACCCGCTCTCAGAAGTGAAAGCAGAGGTGTTGTCGAATTTTACATGGCCTCCGTTTACTGTTCTTATTTCTCAATTGTTGTTGATTATTTTTCTTTCCCGTTTGTTGGGAAGTGCAGCAAGGCAGTCGGGGCAGCCGGCACTAACAGGCGAAATAATAGCAGGGGTTTTGCTGGGTCCGAGTTTTTTTGGGACACTCTTTCCATCCATTTATAATGCTGTATTCTCAGAAAGTTCAATTGCCATTATAAGTCATGTAAGCCAACTTGGGTTGATACTTTTTCTCTTCGTTATCGGAATGGAGTTGGATGTGAAAGTATTGCGCAACAGAAGACAACCCTCTGTTTTGATCAGCCATATCGGAATCTTGTTTCCGTTTGCGTTAGGGATCGTGATTGCCTTTTTCTGGTACGATAATTTTCCGCAAGAAATTAATTTTTATGGGTTCGCCCTTTTTCTTGCCATCGGAATGAGCGTGTCTGCTTTTCCGGTGTTGGCCAGGATTATTCAAGAACGCGGATTGACAAAAAACCCGTTGGGAACACTTGCATTAACATCCGCATCAATTGACGATATCACTTCGTGGAGTTTAGTGGCATTGGCAGTAGCGGTTGTGAAATCCAGCAACGTGATGGATTTCATGATCACGTTTGGGCTAACCGGACTATACTTTTTGTTCATGGTAAAGGTTGCCATGCCGGTGATGAAGAAGATGGGGGATTTGTATCCTTCCAAAGAAACACTCAACAAACGCGTGATGGGCAGTATTTTAGGAATCCTGATGCTGTCTGTAGTATTGGCCGAACTGATCGGCCTGAATGGTTTGATCGGTGCTTTCTTTGCCGGTGTGATCATGCCAAGGAATTTAACATTCAAGAAAATACTGAACGACCGGATTGAAGATGTCACCGTGGCCTTCTTTCTTCCTTTGCTTTTTTTGTACGTGGGTGTAAACACAAACTTGTTGTTGCTTTTAGAAGATAAAGCATGGATGCTCTGTGGTTTGGTATTGGTGGCCGCGATCGCTGGAAAGTTTATTGGTGTTTTGTTTACCGCCAGCGCACTGGGGCAGTCCTGGAAAGATTCCTTTTTGCTTGGGATGTTAATGAATACCCGCGGACTAATGGGTTTGATCGTGATCACGATGGGTTTCCAACTTGGGGTTTTTCCGCCTGTGCTTTTTACCATCCTTGTGGTCCTTGTCTTTGTGGCCACGGTGTTGACAAATCCGACAATGGATATTTTCTTGAGCAGGAGGGCCCTTCAAAAGGCAGGTAAAAAAGTATCAACGTCAAAAAGTGGCCAGTTTAAGATCCTGGTTTCCTTTGGTATCCCTAAAATGGGGAGCACACTTTTGCGGTTGGCCGATCAGTTGACCCAGCGTACCAATGATCATCCGGAAATTACCGCGTTGCATATCACCCCAAGTTCAGAGGTGAAACCGTTGGATGCTATCCTCTTTGAAAAAGAGGGTTTTCAACCCATTCGTGCAAGGGCACAACTCCTTGATTTAAAATTGAACACCATTTATAAAACTACCCATGAAGTCGAACGTGAAATACTGCGCACCACACGGGAGAACAAATTCGACTTGATTTTGGTAGGCGCTGCGCGTTCTGCTTTTACTGAGCGTATGATGGGTGGTAAATTATCGCGTGTAATGGAAGAAGGAAATTCCAGCATTGGGGTGTTGATGGACAATGGCTATGTACTCCCTGAAAACATTCTCATGCTGGTATCATCTGATGAGGATGCTTTTTTATTGGAGTATGGAAAACGGTTTTACAAAAGCAGTAAGTCAAGGATTACAATTCTTTCCCTCGAACACGGGGAAGAGATCCATTTTATAAATACCGAATCAAAAGGCTACGCGTTAACGGAAGAATTCAATGAGGTAATCAAGCGAAGGATTCCTGACAAGGACTTATTGGACCACTTTAATCTGGTGTTGGTGAGCCTGGACTGCTGGAATGCATTGGCAAAAGCACGCACACCGTGGATGAAAGATTGTCCGAGTGTTTTGGTAATAAAAGGAGTAGAAAAAGTAAATGCCTAATGGGAATGTGCCGGGGAAATATCAGTGGGGGAGGTATTCGCCTTTCGCGGATTTGATTCAGCATTTTTTTGGATACGCTTCAACCTCTTTTGATTGGCTTTGTCATGGGCAGTGCCGGGTCGTGGGCAATCCCATTCTTCCATATCCTTTTGTTCTTTGTGCCGGGCCTCTCGCTTCATCACCCGTGTGTAGGTATTTGATTGTTCCATCACTTTTTCTTTCTGCTTCCTGTCAAACATCTGATACTTGTAGGCCGATGATTTTTTGAGCTTCACCACTTCAGGTTCAGGGCACTTCAAATCACTGGTACGGCATGCTGAAAAGCCGGATACGATCAATAGAATTAAGACTAAACGCAATGCCATAATTATATGAAAGTTGACGAACCACTAATATAATTAATAATGAACCCTCTTTAAACGATATTAAGTTTTAAATCTATCAGCGATTGTTAAAATACTGAAAGCCAGCCTGATCTGATTGTTTTCCAAAACTTTTTTTGCAAGTCGATGAAGCCTGATGTGGGCATCATCTTCCGCATGTTTCAGGATATCCACCACACTTGGGTTTTCAGTGGCAGCATTGATTTCTTCAACGGAAGGGAATTGCTCTGTATTCCCAAGGCGTCCCAGATTGTTGCCTGATAGCACCTCACTATTCCGTATACTCTCCGGTAGTGAATCAATCCCAATCCCTTTCGTAAGTAGTGGTTTTGGTATTTCGAAGAGGGCATTTCCGGTGGCACGACAATACCAGTTGCCACCCATACGCGCCACCAAATCAAGTTTGGTAGTATCCAATTTTCCGTCTACTATATAGTGCTCTTGGGTATGCACCATTACCACCCGGGCAATTACCAATGAACCCGCCCCACCTTCTTTGCCCAATTGTATCACATCATCAACAACACACTCGAAGGAAACCGGTGATTGGGCAACGCGCGGTGGTTTTATTTTCCTGGATGGAACTTCAGTGAAGCCGGCTTTGACGAATTCATTTACACCCTTATCGTATTCGGTACTGGCAAGCGATGCCTGCTCAACCATCGGAAAGTTGACGATGTTGATCACCACTTCAGGTACTTCCAGGATATTTTCAATTGTATGTTTGGTGGTATTGTCCCGGACTCTTCTTGAAGGGGAAAAAACCAATATGGGTGGGTTGGCACTGAATACATTAAAAAAACTGAAAGGACTGAGGTTTACATTGCCTGTTTTGTCAACAGTGCTGGCGAACGCGATAGGCCGCGGAGCAATGGCCGCTTGAAGATGGGCTTGCAGTTCGGGTACTGTAATGGTTGCGGGGTCTACTGATACAAAATTCATGTTGGGAAATTACAGCTTTTAAATGTATTCACTGTATCCTAAGATTAAAGCATTACAACAATCTGGATTTGATAATGGTTTGAATTCCTGAAGATTGTTTCTATTTTACATCCCGGTTTGCAAACCGAACAACTAAACTACAGGTCATTTTCAATATTATTCCATGTTAGATCCAACAAAACTTGAGCACTTCCGAAACCTTATTGCATTATCAGCGGCTGACGGCCAAGTGTTGGAATCGGAAAGGGTAGCGCTCGCCAAAATTGCTTTTGAGCTAGGCTTACCGTTAGATCGGCTAAACGTCATGATCGGGAAAGCGAGTGAATACATCTACCTTGTTCCTCAAAACCAACAGGAAAGGATGAAACAGTTAAGGGAAATGATTGACCTGGCAATGGTGGATGAGGACTTCGCCAAAGCCGAGCGCGACCTCATTATTACCGTTGGAAAAAAGCTGGGTTTTAGCCACGAGGAGTTAGAAGGCATGCTCACGTAATCCTTACAGGGGAATCTACAAATCAGCAAATCTTTAATACCTTTGCGCCTTACTTTTTAGGCGCATGACAGAGAAGAAGCCATTGAATTTTATTGAACATATTATTGAGGAAGACATTAAAGCGGGCCTTCCTAAAGAAAAGCTCCGGTTTCGTTTTCCTCCCGAGCCAAATGGATACCTGCACATCGGCCATATCAAAGCTATGTCCATCAATTTTGGATTGGGTGAAAGTTATGGTGCGCCTGTTAACCTTCGTTTCGATGATACCAATCCTGAAAAAGAAGAGCAGGAGTATGTGAATGCGATAAAGGAAGACATCGCCTGGCTGGGTTTTAAATGGGATAAGGAATGCTATGCTTCTGACTATTTTCAACAGTTATATGATTGGGCAGTTCTTTTAATTGAAAATGGTAAGGCGTACGTTGATTCCCAATCATCTGAAGAGATGGCATTGCAAAAGGGAACGCCTACAAAAGTTGGGTCAAACAGTCCGTATCGGGAAAGAAGCGTGGCTGAAAACCTGGATCTTTTTAGCAAAATGAAAGCAGGGGCTTTTGAGGCTGGCACGCACGTGCTTCGGGCTAAAATCGACATGACCTCCCCAAATATGTTGATGCGCGATCCATTAATGTACCGGATACTTAGAAAAGCCCATCACCGTACGGGTACGGATTGGTGCATTTACCCAATGTATGACTGGGCTCACGGTGAAAGTGATTATATCGAGCAGGTTTCGCATTCCCTTTGTTCACTGGAGTTTAAGCCCCACCGCGAATTGTACGAATGGTTTGTGGACCAAATCTACGATGAAACCCTCGTGATGCCCAAACAAACAGAGTTTGCAAGGCTAAATCTTAGTTATACAATCACTAGTAAAAGGAAACTATTACAACTTGTAAATGAGAGAGTTGTAGATGGTTGGGATGACCCAAGGATGCCCACTGTTTCGGGGTTGAGAAGAAGAGGCTATACACCCGCTTCCATCCGTGAATTTACATCCCGGGTAGGGGTGGCCAAGCGTGATAATGTGATTGATATGTCCTTGTTGGAGTTTTGTGTCCGGGAGGATTTGAATGCATCTGCTCCGCGCGTGATGGTTGTGGTGGATCCTGTTAAGCTGGTGATTACCAATTATCCCGAAGGTGAAGAAGAATGGCTTACCACAGAGAACAATCCTGAAGACGAACGTGCAGGAAACCGGGAAATGCCATTTAGCCGTGAACTATATATTGAGCGTGAAGACTTTTTGGAAGAAGCCAATCGTAAGTTTTTCCGGCTGACCTTGGGAAAAGAGGTCAGGTTAAAGAGCGCGTATATCATACAAGGGGAAAGCGTGATAAAAGATGATGACGGAAACATCACAGAAATCAATTGTACTTACGACCCGAAAAGCAAAAGTGGCTCAGGCACGGAAGAGAGTTTACGAAAAGTAAAAGGAACTCTGCATTGGGTATCTGCAAAACATGCACTTCCTGTTGAGGTTCGGCAATATGACCGCTTGTTTATGGATGAATCCCCCGATGGCCATGAGGATAAAGATTTTATGGAGTTCCTGAACCATGATTCACTAAAAATTTCGACCGGGTATGCCGAACCAAGCTTGAAAAGCGCATCGATCGGTGGACGCTTTCAGTTTCAACGGCTTGGGTATTTTTGTGTGGATAAAAACACTACTTCTGATAAACTGGTGTTCAATAAAACGGTTGGCTTGCGCGATAACTGGGCAAAAGGGGAGTAGTCTGCTGTAGGTGAATTTACTGGCTCCGCCCGCTCCCGCGGACATTGGCCGGGTTGCGGATAATATTTTTTGATTTCAGTACCAAATCAATGAGGTCATCATCAGAATAATCCACAGTGGCGAGGTTACGGCCAACCTCGTTGTTATGGTAATCCATCAATCTTTCTTTTTGGGTATTGCCGGCTGCGGTTTCATGTGCATCGGTGATTTCTTTTGCCAGTTCAGGGCCAAGGGCACGGGTAAGGTGATAGCTCCAATAGATATGGCGGAAGGCATCTTCCGGAAAGGTTGGATCATTCCTTCCCAGATCGTGGGACTTGTGTTTTGCCTCTCGTGTTATTCGCAACATTACGGGTACTTTACTTGGATAGTTTGCGATAACCTCGGCTTCTTTTTCGGTTAACTCAAGTTCAAACTCTTTGCTTGCGGCAAATATATCATCTTTGTTGAAGCGTAAGGAAACTGAATCTGCACCTGCATGTTGTTTAGTGGTTAAGCCAATTCCTACTTCTTTGCCAGCAATACCCAATTGTACGTTTCCGTTAAGTTCCAATCGTTGCGCACTATTTTTATCGAATAGTTTTTCTACTTCGCGAAGTACAGTCCTGGTATCTTCTTCCGGATTCCTTAAGCTGATGGGAATGCCACAACGAAATGTGGCATTTTGGATCTTACCGAACGGCTTCTCAACCCGCTTGTCATCGGGTTCTATATAAATGGAGAAGTTGTTAATGGCAAATGTTCCTGATACATCCGAAATGCTTGCCAGTTTCACAATCAAATACGAAGCCTTAAAATTTGCTGTATAGGAGTTGTCCCCAAATTCTTCTTTCTTAAGGGTAAAATTCAAGTCAACATTTTTGATCTTAATACTTTTGGGCGAGTTGATGGAAATATCCCCGTAGCTAAAGTTTTCTATTAAAACCCCTTTGCTCTCAAGTTTTGGTTTTAGCTCTGCGATAAATTTATCAGCGGCTTGTTCCACTGCATAGTTTCCGCCAACGAATGCAACCACTGACAAGGAAAGGAAGACCACGAGGGCAATGATGAATCTCTTCAAGGGACTTTGCTATTAACCCGCAAAATATAAAAGTTATTGGATGAATTTTAGCGACTGTAGCACGAATAAGGCAATTGGACTGAATTTTCTGTTTCAATGCTTATGCAAAGGATTGTGATACCCCCATCTAATTTTTGACATAGAAATTTTAGCGCTTGTTTTTGCAACCTTTTGAATAATCGAAAGTATTTGTGCCAGTGATCTTATCCCAACCGTAACTATACTTTCATGCTTAACCATCACTTAGTTCTTCTTTATAGGAATTTCATCCGTTCCAAAGGATATTTTTTAATCAACCTGATTGGGCTGGCCACCGGGCTGGCATGTACGTTGATGATTTATTTGTGGGTAGTGGACGAGGTGTCCAAGAATAAATTCCATCAAAAAATTGACCGTCTGTACCAGGTGATGGAGCACCAGCAATATGCTGAAGAAATCATGACCACTACTTCTACCCCGGGTTTGCTCGCGGAGACACTGAAGTCGGAAATACCCGAAATCGAATATGCTGCCACTACTACCTGGATAAACCCCTATACGCTTTCCATAGAAGACCACAATGTAAAAGCAAAGGGGTTCCATGTAGGAGTAGATTACTTCAATATCTTTTCTTATCCCCTTTTGCAGGGGATACCCGATCAGGTGTTGGAGGACAAATATTCCATGGTGATTTCAAAAGCACTCGCCATTAAACTGTTTGGAACCGAGCAGGATGTGGTTGGAAAATCAGTTGAGCTCCAACACGAAAAAACTTTCAAAGTGACGGGCATTTATGATGATATCACCACAGCCTCTTCCTATCAATTTGATTTTGTTTTGAATTTTGAAGAATTCAAAGATGGAAATGAATGGGTGCTGAGTTGGGGAAACAATGGCCCTTCAACTTTTATCACGCTTTATCCAGGAAGCAATGCTGAAAATGTAAGCGAAAAAATTGCTGACTTCATTAAAAAGCGTGAAGATGATAGCCACGTAACGTTGTTCCTGGCTTCCTTTGCGGATCGGTATTTAAAGGGTAGCTATGAAAACGGAAAACAAGCAGGCGGAAGGATAGAATATGTCAGGCTGTTTTCAATTATAGCAGTGTTTATCCTGTTCATTGCGTGTATCAATTTCATGAACCTTTCAACAGCCCGGGCATCGAAGAAAGCAAAGGAAGTAGGGATCAAAAAAGCAATTGGTGCACAGCGCGGCTCATTGATCTTTCAATATTTAACCGAATCCGTACTTACATCATTGCTATCCATGCTCGTGGCAATCGCGATTGTTTGGTTGTTGTTGCCACAATTTAACCTGATCACTGATAAACAAATTGTATTCACGTTCACACCTTCCCTTTTTATGGGAATGGTTTTGATTACGGTATTGACCGGCTTGTTGGCCGGAAGCTATCCTGCGCTTTTCCTATCTGGTTTCATGCCTGCAAAAGTGCTGAAAGGAGAGGTACGCGGATCGTGGGGCGAGTTATGGGCACGAAAAGGACTCGTTGTTTTTCAATTTTTTCTTTCGGTGGTGCTGATTGTTTCTGTCATTGTTATCTATAAACAAATCAATTATGTGCAATCAAAAAATTTGGGTTATACAAAGGAACAACTCATTCGATTTCCAATCGAAGGGAAAGTAGAAAAATCACTTTCCATTTTTCTACAGGAAATAAACAACATGCCGGGCATTGTGCGTGCATCATCCATGAGTCATTCCTTTTTGGGCCGGAACAACAACACCAGTGGATTAAATTGGGAAGGCAAAAACCCGGACGACCGGATTCTATTCGAAAATGTCCGTGTCAATCATGGTGCCCTCGAAACGATGGGGATCGAATTGGCAGAAGGAAGGTTTTTCTCGGATGTCCTCACCGATACAACGAAGATAATTCTCAATGAAGCAGCGATACGGGTTATGAACCTTGAAAATCCGATCGGGAGTGTTATTCGCTTATGGGATGAATATGATATGGGGATTATCGGTGTTGTCAAAGATTTCCATTTTCAGTCGTTGCATGATGTGGTGAACCCTATGTTTATTGTTTACCAACCCAGGAATACATGGAACATAATTGTTCGGTTGGAAGCCGGTAAAGAAAAAGAAACACTTGCGGCCTTAACGGATTACTATGCACAATTCAATCCCGGCTTCTCACTTGAGTATTCATTTCAGGATGATGACTATTCAAAACTCTATGCTGCGGAACAACGTGTTGCTACGCTCGCAGGTTACTTTGCCGGGTTCGCAGTGCTTATTTCATGCCTGGGGTTGTTTGCATTGGCTGCTTTTACAGCCGAACGAAGGATCAAAGAGATAGGAATCCGGAAAGCGCTGGGGTGTTCATCGTTACGAATTGTGGTATTGCTTTCCGCTGACTTTACTAAAATGGTGTTGATTTCAATTTTCTTTGGCCTTCCGGTCGGATACTACTTTTTATCCGGTTGGCTGGAGCGGTTTGCTTTTCATGTGGAGCTGGAAATCAGTTATTTTGTCTGGGCAGGAATACTGGCCTTGCTGATCACCTGGATTACCATTGCATCGCAAGCCATCAAAGCGGCACGCGTAAACCCGGTGGATTGCCTGAAAGACGAATAGTGAATGTCTCGTGAAAAGTATTGCTCAATTTATTATTTCTCTAATCCTTTCATCTTCAGGATTAACAAAGCCGGAAAGCTTGCCTGCGGATTTTAGACCATTATCCCTGGAAGCTCCGAAGAGCATATTTTTAGCCGTGGGTGCAACCGCGGTTAAAAACGAATCCGTTTAGACATGTCGCCTGCTAACCTTCTATGAAATAGATATCTTTTTTCGACACGTGAGCACGCCCGACCTATTGGGGGCCAATTCGAACGCACCCTTAAAGAGGCTTGCTTTATTTCCTTTGTAATTCTTTATCTTACCTCAAGTTTTTAATGATAAGTATGGAGGAAATTTTACAAGAGCTGGAAGAAAGCATTCAGGATCATTTTCTATCGCGTTCGGAGAAGAAGGAATTCAAGGCACTGCTTTACAAAAGCAATTTGGATGGTAATCAATTAAACGTACTCCGCAGTAAAATTTATGAATTGGCGGATGCACGTTCTACTCCCCAAAACTATCCACTGGTACTAAAGTGGCTGCGAAATGTAACAAGCGCTCTGGATTCCCAACCCGGTCAAACTTCGGCTGCGTATTTCAGCCCGGGTGATGCATGCCGAAATGTAATCGTGAAACAAATTATAGAGGCTGTTTCTTTCCTTGACATTTGTGTCTTTACCATCAGCGATGATTTTATTACAGAAGCAATACTTCAGGCCCACCATCGAAGGATTGCTATTCGTTTGATTACTGACAATGACAAATCATTGGATTTAGGATCGGATGTTGACCAACTGCACAAAGCAGGTATTCCGGTAAAAATGGATGAAACCCGCAACCACATGCATCATAAATTTATGGTAGTGGATAGCCGGGTAGCGTTGACCGGAAGTTATAACTGGACACGGAGTGCGGCCATGTACAATCATGAGAATATTTTACTTACACCGGAGCCGGCAGCAGTGCGTTCTTTTCTCAAAGAGTTCAATTTACTATGGCAAAAAATGAAGGACTATTGACCGAAAAGTTAATTCACTGATTAACTTGACTTTAAGTTTTTAAAGCTGTACTTTTGCCACCATGCCAAAAGTATTTCCCTTGTAATCTCATCAAATTTCTTACACCACCAAACTTTCAGTGCTTATTAGCCGTTCGACCAAACGAACTACTGGATAAAATTGTGGAAATAGATGATTATGCGGAGGTCATTTTAGGACAAAATAAAGTGAAAGAAAAGTGAACAAAAAAAGTAAAAATCCAATTTGATAAGGTATGCGCCAATTAAAAATAACAAAACAGATTACTAATCGCGAAACTCAGTCGCTGGACAAGTATTTAAGTGATATTGCCAAAATTGACCTTATTACTGCTGATATGGAGGTTGAGTTGGCAAAACGGATTAGAGAGGGGGATGATATCGCACTGGAGAAGTTGGTTAACGCCAATTTACGTTTCGTGGTTTCTGTAGCAAAACAATATCAAAGCCAGGGGTTGACCCTGAGCGACCTTATCAATGAGGGGAATTTAGGCCTTATCAAGGCTGCAAAGCGCTTCGATGAGACACGTGGTTTTAAATTCATTTCGTATGCGGTATGGTGGATCCGTCAGTCGATCCTTCAGGCATTGGCAGAACAATCAAGAATCGTACGTTTACCGCTTAACCGTGTGGGTTCGTTGAACAAAATCAACTCTACGCTTGCCAGTTTAGAGCAGAAACACCAACGCGAACCAACGGAAGAGGAATTGGCAGAAGTAATGGAAATGACCCCGGAAGAGATCAGGACCAATTTGCAATACCGTGGAAGAAAAGTATCGATGGATGCCCCTTTTGCACAAGGTGATGATGGCGGTTCGCTTTTGGATATCATGGAAGATGAGAGTTCTGAAGTTCCTGATTCCGGATTGATGGCAACATCACTTCAGCAAGAAGTTCAAAATGCATTGTCGACCTTGACAGAGCGTGAATCCCAGGTGATCTCTTTATATTATGGATTATCGGGTGGCCATTCCATCTCATTGGAAGAAATTGCCGAGCAATTTGACCTGACAAGGGAGCGTGTTCGTCAAATTAAGGAGAAAGCAACAAAGAAATTGATGCACCCATCCAGAAGTGCTAAATTGAAAGCATATTTGGGGTAATTCAAAATCCCCAATAGAATGAACTGTCCCCTGACTTGTCGGGGGACTTTTTTTTATATTAATCGTGATGTTTCGATTTGGCCCGAAAACGGTTTCGGAACTTAAAAGGTTGAAGTACAGTATGAATACAGATCATTTCGCTACCTTTGTAGCTTATTAACCCCTATTTTTTGAATAATTTTAGCAAATTAGGACTTTCCAAATCTACGGTTGAAGTCCTTGATCAAATTGGATTTAAGGATCCTACACCCGTACAAGAAAAAGCCATTCCGCTATTGCTTGAAAACAACCCGACAGACTTTATCGGGCTCGCGCAAACCGGAACCGGAAAAACTGCTGCCTTTGGATTACCGCTTATTGATTTAATCGATGCTGATAATCCGGCAACACAAGCCCTTATTATGGCGCCAACGCGCGAGTTGGGCCAGCAAACCGGCCAGCAACTGAATATGTTTTCGAAAGGAAACAAGAAGATCAATGTAGAAGTAGTATATGGCGGGGCTGCCATCGTAAACCAGATAAAAGCCCTTCGCAAGCCAACACAAATTGTTGTTGCTACCCCTGGCCGCCTGTTGGATTTGATCAAACGCAAAGCCATTAAATTGGATAGCGTGCGCTATGTAGTCCTGGATGAAGCAGATGAAATGCTGAACATGGGCTTCAAGGAAGATATTGATGAAATCCTTTCATTCACTGGTGATGAGCGTGTTACGTGGTTGTTTTCTGCTACCATGCCAGCGGAAATCCGCAGGATCATTAAGAAATATATGGATTCTCCATTGGAGGTTGCCATCAACAGCGAGGAGAAGAGCAACAAAGATATTTCACATAAATATGTAATCACTACGGCCTCCAATCGTTTGCCTGCGTTGCGCAGGTTTCTGGACCTACAGCCCGATATGCGGGGGATCATGTTTTGTCGTACCAAACGCGAAACCCAGGAAATTGCCGACCAACTTGGTGAAATGGGATATGCATGTGAAGCCCTTCATGGTGACCTTTCACAAGCCCAGCGTGATGCTGTTATGAAAAGGTTTAAAACCCGTTCAATGCAGTTGTTGATTGCCACCGATGTGGCCGCACGGGGAATTGATGTGAACGACCTAACCCATGTATTGCATCATTCATTGCCCGATCAGCTCGAAAGCTATACCCACAGAAGTGGAAGGACTGGACGTGCAGGAAAGAAGGGTGTATCCTTGCTGTTTATTAATGCAAGGGAGGTTAGAAAAATTGGTGACCTCGAAAGGAAACTGAATGTAAAATTTGAAAAAATTGAGGTTCCAAGCATCGATATATTAAAGTCGAGCAGGATCAATAATTGGGCGAATTTGATTATCAACACCAAAGTGGATGATAAATCCGAAGACATCCTTCAGCAATTGCATGGCCAGTTTGAGCACTTGAGCAAAGAAGATCTTTTAAAACGCTTGATCACAACGCAGTTGGACCACCTCATGATCCATAGTGGGGAGGGTGATTTAAACGAATCGCAAGGGGCTGGCCGAAGTGAACGCAAAGGCAAAGCTGGATTCCATCGTTACTTTATCAACATTGGCGAGATCGATGGTATGACCAAAGCCGATTTGATCCATTTTATTTCCGATGTATCGGCAATTGACAGGAGCCATTTCGGGGATATCAGTATCCAAAAAAATTGTGCTTTTATCGATGTAGCAAGTGCACACGATAAGGGGTTAAGCGAACGCTTTGATGGCGTGGAAATTGAAGGCAGGAGCATCCGGGTCAACCGCGATGATAATGCAAGGCATAGCTCTTCAGGAGGTGGATCTGCTCCGTATCATAAGCGAAGTGGTGGCAGGGATAGAAAAGAAGGAGGCTTTAAAGGTGGCAGTAGCCGTAGTCGTGAGCGTTCACCCCGCAAAGAGTTTCGTGGTGGTGGTGCTAAAAAAAGACGGGGGTAACCTACACTAGCTGTTGTAAAGCATTGAAAAGTGGACTGAGTAAGTTCACTTTTTTTGTTTAAGGCCGCTTCAAAGTATGTGTTTCATGTTTGACGATAATCAAATGAAATAGTGATGTGTGCATGTGCTTTACTGGTGGTTTAATTAACTAGCATCTTCCTTGTAATGCGCCCAAAAATATGTTTGATTTGGTATATTAATTCGTCTCATGGATACTGATCAACCACTTTTTTTAAAGAATCTCTGGTACTTTGCCTATCATGGATCAGAAATTAAAACAGGAAAATTAAGACAGAAGAAAATCCTGGGCGAAACCATTGTCTTCGGCAGGGACAATAATGATAAACCATTTGCCTTAAAGGACAATTGCCCGCACCGGGGTGTTCCGCTTTCTGCGGGTTGGTTCGATGGGGAAACAATACAGTGCTGTTATCATGGATGGAAATTCAATTGTGCAGGAACCTGTACGGGAATTCCGGCATTGGCAGATGACAAAATGGATGTGAGTAAGATCAAAGTGTATGAATATCCGTGCAAAGAAATCAACGGTACCATTTGGGTCTACATCCCGCAAAACAAACTGAAACTAGAGGGGGCAGAAAATGGTCTGCCAAACCTCTTGTTGGCGCCCGATAAGAAATTCCTGCACGTAGAAACGGTGATGATGCCCACCAATATTGATCACTCTGTTATTGGGTTGATCGATCCGGCACACGTTACGTTTGTGCATCAGAGTTGGTTTTGGAGGTCTTCAAAAAACCTGAAGCTAAAAGAAAAAAACTTTGAACCTTTTGAAAAAGGATTCATTATGAAGCGTCATAAACCTTCTTCCAATTCAAAAGGGTATTCAGTTTTAAAAGGAGGGACGAGCACTGAAATCAATTTTCAAATCCCGGGCAACCGGCTGGAACATATCCAGGTTGGCAAGAACGAAATTATTTCCATTACTACGTTGACCCCGGTTGATGAAAACCAAACCGAACTCAACCATATATTCTATACCACCATTGGCCTTGCAAAATTTCTCTGGACACCGCTAAAGAGTTTAGGAAAAACATTTATTGGCCAGGATTTAGGTGTCTTTCAAAAACTGAAAGAAGGGTTGGACACCAATCCGAAATTAATGTTGCTCGGTGATCCCGATGTGCAGGCACGCTGGTATTATGAATTGAAGAAAAGTTGGACAAAATCAGTTGAGGAAGGAACCCCCTTTGAAAACACATTGCCATCGCAAACACTTCGCTGGATTACCTAGTTTCCAAATAGTAAATGAAAGCGGTACTTTATCTTCTCCTTTTTCTGATTATTTGTTTGGGTTGCACACCGGATGAAAAAGTATCGGCCCCTGTTCCATCTCCTGCGCAACTTAAATGGCACGATGATGAATTTTATCTCTTCATACATTTCGGGCCGAATACATTTACCAACAAAGAGTGGGGCGAAGGCGATGAGAAAACAGAAATATTTAATCCCACAGCATTGGACACAAGACAATGGTGCCGGATCGCAAAACAAGCGGGGGCAGCAGGTATCATTATCACTGCGAAACATCATGATGGATTTTGTTTGTGGCCCAGCGATTATTCTAGCCACACTGTTCGTGAAAGTCCTTGGAGGGATGGAAAGGGCGATGTCTTGAAAGAGCTTTCAGTGTCATGTAAAGAATTCAATTTGAAGTTTGGCGTGTACCTTTCCCCGTGGGATCGTAATCATCCAGAGTATGGCACCCCGGAATACAACCAGGTTTTTGTGGATATGATGAAAGAAATATTTACCAACTACGGACCTATCTGGGAATTTTGGTGGGATGGCGCCAATGGCGAAGGGCCCAATGGAAAAAGGCAGGAATATGATTGGCCGTTGTTTCGCAAAACGGTTAGAGACCTTTCACCTACTACGGTTGTGTTTAGTGATGTTGGCCCGGATGTGCGCTGGGTTGGGAATGAAAAAGGGATTGCAGGGGAAACCAATTGGAATTTATTAAATACTGAAGGTTTTACTCCAGGAATAGGTGCGCCTTCAACAGAAGTTTTAAATTCTGGTGAGGAAAATGGTGCAAATTGGATTCCCGCTGAATGCGATGTGAGCATTCGTCCGGGATGGTTTTATCATCAGGAAGAAGATGATAAAGTAAAAACCCCGGAGCAGTTATTTGATCTATATCTTAAATCGGTTGGCCGTGGCGCCAATTTATTGTTGAATGTTCCTCCGGATAGAAGCGGTTTATTTACTTCATTCGATTCGGTTGCGTTGGCCGGTTTTAAAAAATTAAGGGAAAATAATTTTAGCAATGACTTGCTAAGCGGCATTGCAACTCAAATAAAAGGAAAGACTACGAGGAAATTAACAGATGGTGATGGTGCAACTTTCGTAAAGGTGGAAAAAGGACCTGTTGTTTTTCGCTTTCCAAAATCAACTATTGTTAATGCCATACAATTAAGCGAAGCCATAGAATTTGGCCAGCAGGTTAAATCGTTTCGTGTTGATTTTTTGGATGCCGGTAATAATTCACTTGGTGAAGTTGAAGGAACAACGATTGGTCATAAACGGATTCTAACCTTTCCTTCAAAAAATGTAAATACTATTCGGATAACGATTGAAGAAGCAAAGGGTCAGGTATTGTTAAATACGATTTCCGCATTTCATATAGATGAAAATTTAATTGAATGATATGAATAAAATATTATCGAAACTGATACCAGGATTTCTTCTTTTACTTGTTGTACAAGCTGGTTTTGCACAAAGCAAAGTAAAGGAATCTGATATCGAAGAAAAGATGCAGTGGTTTGCCGATGCAAAGCTGGGGATATTTATCCATACCGGTATTTATGCGGTGAATGGAATTGATGAATCGTGGAGTTTCTTCAATAAGAAAATCAGCCATGCTGATTACATGAAACAACTCAACGGATTTACATTAAAAAAATATGACCCGTCATATTGGGCAGATTTGATTAAAGAAAGCGGGGCACGCTATGCCGTGATTACCACAAAACACCATGATGGAGTGGCCATGTACAATACAAAGATGAATGATTTGAGTATTGTAAAAAAGACACCTGCGAAACGTGATATGATCAAACCGTTCTTTGAAGAACTCCGTAAACGGGATTTGAAATGCGGTGCCTATTTTTCTTTGATTGATTGGACGCATCCCGACTATCCCGGTTTTCTTTCTGATAGTGCAAAATATAAAATTGAAAATGATTATGCCCGCTGGAATTCATTCAGGAAATTTTTTCAAGGTCAAATCAGTGAAATCAATACGAACTATAAACCTGATGTGATGTGGTTTGATGGTGATTGGGAACATTCATCAGAGCAATGGGAATCAGAAAAAGTCCGGCAACAAATTTTAGCAACCAACCCAACATCGATCATCAATGGCCGACTGCAAGGGTATGGCGATTATGAAACACCGGAACAGAACTTCCCGGTTTCTAAACCTGATTACAAGTGGTGGGAGCTTTGCATGACCATCAATAATAATTGGGGATACCAACCGACAGACACCAATTGGAAAACCCCGTATGAGATCATTACCATTTTTGTAGATGCAGTTTCGAATGGTGGCAATTTATTGCTTGACATTGGGCCAAAAGCTGATGGGACAATACCTGAAGAACAGGTTCATGTGTTAAAAGAACTCGGGGCGTGGAACAAGAAAAACGGCAAGGCAATCTTCAATACAATTGCGGGTATACAGCAAGGTCATTTTTACGGGCCGACCACCTTATCAAAAGACTCCACAACGTTGTATTTATTCCTGCATGGAAAAACCCATGGACAAATAATGATTAAAGGATTGGTGAATGAAATTAAAAATATTGAAGTGGTTGGCAATGGAACAAAACTGAACCACAAAATTGTCGGGAAAATTTCATGGAGCCATGTACCGGGTTTGATGTACATGGATGTGCCCGAAAATGTTTTGGATAAATATGTAACCGTGTTGGAGGTGAAGTTGGAGGGGCCCATAAAACTTTATAACGGAAAAGGAGGATTTAACTAATGACTACAACATTACAAAACAACCGGTTGCTTGCCTTGGATGTGTTCCGGGGAATGACCATTGCATTTATGATTTTGGTAAACACGCCCGGATCATGGTCGCATGTGTATGCACCCTTGCTCCACGCGAAGTGGGATGGCGCAACCCCAACGGATTTAGTGTTCCCGTTCTTTCTTTTTATTGTAGGTGTTTCGATGTTCTTTTCCTTTTCAAAATTCAATCAACAACTTGATACACGGTTGACGATGAAAATACTCAAGCGTGTTGTTTTGATTTTTGTTATTGGATTGGCATTGAATTATTTCCCTTTCTATAATCGCACGATTGAAAACCTAAGGATAATGGGGGTGTTGCAGCGGATTGCTTTAGCATACGGAATAGGTGTATTCATTTGCATTCTTGTTCCAGCAAACCAACTATTGCGTGCGGGTGTTTTGATTTTAGTGGGGTACTGGTTGGTACTGATTTTTTTTGGTGGTGAACAGCCGTTTTCGTTGGAGGATAATTTTGCGCGAATTGTCGATCTAAAAGTTTTTGGTGAAAACCATGTGTACAAAGGTTTTGGAATCCCTTTTGATCCGGAAGGTTTGTTTAGTACCATTCCCTCGGCCGTAACGGTGATATTTGGATATCTGACAGGGAAGCTAATTCAAACTTCTTCGGAGAAAAACCTGTTGGTAAAAAATTTATTGATCATTGGATCGCTGGCCATTTTCGTAGGCTTATTTTGGGATCAGTATTTTCCAATCAACAAACCTCTATGGACAAGTTCGTATGTATTGTATACGGGCGGTATTGCCTGTATTGTGTTAGGAATCCTGATTGAGTTGATTGACATACGTGGATATACAAACTGGACACAACCTTTTGTTGTTTTTGGTATGAACCCGATGATCATCTATGTTTTGTCTGGTGTACTTGTTAAAGTGATGATTGGAATTGTGAAGTGGGAAACGGAAACCGGGTCAAATAATTTGTACAGCTGGCTTTATCAGGATGTGCTGGCTGCGGTGCTTCCTAATCAACTGAAGTTTGCATCGTTTTTATTTGCGGTATTGATTGTAAGCTTTTGTTGGTTATTTGGTTGGGTGCTTTACAAGAGAAAGGTTTTTATCAAAGTATAATTTTTCATGCAGACGCGCCACAAAGAAGACGCAGGGCACGCAAAAAGTATGGATTCTTGATTTTATTTCTCCGCGGGCTTTGCGAAAAACTTAGCGGACTTTGCGTGGAAGGAGTTTAAGGTTATTGGCGGTTCAATAATGGGTTCAATGAATTTGATGATCAATTATCTTATGAAGTAGCAATCACTAAATCTTAAATCAACAAATCAAAAATTAACTTGCAGTTACCTTCCGTTCAATCTCTTTCAGGTTTTCTATTTTTTGTTGCGTAAGAAACGGTTTGATATCCTTAAAGTATTCTTTTATCCGTTTGTTCCCGAACTAAGAAAGGCTTTTATCAAAGAATTCTTGATTTTATTTCTCTGCGGGCTTTGCGAAAAACTTAGCGGGCTTTGCGTGAAAAAAATTACGCTGTTACCTTCCGTTCAATCTCTTTCAGGTTTTCTATTTTTTGTTGCGTAAGAAACG
>CAYNOT010000001.1:0-12528 GCA_964398945.1 uncultured Roseivirgaceae bacterium | reverse complement strand
CTTTGCGTGAAAAAAATTACGCTGTTACCTTCCGTTCAATCTCTTTCAGGTTTTCGATTTTTTTGTTGCGTAAGAAACCATTGATATCTTCAAAGTGTTCTTTGATCCGTTTGTTCCCAAACTCAAATACTTTTTCCGCAAGGCCATCTAAGAAATCACGGTCGTGGGAAACCAGTATCAACGTTCCGTCAAAAGCTTTAAGAGCGTCTTTTAAAATATCTTTCGAACGAATGTCAAGGTGGTTTGTTGGCTCATCGAGGATTAACAGGTTAACAGGTTGCAATAATAATTTGATCATCGCCAACCGGGTTCGCTCACCACCGGACAACACCTTTACCTTCTTTTCAATGGTATCGCCACCAAACATAAAAGCACCCAGGATATTTTTGATTTGTGTACGAATGTCACCTTGTGCAATCTGATCGATCGTATCAAAAACAGATATGCTTTCGTCCAGTAGCGCAGCTTCATTTTGTGCGAAATATCCGATCTGCGAATTGTGGCCAACCTGTAATTTTCCATCCACTTCAATTTCACCCATAATGGCTTTCACCAACGTGGATTTCCCCTCACCATTCTTTCCAACAAATGCAACTTTTTGTCCGCGCTCAATAGTAAGTGATGCATTCTGAAATACAACATGATCACCATATTTCTTTGTAATGTCTTCCGCGATCACCGGATAGTTTCCGGAGCGTGGGGCAGGAGGGAACTTCAGGTTCAACGAAGAAGTATCTACTTCATCTACTTCAACGATCTTGATTTTCTCAAGCATTTTTACGCGCGACTGCACTTGCAACGTTTTGGAATACGTTCCCTTGAAGCGGTCAATGAAGGTTTGAATATCTGCAATTTCTTTTTGTTGATCATCAAATTGTTTTTGCTGTTGTTCTCGTCTTTCTTTCCTTAATTGCAAATAGTGCGAATAGTTGGTTTTATAATCATAGATCTTGCCCATCGTAATTTCAATCGTACGATTGGTCAGGTTATCAACGAATGCTTTATCGTGGCTGATCACAATAACCGCTTTGGCGCTGGTCTTTAGAAATTCTTCCAACCATTGCACCGACTCGATGTCAAGATGGTTGGTAGGCTCATCCAAAAGAATAAGATCGGGTTTACGCAATAATATTTTAGCGAGTTCAATCCGCATTCTCCAACCCCCACTAAATTCACTTGTTGAACGTGTGAAATCTGACCGGAGAAAACCTAACCCCATTAATGTTTTTTCAACTTCCGCATCGAAATTCACTTCTTCGATTGAATAGTATTTTTCACTGAGTTCTGAAACTTGTTCTATGATTTTTGAATATTCATCCGATTCGTAATCCGTGCGGGTTTCAAGTTGTTGGTTCAGCCTGTCGATTTCATTTTTCATGTTCAGGATTTCAGAAAAAGCCTTGGAAGCTTCTTCGAAAACCGTACAATCGTCAGCCGTTAATAAATGTTGTGGAAGGTAAGCAATGATGGCATCTTTTGGGGCAGAAACCTTGCCTCGCGTGGGTTTGTTTGCACCAGCAATAATCTTGAGCAGAGTCGATTTTCCTGCACCATTTTTCCCCATCAGGGCAATGCGGTCGTTCTCGTTAATATTAAATGTGAGGTCGCTAAACAGGCTGGAACCACTGAATTCTACACTTACCGCATCTACTGAAATCATACACCTTGAAATAAGGCGGCAAAGATAAGCGATTTCTAATTTCTAATGAGCTAATTTCTAATTGTGTTTCATGGGATGTAGTCCAAATTAGAAATCAGTGCAACGCTGCTCTAATGGGCAAATTATTAATCACTTCGCCTTCAAATTCCATCATTTCATGCAACCGTTCGTACACCAGTTTTTCATCAAAATAATGGAGCGCCAGCTTCACAAAGATATTGCCGTGTTTGGCCTCGGAGGTCCAAAGCTCTTTATAGAAGGTTTTCATTTCAAGATCTTCCAGTGTATCCGCAATCATTTTAAACCGTTCGAAGCCCCGCATCTCTACGATAGACCCTAACAAAAGCCGGGAAAGAAAACGCGACTCATTCGTTCCGCCTTGTGTCAGTGGTAAAAGTTGCTTCATGTAGGGATCTTCCTTCATTTCGGTATGCAGTGGAACCCCACGTTTTTGCATCAGCGCAAAAACCTGTTGAAAATGTTCAAGTTCCTCTATCGCGGTTTCGATCATTTCCGGAATGATCAATTCACGGTCCGGATATTTGGCGATCATGGAAGTAGCCATGGCGGATGCTTTGCGTTCGCAATCGGCATGGTCTTGTAGAAAGGTATTGAAATCCCCCATAACGGCATTGAGCCATTCTTTGGAGGATTCAACTTTCAGGTCAATGGCGTATTTCATATGTTAATAATTGTTTTTAGTGGACATAACTTGTCCCGATATTTTCGGGATGGAATCGCCAGGCTTATAATTGGTTTTGGATTTCATTTTTCGGTTTTATTCTTGATCGTAAAAATAAGCAGGTAATTTTGATCCCATAGGATTGATAGAAATGATTAAGCAAATAGTAGAAACATATTTAAAGCGTTTTCGTGTGGCACCGCGCTATTTACCGGAAGCCCCAACGCGTAACACCTGTTTGATTATCGCAATCCCGGCTTTTAAGGAGCCGAACATCCTCGAAACCTTACACTCGCTGGCGGCCTGTAACCCACCGTCCGGGAAAGTGGAAGTGATTATTACTATTAATGCCCCGGAAAATTCTTCCGGGGAAATTTTGGTGGCGAACGCAAAATGTATTGATCAGATTAACATCTGGGTAAAAAACGAACAGCCGGATTTTATTACCACGCATATTATTCGCGAAGAATCAATTCCCAAAAAGGATGCTGGCGCTGGTTATGCCAGAAAGATTGGAATGGATGAAGCGGTGCAGCGGTGGGCTGAGTTGGAAATTGATGGCCCTATTGTTTGCCTTGATGCGGATTGCACGGTTTCTGAAAATTATTTGATCGAAGCAGAAGATGCTTTTCTGGACAAAAAGGTAAAGGTTGGCCACTTTCATTTTGAACATGATTATAAAAGTGAACATGATCCGGTATTGCGAAAAGGAATTATCCAGTATGAACTTCATTTGCGATGTTACATTGAAGGACTGCGTGAGGCGGGATACCCAAACGCCATTCATACCGTTGGATCATGCATGGCTGTTCGCGCCTCATCCTATGCAAAAGCAGGCGGGATGAACAAGCGAAAAGCGGGCGAGGATTTTTATTTTTTACATAAGCTGGTCCCGCATGGTGGTTGGAAAAATATTTCGAACGCAACGGTTTATCCATCCTGTCGCGTTTCCGATCGCGTGCCTTTTGGGACAGGTCGTGCGCAGTTGGAGTGGGTTACAGACAAGCAAGAAATGTTGACCTATAATTCAGGGGTATATGAAGTGTTGAAACCTTTTTTTGAAGCGGCCCCGCAATACTTTAAACATGCACCCTACTTGAATATATTCGAAAAACCACTTCAGGATTTTTTGGTTGAGGATCAATTTTCAAAAACGGTTGAAGAAATCCGTGACCAATCAAATTCAGAAACTACTTTCTTAAAAAGATATTACCAGTGGATGGATGGGTTTATGGTGTTAAAGCTCACGCATTATTTACGCGATCATGGTTTCCCAAATCAGCCTATTGGAAAAGTTTCTCAAACACTGCTCAAGGTAAAGGATTTTTCAGGGAACCTTGAAGCGCTGTTGATTCAGTTTCGAATGTTGCCTTAACGTTAACAGTTTAATTAATTCTCCCCATAAAATTCAATTCAATTTTTAAGCATGTATGCTAGCATGTCGATAGAAAATGAAATGTTTCATCGACCGCTGGCAGGCGACACGGCCAACTCTCCTGATTTTAGCCACGGGCTATACCCGTGGCTAAAAATATACCGCTCCTCTGGAGCTTATCTAATGCGAGGATGGAACAAACCCTCGTCCTGCTTGTCTTTTTATGCAACTACTATTTAATGGAAGGTTTTACCCACCACTTGTTAACCGTTGCAGGTAAAGAACCTAATTGGATTGACGATCCAATCACCGGGACCAAAATCGGCATTCCAAGTTCATTGGCTTTTGCTGTTACGCGCTCAACAGGATCCGTCCAGGAATGCAACGCCAACGTGAACGCAGCCCAGTGGATCGGCATCATTACTTTTGTATTTACATCCACTGCCGCTTGTGCGGTTTCTTCCGGCATCATGTGGATGTTGCTCCATCGCTCATTGTATTGTCCGCATTCCATCATTGCAAAATCAAAAGGCCCATACTTTTCACCGATCTCCTTGAAATGTGGCCCATAGCCACTGTCACCGCTAAAGTAAATATTGTCCCTTTTTCCCTTGATCACCCATGAGCCCCACAACGTGCTAAAACGATCGGTAAGTCCACGGCCGGAAAAATGACGGGCAGGTGTAAATGTCAACATTAAACCTTCATGCCCCGTTTCATCCCACCAATCAAATTCCTGAATATATTCAGTTGCCACGCCCCATTTTTTTAAATGCGCACCAACGCCAAGTGGGACAAAGAATTTCTTTGTCTTGCTTTTTAACTTTTGAATGGAACCATAATCAAGATGATCGTAATGATCATGCGAAAAGATGATCAAATCAATGGCCGGGAGTTTTTCAATTTCAATGGGCAATTCTTTGCTGTACCGCTTTCTGCCCAGCCAGGGATGTGGGGCGGGCACATCACCAAACATCGGATCAATGAGGATATTCAACCCATCCATTTGAAGCAGAAAAGCAGAATGGCCAAACCAAATCAACCGTGTGTTATCTTTACCTTCTGTTAATGTCAATGAATCGACTTTTTCAACGGGCAACTCAAAATCCGGTTTGTTATTGGGCACCCCAACGATAAAATCCTTTAGCGTTTTTGCCATTCCCACAAACCCCATATCCATAGAGGTAGAGGTTTGGTTTACGAACTTTCCATCTTTATAATTGTCAGATTGTTCGTATCGTGTCTTATCGGATTTTGCAGGCATATCACCAAATTCAGGGCTCATATTGATAAATAAAGTTATGATTAGTACAAAGAAAAGCACAACAACGATGAAGGTTCGCCAGGTATATTTGAACATAAGGTTGTTGCTTTTTTTTACAACTTTAGAAATGAAGACGAATGAACAGGGACAATATTTTAGGAAAGTTAGTTAATTTTCAATTTTCAATTTGACCGTGGGAATAGAGCATTCAACTTTTAAGTTTTTAAGGAATCTTGCAAAGAACAATGACCGCGAGTGGTTTGCTGCCCATAAAGAAGAGTATCTCTTGGCGCATATCAATGTACAGGCTTTTGTGGATGCGCTGATTGCAAGGATGAACCGGCATGACCAGATTGAAACCCCAAATGGGAAGAAAGCACTCTATCGCATTTACAATGATGTACGATTCTCAAAAAATAAAGAACCCTACACCCTTAAATTTTCCGGTAGGCTCCAACGGCTCAAACCAATGCTACGGGGTGGATATTATTTCACGCTAAAACCAGGGGAGTCAAGAGTTGGCTGTGGATTTACGTATCCTAATCCGGAAGATTTGAATAGGATACGAATGGATATTCACTACAATCATTCAGATTGGGTTAAAATCCTGAACAGTAAAAAACTAAAAAACACGTTTGGCGGGATGTTGGGCGAACAAGTAAAAACCACACCGAAAGGATTTTCCAAAGATGATCCAGCGATCGAATTGCTTCGGTATAAGCAATTTTGGTTTCAGCGATCGTTTTCAGATAAAGAAGTGTTGGCTGATAATTTTCTTACTGAAGTTGATAAAACATACAGAGCCATTCGTCCATTTTTCGATTACATGAGTGATGTGTTGACTACGGATTTGAATGGGGAGCGGGTAGTGTATTGAGTGGGCTAACGAATTGCCATGATCTTTGAATTTACATGCTCCGAGCCTACGGCTCTCGCTTTATCTTTGCCTTGATCTCAACGGACTGAAGTCCGTTGTTATAAGATGCTCCGAGGCTACGCCTCTTGTTCTATTGATAATTTTCGATTTTAAAGTTGATGGTTCTGCCTGTTCACTTTGCAAAGAACACCCTTTGCGAAGTGATTCACAAGTTGAAGAGCCGTAGGCTCGCAGTATTTGGTAACAGCGGACTTCAGTCCGTTGTTGCTGTAATGTCGGAGGGAGTGAGTGCCATCGGCACGTGGTATTTTAAAATGTGGTTTTAGATGTTCCGAGCCTACGGCTCCCGCTTTGTCTTTGCCTTGATCTCAACGGACTGAAGTCCGCTGTTATAAGATGATGCGAGGCTACGCCTCTTGTTCTATTGATAATTTTCGATTTTAAAGTTGATGGTTCTGCCTGTTCACTTTACAAAGAACAGCCTTTGCGAAGCGATTCACAAGTTGAAGAGCCGTAGACTCGCAGTCTGTGGTGGCAGCGGAATTTATTCCGTTGTACTAAAGTATAAGGTGCTGGTTGCCATCGGTACGTGGTATTTTAAAATGTGGATTTACATGTTCCGAGCCTACGGCTCCCGCTTTGTCTTTGCCTTGACCTCAACGGACTGAAGTCCGCTGTTATAAGATGATGCGAGGCTACGCCTCTTGTTCTATTGATAATTTTCGATTTTAAAGTTGATGGTTCTGCCTGTTCACTTTACAAAGAACAGCCTTTGCGAAGTGATTCACAAGTTTAAAGAGCCGTAGGCTCGCAGTATTTAGTAACAGCGGACTTCAGTCCGTTGTTGCTGGAATGTCGGAGGGGGTGAGTGCCATCGGCACGGGGCATGTTTAAGTCAGTTCCCCGAAAAGATACCGCTCCTCATAACCAACCTTAAATTCTTTCAAAAAATCAAGATACTCATCCTGAAAGGGCTTTGTTTTGTGGTGCTCCTCTTGGTTTTGGATGTACTTAAAAATGGAATCCACATCCCTTTGTCTGTAGGAAAAAACCCCATATCCTTCCTGCCATTCAAACCTGGAAGGCGTTAGTTGATGATCATTAATGTATTTTGACGACTTTGCTTTCACTGTTTTCATAAGCTCAGATACTGAAACAACGGGCTTCAGGCCCAGAAAACAATGGACATGGTCCTCTATGCCATTTACGATAATGGTTTTGCAGCCTGTTTCATTTATTAAATTTCCGATTACACCAAAGACTTGTTTTCGCCAAGCCTTATCCAAGATGGATTTTCTATATTTTACCGCGAATACGGTTTGTAAATAAATTTGGTGGTAGGTATTTGCCATGAACTTTTTGATTTAAATTGTTTTACTTGTTTCAACGGATTGAAGGGTTATTTTAAAATTCTTGCGAGGCTACGCCCCTTAAATTATACTGATAACTTTTTTTGACCAAGGTCGAAATGTTGGAGGTACATTTTTCAGCAAAATAACTTATATTTTTAAATACACACCGGGCCTACGGCTCT
The DNA here is from genome assembly GCA_964398945.1 of uncultured Roseivirgaceae bacterium. Classification (GTDB taxonomy): domain Bacteria; phylum Bacteroidota; class Bacteroidia; order Cytophagales; family Cyclobacteriaceae; genus JBGTGG01. Next base: position 5,136 of record CAYNOT010000001.1, on the reverse strand, counting down.
CGCTATATCTTTTGCTGGATATAAAAAATGATACGAGGCTACGCCTCTTCATTATATGGTTTTTGCTAACCCTTAATAATACTTCATCTTCATGCTTACTTCTTTATGTCCGGTTAACAGAAAGCGGAAGTCTTCATATACTGGTTTTCGGATGGCATTATGATGGTAGTCAGAGAATGCATGGCCTTCTTTTGGGAACATCAATCCAAAGTCAAGTTTTAAGTTACCATTTTCATCATCGAGTAAAGAGATGCCCATGTGCTTGGATGAAAAACCATGAATGGTTACCGTGATTTTTTCTTCCTTTAGCAATGATTTGGAAACCTTTACAATACGAAAGCCATCGGTTTCAGGAAATCGTGTTTCATCATCATAGAACTTCACAAGAATCAACCCTTTATCATTCCGGATACCTGTAATGGTAATCGTGATCGAATAGGTGTCTGTAGTAGTATACCCTAACCCTACAACAGAAGTGATAGACAAGATTAAGGCCATCGATGCACGTATAAGAATTTTCATTCGTTAAAATTTGTCTTGTTGGTCAGATGGCATCGATCGTTTAACATATTGTTTTTATCCGGGTTGTACGGATTCAGCTTTTAGTTGATTGATAAAAGGTTGGGCTGTTACCCGTTTTCCTGTAGCAGCGAAAATAGCATTCGATAGCGCAGCGGCCACCGGTGGCAATGAAGGTTCGCCCAGCCCTGTCGGATCAATTCCATTTTGCACAAAGAAAGTTTCGATTTCCATTGGTGCTTCTTTATAGCGGAGCAAACGGTACGTATTAAAATTGTTTTGGTCTGGCTTCCCATCGGTAAACGTCATGGCACTGTACATGGCGTGGCCAATGCCATCAATGATACCGCCTTCTACCTGGTTGCGGGCACCTTCCGGGTTTACTACAATACCACAGTCAATGGCGCACCACACCTTTTTGATTTTTGGTTCGCCATTGATCATTTCCAGATCGATTACTTGTGCTACATACGAATTGTGGCAGTAGTATGCAGATACCCCGCGCGAAATACCGGGTGTATTTGTTCCCCAATTTGATTTTCCCCTTACAAGTTTAAGCACACCCGCGTAACGTTCCGCATCATAGTCGTTTCGTTCGCCTACCGGATTGGCGATGGCGCGATCAAACAATTCCAACCTGAAATCAATTGGGTCTTTTCCTGCAGCAAATGCAACTTCATCAATAAAGGATTGTTCCGCACATGCGATAAAATTAGAAGAAGGCGCACGCCATGCCCCGGTGGAAATGTTGGAATCCAACCCCTGACTTTCAGCAAGGTAGTTGTCCACTGTTCCTGCCGGAAAACGGTTATGGAAAACAGGGCTGCCGTGAATTCCGGTGCCCCGAACATGAAAGGCGATCAGGTTATTGTTCTCATCAAGCGCTGCACGATACCCCACTTCATACGCAGGCCGATAGATACCGTTTGTCATATCATCTTCACGTGTGTAAATCAATTTTACAGGCGCGTTTACTTTTTGCGAGATCACCGCAGCTTCCACGCCAAAGTTTCCGTACAACCTTCTGCCAAAACCACCGCCCATGCGGGTCATCATGATGGAAATTTTATCCTCTGGAAGTCCCAATACTTTCGAAACAGTCTTGCTTAAAAATTCCGGGGTTTGAATAGGCCCCACAAGTTCTGCTTGGTCTGCTGTTACATTCGCAAAGAAGTTCATCGGTTCCATTGTATTGTGCGCCAGAAAGGGGGCACTATAGGTTTGTTCGATTACTTTTGCTGCTTGCTTAAAAGCTTTATCAGGATCACCATCTTTTCTTCGTGGTTCTGCCGGGGCTTTGCCAAGGAGTTCGGTTAGTTTTTGTTTGTGATCGTTGGAGCTTTCTGGTGGCGAAACAGTTTCCCATTCGATGTTGAGTGCTTTCTTCGCTTTCATTACTTCCCAGGTTGAAGTGCCAACCACAACTACTAACTCAGCGAATGCGTTGGTATCCGACCATTCCCGTTCAACACCTTCGGGATAGGAATTGATGATCAAAACATCTTTGATGCCGGGCATGGATTTTACTGCGCTGTCATCAACGGATTTCGGCCGCATTCCAAATGCAGGTGCATGAACGATCATGGCAATCAACATACCTTCATGTTGATGGTCCAATCCAAAGAGTGGTTCACCTTTTACGATCTTGGGGCCATCCACATTTTTGGTAGCTACGCCAATGATTTTAAAATCTTTTGGGTCTTTTAATTTAACCTCTGCAGGAATTTCAATTTGTGTTGCGGCCATTGCCATTTCTCCATAGTCGGCAGATTTTCCGGAACTATGTTTCAACATTCCAGCTTCCGTTGTGATTTCATCAACAGGAACTTCCCATTGCTTTGCTGCAGCTTCTGTTAGCATTTTTCTCGCAGTAGCACCTGCCATGCGAAGGCTTTGCCACCCTTGGCGGATTGACTGGCTGCCTCCAGCGAGCTGGTTTTTATATTTGGAGGTATTTAGCGGTGCCTGTTCAACAATCACATTTTTCCAATCCACATCGAGTTCTTCAGCTACGATCATGGGCATGGCGGTTTTTACATTTTGGCCAATCTCCGGGTTAGGGGAGAAGATGGTAACGATACCGTTGTCGCCAATTTTTAGAAAGGCGTTGATGTTGAACCACTCTTCCGGCATCTGAAGGAGTTGCTCAGCACTGGGCGAACACGATACCAACCAATTGAAACCAATCATTAAACCACCTCCGGCAGCGGCAGAGGTTTTTAGAAATGATCGTCTGTTAAATGTTGTTTTGACTAAAGTCATAATGGGGTTGTTGAAGTAGTGAATAAACGAATCGTAAAATTGTTATCCATTTTGGGCTGCTGTTTTAATCGCAGCCTTTATTCTAACGTAAGTTCCACAGCGACAAATGTTGCCATTCATGGCATTCTCGATTTCTGAATCGGTGGGATTTGGTTTTTCACTGAGCAGTGCAGAGGCGCTCATAATTTGACCAGCCTGGCAATAACCGCACTGGGCAACATCGTGTTCGATCCAGGCCTTCTGAACAGGGTGGTCACCTTTTTCAGACAAGCCTTCAATCGTGGTGATTGTTTTATCGCCTATTGCTGAAATGGGTATAGTGCAAGACCGGGTGGCCATACCATCCAAATGAATGGTGCAGGCTCCACATTGCGCAATGCCGCAACCATACTTGGTTCCCGGTAAATTGAAATGATCCCGTATTACCCATAGCATTGGGGTATCTGGTGAAACATCAACTTGTTGTTTCTTGCCATTGATTTTAATTGTGAATTGTGCCATGCAATAAATTTAACAGTATTTAAAATGGCAAACAAACCGCTCATATATCAACCTCCGCTACTCGTAGAACTTCCTTAATTCACCAAAATACAGGGTATTCCATCCTTCGATAATGTCCTCATAATCATCGTCAGGAATGTTGGTATGGCGCAGTTCAATTGAAGTTCCTTTTGGGTCTGGATGAAGTTTGATGGTGACGATTGATTTTTCTTCCTGGTCACCGAAGTACCATTGCTGTACTATTTTCTTGTTCGTTTCAAATTCGAGGTTTATGCCACTAATGTTTTCCTCCCAAAGCGAAAATTCAGAATTTGGTTCCGTACTCATCACTGCCTCTTCGCCAGTCCATAACTGAATAGTCAAGGGGTTTGTGAGTGCCAAATAAACCATTTCAGGTTCAGCGGGAATGATGAAGTATTTTTTGAAGTCTTTCATGGTTGTATTATTCACCCACTAATTTAATAATTCCCTACTATCCCTGCCGGAAATTGATGTTGGTTAAACGATTAATGAGTTTGAGTATGTAAATCTGATGTTTTTTTCAGTTGATGGAAAATCGTTTGTCATGTATTGCATTTTCGCATGATTTTATTAGAAAAATAATATAACTAAAAAACTTAAAGCCTCCCTGATTTTTGTGTAGGGTGTACATCCTGTATCTGTTATCCTGCCTTAACCAATTTTGAACGGTTCTTGCGAAACGGGTTTGAGGGTGAAGACCCGATCAGTGACCGCTATTTCTATAAACTTGGCCGGCCATCGCTACATTGGTGCAACAGAATCGTATCAGCAAAACGATATGGAAGGACTGACCGAAGAAGTGAACAAGTTCCACCCCTTAGATTGAGAAAGCGAATTGTAAAATCGAAACATAATTTATTTTTACCACATGAGCAAAAAGTTAATACTACCGGATGAAGTAGTCATGAATAAGATATACTTGATCAGAGGACAGAAGGTAATGCTAGACATGGATTTAGCAGAATTATATGGGGTTGAAACCAAACAACTTAAAAGAGCAGTAAGAAGAAATAGTGTCCGGTTCCCAAATGATTTTATGTTTGAGTTGAACAAAGGGGAGTTAGAAATCTTGAGGAGCCAAATTGGTACCTCAAGTTGGGGTGGTGTACGTTATGCACCTATGGCTTTTACAGAACAAGGAGTTGCTATGCTATCCAGTGTATTAAATAGTGAACGTGCTGTACTGGTCAATATCCACATCATTAGGGTTTTTACCAAGATGCGGGAGATGTTGCTAACGCACAAGGATATCTTGTTGAAATTAGAGAAACTAGAGAGGAAGGCAGTTAGCCAGGATGATGAAATTAAACTGATCTTTGAGTACCTGAAAGAACTGTTGAACCCTAAGACACCAATGAGAGAGATCGGGTTCAAGCAAAAAGGGAAAGACAAATGAAGCTATTGTTGTTCTCAAAAAAAGAACGGTTCTTAAAAGTAGCAAAAGAGATAGGCGCTAATCCCTTATATCGGTAGGCAAGCCTTCGTGCTTACGATTGCGGATTTGAAATGCACCCATATCCAGTGCTTCACGGAGATGTTAATTTTTTGTATTATCATTAACAGTTGTTTACTACTAATGGCAGTACTATTACTTAATAATTCCTTTCTTCAATAGATTTTTTATTCATAAGCATAACCTCTAAGTAATCAATACCGTTGCAATTCCGCAAACAAGATTTCCAATTCCAATTTGGTTTTTTCGAGCTTTGTTGCCAATCGCGCCAACATGGTCTCCTTGCCACCTTCTTCAAAATCAAAATCCTGGTCGTTGAGTGTGGGGTGAGGTGGTCTAGTTCTGCCGGACAGTATTTTTGTCAAATGTAAAAATCATTT